>JAAEPZ010000911.1 GCA_024231955.1 bacterium | reverse complement strand
TGTTCCGGCGCTGTGTACCAATGCTTCCAGCTCAGGTTTTCGCAAGGCCCGTTTAGCATCGAGAGACTCGCCAGCGATTCGTGCCTGCCGCTGCCGTCACTGGCCGGCGCGCCCCATTCCCCTTGCGGCGGATAGTCGATTTGGATGCTGTGTTCGCCGTCCCTGTCGAATTCGCCTGTTTCGGACACAACCCCGGTTTGCCCGCTGTGATCAGAGGGAAAACTGCGTTCCCATTGGTAAGACACAGGCGAGACAATATTGCGCAGACGCACCTTAAGCTCATCGGCCTGACCGTTCCATGGACTGTCCCATGCCTCGCCTGCCGGCACGTCGTTGAGAGAAAGTTCGCAACCGGGCGCGCCCTGAGCGCCGATAAGGATTTCATGGCCGGCTTCGGCCCATGCCATGTCCTCCAGCCAATATACGTAAGCCTCCGCTTCGGCGGTGTTCACGAGAGGGCCGGCGGTCCCGGCCGGAATCTGATACGCGGCCTCGCACAATATGGACTTGTCAATGCCCAGATATTCTTTTGTACAGGCCATGACTTCTCCGCCCAGCAGCGGATCGTTGAGATACGGGTCGTCCAGCATCACATTGCCGGTGTTGGTGATTTTGAACTGATAAGCAACGGCATCTCCTTCCCGCGCCTGCGCGGGTCCGCTTTTCTCCAGGATCATGTCCTGCAGCGGATGCACCGGCGAGTAACCGCAGCGTGGAGGCCAGGCCAGGGCGGTGATATCGCCGGACCAGGCGCTGTCATAACGATCCCGCACCAGGATTTCCCCTCTGTCCATATTCGCCGTATCCAAGGTATAGACATTCAATTTGCCGTCCCGGTGATATGCGGCCACAGTCGATGAGATGTAAATCAGCCCCTGGATGGCTCCGGGCA
>JAAEPZ010000910.1 GCA_024231955.1 bacterium | reverse complement strand
GGACGAGGGAGCACGATACCGCGATGGGCGGCCGGCCGACCCCGCCACCTCCGCCCACGCACGAGATCACGGAGACGGAATCTGGGACGTTCGAACGGGGACCCCGGTGCTCGGATCGCGGGGAGATGGCAAGCTCAGGAGGCTCCCAAGCTGCAGGTGCGGGAGGAGCCGCGGGCACGCGGCCAGCCTCCGTGAGGTTTTGGGAGTAGAACATGCTCCGCCGGGGTCCCGGCCAAGGTCAACGCGGAGCCAAATGACCGAGATGGACCCGTCCCAGCGGGAACTCGCCCGCAAGGCGCTCGACGAAGCGTCCGTGGGCGATTTGTGTCTGCTCGAAGGACCAACAGGCCGCTCTTACCGATTGGGACCCCCACCGCGACCCTTGTTTTCCGGATTTCGCCGCTTTTGCCCTCGTCCGTTCGGCTCAGAGGGCTTTTCCAGGGGGTCGAGACCCCCTTTGTGCCCGGTATCGAGAGACCTTACTCACTGCATTCAGGAGAGTTGCCATAGTTTTCGCCCGCGTGACGCAAAATGATCGAGAATTGTTTAAATAGTACATACAAGCCACCAGAAATGCGCGAGTTAGAAAAATTATTGCTGGCAACGGCCAGGCGGCCTTATGGTTCATTGTTAACTTATATAACTGCCTGTGATTACTTGGGTTGCGAAACATCCGGCACCTAAAAGGCAGCCGAACGTCGGTCTCAGCCGCACGAACGGCATGCGGCTCACGGGCGCCCATTCAACCAGCTGTTGACGACCAGCGAAGTTGCAAAACCTACGCCCGCCATGAACGGTAGATACGCCTGTGGCGTCCCGTGCAGCCGCTTTGTTCTGCGGCTCTTTGTCTTTGTATTGATCTCCGGTGGTCAAAAACATTTTTATCGCACAGATGCGCAAGCGGCCAATTTCCAGAGATTCCAGTCCCGACTTGCTCATGGCTTCCTGTCTAACCCTTCGATGCTCTTGACCTGGCGCATTCTCGCCTGCTCGATGGCCCTTTGGAACTCTTTTTCCAGGATGTCCTTGGAGGGGAGGACGGTCAGATACTCAGCGACGTGGATCCCGGAGCGGCCCAATTCGAGAAGCTGGATCTGCTCCTCCTTCTTGCCGGCGCAAAGGATGAGCCCCAGTGGGGGTTCCTCGTGCTCTTGGCGTTCGTTCTTGTCTAACCAGCGCAGATAGAGCTCCATCTGGCCCTTGTAGCCAGCTTTGAAGTCGCCGAGCTTCAGCTCGATGGCGAGCAATCGGCGAAGTCTTCGGTTGTAGAAGAGCAGGTCGATGTAGAAGTCGTCGTCGTCGATCTGGATGCGGTATTGGCGGGCGATGAAGGAGAATCCGGCGCCGAGCTCTAGCAAAAATTGCTCCATCTCGCGAAGAATTGCGTCTTCAAAGTCTCTCTCCAAATAGTGGTCTTGGAGGCCGAGGAAGTCGAGAATATAGGGGTCCTTGAGAACCATGTCAGCCGTGAGCTGATCCTCGACGCGGAGCTTTTCAAGCTCGGCGCGACCCAACTCTTCGGGTTTCCTGGAAAGAGCGGTCCGCTCGTAGAGCATAGAGTCGACCTTCTTCCTGAGGGTTCGTACGCTCCATCGTTCGATCCGGCACATCTCTGCATAGAAGTCCCGTTTTAGCGGATCCTTCAGGGGAATGAGTGCCAGGAAGTGAGTCCAGCTCAATTGTCGTATCAGTGATACGACAATCTGCTCGTCGGGCGCTCGCCCTCGGGGAGCTCTCCGTCGAGCTCGTCGTCGTCGAGCGGCAGCGGCTGGCCGCCGAGAAGCTCTCGGCAACGCTCCCGGTCCTCGCGGCGGTTGTGGGCATAGAGGCCGTAG
>JAAEPZ010000909.1 GCA_024231955.1 bacterium | reverse complement strand
TCTGGCGTCTATCTCTAGGCTGTCCTTCCAACCATCCAGTGACTGATTTCTGAACAGCAGCCTGCGCTTTCGCTGCCGCCTGGGCTGCTGCTTCCATTCCCTGCTGAGTCTGAGCTCTAACGGTCCTGCTGGGAACTCGTTCATAGATCTCATCCGATTTCCTGCTCATTGAAAACTGCTCAGACGACTCTCTGCGCGCTTTCTTGCCCTTCTGGCCATCCACATCCCACGGGTCATAAGGGATCAGTCCTTCTGATGCGCCCGTGATCGATTCACCACGCTTCCCCTGGTGAGCGTTCGGATCGCCCCACTCCTTCTGCATGTGCTGGGCCCAGACATTCGGCTTCAGAATCTTGTGTGGGTTCTTTTTGACGTCGACTTTCATATGATGCCGCGCGGGCGCCTGTTTCCTCTGACCAGTCGGGATCACCGGTGCCCGGGCCGCCGCCAAGACTTTCACCGATGTGACGCTGACCACCTGCGAAGGCTGGCCTTGAGACTTATGTGGAAATCGCGCAATCTCTTGCCGCTCAGGTTCCACTGGCACAAAGAACGCCGCCATCGCCAACGGGCCGTCCGTCTCGTCAGTTTCCATCGGAACTCCGGGCT
>JAAEPZ010000908.1 GCA_024231955.1 bacterium | reverse complement strand
TCCTTGAGATTTCGGGCGTTGTAGCTGTGCCCCGTGCGGTTGTTCTCCGCGTCGGTCACGCCGATCAGGTTGCCCACGGGGTCATACTCATTGGCGACCAGCCGGACGCCCCCTTTTTCCTTGCGGGTCAAACGGTTGAAGCTGTCGTAAAAATTATCCGAGACAAATCCGCGTTTATCCGTAACTTTCGTGACATTGCCCACGTTGTCATAGGCGGTGGCAATCTCCTGGCCCAATGGGTCGATCACAAGCACCACCCGGTTGAGGGCGTCGTATTTATATTCGGTGGTCAACTTCCGGCGGTTTTTCTCTTTATACAGCATGCCCGAGGGGTAATACTCCTTCTCCAGGATTTTGCCGTCGGGGTCCGTGATGCTCTTGACGAGGTTGTGGGCGTTGTAGGTGTAGGTGGTGACATTCCCGTTGAAATCCCGCTCCTCGAGGGGGTTGCCCATTTTATCATAGGAAACAATGTGTTTTGTGCGGGCCTCTTCGGCCCCCTCGGCCTCGGTGACCGTTAGAACGCGGTCGGCGGCGTCGTAAGTTGTTCGGGATCGGGCCGAATTGGCGAAAGTGACGGTTTTCGTGTTGCCGTTGGGGTCGTAGGTGTAGCTGGTCGAGGCCCCCTCGGCGTCCGTGGATGAAAGCAACAGCTCGCGGGCGTCGTACGACCAGGTGCGAAAATGAGCGTTTCCGTCCTTTTCATATACTTTGGCCCCGGCGCCGTTCAGGTGTGCTTCCGTCTGGAATCCATCCGGATCGATTG
>JAAEPZ010000907.1 GCA_024231955.1 bacterium | reverse complement strand
GAGCTGATGGCGGTTGGTGAAGTCGTCCTGGAGCTCTTCGAGATCGGAGGTGAAGTCCCGCTGGGTCCCGGCGTCGCGGAGATATTTCTGGAAGCGGTCGCGGAGCTCGGTCGCCTCGGCGCTGGTGGTGAAACGCAGCGGATGCTGGGCGAGCTCTTCGAAGAGGTAGGCCCCGGCCAGGCGCATGTCGTCGGGATGGATCTCGATCCGATGCTCGGTGAAGAACTCCCCGATCGCTTCGCCCAACTCGTCCTGGAGCTCGCTGATCGCCGGACTGTGGGCAAACGACGATCGCAGCCGCGCCAGGCTGTGGGCCCGCCGCTCCCACAGCGCCCGTGTCATCTGCTCGCCGTAGAAGGCCCAGAAAAGACCCGCACACGCCCGCGGACGCGGGGCGAAGCGCAGAAGATCCGCGGTCTCGTAGAGCGCCAGCAGCCGTTCCAGGATCAGGGCCGCGTCGTGGTCGTGGAGTCCCCGCTCGTAGCCCTCTTCGTAGCGCTCCGCAGCGTATTTGCGCACCAGCTCGAGCAGGCCCCCTTCGACGGCCACTGCCTCGTGGAGCGCCGGCAGGCGCAGGCCGGCCTTCTCCTCCTCGGCGTCGAACAGGATCGACGCCGCCAGGTACTCGCCGCGGTAGACCTCGTTGGTCTCGGAGATCACCAGCTGGTCCCAGTACTCGCGGGTGGCCTCGAACTCGTCGTCGGCGACCATCTCGTGGAAGTCGGTGCCGGTGAGGTGGAAGCCCATGCCGTCTTCGTACGGCACCATGGTGAGGTCGAAGGGCTGCTCGTTGACGCTGAACCGATGACGCCCGAGCTTGATGATGCTGGTGCCCTCTTCGAAGATGTCCTGGCGGTCGCGCAGGGCCCGCGCCGCATCCTCTTTCGACGATTTGAGACGCGAGTCGAGCTCCTCGGCCTTGACGCTGTCTCCGATCTCGCGCAGCTGGGTCGGGATCTCCCGCACCTTGGCGACCATCGAGTCGCCGACGAAGTAGGTGTTGAGCTCGTCGCTCGACTGCAAGCCCTTGGCGCGGCGAACGATCCCCTCGAGGATGCGCTCGGCCGCCTGCATCATCCGCTGGGCCCGGCGATGACGCGCGTCGACCAGGCTCTGCTTTTTGGAGCTGAAGGCTTCGTAGACATCCTCGCGCTTGGTGGCCAGCTGCTCGATGAACTGGTCGAACTCGCCGAAGCGGCTCTCGAGCTCTTTGAGCTGGAGCATCAGCTTGGAGAGCTGCTCGTCGCACTTTTCCGGGGTCTCGGCCAGGCCCAGAGCGCCGCTCACGGCCTGGCTGAAGGGCTTGAACTGGGCCCCGAACTCGGCGACGCCCTCGGTGCGTTTATATTTATCGAGAATCCAGTTGGATCTCGTAGAACCTCAAAAGGTAAGCTCCCGTCCTGCACCAAGAAAATAGCTGTCATTCCAAGCGAGTAGAGATCTGAGCGGACGCTGGCCTTCGACTTTTCGTTCATTAACTCTGGCGCAGTGAAGATAACAGAATTTGCCATTCTAACGTTGTTCTTCGCATTTGGCAATCTCGGCACAAACACACAACCAAGATCTAGTAATTTAGGTTCACCATTCTCATCGATTAGAATATTACCGGGCTTGAGATTCCCGTGGAAAGTATTGTTTTCATGAGCGAAATGTAACGCTTCTCCGATTTCAGTGAGCAAGTCAATTTTTTCGTTAAAGCCGAGGCGCCGTTCCTGTACCGCCTTAGCCAGGTTGCTACCACTTACGTATTCCATTACGAAGAAATGATAACGACCATCCTCGACTCGCTTCCGGATGATTTTTACAATTCTACCGTGCGCGAAACCCGCAACTCGCCCGATGCGGTCGAACAGGGCATTCACGCCTTGTCGATCATGAGACAAGTGACTGTGTATTGCCTTGACCGCTACGCTCCTATCCTCGATCACATCATGAGCGCGCCATACAGTTCCCGTGCTGCCTGAGCCAATGAGCTTAATCAATCGATACTGTAGAGCCATAAAATCTCCAGGTCTGAGTTGATCACCTTCTCTTAGCTGTCTCTGTAGATCTAATATTTCAGATTCGACATCTGCGGTATTGTGTTTAGCAGCTGAGAGATCTCTGAATCGCCGATAGGTGTTTCCCAGTTTCTCGGAGAGTCGGTGATTTTCATCATCGAGGAAAAATTGAGGGTTAGGGCCGCAAAGGGGTGTTCTTGGGTAGGCCTCTCTTGGCGCCAATGCATCTAACACGCGGCGGGAACCGAGGATCGGCCTCACTATTTCAGGCTGATCTGTCAAATGACGATAGAGTTTTTCATAACCACTATCTTCTCTGAGATCGTAGTAAGTTCCACTACGAAAAGCCGTCGGAATCGTCCCGATATTTTCCTCCGAGAAAACCACTGGGATACATTTTGAAAAATCCAGCTTTCCTGAATAGAGCTTATCCGTAAGGAGGACCCCTTCCCATTGTACACCCTTCCCGTTTTCGCCACCACCTCGAAGCCGCTGATTATAAATCTCTGTACATACCACTAAGATGAAGTCGGCTTTCTCTATTTGATGTATTGCCCAGCGTGGCCACCCCTGCGGCGGAGCAAGTTCATATTGATCTATTTCACAGTCAACACCCTCCTTCCGCAGGCGATCGGACAAGGCTCTCACGGCTTTTTTGTGCTCCTCGGAATCATGACTGTAGCTGATAAAAACTCTCTTTCCCCAGGTTTTGGGTTTAGCCGTTCCCCGGCTCTGCTGAGCCGCCATTTCCTTCTTCTCTTGCCCTGGCAGAAGTTCTCGATCCTTGTGTTGCTTCCTTTCCATTTCCACAGGTTGAGGATAATCGCGCCTAAGAGCTGAATGAAGATTGCCACCTAATGGACGCACACATGGATCACCGATAATTATGAAGTTACGGGCGTCGTTCAGCGCTGCCCACATCATGGCAAGGCTCTTCGTGGATATCTCTTTGTCGCTGCGGATACGTTCTAGCGGCTCGACGAGCTGAGCTGCCAAGGCAGTGTAACGCCGATAGAGCGTACGCATGGCATGGCCGACGCGCTGACCTTTCAGCAGTTGCTTCAAAGAATTCTCAAGGTTCCGGACCGTATCGGTGGGTTTCTCCTGGAGCGCCCAAGATAACGATAAGGCCCAGCCTCGATCTGTATGACCTAACACCGCTTGGGCACCGTGTTTCAGGAAGGTTTGTGGCAAACGGCTGATGAAGGGACGCGAGGTGAGAGTGCGTGGTTTGACTCCTTCGGTCGCTGCATCGTTTTTTTTCTTGAGGGAAGTTATCTTCGGACGGAGTTCCGGCGGCATACGGCGCGGCTAAGAATACGATTTGACCGTGGAGGTGAGAATTTTCGGGCACATTTTCAGCATGAAAATAGTGGATCTCCTTGATCTCAGGGCTCTTTTTGGGCCCCCCCCCCAATCTTGACACAGAAGGGCACCCTGGTAAGCATGCTGCTGAGAATGGTCTGCGGGAAACCTGAGGGCGTCGCAAGAAATGAACAATAAGCCCGGTGGCGCTTTACCACCGAGGAGCCTTGTTAAATTTCTTTTGGTTGCTTTTTCTTTGCACCATGCGTCGATCGCCCAATTAGAAGAGTAATCTGTTAGACGTTCCAATAATTGTTCAACCAGTGAGGAAGCAAGGATGCTCGTTGATGTATTGTCATCATTCTCGACCGAGAAAACAGTGAATCGACGCGAAAGCGAAACCCCAACAGTTTCTGCAATTACGACGCTGTCGGCATACCGGGCATAATCCTTGGGATCCTGAAAATGAAGGCGACCTACGGCATGGTTGATGCAAAGTTGGTATTGAAATTCGAATGAGATAGTGGCGGGGTCACCAATAATGAGAAGATAATACGGCATTGTGTTAGTATCGAGAACTCCCGGGGCGACACCGTGGCGGTACCATAGAAAACTGCGGGCTGATTCCGGCGTATTGTAAGTCAGCTCTTTGTAGCGTTCGCCAGCCTGTTCCTGCCGATGGTCTAGGAGTCTCCGCAAGTGATGTCTCACTTCGGGATTCTCATCACGTGCGAAAATAATTCCCCATCCGGTTTGCGCCAAATCATGCGGATCCATTGCAGCTGGTAACTCCATTTTCCTTCTTCTCCCGATCGTCAGTGGGGATCAATTGGACGGGGTGAGGTTATCGTTGCTCTGTTTGAATTGACTACTCGCAGCATAGCTCCGGCACCGGCTGCCACCGCATCGTCGGAAGTTTTGGAAACAAAGGACTTATCGTCATGAGGCTCTCTCAACTGTCAGAATGATGCCGGCAGCCGGCAGGCATTCCGACGCCGCTTCCTTCGGTAGAAGAGACTTGGCTCACCCGATCTGGGCCGATTGCTACCCGATGGCGGGCCATGAGCCCCGCGACCCGGCCACAGCACGCTGCTGCGCCTGTGCAAGGAGCTCGAAGCGGCCAGTCAACTTGAATGCTTCCGGCGGGGTTCATGGATAAGAGTGTCCCAGGTAGGGCACGTTCGTGTCAAGCAGATAGTCGAGGTAGAACGGCACGTGGTTGTGGCTGCGATCTCGAGCTCGGGAGCCGCGGCATCGAGCACGACCACGCCGACGGTGGCCATGCCGCGGTTGCCGGAGGTGTCGACGGCATGGACGACGATGCGGTTAGCACCGGCATTGGGCAGGTGGCTGCGGAGGCGAGACCGTCGAGCACGGCCGCCACCGCGTTGACGGTGCTCCGCGAGCTCGCTCACGGTGCCGCGCACGGTGGGGGAGGGGAGCTCGGTGCCGTCGGCCAACTCGGTGACGGTGAGGACCGGGACGGTCGAACATGGTGAAGCGATGCGGTAACGGCCTGGCCGCCGGTGGTGACGGCGAGGGACCGCAGTCCCTCCGCGGCGGCGGACGTCACGGTGATGGTGGCCCGCAGCTGGGTTCCGGCCGCGTTGACGGCCACCGCACCCAACGCGACGCCGGCGCCGAGGTCAACCTGGGCGTCCGCACCGAAGTGCTCGCCGTTGACGGTCAGCTCGAGGCTTGCGCCCTGGGCCGCCCGCGACGGTACGACGCTGGTGATGCGCGGCGCGGGTGAGGTCGTGGTCCACGATCCGGCGACGGCGCTGATGTTGCCGCTGGCATCGCGGCTAACCGCCTCGAAAGGGTAGGTGGTGGCCGGGTCGAGGCCGGTGACCAGGATGGCGTGCTCGGTGGCGAGCCCGAGGACGCCAGGCTGATTTGAGAAGCGCCGGGCACCATATAGGGGGCTGCACCATATAGGGGGCTGCAGCACCATATAGGGGCACCATATAGGGGGGTGCGCTGATCTCGGAGCGGAGCCGCTGCACAGAATCGGCCTTCCAGGTCGTGCCCGTATCTCACGCCGCCTGGCTACCGCCTCGGCGGAGGCGATTCTCACGCCTCGATACCGCCTCCGGATACGGATTTACGCCTGGTTACCGCCGGCTACCTCGAAGGCACATTCTGGTAGGGACGTGCGTCCGCCGCCCGCCTGCTTCGGCGAGTGTTTACGGCCGTAAACACTCAGCCCGCAGGTCACGGTACCTTCTGAGCCTCTTCCGG
>JAAEPZ010000906.1 GCA_024231955.1 bacterium | reverse complement strand
GGCCACTGCCAGTGCCGGGAGAAGTGATCTCGGTCGACATCCCTGAAGATCAGAAAGCATCCGTTCAGCGGTCCAAGAGCGCTTCAAGGGTACCCACAACTGGGCCACCCTCGGGCGGCGCCAGGGCCCCTGACCCCTGGTCAAAAGAAGCGAAGAATGAGCAAAAACGAGAGTGCAGTCGACAGAATCAACAGCGAGTCGATAGCGCCCAGAGGGGTCAGAGGACGGACATGATGAGCCAATACTGCGCACAATCGATGCAGATGCGATCTCGGTCAGTGGATACATGGCAGCAACCGCAAGTGCAGCACTATGACAGCGTTGGAGCGGTCTCGACGGGATCTACGGCTACGGCGATGGGCTGGGGCAACCAAGGATTCGGAAGGGGAATGACTCCGGCAAGAATGGGTGGATTTGGAAGTGGATTTGGATTCGGAAGTGGATTCGGAGCGAGTAGCGCGGCGGGAACCAGTCAAGGAGTCGGTCAGCAGTTGCACAATGAGCAGTTCTTGGCCAGTCGAGGATGGAAGCCAATACCGAGAGCGACGTCGACCCCAAATCGCTCTGGCTCTTCGGCGCCTCCCAGTCTGCGAGCCCAGGGTACGGATCTCAGTGGTCAGGGCGGACGCAGGAGAAGATTGCTGGTCGGTCGTGGGT
>JAAEPZ010000905.1 GCA_024231955.1 bacterium | reverse complement strand
GCCGCCTTCAGTCCTGGGAACACGGACCGTAGTCTCCGGTGGCAACTCTCTCAACGCTGCCGTTGCCGGCGGGGTTCTGATGATCGGTGACTGGCACGGCGGCGCGATCGAACAGTCGGCCAAGATCATGCAGAAGTGGGCTGTCAAGCTTGACGATGGCACTGCGCCGGAGCAGGTGGCGGCCGACCTTGCAGTCTGGCTGAAAGAGCAGAAGATTCGTATGCCCGGCTTTGGACACCGGCTGCATACCGCCGATCCGCGCACGGCCCGGTTATTTGCCATTGCCGAGCGGCACGGCTATTCCGGCAAGCATATCAAACTCTGCCTGGCCCTGGAAAGAGTGCTTGAGGAGAAATTGGGTCGCAAACTGCCGATCAACGTTGACGGCGCTATCGCCGCTGTTATTTCCGACATGGGGTTTGACTGGCAGCTCGGCAAGGGATTCTTCATTATCTCCCGGGTGCCCGGCTTGATTGCCCACGCCTATGAAGAGCGTAACCGGGAGAAACCGATGCGGAAGCTCGGGCCGATGCCGTTTGAGTACGACGGTCCTCCGGAGAGAAAGATCAAGTAGATTTTCGCACACGATTCGCGTCGTAACTGAATTCAAAAAAAACCCGGAACCGGT
>JAAEPZ010000904.1 GCA_024231955.1 bacterium | reverse complement strand
GTAAGAGACTTGTGCGACTTCTACCCGCTGCCGTTCTGGCGTCCCTACTGCCTCTAAGCCTTTGGATTCTCAGATGCTTAAGCCGCTCATAAGAGATTTCTTGCGGACTTGGTCAGCAACAGCTCCTTGAGGAGAACCAGAAAAAAGGGGTGGGATTCCGCCTAAATAGCGCGCAGATTCCGTCGGAATGGTGGCCCGATTCGCCGGAACCGCCAGCAGCCAGGCACCGACTGAGGGGCCACAGCAGTGCATCCAGGCGAGCCCACAGGCCGCTCGAGGCTGATCCACATACGGCGGGACTCTTGACAACTTCTCCGACAGGCTGATCCCGCACCTTGCTGGACGGTATGTCGCCCGTCCAGGGGCCCCTCCCACCAACAGACTGGGGACTCGGCGGCGAGTGTTAGGCAAACTCGATGCCGTGGGAATCCAGGCTAGTCCGGTGAGTCTTCGCAGGTTGTCGTCAGTCCCTGCTGGGAGCTGGCCCTTCCCGACGTTATCTCTGCAATCCTTGTCGAGGCGCTTGGACCCGTACCCGGCAGCGTCCCTCCGGTGCTCTCGCCCGTTTCTTCCC
>JAAEPZ010000903.1 GCA_024231955.1 bacterium | reverse complement strand
CGATCCTCTTCCCTTGATCGAGGATCTTCGAAGAGCCGCAACTTAGGGCACGCTCAAAAATAACTCCCCACTCTCGGGCCCATCTTCACGCCATCTTCGGCCGATCCTCACTCGCAAAATCCTCGAAGTAGCCCTGCTAGTCCTGCGGTTTTGCTCTCGACGATCGACCGAATCTGGCGCAAATCTGAACCCGAGAATGGGAAGTTATTTTTGAGCGCGCCCTTAGGCCAGTATGCCGGTTTGGTGAGCGGCGTCACGGGGCAACGGCCGTTTCAGAAGAAAAACGCTCGGTCCAGTTACCGCGATCGATGATGATCACCTCACCTTCTCGGCTCTCGGTGGCCACGATGTTGACCTCCGTCGAGCCGAACATGATGTCGGTATGGATTGCCGAGTGATTAAACCCCATCTCTTCCAGCTCTCCCGGCGTCATGGACTCGGCGCCCGCAAAGCCGAATTCCCAAGCCTGACCGAGTGCCACGTGCGAAGATGCGTTTTCGTCGTAGACTCTCAGATCGAAGAACCTCCCACTTTGGACAATAGGTGAGTCCTGG
>JAAEPZ010000902.1 GCA_024231955.1 bacterium | reverse complement strand
TGCAAGGAGAGTTCAGTGCGGCCACTGCTGATTCGTGGATGGCCGATGAAGAGCTGGAAGAGTCTGATGACATGGACCGTGAAACTGACGACGAGGACACTGAAGATGAATCGGATGATGACGACGAACGGGTGGTGATTGCGCCGAGGCGGAAGCAAGTGAAGGTCCAGGTGGATGCGCAGGGGAGGCAGGTGGCCTATTCGATTGGCAGTCCGCCAAGACAGCCGACGCAGCAGCAGCCAGTGACCACCGCTCCGCCAGTGACATCTGTGCCCTTCACGTTTGTCGCGGCAGTGCCCACAGTCACCAACCCCTACCCGAGTGTGACAATGGTACCAGTGTGGAAAGCGCAGCTGACCATGGGAACGAGTTGGATGCAGCAGGCTACTGTCACTTCTCAACAGTCGCTGCCCCAGCCCGCCCCCATCCCGACTGCTCAGGTGCAACCGTCGATTGCGCAAGTCCAGGTGCCACCGTTGCCGACAACGCCGACATACACATACAACGTGACGGACCACCAAAGGGGATGGACCGCTGGTACGGAAGGTGCGGCTGGGTCAGCTCTTCTACCACCGACCTTGCCGATACGCAGCCACGAAGCTCGAAGGCAGTGGGACAGAAACCAGATGGTTCAAGCAGTTGCGAAGAGTCAGCGGGGCGGCGGTCAGATGCAAGACGAGAGAGGCGCTGGTGCCGAATGGGTGTATCCGGCTGTGGATCAGCGGAGTATGGATCAAGGATTTGGCATGCCGCGCGAGTCGAGCACGCCGTAC
>JAAEPZ010000901.1 GCA_024231955.1 bacterium | reverse complement strand
GGTGCAAACCTGGGGTCCGTCGTCCGAGGCGTCGCTGCAATCGACGTCCGCCGGATTTTTCCTCTCGAACACCGTCGCGGGGACGCACCGGGGCTTGCAGAGAACCACCTCGCCCGAGATCGCCAGCACCCGAACTTCGCGTACCTGTGACGATACCGGTACCCGGTACTCGGGAGAAACCACGGTCAGGGGATCCTGCCAGGTGACGTGGGTTTCGGGGTTGAGGATGATCTCGGGCTTGCGGTGGGCCTCCTGGTTGGTGAAATAGGAGTTGTCCCGGCGCGGGTTCATGGCGTTGGGAACGTCGGTGAAGTTGACGAAGTAGGGATTGCGCAGCGTGAGGGTGAACGACAGCCGGGTCCAGGCCTCCCGCTTCCGGAGCGGCCCGCGCTCTTCCAGCTCTCCCTGCCGCTGCAGGTAGCGCACCAGCCGCCGGGTGCGGGCGTCGTCGTAGAGGATGGAAAAGCTCGTTCCCTGAGTACTTGTTTAGCGTTCGGCGTGGTGGGGTTGGGCTACGTACAGCTTCCGAGTAACTGTACCCCGTAGAGGACAGTTTTGTCTTATTACCTCCATCATTTCATCAGGGTGGCAAGGACAAGCCGAGAGGAGAGTGGGCGG
>JAAEPZ010000900.1 GCA_024231955.1 bacterium | reverse complement strand
CCACAGCAACGGGGTGACGTGGGAGCAGAGCATCAATCCTGCCGACCGCATGCGGCGTCCGTACGAGATCAAGACCACGGGAGTCGCCACGGGCAACTGGTCGACGGGCACCTACGCCTACGATGGGGCGGGGAACATCCAGCGAATCGATGGCCAGCGCTTCCAGTACGACGGGCTGAGTCGCCTGGTCCTGGGCCAAGTGGCGGTCGACGGCCAGATGCGGACGCAGACCGTCAGCTACGACGATTATGCCAACATCACGCAGCTGGTTACCCATGGAACGACTCGGTCGACGCCGATCAATGCGTCGACCAATCGTATGACCGGCGCGAGCTACGACGCGGCTGGTAACTTGACCGACGTCGTCCTGGGCGGTGAGACTTTCAAGTACACCTACGATGCCGCCAGCATGATGAAGTACCTGCAATCGACCAGTGGTATCGCAAAGGTTTTCCTATACGACGCCAATGACGAGAGGGTTGTTACCTTCGATTGTCCCTTGGATAGCTGCGGCCTGGACACAGCACAGGAAACCTGGACTCTACGCCGACTCGACGGCAAGGTTCTACGTGCATATCTTCGCCCCGGTGGAGGTAAGTGGGATTGGTCGATCGATTATATTTACAGACATTCGGGAGCGCTATTGGCAGCCATAGAGGGCGCGGAAGTGGCGTCCGAGAAAATCCACCAAGCGCACTTGGATCACCTGGGATCGCCAAGGCAAATAACCAACAAGAATGCACGCGAGGTCGCATCGCATAGATATTTTCCGTTTGGCGAAGATGCGTCCGATGCAGACCAGGACACGCTCGCAATGAAATACACAGGCCACGAAAGCGACACAAATGCCAACAATGCGACCGGTAATCTTTATTACATGCACGCACGATTTTGCTCCCCCGGAATAGGCAGATTCCTCAGCTCGGACCCAATAACGCAAACTGGACGCTCAGCGCTGCGCCCCCAACTCTGGAATCGATACCAATATGCCCTTAATAACCCAATGTCGTATACCGATCCAACTGGGCGCGTCGTCCATGTCGCAATGGTAACGCCCGAGAAGCTTGAGCAATTCCTGGATGCATTAAGAAGACTGACCGGCTTGGAATTGTCCGTGGTAGACGGTGTACTAGTCTCAAAGGGCCAACACATGGATGAAAATGGCAATCCACTGGGCAGTAAAACTGCGCGAAGGGACATTCTCGGCGCTATCAGCTCTAAGAGAGTTCTTTGGGCCATGGGCAGCAGCAATAACGACGCGGTGAGCCTCGCTCGACGTCGCGGCGCGGTCATTGATCTCGACTTTGCCGATTTTCTTCAGGTAGATACCGGAGAGAACAATCCGTTCACTTTCGATGTTGGGATAGTTTTTCTTCATGAATTATCACATTGGGCGGGAACAAGGGATCCGTCTCGTTATATACTGGAAAAAACACCCCACTTAATGGGCCCAACCGTCAGGCATGTCAATCTCATTCGCGCCGAAATGGGCTACGAAGAGCGCCTTCAATACAAGGCAACCTTCTCGGAAGGGCGACATTATATACCCTTTTCTAAGGGACCCATCTACGTCCCGGAAGGAGTCAATTAGATGAAGACAATGCCGCTGTTAACTCTTGTTGCGACCATCCTGATCGCTGCCTGCATGACAAGCTCCGCCATCGAGGAACTACCGGATGCAATTCCGGGCAATGTCCTGGATGGATTTTGTTCGTGGCTCGGTACACAACATGGCTTGGATTCCGGACCAGAAATTATTGCCCGGGGGGAGACGCGACCGATCATCGATGTTTTCCTGCTGCATCTCCTTGCTACTGGCGACATACTGACGCCTGAGGATGCGAAGCGCGACGATCAGCACAGCGCAGAACTCCGGGATTCTTTCCAGCCGATACCTGTATTTATTCCTAAAAACTCCTCTCTG
>JAAEPZ010000899.1 GCA_024231955.1 bacterium | reverse complement strand
GTGCCCCATACTGACGATCCAAAAATGGAGGGAGAGGAGAGAAGTGGGGAGCATGGCAGAGAATGCTTTGTTTCCATCAGCGCGGGACAAGAACTGCCCGACTCCGTACTCGGTCTATGCCGAGAATCTGAAAGAAGCTCAGCTGCTGTGCCCGTTGCCCCGGGTAACCCCGCATTCGTGGCGCGCAGGCTGGGCCACGTATGCAGCTGCGGCAGGTCTGAGTGCCGCCACGATTGCCGCTGGGGGTGGCTGGAGACAGCAATCGTCGGCTGAAGGCTACATACGCCGAAGCACCGAGCTACGGCACGAGGCCACTGCAGCGGCCTTGAATTTCTAAGGTAGAGTAGCGGTGACGGAAAAGTAAAATGAGCTCAGAGGCAGGGCTAGGGCACAGGGCAGGGAGAGATTCAGCAGGGACAGGCAAAAAAGGTGACAAAGGACATGACCATAAAATTTTTTGCAGTCGTCCGGAGCTCGACCGTCGCTAGGCAGAATGCTGTGGATGTCTTGTTCGGTTGCAGAGAGGCGGACGCGACGTGGCCCGATAGTCCTGACAAGATCTGCAAGGCCAGGAAAACTGGGTAAGATTAGAGAGCCCAACAGTGTGAAGGGGCCCAAGTGGCATAGGAAAGTTGAAAAGAGAAGCCGAGCGGCTGACCAAAGGTCTAACCGATACGTGTCTAATGATTGCCAATTCCAGGTATTTTGTGAGCAGACCGTACAGGGAACAGCGCTTCAATGAGCGATCAGCAAGTGCCCGAGTGGGGCGGGGAGAGAACGAGCCAGCACGGAGAAGCGGTGGTGCGAGACGGGCGAGGGCCCGCGGAGCAGCAGCGGGCGGTCCAAGACGGTCAGAATGGACAGCCTGCCCAGCTGCGACTGCTACCGGGACAGGAGTTGTTCTCGGTCGGGGACAGCTACGTGC
>JAAEPZ010000898.1 GCA_024231955.1 bacterium | reverse complement strand
TCCTTGAGGGGTGGTTATCCAGTGAGCCCCGAGCACTCCCGCACCGCCGCACGATCGGAGGACAAGGGATCGACTGCCACCGGACGAGGCTGGCCTCTGAAGAGATCCTCTGAGTCGCGGCCTTACCCGCTAAACAGTTACTCGAGACCTTCCTCAGAGAGAGACTCCCGGTCGAGAGAAATGCGAGCCCAAACACCTGCGACACCTACTCCTACGCTTTCCAACTCCTCTTCCAGTTTGCCAGCCAACGGCTTGGCATTCAGCCCTCAGAGCTCAGCCTGGAGCAAATCGATGCGCCACTGGTTCTCGCGTTCCTGGAGTTTCTGGAGACCGAACGAGGCAACAAGGCTAGCACTCGCAATAACCGGCTGGCGGCTATCAAGTCCTTCATGCGATTCGTCCAGTACAGGGTTCCCTCAGCGCTGGAACAGATCCGGTCTATTCTGGCAATCCCGGTCAAGAAGACGGACTCACAACTCGTCAATTATCTCAACGTCCCAGAGATGCAAGCGATCATTGATGCTCCCGACCCGAGTACCAGGTCTGGAATCCGAGACCGAGCAATGTTCAGTCTGGCATTTACCGCCGGTGTGCGGGTTTCAGAACTCGTTGGTCTGCGCCTTGATGATCTCGCCCTGCAACCCACGCCGAGCGTTCGGATTCACGGCAAGGGGAGAAAAGAGAGACAGCTCCCATTGTGGAAGACGACGACAGAAGCCATACGGGCCTGGTTGGCTGTTCGGGGCGCCGCACCTGTTCCAGAGCTGTTTATCAACGCACGTCGTCAATCTCTGACCCGCTCGGGGTTTGATTACATACTCGCCAAACATGTCGACACCGCCACTGTGCAATGTCCAAGTCTGGGAAAGAAGCGAGTCTCGCCCCATGTATTGCGCCATACCTGCGCGATGAACATCCTCCAGGGAACCAAGGATCTAAGGAAGGTCTCGCTGTGGCTCGGCCACGAAAGTATGCAGACGACAGAGATCTACCTCAGGGCCGATCCCACAGAGAAGCTCGAGGCCATCGAGTCGGTGATTCCTCCCGAGCTTCGCCGCGGACGTTTCCGGCCTCCTGACAAACTCATCGACTGGTTGAAAGGGTCACGGTTATGCGGAGTGAACGGCTTCAAAGAACCTTCTATGGCGAGCTCAGAAGCACTCTACTCTACATAACGATGTTCTCTGCATAACACTTCTGCTCGCGAAAACTGAGCCACCTGACGTTTTCTCTCCTCCTCGGCCGTAGGGGACGTCAGCGAAGCGCCGCATCAGCTCAGGCCCAGCCCTGGTTCCTCTCTAACCAGTCATCCGGGCGTGCGTGCGCTTTGGCGCACGCCAAAACGCCGGCAGGAGTGGCTCAGTTTTGCCGAGCAAAGGTGGCTCAATTCTGGCAAGCGCTGAAGACTCCCGCTATCTACGCGAATGAGGCCGGCCGACAGGCCGATGTGCCGGGCGCAGCGGGTCTTTTTTCTGCCACATCCTTCCATGGAAGTTCCTCACAGGTGCCGGTGGTCACCCATTCACGGTGATTCGACGCCGTCTGCC
>JAAEPZ010000897.1 GCA_024231955.1 bacterium | reverse complement strand
GGTGCAACGGCTGGTGGGACTTCAAGCCACCGTCATTGCCCTGGTGAGCTCCCCCAAGCCTTGTCCTTGCCACCCCTCAAGAGTTCGCGAGCGCAGCGAGCTAAGGGCACGCTCAAAAATAACTCCCCATTCTCGGGCCATCCGGGCCTCGCAGGCTTCACGCCATCTTCGGCCGATCCTCACTCGCAAAATCCTCGAATTAGCCCTGCTAGTCCTGCGGTTTTGCTCCCGACGATCGACCGAATCCAGCGCAAATCTGAACCCGAGAATGGGAAGTTATTTTTGAGCGCACCCTCAGTTCATGTCCCCTCGCCCTGACGTTCGCTCGTTGCCGGGAGGGGAATCCGTCCCCGTGTGGGGCGGCCCGGACCGAGAGCGTTCTGTAGCAGAGATCAGCCGGACAGCGGAATCGAGAGAACCATGTAGATTTATCGGATGAGATGTCGATTTACGGTATGAATGGGTGGTAATTCCGTCCGGGACACCCTGCTCGTTCTCCGACGAGCATGTCCGCAGCCGCGGTGAGAACAGGCGCAATCCGCGGTGACGGCACAAGAAGGGGCGGGCACGGAGGCCCGCCCCTACGGGAGGTGGGAAGGTGGGATCAAGGGTTTCCGGCCGTGCTCTGACCAGCCGTCCGATCTTTCCTACCCTGGTCGTGCGGCACCGTCACCTCGACGCTTTCCTCCACGCTATTGCCTACGTGATCCGGCCTGCGGTAGACCCTCCATGCATCTACGCTTCAGGGGTCAGGCTCTCTCTGTTTGGAAGCCGATTCGCCTGCTTTTCGGTGGCAGCGCCGGATCCATCAACTCTTTGATGGCCTGAACCATCGCGAGAATCTGCTCGTCATGATCCGCGAGGTGCCGTTCGAGCCTGGCGATCCGGCGGGTGAGCTCTTTGTGCTCTGCAATAGCGGTACGCAGCTTGACGAATGCTCGAACGATAAAGACGCTTACCTCGACCGCTCTTGAAGAGTTGAGAACACTGGCTGCCATGATAGCACCATGCTCCGTGAAAGCGTGTGGATTCACCCGGGAGAACTTCAACTTCTCGAGGTGGTCACAGTTTGTGACCACCTCGATCTTCTCTTCCTTCGTGAGCCGAAACATGAAGTCCTCGGGAAATCGACTCCTATTTCTGCTCACCGCTTGATTCAGTGCTTTCGTGGTAACTCCGTAGAACTCTGCGAGATCAGCATCTATGATGACTTTCTCACCTCGTATCAGCAGTATCCGCTGCTGGATTGTGCCAATACGAACGATGGCTCTCGACTTGGTCATGCCTGTCGGACTCCTATCTGTCCGAAGGAGGTGGTTGCATTCTGTGACCACCTTGCCAGAGAGCTCCAAGATCCGACCCCTTGGGCCTCGGTTGGTAGCCTCGGATGTTCGACCTTGACTCCCGTATCAACCGGGAGCCTGCCGATCGGTCACCGGACCTCCCTGCGAAGCCGCCTGGGTCCTGATCCCCCGGGTGTCGATCTTGCGCAGCGCCGCGACGAGGTCCTTCATCTGATCGAGGTTCTTGAGCGTCCGATCGACGAGATCGGTCAACCGACGATCGCCGCCGCCCTCGGACGTCTTGAGGTGCCGGCCCAGGTTCTGGACCAACGGCATCAGGCTGTCGCCGACG
>JAAEPZ010000896.1 GCA_024231955.1 bacterium | reverse complement strand
GTCACCGGGCAGGAAGTACTCATCGTTGAAGTCGAACGCGAAAGTGCCATCTGTGACGATGCCATCCTTAGTGGCTGAATCGGCCAGGACACAGTTCCAGGTCTCGCCGAAGAAGTCGGCTGTGCCGATATAGGGCGAGTAGATGCCGTCGGAATCATCAGGGTCACCCATCGCGGCATCGGTCATACCCTGGTGGGGGCCGGCGGTGACGCGGAAGTACATGTAGAGATCCGGACGGATTTCACCGGCGTCATCATCGTAGTGTGACTGCATTCCGCCAACAAGGTCCATGTTCAACTCGACGAGTGTCGAGTCGCCGATCACCACGGTGGGTGAATCGATAGGCGCGATGTTGTCGGCGATGTCGAGGCGAACGAGCCCGGTGCCCGCTTCGGGGAAGTTGTCCTGGAAGCGATAGAGCTGTTCGATGTTCCAGGCGATGGCCGAGGCATCAAGAATCTTGAGTACGACGTTGTCATAGTAAGGAGCCGGAGTATGACCGGTACCATCACCATACTCGTCGCACCAGGTTTCACATTCATCCGAAACCATCAGGCGGATGCCGATACCCGTAACGGTGCCGCCGTCCGCCGATTCGGCCACATACTGTGTGACGGGCTCGGTGCCGGGGGACCAGACCTTGTCAGCGCCATAGGTCACGTAAATGTCGGAAGCGAAGGCGCCAAGGCACGGAATTTCTTCCGTCTGGGCGGCTACGTACCATTTCGTGAAGACCAGGGCGTTGAGCGGAAGATCATAGTAGGACCAGAAATCCAGCTCCACCGAGCTGTTGGCGCCCAGGGAGACTGGTGTACCTGTTGGATCGCCGGCGGGGTGCGCCAGTTCCAGAACCGGGCTCTGGATACCATTGTTGACATATGGAGGGCCATAGATGACAACGGGGATCGGGTACAGAGGATCGAATGATTCGGGATCGTAGAAGGCCCACGCGAAGGTGTTGTTGATGGTGCAGATATCCTCACTGAAGAGATTGGAATAGAGCATACCAAATATTCCTGCACCGTCAGGGGCCGCGAAGGCCATCCAGTCGGGTTGGATCTGATCCTCGAAGTCGGTTCTGCCGACCTCGACTGCATCCACCGTCAGGATAATGTTGTCAACCCAGACCGGACCCATGTCGTATGGGCCGGAGGTCTGACTGGACAGGTTACCATCGGCATGGAAGTGCAGGACCAGGTCACCAAGCTCCTGGCCGGGATAGGCACTGGCCAGAGCGGAGATGTCAATTGCTCTCAGAGGCTGAGGGCCTGCATCCATCCAGGACTGCAGAACAACCAGTTCTCCGTCGATGTACACGGAGACCTGCATGTAGTCAAAATCGTCACCTTCGTAGTCGGAGGTGAAGACGAATTCGACCTGAGCGGTCTCAGTCCATGCGCCACAATCCAGGACAACATACTGGTCCCAGTTGTCGCCGTAGCCGCTGCCTGTGGTCCAGCCGCAAACATTCGCGCGGCCACACCAGAGGGAGTACATGTTGTCGCCGCCACCGAAAGGGGTGGCGCCGGAGATGTCAGTGGCGTGTCCGGCATTCAATGATGTCGATTCGATATGCCACCAAAGACCATCCTGAGCCGTTACATCAAGGGTGTTCCAACCGGCTGTAGCCGG
>JAAEPZ010000895.1 GCA_024231955.1 bacterium | reverse complement strand
CCTCGATGTCGGCCACCAGCCGGCCTAGCCGGAAGCCGGAAGCGCCGGCGGCCCTCCTGAGCTTCGCAGGGCTCAGGGCCGGAGGCGACCCGTCCTACCGGCGCCTTGCCAGGCCTTCGGCGGGAGCCATCTCAGGCCGCATAACGGCATGCTACTCACAGGCGCCCATTCAGCCACCTCTTGACGTTCCCGGAGGCAATGTCCTTTGGACCATCGAGGGCGATTCATAGCACATCGGCGTCCTGTGCAGTAGCTTTGATATGCGCCCATTCGCTTACTCACCGGATTGAGACCTTGCTTTGATCTCCCCTCCCGAACGAGTCGTGGGATGGACCCTAGAGCCCGTGCGGACGTCTCAAGAGATACGTGCCAACTCACTTTCGCTGCTACGCTCGCATTGAGCGGATGATCATGCGCCACTAGCCATCACCTCAAGAGATTCGTCAACCAAAACTTTCAAAATCAATTTGAGAGTCTCAAACGACAACGTGTCCGCCTTTTCCTTTGCCATTCGCATAGCCTTACTCCACCTGGTATTACTACGAGAATTCTCCAGAAATTCTTGACCATCCCATGTGAGGTCGCGCACGCGCCAACTCGCTTCTCCAACAAGTCGAGATACCCTGGCCTCTACAAGGTTTGCTTGTGCCATTATCTTTAAATGATATGAAATCACTTCTTGGGAATAGCCCTCGACGCCCAGCACTTCGCCGATGCCGTTTTTGCATGCATCCATCTTCTCGACCTCAAACAAGATCTTCCGAACAAGTTCCATGTCTCTCTTCACGCTTAGCCTCCTTAATAAGGAATTCCCTCATTTTTCGCGGACATGATTGCCGGCGACTAGTAGAGCCTACCTACCTGCAAGCCCCTCGAGGTTCGAGATTCTGTCACAAATCTCTCTAAGTTGTTCGGGGAGCTTCTCCACGAGCACCTCCATGGATCGCTCAATGCTTCTTAGAGAATCCGAAATCTCCCCTAGCTCTCGAAGCTGCCTTTCTCTGATCTCTAACTCGTTCGGATTGAGTGATTCTGACATATTATTTACCCTCTTTTAAGTAGTTGTTTAAGGCCTGCGGTAGGTCCTCGGTTCTCTATTGAAGTGCATATCATAGTAATCGGAGTGTTAACGACCCCCAAGCACCGCGCCTTACGCGGCATATCACGCGGGCCATCATCCCTCTGACTAGCCGTAAGTCCCTCTGAATCAACGGGTTACGGCCTCCGGATGCCTCTCGGTCGCTGGGCAAAGGCCGCAATCGCTCGCGGCATATCATCCTCTTCCCCTTCAGAGACCCGATGGCGGTAAAAAAGCCGCCCGCTGAGCGGCATATCACCACGGGTCTTGGAAGCCGGGTCCCGGCTGAGTCGGCCTGGGGAAAGGACTTGGTGCTGCGATGGCGAGCTTGCCCGGTGACAAATGCCGCCGGCTGAGCGGCATATCGCCCCGCCACGGGCCGGCGCCGCGCAGACCCGGGGAAAAAGCCGCCCGTGGCTTCTCGCCGATTCCGCAGCCCAGTCACCGGAGTGCGCTCAAATGCCTGACAGCAACCATCGTGTTCGGCAGCAACCCGGCCACCGGTCCCGAAGCTATGCCGCCAGCCAGCAGTCCTTCCGACGCCGCGTCCAGCGCACTCGGCTTCGTCTGTGCGAGGAGCTCGAAGCGGCCAGTCGACTTGAGAGCTTCCAGCGGGGCTCATGGGCAGAAGTGTTCCAGGTAGATCCCGTTCGTGTCAAGCGATTGGGTGGCCACAGCACCTCGGCCGAGGCTCGGAGCTCGAGCTCCGGAGGCGTGGCATCGAGGACGGTGACGCCAGCGATCGCCAGTTGCGAGCCGAGCCGGTGCGGGAGGTTTCGGGCGCTTTCCGCGGGATTGGGTACGATCCGGTTGGCGGCACGCAGGGGGCGGCCACGGAGGACCGCCCCTACGCCCGGGCAGCGACGAGATCCGGGCCCCGGATCGATGGCTCCGCCGGCTTGACGAGCTCCTCCCGT
>JAAEPZ010000894.1 GCA_024231955.1 bacterium | reverse complement strand
GGCTTTTCCGGCGGCGAGTGTCGGGAGAACGAATGCGTCTGTCAGGAGCCTCCCGGGGATGAGGAGATCCCGGACACGGCCGATCCTGAACCGGACGTCGAAACGCCCGAAGGCATGGATTCCTGCCCTTCAGATCAGGAAGCCGGATTCCCGGAGCAGGAGTCCGATCCAGGGCCGATCTGCCTCGCCGACCAATCCAGATGCAAAAACGGCATGCTCTGGCGCTGCGTGGACGGCGATTGGCGGGTCCAGGACGACTGTTCCGCAAGGGGAGAGATCTGTACGATGGTCAATGGCGAGCTGACATGCATGTGCGTGTGTGAAGAGCCAGAGACGCGCTGTAACGGCTACTATGTTGAGACCTGCCATTGAGCCGCCCCCGGTTTCCTTGGACACCCGATTGGGCTAGACTTCGGGCAACAAGGAGAACGAGATGGGCAAGACCAGGAGAGTGATGAAGAAGCATGGGAGAAGGGCAGCGGGTTCGGGGGAGGCGGAGGGAGCCCGTAGGGCGACCGGAGGCTCCCCCGAACCCGTCGGTCCGCTGGAGCCGGGGCAGCGTTGGACGTTTTCGCGCAAGGAGGAGGTCGTGCTGCGGATGCTGCGCGGCGAGCCGATGGACAAGCTGTCCCGCGAGCTCGGCGTGGAGATCTATCGGCTTGAGGCGTGGCGGGATCGGGCGTTGGAAGGCATGGAAGCGGGTTTGAAGAAGCGCAGGGAGGATCCGCTCCAGACCGAGCTCGACGCGGCGATGAAGCGCATCGGCGAGCTGACCATGGAGAACGAGCTGCTCTACGAGCGATGCCGGAAGGGGGGCGGCCCTTTTCCCAAGGGGAGGTCGCGGAGATGAGCGCGCAGGCCTCCCCGGAGACGAACCGTTCATACGGCGTGAAGCTCGTCTGCCGCGTGTGGGACTTCCCGCGCTCGACGTATTACGCTCAGGCTCCGCGGAACGCCTCTGAACAGACGAAGCCGAAGCGGCGCGGGCCGAAGCCCAAGATTTCCGACGAAGCGCTGCTGAAGGCGATCAGGCGCGACCTCGACCGATCGCCGTTCACGGGAGAGGGCCATCGCAAAGTCCACGCCAGGCTGAGGGTTCTGGACGGCATCCGGGCGTCCAGGAAGCGCGTGCTCCGGGTGATGCGCGAGAACAGCCTGCTGTCCCCGAGCCGGAGCCGGAAGGGAGAGGACAGGCTGCATGACGGCAGGATCGTCACCGACGAGCCGAACGTCATGTGGGGCACGGACGGCGCAAAGGTGCTGACCCTCGACGACGGCTGGGTCTGGGTGTTCTCGGCCGTGGAGCACTGGAACGCCGAGTGCGTCGGATGGCACGTCTGCAAGCGCGGAACACGCTTCAACGCCCTGGAGGCCGTCCGCATGGGCGTCCAGGCTGTCTTCGGGTCCGTCGACGCCGACTCCGCCCGCGGACTGGCGCTGCGCATGGACCACGGATCCCAGTACACCTCGGATCACTTCCGCAAGCAGATCCGTTGCTGGGGCATCTCCGCCTCATGGGCTTTCGTCGAAGAGCCGCAGACCAACGGCGTCGCCGAACGGTTCAATCGCACCCTGAAAGAGCAGGCGATCAATGGCAGAATCTTCCGAAATGTAGAAGAAGTAAGAATGGCTGTAAAATCTTTCATCGAACTTTATAATAAAGAGTGGATGATTGAAAAGAATTCATTCCTCAGCCCAAGTCAGGCGCGTGCAGAGCGCGAAATGGCGAGGGCTGCGTAATGTTGACTTGTGTCCAAGAAACCGGGTGCGGTACATCTATCACTGCCATCCCCAGCGGGTCCTATCTCCACCAAGATAATAGTAAAACTAGCAGGACTTTGCGGTTTTTTTGGCGCCCGGCTTGCTTTGTTTGCGGGTGCTACCGTGGAAAAGTCCATACGATTTTCCGATACACATCACCTGGGGTCCCGCACCGCGTCCGTTCGACAGGCGGACGCTTTGCGGGTCCTCGCCGGCAAGGAGGGATCACATGAACGAGGGAAGCCGTTTCCGGCTGAGGAACATTCGAATCGGGTACAAGCTGTTGGGAGGTTTTCTCATCGTCGCCCTGATCGGCGGCGCGATCGGCTGGGTCGGCTATTCCGGCCTGAAGTCGACAAAGAACGAGTCGCGGCGCATAGACGGG
>JAAEPZ010000893.1 GCA_024231955.1 bacterium | reverse complement strand
GGAGGACGATTACCGGATTTGATGTGGTCAAAAAGGCTCTGGACGCCTTTCTCGAACGTAACGAACGGAAAGCAGAGCGAGCTGTTGCCCGCCAGAAGTCGCGGAAGCAGCTTCATCTGACCAAAAGGAAGCGGAAGTGAACTCGAATTCACTCAGAAATCCGTCTGACTTCAGAACAAAGGGGATCAGGCATGACTCGGAAAAAAACTCAGAAGCAAATGCAGAGAAGCAGAAGACCAGCCCAACCCGAGGACTCGTTCCGCGAGGCGATGCTCAGAACACTGGCCCAGTTGCGCGGTAGGCTGCGGGACAAGATCAGCGATCAGGGATTCAGCCAGCAACAGGTGGCGGCTCGGCTGGGGTGGGATTCCTCCACTCTGTCTAAAATCATCTGTGGCCGCATGGTTCTCCGGGTCGAACATCTTCTCTCCATCTGTGCGGCGATCGGCATACCGCTTATCGACCTGCTGACCGATCTCCCTGAACTGCCGGCACCGTCAATGGAGCCAGTAACCAAGCAAGACCTGCGTCGACTACTGCGCACCCGAGAACACCCGGCCCGCGTCCTTGGCCCGGTGGAAGCCGGAGCACTCAAAGCGGCCGTACAGCGATGGCAGCCGCGG
>JAAEPZ010000892.1 GCA_024231955.1 bacterium | reverse complement strand
GGGGACGAGGTCGAGATCGACATCGATGAGGACGACGAGGACGGCACGCCGTAAGCGAAGGCGAAAGCGCCAAGAATCCTCGTGATGATGAAAATCGAAGGGACGGCCGGTGCCGCCCCTTCGCTGCCTGGGAGCTATCCCTCTGCCTCAGGACTTAGTAATCCCTGCATATTCCACCGAGGAGCACGCACTCGGGATATCCGAACTCGTCCGAGACTATGGTGCAACCCCAGGCGCCCTTGGGATAGCCGAACAGGCAGGGGCCTTGGGCCTGGCCACAGATGTAGCAAGAACCCCATGCCTGTGCCGGTTGCGCAACCATGGACAGGCCGGCCACGAGGCTGAGCGCCAGCACGCAGCAGGCCATGATCAGTCGTAGATTCCCTCTTTTCATGATGATTCTCCTTTGAGTGGGTTGGACGTTGCGAACGGCTGATCGTGCCGACGATCGGCAAGATCCTGCCGCTCCTTCTCCTGCGCAGGAGTATCGGCGTCGCCGAACTGAATGCGGACGACGCGAATCGCGGGTATTTTCTCGGCGAGGCGGCGGATGTAGAAGCGATCGTCGGCATCCTTCCAATCGACCGCCAGGGGTACAAACGTCGCTCCCCTCTCCCGCAGAGGCTTGCTCTCATAGGGCGCGTAGCCGATGAGCTGGCCGGCGGCGGTGTAGAGCTCCGCACCGAAGATCCGCTGCCCGTGGGCTTCGATGGTGGTGAAATGCACCAGGCGGCCGTCCTCGAGCTCGAAGAGGCCGCGGCTCTCGTTATGGAAGATGACTCCCCACTGCCCTACGCGGGTCTTGATTCTTGCGCTGAGCTCATCTGGGCCGTATTGGTCCGGATCGACGGCCGTAAACGCGCTTTCGCGAACGACGTGCCCGGTAAGCGTTGTTGTCCGTTCCCACTCTCCGTCCTTATCTGCGAACCCATAGATCTCACCCCGGTAGGCCCAGGGGGCGTAGAGAACGGTTCCGTCCTTCTTGGCCAAGAAGCTCCCCGGCCGAATCTGAACCAATTGGTCATTCAGGCCGTCTCCTCCCGGCATCATGCGGGTCCATTTCCCGAAGGAGTCGAGCTTTTGGAAGTTGCGATCGAAGAGATGAAAAATCGACTTCGGCTTCGATTGGGGCATCTTGTAGAGGAAAAGGTACTGCCCGGGAACCGGGTCCCGGAGATCTCTCGGCCACATCATCTTGTCGGTTTCAATGGGTGCCGTCGCCAACACCTCGCCCGAGGTGGAGAAACGGGTGATCGTCTGACGGAGGCCGTCGGCGATGATCAGCTCGTCCTCGCGGTCGATGTGCATGCAGGTGATGTCGAGGAACTGGCCGGTGGCCCTACCGCGACTGCCGATGGTACGGACGAAGGTGCCTGAAGCATCGAAGACGCGGATCATCATCGCCGCGGCGTCGGCGATGTAGATGTTGCCTTGACGGTCGGTACGGATGAACCGAGGGTGTCCGAGAAGGGTTTCCGGGGAGGCGTCGGGATCTCCGCCGAGTTGGAGCTCGGGGAGGAAATCGACACGGAGCTGCGGCGGGGGCACCGTCTCTTCGTTGCCTTGACCGCAACCGGCTGCAGCCGCGGTGAGTATCAGAAGGCATGTGAGGGGGAGGATGGGGAAGCTTCTGAAGTGCATGCTGAACGCTCTCCGAGGGATATTGAGAATTGGAGGTTACGGATCGAAAGCGTCGTGATCTTGAAAACCGAAGGGGCGGTCGTCCCAGGGGTGCCGCCCCTTCGATGCTTGGAGATGCTCCGGCGGGCCAAGCCCGGGACGCGTCCCGAGCCATACGCTCTTACCCCACCGGAGCGATCCCTCCGCCGATCAGATCAAGCACGGTCCATGGAGAAGCAGGCAGTTGGGGAAGCCGACCTCGTCATAGACGACCGTGCAACCCAACCAACCCTTGGGATAGAAGCCCAGGCAAGGACCTTCGGCTTGAGCACATATGAAGCAAGGCCCAAGAGCCTCTGCCGGCTGCGCAACCATGGAAAGGCCGGCCACGAGGCTGAGCGCCAAAACGCAGCAGGCAAGGAACAGACGTCGATTACTTCTCCTCACGATGTTTCTCCTCTGTGTGAGTTGGACATGGCGAGCGGCTGATCCTGCCGACGATCGGCAAGGACCTTGGTAAGCAGCCGCTCCTTCTCCTGCGCAGGAGTCACGGTATTGGGTAACATGACACGGTGGAAGAGGGTTCCTTCGGCCGCGTCGATGAAAACGAGCTGCTGGAGAATCGTGGCGCCGTCGCGGTGGCCCAGGCGCGTGGCGAGCTCGGTCGGATAGCCGTATCCGGCGGGAATCGGCAAGGCGCTCGTACGGATGAAATGCAGGGCTTCCGTCGGCTCGTTGGTGAACACCAGCGCCAGCGGCATCACCTCGCCGCCCTCCAGGTTGATCCGGTCGATGGCCGTGATGTAGTCCTGCACCTCCCCGAGGCAGGGAGGACAAATCTTGGGCCGGAGCAAGAAGACGGCCAGGACCTCGGCCGAGCCCGGTCCCGGCGCCCCATATTCGAAGGAAAAGTTGGCGGGAGCGAACAACTCATCGATCCCGACGCGGACCTCGTCGGCCACATCCAGCGGCCGGGCG
>JAAEPZ010000891.1 GCA_024231955.1 bacterium | reverse complement strand
GTCGACGCCGGCAACGTCGACGCGGCGCTGGCCGCGGCCGAGCTGAGCGCGGAGGCCGAGGCGCACGTCCGTTCCGGGGTGGAACAGGGCAAGATCGCTTGGATCGCCGAGAGTCAGCTTCCCTTTGATACGTGGCAGACGTCGGGGTACGTCCTGGAAGATCCGGACACCGGCGCTGCCGGGTACTTCGTGACCTTCGAGCGCCTGGTCGAGGGGCTGGAGGCGAATATCGTCTTTCACTCGCCGCAGGATCTCGAGGTGGTGACGGCGCCGATCGACGTCGTGGCGACAATCGAGAGCGAGGCTCTCGACAGCTGGACGTTGAGTTATCAATATGTGGGGGCGGAGGGGCAGCCTGTGGTGTTGGCGACCGGCACGGGTTCGGTTTCCAACGCGACCCTTGCGCAATTTGATCCCTCGCTTCTGCTCAATGGCCTTTACGACATTATGCTCACGGGGAGGGATATTGCAGGGCAAAGTGTTTCCGGAAAGGTTTCGGTGTCGGTTGAAGGTAACATGAAGATTGGCAACTTCACGTTGTCGTTCATTGATCTGGCGATCCCCCTCTCTGGTCTCGACATAGAGATAGTCCGCACCTACGACAGTCGGCAGAGAGAGATGAAGGGCGATTTCGGGTACGGGTGGACGCTCGATATTCGCCAGGGCAGCTATCAGAACAACCGTCCACCGGGAGACGGTTGGCAAATCGTCAACCCCGGTGGACCCTTCGGCCTGCCGTGCTCGGCGGTCATCGAAAGCAAGTCCCACTTGACGACGGTCCGGCTGTCGGATCAGGAGGTCTATCGATTCCGCCTGAAGCTGGTGGATCCCGCGGTGCTGTTCGGCGGCTGCCAGGCGAGAGCGGCCTTCGAATGGGTCGACGGACCCCTGCCGGGAACGACTCTGGAGATTCTTGGCAACGACGAGGTGTTCTACGAGAACCAGTCCAATCGTGTACTCGACGACGACTCATTCGCGGTCTTCGAACCGGAGAACGTCAAGCTGACAACGAGAGACGGCCGGATCTTCCACCTCTCCCTGGAAACAGGCGTGAAGCATCTGGAGGATCTCAACGGCAATGCGGTCGACATCACCGCCGATGGCATTGCCCACTCTTGCGGAGTGGGTATCGACTTCATCAGAGATTCGGAGGGACGGATTCAGGAGATCGGCGATACGCGGGGCAACTCGAACATCTACACCTATGACGCTGCTGGGGACTTGATTCAACACACCAATCGGGCGGGTAACGACACCCGATTTGCGTACCGTGATCACTACTTGGAAGACATCAACAACGCATTGGGAGTACGGCCAATCCGCAACGACTACGATGAGGACGGTCGCCTGATCCGGCACACCGATGCCTTCGGAAAGACGATCGATCTCTCTCATGACCTCGACAACCGACGCGAGGTCGTCACGAACCGGCTTGGCTACTCTCGGGTGCTGGAATACGACTCCCGCGGCAACGTCGTGCGCGAAACCGACGAAATGAACGCGGTCACCGAACGCACCTTCGACGGCGACGGCAACCTGCTCACCGAAAAGAATCCGCTCGGTAGCACTACGACCTATACCTACGATGCCAACAACGACCTACTAATCCAGACCGACGCGCTGGGGCAGACCACCACCTACACCTACAACGATCGCGGTCAGATCCTCACGGTCACGGATCCCATGGGGCACCTCACCACCTCCACCTACGACGCCAACGGCAACCTGCTCAGCACCACCGATGCGCTGGATCAGACCACCAGCTTCACCTACGACCCTGCCGGCAACCTGCTCAGCACCACCGATGGCCTGAATCGGACCACCCACTTCACCTACAACAGCCAGGGCCATCAGCTCACCGAAACCGATCCCCTGGGCAACGTCAATACCTTCACCAACGACTCCAACGGCAACCGGCTCACCGAGAGTCGCAACCGCACGCTTCCTGACGGCTCGACGGAGACGCTGGTCACCACTTTCACCTATGATGCGCTCGATCGGGTATTCCGGACCACCGCCCCCGACGGCTCTACCACTACCATCGGCTACGACATGCTCGGCAAGGTTCTGAGCCGTACCGACGCCATGGGCCGGATCACCACCATGGCCTACGACCTGATGGGGCGCCTGACGGAGACCACTTATCCCGACAACACCACCCAGAGCCAGACCTACGATGCCGAAGGGCGTGTCCTCACTCAGACCGATCGTGCGGGCCGGGAAACCCGCTTCGCCTACGATGCCGTCGGTCGGCTGCTCACCACCACCTACCCTGACGGTGCGACTCAGAGCCAGACCTACGACCTCGCCAGTCAGCTGATCAGCACCACCGATGCCCGCGGCAACACCACCACCTACGCCTACGACACCGTCGGTCGCCGCACCAGCGTCACCAACGCCATTGGTCAGACCACCCGTTTCGCCTACGATGCGAATGGCAACCAGAGCTCGATCACCGACGCCCGCGGCAACACGATTCGCTTCACCTACGACGAGCTCGACCGCCTGGTCACCACCACCTTCCCCGACGAAACAACCACCCAGGTTGGTTACGACGCCCTCGACCGCCGCATCCGCGAGACCGACCAGACCGGCATCACCACCCGCTTCGTGTACGACGCCCTCGGTCGGATCATCTCGGTGACCGATGCCCTCGACCAAATTACCGTCTACACCTACGACGAGGTCGGCAACCGGCTTAGCCAGACCGATGCCAACGGCCACACCACCCGCTTCGATTACGATGCGCTCGGGCGCCGGACGCGGCGAATCCTACCCGATAGCGCCGCCGAAACCATGGTCTACCATGCCGACGGAACCTTGGCCAGTCATACCGACTTCAACGGCGCCACCCGGAACTTCGAGTACGACACGAATCAACGCCTCATCCTCCGGAGCTATCCCGATGGATCTGAGGTCACGTTCACCTACACAGCCACTGGGCAGCGTTCGTCCGTGGTGGATAGCCGAGGCACCACGACTTATGCCTACGATCTTCGCGATCGGCTGGTCGAGAAAACCGAGCCGACCGGCTACAAGCTGACCTACACTTACGACGCCCAGGGAAACCGCACGAGCCTCACGGCCACGGTAGGCTCCCAGGTCTTTACCACGCTCTACACCTACGATCCGCTCAACCGGCTCGCCACCGTGACCGACGCCCAGGGGGAGGTCACCGTGCAGGCTTACGATGCCAACGGCAATCTCCTGATCCGTGAGTATCCAAACAGCGTCAACACGACCCACACCCACGATGCCCTCAACCGGCTGACGAACCTGGTCACCGTGAACTCGGTCGGCGACATTCTCCAGAGCTTCGCTTACACGCTCGGACCGGCGGGGAACCGCACCCGCATCGACGAGGAAGACGGTACCTCGCGCCATTACGCTTACGACTCCCTCTTTCGCCTGATCCAGGATCGGGTCACGGGGCCGCCCGATACCCTCATTTATCAGAAAGACTTCAACTACGATCCGGTGGGAAACCGTATCCTCCAAACGACCACCGACGCCAGTGGCACCACGAGCATTGCCTCAAATTACGACAGCCGTGATCGCCTTACTACTGCCGGCGACCTTAGCTATGGCTGGGACACGAACGGCAGTTTGACGAGCCTGGCCGACGACGGCGAAAATACCTACAGTTGGGATTTCGACCATCGACTGACCACGGTCATGCTCGCCGACGGTACACTCACCGCGACCACCTACGACGCCGATTCAAACAGGGTACGGACCGCTCTCACGCCCGCAGCGGGACCCACGACGACGATCGACTACTTGGTCGACACGAACGGCTTCCTGAGCTACGTCGTCGCCGACATCGTTGCGGGGCAAGTAGAGACGCTGTATACGCGATCCGACGACCAACTGATCAGCCTCTACCGGCCGGCGAGCAGTACTAAGCGCTTTTTCCATACCGACGGTCTGGGCTCAGTGCGGCTTCTGAGCGATGAAGACGGAGTCGTCACGGACAGCTTTTCCTACACGGCCTTTGGCGAACTTTTAGAGCACTCGGGTACTGACCCGAATCCCTATCTTTTTGCAGGAGAGCCGTACGATCCTAATGTTGGGTTTTACTATAACCGGGCTCGCTGGATGGATCCGAGGGAAGCCAGGTTCTTGGCGATGGATCCCTTCTCGGGGACGCCTTTTGACCCCATCTCTCTTCACCGATACCTCTACGCAGCCACAAACCCGGTCAATTGGATCGATCCATCGGGGATGCGCAACATCCTCTCGTTTGGTATCACCGGTGCTATCCGAGGCATTCTCGGAACAATGCGATCTTCTCTCGTTGGATTATCCGTCCGACTCCAGATAACTCTGGCACGGTCAATCCTCTGGTATCTCAATTGGGCCATCAAGATCGAATTCGGTATTGCTTCTATCGCGCTCAGTCTAACGTTTGCTGATCATGCGATGAGTGTGTTAATTAATAATCTTGAGCCTGTGCCAGATAATCCTGGTCATTGGGTGGAGGAGAGAGTCGGAGCAAATGCCACTCAGTACGAGATTGTCGATGATTACCGTGATAGCAATGTTACATCGCTTAAAACGAACCGGCAGACCAAGCCGAGGCTTCTCAGGGCGATCACAAAAGAAGCCGAAACGCTGGCAAATAGGAAGCAGGATTTTCAACCCAGGAAGTCGGCTCCGCCGGGCACGCCTCCGATTCCGGTTGCTAGCGTGCGAACGAGGATGCTCATTATGGTGATCCCCGAGAGGCATATCAGATTTTTCAACGACCCCTCATTCAGGCAAGCTATTCGATCTACGGCAATGCGAACCCGGGTCCTGATAAGAGTTGTACCTCTCAAGGGCTGGAGACCCTAGCAGGGAGCGAACGGAGAAATCAATGAAATGGTTCAATGTGAAATGGTCAACGAGAGCTCGACAGCTCGAGTCATTGGTCGGGGCACTTGATTCGCTTGGTTATTTTCAGTACGCAGGAGATGCGCAAAATGCCAGAATTGCGACCCTGGCTCGCGGTGATATATACGCAGATGAAACAGGGAGGGTATTTTTTGCTGATGCCGAGTATATTTATGAGTCCGGAGCAGATATGTTCATGCAAACGATTTCAACATTTTTGCGCGCGGCTGACTCTCCAGTTCTTGAGTTTGGCGAGATCGAAGAGCGGGGCCTGTATTATGATATTGTCTTAAACGGGAGACGCTTTAGAATTATATCGGCCGAGGATGAAAAGCAATGCTACCCTTGGTCTGCTCCTGCGGTCAGGCTGTTTCGTGCGATCAATGGGATGCTCGAAGAGGCTGGTTCCGAAGAATGCATGTATTATGACCAGATCGGAAACGACACGATGGTGGTCTTTCTTTCTGGTGATATGTACAGGGCCATTGCCGAGAGTGATGCTGTATTGGGTGGTCATGTGCGTTTACTGAATAGGCCGTAGTTATTAGGGTTGGGCGATTTCGAGCGATCTATGAGGTCGGCTTCCCGGTCGGTGACCAAAACAGGAGCCGAGGTGGCGTCGCAGCAGACAACCGAGGCTCGGGTTCGAGCATCGGGCATCAGCTACGAGGGGTTGCAGACGGCGAGGTTGTGAGATTGGAGGTCATACACTAGATGAAAGCCATATCCAAGTTAATCTCGATTGGTGGCGAAGCGCTCGCCACGACGGTCTTACCAGATGCGACTGGCGGCCCGTGGAGTTCGCCGCTAGAACTAGAAGTCTTGGCGATGCTCCGCCGGCGGAATGGTTTTTTCGCCTTTGAAGGGGCGTTGCACGTATTGCCCGCAGGCGGGCAGCCTGCAGTCATGACTCTGGAGGAATGGAACTCCAGCCATCTTTGGCGCCATGAGTATGCCGATCTTGCCGATGGGCTGTTCTTTTTTGCCGAAGACGCCTTTGGGAACCAGTTCTGCCTGCGCGAGGATCGGGTCTGCTTGTTCGATGCCGAGACTGGTCAGGCGGAGGTGATCGGATCTAGCATCAAGGAATGGGCCAACCAAGTGCTTTCTAATTATGAGTTCCTCACTGGCTTTCCTCTCTTCCATGAGTGGCAAGTGGTTCATGGCCGTGTGCCGGCCGGTTCGAGGCTGGTGCCGCTTGTACCATTCGTCTTGGGAGGCGAGTACTCGTTGAGCAACCTGCGAGTAGCGGGTGCGGTATCTGGGATGCGAGCCCGCGGTAACTTGGCGCGCCAGATCCGGGACTTGCCAGACGGAGCCCAAATCGAATTCAAGGTAGTCGATTGAACTCCCGAAGGTCGTTCCGGTGGAAGTCATTCCAGCCCCGAACGTTCTCCCCCCTGTGTCAGCATATTTGGCGCCTGAGGCTGATGCATCATGAATCAATTCCAAACATTTGGGTCTTCCGCCAAATCTGTGGGTAGGAAACCATTTCCTAAGATCGGTTCCAGGTCCAGATCTTGCCTGGACTCGTAGTTGGACGAGTCGCCTGTCGGGTGCGTCTCTGTTTGGGAAAGCTTGAGCAAGGGCTCCGCTCAATTCCTCCCCCCGCCCGAAAGGCAGATTCTAGGCGGACGGCCTGCGGCCGGCGATGTTTTTAGGGGAGTCGCTCGACCTTCTTCGTCGACGAGTCTGACACGGCGGAACCGACGCGTCCTGGGGAACGTGGGGCGGCTCCGGGGGAAGGCCGGCGACTCCCCAAGGGGGGCGCTGCCCCCCTGCGACCCCCCGGGGGCTCACCAAAGGAATAGCCGGTAACCAGGCATAAGAAGACATCCTGCAACGAGGACGCCAACTCCAACGGGCGCAACCGGTCGCCCGCGCCCTCGATCGTGCTGGGAGCGCCGGCTTCCTAGCCCGGTCGCCCGCGCCCTCGATCGTGCTGGGAGCGCCGGCTTCCTAGCCGGCTCGTGGGCGCAGCCCACGTATGCCTCGATCGTATTGCTGTCCAGGATTTGCGCCGGCAGCTC
>JAAEPZ010000890.1 GCA_024231955.1 bacterium | reverse complement strand
ATCATCTTTTCCCTTCTCATCCTCCACCCCGCCCTTTCCCTCGCCCTGGAATCCGGCCCGGAGAAACGGATGGCCGTCCTTCTGCATTCGTGCAAGGAAACGACCCGAATCATCACGAGGAAAATCGAGAATGGCGAATCCGCCGATATCGATATCCACCGCCTGCTCTTCCTGATCGACGAGGTGGAAAAAGAGAACGTCCCGCTCCGGGAATCGTTCACCCAAAGGGGGGACCTCCTCGACGCCCTCGGACTCCAGGCCGTCGAACGCCATGATCGAATGGCGGAAAGCGTCACCCGGACCATGGACGATTTCCTCGCCGAGGCGACCGCCTTGACCGCCCCGGCGGACCTGACCCCATCGACGCTCCGGACCCTGACCGACATCCTGGCGGAACTCGTTCCCGATAGACGGCTCCCCATCCACGGCTCCCTCCCGATGCGGCATCTGAATTACCCGGGAAAAACGCCTGCTCTGACGCCGAATATCGTCCCCGCCTACAGGGGAGGAATCACCTACGTCTCCCCGGGAGACCTGGCAGCCGCCCCCGAGGGAGAGATCACCCATGAAATTGCATCCCTCGCTTCCAGCCTCGGATGGTCGCCCAGGAATTTGTATATGTGGCAAATGAATAATATCTCGACGGAGTGGTATTATGGTGCGAAAAAAGGAGCCGCCGGCTGCCTCCGGGAGAGGTCGGGAAACGCCTGGGACCAAGCGAGCCTGCTTATGGCTCTCATGAAGGCAGCCTCATTTGGAAGTCGGATCCTTACTGGTGTGGCGTCTTTTTTCCCCGACCTGTCGGTGGCCCTGGATTTGACCGGTCTCGACAATGCCGTGGATGTGGCGCATTTGTTCAGACTTTCGGGCATCCCTCATGAATTCGAAATTCGAAATGGAGAGATCGTCAACATCCGGTTCGAGCACACCTGGGTGGAGTCCTATATCCCATACGGGGTGCACCGGGGGACCAGCCTTCGCGATACGGAAAAACACTGGATGGCCATGTGCACCACCCTGAAAGTGAGGGATTTTATCTCGAACCGGCCCGATCCCATACTGGAAGTCATCCCCCTGCACGGGATCCGAGGCGAGTATCTTCAAACCGTCCGGGCGGAAACGCCCCTCTCCTTCCTGAAAAATCACATCGAAATCTTTTTGTCAACCCATAAGCCCGACATCGACTATAAAGACCTTCTCAAAGTGCGGACCCTGCCCCCGGAGCGATTTTCCGTCCTCCCGGCGAGCCTCCAATTCAACGAAATCGCGGTCAACCAGGAGAGCACCAGCATCCCGGAAGAGCTGGTGCATATGACCCGCTTCATCGCATCCGGTCAAGGCGAAGTGTACTTCGATGAGAGCGTGGAAACCTATGCACTCTCCAATGAAGAACTCAAAATCACATTTGAACCGGCAAGTATAGAAGATCAAATAATTTCAAATACTTATGGAGGAATTGACTCTACGCCTCCTCACCTTTTTCGGGTCCGGCCCGTTCTGGTGCTGGGAAAAAGCCGTAGAATCGCCGTGGGTGAGAGCGGGATGCAGATGGGGCGGCCGTTCGACCTGGAGATCCGTCTCACCACCCCTAATGGCGAAGAAAGATTTTCAAACGCCCT
>JAAEPZ010000889.1 GCA_024231955.1 bacterium | reverse complement strand
TGGAACGGGCACGCTTCGGAGACTTCCGTCGATCCGTTCTCACAGGAGCAGGATTTCGAAGGGTATAATGTTTACCTGGCCGAGGAGTCTGCTCCGGGTAGCTATGTCCGGCTGGCCGGCTACGATGTCGAGGACTACTACCAATATCATTGGAGTGCGGAGCTGTCCGACTGGGAAATAGCCCGCAAGCGTTTCTATACCGATGATCTAATCTGCGCTTATGCTGCCGCCGGCTGCGACGACGACTCCTGGCATCCGCTCGATTTCCCCAGAGAAAACCCTTACTTCCTGCCCGGCTTCCCGGATTCCGTGTTTTACTTCGAACCTATCCTGGCTAACGCCTGTCAGTTCGGCCTGGAGACACCGTTCGTTAAGATATATCCTGATGCCGTGTGCCCTGACTATAGCTTACCGAGCGAGGTTCCGCCCGATTCTATTTCCCAGTATCTGACCGACGACGGTTTTTTCAAATTCTACGAATATGAGTACCTGATTGCCGGCCTGTTGCCGGCGGTTACCTACCGGGTCTCAGTGACTGCATTTGACTACGGCTCCTTCGCTATTGACGCCTTGCCGCTGGAAACGGCCATCGGACCGAATTCCGTGCCGGGTACACCCTATCCGGACGAGACCAACTGCTGTGTTGAGACGGTCGGAAGCATTGCCCTGGTTCCGGACTGCGGCGTACCCGATCAGGTTGTGGATATCACGGACATTCAACTGCTCATCGACCATATGTTCCTTTCGTTTACAGCGCTTTGCTGCGATACGGAAGGCGACACCGAC
>JAAEPZ010000888.1 GCA_024231955.1 bacterium | reverse complement strand
CGGCCAGCCAGAGCCCCAAGGCTGATGAAGTCCGTCAGCCGGGTGCCCTCGGGTAAGCCTGCCGCTGTTCGTGCCATGGGGTACCTCCTTCCTGTTGAGGAGGAGGATACCAGACCCGAGAGACTAAGTGAACAGTATTGCTCTTAAGGGGGACTTCGTCCCCCGGCCGGCTGGAAGCCGGCGCTCCCAGCACGATCGAGCTGCTCGGCCGCGGTCTACCACCGTTGTCGATCCGCCGTTCTGCCAGCGTGATTTGAGCCCGTCTGCGGGCGGCGACGGTCTTGGGACGGTTGGCGTGGAGGTCGGAGAAGTGGAGCCAGCTCAGCGTTCGGGCCATCGCGACGGGGCCGCAGCCGAGCTCTGACCCGTGCTCGGAGCGTGGATTATCTATGCCGCGCTGTGTCGAATCCATGATCGACCATCCCAACAAACACATCCGGGCAGCCATCCGTCACGCCTTAAGTGGAGGCTGGACGTTGAGGAAGGCTGGCGCCAGAGCTCATCTCTGGGGAACCTTATGGTGCCCGCACCGGGGTCGGGAAGGCTGCCGTATCCGGCTGATGTCGACTCCCCGGAATCCTGAAAACCATGCTCGGGACATTCGCCGTGACGTGGACCGATG
>JAAEPZ010000887.1 GCA_024231955.1 bacterium | reverse complement strand
GCCGGTAGCCCGTGTATCCACAACTCGGATTCACTGAGGTCGATTTCGTCGTTCCAGCTTATTCCGTAACCTCCCTGATCTACTCGGACTGCCTTGAACATGGCTTCGTTGGCCAGCGGTTTGAATGCCTCATCTTGCAGCAGCGGTGAGCAGTCGTAGACTTTCTTGATGCCGTTGCGAAAGGTGACTAAAAGGCGCCTGCCCGCGTGGATCTGTACATTTTCAACGCAAGGGTATGATGTTTTGTTGGTCATGCCGGTCTCTCCCTACTCCAGGCCCGGTAGGATTTTAAACTCACGTTTTTCCCACATCCTCTGCAGGTCCGCCTGATATTGCTGCGCCCAGCTCTTGATCATTCGTTGGGCTCTCCGCGGCAAATCACCTTCTATCATTTCGAGCGTCTCAATGCTGAACACACCGTTGTATTCGGCATATATTGCATGGAAATGTGGGACGCCATGCTCCTTGAAATACATCTTTATGAGAATTCCGTAGAATCTGGTTATGACTGGCACTCGACAAATCCTCCATGTCAGACACGCCTCGTTCCCTTGCCAGCCGGCCTTCGAGGACTCTGGTTGAACGTCCCGACCTGCTGTCAACGCCCAACGCGGACAGCTCCTGAGCACGGCGCGGAGGCGGCGAGGTGCGGTGGCGAATCGGGGAGGGGGACATCGGCGTTGGGCGTCGCCAACCTCCATGATCCGGTGCCGAACACCCGAGCCATGAGCGCCCCGGGCAGCGAGCGCTCCCGGCGGGAGCGGCGGGTGCTCGGGCTGGCTGGCAACCGGGGTAAGGCAAGAGGTCGGCGGCATGAGGTGATGGTACTCCGCTCTGGGGAGCCATGGCAACCCTGATGTCAGCAGCGCATGACCATGGTCCGAACCCCGTCGCCGCTAACACTCAGGAACCAGGTCACGGTGCCTTTGTGCCTCTTCCATAGGGGCCCTCGGAAAGCGCTGGGAGCGCCGGCTTCCAGCCGGCT
>JAAEPZ010000886.1 GCA_024231955.1 bacterium | reverse complement strand
GAACACCTGAGTTCCTGGGAAGAAACCCGGTGCATTTCTCGCCAGAATCATCCTCAATGCATGCTCTGGCTTCACATCTGTCATAGTGAGCGGTACCGTGACTCGCACCAGCTTCGGCTCCTGCTGTCCCGTCGTTGTCATCACTGACTGCTCCGTCTGCACAGTCACGTTCACTTTCTTCATCCGATGTGGCAACAGGCAGTTGAAGGTGGCGTCCTTGGTACCCGTCGGATTCATCTTCACTGCCCTTCGATCTGCTCCACCCATGTAATGCTGCTGCAGAAAACTCTGTGGCAGGAACCTTGGTGGCCCATAGGAGAACCCTTTGTAAGTCGGGTCCTTCTGGCGTGGTTGGTGCCTGCGTTGAAACACGCGCGGCTGGGATTCGCCCATCGGATCCCTGGGCCGAGCGTGCCCCACTTGGTCGACCACCACCTCCTCCTGCTTCTGCAAAGCTACCGATCCCGCAACCACCGATGCGTCATCAGGCGCATCGGCAGCCAGTTCACCCGCCTCCAACGGTTCCGATATTTCTGGCATCATTAACGAAACGCTGAGTGATGCCCCCACTGGCTCGTCTTGGAGTATCAGCAAGCTCTCCCACTCTTGTCTGGTGAGCACCAACGTGTCATTGTCTGAAGCATCGGTGCCGCTGCAAACGTCCCCGGGTACAACTGCGGATCCCCCGACAGTTGTATCGTGTACTCACCTCTTGATTTGCCGGATGCATCGCGAAGCCTCAGGGGTACTTCGAACGGAATCACCAGTGGCTGCGCTTCGACCTCCGCCAACTTAGGTGGCATGGGCACCGACCACAGATTCGATCGCAAATTCACCCATGACAGCT
>JAAEPZ010000885.1 GCA_024231955.1 bacterium | reverse complement strand
TACGCCGAGAGGAAGAAGAGATGGCAACATATAAGAGCGATGATCTTGACGGTTGGGAATTTAAGATTGTCCGGTCCAATACCGGCAAATTTCGCAATTACGACGCTGTCAACCTGCTCTGCCAAGAGGAAGCCCAGGCAGGCTGGGAGATGGTGGAGAAATTCGATGACCAGCGTATCAGGTTCAAGCGCCGGGTCGAGAAGCGGTCGATGGACTCACACCTCCAGACCGATCCTTATAGGACCTCGGTTGGTATGAGCGAAAACAGAGCTGTAGTAATCGGCCTGGGACTGGTCATACTGCTCGTCGGCGCAGGCCTGCTCTTCTTCATGATCAGGTAATCCGCCGGAACTCTCTTCACGAGTTTTCGGACTTCGCCATCAAATACAAGAAAGTGCCGCTTCCACAAGGGAGCGGCACTCTTCTTGAGTGATGTTCTCGGCAGGCTCCCGAGAAATTTCGATCATTCTCCCTAGTTCGAGCCGCGCCCCCGACGGTAGAGCAGGGAGTACATCTTGTCAATCTCATAATCCGAATCCATCGACTCGATGACATCGATGAACCTTTCTTCGAGGACGTCATCCCCTCGGCAATAGTCCACCAGTTCTTTGAGGATTTCGGATTTTTCGTAATCGGAATCGAGGTCCTCGATTACTCTCAAGATGTCCGCAATCAGTTCCGATTTCAGATCGGCGCTGGAGATAAGCTCCTGCAGGACCCGTTTGGTTTCGTAATCGGAATCGAGATACGAGGCTGCCTCCAGATACTTTTCGGCCAGGGCCGGGTCAACGGTGGCACACTCGGCGAGTTCTACCAGGAGTTCGGCTTTTTCGTAGTCGCTGTCGATACTTTCGGCGATCAGGAGCACATCCCCCGCCAGTTCCGGCGTGGTCTTGCAGTCGAACGGCAGCGACGACAGGACACGGCGCGTTTCATAGTCACTGTCAAGAGTGGAGGCGGCGCGAAGTAACAGTCTCTGGTGGTCGTCGTTACCCCGACACTGGCGT
>JAAEPZ010000884.1 GCA_024231955.1 bacterium | reverse complement strand
GCCACCCGCCAACAGATCATGATAACACATATCTGCAGCGGCGTCACGTTCGGTCCGTACTGCCGGTAGATCCAAGTGCAGAATCCCTGCAGTTGTGGCTCAGTCATTTCCAGCGTCTCCCGGTACATCCTTCTGGTCCCCTCGTCCATGTTTCGGGGCATCCAGTCATTCAGTGGCAGAACATCATTCTTTCCATACAGCTGAGCGGTTGGTTGGTCAGCTGCTTCGTCCTGCAGTAGCTGCAGCTGTACCTCGCGCGCCTTCAGGTCAGCCGTCTTCAACTTTGGGAACACCTGGTGCAAGTGCAGCGATGAGAACAGGCCCTTCATCGTCGCCTTTGCCTTTGCTTGGTCCGCTTCTTCATCGGGTTGCCGCAGCGTGTAGTACACTTTCTGCGCGTCTTCGGCTCGCACTTCCTGGATCTTCTCGGCCATCTTCACCGCTTGGTCCGGGTAGCCTTGCGGATGCGACGTGATGAGCGCCAGCGTCTGTCTCAACAGAATGGCCGAGCTAGGGATGGGCTTGGCTTGCGCCAGGACCCCGCCCACTTCGTTCAGATCCTGCAGTTGCTGCCTCTGCTTTCCTTCCTGCCTGAGCTGCTCCAGAAACCGTGCGTTCCTTCCCTTGGCCGATTCCAGGTACTCTCGGAGCATCCGGACCGCCTCTTCTCCTTCGCCGAATTCGTAGTCCCGCAGGGTTTTCCATACGGGCTCTGGCAGGTCTTTCACACTTCGTCTTCGCACCAAATCCGTGACTTGCT
>JAAEPZ010000883.1 GCA_024231955.1 bacterium | reverse complement strand
TTTCCCCCCTCTTAGGTTGGACCTAGGGGATGCTAGGTGGAAACCCGTAGCATTCGGGCCTTTGACCAGCGGTGTCGCGTGTCGTTCACCGTGGCAATGGTCGTTCTCCCACTCATGTCTCCACTGCGGCCGGTGGCATCTGGACGGGCTCGTCGTGTTCGATCCCCGTCATCTGGAGGAGCAGATCGTAGTGCCAGCGCTTCATTCGGCGTGCACTCCAGCGTTGGCCGTCACTCAGAACGAATGTGTATCGTCCCAAGATCTTCTCGACTGTGTAAGGGCCCCGATAGGGTGAGGTCCCTTTCGGCACGGGCCCAGCTTTCACCAGGACCTGTTCCCCAAGGCGGAACAGTGGGCACAGTTTGCCCAAGTTTTGGCTATGGCCGTGGTCAGACTCGACAGGAGCTGCCTTGGCCTCGGCCATCGTGGCGCCAACACTAGCCTGAGGAGACCCGCAGCTTTTTGCAGTAGGCAGGGGTTCTCCCTCAGAGCCCGTGTCATGTGTGCCGTGTGTGGCGTCGCACCCCAACCCCCGATCAGCCAGTGCGTACATGACCTCCTCCTGAGGCCCACGTTTTTCCTGTGATCGGGGTTTGTGTGCGACTGTATTCATGTCG
>JAAEPZ010000882.1 GCA_024231955.1 bacterium | reverse complement strand
CTCGGTTCAGGGCGCCCAGGCTGCGTAGGGCGAGAAAACACCGACGTATCGACCTCAGGCCACCATACGCCCCCGAAAAACGCCTCCTCTCAGCGCATGGCTTGGCCTAAACTGCTGAAAACAAAGGCGATCAGGCCTGATCAAAAAGATCCGCACCCAAATGATTCACGCAGCAGGAACGCTCTCCAGTTGTTCTCTGCCAATCAGATCTACGAAAGTCGAAGCATTCCGCCATCCATTGAATCAAGCGAAAAACGGTAGAGCTCGATGAAAGATCAGCCGTGCTGTGCCCAATGATTCGAACCTCACCAATTGTCGATTACCGCACTACCCAAAGGGTAGCAAGCAGTCCCCAAAAGCTACAGCGCATTGAATTCATACCATCTCACATTTCGACCACGAAGCGGGACATCCGCCCTGAGGGTTATGTATTTAATAGGTACCTCTTTCGGTGGTGGCGGCTTGAATCTCAAGTCTAGCAGATTGTTGGCGCAGCCAACGACCGTTGATCTAAAAATGGTACCGTCCGAAGCTTCAAGCTCCGCGACAACTGCAACATTTCGCCCATCTGATAGCTTGATGGTCTTCCATGGCGACTCTGGCCTCCATTCAACGTCTACTGCAGTCATGATTGACAATGCTCTACGCTTGCGGTAGAGAGGTTGCTCAAGCTCAAAGCGAATACCCTCCGGCACGATAGTGTATGAACCACTGTGCACCACGATATCAATAACTCGAGGCGAGCATCCAGTTGTCGCCAACAACAGAGCAATACCGAGAAGTTCACGCATTACGACACTCCCATGCTTGTTTATATATGCCCAGGCGCAAGCAGGAGCGTAGGAGACCATCCCAGCATCCAATACCCACGATTGCCTGATTACCTGAACACCAACCGTTAGTAAGGGCACCGAATCTCGCTCCTTGCTGAGCGAGATTCATTACACAACGCATCCACCATCTAGGGCTCGAGGCACCCCCATTGCTATCACAGTGCATTGAATTCAAACCACTTCCCTGAAAATAGAGACATTAGGCGTATGTTCCATCGCATCGGCGCAGGTAGAGTCGAGTGGTATAAAAGGAGGATTCCTGTGGCACAAATCAGCGCGACCACAAAGACGAAAACCCAGGCCAATCGCCGATCCTTCCCTACTACTATTCGCGACCCCCGATCGTGTACTTTAGGCGTAAACTGCTCACAATATTGAGTGCTTCCTCTTGCCCTTCTGAAATCGGACTCTCTATCGTCAGGTAGCCTAGTGGTCTAAATACTCCCGGAGTTTGTGGCTCCGGGAACCATGCCGCCCAGGTTACATAGCGACCCTTCCGTCTATTTTCGTTAAGATAACTGACAACAGTCACGCTGTACTCCGTCGTTCTAATTTCGCAAATCTCGTAGTCCAGCTTACTATCATCGTCTTCGGGGATGGTAAAAAGATAGCTCCCACCATATTCGGTTACCCGAAATTCACCATACTCAAAGACCAGAAAGCTAGCGTGCCGAGCTTGCTTCTCCTCAGGAATCGAAGGATACTTCGCGGGCAACCTCAAGGTTGCCCATCCTATGTCGACTTGATGCCAGCCTATGAGAAGAGGACTTTCAAATTCACATCCCTTTCTGCACGAAATGGTCAAAAAAATCAGACCCACAAAAAGCCAGTATCTCCTTGCGTTGTTATTCAAAGATCACCTTCTTTCAGTAAGAATCAACTTACGGCGTTGTTTTCGGCATACGTGCGTTTCATTAAAGTGATATCGCGATCTGGATGTGACCCTCAATTTCAGCCGCCATTCTTCTGTAAAATGCGTGGATCAACGTTCAAGGAACCTGCCTTGCCCAATAATGAAGCTGATCAACCTCCCTTTGTTCCAGAAGCGTTCCCCACCCGACATTGCCGACCGATATAATTTCGGATTCCCACATAAGCAATCCTGGATATCCATCATTCGTTATATTTCTGTCCGGTAGACATCCGATTGCGTGAGCCAACTCGTGCGCAGTTGTTACTGGGGTGTAGTACGCATCAAGAGAGATCACAGCCCCTCGGGCACCGCGGCGACAGGTTGTCCAATTGTCACCGCTTGGGCTTGCTCCCTGGGCAATCCCAATAAGATCTCTGCCGTCTTTAAAAGGTAAGATATCTGTGACAAAGATTAATGCAATTGTATTCTTTTCATGATACCTGCGAATAAGTTGCTGCGCCTCCTCAGTCTTTATCTCGCGATTCATGCGAGTTCGATCAATACGAATACCACGGTAATCCAGATAGATATTCGTAGCTTGACTTGTGAATATTCGCTGAGCGAAATAGAGGTGGACATCTTGAGCCATGACTCTATCCCAGCCCGATTGGTGGGCGATAATCGGTTGAATTCTTACAGTTACTGGGTTAAAGGTTGAACGAAACACCAATATGGGAATCGTCATGACCGCGACTGCAATCGAAAGTGCAGCAACTGAAATCTTGAAAGAAACGCTGAATTTCCCGGACGGATCCCAGTTGTTTACTGGGTCAGCATTTGCATAGATGTAGGGGTGAAACGAATTAGTATCTGCCGTATTGCTGAGAAGCGGATCCATCGCTACGAAGCGACCCAGCGCTGGATCCATCCACCTTGCACGCAAATCGTAAAAACCGGTAGATATATCAAGCCGTTGTCCAGTAAAAAGGAAAGCGTTTGGATTTTCACCCTCATGCCCAACTAACTCTCCATATGCGGAAAAATCGTATCGATCCGTGACAATTTCATCTGTGTCAGTGAGTAGTCGAACGGAGCCGAAGCCATCTGTGGCATAGAAATGCGGACCCTCGGGTCGCAAATTCGCCAGAAGCTCGGCTCCGCGAACATAGTACGCACTAAGTGTACCGTTATTATCGCTCTCGGCGACGTTGTGGCTTATTGGATCGGATGCATCGACAAGAAAATTCGTAACAACAGGAGTTCCTGCTGGCGGTGTCACGCTCGTTCTCACCGTATTGCCGTCAGCATCGTATGCATGCTCGATGACAGATTGATTTGCTAAGGAAATTTTGACCAATCGGTCTTCGAAGTCCCAATTGTAATTCGCCCCGTTGTTTCCTGATTGCGAAACAAGATTGCCATTCTGATCCCAAGTGTAGGTGATATCTTCCGCTGTCAATAGCCGTTCTCGGATATCATAAGAATAGTTTGTAATTGTCGAGCCGTTTTCGTTCGTCTTCACCTGTGTCAGCCGGTTGCCAACTGGATCATAGCCAAAATTGTTCTCGTAGATCAACACGGAATCTGCAGTAACCTTTTCTCCGACCAAGCGATAGAGTTGATCGTAAGTGTAATCGTAAGCGACACCTTCATGATCTTCAATCCTTGTACGATTCCCTGCAAGATCCAAAGAATATGCGTAGGATTGAAGAACGTCATCCGCACTCGTTCGTGTCAACAGTGCCGTTAGTCGATTCCGCATATCATAAGTAAACTGCGTTTCAGTACCCGTGGGCTGCTTGACTGAGATCCGATTCCCATTGGCGTCGTACTGGTAATAGTAAACCCTTCCGTCTGGATCGGTCACGGTGTCTAACCGATTGAGCGGATCATAGGTGAATTTCGTTATTAGTATCTCTGTTCCGATCTTCGCCAACAGGGTCCTTCGGTTGCCGTTTGAGTCATACTCGTAGCTAAGTTGTCGGCCATCTGGGTAGATCAGATCTGTCAAACGGCGGCGGCTATCGTATGAATAGGTTGTGGTGCCTCTGCTGTCGGTAACGGTCCTCCGCTGACCCCCTGGAGTATAGGTATAACTGACTGTGGAACCGTTAGCAAATGTTTTCTCTGTCAACTGCTGATTAAGGTTATATCTATATGTAGTAGTGGCATTCTTGAAATCATTCCGACTAACTATGTTTCCGCTCGCGTCATAGGTCATCTCTTCTGTGCTCCCATCCGGCAAGATGCGCTTTATTCTCTGTCCATGGATGTCGTATTCAAATTTCGTGGTACATCCGTTCGCATTAGTGCGTGAGAGCAGATTTCCGATTTCATCATAGGTATATGAAGTTGAGTTGCCCAGTGCGTCGAGGGTGCTTGTCATTCGGCCGGCGATATCAAAGCTGTAATGGGTGGCGAGGCCTGCTTCATCGATTTGAACAGTTGGGCGTCCCAACTTGTCGTAAATGGTAGCTGTTGAGGTGCCATCCATAAAGTTACTACGTACACGCAGATTCAGTGAATCATATTCAAACGTCGTTGTATTTCCCAATGCATCAACGACCGCAGTTAAGTTACTGCTTGCGTCATAAGCAAGCGTAGTGCGATCACCAAGGGCATTAACGACGGCAGTTCGCCGCCCTGCAGCATCGTACTCGTAGGTTGTCGTATAGCCGCGGGCATCGGTTTCTGCGATCAGTTGGTACCGGCTATCGTATTGGCGAGATATCGTGGAACCATCCGGAAACACTATGCTGGACTGTAGGCCACGTGCATCATAGATGAATTCAGTTTTTCGCCCCTCGCGATCGGTTTGACTCAGAAGCCTTCCCTCTGAGTCATAGGTTCTCATTTCCGTTGAACCGTCGGGATATGTCGTAACGGTGGGCCGTCCCATGGCATCGAGGGTTGATCGTGTGATCTGTCCTAAATTATTGGTGATCTCTATGATTCTTCCCAAGGTATCATAGGTTGTGCGCCGTAAGCTACCGTCTGGGTCTTTTATGGCTGTAATTCGTCCAAGATTATCGTAACTGTAAGATGTGGTCAGGGTCTGTGTAACATTTGGCGTACTACGGGTCATCGTTTCGGAAAGTCTCCTCCCGGCGGCATCAAGGATATAGGTGACTTCATGGCCAAGTGCATCAACCCCGCGTTCGACATTTCCATATTGATTGTACCCAAGTTGCGTCACGCCACCTTGCGCATCTTCACGCGTAATCAAGTTTCCCGAGATGTCGTAGGTGAACTTAGTGCGATTTCCGAGGTCATCGGTTATTGAGGTAAGGTTTCCGCTGGAGTCATAGGCATTGGTTGTAATATTTCCTCTCGGATCTGTAGTGGTAAGAATCTGCCCGCGAGTGTTATATGTGAAGCTCGTAGTGTTTCCGAGAGGATCGACGATGATCCTAAGATTGTTCGATGAATCGTAGGTTCGAGTCGTGGTGTGTCCCAGGTCATCGCTGACGGTCAGAAGATTATCTTGTTGATCGTAGGTGCGTGTAGTCACATTTCCTGCCGCATCGGTATGGCGAATGACGTTGCCACGGTCGTCATATTCAATGATTTGCGAATGGCCCAACCGGTCAATGATTTCTTCACGTTGGGCGTTCAGGTCGTGACTGAGCTCAGTCGTCCTTCCTAAGGCATCGGTCGTCCGAGTCAAGCGGCCGTGGTCGTCGTAATCAGCTCGAACTGCGCGATTTCCGAGCGGGTCCTCGATCTCGGTCAAGTAGTGATCATCACTGTAGGAAAATCGAGTTGTGACGTTCTCTTGATTCGTTACAGCAAAGAGATCTCCGCTGCCGTTGTCATAAGTATATGTAATTTCATTATCCTGGGGATCAATGATCCGGAATATTCTATTGTTGGCATCTCGCTCTATGGATATCCCTCTGCCGCTCGAGTGGTGGATCCCTGTTGGTGTGATCTCTAGGTAGTTGCGATTGGGATCCTCCAGTCGCGTGACTCCGTCATGGATATTCAGATAAAAAACGCGTCCATCGCGGGTGGTTAGCTTGACATCGTTCGGTTCGAAAACATCAAAAGAGTTGATATCGATCACTTGGTGGCTGTTGTTTTTGTAGAATACCTCCGAATTGCCGAGGATCTCCAGGCTCGCTCCGGGCAGGGGTCCGTCGACCCATTCGAAGACAGCTCTAGCCTGGCAGCCGCCGAACAGTACCGAGGGATCCGTCAGCTTCAGGCGGAATCGATAGATCTCCTGATCCGACAAGCGAATCGTCGTCAAGTGAAATTTGTTTTCGATGATCGCCGAGCACGGCAGACCTAGGGGACCACCGGGATTGACGATTTGCCAACCGTCTCCCGGTGGGCGGTTGTTCTGATAGCGACCCTGGCGGATGTCGAGCGTCCACCCGTGTCCAAAATCGCCCTTCATCTCTCTTTGCCGACTGTCGTAGGTGCGGACAATCTCAATGTCGAGGCCAGAGAGGGGGATTGCTAAATCAAAAAATCTCAATGTAAAATTGCCAATCTTCATGTTGCCTTCAGCCGATACAGAGATCTTCCTGGACACACTCTGCCCGGCGATCTCCCGCGCTGTCAGCACAATGTCGTAGAGACCGTTGAGCAGAAGCGTAGGATCAAATTGCGCAAGGGTCGCGTTAGAAACGGACTCAGTGCCAGTAGCCAGCACAACCGACTGTCCCTCTCCAACAAACTGATAGCTCAACGTCCAGCTATCGATCGCCTCACCCTCGATCGTCGCCACGACGTCGATCGGCGCCGTCACCACGTCGAGATCCTGCGGCGAGTGAAAGACGATATTTGCCTCCAGACCCTCGACCAGACGCTCGAAAGTCACGAAATACCCGCCGGCGCCGGTCTCAGGATCTTCCAGGATGTACCCCGACGTCTGCCACGTACCGACCGGCAGCTGATTCTCGGCGATCCACGCGATCTTGCCCTGGGCCACCCCGGCACGGACGTGCGCCTCGGCCTCCTCGCTCAGCTCGGCCTCGGCCAGAGCCGCGTCGACGTTGCCGGCGTCGACCAGGGTGAGGGTCTGGCCCTCGCGGACCGCTCGGGTCAGGAAGGTGACCGCGGTGATCTGCTCGCCGCCGATGACCTGGGACAGGGCCTCGCCTTCGAGAAACGAGCCATGAGAGCCCAGAAGCTCGAGCGTCGGGACCGAAGAGCCGGCAGCCCCGGAGGCGGGAAACAGACCCAGGGGCATCGCGCCCAGGTCGAGACTCATCGGACCCTTGCTGAAGAGAAGCGGTGTCCCGTCGGCTGCGGTCGAGATCGCGCCTCGCTGAACCGCAAGGACCGCGGTCCCGAGCTGAATCAGACGCTGCCAGCGCAGGCCCGCGAGATGCTCGAGGTCGCCGCTCAACAGCCGCTGATAGAGCGCTCCGGCGAGCGCCAGGGTCCATGCTTCCTCCTCGAGCGGGTCGGTGGCCGTGCCCAGCTCCTGGGTGTAGTGGTCGATCACCTCTTGCGGCATTTGCCCGAAATCGACCGTGAAGACCCCATGCTCCCCGGCCAGCAGCTCGAACTGCATCACCGTGGGCGATCCCTGAGGCGGCGTGATCGTCGCGAGAAGCACCACGTCCTCGGCGCT
>JAAEPZ010000881.1 GCA_024231955.1 bacterium | reverse complement strand
TCGGCTCGTGCGGCGCCAGTCCCTCGAGCCACTCCTCGTAGTCCTGGTGGAGACCGTGCTCGTCGTCGTTGATGAAGACCGACGCCGTGATGTGCATCGCGTTGACCAGCACGAGCCCTTCGGCGACGGCGCTTTCGCGCAGGCACTCCTCGACCTTCGGGGTGATGTTGAGGAAGGCCCGGCGGCCGGGGACGTTGAACCAGAGTTCTTTGCGGTAGCTTCGCATGGCGATCCTGCTCTCCATGATGGGGGGGGGTCCGTTTTGAGATGAAGTTGCGGGCACTACTCTATCCTGCCGGGGAGACGGAGACGGAGACGAAGAACCAAGACGAAGAACCAAGACGAAAGATGAAGGCGGGATACCGATTTACCCCGTCCAAGTCCAAGAGGTAGACTCAGCCCCGTGAGCCGAGAACCACACCTGCAAGAGCAGCTTGAAGCCGACACCGTCACCCTCGACGGGCTCAGCCTGAGAACCTTGGTGGATCTCAAGGTTCCGGGCCTGACGATCCTCTGCCATCCGGATC
>JAAEPZ010000880.1 GCA_024231955.1 bacterium | reverse complement strand
TTTCCCCGCCTTCTCAGCCGGTCGAGTAAGCCCTTGCTTGCCAGCACCTGCTCGATGGTGACGCTACGTTTGAGCCGGCGGAAGTCGAGATGATGTGGGATCATGGGATGAGCTCTTTGGCGCCGAAGATGCGAATGGGATGTGAGACGTTTTGAAGGCACTGAGCAGGAACTCGCTATGCTACTCATCGACTTGGCCAAGGCATACTACGAACTTCCTCACTTGGACAAAACCTGTGCTGCGCTTGAACGAGCCCTGGAGCTCTACCGCTCCATTGAGGGTGTGAACCCTAACTTTGTGGCGTCCATCGCCGAGTGCTTGGATGAGTTGCGGGAGCGTACCGGGGAGTATGACCCGTGGGACGTGCGGGACGTGGTTGCCGTTGAGCAACTGGCCGCCTGAGTTCCGCTCCGCCCGCGCTCCATCGACCCGGGACGGATCGGGGACACCACCGCGCTTCGTCGAGCGCGCCTATTGTCCGCCTACCCCGCGTTCAACGCCCCCGGCAATTCTTACCCTACCCTCACTTCGGGATCTCCACCTCGCTGGCGCTTCGTTGAGCGGATCGGGGACAGGAGCGCGGGCGGGCGGCAGGTGGTCCCCCGGCACGACGAAGCGCGGCCGGCAGAGGTGGGGGTAGGGGGTAAAGGCACGGCACGGCACGGAAGGACGCTGTGTGACGCCGCGTGACGCGGCTCTACGAGCCAGATACCTCCGCCGCTGGTTGGGATCCTGCCAGGACCAAAATCGGGCCGCTTCCTGCTTCCTATTTGCTTCCACGACAGGGCGAAAGACACAGAGCAGGGCCTGCCAGCGCGAACCTAAGTGCCTGATTTTAGGGGACTTATACTGGAGCCGACGCGCGGATTCGAACCGCGGACCTGCTGATTACGAATCAGCTGCTCTACCTCTG
>JAAEPZ010000879.1 GCA_024231955.1 bacterium | reverse complement strand
GTGATGGAAACTGACCCAGGTCGCGCCGCCAGCGGTGTTGATCATGGCATTGAGAATCGGCCAGTCGGAGATGGCGTCCGAGCCATCCAACATGCCCTCCGTTTCCCGGTTGGGAGAAGCCACCGAACCACAATCCAGGTGGTCCCGCCCGATGGCGATGGGCGCTGTGATCTCGCCGCTGGCTATCAGCTCGTTAAAGGCCAAGCCTGCCTTGACTCGCTCCCCGTAGCCAAGCCAACAGATACGGGATGGCAACCCCTGGAAAGCGATCTCTTTCTGTGCCCTCTTGATCCAGCGGGTCAGGTGCTCATCCTCCGAGAAGAGATCCAGAATGACCTCGTCGGTCCGGTAGATGTCTTGTGGATCGCCGGAGAGAGCCACCCAGCGGAAAGGCCCACTCCCCCGGCAGAAGAGAGGCCGAATGTAAGCAGGCACAAAGCCAGGGTAGTCGAAAGCGTTCTTGACGCCATAGTCATAGGCCCGCTGGCGGAGGTTGTTGCCATAATCAAAGACCACGGACCCCTTCTTTTGGAACGCCAACATGGCCTCTACGTGGGCGGCCATAGATTCCAGCGAGCGCTCGACGTACCCCGTAGGGTCTTTTTGGCGCAACTCGGCGGCTTGTTCCAGGCTGAGGCCCCGGGGCAAATACATCAGCGGGTCGTGGGCCGGGGTCTGGTCGGTGACCACGTCGGGCACGACTCCCCGGATCACCAGTTCTGGCAGGATGTCGGCGGCATTGCCGATGAGGCCGATGGACATGGGTTTTTCCTCCGCCAGCGCCTCCTCTACTATCGTCATAGCTTCTTCCAGTTCGTCCACCACCTCGTCCACGAAGCGGTGGTCCAACCGCCGTTGAGCGCGCCAGGGGTCTGCTTCTACGACGAGGCCCACTCCATCGTTCATCTTGGCGGCCAAAGCCTGCGCGCCTCCCATCTCTCCCAGGCCGGACGTCAGCACGAATTTGCCTTTGAGGCTG
>JAAEPZ010000878.1 GCA_024231955.1 bacterium | reverse complement strand
CTCCTGATGGGCGGTGGTTGCGAGCGGACCGAAGAAGAGTTCTATGAACTTATGACAAAATCAGGTTTCCGCCTTTCACGGATTATTCCCGCAGGAGAGAATATCTCCGTAATTGAAGGTATTCCTGCATAGAACAATGCGGCGCAGGTACCCAAGGCCGATCTCCCGCACTAAAAAAGGGTGGGGCCTTTTCAGGTACTTCCAATGCAACCAGGGGGTCTACGTGACTAAAAAATCAAATAGATCTAGTCCAGTCTCATGAATGTATGAATGTTTTAAAAATATTTAATGATCTGAATTTCGGAGAGTTACGAATCGCCTGGCACTAATAAAAGGGGGCACCTCAAGGAATTGGTTCGCCTTCTGGTGGCTCTTTGAAGGATTTTGACGTTTGAAGATTCCGAGGCGTGAGGTCCAGGCCCATTTGATTGGTGCTAACATAGCGCCCTCTTTGAAAGTTTGCGGCAAGAAAAGGGAGCATCTCTGGATCATAAATACTCAACTTCGCATTCTTCGTTATATTACCATGCTTGTCCCTGGGGATTCTTACCACCCTTTTGCGTTCAAGAGCCGATAGCGCCTCCAGGGTCGCCGCTTGCCTGTAGCGCATTATATCTAGTCGCTTTAGCAAAGGCTCAAGATCGACTCGAGCGTCGTGAGCGCCAACGATGTGCATTAGTATTGCATCTCCCTCAGGAGAATTGCTGTCCCTGATGAAATCCCATCTACTGTCGATACCCAAAAGATCGTCTAGGGCCGCATCGACCGCCTTCTTGTAGTCCGTAAGCTGCACAGAATCCCCAAGGCTTTTCTTGAGGACACAGTTCCAGCCGACCAGATGCAAGTAATGAGGGAATCCCATTGTATCTTTTTGGAAACTTCTGACCACCTCCTGCGAGAATGAAATCTCAAGTTTCCTTGAGGCCCGGAGAAGAAACTCACCTATCGCTTTTTGTGAGATGCGCCTCAAGTGGAAGCTCGATATGTTTCTTTTGATGCTTTCGTGGCCGCCAAAGAGCTTTCGGGCACTGGAACCAACGCCCATAAAGATTAGGCGCAGCTGATGTTCTTCAGTCTGGTTCGCAAGCAACTTGAGGAAATCTGCGAACAAGCCAATCGACTCATGGTCACTAGGTGAGAGCCTGTCGAACTCGTCAATCAGAATCGTCATGGGGTGCTCTTGTTGGATGAGTTCAACGTAAAGTAAGTCGGGCCTGATTTGTGTGTCTGAAAAACCTTTTCTTTTTCGGTAGACCTATTGGTCGAATTCGCTGAGACCGTTACGCCAAGCTTTATACCTGCGTTCCCACCAAATTGACTCTCCGAGATACTCTCTATTATTGATGTGTCCAAGCCAATCTGAGCCATGAGACCCTTGGCCCAGCTATCAAATGTAGATTTAATGTGACACTGTGTTTTTATGACTGAACCAAAAGGCTGAGCCGCAATCCTACCGAGAGAGGTTTTGCCAATGCCGCGCCCGCGACGGTCCAGTGGCCCCGAGAAAGCCCGGAAACACGTGCTTTCTCGCCGATTCCGCAGTCCGGACGCCGGGGAGCTATGCCGCCAGCCAGCAGGCCTTCCGAGGCCCCTTCTTTCGGCACAGGTGTCAGGGCTCACCTGATCTCGGTCGATTGCTACCCGAGTGCCGGTCCTGAGCTTCGGGACGCGACCAGCGCACTCAGCTTGGCTTGGGCGAGAAGCTCGAAGCCGCCAGTCGACTTGAGTGCTTCCGACAGGGTTCATCGGGAAGAGTGTCCCAGATAGACCACTCCGGTGTCAAGCCGCTGTCTTCAGAATAGAGCGTCCTCGTGGCGAGTTGGTCTGCCAGACAGGCGGAAATAGAGCGGTATTTCAGGCGTCGCACGGAATTCTGGGCATGAGCTGCATAGTAAGCGCATGAGCTGAAGGACTTTTCGTTCGGGACCCCCTGCTCCGGCGGAAGCCCGGCAGGGCGGCACCGACACCGGCTGCCCACCGCCTTTCCCGGGCACCGTATGTCGCCCTGCCGGGCTTGGGAATGGGTGGGCCTCGACTGATTCTCCTGGGGTACGCAGACCACCGGGGCCGCCCAGGCCCAGGCTACTACATGCCGCCCTCCGGGCTACGATCCAGCCCAGCCGGCATGAGCGCCGGCCCGGGGCCGGCTAGTAGAAGTCGGCGCTCCCAGCACGATTTACAGCGAGCCGGCTAGAAGCCGGCGCTCCCAGCGCGCAGATCGGCCATGACCCGGGCGAACAGATGCCGCGCCTCGGCGCTGCGCAGCCAGGGCTCCAGACGGCGACGGAACTCGTCGAGGTCCACTCCCGTGCCCACCACGTGCACCGGGATCCAGCTCCATAGCCGACGGCCCATGCCCAGGAGATCCCGGTCGGCTTCCCGCTCGACGTAGGCCATGGTCTCGGCCGTGGCCGTGTAACCGCGGCAAAGGAACTGGGCGACGCGCAAGGTGGTCCAGGGCGTCGTGATGGTGCCAGAGCTCCGCCAGGCCGGCCTCGACGGTGGCCGCGTCGAGGGTGCGGTCGACCTCGATCCATCCCGACATGACGAAGGCATGGGGCGACGGGCGGACGCGCTCGAGCATGCGGGCGAGCACGTCGCCGAGGAAGACGGCGTAGCGCAGGGCCGGGAGGGCGACGGTGCCGCCGTCGGCCGGCGGCTGGGCGAGGACGCTGGCCATCGCCGGGGTCAGGTGGGCGACGGTGATCGCCTGCCGTTCCATCCAGCGGCCCAACCGCCCGGGCAGGGCGAGATCGTCGCGGCTCGGGATGTGGACCGATGCGCCGATCAGGGT
>JAAEPZ010000877.1 GCA_024231955.1 bacterium | reverse complement strand
TCGGCTCTTCCCGCTTCTGCCCCTCACCGCGCCCCCTCTTTCCCGGTTCGCGACGCTATTTCGACCGTCCGACAGGCCAAAAGGCCCTCTCAGGGGGGCGAGGTACCATCTGAACCCTAGCCTGACGACTTGAGTCGCTGAGAACAGGAGGCTTGACATGAGCAACGTCTCTGCAAGGGCGAGGCGTCGCAGCAGTAATTAATGATATTTATCTAGCTGATAATGCGAGACTTACAAATGAATTCACAAGCATTCCGTCGATGGTCCTTGAAATGGTTATCAGAACGCTTAGCCCGCTGATTTCACTTGAGTTGAGAATCGTCGGGCACCATAAAGCGGAGCTGGTAGTGCTCGAAAAGTGTCGCAGCTCATGCTCTAAATAAGCAGCTCATACCCGAAATTTAACGGCTCGGCTGGACGCCAAGAACATCATGCACGATCGTGCTGGGAGCGCCGGCTTCTAGCCGGCACGTGGGCAAAGCCCACGTATGCCTCGATCGTATTGCTATCCAGGATTTGCGCCGGCAGCTCGATCGCGCTGGGAGCGCCGGCTTCC
>JAAEPZ010000876.1 GCA_024231955.1 bacterium | reverse complement strand
GAAAAAGCTCGCATGGGCGACCGGTGGGCGGGGACCAGAGTAGTAGCCCGCAGGATGTGACACTACAGTGGTTGCATAAATGACGAACACGACCTATGTGAGCTACAACAGTCGCCGCCGAGGATTGAAAGCCGAGGTGACGTTGAACGCCCCAAACATAAGGCAGGGAGGAAGGTTTGACCTCTGTATTCTCACTGTGGATTCCGATTCCCGTTTCGGCCGCATTCGTTTTCGTCGTTAGTTCGCTTATTCACATGCTGTTTTACGTATCATCGCAACGACTTCGTCTCACTCCCCGATGAAGACGGGGTGATGGAGGCTCTCCGTAAGTTCAACATTCCTCCGGGCAACTACGTTTTCCCGCGCTGCGGAAGCACCAAAGGGATGTCTTCGCCGGAGTATAAGGAAAAGGCCTCGAAGGGCCCGGTGGCTTTTATGACCGTGCTGAAGAGCGGCCCGCCTGAGATGGGGCGGAGCCTGGTGTTGTGGTTTTGTTACTCGGTGCTGGTAAGTGTTTTCGCTGCCTATATCGCCAGCCGCGCTCTCGCTCCGGGCGCCCATTATCTCGAAATCTTCAGGTTTGTCGGCTGCACGGCCTTTGCGGGCTATTCACTAGCCTGGCTGCAGAACGCCATTTGGTACAAGCTGAATTGGTGTGCGACGTTCAGGTCGATGTTCGACGGGCTGATTTACGCCCTGGTGACTGCCGGCGTGTTCGGCTGGCTCTGGCCGGCCTGAGCCGGCAATACCTGTCGTTTCTGAGCCTTCACATCATAGACCCGGTGTCGCCGAACTGTCCGTCGTGCCGCCGATGAACTCCTGATGAAGATATCGGTGCATCTGGTAGTCTTCTCCCGTCGTATCCGGGGGCTGGACGTATTCGAACGGCTGTTCGCTGTCGTACGCCAGAATCGAATGGCACAGCGTACAATCGTGAGCGATGCCGACGCCATCGTCGGACACGAGGTTTTGATTGTGGCAACGGAAGCATCCGCCTCCGTTCCTGTGT
>JAAEPZ010000875.1 GCA_024231955.1 bacterium | reverse complement strand
TTTACCTCTGCCGCTGCCGAGATTCGATTCAAAGTAACTCGTCAGCAAATCCCCTCACCGCGTTGTCGTTCAATACCCGGCGCTGCGGACGGCCGAGGTTCCCAGCCAGACCGCCGAGAATCCCAGGATCACGTTGCCGGCTACATTCAGAAGCGCCAACCAACCCTTGCCGGTGTCGATCAGCGTCACCGTCTCATGTCCGAAAGTGGAAAAAGTTGTCGCCGCCCCGAGCAGGCCGACCGTGATGAACATGCGAGTATTGACTGAGAAAAACCCCTGGCTCTGAATGAGGTGCATGACCGCCCCCAGAAAGAAGCAGCCGAGGACATTGACGGCGAGCGTTCCGGCCGGAAAAGATGTATTGAAAAGTCGTTGAACGTACTCGCTGAGAGTGTAACGACCGATAGCCCCCAGCAATCCCCCCAGACCGATCATGGTGAACTTGAGCAAAGCCAACCTCCGAAAGGCGATTCGTTGTTGTCAGACCAGGAGTTATCAGCCGTTTCGGCGGTTAAGGGCAAACTCCATTGCCACCGGGATAGAGTATACGATTAAAGTTGGATATCGCCAACAAGTTTTGATGACTGGCTGGTACGGCTCGTCGTTCGGAGGCCCCAGGATGAGAATGGCGGGTTCGAAGACGGACCCGCCCTACAGGTTTGGCCAACATCTATGCCGGCTTGACAGCGTAGACCTTGACCGAGGCGACCCGGTTGGCAAAGTTCCTCACCATGTCACTATTCGTAACCGAACCATCGCCACAACCGCAGGCATCATCGGCGAGCGTGGCAAGAGTGGTATCGTCGTACACCATCTTGTCGAGGACGTTTACGTCCTTGAAGCCCGCTTCTTCAATCAATCTGATGTATTCAGCCTCTTCGACCGCGCCGGCCAGGCAGCCGACCCAGGCGAGGATGTCATCGCGGTATTCCTCGGGAAGATCATTGGTCACGATATCGGAGACGAGCATTTTGCCGCCCGGCTTGAGCACGCGGTAAGCCTCGGCGAACACTTTCTCTTTTTCCGGGGAAAGATTGATGACGCAGTTGGAGATGATCCAATCAACCTCGCCATCGGTCACTGGCATCTGTTCCATCAGTCCCTGGCGAACTTCGCCGTTGGCTATCCCGGCGGTTTCGAGATTCTTACGGCAGACCGCAATCATCTCATCCGTCATGTCCAGGCCGATCACTTTCCCTTTCGGGCCGACTTTTTTCGCAGCCAGAATCAGATCCAGGCCGGAACCGGAACCGAGATCCAAAACAGACTCGCCTTCTCTGACTTCCATGAAATTAAC
>JAAEPZ010000874.1 GCA_024231955.1 bacterium | reverse complement strand
TCGTGACAGTGACGCTCTGTACACGATCCCAGGGAACACACCGGGCGAAGAGCGGGCAGTGCTGCAACAGCCGGTGCAGCCGACCAGACGGACCGATGAACCGTTGGTGCCGCGCATCCGACTGGACAAATTCAGTGTTCACCAGGCCGGAGTCCATTTTCGGGACCAGGCGAAAGTCCAGAACATGAAGCTGTTCATGGAACGAGAAGAGAAGCGCCAGAGAGAAGGGAAGCCACTCGTGACTGTAGTGGACCAACTCGCAGGGTCGATCGCCGGGCAGCAGCCGCCGCCGCCGCAGCAGCTGCAGCTGCAGAATGCCGCCGCCGTGCAGCAGGTTACGCCGCCACCTAACGTTGATCTGCCCGCCGTTGTCGACATGGAAACGCAACCAGCGGAGATGGAGAAAGTCACGGGTGACGATTCGATGGGCGACGGAGACGGAGCGCAGGGCCAGGCCGACAAAGCAGACGCGGAGCTCGAGGAGGCCTAGCCGCCACAACTGTTTAGTCTTGTTTTCATGTTCTGGGGTTGGTATCCTTCAGTG
>JAAEPZ010000873.1 GCA_024231955.1 bacterium | reverse complement strand
CAATTAGGAATTTCTACCTAGCTGATAACGCGCGACTTACAAATGAATTCTTCGGCATGCCATCAATGGTCTTAGAAATGATTATCCGATCCCTTAACTTACTGATTTTACTTGACTTGATAAGCGTCAGGCACCTTAAAGCCGCACCTTAAAGCCGGGGGCGGGATGATCAGTCTCGCCTCGACCGGAAGAAATCCGTGGCGTGCCCGGAGTGCGGACACGAGTTCACCCCGGGGAAAGCCTGACCATGGCGGACCTCCGGCTCGACTGGTGCTCTCACAAGGCGGCGAAATGCGCCGTCATGCGGTGGCACTACAGCCGGGCGATGCCCGCCGCCAAGATTGTGCGCGTCGGCGTATGGGAGGGTCGGCGTTTCGTCGGCGCGATCCTCTACGGCAGCGGCGCCAACCGGCACCTGTCCCGTCCATTCGGTCTCCGGCCGACGGAGGCGTGCGAGCTCGTGCGGGTGGCGCTCGCACCCGGTCGGGAGCACCCGACGTCGAAGTGCTTGGCGATCTCCCTGCGCATGTTGCGGCGTCAGTCCCCGGGGCTGAAGCTCGTCGTCTCCTACGCCGACTCGAAGGAAGGTTTCCTACGTACGCTTTACGAGTGAGTGCTCTAGGTCGTCGATTCTCGACTCTATAGAACGACGTAGCTCTATGTTCGACTCGGCCAGTTCTTCAGTCATGTCAGCCAGGGAGGCAGATAACTGGCCGGCGATGTTATCTAAGGCAGTGTGTAGCGATCCGAATCCCTTTATAAGTACGCTCTGGGTATTCATGTGCGAGAGAGTATTTGTAAAATTACGATCGGTAAGTCCTTTGCGCTCCACAGTTCGAAGTTTGACCATTGTGTTCGAAATGTCGGGCAGCTCACCATCTAGAGGTATAGCGGAGGGAAAAGTGTGTTCGTACTTGTTTAGGGTTTTTTCGTAATCGCGCTGGTGTCCCACAATTTCAGCTGTAGTGGAAGTAAAACGACCGAGCAGGATCGTGGTCGCGCGGATTCGATGCCAGAAAGGAAGATACGCGCTCTCACTGAATTCCTGTTCTGCGATCGCCAAATTTTCTGAGGCCTCTTCGATGAGTCCGGGCAGTGAGGCCCATTTCGCTTGGGTCTCTTCTATTAGTTTGTTCGCTGAGTCAGCTGCGCTTCGCGCTGCATTTCTTACCTTTTCTATTTGAGTTTCATTATAAGCTTTCACATTGCTTCTAAACGTCCAGAGAAGGAAAATGAACACAGATGGGGCTGCTATACAAAAGGCTATGATAGCTACGGTGTCTGCTGCCCCAACGTCGTCAAAGTGACCAAAGAATACGTCATATAAAAACGATATCACAGCTGCTAGGATTACACTGCCAGGAATTCCAACGAAAATCACTGTCGCCACGAAACGATCGATTCTTAGTGACTTGACATCCGCTTTCTGTGGCGTAACAGTGAAGGATTTCGTTGTATCTTTTGCGGCCTCTGACATGTTGCTTCTCCTTTCTATAAGGAACAGCTAAAGTCGTGACGATTCCGACAACCCGATACCCCGCAAGCCGTGCCGCACAGCAAAGCGTGTGAGCGGAGCGTCCTGGCTTGCGTGCTACTCAAGCCGGGCCTGCTCCCGGACCTGGGGTTTGAACCGGAGGACTTCTGCATCCTCCGGCACCGCGCCGTGTGGCTCGCCATGACGGGCCTTCACGCATCCGGCCATCCTATCGACCTGAGGGCGGTTCAGGCAAGGGTAGAGACCACCCGTGGCCCGCGGGGATCGGGGCGCCCCCTGTTTCGCCCTCAGCCCTTGGTCGGGTACACCAGCACGAGGTGGACGCGGTAACCCACTTCATCCCCAACCTCGATCCGCGGCGCCGACCGGGGGTACGGCAACGCCAGACTCCGCCGGGCCTGCGCCAGCCATCTTACAACGCCAATCATGAAGCTCCGGCCGCCCGGGCGTCGAAGTGGGTCCACGCCGGCTCTGCGGCCGGCATCCGTGCGGCTGCGCCGGCGCGTCGGTAGCGGCCGCGACATTGAGGATTCGCCGCCTGCGAATCTTGGTCGATTCTCCAGCGCGAACCGCCCGCCGGCGATCCTTGCGCTCGCTGGCGCACCGGGATCGTGAACGGGAGCGCCGCCGCCAAGTGCGCGCTCTGCGACGCAGCCCTGAATGGGCGGGCTCACACATCCTGACCAGGGCTGGATCGCCGCCTGGATGGGTCGTGGAAGGGACTCAGATCGGGGGGCGCTCCCTCTCACCGGGGAGGACGAGGCGGCCCTGGGGCAGCCCGCCAGCGGCCCCGGAGCACCGCGGTCGCGAGGATCTTGCCGGTAGCCGCCGCGACGTTGAGAGTTCGCCCCGCCAGCCATAGGCGCGAGTGTTTACGGCCGTAAACACTCAGCCCGCGGGTCACGGTACCTGCTGCGCCTCTTCCCGGGCGGGCCTGTGCGCCGCCCCCAGCCTTCGGATTCGCAAGGACCAGCAGGACCAGTTCGAGGAGGCCTTGGCAACTCCCCCCACCGATCCGAAACAACCGAAACAACCCCATGGAATCAACGCTTTGCGCCGATTCCGGATCCGAAACACCGGGGGTAGTGTTTCGGATCTCGAAGAGCCTCTAGAGCCGCTCCAAGAGCGGATTGTTTCGGATGTTTCGGAACTCGATGAGGACCTTACGGGCCGGACGCGGACCGACGCGTCCGCAGGTGTAGACGGCCGAACGGTGGTCACCCGCGGCCGGTGGTCGAGTGCCACAGGCGGTGCGGGGCGACCCATTGCAGGTGGGCCGCAGGGGCCGCAACACTGCGGGGCTCGGCGATTGTCAATAATCGCCCTCATGGAGCCGCCCATAATCGGCGTAATGGAGCCACCACAAACCGCCGATCGAGGTGCTCTGCGGGACCGAAAAGGAGGTCAACCATCTTTCTTCGCGACCCCCTCGGCACCTCCGATCCTGGCGCGCACAGGGGCAGTCAAGGCCGCTGAGAGCCGCTCTGGGAGCGGCTCTCAGCGCCGAAGGGGAGCCTTGACGGCCCCGAGCACCGCCACACAATCCCAGGCCGAGGGGAGAGCGCT
>JAAEPZ010000872.1 GCA_024231955.1 bacterium | reverse complement strand
GATATCACCCCTTCTTGGGTAACCTTCCAGGTGGCCAACGAAGAAGGATGCCGAGCAAGGATATGCGTGAGCGCCAGCCTTACCCTGGACCACACACGCGGAAACAGTCTAGCCATCGCCGTCAGTTTGATGAGGATGTGCCCACTTATCAAAGCGCAGCCAGTAGTGTTACGCATGGACCAGTCCGAAGGGGTACGTCCCCCATTTTTGGAGGTCGGGGCCGAACACCTCAGCGCGACTTCTCGCCATCGCAGGCAAGGGACATGCCGCCGCTGAGTCAGTTGCCATTTCGTTTCCACCAACGAACCCCGAGCCGACCACCCCAATCGAGAGGGCCAGCCGGACCACCGGGTACCGGGCTGCCATCTACTGGAGTTTCCCCGGGGCTATGAATGCCGCCTCTGGTGTTGAAGAAGAGTCCGCCTACAGGACAAGGCTGGGCTGCTCGACGACCGGACGTGCTGGCTCAACGGGACGTGGAGGACAGGTCAGCGACTGGATCGGGCACCAGTGGGGGCCGCAAAGGGAACTGGCCACAACCAGCCTTTGGACCCAGCAGCCCCCCCAGTTGTTGAACCTTCGCGACGCCACTCAGGTAGTGAGTCAAGCAGTCAGCAGGAGAGTGCCTCTATTTCTAAGCTGGATTCCCGTTGTCGTAGCCATAGACCATGCAGTCAAAGACAACGTGGTCTGTCCGGACCAAGAGTGATGACGTTTGCACCACCGGGTATCAATACCTTTCAGTATCCACAGCAGTCAGCGTTGACGCATAGCCCAGTGGCTAAGGCGAAGCCTGACGATTCGATTCCAG
>JAAEPZ010000871.1 GCA_024231955.1 bacterium | reverse complement strand
TGGAGCTCCGCGGGCGGGGCCGGCTCAGCATGCCCCCCACCCTCCCGGAGGCGCCTGTGAACCACGACCGGCTGTGCCCAGCGAGGTCTCACCCGCTTGCTGGCCGCCAACTCCACATAACTGGGTGCTCCCCATAACATTACTTATGTGGAGCTCTACATAACCAGTGGTTGGACAAGCAGCTGATCGCGACGATCTCGACCGGGGAGATTTCGAGCGACCGTCCGAGCACGCCGACGGTGACGTCGCTGAGCTCGGCGCAGGGTCGCATCAGCGCCCATGCGTTGACCGTCCGGCTGCTGACCTCGACGAGGACGCCATCCTCCTTTTTTTGGTGCCCGACGATTCGTATCTCGGCGCCTGGCCATGTCCTCCCTGGTGCGATCGAACCAATGGCCCTCGAGCGGCACGCCGTAAACCTGGGGGCGGGCCGCATGCACTCCCGGCAACCCCAAGGGGCTCTCGACTACCGGAGTCTGGCGATCTGGGCCTCCGGCTCGTCGCTGACTGGGATCGAGGTGAAGCGCCGCGACCACACCTTGTCCGGCCAGTCGGCATGCCGGGACACTTCCTTCCCGAGGTTGCCGTCCACGTGGTTCATGAATAACGCCTGCTGCTCGGCGTCCTCCATGAAGGCCAGGATGTGGTAGTGCCCGGACAGGAAAGTCAACGCGAAGAGCGTGACGTCATAGAGGCGCTGAGCGCGCCCCACGACGCCGAGGACGATCTCGTTGATCTCGCTCTCGGCGTCGGGCCGCATCAGGTAGCGGCCCTGGATCGTGCGGTTGGTGATGTTGACCACGCATCCGCCTTCCGGGATGTAGCGCGGGTCTCTGGCCATACGGCTTCCTCCTGTTGGTTGGTGGCTGGCGAGTCGCGGCACAGCTGTGCTGTTGGTCCAGTCCGGGTACACCGGACCGGCACGGGCGGTGCCGCCCGCGGTCACCCGAGCTCGCTGAGCTCTTGTTCAATAGAAGTAAGACGTAATCCGGGCTCCCAATCTGTGATTCGATTTGGAATTTTCTTCGCGGCCGGTCAAAACGGCGGCAATGGGGCGCGAACGCGGCGGAATGTCGAGTCCCTTGGTAAGTCGTTGCCCGCTGCCCAGACCAGGCTCAGAGGCTCATGGACGGCGGGGCTCTGGCTCATGGGCTGCGACTCTGGCTCATCGACCGTGGCCATCTTGCGCAGGTCGGGCCGCATCAGGAAGCTGCCGTGGATCGCGTTGAGCGCATTGGATGGCCGTCTGTCTGGATGGTATACTCGGCGTTGGAAGGAGGATTCCCGATGCCAAACCAACCGGATTGGACGAAGAAACTGGCGCCCCATGTGCAGGCAAAGATCGCAGAGGGGGCACAGCTCAGGCTGAACCATCGGCTCGGTGGCCAAATGGAGAGCCGGCAGGTGGCGCCCCATGTGCAGGTCACGATGGGGGCGGGGGCACAGCTCAGGCTGAACCATCAGGCTGTTGACCAAGTGGGGGGCCCGCAATTGGCGCCCCATGTGCAGGCCGCGATTTCCGCGGAGGCGCAGGCCAAGTTGATCCTGCCGAAGGACCAGCAAACGGGGGACCGACAGATGACGCCTCATGTCCAAAAGGGGATCAGTGCGGCGGCAAGACAGAAGCAAAAAAAGGGTGGTGGGAAGTTCAATGCCCAGGCGATCCAAACCGCACGACGTAGTCACCGATACATAAAGAAAAGGGAAAAACGCAAGAAGAATGTGGCTCTGAACCTCGCTAAACAGAAGAATCTAGCCCCGACTACGAACACGTGCATTGCCACACCGCTAAAAAAGGGGTCGAAGACCGTCATCAAAACCATGAGTGGCGGTCAACCGCAGTTTCGTCTTACAGGTTTAGATATCGAGGGTGCGGCGCTGCCGTGGGACGATTTGGATCCTGCCGAACCTTACGAATTCATTAATTGCGCCGAGGCAAAAATGTACCTTGAGCTTCGCGGGAGGGGATTGGACCCGAAGCAGTACAAAATAACCTCTTATGACGCGAATGACAAGGTGAACCCTCCCTGCGGGAACTGTTCGCAGTGGGTTTACAACGTGTTTGGCGCAGTGGTGAAGAAATGACCTGAGAGAGCGAGACCCCTTTTTTTTGGTGCCTGACGATTCGTATCTCACCCAGATTCAGAGTATTATATGTTTTTGTAAACATTTCTAACACGAAGAAACTAGACGAGACCTATTTGTATTTAACTCACCCAGTTTCAGCAAGTTAGATACCATTAATGAGTATCGCCGGCCCATTCGCTCTTTCATTAGCATATCCTTGTCAAGTTACCTACTTTCAGTCGGTTATTGCTCCCGACCGGGCTCCAGAAGGGGCCCCGTCCTCCCAAATAGAGCCTATGGGGCCCCTCGGGTGGAGGGAAGAGCGGCGAGATCCGGAAAAAACAGGGGTCACGG
>JAAEPZ010000870.1 GCA_024231955.1 bacterium | reverse complement strand
TGCTGTGTCCTCAGTGCAAGTGGGAGAAACTGCTGCCGACGTCACTAAGAGAATGAGAGCCGAGAGCCGCAGTCCCGGAATCGAGGGCGAGTCACGGGATCAACATGAGAGCAGAAACCTGACAAAGAAAATGACCCCGGCCTTGATGGCTGTGGGCAGAGGAATCTCGCCAGGAAGCTTTGAAGGTGACGACTGGCCGAGAAGAACCGCCACTCCCCCGGTCAGAAAGATGGGCAGAGGCGGATTCGATGCGCTTTAGCAGCCGGGAGCCGACAGGGCGGGGCCGAGCCATGGGGGGTTCCGGCCACCGCAGAAGCGTCCGGCGCCGCCGTCCCAATCGCCGATGAAGGTGTCACCCAAAGTTCAGCGACAGCGAGTCGTCCAGTACCAAATCAGTCAGGAGGATTTGCAACCACAACCGACGCGGCTCTTCCTGCTGTCAGCACTGATGGGCGCGCCGAGGGCACCCAAGAACACTCAGTGAAGCCTAAACCAGGCCCACGCTGAATGTGAGCTGCTGGACAGGGAGGTTCGTGACAGTGACGCTCTGTACACGATCCCAGGGAATGCACCGGGCGAAGAGCGGGCAGTGCTGCAACAGCCAGTGCTGCTGACCAGACAGACCGATGAACCGTTGGTGCCGCGCATCCGACCGGCCGAATTCAGTGTTCGCCAGGCC
>JAAEPZ010000869.1 GCA_024231955.1 bacterium | reverse complement strand
GTCGGTTTCTTTGCCAGTGGGCAGATGAAGTTCGCGGATGCGTTCCAGGTACAGATCCTTGACGGTAAGATTGGGAACTGCCAGAACGGTTTCGCCTTCGTCGGTTATATTCGCATCCAAAGTCAGCATGCCCAGATAATACAGCAATGAAGCGGTCACCGCACCGTCCTGCGCGGGATTGAGCACATCCGCCACGCCAAAACGCCGTGCCAGAGCCGAAATCGCGACCGGCTGTCCGGCATCCAGCACCTGGGTGAGAATCCTGCCGCCGCCGGGCAGACTCGATGCATATTCCAGTTTGATGCGATCCGTGGCCAGGTTTTCGTCCAGGATTTCCTTCGGATAGCGGCAGCATCTTTGGAAATGCTTGAGAAAATAAATGGCCAGGGTGGAATTGTGAATACGTTCCTCCGCTTCCGTGCTGAAACGGTAGCCGTCATAGAATATCCGCATCATTTCCATCGCCTTGTCCGCCTCCGCCGCGGGCAGACCGCAGGCCTCGACAACCTGCGCCGTGACCGCGGCGACCTCCGCCTCCCGGAAACCGCACAAGTCGTTGAGTTCGGGGCGGTCGCTGATATTCTCGCCCACGTTGTACGCGCTGCTCACATCGCTCATGGCCACGGGCGACACCCCGGTGATGAACACCCGCTCCAGCCCCATGTCCGCAGCGGCTTTGACTGCCTTGAACAGCGACTTGAGCGCGCCTTCGCCGTACAGCAGGGCTTCATATCTGTCGCGCGCGCCGTGCTGCCGGCTCATCATCACT
>JAAEPZ010000868.1 GCA_024231955.1 bacterium | reverse complement strand
GGTTGAAGGGGTTGGGATAGTTGCCGGCGAGTTTGGTCATGGCGGGAGTTTCATCCACACCGACTCCGGCGCCGGAGGGCAGCGTGCCCAGCATGTTAGTCAGGACATGACCGACCATCAGACGGGCATAGTCCATGTTGGCCGACAGGCCGTAGCCTGCATCCCAGACCTGGTAGTAACTGAACGGGTTGTAGAGAACCCGGTTGTTGAACCCGGTCGCGGAGGTGGCCAGACCGTTGGCATCCGGATCGTAGTTCACGATACCGGCGACCATATCGGCAACTGAGGTCTCCCACTCGAAGGCGACCTCGGACATGGAACCGGTCGGCACGATTGCCGAGAAGTTCTCGATTGTCGGACAACCACCATCGATCCAGATACTCGGGGCGCCGCCCAGGTACTCCAGAGTCGGGTGCGTCGCGAAGACCTTCGGCGCCAGTATGCTCGTGTAGTCATCGTAGAACTGGGTCTCCGAGAGGACTTCAACACCCATATCGACGTTGAGGAAGGTCGCCGAGTTCGACAGATCAGCAGCGAGTTCACTCCCCAGGACCCACAGGAAAGCATCATGGTTGTGGTCGTTCAACCACTCAGTCAGGAGTTCGTCGTCATATACCTTGGCGTTTCCGGTAGCACTCGTAATCGTGCCGCTGGAGAGATTAGCCGAGTCCCACACCATTGTGCGGTACTGCGAGATATCATTGTAGCTGGCACGACCGGCGAGACCGTTCTGCAAACCGGAACTAGGAGACTGGACAAAGTACTCGTCAAAGACAGTATAGCCGTTGTAACGGAAGGCTTCGTACCACCAGGCACCAACGCCGCCGTCATTGACGAACAGCATCTCGACGCCCGCGGTGGGCAGGCAACGGATCCTGTAGGCTCCACGCAGATCCGGATCCGTGGAGAGAGCCATTGAAGGCATGGTCTCGGTGGTCGCGGCGACGGCTAAAGCCCAGTAGAAATAGCGGATGATGTCGCCGGCCTGGAAGTATTCCTCGCTCAGATCGAACGCGAAAGTACCGTCGGTGATGACGCCGTTGTTCTGAGCCGAGTCGGCCTCGACACAGTTCCAGGTGTTGCCGAAGAAATCGGCGGTGCCGATGATCGGAGAGTAGATACCATCGCTGGCATCCTGGTCGCCCATCAGCGGATCGACTGAATCCTCGTGCGGACCCGCCGTGACGCGGAAGTACATGTACAGGTTCGGACGATCCTCGCCCGCTTCAGTACTGGCATGCGTCTGAATGCCTCCGAGCAGATCCATGTTCAACTCGACCACGGTCGAGTCGCCGACCAGCATCAGAGCTTCTCCAGCGGGCGCAATATCATCACTGTTGTCGATCCGGACAAATCCGTCGGCTTCGGGGAAGTTGTCCTGGAAGCGACGATAGCGGTCAACGTTCCACGCGACGGCGGAATCATCGACAATCTTCAACTCGACGTTGTCGAAGTAGGGGGTCGGCGAGTGGCCGGTCCCGTCACCGTGCTCGTTGCACCAGACATCACATCTGTCGACGCACGCCAGGCGAGCGGCGATACCGGTGATCGTGCCGCCATCGGCCGAAGTGGCTGTTTCAAGAGTCACATTGCGACTCGTGATGAACCACATCTTGTCCGCGCCATAGTACGAGGTGTTGTCATCCTCCCAGGAACCGAGACAGGGGATCTCCTCCGTCTGGGCTGAGACGAACCACTTCTGGAAAATCAGCGCATTGAGCGGATTGTCCTGATAAACCCAGTAGTCCAGGAAGATGGAGCTGCTCGAATTGATGGCGACTGGCGTCCCGCTGGGATCGTCCAGTGAGTGAGCTTCGGTGCAGGTCGGACTCTGCACGCCACAGAAAACGTAAGGAGGGCCGTACGCGACGACCGGGATCGGATAGGCCGAATCGATCGTTTCGGGATCGTAGAAAGCCCAAGCGAAAGTCGGGTTCAGCTCACAGATGTCCTCGCTGAACAGGTTGGCGTACAGCTGACCATAGTTGCCGGCGCCCGCGGGCGACGTGAAGGCCATCCAGTCGGGCTGGAGATGATCTTCAAAGTCGGAACGACCGGCTTCGACGCCATCCACAGTCAGAATGACGTTGTCAACCCAGACCGGGCCCATGTCGTTCGGGAACCCGGGAGTCTGGCTGGACCACCCACCATCGGAGGTGAAGTGCAGCGCGAGATCGCCGAGAGTCTGACCGGGATAGTCAGTGGCCAGAGCTGTGATGTCGGCAGTGACGAGAGGCTGGGGACCAGCATCCATCCATGTCTCCAGAACGACCCACGCGTCATCCACTTCGACCACGACCTGCAACCAGTCACAGTCGTCGGCTTCGTAGTCGGTCCGGAACTGGAACTGTACCTGCGCAGTCTCGGACCATGAACCACAGTCCAGAACCACATACTGCTCCCAGTTATCGCCGTAGCCGTTGGGGATCGCCCAACCGCAAACGTTGACACGACCGCACCAGAGTGCGTAGGTGTTGTCACCGCCTGCGAAAGGTGCGGCGCCGCTCATATCGGTGGCGTGGCCGGCATTGAGAGTCGTCGACTCGATATGCCACCAGTCACCATCCTGAGCGGTAATGTCATAGGTTACCCAGCCGGCGGATGCGGGGGTGCCGCTGGGACCATCGAAATTGAATCCACGATTATAGGTACCTTCGGAACCATAGGAACCGGGACCGGAAGCGGGAAAAAGGAACACAGTATCCGCGCGAGCGGCTGTATTGTTTGCCTTGATAACTGTATCCTTCGTGTCAGCGAAATGCATATCTGACGTTTGAATGGTACTAGCCATTACTGCGCTGGCAAGGAGAGATACAAGTATTAGACATATAGAGAGGGAGAGAATCCTCTTCATGATACCCCCATTGGGCAAGGGTTTTCTGAGACAAGCACACACTCTGCGCACTCATCACGAGAGAGTTCGTGGGGCACGGAGCCTATTTTCACATAGACGACATGTGAGGACTTGAGAAAAGGATCAACAGCTGTGCAGGAGAGACAACACAGCAACCGGACTTATACACATCATTGCCACAGTCCCATCAGTAGGGAAGCGGTATGGTTATGATAACTCTATCTGGAAACAGTCCAAGATTCCGGGGCGGAATTTCGAGGGGCTTGGCTCCCCCACCTGATACTACATCCAGACACCTGACCTCTTAACAAGCTCGTGAAGTATACAAGGCATTTATTGCAGGGTCAAGACAGTTAACGAAACAATCCCCCATCGATCCGCCATCAGCTTGAGCGAGAGGTGGCCGATCCACCCTCGGGATGAGGTGATTTCGACTCATATCTCCTACAATGAAAATGGCTCCCTCCTTTGCGGGAGGGAGCCATGTCGATTCCTGTCAAAGAGAACCGAAGTCTCTTACTTCAACATGATCATCTTGTCGGTGGCCGTGAAGTCACCGGCGGACATCTTGTAGAAGTAGACGCCACTGGCGACACGTTCGCCGCTGGCATCCTTACCGTTCCAGACCACTTCATG
>JAAEPZ010000867.1 GCA_024231955.1 bacterium | reverse complement strand
CGATTAGCAGAGACTCCCTCTTCAGGGTGGCAAGGGCAAGGCTCGGGGGAGCTCAACCGGGCGATGATGGTGGCATGAGATCCCACCAACCGCTACGACCAGCACACCTTGCCCTTGCTTTTGCCCGGGAAACAAGGGCAAACTTCGATACGTCCCATGCCTGAGACACTTGAAAGAACGGTTGGTTGTACGCTCCATCGTCGGCGTCGTTTGCCCTTGCCACCCTGTTCCTATGAGCCCGTCTGCGGGCGGCATGAGATAGCCTGGGGTGAGGTCTGCCGAACCCCAGGAAAGGCGCCTGACCAAGACCCCAAGCCCCGGTAGGGGCGACATATTTTCCGAACGTCTTCGAGCTGCCGTATGCCGCCCCTGCTGTGGTACAGTCCTGGCATCGGCTACCAAGACGACGAACGATGCTCTACACCGCCGGTCACTCCAACATCCCCTCGCAAGAGCTGATCGCGATCCTTCGCGCCTGGACGATCGAGGTCGTCTTCGACGTGCGGCGTTATCCCTCGTCGCGGCGTCATCCGCATTTCAACCGTCCGGCGCTGGCCGCGGCGCTCGAGGCCCACGGCATACGCTACCTGCACGAGGAGCGCCTGGGTGGTCGCCGGCCCCCGCGCGACGGATCTCCCCACACCGCCCTCGACGACGGCTTCCGCGGCTACGCCGACCACATGAGAACGCCGGCCTTCGAGGACGCCCTCGCCCGTCTCCTCGACCTCGCTCGCCGCAACGTCACCGCCGTCCTCTGTGCCGAGGCGGCTCCCGAGCGCTGTCACCGGAGCTTGCTGGCCGACGCTCTCGCCGTACGCGGATTCGAGGTCGCCCACATCCTGAGCGCCGACGAACTGCGAGCGCACCAGCTCCATCCGGCGGCCCGGGTGGTCGACGGCCGGCTCCTCTACGCCGCTCCGGGGCCACGGCAGATGGATCTGTTCGAGTCCTCAGCGTAAACGTTGCAGTCGACGTCGCCCCGGATCTTGACCATCACCAGCTCGTCGCCGTCGCGGGAGCATCGCGAGGGCATCTTCGTCATCGTTCTCGTCGGCGGCCACGATGCGGCGGGCCAGAGCCAGGGACATGCGTCCGAGGGTCATCTCCCTCTCGGTTTCGAAGCGGGCGCCGTCGATCTCGCGTTCGAGGTCGTAGCGTACGCCGCTGATGGTCACCTTCCGGGTGCGGATCGGTGCTCGCGGTGCCGGTGGGCACCGGCACGATCGTCGACGGCTCCCATCTCGTCACCTTCCATCCCCCATGGAGCTGCCCGCCGACCCCCTGGCCGCCACTGCCACCGCGGCGATGACCGCCCGGATCGAAGAGCAGATCCGCTGTTGTCCCGAACAGTGGGTCTGGATGCACCGTCGCTGGCGGCGCCGTCCGCCTGAGGACGGGACCAAGGTCTTCACGCCCTGACCGCTCAGATACCGGCTGATTCACGAGCCTCGTGCTCGTGTTCCTACTGGCAGCCCCAGAACGCTACCAGCCGCTCGTAGGCAGAGGGGCAATCCCCAAGATGCCTGTCCATCCGGATTGTGGTATACTGGGGGTTGAAGAAGAATCCGCAAACACGCCAGGAGGGAATCTCAAGTGAAACTCCATGATAGTGAGATCATCGACCGGCCTTGCCGGTGCTTCTCTTCGCCCCTCAGGCAGATGTCGTACACTGGTGGCTCGGTTGCGCTTACCAGATAGCCGCGGAGAGGATGCCGCAGTGGGTCAGAACCCCGGTCCACATGCCAGAGTGCCGTTCAACCGGCCGTACGTGGCCCCCAAGGCCAACGAATATGTAGGCGAGGTCCTCAACCGCGGTACACTTGGAGGAGGCACCGGTGAGTTCAGCCGGCGCTGTTCGGAGCTGCTGGAGCATGAGCTAGGCGTGAATCTGGTAATCCTTACCGCTTCTGGCACTGCGGCGCTGGAGGCCTGTGCTTTGCTGCTTGATCTCGCCGAAGGCGATGAGGTGATTCTGCCCTCTTTCACCCATCCTGCTACCGCAAACGCGTTCGTCCGCCAAGGGGCAAGTCCGGTGTTCGTGGACATTCGGCCGGACACCAATAACTTGGACGAGCGTTTGGTTGCAGAGCGCATTTCATCGCGAACCCGAGCGATTGTTGTTATGCATTACGCAGGGATCGGATGTGAGATGGTCGAACTTTGCTCTATCGCGGAACGCCGGGGCATTTCCCTGGTTGAGGATGCCGCCCAAGCGATCTTTGCCGCTTATCGTGGCCGTTCTTTGGGCTCATTCGGGGACGTGGCCGCAGTAAGCTTTCACGAAACCAAAAACATAACCTGTGGTGAAGGGGGCGCCCTGCTGGTGAACGACACGGCACTGACGGCACAGGCGGAATTTGTAGTAGAAAACGGGACCGATCGCCGCCGGTTCCTGCGCGGAGAGGTGCCCGCATACACTTGGCAGTGCTTAGGCTCGAATTACCGAATATCGGAAATCCTCGGGGCTGTTCTCTGGGCCCAGCTCGAAGAGCGCCATCGGTTGCAGGAACGACGAGCGATGCTCTGGAACCGTTACGGTGTCGAGCTACAGGATTGGGCTCGCCTGATGGGCATGTCACTCCCGGTCATCCCTGCGAACCGAACCCCCAACCATCATACCTTTTTCTTGCGAGCACCCGATCGAGAGACGCGATGTCGCCTGATCGAACATCTCGAAAGGATGGGAATAACGGCGACCTTTCACTACTCCCCTCTCCACCTCTCGACCATAGGCAAACACGCCGGGTACCGACATGGTGACCTTCCGGTCACCGAACAAGTTAGTGCGACTCTGGTTCGTCTCCCCCTCTACAACGGCATGAACCGTGAGGAGCAAGATCAAGTTATTGAGGCATTGGCTTCGATCACATGAACAGCCGAGCGCGCATGACCGATTCGCACCATGAAGCGAGGAAGATCTATGAAAGTACTAATCACAGGTGGAGCTGGATTCATCGGCTCCTTTGTTGCGGAACGTTTTCTGGCCGAAGGCTGTGACGTTACCGTTCTCGACAACTTCGACGAACAAGTCCACCCTCCTGGCGAGCCGACCAACGTCCCCCCAGGAGCGCACCTCGTTTATGCGGACGTTCGGGATGAAAGGGCACTTCGTTATTCGGCGCTCGATGCTGAGTTGATCATCCATTGCGCATCCGCAGTCGGCGTCGCTCAGTCTCTTTATCGGATACACCACTACGTAGATGTCAATGCCCGCGGGACAGCCGCCCTGCTCCAGATTCTCACACAGCACAAGCATTCGCTCAGAAAATTGGTACTCCTGACTTCGATGGTGGCCTACGGCGAAGGCCTGTATCAACGCCCTTCCGACGGGAAGCTTATGCGGGTCCCCGTGCGCACGGAGAAGGACCTTAAAAAGAGCGGCTGGGAGGTTGTTTGTCCGGTAACCGGGGAAGCTTTGGTGCCGACACCTACCCCGGAAGATGCGGCGCTTCACGGGGCTAATATATATGCCCTGACGAAGAGGTACCAGGAAGAATTGGCCTTCAGCATTGGCAATCTCTTCGACTTTCCAGTGGTTTGCCTGCGGCTTTTTAACGTTTATGGACCCCGACAATCACTCAGCAATCCCTACACCGGAGTCTTGGCTATCTTCCTAAGTCGGCTGCTCGCCCATCGCAAACCAGTTGTTTATGAGGATGGAAAGCAGAGCCGTGATTTCATTTCAGTTCATGACGTAGTCCGCGCAGTAATTCTCGCGTGTGAGCAAACTGCAGCAGATGGTGAAGTGATCAATATCGGAAGTGGCATACAGCGGTATGTCGGCAGCTGTGCCAGGGATTTAGCCAGACTCATGGGCGTCGACCAGGTCGAGCCTGAAATTACACATTTATTTCGCAAAGGAGATATCCGTCATTGCATCGCGGACATATCCAAAGCTCGCCGCCTTCTGGGGTTCGCTCCCCGGATCGCCTGGGAAGAGGGACTGGGGGAGTTGATCGAGTGGACTCGGACGACGTGGTCCACGGACCGCCTCGACACCGCACAGGGAGAGCTCAGCCAACACGGTCTGCTCGTTGACCGGCGAGCCCGGCCGGAGACTGGGTCATAACAGGCTGTGGGCGCATCATTCTCCGTAGGAATACCGTGCTACGGGCACAACGCAGAGCTGACGAATCTGCTGTGCTCGCTTGCGCAGTTCGGGTTTCGCGAAGTCCTCGTGGTTGACGACGGGAGTCCGGTGCCTGTCCGGCTGGATCACCCCCATGCCTCGGTTCGAGTCATTCGACACAGTAACAACCTTGGTGTTGCTGCGGCACGAAACCGGATCATCCATGATGCGACGGGTGACGTGGTGCTTTTTCTTGATGCTGATGTGGTGGTGGAATCCTGTTCTGTTCCGCGACTCATGGATGCGGTCCTCGCCGACACCGTTGCGGCCGTGACCGGGCATGTCGTCGAGCCATGCACGGAGGGTCTGCCGAACCGATGGCGGAGCTGGTTCTGGAGACAGGACCACGGTACGCGACCTGGGGAAGTGGATCTCGCCTATGGCTTGTGCTGCGCCTGGCGACGGGATGTCGTGCGCGATCTGGGAGGCTTCGATGAACGCCTGGTCTCACACGCAGAAGACGTAGACCTGTCGCTTCGAGCAAGAGCTGCCCGTTGGCGCATACGGCATGAACCCGGTCTGGTAGTCAGGCACCTGCGGCGGGATTCGGTCAAGTCACTACTTCAAATGATCTGGAAGCACAGCTTCCACTACAGCCGAGTTTGCCGGTGGCACAACAACCCAGACTACGCAAGAGCCCTCTGGCATGCCGTTCGGTGGTTGCCCGTCTCGGTGTGGAGTAGCCTGGTGCGGCACCGGGACCCGGCGATGGCGCTTTTCTCGATCCCTTGCTGCGTCGACTCAATCATCGCCAGGATCACCGCGGGCGCCTTTCCGAGGCACGGTCTCTGACTGCGGCTGGGGCGGTTCGGCCGCAAGGTGCCGCTTCCGGAGCACGGCCTGCAACCAGATGGCCCGCCGATCGGCCGGATAGGCCTCCAGATGCTTTGCGATCCATTCAACGGCCTCAGAGTAACGACCCATCTCCGCCATACCTGTCGCCAGGTTGTAGCGGACGGCGGAAAACGCCGGCGCTTGCTGTTCCAATTCCAGTAGTTGTGACACACCGCTTTCCGGCCTTCCCGCCGACAGGTACGCGATTGCCGCGCGATAACGCTCCTGCAGAGGCAGCGGCCAGACTTCACTCGCAGCATCGTAAAAGGTGACTGCCAATTCCGGCCTCCCGGAGCCCGCCAGGCGCAGCGCCCTCTTCGACAGGTAGCTGGAAGTTGCCATGAGCGACAGGACAAAGCAGGTGATGAGAAGTGGCAGGATGACCACCAGTTGGCCGATCCACCGGCGTTCAGCGGCCTCGATAGGCGGCCCCTCCGTGGTCGTGGGCTCCGTTGCTGAACGCATGAACGCCAGCACCGGCCACAGGGTGACCCAGCCTGCATAGGTGAAGAAGTTCACCCCGTAGAGATTGGTAGCCAGCCAGCTCAGGTGGGCCCCCACCAGCCACACAGGGCATGAGGTCCATTTCCGCAGGAGACCCCGGTAGAGCGGGACCAGAAACAGAAGACAGGACACGAGGCCCACCGTCCCCATCTCGATGAGGATCTCCATCGGCAGCATGTGGGCGTGGAGAAAGACGAGGTGAGATGGGCGCTCGGACGCGGCGGCGAGCTGAGCCGGGATCCTGCGGGCGAAGGCACCCGGACCGAGCCCCACAACCGGCTGTTCGAGCAGCAGAGGCTGCGTCGCCCGATAGAGATCCGCACGGAGGCGAAACGTCTCGGTTCTCGTCACGACCAGGCCAAGCTCGCCTCGGAAGGCGATCAGGGCCAGCCACCCCGCCAGCAAGACGACGACGGCGGTGGCGACGCGGCGACGCGGCCTGGTCGTGGTGAGGAAATATCCCAGCAGGCCCAGAGTCGCCAGGAGGATGGGAAGCCGCGAGCCGGTCGCGAACAGACCGGCGTAGATGAATCCAACCTGGAGCAGGGTCAGCCACTCGGCTCTTCCCTTGAGCGACCGGCCCACCTCGAGACCGACGAAGAGGGAAACGACCAGGAAGACCGCTGTGAAGTTGCGATGTCCAAAGGTCGTCACCACTCGATACATCCAGCTCTCCGCCCGGTAGTGCAGAAAATCGAGGCCGACAGCCTGCAGGATGGCATAAGCACCGATGAGGGCACCGGCGCATACCATCAGGGCCATGCCGCGTCTTTGCCTGCTCTGATCCAGGGTGCGAACGTACAGGTACGCCGCCCCCCCCGTAACCACATGGGCCAACCAACGCACCGCCTCCGCATTCGGTGCGCCGGATCCCAGGTGAAGTAGTATTACCGCGACCAGGCCGGCCAGCGGCCAGAGCTCCGGACCAGGCCGCCGGAACTCGTTGCTCAGCCGCGGCGAGCCGAGCAGCGCCACCAGCAGCGCCAACGCCACCAGCAGCCAGCGAGCCGGCGCGGGATCGGTCAGGAACGTGAGGACAAGCAGGGGGTTGAGGAGCAACAGAATCCACAGCGGGGATTCTTCGAGCTTTGGTGGTAGGGGCTTGCGTCCCCCAGCTTCAGCCGGATTGGTCTCCGGTCGAGGCGGGGTTCCGGTGACGGTAGATTCGCCAGTGTCCGATGCTTCGGGTGAGATCGCAGTGTTCATCGATGGCCTTTCCAAGTCCGAAGACATCCCCACGCAGATCCGGAGATTCGCGATGATCGACAACGCCGCCGTCGAGGAGGACCCATGATGGGCAAGGCATGCTGCTCTGCTCACCGCGCAGGGCTCTGGCAAGCTCCCGTGCACTGTCGAACCCGGGGAAGAAGATATCAGACCCAGTGGGATTGACCGCCTCACTGAGGCAGATAAACAGAGGGCCGTAAGGGACCGCAACCAGGGTTCTCGCGCGCGACCCGGGCGGCTTGAGCAGCTGGCTCAGTTCCCCGGCAAGCTCCAGCTGCCACGGAGGCGTGCGGATCCCGGCCAGCACCCCGGTTCTCGGTACCTCGAACCCGGGTGGCGCACGCCAGCGGCCGGTGTAGTAGCTGTCGCCGGTGCTGATCCCGACAGCCAGGTGAACCAGGATGAGCACGCTGAGACAGAGGAGCCGAAGACGTCCCCGTCGGGCCGCCGCGCAAGCCACGTACGCCGTAGGAAGTCCTTGGAGCAGATGGCTGGCATCAAAGCCGTGGCACAGCGGTGCCAGCCGGACCACGGCAACTGCAACCAGAAACACGGCCTGGCGGCGCCCGCAGCGCCTTCGAACCGCATCGACGGCTACCGCCGTGACCACGCCGAGGGTAGCCAGGACCGCGGCGATGAAGATCCACCGGATCGTGAGCTCGCTGCCGCCGGGGCTCGTTCCGGTGAGGAAGGGGTTCGTACCGCCGCCGGTGCCACCCAGCGAAGAAATCAGCTCGCGCCCATAAAACCCCAAGGCGTCGCGCAAACGGCCGGCGGCGGCGAACGGCGAGCTGAGGACGAGGACCAGAGCAGAGGATCCGGCCAGGAAGGTGAGGATGCCCTTCGCCCCCCTGAGGCCGGCGCTCAGGGCGCCGACGGCGCAAAGGGCGAGGCCGAGCTCCATACGCACGCCGAACGCCAGGCCGCAGGTGAACCCGAACGCCAGGGTCCAGCCACTGCGATCGGCGGGGCTGCCCAGCGCTCGAGCTCCGGCCGCCGCCACGCCCAATGTGGCCGCCAGCTCCAGGGACTTGTGCCAGGGCCCCGGAGCGTACAGAAAAACCGCGCTCGCGGCGATCAGCACCGCCCGGGGGCACCGCGAGCTGGCGGGCACCGAGCTCCAGAGGAGCAGCAGCGAGGCCACCAGGATCACGAGCTCGAGATTGCGAAGTTCGAGCAACTCCATGGGCTGGTGCGCCGCCACCGCCGCACCGAGCCAGTAGCGCAGAGGCATGTAGGCGTGGAAGTCGGCCCCAGGCAACTGGCCGCTTTGGACCCGGTGGATGCCGTGGAGGAGGTAACCCTCGTCGGTGACGTTCGCCGGGGCCCTCCGAGACGCCAGCAAGACCACGCCGGCGACGAGCACCAGAAGACCTGCCCATGAAAAACGTCGTATCATCTGATCCTATGGAGTCCGTGATCACCCTGGCCGTGGTTGTCCCAGCGTATCAGAGCGGTGCGGCGCTGTGGTTCGGAGTCCGCGACCTCCTGCGGTGGAGCCACCGGCGCATTGGCCGTGTGCAGCTGGTGATCGTCGATGACGGTTCACCTCATTGCGCCGTCCGCGAGGGAAGTCTCACGCTGGGCAGGCTGGAGCTGGTGGTGCTGGTCAACCTCAGCAACCAGGGACAATCCCTGGCGGCGTATCGCGGCTTCCGACGTTGTCACGCCGATTGGACGGTGTTCCTCGACGACGATCTCCGGCATTGGAGTCTGACCCTCGACAAGATCGCCGAAGCGATCGACCCGAAGCACGACCTGATCAACGTCGCCCGGCCGAGCTCGTTCTTCGAAGATAGACGATGCAGGGCGGGACTGCAACCCCTGATTCGTCGCCTCTTCCGGCGGTGGGCAGGAGTCTCCCTGGACGATCCTACCAGCCCGATCAAGGCCGTTCCCACCTCGGCCGCTCGGAGCAACGACTTGGCTCGGTGGGCGAACGGAACGTTCTACGAGGGTCTCGCGGTTCTCAGTCAGGAGCCGCTGGAGATCGCGGGGCCATGGCTCACGTGGGATGACCGATGCAGCCGCTACTCGATTCGGAAACGCCTCCTCGGCGCCTGGAAGATGTTCCGGAAACTGGGTACGGCCGCCTGTTGCTCGCAGAGCCGGTCCCGGCCCCCTGTTGCCGGCGGCGCCTAGTTGGGAAAACCGAGCCCGTGGAGAAAACCCCGGCACGATGTCAACGAAGACGGTAGCAATCCTCCAGTCCGCGTACGTTCCCTGGAGAGGTTATTTTGACCTGATCAGACAAAGTGACGAGTTCGTGCTCTATGATGACGTTCAATATACCAAGAACGATTGGCGGAATCGCAATCGCATCAAGACCGATACCGGTTTCTGTTGGCTGACGATTCCCGTCTCCTCCAAAGGCCGCTTCGGCCAGACGATTTCCGAGGTCGAAATCTGTGACCGAAGATGGACCGCCAAGCACCGAAAAACGCTCCGGACCTACTACGCCAGGGCGGCTTTTTTCGACGAAGTCTTTCCAGCGCTGCGAGATCTCTATGAGCAAGTTGAAGGGGAAAGGTTCCTGAGCTGCGTGAATGAATTCTTCCTGAGGGAGCTCTGCAAGCTCCTGGGTATCGGCACACACATATCTCGATCGACCGATTATGAGGTGTGCGGCGGAAGGGTTGAAAGACTCGTTGATTTATGCGAACGGCTGGGGGCCACTGAGTACCTTTCCGGTCCGGCCGCAAAGACCTATCTGGATGAAAGTCAGTTCCACGAAAAAGGTATAGCGGTCTGCTGGATGAATTATTCGGATTATCCGAGATATCAGCAGCTTTTCCGTCCGCCATTCCTGAGCCGACTGAGCATCTTGGACCTCCTTCTCAACGAAGGATTGGAAAACTCACCCAACCTCCTGGTTCCCAATGAGCGATCGACTCGTAGTGGCCCGGGTCTCACGGTGTGATATGCTGAGGAGGGCCTTGAAAACTCCCCGTGTGCTTCACGTCGCTCATGCGGCCCATCCGCTCAGCCGCGGTGGTGTCGAAACCTATCTGCTCCGCCTGTTTCCTGCCATGGCGCAGGCCGGTTGGGAATCCGCACTGCTCCTGCCTCTCGCAGCGGAGAGCGACGCGGGGAGGGTTTCTTTGAGGCACGGGGGGCTGCCTGTGTTCCGGGTAGCGATGCCCCGGAAGGTAGGAGGGGTCAGAGGAGCAATTCGCTCCTTCAAATCGCGGAGCGCACTCGCCGACGCCATGGCAGCCATCGGCGAGTGGCGGCCGGATCTGATCCATGTCCATCAGATGATGTTCCATGACTATCGGCTGCCGCTGCACGCCCGTTCGCTGGGCCTACCCGTGGTGACCACGGTGCACGACTTCTGGTTCGCCTGCCACCGCATTACCCTGACCGACGCCTGGGGGGAGCCGTGCCCGGGTTCGCCCGGCGGCAGACGGTGCTCCCGGTGCCTGGCAGCCCATCGGAGGCTCGCCCTGGTACGGCGTCTCTTGTGGGCGCCTGTCATCAGAATGCGCCAGCAGCGCTACCGCCGCGCGGTGCTCTCGTCAGACGCCGTCATCGTTGCTTCACCCTTCGCCGCCGGCGTCCTCAGAGAAGCTCTCGAACTCGTGGCGTTGCCGGCCGAGGTCTTCGCCTACCCGGTCCCTGCGTGCGAGCGACGCCGGCAGCTCCGGCGGGACGGAGATCAGCCGGCGCGGCTCGGCTTCATCGGTTCCCTTCGCCGGCACAAGGGCCTGGACGTTCTGGCGATGGCTGCGCATCTCCTGGGCCCGCGCGGGTACACGCTCGAGGTGTTCGGGGACCTCGAGGTGGATCCCGGGTACGTGTCCCGGTTGAGGGAAACAAGTGGTGGGTGGATGCGGTTCCGGGGACCGTTTGAACCCGAGGAGATCATGCGCGTGCTCGATGAGTTGGACGTGCTCGTCGTGCCCTCCTTGTGGCGAGAGACGGGTCCCCTGGTAGCTCTCGAAGCGCTCGCCAAGGGCCTCGCCGTCGTCGGCAGCCGCCTCGGCGGCCTGGTCGAGCTGGCGGCCCGTTTCCCCGGCCAGGTTCAGCTGTTCGAGCCGGGCAAGCCCGACGAGCTGGCGGCGGCCGTTTTGCGCGCGGCTCGCTTTGCCGGCTCCGATCAGGCTCCTGGAATCGTCTCGCCCATCGAACACGCGGCACGGCTTGCGGGGTTGTATCGGAATCTGGCGCGGGTCCCGGAGCCGGTGCCAGGGGTTGACCCGGAGTCTGTTCTCGGCCAGACTTCGGGGTGAAGGGCCGGAACCGCAAACGAAGGGACGGAACGTGGGATTGATCGTGAAGAACCAGGCCGGGCAGCTCAGCGTCCTCTATTACCTCAGAGAGGATGCGCGCGAAAGCCCCGGCGGCGATCTGGTCGAGGCCTCCATTCTCCGTGATGAGCTGGTTGACCGCGGCCACTTCGCTGAGGTTGCGGGCTTGGGTCAACGAAACGCCGGGCCCTGGAACGTGGTGCATCTGTTCAATATTGTCCGGGCCGCCGAGCTCGCGGAAATCCTCCGGAGGAATGGGAACTTCCCTCAGGCTAAAGTGATTCTTTCGCCGATCTATTGTCCGGGCACAAGCCGGAGTCACGGAATTGCCGGAGCCTTCCAGCGGTACCTCCAGGCGGTTGGAAACCTCATGCGGTTCTCGCGCCGGCCGTCACGCTATTGGGTTCCCGGTGCTGCTCTTGCCGCGGTGCGGTCCCGGGTCGATGGGCTCGTTTTCCATTCGCCAGCGGAGAAAGAAACCTTCGATCGCGAATACCCGGGATTTGGCGGACCCGCCACCGTGATTCCCCCACCCACTCGTCTACCGCCGGCAGCCAGCGGCTGCGCACCGAGACTGACGGCACTCAGGCCGTACGTGGCGGTCGTGGGACGCATCGAGCCACTGAAGGGGCAGATCTGGCTGATGCGTTCGGGGCTCGATCGTTTGGTGCGCATCCTTTTCGTGGGCGCCGTCAATCCCAAAAGACAGCTTTACGGAGTGCGCTTCCGGCGCCTGCTCGCCCACCACCCGAACTGTCACTATCTTGGGCCGATGGATCGTGCGGGAGTGCGTGCGGTCATGGAAAACGCCGTCGCTCACCTGCTTCCGAGTCACCGGGAGAACTTTGGTCTGGTGACCACCGAAGCCCTCAGCGCGGGCTGCGAGGCGATCGTTCCACGACACCATCTCACCGCCACCATTCTCGATGGCTGCGTCCACACCTTCGATCTCGCAAGACCGGACTCACTGGTCGCCACGGTCAGAAGGATCCTCGCGGGCGAAAAGCGGGCTCAGGGTTTTCCGGAGGGACGCTTCTCTCCGGGAGCAGTCACCTCGAGCATGCTTCATTTTTACGCGAGCATCCTCCGACCGAGTGAAGTCCGGGAGATGACGGAAAGGCCGATTCGCGGCGACGCCCGACAAGCGGGCACTCCTGATTCTACCCCGGGGGAGTTTATCGGATGACCAAGCGTCTGATCGCGGCTTTTGGTGGCCTGTTGGACCGGACCGACCTCGCAAAGTCCCTGGTCCTGGCTCGCGTCGCCCTCTACCGTCAGTTTCGTCAATGGCGTTGGTGGTGGTTGGCACCGGTAGGGGGCCAGGTTCTTTTCGGTATCGTCATTTTTTTCGCATTCTCGAGATTGTTTCCGCGGATGAACGATGAGCACGATCGTTTGATCTACGGGCTCTCGGTCTATTCCGCAATCCTGGTCTGGTCCCTGATTCAGGACAGCGCCTTGATGTCCGCCAATCTCTTCAACGATCATCGCCCATATATCCTGAGATTCAAGATACCCTTGTGGAGCTACGCTTTGGGGGGGATGGGGATTCGCGCACTGGTGCTCGCCTCCGGCGTGGTTCTGCTGACGATGGCGAGACTGTGGATATGCGGTGAGCTCACGTGGCGCCTGCTGGCCCTTCCTCTGTTTGTTCCAGGCATCCTGATCGGGGCGCTGGGCATCTCATGGCTCGTCGCCGTCGCTGCGTCGCTGGAACGTCGGATCCAACACGTCCTCCCCCATCTTCTGCTGCTGTGGTTCTTCTCGACGCCGGTGGTCTATCCCCGATCCGCTCTTCCCGATAACCTCCGATTCATCAGCGCCCTGAATCCCATGACCCACGTTGTAGAATGCTTTCAGTGGGTATGGATTCCGTCCCGTGAGGTAGACGTGGGATCGTTGGTGGTTGCGTCTGCGGCTGCCATCGTCTCTTGCGTGGCGGGTTTTCTTGCGACGTGGGCGAAGGCGAGCAAAATTGTGGACTCACTATGACGATAATCCGCGCCGAAAACTTGCGCAAAATCTACCGTACGGCTGGGGAACGGTGCTCACTCGAGGCGCTCGCCGGGGTCTCCTGCGAAGTGACTCAGGGCGAATGCGTCGGCGTGATCGGTCGTAACGGCTCGGGTAAAACCACGCTGCTGCGGATGCTGGCCGGAGTTCTGAACCCGGACGAAGGTGCGGTCGAGGTGACGGGCGAGAAGGCGGCCCTGATCGAACCGACCGGAGGGATCGAGCTGGATGCCAGTGGCGCGGAGAATCTGAGGAACTTGCTGATCTTGCAGGGACTGGCTCCGGCGAGACTGCCGGAAGTGCTGGAGAAGGCCTGCGCATTTTCGGAGCTGGACGGCTTCCTTGAGCAACCGGTGCGAACCTACTCCTCAGGCATGATCATGCGGCTCGCCTTCGCCGGCGTGATCCTCCTGGACGTGGACGTTCTCCTGGTCGATGAGATCATGTCGGTCGGTGACCCGGTCTTCCAGAGAAAGTGTGCGAACGAAATCCGTCGATTCACCAAAGAGGGTGGCACCATGATCCTGGCGAGTCACGACTACCATCAGGTGGCCGCCCTGTGTGAGCGCGTCATCCTCCTTGAGCAGGGCAAGGTCGCGATCGACGGCCCGGCCGACGAGGTTTTCCGCGCCTTCTGGCAACGCAACGAGAAAGACCTCATGCGAATCACGGCGCAGGACGACGTCATCCGCCGGAATCCGCTGAAAGCGCTCACGCCGCTGGCCGAGAGCTCGGGAGAGATCCGTATCGAGGCGGTTCGATTGCTGAACGACGAGGGTGAGGACGTCCGCGAGGCGTGTGCTCTTTCGCCGTTGACCATAGAAATCGTTTTCTCAGGGCCCGAAGCGGTGGATTCTCCCATGTGCCGCGTGCAATTCCACCGCGCGGACGGCCTGTTCGTCATGGGATCGAACACGTTCAGACATGGGATCGACCTGGGGAGATTCCAAGGGCGGGGCGAGTTGAGGCTTACTTACGAGAGCCTTCCCCTCGCCGAGGGAGAGTACTTCGTAAGCGTCGGCCTCTGGCCCGACGAATACCGCAGTTTCATCGCTGAGCGTGCCTACCACTACCTGGAAAATGCGTTCGTCCTGCGGGTATCGCAAAAACGGCAAGACGGCGGCGGAATCGTCGCGACCCGGCACCGTTGGACCTATCGGAATGAGTGACGGCAAGCGCCTGATCGTCATCGGGATGGACGGACTGGATTGGTCCGTGGTCGATGTACTGATGGAGCAGGGAAAGCTCCCGCACTTCGGGGAGGCGATCACCGCCGGCGCGTCGTGGGTCCTCCGCAGCACCACGCCGCCGGTAACTCCGGCGGCGTGGTCGACGCTATTCTCCGGCGTGCCGCCGAGAGAGCACGGTGTATTCGATTTCACCGCCCGGGAGGCCGGCCGATACCGCTTCCGTTTGTGCTCGGCGACGGACCGGCAGGCGGAGATGATCTGGACGCTCGCGAGCGAGCGCGGGCGCAGGGTGGTGGTGCTGAACGTTCCGATGACCTACCCGGCGACACCGGTGAACGGCATCATGGTTTCCGGAATGGATGCTCCCGACCTCCCCGGCGCGGTGTCGCCCCGCGCAGCGCTGGCGACGGTTCTGGCGCGCTCGCCCTGCTACACCGTCGATGCCATGTCCCACTGGTTTGCCGAGCGGAAGGTGTTTTTCACCAACCTGTGGAAGATGCACCGCGCGCGTCACCGGCTGGCGATGAGTCTGGTCGAGAAAGCCGATCCGGAGCTGTTCATCTGTGTCTACGTCATTGCCGACCGGGTACAGCACGTCGCGTGGCGGGATCCTCCGACAGAAGAGGTCACCACGGCCTACGAGGCACTGGACGCCGTCCTCGGCGACTACCTGGACCGGCTGCGGCCCGAGGACGAGCTCTTGCTCATCTCGGACCATGGATTCCAGAGGCTCGAGGCGGAGATCTGTTTGAACAAGGTGCTGTCGGATGCCGGTCTCCTGGTGCTGGATCGATCTCGGTGCCGGACGCTTCTGGCTAAGGTCCGTCAACGGTGGGTACACACCCGCAGCGTCGCGGAGCGACCGGACGGGTGGTGGAGTCTGCCACCCCGGGCCTTGTGGTTCGACGCCGTCGACTGGCCGCGTACCCGCTGTGTGGCCTTTGGCCTGTACGGCAATCTGGTGATAAACTTGCGGGGCCGGGATCCACAGGGCGTGGTGGATCAACGAAGGGAGTCGGCGTCGCTGCTGGGCGACGTGGAGGATTTGGTGTCGTCAATACTCGGTGAACGAGGAGAGATCCGAGTTCATCCCATCGCCTGGGACCACGGGTCTCAGCGGCGTATCAGCCCGCCGGACGCGGTCGTCGAGATGGCCGGGTACAGGGTGGCGACCTGGGGAGGACGGGAGTTCTACGCCCCGGCGATCGTGGGCGCCAACGCCGAAGGGCATACCGGAGTTCATTCTCCTGAGGGAGTCTGTCTCGCCGTCGGACCCGCTTTTGGTTCAGGCAGTGGCCGCCGGGGTCAGGCCGATGCGCTCGACATCGCGCCGACCATTCTTGAACTACTGGGCCTTACCCAGCGAAGAGCTCTCCCCGGCCGTTTGCTGATGGGACGCTGAATGGCGCGGATTCTGTTGCTTACCGTCGATTGTGACCTACCCGGGCACCCGGTGAATGGTGGGGTGCTGCGGGTGCGTCAGCTGAGCCGGCATCTGCGGAGAATCGGACACGACGTCGTGGTCTCGATGCCGGTGGAAGGTCTGGCACATGATCCGGGGGGCGATGACCATCCGGAGGCCGCCCATCCTGCCGACGACCCGTCGGAAATCGTGGAACGTCTACGGCCTGACGTGGTTGTTTGCGAACAATGGCACCTGGCGTCGCTGCTCCGGCCCCTGTCTTGTCCTCTGTGGCTCGATCTCCACGGCAGCCTGCTCGCCGAGAACGCCTTTCGATGGGCGGGAGGCGTCGATAGCCCGCAGCGGTATGACCACGACGTCATCGCCAAGCTCTTCGCCTTCGAAAAGGCGGATCTGGTGACCTGCGCCGGGATGCGCCAGCGTCTCTACTTCCGTGGTTGGCACGCGATAGGGGGGAGCACCTGGGATGAGTGCGAGGTCGTTCACCTGCCGCTGTCGATCCCCCCTTCACGGAGCGTCCCACGGCCTCGGCACGACCAAGGCCTGCGGTATCTGTATGCGGGCAACCTGTGGCCGTGGATCGACCTCTCGGGTTGGCTCCCGGAGTTTCTCAACGCGCTTGCCGAGCGGCCTGATGATGAGGTCCACTTCTATGTCGACGACCCCCTAGGTCGCAGGGATTGCGTTCAGGTGATCGCCCGGGCCGGCTCCGGCCCGGGGCTGGAGAGGCTCAGAGCAGAAGGCCGGATTCGCATCTCCGGTCGGCTTGCTCACTCCCAGTTCCGCCGCCAGGCGCGAAGATACGATATTGCGCTTGATCTGTTTGGCTGGAATTCAGAACGCGAGCTCGCAGTCACCACCCGGACGCTCGAGTTTCTGGCCCTGGGGCTTCCGGTCCTCTATCCCTCCCACGCCGAGCTGGCGGAGCTGATCTCCCGGTCGGCCTGCGGCTGGCTGGTCGACGTCTCTCGTCCGGGAGCGGTCGCGACCGAGGTCCTTGCCGTTGACGAGGAGGCCGTGCGCTCGCGCGAAACCGCAGCCAGAGCCCTCAGCGCGTTGCGGGAGCTCGAAGCGCTCTCCCTGAAACGGTGCGGGGAAGCGATCAGCGCCGTGCTCGCCGGCCCGCGCAAGAGCCAGCAGCGCGGGGTGGCGCAGCGCTTGCGCACGCTCGACCGCAAGAGCGGGCACGATGAGCTGGTGCGGTTGCGCCGGGAGCTCGAAGCGGGCGAGGAGAAGCTGTCGGCCCTGCGCGCGGAGCTGGCCGGGCGCGAAGCGGCGGCAGCCGAGCTCGTCCAGCAGCTGGAAAAGGAGCGTGCCGGGCGGGAGCACCGGATCGGAATGCTCGAGCAGGAGCTGCGCGAAAAAGACCTCCACGCCGGCAAGATCGAGGCGGGGTCGGCCGATCTGCGGCGCGAACTGGAGCGCGTCCAGCAAGAGGGCCTGAAGCTGCGCCGGGAAGCGCAGGAGCGCGAGGATCAGACGCGCCGCGAGCTGGTCCGCCTCGAACGCGCTCAGCAAGAGGGCCTGAAGCTGCGCCGGGAAGCGCAGGAGCGCGAAGATCAGACGCGCCGCGAGCGGGTCCGCCTCGAATGCGAGCGAGCCGCCGAGCGGCAAGCCCACCACGATCAGCTCGCCCGACTGGAAAGCGTCGTCGCAGCGCGCCAGATGGCGGGGTTGGTGGCCGCGGCACGCCCACGGCGCTTCCGCCGTGGCTTGCGGCTCCGCGCCAAACTGGCCTGGCTGCACCTGGACTACCTGCTTATCAGGTGTTACCTGGGTATCTGGCAGCGCCTCTGCAAGCGCCGGATCTTCCCGGGGATGTAGGAGAGAGCCGTGCGCATCCTCATGATCCATCCTCACGACCTGCACTCCGACCTGGAGCCGTGGACGGTGAGGATCACTTACCTGGCGACGGAGCTGTGCAAACGGGGGCATGAAGTGGCCGTCGTCTACCACGCCCTCGGCGATCCCGGACCGGTGGAAAAGCTGCCCGGTACGGAGGTCGTGACCGTCCCCCTGGTACGGTACAGCAGAACTTTGTTCAAAAAAACAAAACAGGTACGCGAGCTGGCTTCATGGGCCGACCTGATCCATTTTCAAAAGTGCCTGCCGTACGCTGCTCTGCCCGCCGTCGAAGCAGCCTATGCGCTGGGCCTGCCGGTCCATTACGACTGGGACGATTGGGAGTATGAGATCTACAACTACCGTCCCATGAATCGCACCGTCGGACGGCAGCTGAACCGTATCGAGCGGGCCCTTCCGTCTCTGGTAGATACCCTATCCGTGGCCAGTGAGGCATTGCGGGAGCTGTGCATTGGTCTGGGGTTTCCCCCCGAGCTCATCGTCAAAGTGCCGGTAGGAGCCGACACCAGCCGCTTCCATCCTCAGGTCGATGGGCGGCCGATCCGCGAACGCCATGATCTCGACGGCCCCGTCGTCCTGTACCTGGGGCAGCTCCACGGCGCGCAGTACCTCGAGCATTTGATGGAGGCGTTCTTGCACGTCAGGCGCAGCCACCCGGCGGCAACACTGCTGGTCGTCGGCGGGGGCGACCGCTTCGGTGAGCTCCATGCCCTTGGAGAACGGCTGGCCATCAACGACGCCGTGGTCTACACCGGCCCGGTGCCTCATGAGGAGGTTCCTTCCTATATGGCGGCGGCGGACGTGGCGGTGGCCTGTTTCGACGACAATCCGCAGACCCGGTGCAAGAGTCCGTTGAAGGTGGTCGAGTACCTGGCGATGGGAAAAGCCATCGTGGCCACCGAGATGGGCGAGGTGGCGGTGATGCTGCGCGACGGAGCGGGTCTGCTCTACCGGGCGGGCGACATCCACGCTCTGGCCCACGCCGTATGCCGGGTACTCAAGTCGTCAGAGCTGCGCCGCCGTCTGGAGACCACGGCCCGCCAGCGGGCCGAGGAGACCTACAACTGGGCGGCCTCGGCCCGCTCCCTGGCGGCGGCCTACGAGATGGCGGTGGCGCTGCGCGCCGGCGGCCGGCGGCGGGCGTTCAAAGCGCGCTTGCCCCTCCCCGAGCAAGTCTCCCGCCCGCCCGGCGGCCCCGCCCGCGGGCTCCCTGCCTGGTGGCCGGGCCGGATCCGCAGGTTCGCCGAAAGAAACCTCGATCTCGCCGCCGTCCTCAACGGCGATCGAGCCTTCCGGGGCCCGGCACTGGTCCAGCTCGACGTCACCAACAACTGCATCAACGACTGCATCGCGTGCTGGTGCAACTCGCCGATGTTGGGCGATCGCCGGATGAGTCCCGAGGTCAAGCGCCAGCATCTTCCCCTGCCGGCGATCGAACAGCTTCTCGACGAGCTCCACCGCCTCGGAACGCGCGAGATCTACATCGCGGGTGGCGGTGAGCCGTTCATGCACCCACAGATCATGGAGATCATCCGTCTGGCCAAGGGGCACGGCTTTACCCTTTACATCAATACCAGCTTTACGTTGGTGGATCGCGAGCGCGCCCGGGAGATGGCGGAGCTCGGCGTCGATCATCTGACGGTCAGCATCTGGGCCGCAACCGCCCCGGTCTACGCGCTGGTTCACCCCAACAAGACGGAAGAGACCTTCGAGGAGATTCGCGATTGCCTCCGGCATCTCAACTCCGTCAAGGAGAAAAAGCCTTTCGTCAAAGTCTACCAGGTCATCTCGTGCCTGAATTACTCGGAGCTTCCCGAGATGGTACGATTTGCTCGTGAGACCGGCTGCGAGTCGCTCGAGCTCACGCTCGTCGACACCATGCCGGAAGCCACGGAATGCCTGCTGCTTGACGAGACCGAGCGCCGCGAAGCGCTGCGCTTGTTCGAGCAGGTCAGAGAGCTTGCCGGTGACGGCCCCGAGCTCTTCAATGCGGAGCTCTTTGAGCGCCGGCTGCGCAACGTGGACTCCTCGCAGGGCTACCATGACAGCGACATCATTCACTCCGTCCCCTGTACCATCGGTTGGTCGTTTTCCCGTATTCTCCCTGACGGAAACGTCAACGCGTGCCTCAAGGCACACAAGATCCCGGTGGGCAACATCCTCAACCAGTCGTTTACCGAGATCTGGAACGGACATCTGCAGCGCTCCTTCCGCCGGCACACCAACGTGCTGCGCAAGGATGATCCGTTTTTTCGCCAGATCGGCAATGATCCCAGCGTCGCTTGCGGGTGCGTGAAGTCCTGTGACGACATCGGCCGCAACCTCCACACCTACGGCAGACTTCAGGCCCTGGGTCCGCTGCGGCGGCGCATCCTGAAACGGGCCGCGCACCACCTTGCCGGGGAGACGGCGCAATGAGCCTGGGCGAGCGGCGGCTGGAGGAGATGGCCGGGCGGGAGCCCTCCCCGCAAACCGGGCCGCAGCAGGCAGTCGTCGATCTCACCAACCGCTGCAACAACAACTGCCTCGCCTGCTGGACCCGTTCACCGCTGTTGCGCGACAAGGCCCCCAGCCGCGACTGGTACGGCCAGGAATTGCCCGGGGTGGTGGTGAAGCGGCTCATCGCCGAGCTGGGACGCATGGGATGTGAAATCCTGCGCTTCTCCGGCGGCGGGGAACCGATGCTTCACCCCGACTTCGAGGAACTGGTCGGGCTGACGGCGCAAGCGGGGATCCGCTGCGCGGTCACCACCAATGGGACGTACCTGCGGCAGCTTGCGCCCGCCACCCTGGAGGCGGTCGAGGAGTTGACGGTCAGCCTCTGGAGTGCAACGCCCCAGAGCTATGCCCGGCTCCATCCGAACAAGACGCAAAATACCTTCAAGCGAATCGTCGCCGCCCTCGACGCGGTGCGGGAGGCGCGCCTGGCCGGTCACCAGCGTCCCGAAGTGGTGATCGCCAACGTCATCTCGGCCGTGAACCACCACGAGCTCGAAGCGATGCTCGAGCTGGCGTGTCTGCTCGGAGCCGCCCGCGTCTACTTCACCCTCGTCGATCCCGTGGCGGATCGTACCGACGGGTTGCTGCTCGACGCCGCGGCTGCCGCCGAGGTCCTGTCCCGGGCCCGTGAGCTCTTCCCGCGGTACCGCCCCCGGATTGCGCTCGACAACGAGCAGGGATTCCTGCGGCGCCTTGAGGAAAACGATCCCCAACATGGGAACTACGACCTCCGGGCAGTGGAAGAGGTCCCCTGCCTCGTTGGGTGGCATTTCGTCCGGGTCATGGCCGACGGTGCAGTGGTACCGTGCTGCCGGGCGGTCAACCTGCCGATGGGCAACCTCCACGATGCGCCATTCGGCGAGATCTGGAGAGCGTCCCCCTACACGGAGTTCCGCCGCCATGCCGACGACTCCCGGCTGACCCACCCGTACTTCCGCGGCATCGGCTGCATCAAGAGCTGCGACAACCTGATGCACAATCGCGAATGGCAACGAATACTCGATGAGCGCAGCGGCAATGCCTGAGCCTCCTGTGCTGAAGCGCGTGATGGTGCAGACGGTTCACGGCTGCAACTACCGGTGCCTCATCTGTCCCCTGTCGAAGCGGGCTCCGGGCGGGGTGAAGATCATGGCGGAGGAGCTTTTCGAGAAGATCCTTCACGACTGCACCGCCATCCCGACGCTTGCCGCCTTCATGCCCTACCTGATGAGCGAGCCGCTGCTCGATCCTCATCTGCCGGAGAGGATCGAGCTCGCCCGATCCTACCTTCCGCGGGCGCGGCTTTTCCTGGTCACCAACGGCAGTCGGTTGCATGGTCGCCTGGCCGAGCGCCTGGTTTCGGGTCCGTTGGATGAGCTCCACCTGAGCATCAACGCCTGGTGGCCGGAAACCGTGGCCCGTTTGACCGGCCGCAAGGACTGGGAGGGCATTCGCGAAAGGCTTCTGGCGGCAATACGCCAAGCGATCTCCGCCCGGGGTAGCGATTTCATCAAGGTCTCGGTAACCCGGGCCGGGCCTGTGCTCGGCGACGACGAGCTCGCGGAGCTGAGCTCCGCCGTCGAGTCGGCCGGGGTGCGGCGGTTGGCCGTCCACGAGCGGCCGGTGACCCGCGCCGGGAACGTGGTCATCGACGACTGGCTGCCCGCGGTCCACCATCCGGCGATCTGTGGTTGTCACAGCGTCTGGACCGAGAACATGCTGCACGTGCTGTGGGACGGCCGGGTCATTCCGTGTTGCCACGACTACCAGGCCCGCCACGTACTGGGGAATCTCAACCGGGAAAGCATCGCGGAGGTCTGGACCGGAGAGGGCTACCGTGCCTTCCGCCGGGCGCTTTGCGGAGCAGGTGCCGGCCAGGAGCTGATCTGTCATCATTGTGAAATGGCCCGGGTGCCCGATCACCGCGTAGCCCGAGAGGTTTCCCTGCCCGCGGCGAAGCGGGCTGCGGCGAAGCCGCGGCGAAAGCTCGCCCTGATCCGCCCGCGGGAGCTCTGGCCGGGCGGAGTCGGGGCGCATCGGCGGCGATGGACGGAGGCGCTTCTCGCGGCCGTGCTTGCAGAATCCGGAGAGCTTGAAGTCGCCCCGATCGACGCGGCCCGGCTGGCCGCACCGCAGCCGGCGGCCCTGCTCGCCGAATGCGACGGTCTCCTCGTCCACCTCGACGGCGGGACCACGACTTCCCTTCCGCGCCTCACCGAGGAGCTCGAACGGTTCGCCGCCCACTTGCCGCTCGCGGTTTTCGGCCGGGGGACGGCAGATCCGGCCTGGCATTCGCGGCTGCACGCCCTCGGTGCCGGACTCATCCTGCAGGGAATGCCGGCCCGGCCCTGGATCTCGGCTCTGGAATCGTGGCTGGCCGCCGACGGCGGCGCAAGGGCCCCGACGCTGTTTCCACCCGTCCTTCCCGATTGGGATTTCCTGCCCGGCGGTGCCTTCGTCGATGCCTCGCAGGACCCGCCGGTGATGCTGGTGAGGACGGCGCTGGGGCAACCCGATCGGCCGGTGGGGTCCGGGGTCGTGGCCTTCGAGGGGCCCTACCGCCCTCGCGATCTGACCGTCGCGGGGGAGGAGATCGTGCGGGCCCTGCGCACCGCCGACGTTGGCACCGTCGAGGTGTTGGATTTCGCCCCCGACCACGGGGATGAAGCGGCCTTGACCCGGTGGCTCGAGCTCTGCGAGCGATGCGGCCCGGCGCTGCGTTGGACCTTGCCGTTGGACGGGCGTACGGCCGTTTCCGAAGAGCTGGCCGGGCGGCTGGCGAGCGCCGGGGTAGAGCGCATCCGGGCCGAGCTCGTCTCCGGCTCGAAAGCGCTCCGCCGGGCGACGTCGATCTCCGTCGAGCCCACCGCGGTGGCCGGGATCCTGCGCGCCGCCCACCGGCAGGCGATCGCGACCGAGCTCGTCGTGGTGACGGGGGCACCCGGTGAGACCCCGGCCGACCGCGCCCGCACCGCGGCATGGCTCGCTGAGCAGGCTGCGGCCATCGACCAGCTCTACCTGCAACGGTTCGTCCCGGAACCCGGGTCCGAGGTGATGAGTGCGCCGAACCGCTTCGGGATCTCCTGGCCTTCCGGAGGCGAGGCCCATGAATGGATCGATCGCCGGGGTAGCAACGCCAGCCTGAGGGCCAAATACCTTGGCGAGCTCCTGGAGCATGCCCGCGAGCTCGGGATCCGCGCCGAGGCACCGGGAGTTGAAAAGGTCGCCGACGTGGCCCGACACCGCGAGCCGATTCGCCGGCGTTACCGGGACCTCGCCCGCGCCGGCGCCGAGGTGGTTCTCGCCACCACTCCGCCTTGGGGCACCGCCAATCCTCCGCTGGGACTGGGCTATCTCGCCGAGGCGCTGGCGGAGGCGGGAAGAAGCTGCCGAATCGTCGACGGGAATGCCGGGATCTTCCGTCACGTCGAGTCGCAGCTACGTCACCTCTGGCACTACGAAAACAAGAACTTCTGGAGCGTACCGGAAGCCTTCGCCGGGGTGGAGCGGGAGCTTGACACGCACCTCGGTGCCCTGGCCGATGAAATCGTTTCAGGCCATCCGATGCTGGTCGGTCTCTCGGTCGTCGACCCCAAAGAGCTTTGTACGGCGGCGCTCATCCGCAGGATCCGCTCCCGGCGCCCGGAGTTGCCGATCCTGCTCGGTGGTCCGGCTTGCCTGGAGATCGACCGGCGACGAATGATCGCCGAGTTGGTCGGCGACCACGTCGTCGGCTTCGTTAGCGGGGAGGGCGAGACTCCGATCGTCGAAATCGCCGACAGAGTCGCCGCGGGCCGGCCGCCGGAGGGCTCCCCGGGGTTCGTGCCGATCTCCGACGTCGGCATGCCCGTCAGCCCGTGGCGGGAAGATCTGCGGCGAATCCGCTACCCGCGCTTCGCAAAGTTCTCCCCCGAGCTCTACGGACGCTCGACGGTGCTCGTCGAGTGGAGCCGGGGTTGCATCGGCCGCTGCACCTTCTGCAAAGGATGTGAAATTTCCGGCGCCTACCGGCACCGCGAGCCGCAGGACGTAGTCGCCGAGTTGTGCTGGCACGCCGATCGTGGCGTGAAGAGCTTCACCGTGTGCGACTCCGAGCTCAATGGAAACGTCCGCTTTCTTCGCCGCGTCTGCGAGCTGGCGATCGGGAAAGGGATCGGGATCGACTGGCGTGGGCAGGCGCTTCCCCTGCGGGTGATGACGGCGGATCTCGTGCAGCTCATGCGCAAGGCGGGATGTATCGAGATTCAATACGGTATCGAGAGCGGCTCGGATCGCGTGCTGGCGGTGATGGGCAAGTCGAGACTTTTCAGCGCCTCCGTGGCCGAGGCGGTCATCAGGCGGACCCATGAGGCCGGGATCGCCGTCGCCCTCTTCCTGATCGTGGGGCATCCGGGGGAGACCGAGGAAGACTTCGTTCAAACCCTGGAGTTTATCCGGCGCAACGCCGATTGGATCGATTCGATCAAATCCGTCAACACGCTTCACGTCATCGAGGGAACCGCGTTACATCGCCGGCCGGCTGAGTTCGGAATCGTCCTCCCGGCAGGAGCCTGGCACCGAAGCTGGTACGGCGCCGACGGCTCGAACACGCCCGAGCTCCGCCGCGAGCGGGCGCTGCGCCTGCTCGAGCTCGCGCGGGAGCTGGCAATTCCCGTACGCGAGCACAACCTCGACGACGACAAAGCGGCCCGAGCGCTGGCCGAGCTCGGAGCCGGCGAGTTTGCCGGGGAGGCGCTGCGCCGGTCGATCGCCGTGCCCGAGCTCCGGGCCTCGGACGCGGGCGTGGAGGTCGAATCTGGTCCGATTCGGCACGACCGGATCAGCGGCCGGCGGCCCCGGGGTCCGGAGACGGTCGAGGTCGAGCTTGCCGCCGCCTGCAACCTGCGCTGCGTCGGCTGCTGGTGCCATTCACCGCTGCTCCCCGACGACCGGCATCGGGAGCTCCAGGCGGCCGGCTCCCTGCCGACCCCGCGACTGCTCGAGCTGCTCGCCGAGCTGGCCTCCCTCGGAACCTCCCACGTCCAGCTCTCCGGCAGCGGCGAGCCGCTGATCAACCGCGACGCCGTGGAAATCGTCGCCTGCGCCTCCGACCTGGGAATGTCGACGACGCTGGTCACCAACGGCAGCCTTCTCACCCCGCACCGCTCCCGCGAGTTGGTCGACGCCGGGCTCGAACGCGTGACCGTAAGTGTATGGGCCGGTGACCGGGAGACCTGGGCGCGGCTTCATCCGGGCGTGAAAAGTGAACTTTTCACCCAATTGACGGAAAATCTCAAGGCGCTGGCGGCGTTGCGTGATGCCGGCGGCAAACCTGCGATCAAGCTCTATCATGTGATTTCACAACTCAATGCGACGAACGTCGAAAGCATGGTCGACCACGCGCTCGCAGTCGACGCGGACCAGATCGAGTTTCAGTTGATGGACCTGAGCGCTCACCGGGGCCAGGATCTGGGTTTGGGTGCCGAGGAGGTTCGAGAGCTCGAGCGGGCATTCGCGAACCTGAGGGCGCGTCCCGAGTACTCCGATTGCTGGTCCGGTCAGCCCCCGCTGCGCCGGGATGCGCTGCCGCTCGTTCGCCAGGAGCTCTGGGAGTTCGGCCGCTTCTTGCGCATCGCCCGGCTGCCCGGCTTTTCCCTCGCCGGCCCGCAGCGGCTGCGATGCCCGCGGGGTTATACCAGCGATCCGGGTGAGCCGCAGCGTTCCCCGGTCTTTCACTTCTCCATGGACCCGGAGCTCTGTGCGGCCTGTTCACGTCGAGACGCCTGTTTTCCCAAAGGCCGGACGGGCTTGCTCCGGGTTCCGACGCTCGAGCTCACCGGGGCGGGGTCCTTCCTCCGGAGGGTTCGAAGCGCTGTGCAATCGGTCGCAGCCACCGAAGCGGCGATCGTCCGCGATCTGCCCTGTGTCGTCGGTCGCCTCTACAGCCGCATCGACTACCGGGGCAACGTGCTCGCCTGCTGCAAAGGCTCGCGCGTTCCCCTCGGCAACGTCGCGGCGCAACCGTTTGCGCAGGTATGGGACTCCCCCCCCTACCAGGAGTTCTGCCGCCATGCCGAAGAGCTGCCCAAAGACCACCCCTACTTCGAGCCGTTCGCCTGCCTCGAGGCGTGTGATAACTTGGGTATGAACCTCCGGGCGCAGTACGGCCTCGGTGCGGAGGAAACCACATGAGGGTCCAGCTCACCAATCCTCCATGGAGCCGCCCGAAACTCTACGGCGTGCGTGCGGGATCACGGTGGCCCCACTTCGAAGAGGAGCGGCACGAGTACATGCCGTTTCCCTTCCTGCTCGCCTACGCGGCGGCCGTTCTGGAACGGGCCGGGCCTGAGATCGACTGCGTCGATGCCCTGGCCGAGAAGCTTCCCCTGAGTTCGTTCGTCGAGAGAGTCGAACGCTTCGATCCCGAGGTGCTGATACTCGAAATATCCACGATCTCCCTGGATCAGGATCTCGAAGTGGTCGCCTCGCTGCGGCGCCGGGGTTTCGACCGGCGAGTGGTCCTCTGCGGCCTGCACGAGCCGATGTATCGGCCGGATTTCCTGCGCGCACACCCGCAAGTCGACGCGGTGCTCGTGGGCGAATACGAGCTGGCCGCTCGGGAGCTCTGTTCTGCCTGGTCCGGCTCAAAGCCCCTCAGCGCGCCGATACCGGGGGTTCTGTACCGCGATGCCGGAGGCGAGCTCATCGACGGAGGCCGGCGTCCCCTCGCGGTGCTGGACGAGTTGCCCTGGCCGGCGCGCCATCGCTTCAATATGTCGCTCTACCACGATGAGCCGGGGTCCATTCCCCGGCCGTCCGTACAGATGTGGGCGAGCCGCGGCTGCCCGTTCGGCTGTAGCTTCTGTGCCTGGCCGCAAATACTCTACGGAGGGCGCAGCTATCGCCACCGGGATCCGCGGCTGGTCGCCGATGAGTTCGAGGCCCTGGTACGGGCATGGGGATTCCGATCCGTCTACTTCGACGACGACACCTTCAATATTCGCAAAAAAGACGTGCTCGAACTTTGCCGGGAGTTGAAAGCGCGGCGGATCAACGTGCCGTGGGCAGCCATGTGCCGTGCCGACCTGATGGACGAAGAGCTACTCGACACCCTCGCGGAGACCGGACTCGCGGCCGTCAAGTACGGCGTGGAAAGTGGAAACCAGCAACTGATCAAAAGCTGCAACAAAAGCCTGAAACTCGAAAAGGCGATCCGCAACATCCTGTTGACTCAGGAAAAGGGCATCAAGATCCACCTCACCTTCATGTTCGGATTGCCCGGAGAGTCCCGGGAGACCGCCGAGGAGACCCTCGATCTCGCCTTGCGGTTGGCGCCGGAATCGCTGCAATTCACCATCGCGACGCCGTTTCCCGGGAGCCGCTACCATCGCGAGTTGGAAGAGCGGGGCCTGCTGGTTTACCGGTCCACGGACCACTACGACGGTTTCCGCCGGGCCGCGGTTCACTCCGGGCACCTTACCCCGGAAGAGCTCGAAGAGACCGTCCGGGAGGCGAACCGGCGCTGGCGTCGGCTCCGGGTTCAGCGGCGGAAGCGCGCGCGCCAGTATCCGGTGGAAGTGTCGGTGGTCATCCCCAACTATCATCAGCGCGAGGCTCTGCTGCGCTGCTTGCGGGCGCTCGACGCTCAGAGCTGCGACCGGTTCGAGGTGGTGTTGGTCGACAACGGCTCGCGCGACGACTCGGTAAGCGCCGCCCGCGAACTGATGCCCGATGTCTGCGCCCTCGAGAGCGACGAGACCCTGGGCTTCGCCGCCGCCGTCAACCGTGGCATCAGCGTGGCCCGCGGGCGTTTCGTCGCGGTGCTCAACAACGACGCCGAGCCGGAACCGGAGTGGCTGGCCACCGTGATCCGGGAATTCGCGGCGCGGCCGGAGGTGGGATTCATCGCCAGCCTGGTCGTGCGCCGCGCCGATCCCGACGTCGTCGACTCCTTCGGTGACGGACTGTCACTGTCCTGCTTCCCTTTCCAGGTCGGTAACGGTACGGCCGCCGGCAACAACGGCTACTCCGAGCCCCGTGAGGTCCTCGGGGCACCGGCCACCGCCGCCGTCTACCGCCGCGAGCTCCTCGACGACGTCGGCGGCTTCGACGAGGACTTCGAGACCTACCTCGAGGACCTCGACCTGAGTCTGCGGGCGCAGCTGCGCGGCTGGCGTTGCCTCGCCGTGCCGGCGGCCAGAGTCCGGCACCAGGGGCAGCTGACCACCGGCGGGGTCAGCAATCCCGCGGTGGTGCGCTTGCTGGGGCGCAACTGGGTGCAGTTGCTGCTCAAGACCGTTCCCCGCCACATACTCAGGAAATACGCGGTGGGGATCGCCGGCACCGGGGTCCGACAGCTCTTCTACCACACCCTGCGCAGTGGTCATCCCGTGGCCTACTTGATGGGAATCCTCCAGGGGCTCAGCCGGGTACGGCGGCTGGTGGCCAAGCGGCAGTCGGTGCTCGGTTGGCGGCAGGTCGACGACCAGCGAATCGAAGAACTCCTGAGCTCCGGCGACCAACTGCTGCGGCAGACGCGGGCCAGCCGGGTCGCCGGTTGAGGACGGCATTGCGGGTTTCGGTCATCATCGTCAGCTACCGGCACGGACCGACGTTGCCGTCCACCCTGAGGTCGCTTCGTCTCCTCGGCCGCCACCTTGAGGAAGTCCTTCTCGTCGACAATGCGGGTGACCTCACCGATGCGGTGTGGCGGGAACTGCCCGACAGCGAGCGCTGTCTCCTCCGTCCGGGTGCCAATCTGGGCTTTGCGGGAGGCGTCAACTTGGCGGCATCACGGGCAGCCGGGGATCTGATGATGCTGCTCAGTCCCGACGCTGAGATCCTCCGCCTCGACCCCGCTCGGCTCTGGAAGAGCTTTGGCTCGGGAGTCGGGGCGGTGGGGGCCCTGACCGTGACCCGGGAGGAGCGCCCCAGTGTGTCCTGGGGTGAGTTTCCGGGGATTCGGCGGGCAGTCCGTCGGGTCACAGCTTTGAAGGCCCGCTTCAACCGCCGAGCGCTGGACCGGCTACTCGACGGTCATAGGGTGGAGGTCGCCTGGATCCTCGGCGCTGCGATGCTGGTGCCGCGGGAGGTTTTTCGGGCGATCGGTGGGCTCGATGAGGCTTACGTAACCGCTGGCGAGGACCAGGACTTCGGCGCCCGGCTTCGGGCCGCGGGCTACCGGGCGGTCGTCAGTCCTTCGTGGGTGGTTCGCCATGAGCCGCGGGACGCCGGCCGGGGGCCGTCTTTGAACCTGATTCGTCGGAACGAACTTGACTTTCTCGGGCGCCACGGCGGTACTCTCGACAGACTCTTGTGGTTCCTGGCGTTCGGAAGGAAGGCGGCCGGTGCCAATGAGGTCCCTGTGCCTCCAAGCCGGTAGCCGGCAGGGATTCGGTTCGTCTTTGGGCCACTTCTACCACTTCAAAGAGGGCAGCGATAGCAGCTGATATTGATGGATCGGCTGACGACCGGCGAAAACGCAGGTGTTCTTTCTCTCAACTTCCATCCCTTAGAGCCTCCTGAAGGCCAACCCTCAACGCCGGATCCCCAAGCAGCGTAAAAGAACTCACGCTCCGCGCACCTTCCCCCGAAGCCGCCAATACTCGTACCTTGGCCAAGGTCACGATCGGGCCCAACCCACTCACCTTCGACCTCAACATTCCATCGAAAATCGCGAGACTCAGAAGTAAGTTCTCACTCGCAACGGACTTCCGCGTGTGTGCGGCGAAAGCAATCGCTCCTTTTCCGTCTGCTCCCAGAAATCGCTCCCCAATAGTTCGAAATCGTGGCGAATCAAAGTAGTTATTGAGACACGAAAACGAAAGCACTACTGGCAACGCATCCGAGTTGTCCATCTTCTCCCAGTGATCAACATTCTCCCTCGAATTCAAAATATGCTCATGCCCCCAAACACGCAGTCCGCCGTGTCCGACAAAGTGGACAACTCCACATCCTCGGTTAATCTCCTGAATAACGCTCGGACTCAGTCGCCTGTTAGTTTCAGCGATCTTCTCGTCGAGAGGCATATCCAGCGGCAACTCAAGCGAGGCAAGGTCGATGCTAGTAACATCCAGCCCTCTTGTTGATAACTTTCCACGAACGAACTCGGAGTGCTTCTGGAACATTGTACGTCCGTCGTCCGTAACTAGCAGTACTCTCTTTTTCCATTCCGCTCTCCCTCGGCTTGCCTCATATCTGAGGATTTTGTCGAGGATATTCTCTACCTCCCTGCTACTTCGTACGGGGAGCCTTCCCACATGCATATCAGGTAACGAGTCATCGCCGCTCACGGCCACAAACCAATCGTCACTAGCAGACTCTGCACCCTTGCTGTCAGCAAGCAAGTGCGTAGGTACTAAATTCTTAACCCCATAGCCCAATCTATCACGGTAGTCCCACGTAGCGTCTCCGACTAAAAGGACGTAGCTCGGAGAAGGCGATCGCCAGTACTCGAACGCGTACTTCAGGAAATCTCGTATCGCCAGAGGCGTGAATAAACCATAGCTGAATTCAGTGTAAATATTCTCGACACTAACTACACGCGTTCTCAGGCCCTGTTTTTCCCGATACGACGCCAGCTTTTCAATTTCTGGAAAGAACTCCTCGGCTGTAATGATTATGTAGTCAGCACGGCTTTGCCGTCCGCGAAGATCGGGCGCGTTCCTCACTATGGCGATCTCTTCGGGAGTCAGCAACTTGGACTCGCCAATAATAAGGAACGTCCTCTCCTCGCTGCCAGCCGGTAAGTCTTGCTGAAAGGTCACGGTAACTGCGCTCTCGGCATCAATGCGGGAGTTGATGATTCTCGTGATGAACGTTTTGTTGGTGATGTCAAATGCCAGAATTGCGCTCTCCTTGAACCCCATGCAAACAAACTCGTGAATGCCGTCGAGATTGGAAGGACCATGTCTGAACTCGATAACATCCTTTATAGCTGTCGTAGTCCACCAATCCAATTCAAACCAGTCGACCAGCACCTGATCCGGTCCGGGACTTCGATTTCCCGGAAGTTCAATTTTAATGATGTTGTTACCCTCGACCAAATACCGTGCTGGAAGCATCTCATCAACGCGCAGCTCCTGGCGGTCGCTCCAATTGAATTCTCCAATCATTTGGTCGTTCAAGCTGATGAAAGCATGATGGTCCTTCTCTGTGTTGGGCGCATCGGACAGACCCCGCATCGACAGTTGCAGCCGAACTGGTCTGAGCATGTCAACGCCCGACACATCTCCGACCACAAAGTACCGTTTCGCGGGCGCTCCTGGTTCAGCTGCCAAGCGTGTCCAGAACCAGCGACCTTTTCCGCCAGAGTGGAGCGATGGGCTGACGTACTCTTGATCTTCCTCTGCGTGATGCCTTACCTTAAACGAGGACACGCTAAACACTGGAGCACCAAGATCCCCCTCTGTTGTTGGCATTCTTTTACCCTCTTTTCCGCCCCAAGTGAGCCAGAACACGTTCTCGCCTGTGTAATGCCTGAAGTCCTCTTCTGGATGGGTAGCATAGAAAGTAATGGTATCTTCCCAATCGAAAACTTTCTCCTCTCGGACCGATACCCAGATTGGCACTTCCTTGCCGAGGTTGAAGAGCTTGAAGGTCGCCGGCTCAATCGCGCTCAAATTGACTACAGCGTTTTTCTCGATCATCCTGCCTGACAATCTATAGATGCCTTCCTTTCTTGTTGTGATCCTGAGATGGGGACCTGCCGGTGCGGTAGCATGATGCGGTTCAGGCGAAGCTCTCCGTCTCTTTCTGTATTTTTTGGCGGCATCGTAATTGGCGATCGTTTCTCGAAGGACCTCCTCGAACGTCTCGGCATCGGCTGCTACCGCCTCTCGAGATTCGTCCGCGGAATTCCCTGAATCCCCAACGGTGAAATCGATCCTGATTAAAATTCTTCTAAGAAACCGCGACTCCCCGCTTGATTTATCTTGAATTAGAGTGGGTACAATAAGTTTGGCAACCTTCTGGTATCGAATCCACCCTGCTGGAAGTAGGCTCACAAGATCACGAACCTTGGCCAAATCCTCTTCTTTGAGAGAATCTTCTTCAAAAGTTTCATTTCGCTCCGCAATCGACGACTCCGCATCCAGTATGGTTAAAACGAGCTCGGAGACGTCCGGAACGCCTATGAGGCCAAACGAAGAGGGCACATCCCGTTCTTCGAGATCAGCATGGAGCTCGCTCATGAATCCTGATGCTTCCAGTCGCACATTCAGAGTCATGTGCTGAAAATCCGAGCTGACGGTCTGGATCTCGAGCGCCTCCGAGCTGAGAGCTGAAGCGACCGCTAACAAGACAGAAATCAGCCCAGCTGACAATGCACATGGTCTCCGCGTTTCTCCTGTAAGACGACTCACTAGATCCTCCGGACCATTTTGGCGCTTCCAACGATCGCTCTTTCTGCTGTACAGGGAGGCACTTCGACTTAGTACGACTTGGCGGCTTTCCCTTCTTAGTTGTACGTGGCCCAAGGAGTCCGGGAGGCGTTTCGTGGCTCCTCCGATTCTCCTCGTCATGCTGTGCACGAACGCGATGTCTTTACTCTATACCTCCAACAGCTACCGCCACTGGACCATAATGTTTCCTTGCATCATTCAGTCCAACAGCCTCTAACATGTAGAAATATGCCACACCGGGATCCACGGCCGTGTCGCGATAGCGATAAGGTCCTCCGTAGTCGACTATTATCGCCGTGTTGACCTTCACAAACTCGCTCTGGTCCTGCCTTCGCCTATGAATGTTCCAACCCGCTCTACTTCCTCTCTCAGCTGAATCCCAGCTTATTACCACGAGCCCACCTGCACTCTCGGCCCTGAATTCGATTAGCTCAATCCCCGGATTCTGCTCACAGGTGTCCAACCCGAAGGGGCTCCACTCGCAAATCAAACCACCTTCACATTCCACATCGGAGTCACAGTCGCCTTCGCCCTCGCTACATGGCCCGCATCTCCCGCAGAAATTCTGCACCGGCTCCGTCCAACCGTGGTAGTCGTAAGCTGGGCAGCAGTCGATGCCGTTGGCACCACAGTCGTCTGCACATGACGGAAAGATCAAGTCGCACCTCCAATTATACGTACCCCAGTAGTCGCAGCATGCATCGTGAACCATACAGTCTTCCGTGTACCGAAAGTAGCCGTTAGCCCCGTAGCACCCTGGGATCCCTCCGTTTGGACAACCTGCCCCACAACGACCGTTACAATCAGAAGCTCCAATTGTGTACGACACGGTCCTGGTTGGTTCAGGGTCGACTAGATAGGTCGAACCAGGAATGGGGACGTCCACCGTCTGCCCAAGGAGGTAACAGATATTCGTTACAGTTTTGATCGGTACTGCCTCCGCCGCTGCTGCTTCCTTCACTGTCTCGTACAGGTCTCTGACCGAGCTCGGTATGTCGACACCTTTCTCTTCGGCCCCCTCGACTGTGGCTCTCAGCAGCGCTATACAAAACTGAGGTGAGTCGATCAGGCATTGCTCCCAACCACCCGTCGATATCACCTTCAACGGCGGTTCATCCGGGCTCTGCCCAAGTAAGACCTCGGGAGCCGTTAGCAGGCTGAAAACGACAAGTGCAGGATAGAGGTGAAGAAACCTGGAAGGATGGTGGGTCCGCGTTCTACTCGGCATGATTGACTCTCCTTTTTCACTTCAGATAGTTCGCTCGCGTCGCTCCCCACGGTGATCCCGAGCACCTGCCTGCGCCCTGTGGCCTCGATGCCCAGGGCCACCAGGACCACATGGTCGCCCATGTGGGTCCCGTCGATCAGCACCACCGGGTAGTCCACCTCATCCAATGGCCGGGCCAGGAAGGCTTGGACCTGCGTGCGTGTCCGAGTCACAAACCGACGCGACACGCTCGAGCGGCTCAACCCGACCGAGCTCGTCCGCTCCGGCAACGGCTCCAGACTCCGCGCATCGTTCTGGATGCCGCCCCCAACCAGGATCTGCTCCAGCACCCGATCCACCAACGGAACCTCCTGGCTCATCTGAGACCAGGTGGGCAGCTCCAGCTCCTTGTCCGCCACGCTACGCACCCGCGGCTTCGGGACCGAGACCTTCGATCCTCCCACCTCTCCTACCTGAGCTTGGTCGTAGCCGTACCGGTAGCCAACCCGCTTGTCCCCCTGCCACTTCCTAGCCGGCCCGCATCGCTCCTCCCGATCGTCCTTTAGCATTCTCTGCAGAACCTCGAACCCCACGTTCATGATCAGCTGCCTCATCGTGTACCCAGCACTCGCCATCGCCCGCGCTAACTCCACCACATGCTTCTGGCGCTGCCTCTCCCGATCGTTCCTGGCTTCCCCTCTTGCAGCTTTTCGGGCACTCTTCCTCATGGCGATGGTACACCTAGTTCGTTGTTTGCCCGATGATGCCATCGGGTCTAGGCCCATCGCCACCTTTCAACGGAGAGCGGGCCCCCCGCAACCGCTTTTCAGCTCTTGCCAAGTCTTCAGCCGTATCGACCATTTCGACCATTTCCCGGAACTGGGCTCATCAGATTCAGACCTAGAACCTGAGAATACCACAGTTGTGCCGCGGAGACAAGCCGTCGTCGCGTATTGTCACTACTCTTGTTCGGGATTATCGAAACTTGGCTGATCAAGCGAAGTGCCGGGTGTGTCCATATCACGGCGCACCTGCTATCCTTTTGGGTAGGTCGATCGTAGTGCGGTCCCGGCTCGTTGGGTGGGTAATGCAAGCAGGCCGAGGCTGCTGGCCTTCAACCGGTTCGTCGAGACTTGCCTCTACCGGCGGGTGTGGGAGTGCTTCGGGGTCTGAATACCAGAGACCATAGGCAGCGGTCGAAGATTCCACCATGACATCTGAGAAAGCGAAGCTCGGCACGCCGAATCAGCTCCAGAGACGGTCCCCGGCGGCCGTCCCGCGGCTCATGACGTTTTCGCCATGCCGGGCGGACCAGTGTCCGGCATTCTGCTGCCTGCAGCCGAGCACCAAGGTCCTGATCTTCCCCGCCGCGAAGTAGGCCTCGGCGAGGGGCCCCGAGCTCTCTGAAGATCGCCTGCGGTACCAGTAATGCAGCGCCGAGAACCCAGGGCACCTCGAGCTGTTGGCCATCGAGGAGATGTGCGAGAACGGCGGTTGAAGCGGTCCTTGAGCCCGGTGAGCCGTCGAAGAGCTCGACGAACCAGGGGAAACTCACCACACGGCTGACCCGCTCCGAGCATTGAGGTCATCGAAGTCAACCCCCTTTCCGGTAGGTCGATGACGGCGGTGGTTCTTGGGTCACGTCGGCGGAGTTTTCGGGCAGCGTTCCGGCCGAGATGGGCAGATCCTGGAGTAGGGGCGCTTGGGTTGGCGACAGCTGGGATTCCGAGCTGAGCGAGTGCAGAACGCCCCAGGGGCATTTGACCGGCACCAAGCCAGAGTGCAAGAGATTGGCGGCCTGGTGGGAGCTCGTACGGCTCCGGTCCGTCACTGCAGGTAACCGAAGGTGGGCGCTCATGGCCCCTCCATCCAAGAAGATCGTGTATCATACTGGAGAGTCCGAGGCCAGAGACTCTGGAGGAACAAGGCATTGCGGCACCGGGTTTCTACAAATCGGCCAGGAAGTTGCCAGGGTGGACATTTTTTGTCACCCTCTCTGGGAGACTCAGGCCAGCATTGCCCAGAGCCGAAACGGCGTGTAGAGGCCCTGTTCCGCAATCCCACCCTTCTCATTCCTGCAGCCGCCAAGCTCCGCTTTCGCCAAGCCCGCCGGGACCGCCTTGCTGCCGGCCATGCCGGAGGGATCTCCTCGGTCCTCCCGGCCGTCCTCGGCTCCTTTCCGAGGGGACGACCGCCCCGGGGATGTCCGCTGCCAGGCCGGAGCCGTTGGCAATAGTCACCATTAGTCCTTATTGACAGGAAAGCGAGGTCATAAAAATGCGAAACCAGTTTATCCAAGCCGCCTTCTCAGGTTGCAGAAAAAGGTCGCTAACTATCGTATTGCTTCTTTTCTCCCTTTTTCTACCGACGTTTGCTCCTCCTCGAGTCGCACGAGCAGCTCAACCCCCGGGCGCCGAGGCTCATCCGCCCGGTTCCACGGCCACAGAGTCCATCAAACCCGACATGGATGTAGTAGCCAATCGCACGCATTCACTAGAGTTAGAGTTGCTGTTCCAGCGCGATCCGAGGAAATCTCAGAAATCCCTATTAGCACAATACCTTTCAAACCTGAGTACTAAAGGTATTTTTGAGCTGGCAAACGAATTGGCGGAGGAAGGACTGCTCGAAATAAACGGAATGGCACTCGCGCCCCCTTTGAAATCAAGATGGCAGGCCGAAGTACCTCTCGACCAGATCTGCGAGATGATCCTAGACGGATCCTACGACCCCAAGTTTCGCGCGTTCCTGATCGATGTTACGCCAAAAGTTGCAGCGCTTGCTTTGCAGGAAAGAACACAGATCCAGAAGGCCATTTTGGCCGTAGCCCAGGATGAAACCGACCATCCAAACCTACGAAGGTATGCCCTCCTTCAGCTGAGGAAACCACTTCGTCTCCAAGAGAGTTCCGAGACGGAACAAGTACCAAGTCCCCAAGAAGACGATTCAACGGCTAATAGCCTTTCAACGATTTTCAATGACCCGAATTCGCCGCCGGGCCTAAAAGGTGCTTCCCTCACCGCAATGAGAAGAGCGGAGGATCCGGCATTCGCGCAGGCCGTCAGTCAGGTTCTGGCGGCACCCAAGGACCATCCCGATATCGTCGTCCGCCACGCAGTCGTATCCGCCGCCAAGAGCAGCCATCCTGAGGAATTCTTGCCGCACATTCGGGAAATCACAACGACCACTGACAATCCGGAGGTTTATGGCAGTTCAGTTTACGCACTTGGCCTTATCGGTAATCGGGACGCGGTTCTCGCTCTGGTGTTGGCATTCGGGCGCCATGGTAACGAGAGAACCGGCACCAACGCTCTACGAAAGAACTACCAGACAATACTCTCAATGCTTGACCCTGACCAACGACAAGATCACCTCAGAGCGGCGATTGCTGCCGCCCAGCTGATCGGCCTTCCCGGGTCCAGGGAAAAGCTTGAGATCTTGGCGGACTCCGAACTGTCGCCCGAGCTCCGACGGCAAGCGTCAGAGGCACTGAGCAACCTCAACGATGAGGAGATTTCCCTAACCAGGGAGCTCCTGAAAAAACTGGAGGACGAATGAGATGTGCAGAGCAACACCTGCCTGTTTGAGTCTGTCGATCTTTCTATCGAGCACCGGCCAACTTGCGCTCGCGCAAGTTAGCGGCAACGCTGTTTACAGAGAAGGCGGATGGGCTAACAATCTTGACCATGCCGGCATCTACTGTTCGGATTGCTACAGCGGTAACCCCGGTGTATATGAAATCAGAGGCTATTGGTGGCAGGGCGGCGATGGGGTCGAACTAAGATCCTTCACGGATTTTTTGGATGGCAAGACAGATCTGGGCGCCTTTAGCCTTTCAGGAATATCCGCCGCCCAACGAGGATTGATCGTTGATACCGCCGATGATCTCGATCAGGATCCCGATATAACCTACACGCTTGGCGACTGCCTCAACCACGAAGCGACAGGAGACTACGTGACGGTCGACGAAATTACGGACATCCGTTGTGACGGCGTGGTCGAATATTCCTATGAATGGAATAACCTTTGGGTATGGGGGAGGTCCGACAACGGGCAATCCTCCGGTACCCCTCAGCACCACGATATCTCCAGGATAGAATGGGTAGAGGAACATAATAACCTGGGAGGCGACCAACCGTGGTTCGAGCTCAGCCCAAAGGTACAAAGAGGGGGAAGCGGAACCGCCTGGACCGAGCTTCTTTCGGTTGATATTCCTGATCCCACGGTCCAGCGCCTCATGGGTAGAAATGTCATTACCTGGCAGCGTCCGCTTGAAGGAGGTAACGGTTTCTGGCATGTTTATCGTCGTGACGACATTTCCGACACCTTCGAGAAATTGGCCAATTCCGCGATCATTGGCTCGGGTCGATCTTTCATTGTGATTGACCGTGATATTGAAAGAAATGAGATCTACTCATATCGGATAGAGCACGTAAACCTCTCCGGAGGGTCGACGATTTTCGAAGTAGTAGATCTGCCGAATCGCTGGCAATAGGCTACGTCGAGTATTCGCCTCTGGCCGGAAAAGATCGACTATGCGTGGACTCCATATCTGTACAGCGGTCCTCCTTATTCTTGCCCTGTCGACATGGGCAGTCCCGCGGGAATCCCCGATTACTATTCCCGCCGCGCCACAAATGGTCACTCGTATCATCGAGTCTGCGGCAGATCATATGATCCTGGAAGCTGAGTTCGGCACTACTCGTCGCAGTGGCGATGTGTTTAGCAGTACGTTACAAGAGCAGTTCTCACCCGGGAGAGCGGTTGAGCTGTTGGGAGTACCCCCGGCATCTGGATTTGCCATCGAAGTGATTGCTGTTGAATACCACCCGGTGACCACTTCCGGCATTCATGGAAATCAGACATCAGAATGGAAGGTCGAAGACTGCCTCAGCGAAGCCGTGCGACTTATTCCAATCGGATGGATAAGACAGCAAAAGATCGCAAAGCTTGAAATAGACACCGGCCACATTGAGAGAAAGGACCCCCTGCATCGATCTCTCCGACGCCTTGTTTTGAGAATCGGTTTTCGCGTTGAAGAAGACAGTGCTACTGGCAGCGGACGGACCGAGCAGTGTCATGACTCGGAAACTTTTGAAGAGGTCCTGAAATATTCCATCGCCAACTATGAAGACGGTAAACAATACCGTGCATGGGCGACGAATACCGGAGTCGTGAGTGCCAACCGAGCGCTAAAAGTCGGTCACAGCTATGCGAGAATCGTCACCTCCACCGAAGGCATCTACCGAATAAGCGGTAATGATTTACTCGCGAGCGGATTTGATCTGAATGAGATCAAATCCAGCTCTCTTCGACTTTCTAATCTCGGTGACGAAATCCCGATTTGGGTAGAAACGCAGAGCCGCGATATTTTCGAAAATAGCGATCACATTACCTTTGTCGCCGTCAAGCCATCTCCCGAATATGAAGCGTACACAGATCTAAACGTGTACTGGCTTTCCTGGAGCGATGTCGGTGGACGGCGAATCGCATTGAAAGATGGTGATCTGGGAGAACCTATCGATATACCCTCATCTCTTAGAGTTACCTATCATGGCGAAGAGAATAGAGAGTACCTGAATCCACCGTTATCTGATGACGGAGATCGGTGGCTATGGGCGAGAATCTCAGCTGAGGCGGAGAATCCCGGGAAAAGATATTTTGCCGTTCCGGATCTGTCAGACATTGACATTGGAAAAGATTTCACAATTCGCCTTTCGTTGTTGGGACTCACCGACGACCCCAGTGCATTGATCGATCATCATGCGATTATTTCGATCAACGGCCATATACTCTCGGATATCAAATGGGCCGGGCAAGAGGTCTATGAATTCGCGGGCGAATATCCCTCCTCTTATCTCGTTGAAGGTGACAATTTCATAGAGGTAAGGCTTCCCGGTGATCTGAATGTCTTTGCTGATCAAGTCGGGCTGGACTGGTTCGAGATTGAATGGTCGACCACCCGCGCACAGGATGGCCTTCTTCAATTTGCGCACCGTGCGGATAGAGGCCCTGGTATCTACGAATTCAGATGTAGAGACTTTAGGAACGATGATCTGGAGGTTTTCGACATATCGGATCCCTACGCCCCGGAGAGATTCGTCGGCGTCCGGATCGAGAACGAGGCCACTGCTGATGTAATTTTCCGAGATCGTTTTGACAGGATCGGGCAAGAGAGATCCTATCTTGTGCTCCGGAGCTCCAGGATGTTGAAGCCGGAGAAAATTGAAAAAGTGACCTTTGGACGGAACCTCGCATCGAGGAGCCACCGGTCCGATATCATCATTATCGCACCGGCCGAGTTCTCGGCCGCGGTTGCGGAACTTGCGCATTATCGCGCAGGTCGAGGCCTGGACGTAGTCGTCGTCAACGTTGAGGAAATTTATGATCAATTCACGTACGGCCTTTTTTCGCCGACCGCCATCCGTCGATTCCTTCGCGCTGCGTTCGAGAACTGGCAGTGGCCGCCGCCAAGTAACGTCCTCCTCGTAGGTGACGCGACTTGGGACTACAAGAACCATCTGAAATATGATAAGCGTAATTTCGTTCCTTCTTTTCAAGTAAAGGCGCTTGGCGATAGATATGCTGCGAGCGACAGCTGGTTTGTTTGCGTTTCCGGGGATGACATTTTACCCGACATGCACGTCGGCAGGATAGCTGTAGGGACGGTGGAGGAACTGCGAGAGGTAATCAGGAAGATCATTCAATACGAGGAAGTCGACGGTGATCAGAGTTGGAAAAAGCGAGTTGCTTTTGTTGCAGATGACGAGAACTCCTCGTTCGAGGAGCAATGTGAACTGATGTCTGAACGCGTTATCCCGGAGACTATCGAGAGCGTAAAACTGTACCTTCGGTCACTCGGTCTTCCCGAGGGAATGCCCTTGCATGAGAGAATCGCGAGGACGAAGAAAGGATTTAGCCTAAAAGTGTTGGAAACGATTAACCGAGGATGCGGAGTGGTGCAATTTGTAGGCCACGGCGGCCTGAGAGTCTGGTCACGCAAGCATATACTCGATTCGAGGCGGAATGTGGAGGATTGGGGAAAATTGGCGAACCGGGGTCGATATCCTATTGTCTTTTCGTTTTCCTGCCTAAATGGATATTTCGACTCGCCCAGATTTCCGACCATCGCTGAAAGATTTGTCAATGTCCGAGGAAAGGGTGCTATTGCGTTTGCAGCAAATACCAGGGATTCAATTGGTTCCGAAGGCGTTGTTTTGAATGTCATGTTTCTTGAGTCCATATTTGACCTTCGACTCCGGAGCCTTGGAGCAGTGATCACCCGCTCGAAGATCCGAGCGCTCACTGGTATTGATGATCCATCGAATTATATGAATACGTTCGCGCTCATCGGCGATCCCGCTTTGGAGATCGATTTTTGACACCAACCTCATAGGAGAACTCACAATGACGAATTCGAGAGCACAGTTTCTGCGAGCATATGCTTTACCACTGCTGTTGACAGCAGCCTGCCATATGATCGCAGGAGCGATCGTTGCTTACGGGCAGGTTGGAGATGGCGGTGCTGGTGAACTGGGCGAGAACCGCGAGATTCCGACAAAGAGTCAAGAGACAGCGTGGTCTTTTGCGTTTCCACGGTCCAACTTCGTGGCCGGATCCTATGCCGGTCGAAGATTCCTCGTGCCTTCGAACCACTTGGGAGATGACAGTGCCCACAATCATTACGATGCCGTATACGCCGTAGCCAACGGAATTGTGAAATTTGCGAGTACGGCCAGCGGCTATGGCCGTGCCGTCGTTATCGAACATCTCCTGCCCGACGGATCGAATGTGGTGTCTATTTACGGACATTTGTGCGGACATTCAGGATACCCCTTGATCTCAAATGGCTCCACGGTGACCAAGGGACAGGTAATCGGTTATGTTGGTGACGACGCCGAGAACGGCGACGGGGCGGAGCACATTCATTTAGGAATGAGAAAAAACGCTTATGACGGTTACTTCTGTGGCTATACGGGCATCCCTCAGTGTACCGCCGACCACTACTGGGATCCGACGGCCTACATCAACGACAGAAGTAATTCCCTGAAGGTAACGAGCGGCCTATCAGTAAATCCCTCCAGTCCGTTAGCCGGCAGCGTTTTCTCGATATCGGCAACGGTATTTAACTACTATTATTACGGGGGCAATTTTCAATTTCGCGTAGTTTTCAAGCTCGGTGGAGCTACGGAATATACCAGTCCGACGGCTACCGAGTGGCTCAATCCGGGTGACTCGAGGTTCCTGAATTTCGACCAATATCTTGCGCAGCCTGGCGGCTACACCGCGACGTTGGAGCTGAAGGCGCCGGGAACTCAAACCTGGTGGCCTGTTGGAACAACCGGTGGTGGTGTTAATCCGAGGTCATTTACGGTGGTTCCCCTTGGCGTGACACTGCTCGATTTTAGCGCGATGTCCGTTGACAAAGGAATTGAACTGACCTGGTCGAGTCCGTACGGGCCTGGGGTCGCAGGGTGGAATGTGTATCGATCTCGTAAGGAGGACGGATCATATGAAAGAATTAATGAGCTGATAATCGTACCGCGTTCCGGTTCCTTTTTTTTCAGAGATATAGATGTTGATTGCGGCAAGCGCTATTCCTATAGGTTAGAGAGTGTTGCTCTCGACTCATCGTCGATCGTGTTTGATCCAATCCTCACCGAGGTTTACCTGAAATGCAACCCCGGTGAGGTAGAAGAGGTGACCGGCGATTCGAAGCGGGAATAGGTCAATAGGTGGATGAAATATTCATGAGAGCCAGGTGCCCTACTAACCGTCCAATAGGTTCAGCCGGTTGTGCGGATATTCGATTCCGAGGTCTTGGAGCAATTGGGCGAGTTCGAGAAGTCGTGCCTTACGGAGCTCGTAGGTGCTACCATCCACACCCTTCCAGCGGATAGCTCTTTCGATCGGCGAATCGCCTAAAGGCTCAACGTCAAAGGTGCTCGGATCGACCTCAAGCGGCGAGTTTGGTGAGATGAAGACTGGGTGTATGCTTTCGATAAGGTCGATATGATTGCTATTTCTTTGGACGAAGGCAAGCGTTTCGGAGAAATCTTGATCCGTCTCGCCGGGGAAACCGACCATCAGATTGACCGCGGTTCGAATTCCGGCCCGATGGGTCGAGCGCAGCGCCTTCTCCGGAGCGATCAGACGGGGATTCTTATTCATAAGGGCTCGAATTCTGGAGGAACCGCTCTCGACGCCATAGGTGATCATCTCGAGACCGGAGCGGGCGAGCTTGTTCAGGAGGGATTCGCTCATATCACCTCGGGGGATGGCCTGGCCGATCCAGGAGATCGGCAAATTTGCCTCGCAAAGCAGCGTCGCCAGGCGATCCAAGACATCCAACCGCCCATTGATAAGCAAGTCATTGAAATGGAAAGCGCCGGTTCCATAAAGGTGGTATTGATGGCGGAGCTCCGCGAAGATGTCCTCGGCGGTTCGCGGCCGATATGGCCTGGAAAATACGTGATCGTTGCAATACGCGCAATGCATGATACAGCCTCGACTGCCGACCACAGGAAGATATTGATCGCCGGAATGGTGCCGTCGTTGGTAGTGAGTGAGATTGAAATCAGAAAAGTCGGGAAAGGGACACGAATTCAGATCCGGCATGACTTCCCGGTTGAGGACCCGATCTGGCTTCAGGTCCTCACCCCAAATTACCCCCCGGGGAGCCGGCGACGACGATGACAACGAGGTGAGAAGCTGCGGTAGTGACTCCTCCGCGTCCCCGACCACGAGAGCGTCGACGGTTCCAGATGGGATCCACCGCCGTTCCCCGGCCACGTCACACGACGGCCCACCGAAGATGATCAGACGGTCGGGATCGCTGCGTTTGATCCGTGCGGCCACCTCGACAGAAAAACGGAGGTTGGTGCGGAATAGCGAAAATCCGATGACCCGACAGGGGGTGGATAGGAGCCGATCGGTGCAGTATCGCAGGATCGGTTGGATGGTTGGGAGGATTTCGGAAAAACGCTCGGCGTCGATGAAATCGAGAATTCGCTGGCTGTTCCAGAGAGGGCGTTGCGTGGCTGAAGCAAAGGCGTAGGATTCGGCATTGAGGTCCACTGCTGTCGCCGGGAATCCTCGGGACTTCAAGACCGCCAGAAGAGTCGCGATTCCCACTGGCGGCAGGTCCAGGCTGCCGAACGGGCAAATCGTAAGAAACGTCAGCGAACCGTCCTTGCAGGGGAGTTTCGCTCGGTCCCGATCCTCTCTACTTAGGCTCGCCTTGGCCCTTCCGCTTCCGCAACCGTCTTGCACTGCATTCCCTCACTGGTCAATATGTCCGCCCGATGCCTAAGTTTTCAGGATTTCCGGTTGGGCCGAACGCCGGCGACCCAGCCGAGGCGGGAGAGATGCTTAAAAAGCGCGGTGGCGAGAAGTAGGTTCCCGGCGTCGCTATAGTGTGGGGGTCCCACTTTTGTCCAGAGGCTTTCGCTCCTTGGCCCCTCCTGCTCAGCCACAAAAAGTCCCGATAGATCCAGGAACTCGGTTCCACTGAGATGGCACGCCTCCCGTACCCGGCCAACCACCGCCTGGTGCTGCGCGGACGGAAGGGGCTCGCTCTGGAACGGCAAGAAGACAACCAACAGGCTGATCTCACGCCGCGCAGAGAACTCCCGCATTCGCCGGATGCTGCGCTCGGTTACCCACCATCCGGGGAACCAGGGCCGATGGATCAGCCGCCAGTAGCCGGGGTCCTGCCCGCGCCGTGCCAGATGCCAATGGGCAAATCCACGAGAGGCTGCTTCGACAAGCCGGCTCCGGACCAACGCCCTCATGATTAGGCTGCTGTCGTCAAAGAGCGTAGAACACTCCCACAGGATGGGGTTCCCCTCCCGCCACCAGAGCTCCGGGTCGTTCGGAAAGTAGAGATAGACGGCCAGAGAAAACGAATGCTCAGCCAAGCGTTGCTCCATTGTCCGCTGGACCTGGGCAGAGTTGTATCCTCCTGTACCGAAGTTCAAGGCTTGCCACGGAGTTCCGGTCCGACTCCGCAGCAGGTGCTGGAGATGAACGGCCATTGTCTCATCATCGCCTACGCCGAATCCGTACACGAATGAATCTCCGAACAACGCGATCTTTGCGTCCGACGTGTCTTCATACCGCACCGTGGTCGCTCGAAACCGACGGTCGTTAATAGTGACGTGCTGATCAAGTTGCTTCAGCTCTTGGGAAGGGGCCAACCGGAAAACCTGCACCGGGTCCGGAGCCTTCTCGATCGCGGGATGGAGAACGCCGTCGACCATCGTGGTTCCTGCGTCGAATTTTCGTTCCGGTTCTGCGACGACCACATGCGCGACGATCTCGGCGAGCACCAAGGAAAGGAAAAGGGAGGCGAGGGCAAGTCCCGCTCGTAGGAGTGAAGGTCGAAGAAACGCCGGGACCCTCACTGCCGGGCCTTCTCTTCGTTTATGAGTCGCAACCTGAACTTGTCCAGATGGGGAATCAGACCGGAGCTTTCGATACGGAAAACATGTCCTCCGGCCTGAAGTTCTACGGTCACCACCTCCACCCACTGCTGGTGTTCAGGGTACCATCCTCCGGTCACTTCCCGGAAGCTCACCGCGACCAGACGACCATCCACCAGTACCTCCATCGGGCGAACGTCTTCGGCAGCGTAGCGCGCTTCGATCCGGTAGATTCCCGTTTGTGGAACGACGACGTCATATTCGGCCCAGGCCGGGTGCGTCCCGCCATCGATCACAATACCGTCGCCGAAAGGATTGGAGTCCGGGTTGAGATTACCATCACGAAACGTCTCCGCTTCCACCAGGATGTGGTTTCCTACCTTGTCCGTCTCGACGTAACCCAGGGCCTTGAGTACCTCAAGCTGCCGAGCATCGACAGGCTCGATCGATTTGCGGTTGGGATCCTCCTGCGCGAGAACCTCTGTCGAACTGGTGGAGTCCAGGAGCTCTTCCATCGCCAGGCGCATCCTCTTCAAGATCAGCGGCTGCCCCGGAGCGACGTTGTTGGTTTCGCCCGGGTCTGCCGTTAGATCGTAGAGTACCTCCTCCGCAATAGAACGCTCGCCGCCGCTTCCGCCGGAGAAACGCCGAATGTACTTGAAGCCTGCATTGCGTAGGGAAAACGCGAATTTGTCGGCGGCACTGAAAGCCGGCCTTTCTTGCAGATCGTAGTCCCCTTCCGCTCTCAGGGCCGATAAGAGGCTTCTTGCCTCCATTGTAAGGTGATCGGTTTCAAGCCCTGCAAGATCCAGAAGTGTCGGCATCAGGTCAAACAGCCGCACCTGGGATGAGACCGTCCGACCACGCGCCCACTCCGCGCCCAGCGCCGGCTTGATGATCATCGGTACGCGGACGAGTTCGTCGTGGAGATTGTCCTCACCGTGGCCGTACTGCTCTCCGTGAGTCCACAATGTCTCGCCGTGATCGGACACGAATGCGATGACCGACTCGTCGTAGAGTCCTTCCTCCTTCAGGGCGGATAGGAACCGACCGATGCGTTCATCGGCATAGCTGACGGAGTCGTCGTAGAGATCCTTCGCCAGATCCTTGAAGGCCGGCGTCAAGACGCCTCGCTCGAGACAGTTAGTACACCGTCTTCTTTCATTATAGAGTGTCGGATGCGACCAGTCCAACGTCGCCGCGTCGCGATCCGAGACCAGGATCGGCAATTTCAGACCGAACTGCTCAAGGCGAAGGTGACTCTCCTCGCCGAGTCGCGCGGCCGGCTGGCAGAAAGGCTGATGAGGGTCATCGAAGTGCAAAAATAGAAAAAAACGCCGCCTGCCATTCTTCCACAGCCAGTCCAAAGCCGTCTTCAGGTTGTCCTCGGCTCGAATGCGGCCGCGCGGCGCGTTCAAAAAGAAATCGAAACCCCTGTCGAAGCCCTTGTCGTATAGGGAAGATTTGTAGAGGATCGCGGCCGTCGACCATCCAGCGGCCTGAAAATGCTCGGCCAGGGTGGTTTCCGGAGCATCGCGGAGATCTCCGCGCAGGTCGAGGCCGCCACGGCCGGTGAAGAGGGAAAGAAAGGAAGGCAAGGTCCAGTTCGCGGATGCGATCGCCTGCTCGAAACGTACTCCGTCGGCGGCCAAAGAGTCGATCTGTGGCGTGATGCCTGGCGTATACCCGTAGCAGGAAAGGCGGTCGGCACGTAGGGTATCCACAGCGATCAGGATGACGTTTGGCGCTTCCCCCGATCTCCGCGGCTGGTAGATCACAGGGTTTCCCCAGAGGGCCAAGGCGTGCTGGTTTTCACCGAGCCCCCTGGTCTCGAGCGTGAGCCACACCCGGCGTCCCCCGAGGCTATCGAGCGAGATCTCCCTCTCCCGCCAGTGCCAGCCGGAATCGTCCATGGAGAGAGAAACGGGCTCATCCAGCAGAATCAATGGCTCTTGCTGGCCGTCCGATGCCAACACCCGAAAGCGGGCGGCATCGCCGGGAATCGACTCCCGCGAGAGCGCGTAGGCGAGATTCAGCCGGGCCGATCTGGGAATATCCAAACCGAAACGAATGGCGGTTGGAGCCGGCGCGAACATGGTGTCGCGAATTCCGTAGTTGCCGGAGAGCGGTGAATCGACGAGCTCCGGATCGGGTATAGGAAGCAAACGCCCCCGTTTGATCATTCCCAGGTGCGGCTCCGGAACATCTACGTTATGTCGCGCCTTCAGCAGGCGGAGCTCCTGGTCAGCGTCGAGATCCAGTCGCTCGACGACGAGATCGTCGAGCCAAAGGCGACCCTCCGTGTATCCCGGCTCGATTTCGATCACCACACGATCGGCCTCGGGCGCCGAATGAAACCAGATCTCGTAGGATTGCCAGCTCTCCTCGAAGGTCGGAAAACGAAAGATTCTCAGTGGCGCATCCCGGGACCACTCGGTGACCGTTACGGCACATCCCCAACCTTGGAGCCACCGCGCGAGAAGGCGTACTCGATATCTCATTCCAGCTGATACCGGTACGCTCGCTCGACAGTGGCCACCGTTTTCGCACGCTAGCACAAAGCCGCGATCGCCATCGGTTTCCCGGATCCGCACACATCCCTGCATCTCTGAGAAGCGGCGGTCCGGACTCTCAAAGTCATCGCGCCACACCTCCTCGATCTCCACCGATTCCAAGTCGTCGACGGAATCGACGGCGGGCAGGTGGATCAGGGGACTTTCGATCTCGGCCGTGGGCAAAAGCGAGACCAGCCTGATGAGTGCCGGCTCCTGCGTCCGCTCGGCACACCCGGCGGTCAAGAAGCAGACGACAAGGCCTGCCAGTACCAGTGGAAATCTGTATCGCTCTTTCAGCCTAGTAAGCATCGGCGCTCAGTACCTCGCTGGGAATCTCTGGGAGGGGGCCATCTTTGTTATTCCGCCCCAGCGTCAACTCGCAGATGATTTCCTCCAATGGACGCGTGATGTCCCATTCCGGATAGTCCGTTTTAAGCCGTGTCAGATCGCTGATATAACAGATGTGGTCACCCTTCCGGGCCTCTTCGCGATACTCCGTCCGCGCCTTGACGCCCAACAGCTCTTCTACGGCGCGGATCGCCTCCAGCACCGAGATGCTGTTGCCGCGGCCCCCGCCAAGGTTATAGACCGCCGCCGATCGGGGATTCCTGTAGAATATCTCAAAAAAACGGCACACGTCGTATGAGTGAATGTTGTCTCTGACCTGTTTCCCCTTATAACCATAGATTCGATAGGTCCGGCCTTCGTTGACGGCACGGGTGAGATACGCAAGAAATCCGTGAAGCTCGACCGCTGATTGGTTGGGACCCGTCAGGCAACCGCCGCGCAGCGATACCGTCGGCATCTCGAAGTAGCGTCCATATTCCTGTACCAGGATGTCAGCTGACAGCTTGGATGCGCCGAACAGACTGTGCAGGCTTTTGTCGATTCGGCAGCTTTCATCGATGCCGTGGTAATCTTTGGGATCGGCATAGTCGTAACGGGTTCCTTGCTCGATGAGGGGCTTTTCGTTTGGTGCATCGCCATAGACTTTATTTGTGCTCATGAAGATGAAGGGTGAATCCCTGCAATAGCGTCTGGCAGCCTCGAGAAGATTCACGGTTCCGACCGCATTGATCTCAAAATCCTCGAATGGCCGGCTGGCGGCGAGGTCGTGCGAAGGTTGCGCGGCGCAGTGGATGATCAGGTGGGGCCGCTTCTCACGGATGAGGTCAAGCAGCGCCTGGCGGTTGCGAATATCCAGGTCATGCTGCTCGAAGCGGGGGAACTGATCAAGAAGGCGATTCAGGTTCTTCGTCGTGTCGCCGCCGGCGCCGAAAAGAAGCCCGCGCATGTTGTTGTCGACGCCGTATACCTTCCAGCCCCGTCGGTCAAAGAAGGAAACGGCTTCGGACCCGACGAGACCACTACTACCGGTTACTAGTAAGCGTTTCATATATGAAAACTGAACAGCTGGCGGTGCCGGGATCAGAATGCGGGGTGCTGGTCGGTCATCCTCAGAGGTCCTCCGGGCGACAAGTATCACGGGCGGTGATGCCAGGCACCAGATCGGCCGTCAGGGTTGAGTGCTGGACCACGTTGAGATGTTGCCCGATTCGAATCCATCCGAGAAGATCACCCCACCACAGTTGGCAAAGACTCTCAGCATGACCTGCTGCCGATCGTAGGCGCTGGGAACGGCCTCGAACGGGAATCCGAAGAGAACGGTCCGGTAGGTGCCGCCATCCTTGAAGATCGCGGCGCCGCCGGCGTTTCCGCTGAATGCCTGTTCGGCCGAGGCATGGGGCGACATTGTATCACTGTAATTGTTGAACGGATAATTCAGGCTGTAGGGCCCGAGCCCGCTGAAAACCGAGCCGGAACCGGTGACCGTCGTCTGGCTGGTATCATTTGTTGCCGATGCCAGGCCGAGGTACGTTTGCATGAAGGATGTGAGCCCACGGTCAAAATGGTAGTCCTGGCTGCTGATGAAGAGACAGCCTCCGTTGTTCAGCCAGCCGGCGAGGGCCGTTTCCCCGGCCGAACCCGGTCCGGCGACGCCACCGAACTCGTCACCCGTGAACCAGACGACGACCTGATACGGTGCGAGTTGCGCCGAGGTCGGTTCAACGTCGCTGTTGAATGTGTCCCAGACGTCAAAGCCGAGCCCCATCGCATTGAGGGTGTCTTGGTAATAGCTTCGAATATCCGGAGCGTTGTCGTCATCATCCACGATAAGCCAGGTCGCGGCCAGGATCTTCGTGTTTGGCCGCCATACCGGGCCTGTAGCACCACCTTCCCCGGCTTTGTCGCTTCTCTCTGGTTCGTCTATACCCATCGCCACACTACCGATCCTGTGGACTGCGAAAAGCGCCAGGAGAATAGCAACGTATACCAGAATACGGGGCCGGATATTTCCTTTTTCAGGCATTAGCAAACCCTTTCCGAAGTAGTGACAGGTTCCTCGATGTCCGTGCGAAGGAATCCCCCATAGAAGCGACAAGCACTCGCCAGGTGATGCCAGAACTCCCGATGGAAGATGCCGAGATTCGCACTGGAACGTGCGTAGTAGTGAATGACGTCGGATTCCGGAAGGTAGACGATCTTCAAGCCTGCTTGGCGAACTCTGTGGCAAAGATCGTAGTCTTCGAAATAGAGAAAGTAGTTCCCGTCGAACCCTCCGATCTGATCGAAGACCGTCCTGGGGAGCATGAGACACGATCCCTGGACCCAATCGGGTTGGAGAATTCGGCTGTGGTCCTCGTCGAGCATCAGGTGCTGGCGGAGAGCAGGCTCGACCATGGGAAGGCTCCCGAACGGTAGCCGCCGGCCGAGGATGGATCCACAGGTGTAGTCACGGCGGCAGGAGTACTGAAGCGATCCGTTGGGGTAGAGGAGTCGTGGCGCCACGACTCCCGCCTCCGGATGGCCCCTGAGGTACTCTACGAGAGGCGAGAGGCTGTCCGCTGGAAGCCTCGTATCCGCATTCAGACAGAGGATATAGGGACAGTGGGTGAGCTCTGCTCCCTGGTTGAGCGCCGCTGCATATCCAATATTCCTCTTGTTATTCACCAGGCGGATGTCAAGACCGTGGCCCACATCCCCACCGCGGAGCGCTTTGCCGTTGTTGATGACGGTGATCTCGTAGTGACTGACCTCGCGATGACGGCTTAGGCTGCGAAGACATCCCCGGAGATGATCGTCTGTATTGTAATTGACGATTAATATTGATATCATATATTACACCCCTCTTTTCAACTCCTATTCCCCTCTCACTCTGCTCGACACACTGAAAACACATCCCAGACCTGAGCCCTGGCAGAGATGGCCACTCCCACCAACGTATCCGGCAGCTCAACGCCAAGTGCGGCTAAGCCACAGATAATGCCTTCCTCAAGTATACAGACGGTTCGCTGGGGCGTCAAGTGGTGAATCCGACCTTTGAAGCTTCGGGCTCGCGAGAATTGTGCCCCAGTTGGACCCGTCCGGCTAGATTAAGGGCTGGCCAGAGGCACCTAGGGAGTCAAGATATTGACGCATGGCTATAAGCGTTTCGGGCCGGCCTCCGGATCTCGTCGGGAAGCGGCCTGGGGGATCCAGCGATCCGGACGCTCCGGGGCATTCGTCGAAAGGATCCGATCTCGGGGCGTCTTGGCTGGGGGAGAGGCCCGTCTTGAGGTCGATCTCTTCCTTGGAGGATGGCGGTGTCAAGGACGAGGAATGACTCAGGGCAGGCAGCCGAGGGCCCGCAGCCTCTCGATCTCTTGGCGGCGCAAGGCGCGGGTCGGAGCAAGCTTCGCCTGCTCCTCCATCGCCCGGACCCAGCTATCGAGAGTCTGACGCAACCGCGCCAGCTCTTCCGGGTCGAGATCGGTCCGGTCCTCCAGCTCGCGCGGATCGCCCTCCAGGTCGTAGAGAAGCGTGCGATCTGTGAGGTGGTCGACGATGAGCTTCCAGGAATCGGTTCGGTAGGCGGACCGGCGGGCGTTTTCTGCCGCCAGGCGGGCGTTT
>JAAEPZ010000866.1 GCA_024231955.1 bacterium | reverse complement strand
TTTATCTCGCTTTCGAACTTCGGCTGTGATACTCATCTATGCTCCTTTTTTGTGGATACTTGGAGCTATAGGTTATCACATTTCGTCACATACTCCCAGCTTTTCTTTGTCTCAAGTGTCGCGGCTTATGTTAATACCCCTCCAGCATAAAGGCCAACCGCTCCTCAGGGTATGCCGAGTCCAGCGGCACATAAGCTCCGCCAGCCTTGAGAATCCCTAGCAGCCCAACCACCATCTCCAGGGAACGTTCCACACAGATGCCTACCAGCACCTCCGGCCCCACCCCCAGCCCCTGCAGATGGTGTGCCAATTGATTGGCCCGCCGATTCAACTCGCGGTACGTCAGATGTCGCTCTTCAAAGACGACCGCCACCGCGTCTGGCGTCCGCTCCACCTGCGCCTCAAACAATTCGTGGATGCACCTATGCTTGGGATACTCTGCCCAGGTGTCGTTCCACTCCACCAGTAACAACTGTCGTTCAGCATCCGTCAAGATGGGCACGTCTGCGATACGCTGATCGGGGTCTGCGACGATGCCTTGCAGCAAGACCTGAAAGTGACCCACCAACCGGTCTATCGTACCGGCATCGAACAGGTCGGTGTTGTACTCCAATGCCCCTCTCAGCCCTTGCGCTGTTTCGGCCATCGTCAGGGTCAAATCAAACTTTGCTGTTTTGCTGTCTGCCTCCAATCGGCTCACCGTCAAATTGGGCAGTTCCAGCGCTTCCACTGGCGCATTCTGAAGCACGAACATCACCTGGAACAACGGGCTTCGGCTCAGGTCGCGCTCCGGCTGCAGTGCATCAACCAGCACCTCGAACGGCAAGTCCTGGTGAGCGTACGCGCCCAACGCTACTTCCCGCACCTGGCCCAACAACTCCCAGAACGTGGGGTTGCCAGACAAGTCGGTTTGCAGGACCAGCATATTCACAAAGAGCCCGATCAGATCTTCGATCTCGGCCCGGTTCCGGTTGGCGATGGGCGAGCCCACCAGGATGTTTTCCTGCCTCGTGTAGCGGTACAGCAACGTATTGAACGCTGCCAGTAGCGTCATGAACAACGTGCTCCCCTCCTGTCGGCTCAACTCCTGCAGCGCTGCGGTCAGATCCTCGGACAGCCCGAACGACTCAGTTGCTCCCTGGTAGGTCTGAACCGGCGGACGCGGGCGGTCGGTGGGTAGCTCTAACACGGTCGGTGCATCGCTCAATCGTTCCTTCCAATAGGAAAACTGGGTCTCCAGCACCTCCCCCTGCAGCCACTCCCGTTGCCAGACCGCAAAGTCCGCATACTGAACTGGCAATCCGGGGAACAGCGCGGACTCCCCGGTGAGAAAAGCCTGGTAAAGCGCCACCATCTCCCGAATGAACGTCCCCATTGACCAGGCATCCGAGACGATGTGGTGCATCGTCACCAGCAGCACATGCTCCTCCCTTTGACCTTGCCCCTCGACAGGTCCTTCGACAAGCTCAAGAGTCACCTCAGGACGGCGTTCAGGCTTCGTCCCGAGGCTCAACCCGAGGGGGCAGGCCTCACCCAACTGCAACACGGTAGCCCTCACGAGCGGACCACGCGCTAGGTCGAAGGACCATTGTGCCTCCTCGCTCGCCAATCGCTGTACCTCGACTTCCCGCTGTGCCTCGGGCAGCTTGCGCAGATCCACCACCGGCAGTACCATCGTCAGCACCGGAGCGATGATCTGAAGTGGCCGCCCTTCCAGCGTCACAAAGGTGGTGCGCAAGGCTTCGTGTCGTCGCACGATCTCGTTGAGGCTCTGCTCCAACACCACCACATCGAGTGGACCGGTGAGGCGCACGGCGGAAGGGATGTTGTAGAATGGATTACCCGGTTCCAATTGGTCCAAGAACCACAACCGCTGCTGGGCAAACGACAGAGCAAGTTCGCCATCTCGCGGGACAACAGGTCGCAGTGGCGGGGCCAACAAGCCCTGTCCTGCCCGACGGGCCACCTCCACGCGCTCGGCCAGGTCGGTGACCGTGGACGCCTCAAACAGCGCGTGCAGGGGCAGCTCGACCTGGAAGGTCTGGCGTATTCGCGAGATGACTCGAGTGGCCAGCAGCGAATGCCCCCCCAACTGGAAAAAGTTATCGTGGATACCCACCTGCTCGACGCCCAGGACGTAGGCCCAGATTCCCACCAGCACTTCCTCGGTCGGCGTGCGGGGTGCGACAAAACCCCCTTCCAATTCAGGCCGCACTCCATCGAACGCAAGTAACGCGCGGCGGTCCACCTTGCCGTTAGGTGTCAGTGGCAACGCCTCCAGCGTCACAAACACTGAGGGCAACATGTATAGCGGCAACCTTTCCATCAGATGGCGACGCAAGTCCCTGTCCCCAAGCTCCCCGTCCTGAACGATATAGGCCACCATGTGCTTTTCGTCCGCACTCTGATCACCGTTGCCGACCGCAGGCAAAGCGACCACTACCGAATCGCGCACAGCCGAATGCTGCGCCAATACGGATTCGATCTCTCCCAGTTCGACCCGTGCCCCTCGGATCTTGACCTGATCATCGAGTCGACCGAGTATCTCAAGCACGCCGTCTGGACGATAGCGGCCACGATCTCCGGTGTAGTAGAGTACATCTCCTTCGTCGTCACGAAAAGGGGTCTTGACGAAACGCTTCTGCTCCGCTCGAGACGCATTGACATAGCCCAAACTGCGGAATGGCGTGCGTATGACGATTTCCCCGAGCTCACTTATACCGCACAAACGCTGGCCTTTGGCGAGAACCAGCGCCTGCGTTTCGGGCAGTGCCGTACCCAATGGCTGAACTCCCGGCAGGGGATCAGCAGGCACACGGTAGAAACACTTTGCCAGCGTCGTCTCTGTCGGTCCATACAGATTCACTATCTCGCCTGCATCCGGGAAGGCCGCACGCCACCGATGTACGAGCGTATCTTTTAGAGGCTCACCGGCCAAGAATATCCACTGCAAGTGCCGCAACGAGACCTCAGGCGGCACGTTGGTCAACCAGGTTTGCGCCAGTGCTGGAACGGTGTGCAAGATGGAAACCCTCTCCCGTTCCAACCAGGGCATAATGTACTTGGGATCGTAATCATCGCCCTCCGGTAGGCAAAGGGTCGCTCCGCTGGTCAGCGGTGTAAAGATGTCACGCAACACCACGTCAAAGGAGAGGGCTGTCAATTGAGCGCAGCGGTCGTGTGGCCCGATCGAGAACGTGCTCCTTTGCCAGTCAAGGAAATGTGCCAGCCCTTTGTGATTGCCCAACACCCCCTTGGGTACCCCGCTTGTGCCTGACGTGAAAAAGATGTAGGCTGCATCCTCACACGAGAGAGACGGCAACCTGGTCATCTCAGGATCAGGAACCTGTGCATCTATGACGTATCCGCTATCTGGGTCTGTGTGTATCACGGAAAGCATTTCCACTTCAGATACCCAGGTGTCTCGTGGCCGGTCGGGAAAGACGTACAAAAGGTATCTCGCCTGTGCTTCGCTCAACATGAGTTGCTGCCGCTTGCCTGGCAATCTTGGATCAACAGTCAGTAACACTCCTCCACTGAAGAACACACCTAGCATACCGGCGATCAGTCCAAAACTCCGCGAACCAGCCACCGCCACGACGTCTCCACGCTGCAGCCCCTGTGCACGCAACAGCCGTGCGATGGTCTGTGAGCGGTTCGCCAGTTCGCCGTACGTCCAACTCCGCTCCTCCTGGCAGACAGCCGTCTTTTGCGGCAACCGCTCGGCCCAAGAGGCGAACACGCTGGTGATCAACTCGTAGAGCGGTTCAGGCAAAGTTATGCGTGGATCAGGCAGCACTGTGCGTGACACCGGCGTCACCAACGAATACGTACAGATCGAACGATCCGGCGCGGCAACAATCTGTTCAAGCAGGTACTGAAACTGATCCAATAAAGCAATCATTCGTTCATCGCAGAACAGATCGCGACGGTACACCAGCCGCAGGCTGATTGCACCATCACGCTCCGTGGCGTAGAGCGTCATTGCGAATTTCGACTCCGCTTCAGGCAACTCCAGAGAGTCAAAGTGCATCCCCTGGGACTCTAGTGCAACGGGCGGCGTGTTAACAAAGTTGAACAGAACGTCGAATATCGGATGGCGGTTCAAGTCGCGGAGTAGCTGCAACTCCTCAACGATCTTTTCAAACGGCAAGTCCTGGTGCGCATAGGCATCAAGCGTCACCTTGCGCACTCGCCGCAACAGATCCCAAAAACTAGGACTGCCTGAAAGGTCAGTGCGCAGCGCCAGGGTGTTGAGGAAAAAGCCAATCAATCCCTCAATCTCGTGTCGGTCGCGGCCGGCAATGGGTGTGCCCACAATGATGTCTTCTTGCTCCGTGTAGCGGTAGAGCAGTATCTTGAATGCCGCCAACAGGGTCATAAAGAGCGTAGACCCCTCTTTCTGACCCAGGGCTTTGAGTGCCGAGGTCAGAGACAGAGAGAGCGAGAGGGTCTGATGTCTACCACGCGTGGTTTGGACCGCCGACCAGGATTGGTCGGCAGGCAACTCTAGAGCGAGTAGGTCACCGCCGAGCTGTCGCTTCCAGTAGAGGATCTGTTTCTCCATGACCTCACCCTGCAGCCATTCGCGCTGCCACACGGCAAAGTCGGCGTACTGAATAGGCAACTCGGGCAACGGTGATGGCTGTTCATTGGAGAATGCCTCGTACAACATCGCCGCTTCTCCAACCAGCACTCCAATCGACCAACCATCAGAGACGATGTGATGCATCGTCAGCAGTAGTGCGTGTTCCTCCTTACCCAGCCGCAGCACCGTTACCCGCAGCAGCGGCCCTTGGGCCAGGTCGAACGGCCGCCTCGCCTCCTCCCTGGCCAACTGCCGTACCTCCCTTTGCATCTTCACTTCAGGCAGATTATGCAAGTCCACTATAGGCATCCGCACCGTCAACGACGGTGCAATCACCTGTACCGGCAGTTCATCCACCATTGCAAACGTTGTCCGCAACACCTCGTGCCGCCGCACGATTTCGTCGAACGTCCGCGCCAGCACCCCCACGTCGAGCAGTCCTCTCAACCGCACCGCCGCAGGACAGTTGTAGAGAGAGTTACCCGGCACCAACTGATCGAGGTACCACAACCGCCACTGTGCAAGCGAAAGGGGAATCTCACTATCTCTTGCCACGGGCAGCAGAGCCGGCGCAACTGAACCTGTAGTGGATTCAGTACCATCTAGGAAAGCGATGATCTCAGCCTTGCGCGCAGCCAACTCAGCACGTAGAGTTGATGTCGCCACACTCTGAGGAACGTGACAGCGCAATTTCCCGTCTTCAATCGAAAGTCTAGCATCTAGACTGTGCAGGTACAACAGGAATTCTGCGGTGTTCACAGTTCCCACTCCTCGTAATCACCATCCTCGGTGAGCGCCTGCGAGCCTCGTATCGTCTTGCGAATCGCCTCAATGCTCCTGGCCAACTCGACAATCGTAGGCGTCTCGAACAGCACTCGCAGGGGCAACTCTACCTGGAAGGTCTCGCGCACGCGAGATACGATCTGTGTGGCCAGCAGTGAATGTCCTCCCATCTCGAAAAAGTTGTCGTGCACACCTACCCGCTCGAAATTGAGCACTTGAGCCCAGATGTCCACCAACATCTCCTCGGCGGGCGTGCGGGGAGCAACGTACTCACCTGCCAGCTCGGGCCTGATCCCTTCAGATGCTGGCAATGCCCGCCGATCCACCTTCCCGTTGGGCGTCAGCGGCATCGTGTCCAACACCACGAACGCCGAAGGGATCATATAGTCGGGCAGTTTCTGCTGCAGAAAGCCGCGCAACTGTGGCATCAACTCACGAGCCAACACCCCCTGCAATGGTTCGTTGGCATACTCGTGCCACGGTTTCAGACACACTGTCTTTCCAGGAAAACAAGATACCTTCTCCTCCTGTCTCTCTGCACACTCTGTCGTATCCCACCGGAACACCACGTCGTAACTATCCCATGCCCCTGGCCACCTGACCTCGACGGCATACCCCAACTCACCGCCCAGGTCCCACAGGTCCTCAGGCTCTATGCCCCCATTGATCCCCCGTACCTCCTCCTGTAACTCGGCCACCGTCGCGGTCCGCTCAAAGTTTGCCAGCAACTCGAGACCTCTGACTTCGGCCAGTACACGACCGTTCGGCACCGATCTCAACCCCAGCACTTTTGGCTCATCTGCGACCAAACGCCGCCGCACATCCAGCAACGTCATCCCGTTTTCCTGCCAGTCCACCCACTCGTGATCCCCGCAGAAGCAGACATCCCTCCCGACGTGCAAAATCACTTCGTAGCGATACTTGGTCATTTCATTGCGGACGCGTCCACGCTTGGGCAGGATCTCCACGTGACTCACCTTTGGCCAACGCTGCTTCAGGGCGACGAAAAAGGCCGGCTCGATGATCATCTCCTCCTCTCGATCGATGCTTCTGCGCACACGTCGCTGTAACTCGGCTACCGGCAACACCGCTGATGCCCGTTCAAGCTCAATCGAAGTGTGAAAGGCCTCCAACAAGGGTAGGCTGCGCACATCCCCGACAAAGACAAAGCCCCCAGGCTTTGCTGCGTTCACTGCCCCTTCCAAAACGCGTAACAGGTAGTCGATGCTTGGGAAATACTGTGCCACAGAGTTGAGGATCACTGCGTCGAATGCTTCCGTCTCAATACCTTCCAGATCATCCGCCATCCTCTGGAAAAGTGTGACCTGGGACAGGCCACGCTCGTTCAATTCTGATCGGAGAGAGCGCAAGGCCGATTCTGAAAAGTCCGTGCCACAGTATTGGGTGCAGTGGGGTGCGATCTGGTACAGCAATAGACCCGTGCCACAGCCGATCTCCAGTACCCGGCTCGGCCGCCGGGAGAGAATCTGATCGACGGCATTCTCCACCCACGCGCGCATCTTCTCTGCTGGAATGGGCAGGCCCGTATAGCTGCTGTTCCAGCCCACGATGTTGAACGTTGGTTCCTGATGCCCAGCGGGCTGGCTATAGGTGTCTTCGAAGAGCTTTTGCCACAGCGAGACGTGCTCTGTCTCCCATTCTTGCATCTCTATACTTGCCCCTCGACTGTACGGCTCCGGCACCACGTATGCCACCAGCCGCTCGCTCGTCCCGAGTCCTGCCAAAGGGTCACCAGGCATATCATCGCCTGAAGTGATGACCACAGCCTCTCGCACTCTGGGATGTTGCTCCAATGCCGCCTCGACTTCCCCAAGTTCGAGGCGGTAGCCACGCACCTTCACCTGGTGGTCAATTCGTCCCAGGAACTCGATGTTTCCATCTGGTAGATAGCGGGCCAGGTCACCGGTCTTGTAGAAACGTTTACCTGGCTCATCAGTATAGGGGTCGGGAATGAATCTTTCAGCAGTCAATCCGGGATGGCCGAGATAGCCCCGCGCCAGCCCCATTCCCCCGATGTGTAATTCGCCCGGCACACCCACCGGCACAGGTTGCAGGTGAGCATCCAGCAAATAGACCTGCGTGTTGGCAATGGGTCGCCCCATAGGGATCTTGGGTAAGCTCGTCAAGGTCTCTACTTTGCACATAGTCTCGTAGACTGTGGTCGTGATGGTCGCTTCAGTAGGACCATAGGCATTCAAAAATCTGATCTGTTGCTTGGTCAAAAGTGCCAATGTCTTCAGTTTATCAAGGGCGGGTTGCTCACCCCCCATCAGCAGTATTTCCAGAGAATCTGGTGTAGAGCCGTTGCCAGATGCCATATCGTCCACCCACTGGTGACCGAGCGCAGCAGGCAGGTGCAGGATGCTAATGCTTTGCTGTTGACACAGTTGCGTAAGATGACTGCCGAGAAGTGCCATAGTAGCGCTGGGCAGGATCAGGGTCGCGCCACTGAGCAACGTGGGGAAAATCTCTTCCGCTGAAGCATCAAAACTTAGGGTGATGGATTGCAAGAGACGATGACTTGGATCCAACCCATAAATTTCTATCAGAGCCTGTGCGTGGTTGAGCAGCGCTTTTCGAGGGATCAGAATCCCTTTGGGTTTACCCGTAGAGCCGGAGGTATAGATCACGTAGGCGAGATCCGTGGCCTGATTCACGCGCTCAAGGTTAGCGCTTTCCTCACGGGCGATCTCGTCCTCAATTCTATCCAACAGCAGAACTTGGCGACCCACGCCCGCCGCCTCTCCGGCCTTTCTACGCTGCCGGGGGATGATGGCAAGACCCGCGATTTGCTCAAGCACCTCGTCCCCGGGCAGTCTCCCGTCATTCTCGATGATCTTTGCAATCAACTCGGCAAAGGTCAGTTCTCCTTCGCCCAGAACGACCACGTCTACAGTCCGATCGGCAAGAACGGTGGTATATTCACTCGTAGCGTACGGGCCGCCTGTGATGATCGGAACATCTGGATACCACTGCCGTATCAGAGAGGTAGTCTTGTGGAAGAAATCCCTATAAAGCGAAAGGGTTCTGAGACCAATAACCTGGGGTCTAAAATCGTCAAGGAAGTTCCTCAGTTCCTCAAAGGAGTCGAAATCTATCATAGATTTCAAGATCTTGCCGTGAACTCTGTCTCCAAATTCTTGGTTCAAATACGTCATCAAGTACATCAAACCCAGGGGCGCTTCTACTGCCTTGGCGAGTTGCGCCGTCTCGTGGCTAAAGTGTGTGGATAGATCGATCAGTAGGACCCGCAGTCCACTGCCTGCATCAGAGACCTCGTCGTCAGTTTCCTCCCTTGCAGAGATCAAGGGCAACGTTTTACTGGCATCCCCCTCACCGGGTACGACGTGTGCTGGACGAAAACCATCGTGGCCTAACAGACCCGTGATTTCGGGATAGCTCTCCAGACCACCCGGCAGGAGGCTGTCGTATTTGTCGAAAAGCTCATCGTCTGTAAACACCTGTTTTTGAATGGGTATGATACTCGTCAGTCGCTCCGTTAACAAGAGATATTCACCCATAAACCTGGACTGGTATTCGCGCGCAAATGATTTTGAGAAAGGCAACGTATCTCCCAGTTCGTGATACTGCAGATTGGAGGATCTCTCAATGGCCTCTTCCGACACCCCATGTGCCATAGCCAGACGAGCCATGTCAGTGTTAGGGAATATCTTCAAAACGTTAATATAGGGGAAATGCAACCACTTGATTTCCTTGATAAAGTCGAGGGTCATCAGTGCTTCTTCTTCAGTTTCCGTCGGGAAACCAAACATCGCGAACAAGTCTATGACGATATGTGGATGCCTTTCGCAGATATATAGCAGATTCTCCCGCAGCCTCTCGATATCGAGATTCTTACGAATGAGCCGCTGCAACCGAGGCGACGCTGTCTCTAGAGCCAAGGTCATCTCGACGACACCGGCCTCCGCCATCAGATCGATGTAGTCAGGTGTTAACACATCACCCCGCAACCCGTTGGGAAACAGGATGTGTATATCCAGGTCGTTCTGGATGACCAACTCGAAAAAAGCCGCGCTGTTTCGGCGATCAAGATTGAAGACATCGTCCAAAAAAGTAAAGTTTCTGTACCCTCTGTCATAATGAAACACGACTTCCTGAAAGATATCCTGTGCCGAACGAACCACGTGCCCCTTGGGCCAGAGTCTGTGACAATACGCACACTTGTACGGACATCCCCTGGTGGCTATGATGCTCATACTTTTCTTGACACACCCCTCACCGATATATTGATCATATTTGCCATAGTCCACCAGGCTTCTGTCGGGGAAAGGCAACGCGTCCAGGCCCTGAATCGGTGGGCGCGGGCTCGTGAGGAGGATGTCCTGGCTCACATCTTGCAGGTTCTGGAGTCGCGTGAAAGGGATGTCCTTGACGATGGATTCTCTGGTCAGCAAGACGTCGGTCTGGCTGTCGTCCAGCAGAGAGAGCACGCGGTCCATCGGGTTTTGGGTGTCGAGGGGGAGATAAGCCCCGCCGGCCTTTAACACACCCAGAATAGCGGCTATCGTATCTGGTGGTGTTCGATCCTCCATGATGGCAACGATTGAACCGGAGCCAACGCCCTTTTTCCCAAGATAATGGGCCAGTTGATTCGCACGAGCGTTCAACCTGGCATAGCTCAACTGCTCGGACGTTCCCCCGTCCGCGTCCTCACCGCGCTCAATGCCTATCGAAGGACACGCCGCCACCGCCACCGCGTCCGGCGTGCGCGCCGCCTGGGCTTCGAACAGTTCGTGGATGCATCTGTCCTGTGGATAATCTATCTCCGTGTCGTTCCACTCGACGAGCAAGAGGCGGTGCTCGCTCTCCGTCAACAACGGCAGATCCGAAAGCCTGCTATCCGAGTTTGCCACGATCCCCTTCAGTAAGACCCGATAGTGCTCCAGCAAACGTCGGACTGTGGCCGCCTCAAAGATGTCCGTGTTGTATACGAGCCGACCCTGCAGACCCGCCGTGTCCCTCTCCCGTAGGTGAAACTCTAAATCAAACCGCGATACCCGATTCTCAAACTCCAGAGAACTCAAGGTCAGCCCTGGCAACTCCATCGGCTCCATAGGTGCATTTTCGAAGGCAAGCCCCACCTGAAGCAGCGGGCTCCAGCTCAAGTCCCGCTCCGGCTGCAACTGTTCTACGACCGCCTCGAACGGTATGTCCTGGTGCGCGTATGCCTCCAGCGTCACCTCCCGTACCTGGCCCAATAGCTCCCGAAACGTTGGATCTCCCGACAGGTCCGCCCGCAGCAACAGCATATTGACAAAGAAGCCGATCAGTCCCTCGATCTCTGCCTGGTTCCGGTTCGCAATCCCTGATCCCACCACGATGTCCTCTTGCCCGGTGTAGCGGTACAACAACGTCTGGAACGCCGCCAGCAGCGTCATAAACAGCGTCGCTTCCTCCTGCAGGCCTAACGCTTTCAATTCCTCAGTCAAAGTTGTAGATAGTTCAAAGGGCTCAGTTGCCCCGTGAAACGTCGGCATTGGCGGGCGAGGCCGGTCCGCTGGCAATTCCAACACCTCTGGCATCCCCTCCAGTTGCGCTCTCCAGTAAGCCAACTGCTCCTCCAGCACCTCCCCTTGCAGCCATTCGCGTTGCCACACGGCAAAGTCGGCGTACTGGATGGGCAATGCGGGGAGCGGTGAGGGTTCTCCCATCGTGAACGCCCGGTAGAGCGGGCCTATCTCCTGGGTCAATATCCCCAGTGACCAGTCGTCACAGACAATATGGTCCATCGCCAGCAGCAGCACGTGCTCTTCCACCTCCAGCCGCAACAAGGTGGCCCGCAACACCGGGCCCTGCTCCAGGTCGAAGGGGCGGTGAAACTCTTCGGTAGCCAACCTGCGGGCCTCGACCTCCCGTTCGATCTCGGGGAGCGGGATCAGGTCCAGCATCGGCAACGGGACAGCGAGAGCCGGAGTGATGACCTGGACCGGTCGTCCATTCACCACTACAAAGGTGGTCCGCAAGGTCTCGTGTCGCTTCACGATTTCGTCGAGCGTGCGCATCAACGCAGCGATATCAAGTGCACCGACCAAACGTGTGGCGCTGAGGTAATTGTAGAAAGGATTATCTGGCACCAGTTGTTCCATGAACCACAGCCGTTGCTGGGCAAAGGAAGGGGGCAAGTCGCTGTTCCGTGGAGATGGTTTGATCGTCCGAATTTGAGACTCCTGTTTGGCTTGCTCTGAAGCTTTCTCCAAGAGTTGCAGTGTCAAGAGCGCCTGCTGCTCAAGAGTTAAATCATCTAGTTTTGTCATTTTTTATCTCCAAATACTAAGTTCTCTGGCTTGCCTGAAAGTGCGCGACGCCCTGCAGAGCCGCTTGGGATCCTATGGCGCAAAACCGCTTCTGTTCAACAGGGCCTTTGCTTCCTCTGGCGTGAGCTGTCTTATTTTCTCCCGAAGCTGTTCGACTTCCGCCTTGTCTGTTTGCTCGATTTGCTTTGTGAGAATGGCCTTGGCCATTTCAGCGACGGTGGGTGCATCAAAGAGGCTTCGTAAGGGCAGTTCCACGCGAAATACCTGGCGGATTCTTGACGTAAGCTGGGTGAGCAACAAAGAATGTCCCCCCAACTCAAAAAAGCTGTCATGGATGCCCACCTGCTCGACTCCAAGCAACTGGGTCCAGATACTGGACAGCATCTCTTCGACAGGGGTACGAGGCGGTACAAAGGTTTCTGCCAGTTCAGGGTATGTTGCGTGCGGCGCGGGCAGGGCTTGACGATCTATCTTTCCATTAGGCGTCAGGGGCATCGAATCCAATACCACAAACAACGAAGGCATCATATAGTCGGGCAACTTGTTCTGCAGATAACTCCGCAACTCTGTCCCGTGTCTCTCTGTATCCCGATACTGAGTATCCGGCACCACATAGGCCACCAGCCGCTGATTTCCCAGTCTGTCCTCCCGCACCAGCGCCACTGCCTCTTGCACCGCCGGATGCTGTTCTAAAGTCGCATCAATCTCCCCCAACTCGACGCGGAAGCCGCGAATCTTGACCTGGTGGTCTACGCGCCCTAGAAACTCAATATTACCGTCCGGCAGGTAGCGGGCCAGATCTCCTGTTCTGTAGAGGCGGCTACCGGCTCTTGAGGCAAAGGGGTTAGGCACAAACCGACCAGCCGTCAGC
>JAAEPZ010000865.1 GCA_024231955.1 bacterium | reverse complement strand
GATGCGGCCGTCCTTCAAGGCGATGCGAACCCAGCAGCCGGCGGGGCAGATCCCGCACACGCCGTCGCGCACTTCGGTGACCGGCTCGCTGGTCGTCTCGGTCTCCGTCTCGGGTCGTCTCATGGTCCGCTCTCCCATCTCAATGGTCATGTGGTGCGCGATCTGCCCGGAAGATAGCAGCTTTGCCCGGCCGTCGCCACCGCGCTCCCGCCAGGCTTGCCTTCGTCTTACCTGGCACCGATAATCGTCGGATGAGCGCACTTTCTCAACGCTTTGCCGTCGTTCAGGGAGCTCGTTCCGTGTCCTGGTTGGGCGGGATGGGATGGATGCTGAATGACTACGAGGCGGCTCCGCTCGAAGACGACGATCTGGGGACGCCCTTTGCCGTGGCGAGGAGGGTTGAACCGAAGTCATGGTGGGAGAGAATGCCCATCGTCGGCAAGAAATCCTTCATCCTGGAGGTGCAACAGGAAGGCTCAGAAGCTCCGGAGCCGTATGAGGTTCTCGATCGTTCCGGCCTTCTCCGATTTTGCTACGAATTGAGGGATCCGGCGGGTCATGTTCGCTGTACCATGACGGCCAGACTCTTTGATCTTGGTTACGTCTTGCGGATATTTCCCGTGGATGTCAGGAACCGTTACCGTTTTCGGGCCGGTGCCTCCGAAGTGGCGATTCTTGATGCGGCGGGCGGTCGGGTCGGCTCGGTCTGGCGATTGTGGCCTCTTCTGATCCTCCCTGAACGGGGGGTTGTGAAATACTGCTTTGAGCTCGAATGCGAACGATCTCAAGACGTGAACTTGCCTTTATTTATCTTCGTCGCGGTGATGTTGAGATCGCGGCTTCCAGCCTAGTGCTGCGGCGCACAAGTCCTTGCCTGAATGACGGGGGGCAAGCCTGCGCGGCCCGGGATAGGGCTTGAGGGAGCTCACCAGGAATCGAATCGGCAGGCAAAGCCTGCCCTACAAGTCCTCGGACATCCGGCTTTGT
>JAAEPZ010000864.1 GCA_024231955.1 bacterium | reverse complement strand
CGGCGGCACGACAGGCTCTGCCCACCTACCTGACAACCTGCTGGAAGGCATAAGAGAGGAGACGGATGTGTTCATGGATGATCTTCGCAGCGCCCTGCGGATCCTTTCCCAGAAACCCGGCCTCGCTTGCATCGTCGTGGTCATCCTGGCGCTGGGGATCGGGGCCACGACCACGATCTTCAGCCCCTCGACGATCCCGAGCACATGGTGAGGGCTTGTGAGCATCGGATCTCCCCCGGGGGGCGCTCACCTCAATTCGGCATTGCTGGGAATCTTTGCAGCAGCGGCACTTTTTCTGGCGATCACCGGCTTATACACGGTCTTGAGCTATGCCGTCCATCAGCGCCATCATGAGATCGGTGTCCGTCTATCCATCGGTGCAAGCAAGGCGGAGATCTTCAAGCAATTCATGAAGGAAGGAATGTTCCTGCTTCTGATCGGGCTCGTTGCGGGTGTGGTCACGGCTCTCGTTTTGTCAAGAGCCATCGCCAGCGTTCTCTATGGGATCAGTCAATATGATCCCGCCGTCTATCTCGGCGTTTTGCTCCTGGTGATCCTGACCGCCGTCTTGGCGAAT
>JAAEPZ010000863.1 GCA_024231955.1 bacterium | reverse complement strand
GGCCCGGGGGACGGGAGGGTGGGCACCTGGTGGCGGATCACCTGCCGCTCGTCGTTGATGCAGACCACCTGTGCGCGAACGCCCTCTCGTTACCGACCGAGGTACGCCCGGGGGTGGCACCTCTTCAGAGCGGCTCTTCGTCGTCTCGGCGATCGTGGGGCTCGTCCTCAGGAGGTTTGTAGGCTGCGGTCAGCTTTCCGTCGGGTGTGTGGATTCCTGCCTTCACCGACCTTTCCAACGCCTCCTCGGGCGTCATCGTCTCCAGCGACTCCATCACACGGCGGTGGTATGCGGCGTTGGAGTGCAGGGGTAGCGTGAAACCGTGATCCGCTCGTGTCGTCATGGTTCTCTAACTCCTTGAGTCGATCCTGTCGGTCGAAAGACACCCAGAATGCAAGCGGGATTTCGCACCGCAATCTGGATGTGACTTTCCGCGTGAATACTTGCACCAGGATAGACCGGCGCCCCCTCTCGGAAACAACCTCGGACGGTATCGTGGAGCTGGCCGGCGTCCTCCCAGGAGAAATAAGCATTAAGCACTGCACAATCGAGATAACGGCCCTTCCAATCTGGTCCAGTACCCCGATTTTTGGGTAGCTGAGCCTTTGAAGTCTCCATCAAGTCCTTCCACTTGGGATAGAACTGACTCAGATCGTGAGTAAAGCGGGTGTCCAGGAGGTCGAAACAGTCTCCCAGTTGCACGAGCGCTCCGATCACAGCAGGCCTTTGGATCTTGCCGGCCTCTTGTTGATCCAAGGCAAAGCGCCAAGCCCGATCAGCGCCGTACTCCCAGAAGTAGACGCCGTGACCGAGCCAGTC
>JAAEPZ010000862.1 GCA_024231955.1 bacterium | reverse complement strand
GACCTGACGACAACGCGGACGAGGCAAGACAATGACCTCAGTCTCTTGATCGAGACCAGTAGCAAACCGGTAGCGCTATGCACAGAAATCAACATACTGTTACATACGTAATATCGTCACGCTCAATATGGGGACACAACACAGCACAAGTACAGCCCGAACACCGCATCTCCCCCCGCTTAACCTGGGCCTAGGGGGCACTGAGTGCGACCCGCAGTGATCGGGCTCTTGTCCTTGTGCCTCGGCGCTCATCCCGGGTCCAGTTGACATCCCTTGCAAATGGCGCTGCATCTGGACGGCTCCGACCAGAAGTTGCCTCCGGATTGCTGCTCCCTGGCCGCGGGGTTCTTTCGCCCATGCTCCTCCTCGACTCCTTCAGTGCTCGATCCGGTCCCTGGAACATGGCTGAGTCCTGAAACGGAGGGAAGCACCTGCACACCAGAGACTTGGCATCTCATCAGAGTGGAGCCCGGTGGGCGCACGAGACTCTTCAAGGGCCTATGGCGAAATCGATGGGCAGCCGATGCAATGCAGTAGCTTATAGCCATCGATTTCACAGTCGGCAAACAGAGCTGTGCGTAGTACATGTGGAATGTAAGCGATTCGGCAGGGT
>JAAEPZ010000861.1 GCA_024231955.1 bacterium | reverse complement strand
GGCCCGGGGTCTGGAGGGCCTTTTTCGCCAGTTTATGGGCTGGATTCGCGTCTGGGACGGCTTCAGATTGGCATTTGGCCTCTGTTGTGGGTGCGGTTGTTGATTCCGCGTTGGGTAGGCCAGAGCCCTTGCGCATAATGAGATATGTCAATAGGTCAATGCATTGTACCGAAAAACAGACTTCTGCCACGGGCTGTTAAGACTCCGGACCCAAATCCTGGCGGACGCCGATGATGCAGGAGTTCATTCCAGGGGGCGAAAACGGAGCGGTAATTCGATTATCCGCCCTGACGGAGGCGCAGGACGTCATTCGGGATGTCTTGGACGAGTTACGCGAGGTCGAGAGGCGGCTTGCGCGGTTGTGCGCGACTTTGTCGGAGCCGCGCGGCGAGTTTGAGCCGCTCTCGGAGCTACGCGGGATGCTCGGATGCGTGAGCAGCGACCTGCTTAGCGACGCCATTGCGACGCTGGAAGCGAGTGCAGGGCGTGATGTCTTGAGCCTGCACGCTTAAGCCTCGGCACTCGCCAGAAATGACCCTGTTGCGCTTGTTTAGAATGACCCCCCGCGTCATTTTGGCATTCCTCGATACCCGGCCAATCTTGACATCGTGGGGACCAGTCAAGGCCGCGAAGCGCCGAAGGGAAGCCTTGGTGTGCCCGGCATGGGCACAGAGTTGGAGGTGATCCGATGACGTAGTCAACGAGAAAGTCCTCTGAGGGACCCTGACGGAGGGAACCCTCCACCGACCGGCAAGTGCG
>JAAEPZ010000860.1 GCA_024231955.1 bacterium | reverse complement strand
TTTATACGGTGTCAGCTCGTCTTCTTTGGTGATCAATTCCACCGGCACTATTTTTCGGGCTGATTCATCAGCCAAGAAACAATTCGGTATCCGCTCCAAACCGGGTGGCTCATCGTCCGAGGACGACAGCTCTTGCGCCGGCTGTCGCCATTCATGTGCCTGCTCGGCGCTGAAGGCCGGCGGCGGCGACAATGACTCCTGTTCGCTAGGAAACGGATCAGGCGGCTGATACTCATCTTCGCCAGCCCCATTGTCAGTGGTGGGTGGCGTTACCAGTAGGGGAGGGTGGGATGGCATCGATGCCAATACCCGCTCCATACCCTCATCACCCTCGGAGTCATAATTGGTGCTATATCTGTCATCGGAACGGCCGGGTATTTCACCAGTCGGCCCACGGTTGACCTCCTCCAGCCGATTTTTACTCGACGAGTGTGCGATACTCCCCATGGACACCATTCGGTCCTGTTTGTACGCGACGATTCAAGCAAAGCATCTGCGCTGATGTGCGACGTGACATTCCTGATACGCTCTCAAATGGTCCCTCGC
>JAAEPZ010000859.1 GCA_024231955.1 bacterium | reverse complement strand
TGGCCACGAGCTGGCGACGTTAAACCCCAGCTCCGCCCGGCGTTACCCTTTTGGTCCAGGCCTGTCAACCACTTTGGCCTGTTTCTCATGACGATCCTTGTACAGGTTCACATCTGTTTGTCATAGTCGCTGCCTGACCCTGTCCCGATTCGTGGTTATCAGGAGGACTGTTGCCTCACAGCTTCAGCCCGGCGCCGAGGCGCCTCGGTACGTTGTCCCGTCCGCTCTTTATTCAGGACGGTAGGCTCACCGGGTGGCACCGGTGGTTCTCTCGGATTGGACGCCAACCCGCCAGAGGCTGTTGACATCGAAATCAGATCATGGTACACTGGAGAACAACTCCTTTATAATGAAGCGGCATCGAGCCGCACGAACGATCCAAGTTGAGCGGCGCCACCATCATAGTTCGAGATCCTCCATCGGAGGCACTATACGCCAGAGTATCCAGACTGTCAAGAGGGCTGTGGCGTCCGTCTCCAACGCCTTGTTCTGCGGCGGCCCTGTTCTGTTGCGTTTTGGTCCCAGGAGCGATCTTCGTTCCACCTGGATGGCAGAGACCCCTCGATCCCAGGATGGTACGCCGGTGCTCGGGCACTCAAGGCTCCCCTTCGGCGCCTCGTTCCTCGGCGGCCTTGACTGCCCTGAGCGCCGCCCGGACCGGAAGGCGCAGAAGGTGGAGAATCTCCGCCATCTCCCCGGAACGAGTCCTGCCCTTGGGCCTAGAACGTAATGGTAAGGAGCATGCGCCTTACCCACATCGGAATGTCGGTTGATCATCTCAGTTTTGGCCACTTTCGTTCATATCACCGAGTCAGTGGATTCCTTTCCTCTTCCATTCTTTGTCGTAGCCGATTTGGTTCACGAGCTATCTTTGCTAACCGTGAATAGTCCAAATACTCTCCAATCACTACTTCTATTTCTTCGTAAGATCCTTGTTCCCAATCAAGGTGCTGCCTCGTACAAACCCACTCGCCTTTCTCCTTTCTCACCTTCTTTTTCGGTTCTCCTCAAGGAGCTGTTGCTGACCAAGTCCGCAAGAAATCTCTTATGAGCGGCTTAAGCATCTGAGAATCCAAAGGCTTAGAGGCAGTAGGGACGCCAGAACGGCAGCGGGTAGAAGTCGCACAAGTCTCT
>JAAEPZ010000858.1 GCA_024231955.1 bacterium | reverse complement strand
GCGAGGGAGGTGGTGGACTCGGAGGGCGAGGGATACTCTTTCGTCTCCGTTCTCGTCGATGCCGAGGAGGAAATCCTCTCCGAAACCGAAACCACGACGGGGCGGATCAAGAAGGTAAGGTACGACAGCAGGGATGGACGCACCAAAAAGGTGGAGGTGAACGGACGCCTCGTCAAAGAGATTTCCGGCAACGACCGACGCATGATCATCAAGGATGAAAAGGGCAATGTCACCATCAAGAAGTTTAGCGACAGGGACCTCCCCGAAAGCATCGAATATCCGGATGGCTCCATGGCGTCGTACTTGTATGAAAGCGACTATTTGGAAGAGCCCGCCTCGATGACGGACCAGCGGGGAGTGGAAACGCACTACGAATATGACGACAGGGGCAATCTGATCAAAAAAATCGAGGCGTTCGAAACCGAATCGGAGCGAACAACCACTTACCAATACGGGGGCTACGATCAGCTTCTTGCCGTGACCGCCGGGGGAGACGAGCATACACTCGCCGCAGATGTCGCGTTCGCCTACGAAGACGTGACGGGAGTGGTCGCTTCCATCACCGACCCCCTGGGCGCCGTCACCCGATTCGCCGACCATGACGTCATGGGCAACCCTCACACGGTGACCGACGCCCGTGAAAACACCTGGCGTTTCCAATACGACGAACTGGGCAGACTCCTCTCCCACACCGATCCCCTGGACCACAAAACCGCTTATGAATTCGACGGCGTGGGCAATCTCACCGCGGTCGTCAATGCGAATCTCAAGCGTTTCGAATACCAATACGACGATCACAACAACCTGATCCGGGCCCTGGATCCATACAACAACGAAACGACCATATCCTACAACTTCGACGGCCAACCCACCCTGGTGAAGGATGCGATGGGCCGGATCTCCACCTTTGAATACGACGAGTTCAGCCGTTTGACATCCTCCGTGGACGGAGGCGGCGCCAGGATCGTCTACCATTACGACGACGACCAGGCCTCCTTCGTCTCCTCCCGCCTCCCCGTGCGCATCGAGTATCCCACTTTCACCCGGGAGCTTACGTATGATGTCATGGGCCGCGTCGTCGAAGAATCCACCCTGGATGGAACGCATCGCAAAAGCTACGAATACGATATCGCGGGCAACGTCGTATCCATGACGGATGAAGAGGGAAACACCAGCCGTTTCGAATACGACAGCCTGAATCGCCTGGTCAAATCCACGGACGCTATGGGGGGCGTGGTTGAACGAGTCTACGACGACCGGGACAACCTGATCCAGCTCCTGGATCCGAAAAACGGCTCCACCTTTTACACCTATGATAAAAACGACCGCCTG
>JAAEPZ010000857.1 GCA_024231955.1 bacterium | reverse complement strand
GGTGCGGGTAAGCTTCTGCTCCAGACCGGCACCGATGCGTGCCAGTTCGCGGGTGATGGCTGCTTCCGCCAGATCATTCATGGAGACACCGAGGACGTCCGCGGTCAGGCGGAGGGCTTGGTGGGTCTTCTCACTACGGAAGCGCAGGGTGAAAGCAGGACGCCGGGGAGATTTTTCGCTCATAGACCGAGTGTACCGCGTCTTTCCGGTGACGTCAATATGGAAATCTGACGTCAACGGGGCTGGGTCACTCCGCAATAGGCGGACCCGCCCGCGTCTTCGCCGCGGAATGGTGGGGAGAGGCCCCAAGTCATACTCTGAACAGCAGCCCATGGACTGCTGTTTAGGGGTATGAAATGCTATTATATTGCTATGAATTGCATATTTATGGTATGGACTGCGGCCAAAGTGGACGCACGGCATGAGCTCCCTCGCTGATCGGCCTCGCTCGCGCTGGGAGCGCCGGCATCCTGCCGGCCAGGGGGGACGAAGTCCCCCTTGAGAAAGCGAAGCAGCTAGCCGTGGGCTTTGCCCACGGGCCGGCTGGAAGCCGGCGCTTCCAGCACGATCGAGGGCGCGGGGCCACGTCCGGGTCAGGAAGTCGCAGGGATTCAGGG
>JAAEPZ010000856.1 GCA_024231955.1 bacterium | reverse complement strand
CCGGGAACGGTGGCCGGGGTGCTGCCGGGCACGACGGTTGTTGTCAGGCATTTGAGCGCACGAATGGGCCAGGGACCCAGCGGAGCTATGCCGCCGCTTGGCGGCATAGCAACCAGGAAGCGGCACAGGAGCGTCCGGCCAAGAGCCTTTGTTTTAGGGGTCTTGACGGGAATAGGGGCAAGAATTTCCCCGAAATACGTCGCGAGGGGAATATAATCAATGATATGCGACCAGAGGAACCAAGAAGAAAGGACATAGGTGATGTTCTTCGGGAAACCCGATTGGGTCTCCAGGCTACGATCCGACTTCCCGGACGATTCGGCATGGCTAGTAGTAGCCGCCTGGGCGAAAGGCGAATAATGTGGCGAAGATGGATATTTCCGCGCCATGCCAGTCGACGGACGCGTCCTGTTCCTGACCGCGACCGACGGCGTGGCGGTCGAGGCGATGGGCCTGGCCGACGAGGCCGTTCCTGGCGCCGATCTCGTCGATACGACGATGTCGTGGCGTGAGCGGCTCCTCCAGGAGGACGAAACGACATGAGAGCCCCTTTGACAAACCGAGCCAAGGCCGGTAACGACCTCGGCTTTCGACTGCTCTCCCATCTCGCCGCCGCCGAAGACGCGGCCGGCAAGAACGTATTCCTCTCGTCTTTCAGCATAGCGATCGCATTGGCGATGACCTACAACGGAGCGGACGGCGAGGCCAAGGAGGCGTTGAGCGCGATCCTCGGGCTTGACGACTCGAACCTGGAGGAGCTCAACGAGGCCAACGCGGCTTTCCTGGCCATGCAAGACGGTCTCGACCCCAAGGTGACGCTGGCCATCGCCAACTCGATCTGGGTGGCGACCGGTTTGACTCTCGCCCCGGAGTTCGTCCGGCGCATTGGCGACCATTACGCCGGCAAGGTGGCGAACCTGGATTTTTCAGCCCCGGTGGAGGCGGCGCGTGTGATCAACGAATGGGTCGCGAAGCAGACCCGCGGGAAAATCGCGAACCTGCTCTCCCCGCCGACCGTCTTGGACGCGATCGTGATCCTTGTCAACGCCATTTACTTCAAGGGCGTCTGGACGAATCAATTCGACAAAAGATACACCTCGGAGAGTGTATTCACTTGCGCTGACGGGAGGCGCAAGCGGCTTCCCATGATGGCACAATCGGGGATCTGGCATTATTCCGAGACGGAAATGTTCCAGGGAATCGTCCTCCCCTACGGCGAGCGTCGGGTCGGCATGCACGTACTCTTGCCGAAGCCGGACGTGTCGCTCGGCACCTTTCAGGAACACCTCACCTCAGAGCGTTGGAAAGAGTGGCCGTGGCATGCTCGCCCGTCGGAAGGCGACTTCGTGCTTCCGCGCTTTAAAGCGCGCTACAAGGAAAACCTTGTGGAAGCCCTCGTAGCCCTCGGCGGCAAGGGGTTCAAAGGACCTGCCTTCCCAGGGATGGGTGTCGGGGATTTGAGGATCAGCGCCGTGATTCACGAAGCGGTCCTGGAAGTCAACGAGGAGGGTGCGGAAGCGGCGGCGGCCACCGCGGTCGTCATGACGAGAGGTGGTCCATCGCTTCGATTCAGCATGGTCGTCGACCGCCCCTTCTTCTGCGCGATCTGTGATCAGGAGACGGGCGCGATCTTGTTCATGGGTTGGATCTTGGACCCGGAGTAAGCGAGCGCACCGGAGTAGACCAAAACCATGCTGCGAACTGGGAACGAACGAATGGCCGCATATCACCTATGAGGCCCCCCGGTGTCAATAGGCAAAACTCACCATAGCCCGACTTTCTGTGGTCGGTTGTGGCCCGGGAGCTCCGGCGGCCGGCGCATCGCCTCGTATCTGCTTAGTTTCAGGTCGGCGCAAACCGTCTGCGCCAATCACCTATCAGGGCTCAGCCGCCGCGGCCAGCGGCGGTG
>JAAEPZ010000855.1 GCA_024231955.1 bacterium | reverse complement strand
TGATTATCAGTAGTGATCTTAGCCAATCTCTGCTTTTGGCGGAATGAAGCCGCTCCAATTCGCAGAAATATGGTCCAGCGACAATGTTACCGCTTTATTACCACCATTATCCCTGCGTATCCGTGCGCGGGCGACCGGTTGCGCCCGTACCGATCTCCTCAAAGGGATGCTCAGCCAGTCGCTTTGCGAGACGTGGATGGCCGCGCTGCTGCAGGCTGAGGTGATCGGTATCCAGGAGGAAACGAATCACTTGCGATCTTCCACTGCACGGGCATAGGCGATTTCGTTCATCAACTCATCAAAGTCCGGGGCGTCGGCCCAGTTCAGAGGGGCTGAGCCGGGAACGTCGACCTGAACCATTTGGGCAGATCCAAGCCAACTCCGCAGCGCCTTCCCGACCTCGGGGAGATGGCCGGCCGCTTGAGCTCGCGCCGTGAAATGCTCAGGCCGCGGCCGCGGCGACGCTCTCGATCGGCCGATTGGCCTCGTCGACGAACACCAGCGACGGCCGG
>JAAEPZ010000854.1 GCA_024231955.1 bacterium | reverse complement strand
TATGGTGAGTGATTTGACCATTGATAATGATGAATTGTCCCACTGGGAGCCAAATGACAGCGATTTCGCCTTGCCAAGCGAGCAGGGAAGTTCATTTTTAGCGAGCTACGCACCACACAAGTGCCATAATGAGAATTGCTGGTCAAGTAGGGGCGGCGCTATCTCTGCTAGCTCAGGATCGTTCTTTACTATGACAAACAGTACGCTGGAGGACAACGAGGCGGATTACCTGGGCGGTGGCATCGCGCTTGATGGCAGCCAGACACAGGCACTACTTGAGGGGAACGACATCATCCACAACTCGGCGCCGATCAACGGCGGAGGCGGGATCAGCACAAACAATGGCAGTAGCGTGATTCACACCAGCGGTACCATAGCCTACAACACGGGTGGGTTCGGTGGAGGTGGTGTACGCATCACCCAAGCCGAATTCGTCCTGAGCGGTGGCGATATCGTGAGCAACACGGCGGACAGCGGCGGGGGTGTGTATATGTATGTGGATTCTACATCAGCCTTTACGCAGACTGGCGGCACGATTGCTCACAACCAAGCTAACAACGGTAGTGGCGGAGGTATCTATGCCTACCAAGGCGATGTGGCACTGATAGGCGGCCAGATCACGCATAACTCGGCTTCCTACTCTGGCGGCGGGATATTAGTTTGGTCTGCCAACGTGACAATGACCGATACGCAGGTGGTCAGTAACTCGGCCTCCTTCTCTGGCGGTGGGGGAATATACCTCTCCCAGGGCAGCGCGACGCTGAACATGAGCGGGGGGGCAATCAATAACAACTCGACCTCCTCTACCGGCGGCGGACTGTGTGTCTCCGATGGCAGCGTGACGCTGACCGGGACGCAGGTGCTCAGCAATTCGGCCTCCTCCGGTGGTGGAGTGTATACCTGGAGGGGTAGTGTGACGCTGAGCGGGACGCAGGTGGTCAGTAACTCGGCCTCCTCTGGCGGTGGGGTGTACGTCGGATCCCTGGGCAATGCGGCGCTGACCGGCACGCAGGTGCTCAGCAACTCGGCTTCCTCCAGAGGCGGCGGGCTATATGTCGCCTCTGGCAGCGCGACGTTGAGCGGGGTGCAGATCACCGACAACAATGCGCCTGGCGGCAGCGCCTTGTACAATCGGGGCACGATCACTCCCACGACCGCGCTGACGATCACGGGAGACGTCTACCAAGCGGGTGGTCACTTTGCGGGCAGCAGCCACGACCTGCAGGTCGAAGGGGCGCTGGTATTGGCGGGCGGTGATTTTTACGCACCGGATGCGCCCAACGAACTGACGATCACCGGGCTCTATACCCACACCGGCGGCACCTACCACCAAACCCAGCTCGTGAACGGCAGCGTGGATGTGGGCTTTCCCAAGGCGGGCGGCCTGATCCTGAACGCCAACGGGCAAAACCTGGCCAGCACCACGGTCACGCTTACGGCGGGAATCGATTGCGCGGGCGTGCCTGCCGGAGAATCGATCGAGCACTGTTACGACATCTCCCCGGCCAACACGACCGGACGAGACGCCATAGCCACCTTCTTTTACCAAGACGGCGAGGTACCCGCCAGTCAATATTGCACTGCTATGGAAGCTTATCGATGGACCGGCGCGTGGGGCATCCCACTGACGCGGGATACAGCATCCTATGGCGACCAGGGGCGGCTGTGCGGCGACGATCCGCAGTCGATCCGCGTCACGGGCGTGACGGACTTTTCTCCCTTTGCGCTCCGTGGAGTAGTTCCAGAGATCTCGGTAGATCCCTCCTCCCTCGATTTTGGTGATCAGGATGTGGACGCGGGGCCGACGGTATCGCAGACGGTGACCATCACCAACGGCGGCCTGGCCGATCTGCACGTCACCAGCATCTCTCTGACCGGGAACGATCCGTCCGAGTTTGTCATCGAGAGCGGTGGTGACGCGGTCACCCTGACGGCGAACAGCACGCACACCATCCAGGTCTCGTTCGATCCGTCGATCACGGGCGTCATGTCGACCAATCTGACCATCGAGTCGGACGACGACGATGAAGCGACCGTTGACGTCGCCTTGGCTGGCACGGGCATTGCTCCCGATCTGACCATCGCCAAGATGGTGGACACCGGCGGGCTGGACCCGGTGCCGCTGGGCAGTGTCGTCACCTATACCCTCGTCATCAGCAACGGCGGCGACGGGGCCGCCTTTGGCCTGGTCATCACCGACCCGTTACCGGCCGGGCTGAACTATGGCACCCAGGTCGATGGTGGTACGGTGATCCTACCCCAAGGTAACTTGCTGAGCTGGGGTCCGGCAACCATCCCCGGCCAGAGCGAGCACGTGATCACCTTTACGGCCACCGTCACCGACGACGTCGCCTTTGCCGAGCAGGACGTGGTCAACACCGCCTACTTTACCGCTACCAATCACGTTTCCGGCGCGTCGAACAGCGTGACGTTTACCATCGCTGCTGCGCCGGTCAATACCCCTCCCACCATCTCGGACATCTCTAATCAGTCCACCGAGGTCAGCACGCCTATCAGCGTCACCTTTACCATCAGCGACGCCGAGACTGCGTTGGACACCCTCGCGTTGAGTGCAGACAGCGGCAACACGGCGCTGGTGATGGTGGGCAACATCACATTTGAGGGCAGCGGAACCGATCGCACGGCCACCATCACGCCCACCGGCGGGATGACGGGCACGGTCACCATCACCATCACCGTGGACGACGGCGAGGACACCGCCTATGATGCCTTTGTGCTGACCGTGACCCAAGCGCCACTGGTCAACACTCCACCCACCATCTCGGACATCTCGAACCAATCCACCGAGGTCAACACGCCCATCAGCGTCACCTTTACCATTAGCGACGCCGAGACTGCGTTGGACGCCCTCGCGTTGAGTGCAGACAGCGGCAACACGGCGCTGGTGATGGTGGGCAACATTACCTTTGAGGGCAGCGGAACCGATCGCACGGCCACCATCACGCCCACCGGCGGGATGACGGGCACG
>JAAEPZ010000853.1 GCA_024231955.1 bacterium | reverse complement strand
CCTCGCCGAACACGCCCACGACAACGAGCAGATCGTCAACGTTATGGAAGGTGAGCTTGAACTGACGGTGGAGGGACAGAAGCATCTTCTGGTGCCGGGGAAGGTCCTGGTGCTGCCGCCGAACGTTCCCCATTCAGGTCGCGCTGTCACGGATGTATACGTTGTCGATACGTTCCATCCCGTCCGCGAGGACTTCCGCAAGCTCGCCGAAGAATAAGCCGATCTCCAAGGCTAGCCCGTCAGTCGGCGAACAGGCCGTGCTCGAACGCTTCCCAGAGTGTATCGGACCGACTTTGCAAAACCTCCTCCTGGCTCTGAGAGGCTGCCCGGGTCAGGAACGGCATCCAGAAGTGAGGCGTAATGATTGCCGCGTCAAGCATGAGAACGAGACTGAAAGTGTCTTTGGCCCTGATGCGGCCCTCTTTGATCCAGGCGTCGATCCGCTCGTAGTACTCCGAGGGGTACATCGCCTTCTGATAGATGATGCCGACGGCCCCGGGGTCATCGAGTGAGCATCGCTGGAAGACACGGACGTACTGGGGGTTTTCGGTCAGCCAGTTGTCGAGTAGGCGCATTGACTCTTTGAGCATGGCCCGGGGGCTGTCGTGTTTTTCCACCGCAATTGAGATGGCGCTGAGGAGCGGCGTTGAGACTTCTTCGACAAGTTCTCGCAGCAGAGTGTTGGTGTCAATAAAGAGGGCTCGGACCGAGGCGGTTTCGCAGCCGGCTCTTTCGGCGATCTGTTGCAGGCTGACTTCGGCAAAACCGCGCTCAGAGAACACCTCAATGGCGGCACGAAATATGGTCTGGCGATTGGTCATATTGGTAGGCCTATAGTTCGACGCTCATCTCGCTGCTAAGATGAACCTGAAAATGGTTACGGATCCTTTAACTCCTATGTACATACCAAGATACTCGGCGACCTCTTCGCTTTTCATTCTGCTGAAGTCCTCGGCGAACCGCATCTCCTTTCTTCTTACCGGGCCATTGCACTCGGCGCGAGAATATATCTGTGTGTACTCAAAGCTAGAGTCCTTTATCGTAGTATCGGTGCCGTCACCTTCAATATACTGAACAAAGCAGACTCTTCCACCGTTTGTGCGAACCAAAACGAACATCTGCAGTATGTCCGCATCGGACAGGAAGTCAACTGCAAGTATCCGAGTCTTTCGGAAATGCCGCTCACTCTGTCCAACAACTCGGAATTCTGACTCAGCAGTCGATTCGATTCTAAGCACCTTGCGAACATCTACAAGGTTCGAAGGCTCGATACTGAGACGACCGCACAAGTAGTCCCGGTGGTAAGTCCGGAACCCATAGGCACGCTGGTCTATTTCGTCAAGATACGCGGTCCCGGTTGGGTAGTCGCTAAACGACAGTACGAATCTCACTTTGGAAAGATACTCGGCCATATTCGAAATGTGGCTCGTGAGAAAACCGTCTCTCGATTGGGCGTCCACCCGCGACAACGCAATGGTCTGGAGGATAAGTTCATAGAGGCTTGGTGAACGCGACAACAGTCCCTGATAGGCAGACTCTATGGATGAGGCGAGACTTGGGTCCGACAGAGCCTTTCCTGCGTCATCAATCGAACGGTAGTCATGAATGGCAAAATGTCTCCTAAGCTTCTCTCGTTCCTCGTCGCTGACATCTGCCCTAAACAATTCGTTAAGGAGGGCGCTGATGCTGTCCACGGTGAAACGCGATAGGAGATTGCAGTAAAGGCCGAACTCTCGAGGGAAGTACTTCAGAAAGACATCTTCGTTGCTTCGCAACATCTCATAGATTTGGTAGGGGCGCAAAGCAACGCACTCTGTGCCCTGCTCAGTCAAATCACGCAGTTTTGATGCAAGCGACTCGGATACTTGGGACGTCACGGCCAGTATGAATCCGCCCCCACCGAACCGTTTGACCGTATCGACGATATCTTGGACGTGTGGTTTTCCGACGATAGTCGCATATCGTTTACATTGGACAACATACTTATCCCTAGAGAGGTCACTATGGGTAGCATCAGTACGCTCAATGATCAGATCACGCCCCCCGTCGGGTCCTGTACCTGCATGAAAAGCCACGTCCCATCCAGCCGCTCTGAATAGGTCATCCATTAGATCCTCGAATCCATCCGACGACAGAGTTTTTAGATCTACCAACACCCGTATCTCCTTTCTCCCGCTCCATGGACAGACGGTCCAATCGTCCGATGTCTACCTGGCAGGGAAAATCGATCCCCCGGTAGATAATCTACTCAATGCGGAGTGCTGTGGCAATAGAGTTGGGAGGAAATACAGCAGAGAGGTTTCCTGCAGGTGGGCTATTTCTGAGATTCAGACACGGGCGTTTTTTCCGGCTCAACGCCGTCCTGAACCCAAGCCAGCGCCTGTGTTTCCCAGTTCTCGTTCTGAGAGGCGTCGATAAACCGGTCGATATTCCCGGTGCCGGCCCGGAACGCCGAATGCTTCATTTGGGCGGTGACTTCCGGCGAAGATACTACAACGGCGGCCCGCTTCAGGCTCATCAGTTTGCAGACGGCCTGCATATTTGCAATGACATCGACGACTTCGGGTTTGCTGGGTATCATTGCTCGCAGGTCGGCGATCAACGAAAACGATCCGCTCTGCAGGGCCATGAGCTGCATAAGCTCCGACCTCAGCTGCTCCGCCTCGACTTTATCGACGACACCGGAAGAGGTGACCCTGAATCCATAAGAAGTTTCTTCGACCGTATACACTGTTCTGACCTATCGTCTTAAGAACGTTGTATCCAGTTTATCGGCAGAGTCACGAAGCGGCTTGAGG
>JAAEPZ010000852.1 GCA_024231955.1 bacterium | reverse complement strand
CGACGAGAATGATCCCGCCTGCGGTCGCGGATGGGCCTCAATCGGCACCGCCGGCCGCCTCGTCGGGCACTTCCACATCCACAACGGCGACGAGTCAGGCTTCGTCTGCGAACGCGTCTGACTTCTTCAACAGCCTGCTAGGTCCATCACCGCCTGGCCCCATTTTTCAGCCGAAGCTTTCTTTGATGCTTTCGCAGCCGGCGCGGAGCTCTCTTCGGCCGGCGGTTGTTCGGTTTCGGTAGTCATGCTAAATCTCCGGTTGGCTGTTGAACCAACAGATGCAGGCAGTTACGGCAATCCGCAACATCCAGCAAACGGACATACTTGACGCCTCCAAGTGGACATAGGTGACCGTAGGGGTTACGACAAGAGCGTCTCCTAAAGAAAAAAGAAAGATGCATCGTTCAATCCGGACTAAGGACGATGCGGATAAACGAGTAACGCCTTACACCCGGTCAGCGATGTCTAGTGGGAAGGGGTGTTTCGAAATGGCCCCGTTACCGGAAATCCCGTGTTCTCACCCTGATCTCATGGATATGACCATAGGGATCGACCACATTCCGCGCCTTCGGCATGCCGCGCGGATCAGCCGTCGGCGAGCCATGATGGGACTCGTCGCCGCGGCCGTGCGGCTGCGGGAAAGCCGAGCCCCGCGATCCAACGCTCGCGAACTTCGCCGAAAGGTCGAAGAGATGGCGCGCGATCACATGCACGACCTCCCCCTCGGCCTGGACGTAGCCGCGGATTTTGGCGACGCTGGTCTCGTCCTCGATGGTCATGAACATCACGCCCTTCGCCGACCCGGCCGTTGCTGCACCAGCACGAGGCCGGCGCGTCGACCTGACGCCGGTCCCGGTAAGCGACCGCCTCCATGCAGGTCAGGATGCGCCTGCGCGCGAACTCGTCGCGCAGGAAAGCGCGCCCGCAAGGGCTGCAAAGTCGCTCAACCGGATTTCGCTTTGGATCGACTTCGAGGTTTAAAAGGCGCTGGCTTGATTTCAGCCGTGGGCTTGCGCGGGCGATTTCGCCGCAGCAGGCCCCTGGCTCCTGGCGAGCTGGGAACGGGCCTTGGCATAGCTCGGGGCGACCATCGGATAATGAGCCGGCAAGTTCCATTTGTAGCGGTACTGGGCGGATGTTAATCCGTACCGCGTGCTAAGATACCTCTTCATCGACTAAAAGCGTTTGGCGGAAGGTCCGCAGGTTGTCATGCGTCGCACTCATGGCCAGGCGGCTGAAGTTCGAGACGGGCGGCTCGGCTGGTTCCTTTGACCTGGCTGCCGATCCCGACGAAATCGAACAGTTCCACCTTTGCCGCCTTGACGCCTAAGGGACAGCCATGCGACTAGCACAATGGCAGCTGCGAGCGCCCAGGGATCGAGCCTCCATCTCAATGGGGATCTTCTTCCTGGTAAGCGTCACGACGGCCTGCGCCGAACCGGCGACCGAGCCTTGCGCCGCGGCACACCTGCCGCCGGCACAGGCGCTACATTGTGGTCTCCTGGCCGAACGTGAGGATGGCGCCGCTCGCCGGGACACGAGAAGGGCCGCGTTCTGGTACGAGCAGGCCGCTGCTGCGGGCAGCGCCGAGGCAATGAATAACCTCGGGCGCCTCCTTGCCTCAGGCACTGATGACTTCCCAAAGGACACGGCCAGGGCTCTTTCGTTACTTCGCCAGGCGGCGGAGCTTGGTGAGCCCAAGGCAATGTACAATCTCGCGCTGCTGCATGAGAGCGGCGACGGAGTGGCGCGCGACCAAGGTATGGCGCTGGACTGGTACGAGCGAGCCGCTGTGCTCGGGCATGCACAGGCCCAGAATGTTGTCGCTACAGCCTATTTGTATGGCGCAGGACGACCGAAGGACCGGGACCGCGCCATACGCTTTCTGTTCTCCGCAGCGGGACAGGGCAATGCGTCCGCCGCGTTCCATCTCGGTGGGCTTTTCGCCGCCGGCGATGGCGTGCTTCAGGACGATGCGGAAGCCTACAAATGGCTGACGATTGCCCGTGCGCTTGGCGACGACTCGATCATGCTGATGGCTGATGAGGCCATTGGCCCGCTCGAACAACGCATGTCGCCGGGGGATGTCGAAGACGCGGTCGCGCGCGTGAAGGCGTGGCGCCCCGTTCGGCCGCGCCGCTAGGACGTAGGTGCTGGACGACCTCTCAGCCGTATGACAGACACGAAGCCGGTCCGCGGATCCCGGCGGGCGCCGAGCTCCAATTCCCCGACAGCACGGCCCGGTTCCTCGGTTACGATCGGTCTGTCATCCTCCGAGGGATACCACACGACCATGTCCCAAGGGATTGTGAACATGTTCTCGCGGCAGTGTGGGCACGTGATGGCGGGTGTCCCCGCGATGCACGTAAACCCAGCGCCGGGGCGCAGGTGGGGAAGAAAATAGCCATCGACCGCGACGACCTGCCCGGCAAGTGCCTCGACCTCGGGTGCAAACCGGGTGCGGCCGATCGCGCCGGCATAGAGATTCTCCAGGTCGAGTACCGGCGGTGCACCAGGCGAGACCGACCTCCCAGCTACTGTGCGAGGCACGAGTGCGCAAGCGAAGACACCAAGGGCGAGTTGGCGTCGCGAAAGACCGCTACACGCCTCTCGGCGCGGGTCACCAGATCCAACGAAACGCTGAGACCATCTCATGACATCATACTCCCGGGTCTGGGTTACCATTTCGCAAATGGGCTGCGGAGCGTCCAGGCGGTGGTGCCGACAGGAGATCGAGTAGCCATGGTTTCCCCCCGATATGCGCGACAATCCGGTCAGGGGGTACAGATTCTACGCCGGCCGGCACCTCGCGTTCGAACTCCTCGAGCCACACTCGAGCAGACGGAATCAGATGGTGCGCGGCAGTCACCTCGGGGTGACAGCGAACCGCCTGAAGAATCCTGGGGGCCATTCGGCATGGCCGGCCGCGTGAACTGGCTCGTGGCGAAAAACCGGACCACGAACACCTGAAGCCAGCGGTTGATGGTGGCGAAATCGTAAGCCCTCCGCGCGCTCTCAGGGTGTTCAGCGGCTCGGTCCCCTCTTCCACATCCTTCCAAGCGTTCAAAGCCAGGTAGGCGACCTTCGACGGCCGGAAGCCGTAGCGGGCGGCGTAGTAGATTGAAGTCCTGCAGCGCGCAGGGGCCGATCGTGGACTCAGTCGATTGCACCTTGCCCGCTTCGTCGGGCAGCTGCCCCGGCCATAGCTGACCACCGAGGACAACCGCAGCAAGCCAAGCCGGCCAGGCCACGAAATCCGTCAAGCGCTCGAGCAGAGCCGACCACCGCCGCAACAATGATCCCGGACGCTGATAAGGGCCGGTTGACGAGCCAACGAGGGCCTTGAGAGCGCAACCGCGCCCCTCGCAGCCCGGTGCGAGCGCCGTGGCACCCGAAAAGGGGCACGAGCTCAAGGGCCGGCTTGCATCCGAGACTCTCCCTAAACCTAGACGTTATGCGTCGCGGCTGCCGAGCTTGGTGCAGGCCAGGACACCACGTGCGGTGTCGGCCAAGAGTTCCTCCGAGAGACGAAGCAGCATCTCGACACGTGCATCGCTGAGTCGATAGCGCACGAAGCGACCCTCTTGGCCACGCCGAACCAAGCCGCAATCGTAAAGGCATCCCAGATGGTTGGAGACGTTAGACTGAGCGAGGCCTGTTGCCTGCACAATCTCGGACACGGTGAGCGCGCCGGAGCGCAGCGCCTCCAGGATCGAGAGCCGCGACGGGTCGGACAACCCCCGGCACAGCTTGGCCATGTGCTCGGCCTTCCGGCGCAGAGCCAAGGGGCCCCTCTGGCCAAGTGAGCTTTCGCCAACTCGCGCGGTGTCTGATACGATCACTGTCATGCTCGGTAGCTGTCCGGATGCGGGATTCCTGACCTACGATCCCAGCATTGGGGTGATGACCTTCTCGATCTGCTGGATCGTCAGATTGCCTGGATGACGCTGCCCGTTGATGAAAAACGTCGGCGTCGAGTTGACCTTGAACTTCTCGGCCGCGCGTTGTTTAACCGCGTTCACCGCGTCATAGAGCCTTTGGTCCTTAAGGCAGCTCTCGAACTTCTCCTGCGAGAAGCCGGCTTGCCGCACCATGCCCTGCAGCGCCTCGAGCGGCTTGTCCGAGAATGCCCAAGCCCTTTGCTGGTCGAACAAAAGGTCGGTGATCGGATAGTATTTGTCCGCTCCCCCGCATCGCGCCAGCATAAAGCCCGCGGTCGCGAGCGGGTCGAGCGGGAATTCGCGCAGGATGAAGCGCACTTTACCCGTATCGATGTAGCGCTTCTTCAGCTCCGGGTACGTATCCTTGTGGAATGCTGCGCAGTGCGAGCAAGTCAAGGAAGCGTACTCGATGATCGTCACCTTGGCGTCGGCGGGCCCAAGTGTAACGTCACCGAGCGGGCCGACTTCGCCGAGCTCCTGAACCGACGCGTTCTGTGCGAAAACGGGGCCGTGCGGCAGCGGGGCCAGCACGCAGGCCGCCATGAGCCCAACCAAATGACGTCGCGTTCTCACGATGGTTCTCCGATGCTGTGGGCGTTGGCAGCTTGTTCGATCACTCGCACGCTGCTCTGCCGCAGCGTCGCGTGTTCTCGACGGCTCGGCGCAGGCTCTAGGCCGCCGGCGCCCGCGATAATGTCTTCGTTCAAGATGAAGGTTGAAGTGCCCGTGATGCCGAGCTTGTCAGCAAGGGCCGCATTCTCGTGGAGGACCGTACTGATGGCTCCAGCCTGTATGTCCTTCTGGAGCTTCGCGACGTCGGCCCCGAGTTCCTTGGCGAGGGCAAAGGCCTGATCCCCACTGGCGCGCCCGCGCGTCTCCATCAGCTTGTCATGAAACATTCGCATTTTATCTGGGGGAAGCTGGAGCTTGGCAGCTACTGCTACTCGGCTAGCTTCCACCGAGTCCGGCCCAAGGACCGGAAACTCCTTGAGTACACCGCGCAGCCTCGTGTCGCCCTTGATCAGGGCATCGATGTCGCCCTTTGCTTTCCGGCAGTAGGGGCAATTGTAGTCGAAGAGCTCGACGAGAGCGACGTCGCCCGCAGGAGCGTCGACCACGGCGGGCTGGCTGTGGCCAACTGTCGGCCCAAAGGCAAGCACGCTGAAAAGCACAGCGCGAATCATCACAGCCGCATTCACCAGCGCCGATCCTTTCCTATGTTATCATTATATTTCCTATTGATGATATGAAAGGCGGCGCAATCATGCAACCGACAGCCCTTATGCGGTTTGCCGTTCCCTCGGCCGGGCTGTCGTTGCCAAATAAACATCGGTCATCCAGGGCGGCTCCAGCGAGCCTTGTCCCTGAGGTGCCTCTAGGCGGCGCTATCGCCGTCGCCACCACCATCATGTACATCCGCATCTTTGTTATCGTCGCCGCTCTTAATTCGTCGGCGGCGCCGGCTGCTCACACCCGCCGCGGCCATAGCGGGAGTCGTCGCGCGGACGGTATTGCGCGCATGCCTCCTACACCGGCATCTGGTAGCGAAGCCCGTAGCGGCTTTGAAGCCCCGCGACACCATCAGGTTTGCTGCGGTATTTCGTGCTCCCGATGCAGTGGTAAAGAGCCCCTTTTTGACAGGCTTGCCGCGGTTCGATGCGCTTTCAGATGCGTCGCGTTGCTGATGATCCGCTCAGGTTTCGGCCCTTCGCCCGCCAACCCGGCGAAGATGCGGTCGAACACGCCCAACCGGCTCCAGCGGACGAAGCGATTGTACAACGTCTTGTGTGGACCGTAGCCCTGGTTGCGTCCTTCCCTTGCAGGCAATGCTCAAAGCGATCCAGTTTTAAGGGCTCAGATCATTCACAAACAGACGGCTCACCCTTGAGCTGCTTTCACGCCAGAGCCACAACGGCCTCCGATCTCTCCAGCCGGCCGGGAAGGGCTGCGGATGGAGCGTCGGCCAGATTGTCGATCTGCCGTTGCACCTGGGCGATAACATGCCGGGAGAACGGGCCGAGATGCAGGTAGAGCGCCACCATCATCAGCACATAGGGCAATGCTTGACGATTATTGGCGAGGCAATCGAGCACGGTCTTCCAGAACTCACGCCGTACGTCCCCCTTCGCGACCGTCATCCGCCAGAACAGGCGCCAGGATGATTTCAGCTCCTGCCATTCCATTGACTGGGGCAGTTCCAGCCGGCGATGGGTGCAGTCGAGCATCCGCCCGACCCGCCGAACGCGGCCGAAGAAGGCGCTGGGCGCATAAACGGCCTCCAAGACCGCTTTATAGTCCGACAGAATGTCGCGGCGCGGGCGGCTGGTCACGAAGTTGAGGCCGGCGGTACATTGGTCGCCCAGCCCTTGCGAATGGTCTGCATCATCGGGAAGTGTGAGGCGGCCTTCACGGTCCAGGCGCCGCGTCAGCTGGGTATTTGGCAGGGCATAGAGAAGGCCGACCATGCAGATCGGGATCGCGGTATCCTCGATGCAGTCGATCATGCCGCGCGCGACGCTGCCCTTTTCGCTGTCGAAGCCGAGGATGAAACCGGCGTTCACGAAGAGCCCCGCCTGGTAGATCTTGTGAACGCTCTCCGCCAGGCTGCGGCGGGTGTTCTGCTTCTTTTGCGCCGAGACCAGCGTATCGGCGTCGGGGCTTTCGATTCCGACGAAGATCGTGAAGAAGTTGGCTTCGCTCATCGCCTGCATCAAGGCGGGGTCGTCGGCAAGATTGATCGAGGCCTCGGTCGAGAACTCGAATGGGGAGTTCTTCTCCCTCATCCAGTCCGTGAGAGCCGGTAGAAACTGCCTCAGCGCCTTCTTGTTGCCGATCAGGTTGTCGTCGACGAAATCGACATGGCCGCGATAGCCGAGCGCGTGCAGGGCATCCAGCTCCGCCATGACCTGCGCGTTGGTCTTGGTGCGCGGCACGCGTCCGTAAAGCTCGATGATGTCGCAGAACTCGCAATTGAACGGGCAGCCGCGCGAGAACTGCACGCCGACATGCAGATAGTTTTTGAAGGTCAGAAGGTCGAAACGCGGCGTCGGGCTCTTGGTGACGTCGGTCTTGCCCATTTCGGCGCGAAAGACGCCGCTCGTCGCACCACCCGTCCAGGCGGCGACGAAATCGGCCATGATCTCCTCCGCCTCCCCAAGTACCTGAAAATCGGCGGCGGCGTAGATATCCGGCGTCGAGGTCGCGTCAGGCCCGCCGACCACGACGGGCTTGCCGCGCGATCGGCACATCTCGATGACCGCCAGGGCACCGTCCTGCTGCGGCAGCATGCCTCCGGTCATGACGAGATCGGCCCAGTCGAGATCGCCTGCACCAAGCTCCTCGGTGTTGAGGTCGACGAGCCGGACCTCCCATGTCGTCGGGAGCAGGGCCGCGACGGTGATCAATCCCAGCGGAGCGGCAGGATGGCGAGCTCCGGCGAGCGCGCATGTCGCCTTGTAGTTCCAGAAGGAGTTGGCGTTGAAGGCGGGGTAGATCATCAAGATCCGATTGCGGGCGGTTTGCATGCCGGCTCCTTCTCTGTGCGGCGCAATACGGCGCGCGTGGCCGGTGACATTGAAACAGCGGGCACTCCGTGGCGCCGAAGAGCTTGAGAGGCCCGGGGCCGGATCGATCTTGCCGAATGTGCTTCAGACCGTGCTCCAAACCCGTATGTGAGCATAGCCTGATGAAACGGCTCTTCAGGCTTCCAGGAATTCGCATGGCAATGGCCGTGCCAGAACAGCGAAATTTCGCGACGTGCGCGCTGTACGGGGTTTAATGCCGTCCCACTGCGAAAGCGCCGCTCGAAGTTGGCACGAAAACGCGAGGATACCTCCAAAAACTAGAGCTAAGCTTGGCTCGGTTGAGAACGAAACCGATCTACCCTCAATCCCAGGTCTCCTGCCGAGAGATGCTAATTTTGGCTTAATCTCGCCGGCTCAAGAGTTATAGTGCGCGGGGCGGCAGCCTAGTTCTGCAGTTTGCCACCCATACAGGACGCGATTTCTGGCTTGAACCAAAACGACAAAAATGTGCCGCAGGTGGCGGGACGTTTTCGAGCCGGAGCCGTACGCTTCGGAGGCGCGGCACTTGTGTTTGCGACTGAGTACTTGAAATCGCCTTCCAGACCCGCCTTAAGACTGCGCAAGGCGCTAGTAGCTTTCGTCATGACTGCGGCACTGATTTCCGTTGCTCAAGCTCCCGTAGTCGCAGGGGAAGGTGTGAAGCCGATTGCCGTCATCGAGCTTTTCAGCAGCCAAGGCTGCTCGGTATCACCGCCTGCCAACAGCTTGCTGGACACGCTTGCGGACGATCAGAATCTTATCGTGCTCTCGCTGAATGTCGACTACTGGAACTATCTCGGCTGGAAGGACACTTTAGCCGAGCCGGTCTTCACAAAGCGCCAGAAGGCCTATGGAATGAGCCGGGGCGATCGCCAAGTTTATACCCCACAGGCCGTCATCAACGGTCAAGTCCATGTTATCGGAAGCGACAAAAATAAGATCCTGGCGGCAATCGCGAAGGCACAAACTGATTCTGCCGCGCCCGACCTAGGGGTCATACTGCGGCATGTTGGGAGCCGGATCGCAATTGACGTGAAGCCTTCGCTTGCGATGACGCAAACCAAGCCGCGCGCGGAGATTTGGGCATTCTGGGTGCGCCGGCGGGTCACGGTCTTGATGGAGAGTGGTGAAAATTCGGGTAAGACGGTGACCTACCGTAATGCCACGCGCCTTGCGTTAAAGATCGGCGATCTCAAGCTCGCAGGCAACGAGCCATTGCTCATAGACCGCCCCGCTAATGCACGCGACGCGGACGCATTGGTGGTGCTTGTTCAATTGCTTACGGATGCAGGACCGGGCGCGATCCTTGGCGCTGCCGAAATCGCCTCGTCTCAAACAACTGCGGTTCCGTAGCGAGGTCGCGCTGATGTTGCTGCAAAACCGCGCGAAGGCCGGCATCCAGTCAGTTCTCCATATCATCCCTGAGTAAAATTACGGCCTGCCAACGCCTCGATAAGAGCGCAATCGCTGACGCCGACGCCGCTGGAACACGCCTTTGCAATCCGTTGGAGCTCGGCTTCAAGAGAGCCCAGGTGGCCGATCTTGCAGCGGACCTCTGCCAGATGGCCGGCAGCAACGGTATGGGCTTCGCCGCAGGCTAGTTCGGGGCTCTCAGAGAGCCGCAGTAAAGCCCTAATCCCTTCTCCGGAAAAGCCAAGATCCCGCGCATGCTTGATGAATGCTAGGCGTTTGAGATCGCCCTGAGCGTAGCGACGCTGATTGCCGCCCGACCGCGTTGGCCTCGGAAGTAGGTTGATCCGTTCGTAATATCGTATCGTCTCAACCTTGACACCAGTGTCTTCGGCCAACCTTCCGATCGGCAGCGAACAGCGAGGCACCTTGCTCTCACGCATCTCTCTGTTCCCCAAAGCAACAGCGCCGATCAGAATTGGGAGCCAGAGCGCGATAGTGAAGAGACATGGCGCCACCGGCAGCTGCTACGGTTGAACGTCCTATTTTCGTGTTGCCCGAATGGCCTCTTCCAACGGCTTTTGACCAACGGCACCGACCATAAGCTGATTGCCGACCACGAATGATGGGGTACCGGTCACGCCCAACCGCTGCGCGAGATCGAGATTCGTATAGATCTGCACTTCAATCTCCTTGGTCGCCGCAACCGATTTCAGGCGTTGGGTGTCGATCCCAAGTTTGCCAGCCACTTGTAAAGCCCTCGAACCATCGATGCGGCCTCGAGAATCCATGAGACGTTTGTGGAACTCGCCTGCCGTGGTCTCGCCGGCCACTTGCTTCACGGCTAGGCCGACCTTCGCCGCTTCAACCGAGCCCGGTCCCAAAACGGGCAGGTCCTTCAACACGACCCTCAGCTTCGGATCGCCGGCGACGAGAGCAGCGACATCGGGAGCGGCGCGCTTGCAGTAGCCGCAGTTGAAGTCGAAGAACTCGACCAGCGATACGTCGCCATTGGGGTTGCCCATGACGATATCGCCTTTTGACTCCAGCAGTGCGGATCGCTCAGCGAGGAGTGCCGCGGACTTTGCCTCGGCCTCCGCCTTTTGAGCGCGAAGCTGCAGTTGGGTCAGGGCTTCCTCGATGATCTGCGGATTTTCGAGGATATATTCGCGGATGATCGTCTGGATCTGGCCCCTGTCGATTTGCTCGGCGTGACTGTTTGAGGCCGAAGCAATCGTTCCGAAGAGCAGCCCCGCGAGGTACCCAAGCTTTCGGCCCACCAGCTTTGATCGAACTCTGCCTCCGGAAGGAGCGCGTTGCATCAATATCATTCTGTCCCTGAATTCGTGTGGCTCATCACCCTGATTCACGACCATAGTGGGGCGTCCGCCGGCGCGCAGTTTCGCCCCAACGAGCGCAACATCAGCACGGGATATCGAGGCTGGCATCGCGCTTCTCGCGAAGGGCAACGAACTCACTTTTATCGGTGCCATTGCCGATATGAATGTTTGCGCGACGCTACGCTCCGACCGTGCTTTGCCAAGCAGGAACACGTCGCCCGCCCGCGCCATAATCATGGCACGCGAACAAATCGACATCGTCGGCTCTATCGAGGATATGCTTGATCGATTGAATGAGCGCGCCGGCGTTGCCGCGATGGAAATCGCATCGTGCGGTACCGGAATCGGGCATGAACAGCGTATCGCCTGTGAATACGGCGTCACCGACGACAAAGCTTAGATGATCAAAGGTGTGGCCCGGTGTAGCGAGCACCTTGATCGTGAAGTCTCCGAGCGGGAGTTCTTCGCGGTCTGCCAGGAACCTGTCGAACCGATCGAGCGTGCCAAAGCGGGGTTCCAAGCCGTAGACATCCGCGATTGCGTTAGCGACCTCGCCAACGCGATCACCGATCGCGATTGCCCCGCCCAAAAGCCGTCTCAGCTCGGAGGCCCCGGAGATGTGGTCGTGATGGATGTGGGTGTCGAGGATCCAGTCGAGCCGCAATCCTCGCTCTCGCACGAAGCTCGGAATAAGCTCGACTGGCCTACAACTGGTGTGCCCCGAGGCGGGATCGAGGTCAAATACTGGATCGATCACTGCGCAGGCTTTGGATCGAGCGCACCAGACGTCGGGTTTCATAGACCTCCTCCTGCGTCATGGGGACGAGGCTCTCGCCTCAGCCCTTGGGCTGCGGCACCACGCGCAAATAGGGCTTGAGCTCCTTCCAGCCGGCCGGAAACTTCTCCTTGGCGGCCTCGCTGGACAACGATGGGACGATGATCACGTCGCCGCCCTGCTGCCAATTCGACGGGGTTGCCACGCTGTGCTTCGCTGTGAGCTGAAGTGAATCGATCGTGCGCAGAATCTCATCGAAGTTGCGTCCGGTGCTCGCCGGATAGGTCAACGACAGCTTCAGCTTCTTGTCGGGTCCGATCACGAAGACCGAGCGTACCGTCATCGTGTCGCTGGCATTGGGATGGATCATCCCGTACAGGCCGGCGACCTTCCGATCGGAATCGGCGATGAGCGGGAAGTTGACGCGCTGGCCCTGCGTCTCCTCGATATCATCCTCCCACTCGCCGTGATTGGCGAGCTCATCCACGCTGAGCCCGATCACCTTGACGCCGCGCTGGTCGAATTCCGGCTTCAAGCGCGCAACATCGCCGAGCTCGGTGGTGCAGACGGGGGTGAAGTTCTTCGGATGAGAGAACAACACTGCCCAGGAGCCCTCAATCCAATCATGAAAGCTGATTGCTCCTTTTGTCGTTTCCGCGGTGAAGTCCGGAACGACGTCGCCGAGTTGCAGTGTCATGGTCGTTTCCCTTTCCTGTTGGGATTGGCGATGGTGGTCTGACCGTGGTCAGCCTCGGGTTAGTTTCCAGCAGGGGCAATCGAACACGCCCCGGCCGAGAAACCTCATTTCTGTCGGATCAGGCGCGACGAATTCGCCAGGATGCCGATATCAGGATCGCCTGGAGCGAAGCCGCCAGGGTCCGATGGGATTATCCCGAAGGCCGCGAGGGAAAGGCCCGCCAGGTTGTAGAACGCGGCGACATTGATCTTCACCACGGCCATGGTTCGCCGCGCGATCCTGAAGCAATCGGCCATCAAGCCCCAATCCTCGCGCATCAACACGATGTGTGCAGCCTCCATGGCAACATCCGTCCCGCCGCCCATGGCGATGCCGACGTCGGTTTGCGCCAAGGCAGGCGCGTCGTCGGCCATCTCCGACCATGACCACGCGATGGCCTTTGGCCTGCAATTCCCGGACAGCGCGGATCTTGTCTTCAGGCAAAAGGTTTGCCTGGAAGCCGATCCCGAGCGGACTGGCGATGGCAGCCGCAGTCCGTTCGTTGCCTCCGGTCCGCAGTTCGGGGCGTTGAATGCCGAGCTTCCGGATTTCATCGATGGCCGTCGAAACCTCCGGCCGCACATTATCCATCGCAGCCAGTATGCCGCTGGGTGGGCCATCGATCGCCATGATCAGCAACGTCTTTCCTTCGGATTCCCGACGGGAGACGATCGGGTGACCATCGTCGATGGGAACAAGACGACGATTGCCAATCACGACCGTCTGGCCTTCAATCACAGCACGGATGCCCCTGCCCAGCAAGGCTTCAAATCGCTCAGGTTCGCCGGGGCGCGGGTGCTGCTCGCGCGTAAACGCGGACCGCCTCGGCCAGCGGGTGTTCTGAATGGCGTTCCGCCGTAGCGGCGAGCCGCAGCAACGTCGCCTCTGCGGCTCCGTCGAGCGATACGACATCAGTGACCTTGGGCTTGCCGGTGGTCAGTGTGCCGGCTTTATCGACGAGCACGACGTCGGCGCTCTTGATCGCCTCGACATACTTGCCGCCCTTGATCAGCAGACCGCGCTTCGCCGCTGCGCCGATAAAGCCGAAACCCTTCGTGGCGTTGAACCACTTCACGGTGCCAGTCGCCATCGTCGCATCTCCTAAAAAAAGGCGCGCCATCGTCGCAGGATGCTGGGATTGCACAATCCGGCGGTTCGCGAAGGCGACCACCGGAACAT
>JAAEPZ010000851.1 GCA_024231955.1 bacterium | reverse complement strand
GAGAACCAGACCAGCGCGATTGACGTGCAGGCCAACGATGACAGCGACTCGGAAGGGTCCGGCCTCACCTTCAGCCTCACCGGCTCAACTGACGATGCGCTCTTTAACATCGATGCCAACACTGGCGTGGTGACCTTTCTCAATGCGCCCGACTTTGAAGCTCCGGCCGATAACGGCGGCGACAACGACTATGACATCCAGGTTACTGTCACCGATTCGGGCGGGCTGACGGCCGTGCAAGATATCGTCATCAGCGTCAACGCCAACGCGGATTGCAATGGCAACGGAGTGAGCGACTGGGACGAGTTGACCTTAGGCGGGTTGGTCGGTTCGTACTATCCGTCGACCGATTTTACCGGCACACCGACGGTTCGCATCGACGGTGGGATCGATTTCATTTGGAGCAGCGAGCCGTTCCCCGGCTTTCCCGCCGATCACTTTACGGTACGTTGGACTGGATACGTCCGTAGCGACTCGGCTGGAACGTATACATTCACCACGCGTACCGACGACGGCGTGCGTCTGTGGGTGAATGGCCAACTCCTGATCAACGATTGGACAAGCCACGCGGCGGTGGAAAACACCGAGACAATCGAACTTGCGGCCGACACCGATGTCGCCATCGTCATGGAGTACTTCGAGAACACCGTCGGCGCGGTAGCCCAGTTGCGCTGGATGCCTCCGGGGAGCTCCGACGCGGTCATTCCGGCTACCAGCTTGTCGCCAAACCTGGACGCCGACGCCGACGGCGTGCTGAACGACTGCGATTTCTGCGCCGGCGGCAACGACAAAGCCGACCTCAACGGCGACAAAATCGTCAACCTGCTCGATTACCACCTCCTCGGCGCCGACTTCGGCTGCACCACCAACTGCACCGCCGACATCACAGGCGACGGCAAAACCGACCTCCTGGACGTCTCGGCCTTCTGCAACGCCTGGCTTTGCGGAGCAGGAACCTAATACTCCTGAGCATCAACCGCTGTTTCTAAACTGGCTAGCGACGATATGAAATTAATGATGTCAGATTTGAAAGTAGGCATGGATGACAATACTTCGCCAGGAAAAATAGACTTCAACGGATGTTACACGATG
>JAAEPZ010000850.1 GCA_024231955.1 bacterium | reverse complement strand
CCCGACGTCGTGGCCCGAGCCTGGGTCGCGGTCCTCATCGGATGGGCCTTCGTCGAGATGTCCCACGCGGCCATGCGCATCGCGGCGATCTCGCTGCTCGTCGGCATGGCCACCCTCCGCTGGACCCGGCCGAGCCCGCCGCGGATCTCCCGGCGACCCGCAGCAGGATGACCGCATCACCTCGCCCCCGCCTTTGTCTCGTCGGTCCCATGCTCGGCCGGCATCCGGGTTGGGTTCCCAACCCCGGAGAAAGCCTCGCTCAGCTCCTTCGCGACGATGGGTATCCAACCCGCAGCACCTCCGCATACCTCAACCCCCTGCGGCGCGTGCCCGACGTCGTGCGATCGCTCATCGGGTGGCGCCGGCAGATCGACGTGGTGATCGTCATGGTCTACAGCGGACGCGCATTCGCCATGGCCGAGCTCGCCGGCTGGCTGGCCAAGCGGCTCGGCAAGAAGCTGGTGTTGTGGCTCCACGGCGGCAACCTGCCGCAGCTGGCCACGAGCTCCCCGCGCTGGGTGCGCCGGGTTCTCGAACGCGGCGACGAGATCGTCGCCCCCACGACTTTCCTCGGCAACCTCGCCACGCGCGCCCGGTGTTCGGTGCGCATCATCCCCAACTTCGTACGCATCCGCGAGTATGATTACCGCCGGCGCCTGAGGGTACGTCCTCGGCTCCTGTGGATGCGCACGTTTCATGAGATCTATCAACCGCAGATGGCGGTCCGCGTCCTCGCCTCCCTGCGCCGGAGCCATGCCGAGGCGACGCTGGTGATGGCCGGGCAGGAGAAGGGGCTCTTCGAGCCGACGTGCCGCCTGGCCGAAAGCCTGGGTCTCGCCGGCGCGGTGCGGTTTCCGGGATTTCTCGATGCCGCCGGAAAACGCCGCGAGCTCGCTCGCCACGATATCTTTCTCAATACCAACCGGATCGACAACACGCCGGTTTCCCTCGTCGAAGCCGCGGCTTCCGGACTTCCCATCGTGACCACGGACGTCGGCGGGATTCCCCACCTCCTGCGCCATGGCGAGTCGGCCTTGCTGGTTCCGGACGGCGACGTCGAAGCGATGGCCCGCGCGGTGGATCAGCTCCTCCGAGATCCGAAGCTTACTCAGAGGCTCTCGCAAAACGGCCGGCTTATGGCCGAGTCCTGCGACTGGCCGGCGATTCGCACGCGGTGGAGGAATCTGCTCGACGAATTGGTGCCACGCCGGTCGTCCCCTTGACTTGAGATACTGCGATGCGCTGGATCGACGGCTCTACCCGCTGGCTTCTGTACGGCATTCTGCTGGCGTGGACCCTTGCCATGATCGGCTTCCGCACCCACTCGGGCTTCCGGACCGAGCCCTACGGGGATTCGAAGATCGCTGTGGAGATCACCTCCCGTCTGTTGAAGGGAGAAAATCTCGAAACAGTTTTTCAAGCAAGATCCCTGAGTCACCTGCTCGCCGTCGGGGTGGGCCGGATTCTGGGCGTGACCGCCCACGAAGCGCGGGTACTGAACTCGGTCTTTTTCTTGTTGGTAACCGCTGCCCTGCTCGGCTGGATCACCTGGAGAGGAAGTCGATCGACAAGCATCGCACTTTGCGTCTTTTCGTTAGTCATGATCCATGAAAAGATCAATGGCCCCAACGATCTCCTCATCTTCGATATCCTTTTTTCCCTGTTGTTGATTTGCGGATTCATCTTCCTTTTTAAATACCACGAAACCCGCAAGAATCGATTTTCGTTCTTTGCCGGGCTCGCTTTCGGCCTGAGCATTCTCGCTAAGGAAGTGGGACTCGTAGTGATTCCCGCAATCCTCGGGTTCTCCATTCTCCTGAGCTGGCGAGCCCACCCTCATCGCGCCACGCAGATCCCCCGGCACCTCGGTCTGGTAGTGCTGGGCTCTTTCCTGGTGCTGTTGCCGCAGACCGTGTCTGCGACTTTAAGCGGGCGGCAATTCACCTTCTGGAGGACGGGGGGACCCGACAGCATGGAAGTTCTCAGCCGACGATCCTGCGTATCTGTCCTCACCAACCAACATCTTTGGCATGTGAGCTCAGAAGACGTCGAGAAATACGAAGACAGGCACGGCGAGCTACCCCGTGGGTTCTTCTTCCTCAACTACTGGAGATGGCCTCTACCATCGCTTCGAAATAAAGCCTACATGCTGCTCAGCTTCTGCTACTTTCTTTGCCGGTTGACATATTTCCCGCTGTTTGCCCTACTGTTTCTGGTCAACAGAAGGCACGGCATCCCCGAATGGGGGAATCCGGTGTTTGGTTTCTTCGTCGCCTGCGGCTTATTGAGCGCCGCTTCGATCATATTCGTTACCGTCTTGTTTGAGTCTCGCTACTATACTCTTTCTTACTATCTTTGTCTCACGGCCTTGTTTGGTCTTCTTCCTTCCCTTCTCCGTCATCGGGCTGTTCCACGCACTCGGACCTCCCTACTCGACGGCTTTTTATTCTTGTACTTCACGTTGGTTTTTATTGACTTTGCTAAGAACAACCTCCTGAACGTCGACATGTATATCCACTGGAATCGTCTCTTCTTAAACGAACCTATAGCATGGGTGCTCACTCTCATGGGGGGGGCTCAATGAGGACGTACCCCTTAGTCACGGTGATCATGCCGATTCGCAACGAGGCCGACTTCATCGACCGCAGTCTCGGTGCGGTCCTGGCGCAGGACTATCCCACCTCGTCCCTGGAAATCCTGGTG
>JAAEPZ010000849.1 GCA_024231955.1 bacterium | reverse complement strand
CCGTGATCTGTGCGCCGTCCTGGGGCTCGCCTGGGGTGCCGGACGTAGCGCTCAAGTCGAAAGCATGAGCGTCCCGCAGCTCGAGGCACTTCGGGTACACCTCGTCAGCGAAAAGAGTTGGCCGGAGTCCTTTCCGGACGCGTAGCCGTGAGATCCGAACGCCGCAGAACAAAGCGCATGCAGAGGGACGCCACAGCCGTATCTATCGTCCGTGGCGTGGCCGGCGAGAGCGATGTGTCTCGTAGACCGAGCGCTCGGTCGCGCGGGCAGAAGCCCGCGCCACACGCCTCGCAGTGGTAGTAGCCCCGACCGCGGAGGGATCACGATTCTGACGTACACCCTGTACGAACGAACCCCTTGACGATAGCGAACATCTGTGCTACGATCCCATCTAAGCGGACCGGCGGGTTGTCAGGAGAGAGCAGTCGGTCATTAGGGGCGACTCGCGGGCAAATCAACCATTCTCGTTTCTCTCTCCGAGCTAGCTGGCCTTGAAGGCTGATCGGGGGTGTTGATAGTGCATCTGGCGCTCCACTGGATCTTTGCAAGAACCATGCCTGGCAAGCTCCATCTTCGAGTTTTGGGAATCGGTCACAACACGCGGACGATCTCGGATCCGTGAGCCTGCGGCCGGTTGCGCCCACGTCTTATGATCCGTCGGTTGAGACAGGAGAGCATGCAGTCCTAGGCCACGACTCAAGGGGAAACAGCTCATGGGACTTGATCAGGACATCGTACAGACCAAATCCCCAACACGAAGAACCAAGCTCGCCTTGGTCTACATGCCCTTCGCGATGCGCGATATCCCGTCCATCCAGCTTGGTCTCCTCTCCGAGGTTGCAAGGAATGCTGGCTACCACGCCGACTGCTTTTATCTCAATCTTGACCTGGCAGCGCGCCTTCCGGAGACCTACGAAAATTTTTGTACTTTCAACATTTATAGGACCGGCGAATGGTTGTTTTCGGTCGCTGCATTCGGCGATGCGGTCGATGGTGACGATGCAGCATATTTCAAAGCATTCCCGAGCGAAGTCGAAAGGGTAACAAATTGCGGAAAGACCTCGGATTACCTATCAAAATTACGCCACGAATTCCTACCGCGCTTCATCGAGGACTGCCTCGACCTCGTGCCCTGGTTCGAATACGATCTCGTCGGATTCAGCTCGACCTTTCAGCAGAGTGTATCCTCATTAGCCCTCGCGCGGCGCATCAAGCGACGATGGCCGCAGATCAGAATTGTGTTCGGCGGCGAGAATATGGCGGGGGAAATGGGTCCGGCATATGCCCGGGCCTTTCCGTTCATCGATTACGTTATGGTAGGCGAGGCCGATCGAGCCCTCCCCGACTTGCTGAAGGCTCTCGAAAAGGGGAACGAATCCCCGGATCTTCCGGGCCTGGTGAGTCGGATCGGCGGAGAATTGAATGTCCGCGGTATGGCTCTTCCAATTCAGGAATTGGATCAACTGCCCACACCGAATTATGACGATTATTTCGATCGATATCATAAACTAAGATTTCCACCCTTCAAAAAGTCCATCCCGCTGGAGAGTTCGCGCGGCTGCTGGTGGGGCGAGAAACAGCAGTGCACCTTCTGCGGTCACAACGCCTCCAGGATCGGGTTTCGCAAGAAGTCCGTACCTCGAGTCTTGGATGAGCTAGCCCTTCTGTCCGAGAAATACGGCATCACCTATTTCCAAACAACTGACTGTATCATGGACATGGACTACATCAACTCCCTCTTTCGACAGATCGAAGAGCGACGCTACGACTATCAGTTCTTCTATGAAGTCAAAGCGAATTTGCGAAGGGACCAGATCAGGCAGTTGAGGGCTGGGGGCATGCGCTGGATCCAATCCGGAATCGAGAGTATGAACAGCCGCGTTCTCAAGCTCATGAGGAAAGGTTCTACCATGCTTCACAACGTTAGATTATTGAAATGGTCACTTTACTACAGAATCAGGGTCGGATGGAACCTGCTTTGGGGGTTTCCGGGAGAAACAGCCGACGATTCCGCCGAAGAATATCGCGTCCTGAAGTTGTTGCTTCACCTTGAGCCGCCCGTTGCTGCCTCCCGGATTCGAATGGATCGGTTTTCGCCCATCTTTGAAGACCGGGAGACTTTCCCGGTTAAATGGCTTCGCCCGGAAAAGAGCTACCAGTTTGCATACCCGAATCACGTCGAGCTCGATAAAATAGCGTATTACTTCGACTATGAGTTCGAGGAAACGACTTCGCCAGACGCGCGTCACGACACAAACAAACTCCTTGACGAATGGCGTAGCAGATTCCACGACCGCCGGAGGCGGCCCAGCCTGGTGTTTCGACGCACGCAGAATCACCTCCTCATCGATGACTCGAGGTTCCCCGAACTGAGTGGTACCCATTCCTATTCAGGCGCGTTCGCCACTGCCTACGAGTTCTGCTCTGACACGATGCGAAGCGCTTATCAAGTCGCCACTCATGTCAATCGGACGATTCAAGACAAATCAGTGCTGAGTGCTTCAGACGCCGAAGACGTCCTGGCGGACTTCTGCACCCGCGGACTGATGTTGTCTGAAAACGGCCAGTATTTGAGCCTTGCCCTGCCCACATTTCAACCACCTCCCGCTTGAGAAGGAGAACGCCAGTACTACTTCAGCGTGAAAGCGGAGATGATTTTAAGTAATAATTCACCGATCCCGTCACCGACACCTCCAGGGGCTTGGGTTCATCCGCGGTTCACTGGGCAAGTTGGTCGACTCCGGCCGCGCCACGACGAGATCATTAAGTCTTCCGATCGGCACCTGCCAAGATTTACAGCGCGGATTTCCGCGCACGACAACCCGGGTGTTACTCAACAAGAGCCACCCACAACCAAAGGAGGTGAAAGCCATGAGTCTAGCCACAGCGGAGCCACAGCGAATTGAACAGGAGGACGCATGGGGCCCGGCGAATTGCCTTGATCTCGACTTCGAAGAGTTGGATGAACCCATCTTCTATCCTTCAGAGATTGTTCCTAATGGGCATCATGTTGATGGGTTCACGTCGCAATGTAGTGAGCGTGAATAAGCCGAGGACAAAAGATCGCGGTTTCGTCCTTTTTTACCTTTAGCGGAGACCTCCCCGGTCATTTGAGGGGGCCGGGGGGGGCAGGGAGAAGGCTTAACGCTGAATGAATGGCAGCCAGAAAATGAGAGTATCCCTGGTCTTTCCGCCACCTTTTGATATAACACAGCCATATCTCAGTGTGCCGACGCTGAGCGCCATTCTCAAGCAACAAGGCTATCAAACTACACAGCGGGATCTCAATGTCGAAGTCTTTGACCACTTCGTGAATTCAGCGACGCTGGCTGGAATCTACGAGCGGATCTGCGAACAACTTGATGACAAAGTGCAAGATCTGAGCTCATCTTTATATCACCATAAAATCAAAGCATTGGAAAGAGCACAGCGGATCTGTCCGCTTCTCATCCCGCGTTGTTCAGAAATCAAGAGGGGTTTTCGGACTAGCGGAGAGTTTCTTGATCCAACCATGTACTCCAGGAATATTCGCCTATTACATCGAGTCTGCGAGACGGTCTCGGCTGCATACTTTCCAACTGTTTTAACTCCCAACTCCTACCGGATGAAATATCGCCGCTCCTTCGTGGCGGAAATCCTTGCAGCACTCGATGATGAGAGGGAGAATCTCTTCCTTGCACTATTTCGGGATGTGTTTTGCCCGAGCCTCCTCGAAGATGATCCGGATCTCGTCGGTATCTCCGTGGTCTACAGCGATCAAATCATACCAGCCCTTACCCTGGCGAAATTGCTGAAACGGGCCCGGCGCGGTACATGCATTGTTATTGGTGGGGATGTATTTTCGCGCATGGCCTGCACTCATTCCGAAACGATGTCACCTTTCTTCGACCTCGTTGACGCATTCGTCATCGACGACGGTGGGCAGCCCCTTCTCTCGATATGCGAACGCCTCCAAGACGGAAAGCCGTTCGATTCCATCCCGCGGGTCTTGACGCGAGAGAGTGATCACGTCTCGCCATCCCCGGCGAACCCCGATTCCATTCCAACCCCGGATTACGGTGGGCTAGCGACTGAGCTGTACTTCTCACCGGAACCCATTCTCTCGCTTCTTGCTGGTAAGGGCTGCCAGTGGGGCAGATGCGCTTTCTGCGCGGAGTCATTTAGGAAGAACTACTCCTCCAAGGCGATCTCGTCCCTTTTGAACGACATCGACACCCTGGTCAGAGAATTTAACGTAAAATGGATAAACTTCGCCGATCTGGATATGCCGTTTGAACGATTGAGGGAGCTCGCCGACGGCTTACTCGCCAGAACCTGGCGAATATCTTGGTCCAGTCGGGCACGACTGGTCAAAGGTTTTGATGACGATCTCTGCAGATTGATCGCGCGCGCGGGCTGCCGGAAGTTGTATTTCGGTTTAGAAAGCGCGAGCCAACGCGTCCTCAACAGAATGCGGAAGGGCATTCTCATCGATCGAGTGCCGGAAATACTCAAGTGTTGTTGGGCGAATGGAATCGCCACTCATCTTTTCGCCTTGGTCGGTTTCCCGGGGGAAACCCTGGAAGAGGCCCGAATGACGAGCGAATTCCTTGTGGCCAACCGGGAATACGTGAGCTCATTTAACATAGGCAATTTTTACTTCCGCACAGGTTCAGATATTTTCAGGGAGGCCGAGAAATACGGCGTCAAGTCCACGCACGCCGAGGATGTTGACGCCGAGCTCGACCAACAAGACTACGTGGTCGAGCATGGCATGCAGATGGAAGAGGCGGAGGAGTTGTCGTATGTTATATCACGCGAGGCTTATGAACGGATATCCATTGAGGACGACCGGTTTGAGTTTTTTCCTGCCTCTCGGTACGTCAATAGGAAGGGATACCCTGCCTTTGATAGTCACAACCTCGCCTATCTTGCACAATACTCCAACAGATGGACCCCCGGCAACGGCACCGCGACGCCGCAGGCACTCAATGCCGAGACGAGGTTGACCGTGCGGCCGTTCATCGAGATAGGAAAGGAATCAAACGACAGGTGCATTGTTTTCTGTCCCGAATCCGCAAAGATCCTGCGGCTGCCCGTCAAGGCGATCGAGCTGTTAAGAGCCTGCGACGGCAGGACAGCCATCGGCTCGTTGATGAGCAGACACCGCGACGCGGACCCGCGGATCGTCGAACGCCGGGGATTGGCCGAGGTCGAGTCGGCCGACGCGCCGTTACCTGCTGAGGTCCTAGTGCTCCTTACGCGAGCGCTCAAAGAAGGGATTGTCGCGGAAGTGGAACATCCATGAAGGTAAGCTTGATCTCTCCGCCCTTCGTGGATCCGCGCGCACCTTATCTGGCTGTCGCCTCTCTGACGGCATTCCTGCGCGCGAAAGGCCATCAGGTTATCCAGACGGACCTCAATGTTCTGTCGTTGAGCTCACTTCTCAGCGCAGCGTATTTAAGCAGCCTATTCGGGAAGAACAACCATCCGGCCTTGGAATTCTGCATGGAGCATGTCGATCAAGCCGTGGCAAATCTACGAGATCCGTCGGCATTTTGCAATTTTCAGACATATATTCGTAGTCGAAACATCTTGGATTTAACGCTCCGATGTATTTCATCGCGTTATCCCGGCGTCGACCTCAACCTTCGGCGGATCACGTCGTATGACGGAACGCTGGGGCAAATCATTGCGTCCGTGCTCCAGGGAAAGGAGACACCGTTTGATCCGGTCTATCTCGATGAATTCGTGCCGGAGATCCTCGCTTGGGATCCCGACATCGTCGGTATCTCAGTGTCAAACGGCAGTCAACTATTGCCGGCCTTGAAGCTCTCGATGCTGCTGAAGGCAAGAGGAGCCCGAACGATCCTCGGTGGCCCCGTCATCACGAGGACCCGAGAAGAGATCGCGAGTACGCGGGAGTTCTTCGAGGTGGCGGATGGAGCCATCATATATGAGGGAGAGGAAGCACTCCAACGCCTTGTCGACAATCTTGCAGCAGGAGAAGAGCCGTTCTCCGGTGTACGGAATTGCATCTACCGAGACGGGGTGCAAATTGTTATGCGGGATGAGCCTTTTGCGTTGAACTTGAATTCATTACCAACACCTGATTTCGAGGGGTTGCCTCTGAAGTCGTATTTCGCCCCCTACCCGGTGCTGCCGCTACTCTCGGCTAAAGGTTGCTCATGGGGCCTCTGTACTTTCTGCACCATTCCTGATACGAGCAACTCGGCGGGTACGCGGATCCGGGAACGCACGATCACGAAGGTCATCGAGGATCTTGCGAGCTTGAAAAGGAAGTTCGGCGCCCGCCACTTCGTCTTCGTCGATGAAAATATTTCCGCGGATCGGCTCGAGCGGCTTGGACGGGCTATGATTGACGCGAAGCTCGATGTCCTCTGGCTCGCCTATTCGCGCTTTGAGAAAGGGCATACGCCGGACCGATGTCAGATATACTACGCCGCCGGCTGCCGGAAGCTCCTCATGGGACTGGAATCCGCATCACCTCGCATACTCCGGCTGATGAGGAAGGGGATCACGCCCGACACCGTCCACAATAACTTGACTTGTCTTCACGAGGCGGCCATCAGTGTCAATGTTTTTTGTATGCTCGGTTTCCCTTCCGAGACGCGGGAAGAGATGAACCGAACCATGGGATTTGTTCGCGATCGCCGGTCATTGCTGTTCAAAAAGGGATTTTCAGCCAACTTCGCAGAATTTGTCCTCGACAAGGCGTCCGCGGTCGATCACCAGCCGGAGGAATTCGGCCTCGCGAAGGGCGATCGTTTTAACGAGTGGAAGTTCGTCGGCGGCTCCACCGGCGTGAACACGCCCGCCAGCAATGAAGTCCGAGAGCTTGGGCGCCGCTTCAATGCGGAGCTCAGGGACCTCTTCTACCCAAACGAGATGATCGGCTGGGAAGAGTACACTCTCTTGTATGAGGATTCGAAGGGAGAATGTCGGTTTCCTTGGAGGAAACCGACCCAGGAGTTGGTGTCGCTTGTCCGTGGCGCTGCCGGAGGCTCTCTCGTGCTTCGGAAAAGACCGTATCGTGTTGTCGAGGCACTTCTCCCTCAATATCGCAGACGAGAGGGAGAGGCAAGGCGATCCTGGCTTATCAACCTGGATTCCGCTTATGCCTTGTTGGTGGGTCAGCACGTGACAAGTTTTTTGGAAGAAGTGGATGGACACTCCGATCTAGATGCAGTCATTGGTCGATTCGGGTTGAGCTTTCAGCGCGAACCTTCGGCGGTGAGGGAGAGTTGCTTAGCGCTCGTAGAGAATCTGTGGAAGCATGGCTATTTGGAACAGGTCTCAACGCCTGCTGTGCTCGAGATCCCTCAGAGCTCTGTGCGCTTTTCGTCGGTCCGGTTCTAGTTGTCGAGCGAGGAGCCTACCGGTGAAAGTCCTTCGTACCCCGGACGAATGCTTTCAAAATCTACCCGCCTACCCTTTTGATCCGCACTATACCGAGGTCGGGGATGGTGAGGGAGGGACTCTTCGGATGCACCACGTCGAGGCCGGCCCCGAGGACGGTAAGACCGTCCTTTGCCTTCACGGCGAGCTCTCGTGGTCGTACCTGTACCGCAAGATGCTGCCTCGCTTCGCCGCCGCGGGCTACCGCGCGGTTGCTTCCGATCTCGTGGGTTTCGGACGCTCCGACAAGCCTGCCGCGCAAAGCGACTACAGCTATCGCCGCCACCTCGACTGGTTGACCGCCTGGATGAATGAAAACGACCTCAACTTGATCCACCTCGTCGCCCATGATTGGGGGGGACTCCTCGGCCTACGGCTCCTCGCCGCCGATCCCAATCGCTTCGCCCGGCTGGTGCTTGCCAACACCTTCCTGCCCACCGGCGACCAGCCGCTGTCGGAGGGTTTCCGGCGATGGCGCGACTATAGCCAGCGGAAGCCGCAATTCAAGGTAGGCGAGATCATCTCTCGCTCGTTCCAAAGCGAGGTGCCTCCCGAGGTAACGGCGGCTTACGACGCGCCCTTCCCCGACGAGTCGTACAAGGCCGGCGTCCGCGCATTGTCCGGGCTCGTGCCGGACAACGGCGCCGATCCGGAATCCGCCGCCAACCGGGACGCTTGGGAGACGCTCAAGAGTTGGAGAAAGCCAACGCTGACGGCGTTCTCGGACTTGAATCCCAATACCCGCGGGCTCGACAAGATCTTCCAGAAGATCGTCCCGGGGACCGTGGGGCAGCCGCACACCACGATCCGGAAGGCCGGCCACTTCCTTCAGGAAGATCAGGGAGAGAAGCTGGCCGACACCATAATCGCCTTTTTGGACCGAGCCAGTCCGTGAGCAGACGGTGCTACTCGAAAGGGAACAGCTTATGCGACTTGAACAAGATATCGTGCAGACGGAAGCCGCAACGCCAAGACCCAAGGTCGCATTGGTTTTCATGCCCTTCGCGATGCGCGACACCCCGTCCATTCAGCTCGGCCTCCTCTCAGAGCTGGCAAGAAATGTCGGCTATCACGCCGACTGTTTTCACCTCAATCTTGAGCTGGCCGCGCGCCTTCCGGAAGGGACCTACGAGGCTTTCTGGACCCACGAGAACTTCTTTGCCTTCGGCGAGCATATGACCGGCGAGTGGCTGTTTTCGGTCGCCGCATTTGGTGACGCGGTCGATGGAAACGACGCGGCATACTTCGAGGCATTTCCACGCGTAGTTGGTATGGCGAAAGATCGCGATAATGCATCGGCTCACCTATCAAGTTTGCGCCACGAATTACTGCCGCGCTTCATCGAGGACTGCGTCGATCTCGTGCCCTGGTCCGAATACGACGTCGTCGGATTCAGTTCTTCATATCAGCAAAATGTCGCCTCAATCGCCCTCGCGCGGCGCATCAAGAAACGATGGCCGCGGATTAAAATTGCATTTGGCGGACCGAACCTGGCGGGAGAAATGGGACCGGAATATGCCCGCGCCTTTTCGTTCATCGATTATATCGTGGTGGGCGAGGCGGATCAAACCTTCCCCGACTTGCTGAAGGCTCTCGAAGAAGGAAACGAATCCCCGGATCTACCGGGCCTGGTGAGTCGGGCCGACGGAGAGTTGAAGGTCCGAGGGACGGCTCCTCCATTTCAGGAATTGGATCAATTGCCCACACCAAATTATGACGAGTATTTTGAGCGCTACAAGATCCTGGGATTCCCGCCGTTTAAGAAGTCAATCGTGTGCGAAGGTTCGCGCGGCTGCTGGTGGGGCGAGAAACAGCACTGCACTTTCTGTAGTCTCAACGGTGTCGGGATCAAATTTCGGAAGAAATCAGTACCTCGGATCTTGGCTGAGATCGCCGCGATGTCCGGGAAATACGGCGTGACCGCGTTCCAAATGGCAGACAACATCATGGATATGGGCTACATCAACTCGCTATTCCGAGAAATCGAGCAGCGGCGCTACGGCTATTCTTTCTTCTACGATGTCAAGTCGAATTTAAGGAAAGACCAAATCCGGCAGCTGAGCGCCGGGGGCGTACGCTGGCTTGAAGCCGGAATCGAGAGCATGAACAGTCATGTCCTCCAGCTCATGAGGAAAGGCTGCACCATGCTCCACAATGTGAGACTGCTAAAATGGGCACGCTACTATCAAATCCGAGTGGCATGGAACGTACTTTGGGGATTTCCGGGAGAGACGGACAGGGATTACGTCGACGAATATCGCGCCTTAAGGCTGCTATTTCACTTGGAACCGCCCAACTTCTGTAGGCGAGTTTGGATGGATCGATTTTCGCCGATTTTTGAAGACCGGAACTCTTTCCCAGCAAAGAAGCGCTCTCCCGAGAGAAGCTACGGATTTGTATATCCAGATCACGTCGATCTAGAGAAGATAGCGTATTTCTTCGACTATGAGCTTGAGAGAACGACTTCACCCGACGTGCATATAGACACGGAGAAGCTCATTGAGGAATGGAGATCTGGCTGGTTTTCCGGCCAGCAACAACGGCCCAGGATGGTTTTTCGGCGCACGCAGGATCACCTCTTTGTAGATGACTCAAGGTCCGCGGAGCTCAATGGAACATATGCTTTTTCAAGTGAGTTCGCCGCTGCCTACGAATTCTGCTCTGACACGATGCGAAGCGCTGCTCAAGTCGCCGCGCATGTAAATAGGGAGCTCGGGGGCAAATCCCTGCTGAACGCTTCAGACAGCGATGAGATTCTAGCGGAATTCTGCGACCGGGGCCTGATGTTATCTGACAAGGGTAAGTATCTGAGCCTTGCCCTGCCCGCCAATCCAAATTGGTAATGCGGTATCAGCGATCATCATCGCCTGTCTTACCTGCGGACGCTTGCTGTCGAGTCTTTCCGCCGATACACTTCCTGTCAAAAGGAGATCTCGAATGAAGTTTGCTACGCTCCGACTCCCCGTCCTCGGCCTGCTAGGTTTGGCCCTGCTCGCCGGTTGCCAGGCCAGCGACACCGCCCCGACGGAGGTTGTCCGTGAAGTCCCTCAATACTCCATCGTGGAGTTCCTCGACATCACTAACTTCGCGCGCTTCTCGTTCTCGCCGGACAACTCCAAAGTCCTGGTCACCAGCGACCGAACCGGTGTCTTCAATGCCTACGCCCTGCCCGTGGACGGCGGCGAGCCCGTCGCCCTCACCCGCTCCGAGAAGGAGGAGGTCATACCCCTCAGCTTCTTCCCCGCTGACGAGCGCTTTCTCTACAGCTCGGATCAGGGCGGCAACGAGCTCATCCACATCTACGTGCATGAGCTCGACGGCACCGTCAAGGACCTCACCGTTGGCGAGGGTCTGCGAGGACGCTACCTCGGCTTCACCGGGGACGACCGGAGCTTCCTGATAAGCACGAACGAGCGCAGCGGTCGGCATTTCGACATCTACGAGTATTCCGTGGACGGATATGAGCGAAAGCTGATCTACCAGGACGATGTCGGCTTCCCCGTTACCGCCATCTCCCCCGACCTCCGTTATCTGGCATTGACCCGAGTGGTCGACAACGCCAACCGGGACATCTACCTCTACGACCTCGAGGCGAAGGAGATGGAGCTACTGACACCCAATGAGGGGGACATCATCCACCACGCCTTGGCCTTTAGCCACGACAGCAAAAGCTTATATTTCGTCACCGACAAAGACAGCGAGTTCCGCTACCTAGTGCGTCACGACTTGGCGAGCGGTGCGCGCCAGCCGGTTGTCAAGCCGGACTGGGACGTGATGCATGCCCGTTTCTCGAAGCATGGCAAGTACCTAGTGGTAAACATCAACAATGATGCCCGCAACGAGATGCGCCTGTACTATGCCGCCTCCATGGAGAAGGTGGCGTTGCCGATTCTGCCGAACGCTGAGATCATCAGCCTGCACATTTCTCGCGACGAGAGCCGGATAGCATTTTACGCCTCGATCGATGGTAGCCCGCAGGAGCTCTTCGTCTGCGACCTGGCCTGCGGTGAGCCCAAGCGGTTGACCCGTTCTCTGAGCCCGAAGATGGCCGACGACGACCTGGTAGGAGGTCAGGTTGTACGCTTCAAGTCCTTTGATGGTCTTGAGATCCCGGGCATCCTCTATACGCCCCACAAGGCGAAGCAAGCGGGGGCTGCCAAGCTACCGGCCTTGGTATGGGTGCACGGCGGTCCGGGCGGGCAGAGCCATCCGGAGTACTACCCGCTCATCCAGTTCCTGGTCAACCACGGCTACGTGGTCTACGCCATCAACCACCGCGGCAGCTCCGGCTACGGCAAGACCTTCTCCCACCTGGATGACCGTGACCACGGCGGGAGCAACCTCAGCGACTGCGTGGCCAGCAAGCGGATGTTGGTCGACACGGGCTATGTGGATCCCGAGCGTATTGGCATCATCGGCCAGAGCTACGGCGGCTACATGGTGCTGGCGGCCCTCACCTTCCAGCCTGAGGAGTTCGCTGCCGGCATAGACATGTTTGGTGTCGCCAACTGGCTGCGCACCCTCAAGAACCTCCCGCCGTGGTTAGCGGTGCGCCGCAAGGAGCTGGAGAAGGAGCTGGGAGACTTCGACGACGTAGAGTATCTGAAGAGCATCTCGCCGCTGTTTCACGTCCAGAATATCGTGCGACCGCTGATGGTGCTCCAAGGCGCCAACGACCCGCGGGTACTGATGGCCGAGTCGGACGACATCGTGGCTGCGGCGCGCGCCAACGGCGTACCTGTGGAGTACATCGTCTTCGAGGATGAAGGCCATGGCTTCTACAAGAGAAGGAATCGGGAGCGCGCGTACAACGCTATCCTCGACTTCGCCGACAAATACCTCAAAGGCGAGGGCGGCCCAGTACCGTTGACGTGAATCGAGATGATTGTACCACGCTTTCCGGGAGCTGGAGCCGGAAACCCCTTACCTGGCGGTCGCGCGGAGCGGCGATCGCGGTGGTCGCCGGCACGGTGGGTTATCTCGGGGCCCAGCTCCAGGCCCTGCGCCGCGAGAATCTCCGGCAGTGTTCTCAATCCAATTTCTTATTTGACCGGGGGTAACCGGCTCGGCAAGTAATCGATTGAACCAATAAATCCGATCTTCGTTCTGCTCGAACAATTCATCCAGCAACGCCGCTCCACAGAGATATGTAAAATAGTAGGAGCGAAACTGGGGAGCTTTGATGAATCTTACGCAACCGGCCGCCTCCTCTTCCGATAAAAGGCGAAACTTCTTTATATATTCCATGACCTCATCATCGGTCTTACCTTGGTCATGTGCCAGAAAGACGGCATTCCCATAGACTCCATCCAATTGCGTACTAGCGTTCCCAATGAGGTATCGTCGTTCAGCATCCAGATGATCAAGCCCCACCGCCGGATAGAGGACTTCGGAGTGCCACTCGATCCATTCTTCATCTGACATGATCATCTTGCGCCCACGCTCGGCGATGCCTTCTGATACGGCTGTCGCCGGCGTGTTGATTGGCCATATACAGTGCTCCTCTCTTCCCTGCTCCGAATACAACCTCTCTTCCTTGATGCTGATCTCTGTATGATGACCAGGGTAAAGATCGTGCGACACCATGTATACGACAAAACTAACATAGAAAGGCAAGTCCGTATTGATTTCAACCCGCGAAGAGGAATTTCCGAGGTAGTAGTGATTGGCTGGCCAGGGCTTATTGTTGACGAAGACAAATTCAAAGGAATCATTCTTTGGGAGCGGGAATTCATCGATTGTTCTTCTATGCAATTCAACTGCTGTAATATGGATGAGTCGCTCAAATGCGTCGATGGAAAGCCTGATTTCCTCTTTATGTCTTTGAGTCCGCTCGTATAGCGTTTTACCGGCGGGAAGTAAGTCATCTAATACCCGGTGAGCCTCGTTGAACTCAGCCTCATCAGTCCACTGCGGGACGATCTCGTAGAGCAATCGCCCTTCCTCACGAACCGACAACTTGTCACCTTGCAGAAAGCCAAGCAAAGAGCTCATTGCCCTGAGTTGCTTGCCCAGGAAGTCACGTCTTTGTTTGTCAAATTCTGTAGACTCTGAAATGTCTGCATATAGCCGATCAGCAACTTGCGCTAAATGACTCAGGGGTTGAGGAGCTGATTGGCTGATCTCATCTTTCCATTTCTTTGGTCCATAGTAGATTTCGCTATAGCCTGGCAGATGTTGGTCCATGGCAAGTGCCAGCTTGATATATTCCTCGATCATGGAATCTGGGGCATTCATGATTATCCTCCTCTTCAATGTGTTGTCGCCAAACAAGGCTACTCGCTGCGCAGCGCCGCCACCGGATCGGCCGTCAACGCTCGACGGGACGGCATCCAGCAGCCCACCAGCGCCACCGCAACGAGCAGCCCGGCGGCGGCGGTGTAGACCAGGGGATCCATCACATCGACGTCGTGCAGCTGGCCGGAGACCGTCGAGCTCAGCTTTAGAGCGAAGGCCGCCAGCACCCATCCGATCGCCACCCCCCCCGCGATCATCTTCACTCCTTCGCCGAGGGCCGAGCGTAGCACATCCTGGCGCTGGGCTCCGAGGGCCATCCGGATACCGAGCTCGCGCTGCCGTTGGATCACCGCCTGGTTCAGCACCCCGTAAACCCCCAGGGCAGCGAGAGCTGCCGCCAGTACGCCGAAGACACTCAGCAGGGCGGTCGAGGCGCGCTCGAGCCACAGATCATCGGCGAGGAACTCGGACATCGGGCGATCCCCTGACAGGGGCAGATCCGGAGCGAGAGCCTGGATTTCCCGGCGAACGGTCCCGAGGAGCGCCGCCGGATCCCCTTCGGCGCGGACATGGAGGGTCATCGCCCGCGCGAAGTGCTGCGCTTCCGGTAGGTAGAAGAAGAACTGCTTCGGCTCGTGAACGTGCCGGTATTTGGCGTCCCGCGCCACCCCGATCACCTCGATCAGGGGGTCGGTCGGTTGAAGGAACCGAAAACGCTTGCCGATCGGGTTTTCCCCCGGCCAAGCGATCCGGGCCATGGTCTCGTTGATGATCGCCACCAGCTGAGTGTCGGCGCGGATGGTCTCGTCGAAGTCGTGTCCAATCACCAGCGGGATGCCGGCGGTGGCGAAGTATCCCGGCGTCACGGCGTTGGTGCGGTGCGCCACCCGATCGCCGACCCGGAGGGGCTCGGCATGTCCTTCGGGAAAAACCGGCAGCTGCCGGACCGCGCCGCGCAGCAAGCGGTTCTCCGACAGGGCGGCGGCTTCCACGCCGGGCAGCGACCTGACACGTTCCAGGATCTGACGGTATAGCTCGCGGGCTCGCGGCTCGTCGTAGTCCTGATCGCCGGGCGCCAGGGAAAGCGCCAGGAGAGACTCAGCGTCGAATCCCAGATCGACGTTGTAGGCGTTATGCAAAGATCGCCCATAGAGGCCCGCAGAGATCAAGGCTCCCAAGGCCAGAGCCACCTGGATCGTCACCAGCAGGCGGCGCAGGGGCAACCAGCGGAGCCATCCGTTACCGATCGTGCGCGGCGATTCCCGCATGTTCAAGCTGACCACCAGATCAGGCCGGGAAGACCTGAGCGCCGGCAGCAGCCCGAATGTCAGCCCGGTCAAGAGGACGCTCAGCAGAGTGAAGCCCAGTACCCGGAGATCGAGCCCGATGGCGAGGGCATCGGCCGTGAACTCCGGCGGCCGGAGGCGCCACAGAATCTCGAGGCACAACCGGCCCATCGGCAGGCTGAGCGCTCCCCCCAGCAGGAAAAGCAACAGGTTCTCGGTCAGGAGTTGCGTCACCAGCCGGCGGCGGCTGGCGCCCAGGGATTGGCGCACCGCCAACTCGCGGGTACGTCCCATGCCCCGCACCAACAGCAAATGGGTCACATTGATACACGCGAGCAGCAAGATCAGACCGACGGCGATGCCGAGGGTCGTGCCGTAGCCTAGATGACGATCCCGTTCGTTGGGACGAAACGTGCCTTCGAGCAGTGGCCGCACCCGCGCACCCAATCCCTCATTGTGCTTGCTAAAAGTCTTCTCCAGCTGCCGGGAGAGGCTCATCAAATCGTCTTCGGCCTGGGCCAGCGATACCCCGGAGCGCAGGCGGCCGATGCCGGGGAAAATCCCCATGCCGCGGACATCGAACCACTCGGCGTAGGGTCCCACCCGGGGATACATCATGATCGGCAACCAGAAATCGGTAGGGATCTGCACCTCGGTCCCCCGGAATCCCCGGGGTGCTACGCCCACCACGGTGAAGCTCTCGCCGTTGACCTTCACCGTCCGGTCTACTACCCCGGCATCGGCGCCAAACAGACGCGACCAGCAGCCGTGGCTCAGCACGACCACCGGATGAGTGCCAGGGGTCTCGTCCTCCTCAGGGTAGAAGAACCGACCCTGGGCCGGTCGGATGCCGAGCAGTTGAAAGTAGTTCGCCGTGACGAACATTCCGGTGGCCCGCTTGGGCTCGCTGCCGCCCGAGAAGTTCATCGGATGCCACTGATAAAGCGCGAGATCCACGAAAGAGCGGTTGCCCTTCTTGAGATCGAGGTAGTTGGCATAGGAGTGACCGGGGGGTCCGACGACGTACTCCCCGGAGTCCCTGCGCCAGACCACGTGGACCGCGGCCAGAGACTCCATGTCCTCCACCGGTAAAGGGTGTAGGAAAAACGTGTCCCAGAGGGTGAAAACCGCGGTATTGAAGCCAATCCCCAGAACCAGGGAAAGCACTGCGGCGACGGTGAAGCCGGGCTTTCTGGAGAACAGCTGAATGCCAAATCGGACGTCTTGCCTCAGGTGCTGCATCAAGTCGACCCTCTATGTAAGTCCATCGTTCGAAACTCCTGCTTCTGCTGTGATCTCAGCACTCTATCAGAACTGACGATCGCGGTATTGTCAAGAGTTGTGGATCTTCAAGCTCCGCCACCGAGCCTGACTGCCTGGCTCTATGGTGCCTGGCTCTATGGTGCCCTGGTTCTATGGTGCCCGACGTTTCTCAAGTCAAGTAGATACAGATGGTTAGGTAAGTTGATAACCATCTGAGGGTCACCAATGGCTCTGTGGATGGTTACATTTATAAGTCGCATCTTTTCAGCGAGATACGAGCTTGATTGGAGTTGTCTAGCTCGAATTGACGCGAAAGCGTGATAATCTGTAACTCTCCTCTGTTCAGTATCTTACGACCCAAGTAGGAGAGCAGAGGAGGCCCGGCGGCGGCTCGGGGAGCTGCCGCTCCCCTTCCTGTGTTCAGCCATCGCCTCCCTCCTGGATCTGCCGAAGTCGAGCTTCGAGGCGCTCAACTTCGGCCATGGCCTCCTGCTTCTCGGCCTCGGCCTTCTGCCGCGCCTCGGTCTCCTGCTCGGAGCGCTTCTCAGCT
>JAAEPZ010000848.1 GCA_024231955.1 bacterium | reverse complement strand
GCTCGCCGCCGACAACGCCGCCGCTCCTATCCCTTTGCCATTGGTCGCCGCTGTGGTCGCGACATACGGCACACATATCATCAACTCCGCACGGCGTGAGGCATTCAAGGCCAAGCAACTGGGACAGTATAGGTTGATGGAGCGATTGGGCGGCGGTGGGATGGGCGTGGTGTACGAGGCCGAGCACGTACTTCTGAAGCGACCTTGTGCGATCAAACTCATCAAGCCGGAGAATGAGGCCGACGCGACAGCGATCGCCCACTTCGAAAAGGAAGTGAAGATCACGGCCAAGCTGACCCATTGGAACACGGTCGAGATCTACGACTACGGGCACACGGACGACGGAACCTTCTACTATGTCATGGAACTGCTGCCCGGGATGAGCCTCGAAGAGCTCGTGCGGGACCACGGCCCATTGCCGCCGGAACGTGTGGTTCACCTCATGCGTCAGGTATGCGGAGCCCTGCAAGAGGCGCACGATGTCGGTTTGATCCATCGGGATATCAAGCCGGCCAACATTTTCGCCGCCCACCGCGGGGGAGTGCACGACGTGGCCAAACTGTTGGACTTCGGGCTGGTCAAGGACGCCGTAGATCGCCCCGAGTCGCGAGGAAAGATGGCGAGACAGGGTTCGTTCAGCGGCACCCCCTTGTACATGTCGCCCGAGCAGGCGTCGGCTTACGACGAAGTGGACGGCCGGGCCGATCTCTATTCCCTCGGTGCCGTGGCCTATCATCTGCTGACCGGCCAGCCGCCGTTCTCGGGAAGCAACGTCGTCGAACTGCTCACGGCTCATGCCCGAAGTGAGGTAGCGGCGCCGTCGACATTGAATGCCGACGTGCCGAAGGACGTGGACGAGGTGGTCCTGAAATGCCTGGCCAAGGATTCGAGCGAACGTTTCACCAATGCGTCGGCCTTCGAGCGAGCCCTCGCAGAATGCGCCTGCGCAGATCAATGGACGACCGAACGCGCGAACGAGTGGTGGAAGTCGCAGAAACCGGCACCGGTCGTCGAATCGTCAGCGCCGACCGACGTGGCCGACGTGACGATGGAATATGAGGTGGAGAATGGGTGACGGGGAACTGGCAGAATCGACGATGGTGGTTCCCGACCAGTCTTCAGAGCCGCGTCGAACGCAGTTCAGCATTCGGACCGTCTTGCTTGCTCCGCTCGTACTTGTCGTCTTCGTTGGGCTGGCCGCTGCTGTCGAGGACGCAACTGACTGGGGTCTGTTCCTTCTGCTTGGCGGTGATCGCTTCACCGGCGCGCTCAATTGGCTCGTTGGCCTGGACGATCCAACAGGGACTGTAAGGAGGTATGTCGTATTTGCCCTGTTCCTTCTGCCAGAGTGGACGGTTCTTGCTGTTGTGACACTCGTTCTGGGCTTGAGACGTTCCCGATTTGCCCACCATTCCTTGGCCTGGCTTCTCGCCCTGGCGTTTCCCGTAAAAGACTTCATCTTCGATTCGTGGTTGACATCCTCGTGTGACGGCAGCTTGCCGGTGAGCTACAACGTGCAGGTTGTCTCGGCTCTTGGGGCGGTAATCGGGATAGGTGCTTGGTACATCGGCTGGCGAATTCGTGGACGGTACTATGATCTTGCGGTGGAACACCGACCTGCGGGAACCTCTCGCTCGATGCAAATCGTGATCTGGACACTCGTCCTGATAGCAAGCGGCTATGGATGGGCTGCACTTACGAGATTGAAGTAATGCCGGGCAGTGTGCCTGCGTCGCGGAGTTGTTTGATCCAGGAGGAAACGATGAACGTTCTAGAGAGTGTTGGTTCGGTTGTCACCCTGGCGCTCGGTCTGTTCCTTTTCGTCGCAGACACGCAAGGAGATGACTACTGCGTTGCCACATTCGAGGCGGATATCACGATCCCAGTCGGCCATGCCTGCATGGGTGGTGGCGTGGAGGACGCCAAGGAGATCGTCGATCCGCTGTTCGCCAAGGGCTTCGTGCTGACGGGAGCAGGGGAGCCGGTTGTTGTCATCGCGCTCGACTGGTGCCAG
>JAAEPZ010000847.1 GCA_024231955.1 bacterium | reverse complement strand
TTGAAAGTGAAAGTATACAACCAGACCATCGCCGCAAAGTCCGAGACCGACGACATCTATACCGCCATGGGTGCTTCCATGGATAAGGTCAAGGTCCAGTTGAAGAAGTACAAGGGGAAGCTCAAAGAACACAAACAGGATGAGATCGCCGATGTAACCGAGTCTCTCACCAAGCCCAGCACGGATGTAGATGAAGTGGAGATATAAAGACTCGGACAGCGTCACTCTTCCAGCATATTAAAGATTCAAGCGGCAGGCCCCAGGCCTGCCGCTTTTGTTGTACAGACTTATGCAGGAATCGGACAGCCTCCCCCGAAAGAGACCGACCCGGACCAGTCGATAGACTCGATCTGACCCGGGCTGTGCGTGCAGGTTTATTTTAGCAGGACCATTTTCCTGGATTCGACAATATCCCCGGCTATAACCCGATAGAAGTAAACGCCACTGGCGACACGAACTCCGGAATCATCCGAGGCATCCCATTCCACCCGGTGAGGACCTGCGGATTGAGTTCTGTCAATAAGCAGGGCAACTCGCCGCCCCAGGGTGTTGTAGACGCTTATGGAGACGTGCATCTGGTGCGGCAACGAATACTCGATAGTCGTTGTGGGATTAAACGGGTTGGGATAGTTCTGATGCAACTCAAAGGACCGAGGGAGACCGTCGGCGGGATCGTCATCGATACCGGTGGTGACTTCCATACTCGCCCGGGCCGAATCGTTGTTGGACGCCGGCGACAGACCGTCGAATTCATCATAAACATGAACAGTCACATAGTACCGTTGATCGGGGACCAGGCCGTCCAGAGTTACGCTCTGGGACTGACCGGCCGGCGGCGGGGCCAGCGTTGTATCCAGCGCCGGGACCGTGGCCAAGTTGACGGAGTTAATAGCGGTCTCCGCATATCTTATCAGGTATCTGCGGGCGGTCTCCGTGTCGACAATCTCCGGCGAGTCCGTCCAGGTCAGACTGATCTGCCCGTTGCCCGTTCCGGTCTGAGCCTCAAGGTCAAGAATCGGTGAGAGCGTTGAAGCCGTGGTTCGGCTAATCACATTCGACAGGCCGGACCAGTTAGTGGCCTCGTCCCCTACTTTGACTGCAAAGTAATATTCTGTCGACGGCTCCAGGCCGGTGATCTCGAAAGACTCCGGCGAGCCGGCTGGAAGCGGCACCGGAGTATCGATGGCAGCCGCGGCCGCATCGAAAGTACCTTCGGTTATGGCGAAAGTTGCATAGCGGATGTCGTACGTCGTGGCGGTGCCCGCGAGACCATCGTCCCCAACGGCCGTCCACGTCAACTCT
>JAAEPZ010000846.1 GCA_024231955.1 bacterium | reverse complement strand
CTGACTAACAGACTGGCTGACAATGTGTTTCGGATGTCGCGTCGACCCTTTTAAGGACTGAAATTAATTACGCGATTCTTCCGGCCAGCGAAAGACATAATTGGTTAATTACCATCCAATTAGTCCTTCTCCGGCGGAGAAGAGACAGAGTCAGGGGATAGAGACCGCTCATCGGTTAAGCAATCCGAACCTTTACCCAGAACAACAGGGTCCCGCCAGCCGCTTCCAACAACCCAATGCGGCTAAAATATGGTAGCGTCGTTAGAACGATACGAAGTCTGGGGTGGGGCGGAGTCGGCTGTGTACACATTTTTCGTGGCTGAAGCTCGGCGGGGAATTGGTGCAAGGGTTCGGTAGAGCTAGTCGGCGGTACTAAAAAATGAATTTTAATTCGCCGTCTGTTACTGCTGCTCGCTACCATTTGTGCAGGCTGATGTACCGATGGTCAGCGAGCGGGTGGAGTAGGGCGTCGAGGGCCGGCTTGGACAGAGGTCATCACTAAATCGGATTGAGATGTAATGAGCAAATGAAGATCTCCGTTGTTTTTTCGTCAGCCTACCTGGCGGGAGCGGGCAGTTGCAAGCGGCGAACCTGTTCATGCTGAGCGGGCAGAAACACTGAGTGTAGCAGCCCCGACTCATCGTAGATCGAGCCCGACCTTTCAAATGGCGCACAGCATCACGGCGGTG
>JAAEPZ010000845.1 GCA_024231955.1 bacterium | reverse complement strand
CGCCCGTATATGTCGGTGTAGCCGGCCCCCACGTTGCCGGAAACGTCGCCGTCGAACCGGCCGGGGTAGTATTGGCGCTTGATCTTCACCGGCCGGGAGTCGGCCAGCAGCAATGGGAGGCCCATGATCTCGGTGAGCGGGTTGCCCGCGTCGCTGTTCCGGTAGAGCTGGAGGCCCAGGTAATCCCCTGGGGTGAGGCTGTCCAGCGCCTTTTGCCAATAGACGTACTGCTGGGAGACCGTCATGGCCTGCAGCTCGTTCACGGAGGGAAACACAGCCCGCTGGTCCTCGCCCAGGAGGGCGAAGTTCTCGCCGTAGCTCATGCCCAGAACCAGTTGACGATCGGGGCCCAAAGGCCCCAGGGGATCCCAGTCCGGATCCTGAAACAGATCGTAAAGGAAGCCGACGGTGGTCTCCGACCTCTCCCCGGTTGTATTCCAGGCGGTGAGAAGGTCGAACTCGTCGATGGCGAAGTCGTACAGGGAAAATTGCATCTCCGGCCGAAAGACCCATCGATATATTTTTTCGATCTCTTCCAGCACCGGTGGATCGTTCCCGGGGAGCCAGTCGGCTCTCAGCGCGTCGGCCTTGGCTTTCGCCGCGGCCAGCGTGGCCGCTTCATCGAAGAGGGGAACTAAAAAGGGCGTGTAGCGCTTGGGGCGGTATTGCAGCGGGCCGGTGGGGGCCGCGCCGGTTTCGGAAAAGTCGGGGTTGCCATCGGGCTGTTCGCCCACCACGTGAATGTAAAAATGGGAGG
>JAAEPZ010000844.1 GCA_024231955.1 bacterium | reverse complement strand
TGGAGGAGATCAACCGTGGGCCGACCGGTGAAATACCCGGCCATTCGGATGACGGATATAGCACTGATTATGACTCCAAGGGCGATGAGGGTATGGAGCGGGTATTGGCATCGATGCCATCTCACCCTCCCCTACCGGTAACGCCGCCCACCATGGATGATGGAGCTGGCGAAGACGAGTTTCTGCCGCCTGATCTGTTTCCTAGTGAAAAGGAGACATCTTTGTCGCCGCCGGCCTCTGAGGCCGAGCCGGCACATGAATGGCGACAGCCGGCGCATGAGCTGTCGTCCTCGGATGATGAACCGCCAGGGTTAGAGCGGGTACCGAACTGTTTCTTGGCCGACAAATTGGCCCGACGACTAGTGCTGGTGACGCTGATCACCGAAGGAGAGGAGCTGACGCCGTATAGATATGGCAAGCAGCAAATGTTGTTGTATAGATCTGGCCTGCTGCATACCAGCATGGCCGGGGAGGGCAAGGCAGCGCTGGACCTTCGCCCAGTGATGATATCCGCAGACTCGGATGAAGACAAGCAGAAGAAAGAAAAGGAGAAGAAAGATGAAGAGAAGAAAGAAGAAGAAGAGGACGAACGCGTGGATGGTAGCGTTGCGCCAGATGGACAGGGCCAGGACGCCGACAAAGACGAGGAGAAGGGCGGAGACCCGACTTGACCGAATCACCAATCCGCGCAGCCCTACGAAACTAACCCCGTCTCTCCCTAGGATGAGAACTTGTAAATTTCTTTGTATTTCTAAGATGAGATTGATCTCTTTGTAATTGATTCTTAACGTGACCCCGGGTTCTTGAGCCCTCGA
>JAAEPZ010000843.1 GCA_024231955.1 bacterium | reverse complement strand
TGTGCCGGAAATTCTCCGTGTCGCTACAATCCGGGCCGGCGAGGGGCTCCGGCGCACAGAATCCCTGTACTCTAGAGGTGTTGTAGTCCCGATGATCGATCACGCGCTTGGCGCCGATGAGCAAGAAGCGATAATCCACGCCCGCGTCGGTGAGCCGCTCACTGAATGATGTGAGGTTGTCTTCAATCCAGTCGAAGTTGTCTATCATACTACCCGACGAGTCGAGCACCATGATGATGTCCACGGGTTTCTCCATGATATTGTCCGTGACGAGCCCGGTCTGTTCTACGAGGCACGCTGTCTCGAACACGCACTCGTCGAACGTGTCGCCTAGGACGTAGCCCGGATTGCAGGACCAGGAGCACGCGTCGGGCTCGGCCCAGCCGTAATCGTTAGTGTAGGTTATATCCACCATCTCGTGGAATGCAGTGCCACCGGAGGGAGACGTATCCGCGCACAGGACCTTCTTAGAGTGAATGCACGCGCCGTCCTCGAATACATGATCCGGATGGCACTCCCACGCGCAGTCCGCGGGCTCGCTCCACGCGCCGCCGGGCAGACACTGCACAGAAACTTTCGCGGGGAACGAAATAGAGTCGGCCAAGTCCTTGGTCTTGCAAGCTACGAGCTTGGAAGTGACACACTCACCGTCCGCGCACCCGCATTCACAGTCGGTGCACTCGGCCGAGAAATAGTCGTTAGTACAGATACCGCTCGGGCCGCATTCCTCCAAGGGTTGCCAGTCGTGCCATACGCCGTTCTCTTGTCGGCACTCCGTGTCCACGCCCGTGCAGTGGGGATACTTCTCGCGTTGTACGATGGACCCGCCGCAAGTTCCTGCCTCGGAGCAGTCGGTCTCGGTGTCAACAGGAACCTGGCCGCATTGGAAGCTCGAGGATCTCAGCTCGTCCGCCGGGCAGTCGATAGAGCTGCCCGTACAGGTTTCCTCCTGGTCGCACGTGCCGGCCGCCGGCCTACAGACGAACTGGTCGTGGTTGTACAGGTCCGCCGGGCACTCAGTTGAGGTTCCAGTGCAGGTCTCCTCCAGGTCGCAGGCGCCTTGCGATGCGCGGCATACGGTAGAATGAGGCTCGAATCCATTGTCTGGACAGTCAGCCCCCGAACCGGTGCACAGCTCGGCAACGTCACAGTCTCCGGCTGATGCACGGCACTCTGTGCCCGCCGCAATGAAACTATCTGATGGACAATCATCGGTCACGCCGTCGCAAGATTCTACCAGGTCGCAATCTCCGGCAGATGCGCGACACTCGGCCGTGGACTTCGCATCAGATGGACAGGACGCAGTTGTACCATCGCATGTCTCAGCCAGGTCGCAATCGCCTGCCGAGGCGCGACAGAGCGTCGTGTCAGGCGCGAACACGTCAGCGGGACAGTCGGCCAAGCCGCCGGGGCATGTCTCTTCTACGTCGCAGATACTCTGCGCCGCGCGGCATACGAACCCGTTCGCCTCGAATACGTCCGCCGGGCAGTCGGTTGTTGTTCCGTCACACGTCTCCGCCACGTCGCATCCCCCTGCCGCGGCGCGACACACCGTGCCGAAGGGTTGTACGATGCCGCCATCGCAGCAGGCGCCGTCCGTGCAGGTGGGCGCAGGTAAACACGCGCCCTGGTAACATCCGTGATCGCAGATTGTCTCCTCGATGTCGTTGTACTGACACACACCGGATACGCAATCGCCGGGCAATACGTAGGATGCCAGCGTCTGGGAATCGGAGCAGTAATCGTCCGGGGCGTTGTCGCACACCACTCCGTCGCACGGGTGTAGCTCAAACGCTCCCATGTCTACATATGTGGGAGTGCCCACTCCGGTGTCCGTAACCGAGAGATCGTCGAAGCGTCCGTTGCCGTGAAAATCGAGCTCCGGCGCGGCGTCTCCGTTTGCCGCGTCTATGCACGGTGATCCGGAGGCGATATGAAAATCTCCATTTGCCGCGTCGACAAACAAAGGATCCGCGTCGATATTGCCCGTACCGGTGTAACCGCCCTCCATGTCGGAGTATTCAATATCGAACGTGCCCCCGGATAGGTTTGCCGAGAGGTTGCCCCAGAATATCGAGTTGCGGATGTTGCTGTGTGCAGAGTACACATGAACCGTACCTAGACAGGATGTACTGTAGCAGTCGTTGCCGGAAAAAGTGCTGTTCGTTATGTCCATATTCCAGGTAGAGCCGCGATACTGAATAGCGGTACCTTCGTAGGCCCTATTCCCGTAGAAAACGGAATTGACAATGGTCGCGTCGGTTGCGTTGCCACCGGAAATGTTGGATTTGTGTATGTACGCCGCGCCTCCTCTGTAGGATCGGTTGTTCTCGAATACGCAGTTGCTTATGCTCGGTTCGATATACCTGTAGTATAGATACATCCCTCCACCTTGTCCGAAGTATGCCCCGCCACCACTATAGGTAGTGTAGTTGCCTCGGAAAACGCAGTTTGTAATATCGAACGTTCCATAACCACTGTCATTCCTGTAATAAAGTCCTCCACCATTGAGTTTGGCGTAGTTGTTTTCGAAAACGCAGTTCGAAATTGTCGGCGTGACGCTGTCGTTGTACATACCACCGCCGTTGCTTGTGCTCGCGTTGCCTCCCGTGATGGTGAAGCCGTCGATGACGGCGTCATTCGCT
>JAAEPZ010000842.1 GCA_024231955.1 bacterium | reverse complement strand
CTGCCCGGCCACGAACTCGCGCAGCGTCTCGTAGATTTCCGCGGCGAACGGCCCCGCCGGCATGACGGCGTAGATCGGCGTCGCATCCTGGACCAGCGTCCAGGTCAGGGCGGTGGCATGTGCCGGATGGTCTTTCAGGTGCTTGAGCATCGCCTCCGGGTCGTGGGGATTGCTGATGCCGTGCTGGAGGAACGAGTCGCGCCGCGCCTCGCTCCCGAAGTCGTAGTCGAGTTGGCCGAGAGCGTAGACCAGGGACGGACCGCCGCCGCCGCCGGAACACGAGGTGCACTCCGCGGCGGTGATCCCGGGGGGCACCGCCGCCGCCGGCGGCGCGGCCTCCGGGACGCTCGCAGGCGCCGGAACGAGTGCCTCGGCCAGCGACTCAGTCCGTTCATGATCGACGTTGGTATCCTGGTTTTCCATGATTCCTCCTTGGGTGTCGAGTTGTTGGTTTCTGCTTAGGACGTTGAAGCAGGTTTCAGCGTATCGAGATCACCGGGGCAGCCCGCTGCGCTGGTGGTGACTCGGTCCGTTCATTTGTCAAGCCGCAACCCGTGCAATGATAGCGGTTGACGGAAATCTTTCCCTCGGATCTGGGGTGGGGCAAGAGATTGGGCCTCCGGGAGACCGGACGCCGGTCACCCAAGGCCGCGGTGCGCTGCCACGAAGTGCGAACGCTGACGCGGCCTGTAGCCCGGGCCTGAGGACCCGGGCTACCGTCACGAATCATGCCATTTCAGCCCTTCAATGAGCGCTGGCGCCATCGCGAGTGCTTGTTCTGGGACTACATAGCACTACTAGCACTAGCTAGCTAGCAGACACCCTCCGGCAGGCTTGGGACACCGACTCCCATGCCTTGGAGAATATCAATGGTCTTACATATGGTGCCGACGATGTTAGGTGGACATTTCCAGCATTCACCGCCGATGTACCCAGCGATCGCCGCAACGCATCCAGCGGCGCTTACGGGATTGGTCAGGCTGGTAGCACAAGCCCCCACTACACCAGCCGCCAAGCCACCACACTTAATACCTTGCATCCAGCTACACCCGGACGGTGTCATCCCCCTCCGGGCATACGCCATCGTGCTCACGCCACGGGCCACTGCCGCGGATTGATTCGGTAGTCTCATGACCTTTCTCCTTTCTTGTGCCGTCTATGACGGCAGTTTGCGTTTTGGCGATTCAGATCACCATGACCTGAGCCGCCGGGGGCAATCGTCATCTCAGTACACGTGCCAGTGTCGCACCGGACCGACCGTCACCGGGACGACGTCGCTGACGTCGATGGTGAAACGGTAGACCACCCGCGCCTGCTCGATGCGCTTGGTCGGGTTGAAGAACGTCAGCTTGACGTCCCAGCAATCCGATTCCGGCCGGCAGATCGGACTACGCTCGACGTCGATCTGGTCGAG
>JAAEPZ010000841.1 GCA_024231955.1 bacterium | reverse complement strand
GTCCCCGCGGCGGGCGCGGATATTCTCGACCGTTCCCCGCCCGATGTTGCCGCCGTCCTGCTCACCCCATTGGTTCTCGATGTCGATCGACCAACTCTGCCCGGTGGTGAGGTTGTCCACGGTCACCCTCTGGTAGTGATACCAGGCTCTCTCGCCGTCGCACCAATCCTCCCGCCAGGTGGTGACCGAGTCCCTTGCCACGCTGGAGGAGAGCTCGATGTCGAACTCACATATGCCGTTGGTATAGTCGTCGCAACTGTCGACTCCGAAGTCGTCGCCCCCGAACTCTTTGTAGAACTCCGCCAGCTCGAGAGTGTCGCTCTCTTCGTCAAGCACCACCACATCCAGGTCTACCGGATAGCCCAACGCCATGGCAGCGGAATAGGCACCCCATTCCGAGAACCCGATGCCCGACGTGGCATTGAGCCCGTAGCCGATATGGACCCGGCCAGCCACGGAGCTGAAACAGCCGAGATCATTGGCCCATTCCGGCTGAAATGCACAGGTGCTCGAGGCCCTACGCACGTCTTCGAGCCTGATCGTCCTGGCAACCCACTGGTTCCCGAGCAGGGCGGTGTAGTAGATTCGGTTGTGGCTATCGGCCTGGAGCGTGGTGATTTGGTCTTCATAGCCATTCTTGATGGCGTGCAGCCCAAACTCGAGCGGCTCTTTCAGGTTTGGGGTCTCTCTGGTGTCGTTGATATCTACGGCCAGCAGCTTTCCAGTGGCCGAGGCAACCATCAGCAGGTTGCCCACGCCAACCATATCCCGCGCCTGCCCGGTGTCACCCAGAGGATTGGCGTCCGGCATCTCCCCGATCGGGTCTCCGGGAACGGCTCGGGTGGCGAAGTAGAACTTGGTCGGACCGCCGCCCAGGGCGGCATAGGAGGGGCCGGTGCTTCCTGAGGCCTTCTCCACTGTGATCTTGCTCGCCATCAGCTGCAGCTTGAACCGGTGCCCGGCCGGTAAGGACCCGACCGGCCAGATGACCAGCCGTCCGCCCTCGTATCTCTTCTCCTGCCGCTCGACAGCTTGATCGTCGTCCGAGTCGTAGCCAGGTTCCAGCAGGGAGATTGGCAGCTCTCTTAGGGTGTCGCCCCCGGCCACGGTTGAGGAGGCCTGACCACACCCGTCGGCCGGACCCAGGTCATAGAGCTTGGCCACATTCCTCGGATTCTCTTCGGAGAGATCGGTCAACCGACGGTCGAACTGAAACTCGAAGGTACCGATGTTGTCGGCTTCGAGGCCTCCGGGGTGGACAAACAGAAGGAAATCGCCGTGGGGCTCATCGGTCGATTTGCTGATGTCGTGCTGCCATGCCCGGTCACTGCAGATCAGACTGTTTCCGCCCTCAGGGGATAGCACCTCCCTGGGACTCTCCCTCTGCTGAGCCCCAAGTGGCAGGGTTCCGGCAATCTCGTACACACCGAGGCGGGTTTCGTCCGGTAACGGGGAGTCTTCTACGGAGCCAAGCTCGACAAAATCGCCATACCCCAGGCTGACCTCGATCTCGAGGCGCAGACGCTGCTTCACATCCCGCGGTGGCTCACCAAAGCGGATCACCGAAAAGGGACTGGCATCGACGATCATCGGCGGGTTGTTGTCCTGAATGCTCGAGTCGCCCGCGTAATCCGGGTTGTACTCGATCGGGCCGCCATCGTAGGGGATGGGATCGTAGTCTTGCTCGCTGCTGATCCAGCCAGTTGCCAGGTCGACCTGAATGATCTGGAATTCCTCGCCCACTGGCACCGGAATGGCGAACTGACCGTCCCAATCGCGAGGGTCAGGCTCATATGCCCAGCCCTGGTCCATGCTTGCGTACATGACCACGGCATCCTGGCCCGGGCCATGACCGGCATAGAGGGACCACTCGGCGGTTGCCTCGTGGAAGAAGGCTGCCGAGGTCCCGGAGCTCAACTCAAGCAGGACCTCCCTGATCCAACACTCGGAAAGACCACCTTCCTTGATCTCCTGGCACGTCATGCAGGGGCGGCAGCCGCTACAATTCGGCTCGGTACAGGGGCACAGCTCTTGTTCCCGGCAGTCATCGCCATCGTCCAGAATCTTGTCCTCGCCACGAATGGGTTCGGGCTGGACCGCGGGGTGGTTGGACATGTAGCGTTGGCCGTGCTCATCGACGATCTCACCGACGCTGAGCAGCCGCAGCATCCGGCCCCAGAAGTAGTCCTTGGGCTCGCCGATGAACACCTGGGCCCCCACCCTTGCATCGTCAGCAACCGGCACCCTGAGGCTCAATGGCTCGGCGGCCTGGCCAGCGAAATCGATTTGGAGGAAACCGCCCAGGACCATGCCCGGCGGCTCTACCCCGACGTTGGCGGGGTCCAGGGTGGTCACTGTTACCAGGGTTGCCTGGTCAAAGGCGGCCTCGGGTACGGTGACGATAATGCCCTCGCTGGTTGTGAACTCGAGCTCCTGGCCAGCTGGGGATACAAACCCGTTGCCATCAGGGGTGGCGAAGGGGCCCAGGCGAAAGGAG
>JAAEPZ010000840.1 GCA_024231955.1 bacterium | reverse complement strand
TTCCGGTGGCGGTGATGCCGGATTGGATGCAGCTCGCCGCCAAGTTGTTGCCGATCACCTACGCGCTCGAGGCGATGAGACGGGCGCTTTTTGAAGGCCAGTCGCTGCGCGATCTGTGGTTGCCCCTGACGGTGCTGGCGGCGATGGCGGTGGTGTTGCTTCCGGCCAGCCTGTGGGCCTTCTCCCAGGCGGTGGAGAAGGGAAGAAGGGATGGTAGCCTGGTACAGTACTGAGGCTGTTTTCGTTCGAGAAAGAGACCTGCCAGGCTTGCCACTCTGAGAAAGGCAGAGGATCGGCAGGCGGAGCCTGCCCTACGAAGCAGGATTGCCGAGGACCTGTAGGGCAGGCTTTGCCTGCCGATTCGATTCCTGAGCGCAAGGCAGACGTCCTTGCCCTTGCTTTTGCCCGGGCAAACAAGGGCAAACTTCCTGCCGCCCGACGTCCGAGGCAGTTGAAGGAGCGGGCTGTTGGTACGCCGCACCGTCAGTGTCGTTTGCCCTTGCCACCCTGGGAGGAGGGGAAGTTGCGGTCGGGCCTCCAGCCACTTCCCGAGCGAGGCTCTCGATCACTGCCGCCAACGCTTCCGGCCTGCGTTCCTGTGGCGCCGCGAAGCTCCGCGCCAGCGCCGCCACCAGGGCCGCCAGGGGCACGCCCAGCGGTGCAGCCGGCGGGCGCCGGCGGCCCGCACGCGGGTGTCGTCCGAGATCTCGATCATCACCCTGCAAAGGCCCTTGAGCGCCACGGGTTCCGTCACCTGAGGGACGGCCTCGGAGTGCAACTGCTGGCGCCAGGGCGTGGGGTCCGGTCCGCCGGGTCGGGATCGTCGTTGAGCTCCCGGCGGACAAACGACACCGAAGCACTGCCCGCGATCTCAAGCCTGGGGTTGGCGGGGTCGGGGTCGGTGACGCAGTGAAACCGCAACCGCACTCCCGACGCCGATGACGGGGGATCCCAGGGGTTCTGCCCACGGGCTGCGCACTCACTTCTTCGGTTTCAGCAGATCGTCAAGAATATTCGCAATAAGGGCATCGTAGTCCTTCTTCTTCTTCTCATACTCCTCGGAGTCGGGTTCAAGCCCTTCAAGCTCTTCCGCCAACCGGTCCGCCTTTTTTCGAAAGTTCCAGTCATTATAAAGCTTGAGGGCATCAAGCAGTGGTCCCAGCGGCTGTTCCTGGCCTTCGCGGATACCATAGAACCTGTCCAATAAAACGGCGCTGGCGGCGATCGGCGCGAAGTCTTTATACTCATCGTACATCCTGCCGTCAAGGCTGATGACGACATAGGGCAAGTCTCCGCTGTAGGGCCGGCCTTCGCCGTCAACAAGACCCTTGGGACCTGCCCGGAAGCCTTGGAGCAAACTGCGATCCGCATCTTCTGCGGTAATCAGTCGAAAGTCTGCCTGGGGGGGCCGTTCTCCCGGGCGCAAGAAGGTCAAGGGCTCGGTTGCCTTGAATACAGACGCTTGATCGAATACCAGGCTACCAAGATTGCCAAGCAGCTTCGTGATCGCACCCGCAGCCAACAGGTAGGTGCTCGCCGAAACGAATAATGGGATGCCTGCGGCCTGATTCAAGGCCCCGCTCACCATGTTGAAGATTTCATCCGGGAACTCGTCGAAGCCAAATTCCACGGTCAGGACGGTATTTCTCTCCGTCAGAGCAGGCGCGTAATGCACCAGCGGGGTCCCCGCGTCGGTGGCCGCGGCGTATGAGATGCTATGGTGCGCCTTGACATCATTTTTCATGAAGTTCACGGCCCGCGGGGCGGCATTGAAGGTCGTCAGGCTCTTCATCGCGGAAGTCACAAG
>JAAEPZ010000839.1 GCA_024231955.1 bacterium | reverse complement strand
GTTGCGCTCATCGATGAAGTCGACGCTCATCTCCATCCCGGATGGCAACGCAATATAGGAAACTGGCTGAAGACACGCTTTCCTAATTTCCAGTTCATCGTAACCTCGCACAGCGCGCTTGTCTGTCAGGCAGGCGATCTCGGTGGCATCTTCTATCTACCGCCGCCCGGAAGCGAACAGGAGCCTTTTCGACTTGAAGAAAGCGACTGCTGGAAGATTCGGCGATCGAAGGCGGACGAGGTCTTGCTGAGCCCCGCGTTCGGCCTTACTCACACCCGCTCGGCCGAAGCGGTAAGAGCTCGCCAAGGTTACTCCCGCCTCAAAGCGAAGAAAAAGGCTGTCGATCTCACTCCTGATGAGCATGAACAATTGACTCTCTATTCGCAGTGGGTCGATACCGGCGCCCGCGACTGATGCTGATATGCGCTTCCTGCGAAGACACGAGCTCGAGGCGGTGCTTTCCGATTATCTGGACCGCATGCAGCGGGTCGTCGACGAGGGCGCGGACATCGTCGCAACCTGGAAAGCACAGAGACGGAGCCGATTCATGAAGCGTATTGTGGAAGAGCTCGGCAGAATGACCGGAGCCCGCGAACGCTGCATGTTCTGCGAAGACTCGCGCGGTACCGACATCGAACATTTCTGGCCAAAGAAGCGTTATCCGGAAAAGAGCTTCCGTTGGTCCTGGGCCTGCCCGGGAGTATATCACGGCACCGCCAAGCCCACGGCCAGGCTGACGGCGAAGAGAGCTCTGAACTTTCAGAAAGCCTCAGGCGACGACCCTCGCCTCGAATGCTCCGCCGGGTCGACCGGGCGCAGAAACATCACGGCCTGGATCATCTGCGGGCATTCCCACTCGATGACGACCGGCGGCTCGGTTCGCCATGTCACATTTTCGATCCGAATCTTCCGCAGGGTCGACTGGCAGAGGCAAAATGACGGGACCGGGAGCCCGGGTTGCCGGCAATGGCGCCGGAGGCCGTGGCCCCGATCGGAGGACGCCATGCGACACGGTATGGAGATCATCCCTGGCGGTTGATCCGCGGTGCGACTCATGTGGGGGAAAGGGGTTGCACCCTTTTTCCCATTTCTCTACCCTCTGGTTGCATTGGAAAATCCTTACTTTTCCGGTTGATCCCTCAATTCTGGGGATTGGCTGACGATTCCGTGGTTTCTCCAAGATTCACCAGAAGTGTTCTCTGCAGCTCTCAAGAAAATGAATTGGGTGCGGCCCTTTTGGAACAGCGACGATCGGCGACCAGGGGCCGGGCAC
>JAAEPZ010000838.1 GCA_024231955.1 bacterium | reverse complement strand
GTGCCCGGCCCCTGGTCTCCTACCGTCGCCGTTCCAAAAGAGCCGCACCCATTGGATTCCCCCCGGGCGACCGGCCGGCCATTGCATGCGCTTCTTTGCTCCGGAGCCGTAACTGGCCTAGATAATTTCTTTACGCCTCCTAAGTGAGGTGATCGCGACAACCTTGACCCATGCAACTATGAGATCTTCACGGTCGTAGTATGGCATATCGATAATCCTCGGCCTCAGCTGTGCCTGGTTGTGGGACCACGATGACGAGCACGCTTCCTCTTAGGCCGCATATCGATTTAAGATGAGCGGCGCGCTGCCGATCAACCTCAAGGGGCCCGCCAGCACGATCGCTCCACGACCTCGAAGAAGTCCAGATGGCTGAAGCGTCCGCTCCATTGGATGGTTAGCTGCGTCGTAACCACTACCGACCAGCTTCTCAGAAGTATATGCCATTTAGAGCCTCCTCCATTGTCTCCGGATCTGCACTGAGGTGTACGACAAACGGAGTTGACTGAAACCCGGATTCGGTGAAGAGCCTGGCTTCTAGTCGGTAGTCGCGATCGATCGTCGCTTTTCCCCTCAGATCAATCCTTATCGGCTCCCACGTACCGGGTAATAAACTATAATCGACGGCCGGCAAATGCATCGAGTTTCCTTCTGGGAGAAGTACACTGTTTGTGGAGACTTCTTCGAGAAACTTGTTCTCGAAGCGAGCAGTTTCGAAGATTCTTGGCGTTACTAGGCCAAGCTGAAATCTCAGGCCTCTAATCCGGGACTCCAGGGGATTATGTATATCTAAACTTAGATATAGCGAAAAATACTCCTCACCCATAAACTCTAGAGAAGGCCTCTCAGGCCTCTTTCGTGGGCGACCCGGCGGGTCATAGGACAATTCCGCGATGATCGTTGGATTGTCCAGGAGTCGTTGACCATTAATGAATATCTGCGCTGAGAGCGTGTCGCCTTCGGTAGATTTCTCGGGATTACGAAGAATCCAGTCGATTCGCTTTTCAAGCTCTTCTCGGAGATCCGATATCCGGCCTTTGTACACGATGTGATGGTAGTGCTTGAGGTCAAACGGTATGTCGTCCGCACTCCGCGTCAGTAGTATTGACGGCTTCCCTAGGCAATGAGCATAGCCCGTCTCGTAGAATACATTCGGGTTCCTTTCCGAAAGATCCGCTATGATCAGATCGGCCTTTGATATTTGGTTATAGATCCGCTCGAGAATACTCTCCGCGAATATCTGTTCGTCAACTCTCTCGGCATACGCGCCAGCACTCTCACAGGCCGGCTTGATGCCAAGCTTGTAGACATCGTCGTATTCGGGTGCGAAGGGCATCAAAACAAACACAAAAGGCTTTGGTTTTGTTTGCCGCAATTTTGACTCCTCAGCCTCTTTCTAATTTGCAGATCGAATAGCCTCTCTGTGGCTACAGCAGCTAACGGCAAAGCTGAGCGGCGGCGCACTGATAGTGCTCTCATCGTCATCGAAGGCATCATACATGAAAGACCTCGACTCGTCAAGACGGCCCCGCCGTCCGCTCCAGTGGGGTGTTAGGTGGCGCTCCCGGTCTCGCGATGCCTTCGGCGGCGAGTTCTTCCGTCACATCTCGCCAGTGGATCTCAGGAGGCAAGATCCGGCTGCCTAAGAAGGCGCAGAACGCCACCGTCACCTGTTCGATGGCGAGTACTTCTTCCGGTTTGATCGACATGGAGCCGAGCAGACTCTCCTCCTTCCAGGGCACCCTCGGAACGGCAAGAAAGGCCCTATAGTGGCGACGCCTCTTCATATCCCGCCACTCCAAACAGCAGGATACTCCTCCTCCGAGCATCTGGAGGTAGCTTCCATCGGCATCCTCGATGATTGCGTAGGTGTTGTCGCCGCCTCTCTTGTAGGAGAGCTGCCGTCGCAGCTGAGCCTCGGAGACGGTAGTGATAGGCTTCTTGCCTTCTCGCTCGAATCTCATCTACTCGATGTCCCCCCGCCACCTAACGACTGAGGAGTTAAGCGGCAAACTGGCTGCAATTCTCGCCAAGGGTACCTCCTTTCACCCCCTGCCGACGGCGGTGGAGACGGGCGCGATTGGTTTGCCGCTTCAACGACGTGTTATACGGCACCCGCGCGAGAT
>JAAEPZ010000837.1 GCA_024231955.1 bacterium | reverse complement strand
TTGATGGTGATCCGGACTCGTTATGATGGTCGTCGTTCTCAGACATCGGTTTCTCCCTTCGGCAGGTCACTTCTCTCTTCGCCGGTCAGATCGGCCCAACTGCAATCCGCCATTGCTTCCCCCTCATCGCGTCGAAGCTCAGCAGTTTGACCTCGCCCTTGCCCCATTCGCGGTTGTTGAGGATCATGATCCGGTTCAACCTGAATACGAAAAACTCCATCTACGTCCCCTTTCGCCGTCATGGAGAGAACCGGGCGACCCGCGGTGTGAGCTGCCGTGAAACGCAGGTGATGACAGTCGCTCGAAAACCGCGGGCCACCCGGAAGATGCCCTCGATCAGGAAAACTATGTAGTTTTATAGGATGAGCTGCCGAGTTACGGTATGAATGGGCGGTCAAACCGTCCGGGACATGGTGCTCACCTTCCGGCGAGCCCATCCGTAGCCCTCCCGATCGCGGTCGCGGACGGCCGAGCACAACTGGCTGAAGAGTCGGAGCCGGTCCTCGATCGAGAG
>JAAEPZ010000836.1 GCA_024231955.1 bacterium | reverse complement strand
CGCCGGGCTGCCCCGGCAGCGGACGTGGATCAGCTCCCAGGCGCGCCCCGCGGGCGCGCGCCCGAGCCCGTCGGCGCGCTCCCAGGCCTCGTGGACCCTGCGGGCGGCGCCGTGGACGATCTCCTCGGTCGTGCCGGCACTCCTGGCCCGGCGCAGCTGCGCCATCTCGGCCGCTTCCAGGAACACGACCTGGGGGCTCCGGAAGGGCTCGACGTCGGCGTCGGGTACCGGCTCATGCCCGGGGCGAAGGTCGAGCAGGGTGGAGACGGCGGCGGCGCGTAGGTCCGCCAACGAGGTGTCCGGGTTCCTGGACAGGAAGGTCCCAAGGGCCGACAGGATCTCGGTGACGAGGGTCAGGGCGGTGGCGATTGCCACTGGCCCGTGCTCGGCAAGGGGTTGGAGAGCTCTGAGGCAGTAGATGAGCTTGAGCTCGCGGCCGACGGCCCGAAGAGACCGCAGGCCGCTGAGTTGATTGGGGTCGAGTCCCGGCGGTTTGAGCTCAGCGACCGGCCTGAAGAGTGGGGTGCCACCTTGGTTTTCCGATATCAACATCTGAGAACAGCCCGTCCACTCTCTGGAAATCGTCAGATCTGGCTCTGACTGGTTTGTTATGTTTGTACGGCCGGCATTACCTGCCGGAAGCCGGCCTGGCTCACTATAGCTCAGAAATAACCAAAAATAGGTGCTTTTATTTTAGCCCTTACGCTAGTCGGCAGAGGCGATTGGTAATTTTATCTCTCGGTTGACCAAATTCCTCTGTGCGAGCCGCTGGGGCTCGTTTCGGCCGCCAACACGACGAATTGGTGGGGTTGTCCGGGTCGGGGGGGCTCGGGTGGATCGACATCAGCTATCGCCGAGCGAGGAGACCGCGTATCCCGTAATGGGCTGAACCGGAGTCATCCCCTGAATTCCAGGGACAAATGAAGAAATGAATCTCAGTAGGGCGGTAATAAGACGGCCACTGAGCGGCCAGACCGAGCTCCATGCTCGCCGCCGCCCTCATCGCAGACCGAAGCGGACCCGCCAACGGGTCGCCAGACCTGTAGATCGGCTCCCGAAGTGTCGCTGACCGGCCGGAGGTATCGAAATCTCTGGACATTCCCTCTGGCTGTGGTTAGGCTTGGCCCAGGGTGAGCACCCGAGCCCACCCGCCGAAGGAAGACCGATAGCGTACCAACAGGAGGCCGATATGCTGATTCTGATCGATCCCGCAGGATAGCCCTCGAGGAACCGGACTCCCTATTGGCATCCGGATGCCGCTTCACGACTATGCTGGCACCCATAGTGTAGATACATTTGTCGGTGATGGCGGTAATGCGCCGGAAGTATTGAGTAAGAGGCCCGAGGCATGACCTTTGCTACAGATGTTTCGAAATCTCTGGCCATTTTCTCTGCTGCCGTGTAGGCTTGGTTGGAGGTGTGCAATCCCAGTCGTGGTGGCTGGGGGATTGACGCACCCAAAAGGAGCCCAACATGCCTCACAAGAATCGGATTGAATATCGATCAAACCCCATCGGCCTGCACTGCTTCGCACCTCTTGAGTCACCCACGAACGATATGGTGATACTAATCGATCCAACCGGAAATCGATGATCACAGAAACCCAGAACTAATTTGCATTGAAATCGCAATTACTCATTTCACGGGGAGAACCGTGTGAGCGGCTCTCCCCGGACTGCTCGTTCTATCGCAACTTGCCCACCCGGGTGTATACGCCCACGTTCAAGCCATGCTCGAACCCTCTCCAGTACCTGGACTGTTAGATCGCTTGCATTTACTGCAGCACGGAGTTTAAGTAGACAGATTTGCCCGTGATGCCAGCGGGGCAACGCTTCCAGCAGGGGAAGGGTAGAAACTACTAAACCCATGCCCTCCCCGGATCTCGCTTGCCTTAGATAGACCAATGCCAAGTCAATCGCCGCTATTGCCGCATGCGGCATACGACCTCGCTCCTTGAAACCTTCGTAGGCATGGTGAAGGCAAATCTCTGCGCCTGAAAGATCCCCAAGACCGCTCCTTATGGCACCTTCCAGCCACTCGCAGTTGAAATGTCCCTCCGTTCCGCATAGATGGTGGAGATTCTGAACTACTGGGAGCAACTTCGAAGCATCTTCGTACGCACCACTTGATATGTGTGCAGCAGCAACATTGAAGTTGATTGCGAACTTCAGCTGGCAATCCATTTGTTCATCAATCACCTCGCTTGCTTCCCGCAGGCTGCGAATACCGTCCGCCGTAAATCCAGTGAGAATATAAATATTAGCGCGCACAATTAATGCTTGGACCATTTCCCGCTGGTTACCGGCAGGCCGGAAGATCGAAATGGCATGATAGTCCAAATCTAGCGCTTCGTCAAAACGACTCTGCCACCACCGGCAAGCTGCCTTGAATAGGAAGAACTCTCCGCGAATCTTTGGGGCAATCAGTTCATTTTTGAGGCCGCATTCAGCCTCAGAGAATGCCGCCTCGGCGCCTGGAAAATCGAGTGCTAGACGGCGGGTCTGTCCAATCCATACCCATGCCTGCGCTTTGAGGCCAGTTAATATTTCACCCCCAAGATTTTCGATAGTCACAAGGGAGTCCAGCGCCATCTCTGCCAAGTGAACACCGAACTCACGGTTGTCTCGCCCTTCAGGAATGCTCCTCTCGCGCAGAAAGTGAAAGAGCGCAGGCGTTGTGAACCGAATCTGGTTCCGGACCATTTCCCGCTGCTCATCCCAGGACTTCTGCCGCAGTACCTGCCATACCTCCTTGACCATGATCTGCTCGAACACCTCTTGCGTGAACGGAAGCTTCACCACGTAGCCCTCGGCATGCGCAGGGGGAGTTGGGGCCGGCTCGACCTTCGGCAATTCATTGACGGAGGCGATCCGTTCAATCAACTCGGTCGCTTCCGTGCCATCGAGCCCCCCAAGCATCGCTTTTCGGAACGTTTGATAATCAGAGCTCTCGATTCCTACCTGGCCCCATTTCGCATCCGCATCCTTGGCGCGCCGTCGGAATACGCTGGGATTGTAGCCGCTCCAGCTATTGAAATTGCGCCCGAAGGTCCGGTGATTGCGGATTCCCACCAACCGGCCCACGACCGCCGTCCTCAGGGTGGTGTTCTGCAGCAGGACCGCCGCCGTTTCCATGCGCCGATCAACGATGTAGGCATGCGGTGAAAGCCCCACCGCATTCTTGAATGCGGTCACGATCGAGTTGTCGCGCTCACCGCATCCGATTTTCAGCCGCATGACGTCAAACTTCCATTCGAACAGGTGCTTCTCGATGAACGCCAGCATCCCTTCTACCCGTTCCGGGGCACGTTCGCGATCACGCCGGATTCGGTCCAACGTCGCTTGCGCTGCCTCGCGGAGTAGTCTCTGCTGCAAACGGGTTCCCGGACTCTCGACCTCTCTCATGGCTCATACCCCCGATCCGTCGGTTTGTGTCCAGGTACCGGCGCGGAGAGGCGGGAGCGCAGGCTCCGGGGATCGGCCCTGCCCATGCCTCTTGGAGGGGCCCCACTCCTGGGTCACGCCGGCACCCGGTGGCACTCGCGTTGGTCATGGAACCGCCAACCGTGCGGCGATACCACCCGGGCCTGCGGAAGCGGGGTGGTGTCGTCGCTGTGCCGTTCAGGGCGTGCTGCCCGTGTCTGGTGCCTCGACCGGTTCCTGGCATTCTCGCCTCGATCTCCTCCGAATGCTTGCCGAAACGTCCACGGCCCGACCGTGGTGCCTCATTCTACCACAGCATCACCCATTTCGCCTCGGCCAAAGCGAGATGCTCCGTTCCTGCCCCGAGCTTCCTATCCGTTCTTCACGGCTCTTTTCGAGAAAGTGGCCCTTCATCGGCCCGATCTCTGTATGCCGGTGTCTTGGCAACGCCAGAGGGCGCTTACGGCCGATCGTGGCGCCGGCGATGCCGGCCAGGAGAAGTGCGAAGGCCACGAGGCCCGCGCCCCGCAGGGCGGGAACCTCGATGGCCCGGTGGTTCATCTCGTACGCGCCGACGTCACAGCCCGCGACGCCGTCGCCGTCGCCGTCGAGGAGCCGGGGCACCCCGCGTTGATCATCCGCGGGGCACTCCGCGTCGAGGGCGGTGTCGAGGGCGGGGCTGCCGCGCAGAAGCGCGTGCGTCATCGTCGGGCCGCCGTTGTTGGCGAGCGGCCCGATCATGGCGTCGGGGACGTTCATCCGATCGGTGGGGTGGGGCAGGTGGCAGGAATCATCCCCGATCTGGATGTTGCCGCCGTTTGATCGGGATGTGATGCCGGTTCTGGCGCCACATGTGCCGTCGATGAGGGTGTTGGTGTAGATCGGGCCGGGGGTGAAAAAGTCGTCGAAGACAGCGGTACCCCAGCGTGAGGTGTTGTCGGCAATAGTTGAATTGACGAACGCCATTTCTCCCTCGTGCGCGTGAAAGATTCCACCACCGTCGTATGTAGCCGAGTTTCCGCTGACCGTAGTGTTGATGAGTCTGAGACTTGCAGGTGCAACGAACGATACGCCATACCTATAAATACCACCTCCATGCTCTTCTGAACTATTGGCGCTAACCGTGCAATTGATGAGTGTCATCTCGTGCGGACCAGCAAGGATCCCACCACCACTTGTCGAGTTCATATTTCCACTAATCGTGGAATCTATTATCGTTACCCTTGCATTTGAGGCTCTGATTCCCCCACCCCAGCTCGATGCCACGCCCCCGGTGATCGTGAGATCCGAAATGATGATCGTGCCACCTAGTATCTGGAGAACTCGGTCGGTGCCATCACCAACGACAACCACCGGGGTCTCCCGGTCGCCCAAGATTTCCACGTCCTCGCTGATGTCGAGATCTCCGGTCATCGACTGGTTCTCCTCCACCGGGCCGATCAACGAGAGCTGGTATGTGCCGCCGGGCACGACGACGACGTCGTGCCCGGGCGTGGCATTCGCGGCCAGGACGGCTTCTCGGAGCGCGCAGTCGTCGACTTCG
>JAAEPZ010000835.1 GCA_024231955.1 bacterium | reverse complement strand
TCCCACGGCGCCAAAGGCATGACCACAACTTTGGTTGTCTCTTCGGCTCGCCGTTCAGCGTCCACCTCGGCTGGGCCCAGTGTCGTCCATTGACCCTGCTGTGGTCCCTCTGTCTCCTTGCGCTTGAGAACCAATCCCTGCTCCAAGGTAGCCTCGTCGAGCTCCAAGGAGGTTTCCAATACCAACGCCCCGGCCGCCGTCTCGCCGCTGATGGCGGTCCCCTGGACAGCGTCGCCTGTCTGGGTCGTGGCGGGGTCAAAACCTAGCTCGATGAGCTCGGGGCCATATTCCACACGGGCCTCTCCGTATGGCGTGTACGTGTAGCGGGCCAGGAGCGGCGCAGCTCCTTCGCCAGGCTCCTCCACTCTGACGATGCCGATTACTGTGCCTTGCTCGTCGTGGACAAAGTCGTAGATGTCTTCGGTGTTGAGGCCTATCTGAACTCGTACCTGGGGCGAGCCGTCAAGGCCAGCAGGACCTGGGAGGTACTGCTTCTGCCAGAGGACCTCGCGGAGATGGTTGAGCCCAAGCTCGGCCGCCAAGCCAGCGTCGTCCCAGACAAAGAGGCGCTCGGAAAGGAAGGCGTCGTCCCCATCCAAGTGTTTCCTGAAAAGCAGGCGCTCTGATGCGTCGTAGCTGTAGATGACCCGGTGAC
>JAAEPZ010000834.1 GCA_024231955.1 bacterium | reverse complement strand
GTCAAAACCGCTGAGGACATGGGGCTGGAGCGGGTGTTCATCACCGGGGTGTCGCCCGTGGCCATGAGCGATGTGAGCAGCGCGTACAATGTGTCCGAAAATATCAGCGACCAGCCCGAATTCAGCGACTTGTGCGGCTTCCGGGAGGCGGAGGTCGCCGCGGTCACGGCGCAGGTTGTCGAGGCCTGCGGCCTGCCCGCGGCGGAGGCGGACAGGGCGATGGAAATGATGCGGATATTCTATGACGGCTACCGTTTCAGCACGGAAGCGGGGGAACAAATTCATAATCCTGTCCTGGCCATTTATTTTCTCAAACATTTCCAGAAACGCTGCCGTTATCCCAAGGAAATCCTGGACGAAAATCTGGCCACGGACCGCATCAAACTGGAATATGTATCGAGCCTGCCCGGCGGCGGTGAAATTCTGACCCGGGTGCTGGATGCCGGGCAGCCGGTCACGATTTCGGCTCTGGCACGGCGTTTTGGCGTGGCGGATGTACTCAATCCCGCGCAGGACGGCACGGTGACCGCTTCGCTGCTGTATTACCTGGGCATGCTGACTTTGGACGTGAATATAAGCGCCGAAGGCGAAACCGTTCTGGCGATTCCCAATCTCACGGTCAAAGTTTTGTACCTGGAACGTATCCGCCAACTTCGCCTGCCCAGCGGCAAAGAAACCGACGAAGTCCGCGCAGTGGCGAAACAACTGTATAGCCGCGGTGATATTCAGCCCTTGTGTGAATTCATCGAACGCGAGCGCATGCAGTTGTTCGACAACCGGGATTACGCCTTCGCCAATGAACTGACCGTTAAAACG
>JAAEPZ010000833.1 GCA_024231955.1 bacterium | reverse complement strand
GCCTGACCGACAGGCTCTGCTCGATCGTCGATCGGCTTCGGGTCCTTTACCCTAACGTCCGCCGCCGACAGCAGGTGCCGGTCCGGCCGGTCGCCGGCGCTGAGTTCGTGGAGGAGGTTATGGCTGAGCGGCTGTGGGAGCGAATCAGGTCCATGCCATGGAACGACCAGCGGACCCTGGTCAAAAGCCAGTTCTGCTTCAGTACTCCCGCTCTGTTCGAGTTGCTTCTGAGGAAGAGCCGTGAGGAAGGGCGAGAGGATCGGTCGCGCGGTGTGCAAGTAGCACAGCTGGCCCTCGATAGCCTCGATTCCATATCCTCATCCCTCATGGAGCTTCTGCCAAGCTATCGAGCCAAAGGTTTGGCATATTTGAGTACCATGTACAGAATGGCACTCGATTTCACTGCCGCCGAAAAGGCTCTCGACTGTGCCGAAATGGAATGGCGAATCCCTCAAGAAGACGCACGCGATCAGGCTGTTTTACATATAATAGTCCAGATAAGAGCCGCCTTGCGTCTGTGCCAGCGCCGCTTCGAGGAAGCGTATAAGTTGATCACGAGGGCCACAGATGACCTTGCGGACTCATGCACGGTCGATGTGTTAGTGGAGAGTTTGATATTTCGAGGAGTGGTGGAAAGCTACACACGCACTCCGGATGCCACGATTTCCAGCCTTCGAAGGGCGCTGGAACTGATGAATGAGCATACCGATGCCTATCGCAGGCTTTGTCTGCTACACAACATGGCTCGGGCCTATGTGGAAGCCGAGCGACATGAGCGTGCCAGTGAATACGTAGCGCTGGCAAAGAGCCTTGCCGAAAAATGCAACCACCAACAGAGTCGATATATGCTTCTTGGCATTGAGGGAAAGAGCGCTGCTGCGACAGGTGATCTCGTGTCAGCTGAAAGGTGCCTCATCGCATCCATTAGAGGTCTTTGCGATATCAATGATCCCGATGCTGCTGCTTGCGTTTCTCTTGAGCTTGCAATTCTCTACTCCAAGCAAGGGCGACATTCCGAGGTGATCGAAATGGCGGCAAAAGCCGTAGAGCTGCTAGAGCCCCTAGGAATACATGAGGAGGTCTCCATTGCCCTTAGGTTGCTTCATGATGCCATTAAAGAAACGCCTATTCCTCTGGGGATTCTCGAAAAGAGCAAGGCGCATATTGAGAGATACCTCGAAGATCCGGTCAGAATGAGCCGAATGGGCTAGAACAGGAAAAGGGGGACCGGCAAGAACGGTCCCCTTCTTATTGTTCAGCCTAATTCTCAGCTACCCGACCTATCCTTCAGGATCCATCCAACCCCCGATCCCTGTTGGGGCAGTCATGGATCCGAACCCGTGTGGGTCAAGCCAAAGCCCAATTCCTGTTGGGGCAATCATGGATCCAAACCCATGTGGGTCCGCCCAACCCCCGATCCCTGTTGGGGCAATCATGGATCCAAACCCATGTGGGTCAAGCCAAAGCCCAATCCCTGTTGGATCTATCCAACACCCAATTCCAGATGGATCAAGCCTGGAACCGGACACGGGTCGGTATTTCGGCGCGGTGTCCGGGCCAAGTACCACCCCGAGTCCACCACCCAGAACCCTGGGAGAAGGCTCGGTATCGGCCGATGCTGCGCCCCCCAGGGTCAGGTATCCAAAGATTCCGATGGTGAAGACTAGCAGGATTCCGCGAGGCATGCCGTAGCTCCTTTCAGGGACTGGCCAGAGGTTCAGCTTCAGTGCTGAACCGCGCCCATCCCCCCATAACCCTAGCGCTGTTTCGGGGGATATGACCAGAGTTTTGGGACAATTTCAGAGTTTCGGGACAATCGAGGACCGGACGTCCGGAACCTCAGCACAATCAGCTGAAGCCTCTCAACGAGCAGTCCCGGGGCCAGATGGGCAAAAATGCCCATAGTCTCGTGAGCTTTTCAGAGTCGCGGG
>JAAEPZ010000832.1 GCA_024231955.1 bacterium | reverse complement strand
TTCAGCTCCGTGGCTGGCCGGGTCCATATCGGCTACGGGCTCAATGCCACGTCGGGCATCGGGTTCTCGGAATGGGGTGCCTATTCCGCTGCCATGGCGCTGGGCTATCCGGTAGACCTGGATGTGGTGGTGCTTGACGAAGAGAGCGACACTCTCGAGCTGGCAGAATTCTACCGAGAGTTCGAGGGCGACGATTTCGGAGTCGACAGTTGTGACGACTATACAAACGGGATATGTGAGTTCGACATCGAGCTTTCCTCCAGCGTGGCAAGGGACTCGGTCACCACCTGGCGGGAGGATTGGTGCGAAGGCGAAAGAGCCTGGTATCACTACCAGAGGGTGACCGTGGACAACCTCACCACCGGGCAGAGTTGGTCGATCGACATCGAGAACCAATGGGGCGAGCAGGACGGCGGCAATATCGGACGGGGAACGGTCGAGAAAATCCGCGCCCGCCGCGGGGACAAGCTGCGGGTCCGTTACAACATTCAGACCCTTGGCTACATAGCCATGATGGGCAGCGGGATCACCGTTGTTGATCTCAACGCCTACTACCGCACTCCGGGTCCCTCGCTGCAGATGGCGACCGATGCCAATCAGTGCGGGCGGCGGCTACAGAGGTTCGAGGGCGAGCATATCAACTTCGAGGCTTGCGGTGAAGGGGGCTCCTGGCTGCGTCCCCCCGACGATCTTTCCACCACCAGGGCAGTGGCTGCCCACGGCTTTTCAGGCTGCGAATGGTCAAACGGTGCCCCCACCGGATGTCGGGGAGAGTACAACCTCGACATATATGCACCGGTGTTCAATGTAGCCCTGCACACCCGATCACGGCGCAACCATCCCGCCAACATCTCCAGCATCGGAGGATCTGGGGCCGACGAAGAGACTGTAACCTGCACCGCTAACCGGCTGTGGGACGTTGAGCTGGCCAACGAGGTCAAATGGATCGACCGTGGCGTCGAGGGTGAATTCGACAGCGACTTCAAACCGAGTTTCAGGGCCAATACTCAGGCGCCGGAGGAGCGGGAGGGCGAGCTGCTGTTTGTCGCCGGAGAAGATGGAATCCTGGTTTTTGACGTTTCCGACCGCGAGCTGAACGACAACCTGATCGGCCATCTGACGGTCAGGGACCACGCCATCTACAAGTTGCAGGTCGAGAGGAAGCTCGGGCTCCTATTTGCTGGCGGTTTCGACATCTCAACCGAGCCCTGGGTGGCGATCATCGACATCTGGAACCTGGCCACCGTCAACAGCGCGCCGGACAGCGCTACAGAGACAGCCCCGCTGTTGACTCTGCGCAACATCCCGTGGACCACCCACAATCTTGCCATAGACCGTTCCGGAGCCGGTCTCCTGCACACCTGGGATCACAACCGGGGTGCCATCGCCGTACCTTTCAGCAAGCCCCAGTTCCTCTTCGCCGGCCTGTACCAGCCCGAGGACGAGGACTCAGGCTCTGGCGACGATGACAGCACCAGCTACATAACCAAGGCCACCAGGCGTTTTGTTCCCCTCGGCGTGCCGATGGAGACCTCGATCGAGGACGAGGACGATCCCGAGATAATCCAGGAGAACGAGCGCCAGGCAACGGCCGCATTCAAGGTTCGGGTAGCCCTGCCTGGCTCGGTGGGCGAAGAGTTCAAGGTCAAGGTCCAGAGCATGCGCATGCTCCCGGCACCCTACCTCCTCGGTCAGGA
>JAAEPZ010000831.1 GCA_024231955.1 bacterium | reverse complement strand
GGCGAGCGGCAATTGCGGTCGTAGCGGGTTGTGGCTTCGGCTGGTTGCATGTTTTCTCGCTCGGACGTGATAGCTTCCTGAGATATGTTTTCATGGCCACCGCACAGATGGCAGGCAAGTCAACCAGCTTGATTCTCACCCTGTTTCTTCCTTTCGCAGTGATAGTCCTGGCCACCTACATCTGCTTGACTCGTTGGTTCGGCCCCCAAGAGCATCTTGGGGACGAAACTCGCTGCCGCAAGTGCGGCTACATCCTGCGCGGCATCCCCGAGCCCCGATGCTCTGAATGTGGGGAGCGGATATGATGAACGCAACAGATTGCTGATTATCTGACTCGTTGAAGGGAGACTGATGCCAAGGAACCAGCACAACTCGGTTCGATTCTGGCTTTGGCTTGCCGTGATCCTGCTGTGCCTGGGAGGCGGTGCCATCAAATCGTGGCAGAATCACCAGCGACGAGCGAACATCAAAACCTGGGAACAGAACAATAACAACCTCTACCAGGCATATAAACAGACGTGCGAACGCTTCAGACGCATTAGGCGTTGAGATATAACCATTTTCTGTGGATGGCGTGAATAAAAGAGCGGCGTATCCTGGGTGTGGATAAGAGTCACCCATTAACGGAGGATACGCCATGGGTCAGGGTACGACGGATGCGATTCGTTTTCCAGAGGCTTCGAGCCAGGACGTGCTGACGGGGATTCTGCGAGAGGGAGCCCAGAAGCTGCTGACGGATGCCATTGAGGCGGAGGTGGCCGCTTACATCGAGGCTCACAAGGCGGTGCAGGACGCCCGAGGCCACCGCCTGGTGGTCCGCAACGGCCACAAGGACGAACGCGAGCTTCAGACGGGCGTGGGGCCGGTGAAGGTCCGCCAGCCTCGCGTCAACGACCGACGGATCGACGAGGACGGCCGGCGGATCCGGTTCACGAGTTCGATCCTGCCGCCATATCTTCGGAAGACGCGAAGCATCGAGGAGTTGATCCCGTGGCTATATCTCAAGGGGATCAGCACGGGGGATTTCAGCGAAGCATTGATGGCGCTCTTGGGCCCGGAGGCGCCGGGCTTGTCGGCCTCGACGGTGGTGCGGCTCAAGGAGGTCTGGCAGCGGGACTACGAAGCGTGGCGCAAGCGGTCGCTGGCGGACAAGCGGTACGTGTACTTCTGGGTGGATGGCATCCACTTCAACGTGCGGCTGGAGGAAGGTCGGCAGTGCATCCTGGTCGTGCTGGGGGCCACGCCGGAGGGCCGAAAAGAGCTCGTCGCGGTGCAGGACGGGCTGCGTGAGAGCGAACAGTCCTGGCGGGAGTTGCTGCTGGATCTGAAGTCCCGTGGCCTGGCCGAGCTGCCGAAGCTGGCGGTGGGCGACGGGGCGTTGGGCTTCTGGGCGGCGCTACGGAAGGTGTTCGGCGAGACGGGTGAGCAGCGATGCTGGGTGCACAAGACGGCGAACGTGTTGAACTACCTGCCGAAGGGCAAGCAGGGCAAAGCCAAGGGCATGCTGCACGACATCTGGATGGCCGAGACAAAGGTTGAAGCCGAACGTGCGTTCGATCTATTCGTCGAAACGTACGAGGCGAAGTACCCGAAAGCAGCCGAGTGCCTGGCGAAGGACCGGGACGTGCTGCTGACGTTCTACGACTTCCCGGCTGAGCACTGGATGCACATCCGGACGACGAACCCGATCGAATCGACGTTCGCGACGGTTCGGCTTCGGACACGCAAGACGAAAGGTTGTGGATCACGGGTGGCGACGCTGACGATGGTGTTTCGGCTGACGCAGTGTGCGGAGCAACACTGGCGAGCTCTCAATGGCTCCAAGCTTCTCGATGACGTGATTCGAGGAGTTCAGTTCGTGGACGGACTCAGGAAGGACGCCGCCTGATCACGGCCAATCCACAGGAATTGACAATATCTCCGGATACATCCTGTTGGGATGTTTAGCCAGCGATAGCAGAGAGCTCTTCCGCTACAACTTCGGGCGGCTCGCCCAATGGGCGGCCAGAAGCGATGCCAATCGAGACTGGGCCGAGCACAACGCCCCCAGGTCTCTGGCGATAGGGCACCAGCATGAGCAGTTCTTTGAAGCCGCGGAGCGCGGCGATTCGCATTTCACGGCTAAGTACGATGAGCACAAGTTCGTTTTGCCCTGCTCCAGAATCCGGGAGGAACTGGCACGCCCGCCAAGTCAGATGTTCGGGTTCATTCGCAAGCCCACGTTTGTTATCCAAGGT
>JAAEPZ010000830.1 GCA_024231955.1 bacterium | reverse complement strand
GCTGAGAGGCAGAATGACATGCTGACGCGCCACACGCAGTTGGGCGCTACCAACCGACTGTATGGAGGATTGGTGACTGGTCAGTACGCCACTCCGGGAGGCCTCGGATCGGTGGGACAGCTGAGGAAGTTCTACGCGCTGCTGCCCCAGCTGATGACGCTGGTGCTCTACGCCGATGAAGACATGGATTCCATGATCTTCTGGCACTTCAAGTTGGGAATGCCCAGATCGAATTGGGGCAGTACCTGATCACAATGGGAGGCGACGTGGACACGTCCAAGGTTGGAAGACAGATGCTGCAGTCTCGGGAGTGGGGGACGCAGTGAACAGAGCCGGAAACAGGCCGAAGGGGCATAACGATGGCGCTGGACCAGATCAACACTTACCGCAGCATCGTGGGAAGCGAAATGGGAGATCCAGTGCCAGTGCAGCAACTCCCGACCACGATGGATGACACTGTGCCTCCGCCGATGGTCATCCGGTTCCGGGAAGGTTTCTTCAAACGGCCATTGCCGCCGGTGCCTCAGTTCAGAATCGACCTGCCGGCGCCCAAGCCTTTGGTCAAGCCGACGCCGCAACAGTCACGGACACCATCGCCAGCCGCTTCTTCAGTGCGAGCGGGAGAGAGCGCTGCCGAAGTCAGTCAAAGACTGCAAGAGCAAAGTCCCAGTCCGGAAGCAGATGGTCGACAGCGACACGAGCACGAAAGCCGAGACAAGTCGAAGAAGATGACTCCGAAGAAGAAAGCTGAGAGCAGAGAGGCGAGCAAGGAGAGCGGCACCAAATGGCAGAAACTGCAAGCCACTGCACCGACTAAAAAGAAGGGCAGAGGCAGATTTGATGATCATCCGAGACCCGGCGAGGCTG
>JAAEPZ010000829.1 GCA_024231955.1 bacterium | reverse complement strand
GGCAATCCGAAACTTGGGCCGTTCCGGCCACATATTTCGCGAGATATCGCATTCAATAATTGTGGAGTCGATGAGCTCGAGGAAAAACCGAATCCCGACCCGGCCGTGAATCGCGCAGGACACGGCACTCACATCACCGGCGTCATCGGGGCCAGCACGGATAACGGGCGAGGTGTTGCGGGTACCTGCTGGGATTGCAGTATCCAAATGTTGAAGATCTCGCCGTCAAAGGAGAGCTATGTTGTGATCGGCCTTGATAAGGCCATGGCTGCCGGTGCACAGGTCGTGAACATGAGCTTCCGAATGTTGGAGGAGCCGTGCGCTCCCCAAACTAAGAGGTTCATCTGCAACGCTATTGATAAAGCAAGCAATCGAGACACACTACTCGTCGCGGCAGCCGGTAACGATCTCGGTGCCATCGACTTTCCCGCCATCGATTCGCGAGTAGTTGCCGTCGGCGGCCTGGAGTGGATCTCGACACAGTCGGGGAAACCGATCGCGCAGTTCTGGAGTGAGGAGCCGAACTGCCCATTCCCCGACGATCCTTCGAATCCGAAATCTCAGTGCGGCTCGAACTTCGGTCCGGAATTGGATCTCGTAGCCCCTGCGAAAACGATCATCTCCACGATGTACCAAGGTTTCGACCACAACCCGACGCTAAGCTGCGGTGATAACTTCCTGCCGAGCTCGGGATACGGTCCTTGCACCGGAACCTCGATGGCCACGCCATTCCTTGTGGGGATCGCAGCGTTGGTACGTTCG
>JAAEPZ010000828.1 GCA_024231955.1 bacterium | reverse complement strand
GAAGGGCAGCAAAGATGAATCCGACGGGTACCAAGGACGCCGCCTTCGACTGCCTGTTGCCACATCGGATGAAGAAAGTGAACGTGACTGTGCAGTCGGAGCAGTCAGTGATGACATCGATGGGACAGCAGGAGCCGAAGCTGGTGCGAGCCGCGGTGCCGCTCACCATAACGGATGTGAGGCCAGGGCATGCGGTGAGGCTGGTGATGGCGAGAAACGCACCTGGATTCTTGCCAGGAACTCAGGTGTGCACCAATGCTGGAGATGCAGGGGGACAGCTGGTCAGGGACAGGGCGCGGTTAGTGAAAGTAACCAGCGACCTGCATCAGGAGATGCGTTTACTGCCGCCAGATTATTTGGCAGGCATTAACGGGACTGATCGGAAGCCAGCTCTCTACCTTACGGTTAGAGTGGTGAAGTTTTTGGAGGAGTACCGGCCGCTCTTCGTCAACACAAACAAGGAGGAAGGATCGGTGCGAGTGCTACCGTACCATCCGAATGCGCAGCCGCTCAACCCAGACATGCAGGGAACGCCGCTGGACATCGAAGAAGGGGCTTACTGCCACTATCCGGATGCCGTGCAGAGGGAGCTGCAACTGCACCCATTTGCTGATCACACGAACGGTCCGTGGGCAGTGGTCATTGGTCTCGGGACCATGACCCATTACACGGGGGCATTTTGTATGCAGAGTCTGAATCAGACCATCACTAGCTGGCCTGACTACTCAAACGGTCGTCTTGATGGAGACCCGCATATGAGACTTCCAGAGGAACTGGCCGAGTTGCTGACGGGCGAATATGCGACGGTAGTGGTGCAGAGTCAAAAAACGATGATTGCTCTGTACCGGACATTCGGATTGCG
>JAAEPZ010000827.1 GCA_024231955.1 bacterium | reverse complement strand
GCTCGCCTGTTTGCCAAAGGGGCAGCAGATCAGGCGATCGCCGTCCACAATGAGCGATTCGGAAAGGGCCCAGATGATATTCTCGCCTTCGAACTCTTCGAGAATGTTCAGCTCCCAGATCTTCTCGCCGGACTTGGCGTTCAGGCAGATCACATTGCCCAAGGGGCTCTCGTGATAGACGCGATCGCCGTCCACGGTCGGAGTGGCGCGCGTGCCGGGATAGCTTCCGGTCCAGCCGTCGCCGTTCTGGGCAGTCCAGACGACGTTGCCGTCCATGTCGAGAGCGATGACGATCGTCTTTTCGTCCACATTCCCGGCGGTGTAGATCAGTCCGTTGGCGACGCTAGCGGTCGAGTATCCGGTTCCGAGGCCATCGGTCTGCCAGACCAACTCGGGGCCGCCCTCGGGCCACTCCTGGAGCAGGCCGGTGTCGGGTGATTTGTTGCTTCCGTCGGGGCCGTGGAAGACGGGCCAGGAGTCGGCGGCGAAGGCGTTAGCACTGACAACAAGAACCAGGGCGAGCATTGCGACAAGGGAGCGTAGCGTCATCGGCAGGATGTCCTCAAGGATGGAAGCGGTGAACGCGAGATCCAACGCAGCCAAGGGCAGCAATCGCCCCGCTGGCCAGATTCTCCCGGCGCAGGATGCGCAGGTGGGTGAATTCGGAGTCTCCAGGGTAACACGGGCAGATTTCCGAGTCCACAGGGCAGATAGGCTGCCCAACGCGGGCCGGAGCCAGCCGCTTCCACAGGTCGCGAGACTCGTGAGAAACCTCACAATGCTTGAGGTTGTTGACCGGCAGTCGTTGGCGAAAGTCGGGGCGGGTCTGCCGCACTGTAGAGATCTTCCAGCTTTCTGACT
>JAAEPZ010000826.1 GCA_024231955.1 bacterium | reverse complement strand
CTGCGTATTCCGAGGGAAGACGGCCAGGCATTCCGAGGGAAGACGGCCAGGCATTCCGACTGAAGGCGGCCACCCATTCCGATTGATTCCGGCCACCTGTTCCGAGCGAAGGCGCCCACCCATTCCGAGGGAAAGCGGCCACTTCGTAGGGGAAACGTAGCGAACGCGGGATAACCTGAGTATCGTTCACCTTTTTGGTTCTGAACAACCAGGAGGGGAACGATGCCAGCGGAGCGGTTATCCATGCGTAAAGTCAGAGAAGTCTTACGGTTATCTTGGGGCGGGAAGCTCAGTACCCGGGCAGTGGCGCGCAGTTGTGGTATTGGACGTACCACGGTACGGGAGTATTTGCAGCGCGCCATCGGAGCGGGGTTGTCGTGGCCGTTGCCGGAGGGGCTGTCGGACGGTGAGTTGGAGGCGCTGCTGTTTCCACCGCCGGTATCGGCGGATAATGCGCCTCGTCCGTTGCCGGACTGGAAGGCCCTGCATAAGGAACTCAAGCGCAAGGGCGTGACGCTGTTCCTGTTGTGGGAGGAGTACAAGGCGGTCCATCCCGAGGGCTACGAGTACAGCCGCTTTTGCGACCTGTACCGGCAATGGGCGGGCAAGCTGCCGGTGTGGATGCGCCAGGAGCACAAGGCGGGCGAAAAGTTGTTCGTGGATTACGCGGGCATGACGATGCCCGTGACGAACCAACAGACCGGCGAAGTCCGGCAAGCCCAGATTTTCGTGGCCACCCTGGGCGCAAGCAATTACACCTATGCCGAGGCTGCGTGGACTCAGACGTTACCGGACTGGATCGCTTCACACGTACGGGCGTTGGAATTCCTGGGGGCCGTTCCGAGCCTGATCGTGCCGGACAATTTGCGTAGCGGCGTGTCGTATTCATGCCGCTACGATCCAGACGCCAACCCGACCTACCGGGACTTCGCGGAGCACTACGGCACGGCCATCCTTCCGGCCCGGGCCGCCAAGCCTAAAGACAAAGCCAAAGTGGAAGCTGGCGTCTTGGGCATCGAACGGCGGGTGCTGGCCAAGCTCAGGAACCGCACGTTCTTCAGCCTGACCGAACTCAACCAGGCGATCTCAGCCCTGCTGGTCGAATACAACCGGCGTCCGTTCCAGCAACTCGAGGGTTCACGGCGCAGCCTGTTCGAGAAACTCGACAAGCCGGCCCTGATGCCATTGCCTCCAACCCGGTACGAGTATGCCGAGTGGAAAAAGGCCCGGGTCAACCTGGACTACCACGTGCGGATCGACGACCACTACTACAGCGTGCCCTACCGCCTGGTGAAACAGGAGGTCCACATCCGCTTGACCAACACAGTCGCCGAGATCTTCCACAACGGCCAACGGGTGGCCAGCCATTTCCGCGCCCATACCAAGCACCGCCACACCACGAAGAAAGAACACATGCCCGAAGGCCACAGAGCCCATGCAGAATGGACGCCGGAACGCGTGATCCGCTGGGTAGGTCAAGCGGGCCAGGCTACCGGCGAAGTCGCCGAGCGCATCATCGCTTCACGAGCCCATCCCGAACAGGGCTTTCGCGCCTGTATGGGCATCAAGCGGTTGGGGGAGACCTACGGCACGGACCGGCTCGAGGCCGCCTGCCAGCGTGCCCTGGCGATCCAATCGCCTTCCTACCGAAGCGTCAAATCCATCCTCGAAAATGGACTCGACCGGAAACCGTTGGATTCCCCATCCGAACCACCGCCTATCGAGCATGAAAACGTGCGCGGGGCAGACTATTACCAGCACAACTGAACGAAAGGAGAACCCCTTACCATGCTGATTCACCCTACACTCGAGAAACTGCGCGAACTCAGGCTCACGGGCATGCAGAAAGCTCTCATCGAGCAGATGGACATGCCCGACTGCGATGCCCTGAGCTTCGACGAACGCTTCGGTATACTCGTGGACTCCGAGCACACCGAACGCGAAAACCGCCGCCTCCAGACCCGGCTCAAACGCGCCCGCCTGCGCCAGGCCGCCACCGTCGAGGACATCGACTACCGCCAACCCCGCGGGCTGGACAAATCCCTGATGCTGTCCCTGGCCGGCTGCGACTGGGTCCGCCAACACCACAACGTCATCATCACCGGGCCGACCGGCACCGGCAAAAGCTATCTTGCCTGTGCCTTGGGTAACAAGGTTTGTCGTGAAGGCTACCCCGTCCTCTATTTCCGTATCGCCCGCCTCTTCCAGGACCTCGCCATCGCCAAGGCCGACGGACGCTACGACAAAGTCCTACGCACGCTTGTTCGATGCCGGCTCCTCGTACTCGACGATTGGGGAACGGCGCCCCTGACAGACGAACAGAGACGGGACCTCTTTGAGGTCATGGAAGACCGTTATGACCGTGGCTCGACCATCATCGCCGCCCAGCTCCCCGTCAAGCACTGGCACGAAACCATCGGCGATCCAACCCTGGCTGACGCCATTCTTGACAGACTCATCCACAACGCCTACACCATCACGTTAAAGGGAGAATCCATGCGAAAACGCAAAACCAAAGACTTGACTATCGCCAAGCCATCCGGTAAGAAGGGAAAAGAAAGTTGAACGACCCGCGTCGCTACGCTCCGAGAACTGGCCCGAATCCCTCGGATTCACTGGCCTGCTTCACTCGGAATGACCGGGCGTCATCCTTCGGATTCACTGGCCGGAATCCTTCGGAATGGGTGGGCGTCATCGTCGGAATGCGCAGTCCGGAACCGGCGACGGAGGGGACACGGACGGCTCACGCCGAGTACGGCGTTGTCACGGAGGGCTCACGCCGAGTACGGCGTTGTCACGGACGGATCGGGGGGATCAATGCAAAACGCAAAACGGACAATTTGAAATGAGAAATGAAGAAGGGACAAGAAGAAGGGACAGTCCGGAACCGGCGACGGAGGGGACACGGACGGCTCACGCCGAGTACGGCGTTGTCACGGAGGGCTCACGCCGAGTACGGCGTTGTCACGGACGGATCGGGGGGATCAATGCAAAACGCAAAACGGACAAT
>JAAEPZ010000825.1 GCA_024231955.1 bacterium | reverse complement strand
GTCCCAAGTCGCCCTGGCCGCTACCTACTCGGTTGAGCCCCGCGTCGCCCTCGGAGACCGTGCCGGAGCGATGGACTCCTGTGCTGTCGCCGCGCGCTTCTTCGAAGGCTCGCGACGGACCCCCGATGCTCTCGAAGCCATCGGAAGACTGCGGGCTCTGCTCGCCGAAGCCGAAGTGTCCAGCGAAATCGCCGTCCACGTTCGACGTCTGGCTCACCTTCTTGGGGGAGGCCCGGTCGGTGTCGTGCGGTGCGTGGATCTGGATCCACCACCCCGTTGGTGCGCGATCCGACGCGGCTCCCCCACCCGATCTAGCTCGCGCTTCTAGTTGGCCAGGTCCAGGGCAGGCCCCTGTCCGGCCTGTGCGTTCGTTTTCGCCTTCATGGTTCATCTCCTTTGCTTCGTGCCCCTATTGGCCCGAATGCCAACACGATAGCAGGGAAATTTCATCGCCTTTCACGAATCCTCCTGCGGCTCCCAGGGGGAAGCCACAGGCATCCAGGAGAAGGACATGAAGGCTGAAGCGGTGAGTGTCAAGGTAGTTGTCGCTTTTTCTGGGAAAATTTGCCGTCCTCTTGCTGATGCACTTGGGAGTCAGAGCAAGACAACGCTCGCCGCTAGGCGCTCAGGATCAAAATCCTCCTCTCACCCCAGCCCAGAAGACAAAAGACAAGCTCAATCGCCGCATGGCTCAAGACTCCTGGTCTCGGGATTCAGGTAGACGGCACCGACAGGTGCCCAGTTTCGGGTCGCTCGCGTCCAGCGTTGCGGGTGGCGTCGCCGAGCGCACTCGTAGACCCGTTGGCGCTGCTTGAGGACGGCCTCCTCGCGTCCGAAGTGGCGATCGTCAGGAGTGACGAAACGGATGGCGCTATGTCGGTGCTCCGTGTTGTAGTAGGCGACGAATCCAGTCACCCAGCTTGTCGCCTCCGCCAGGCTCTCAAACGGCCGTGAAGGGTACTCCGGTCTGTACTTCAAGGTCCGGAACAGGGCTTCGGAGAAGGGGTTGTCGTTAGAGACCCGAGGCCGGCTGAACGACGCGACGACGCCGAGGCGCTGGAGAGTGGCCAGCATCGTGGAACCCTTCATCGGCCCGCCGTTGTCCGAGTGTAAGACGATGCCCTCCGGATCGACGCCAAGCTCGCCGCAAGTGTTGCAGAAGAGCTCGGAAGCGTGTGTCGCCGATTCCTCGGGATGGAGCGCCCAACCGACGATCTTACGGCTCCACACGTCGACGATCATGTAGAGGTAGTAGTAGCTCCCGCGCAGGGGTCCCCTCAGGTAGGTGATGTCCCAGGACCAAACCTGGCACGGCCCCGTGGCCACATGTTCTCGGGGCCGTCGCGCCGTGGACGGCCGGGAGGCTGCGCGGTGGGCGAGCTGTCCTTCTTCCCGCAATAGGCGGTAGATCGTGGACTCGGACGCAATGTACTCGTTGCAATCGGCAAGGCTAGGCACGATCTGCTTCGGGGAGAGATCGCGAAAGGGCGCAGAGTTGACCCGCTCGAGGACCTCACGCCGTTCTTCGGCCGAGAGCTTGTTGGTCGGAGCGCTCTTGGGGCCTTGTCGGCGGTCTTGGCCGACATTTTGCTCCCGCCAACGTTGGATTGTGCGGGCGGCGAGCCCGAGCAACTCGCAAGCGAGCACAAGACGCGCGCCGGCCGCCACCGCCTCGTCGATGAGATCGAGGATCATTTGCCGCTCCTCGGGGCCGTGTCGTCGTCCCCGTCCCCCCAAATCGCCTGGGCTTTTTTTTCAACACGAGCAGCGCGGCCGTCTCAGCGAGGGCCTTCTCTTTGCGCTGCAATTCCTTCTCCAGCTCTCGAACCTGACGCACCGCTGGCGAAGGCTTGGATTTGCGCTTCGGGGAGTCTCCCAGCGCCTGCAGCGCCGACTTGCGCCACTCGTCGAGATGTGTCTGGTGCAAACCTTCACGACGCAGGAAGGCTCCCAACTCCTCTTGGGAAAGACCATCGGCCTGTACCAAGAGCGCCAACCTCTCTTCCGCACTTCGATCTCGGGGTCTCTTCTTTGTCTTCATGGGCGCGACTATATCATCGCCGGCCTCACGAAGCCACCGCGAAAGCGTCGTCTGCGCCAAGCCCGTCTCCTCGGCCAACACGTTGGCGCTGAGAGCCTCCGGTCCGGTCATCTTGCGCACCATCTTGGACTTGAAAGCCGGCGAGTACTTCATCGCATCTCCTTCTTCTCGTGGCGTACGGGCTCGTTGCGTACACGCACACGCTCGAGGTAGACTTCGACTCCTTCGCTGGAAATTTCGTCCAGCGCTGCCAACATCTCGGCGTCCAGCAGCGCCTTCTCGACGGCGGGGGGGCGTAGCTTGGGGGTATCCATTACCAAGCCCCCCGGCTTTGCAGCGACACCCAACGCCCTGCGTGCCCCAAAATGAGGTGGTCGACGATCCGCACCCCGACCCACTCCCCGGCCGCGACCAGGCGCCGCGTGAAGACCAGGTCCTCGGAGCTGGGCGCCGGATTGCCCGACGGATGCGTGTGGAAAACCACGACCGACGAAGCGCTGCACAGCAATGCCTTCTTGAAAATCAACCGGGGCTCCACTACGGTGCGGTGCAGGCAACCGCGGTAGAGCACCTCCTCGCCGAGCAGCCCAAGCTGAAGGTCGAGGAACAAGGCCCCCATGACTTCCTGGTCGGGGTTGCCGTAGCGCAGGTGCAGGTAGTCGGCCACGAGACCGATTCGATTCAGCACTTGGCGCTCTGGGAGCCGCGCACGGGCCAGACGCAAGCCCAGCTCGACCGCAGCGAGAAGAATGGACGCGTTGCCCCTGTCGAAGCCGCGCTGGAGCAGTCGGTTCATGTCGAGGTGGCACAAGCCGGCAAGACCTTTCGCGAGGACTTCTTCCGCCAGCACCGTGGAGGAGGGCCCCCGCAGCAGAAGCCTGAGCAGATCAATGGGAGTCAGGGCCTTGGTACCCTGGCTCCACAGGCGTTGGCCAGGATCCTGCCCGACTGCCCGCCAGGGAAGCGAGAGTTGAGCGCCCATCTCAGGACTCCTCCGACTCGTTGACGAGAAGCTGAGAGCGTTGCTCAAAGGCCAGGCGCCACTCCTCTTCGGTTCGCTTGGCCGCCACCCGCAGAGTGGAGACCGCGTCCTCCAGCAGATCTGTCAAAACGCACTCCAGCGTGCCACGCAGCTCTGCCCGAGCGTCGAAATCTTCAGCCGGTTCCGGTAAAGTCTGGCAGAGCTGTTCCAACTCGGCGGCCGACTCGCGAAGCTGGGCGCGGAGCTTGAGGAGAACAAGCTGCACCAACTGCTCGGCGTCGTGGTTGACTCTTATCTGGTTCATCGTTCCTGCCTTGTTTTCGCCCCCTTCGGTTCTTCAACTTGGGGCGACAACTACCCTGACACAGGGGGGAAAGGTGCCGGCTGCATTGAAGCTACTCGGGGCAGCTTATGCTCTATACGAGTCGCGCGAGCCACACTTTGCCGCTCGGGTTCTCATGCGAAGGGGCATGCTTGAACATTTCATGGAGCTTCGTTACTTCCGTGAGGCCGGTTTTTGTCAGGACGAGCAGAACGCACTCTCCAGGTTGGAGAATCTCTTGGCGGCAGAAGCCGTGGACACGACCACGGTCAGCATTGCCGTTCGTGAGCTGGCTCGACGCCACACGGGATGGGTGCCTGTCACGGGGTGAGTCCGCGAACCCGTGACAGGCGGCGAAGAATTTCTCTAGCCGTCAGGG
>JAAEPZ010000824.1 GCA_024231955.1 bacterium | reverse complement strand
GTCGTCAAGGGGCGGATCGTCAACTCCGACGGCGAGGTGCAGAGCACGTTCCCGGCAGAGGGGCTCCAGTTTCATCGGCTGACCGCGAATCACGTTTTCTATGCCACTAAAAAGGAATTCGTCAAAACAGAGATCTCCGGCGCCGAGGAGTGGCGGCTCCCTACTCGCGTGGAGAAGTTCGAGGCCTCGAGAGACGGGCAGCGCGTGATCGTCAACCACGGCGAGGACACGCGCACCGTGCTGCACTACCAGGACGCGACCCAGATTGGGACGGCCTCGTTTGAAACCGTCGTGTGGAACCTCGCGTTCTCGCCGAGCGGCAAGTTCTCGGTCGCGACCACGCAAAAAGAGGCGCATGTGTTCTCAGAGGGGCAGCTGACGCACTCGGCGGCCCTACCCGTCGAGTACACGATCTCGGCGGACATCTCGGATCGCGGAGAGGTCATCATCGGCGCGCAGGATACGGATCATACGGGACGCCTGCTGCTGCTCGACGATGCCGGAGAAGTCGCCTGGCTGAGCAACGGGGATATCGACGATCACGCCTTCCGCCCCCACGTTCGCTTCTATCAAGACGAAGACCACTTCATCGTATTGGACAACAGCGGCCTGACGGCCTTCAGCATCAACAGGAGCAATTAAAATGACTGGGATACTGAATCAAAACCGCATCGTTGTTCCGACAATCCTGGCCGCGTGCATCTTCTTTGCCACCGGCGCCGCCCTCGCCCAGGGGTACGAACCCGCTCACTCCTTGCAGTGGCCGTTGCTCAGCAAGGACACGGGTATCCCACGGGCCACAATTTGGAGTTCCATGGGTGAGTACCAGCGCTATACCCTGTCCAGCGACCCCGATCCTTTCATGCACTCGGGCACCGACTTCCGGGGCGATGAGGGGGATCACGTGGTGGTGGTCGCCGACGGCAACATCTGGCTCACCGCCCAGGTCAGCGAGAACTGCATGGAGCCGGGGGGCGGGAACGAGGATCTCGGCTGGTCGTGCCGCCTCTACATTCTGGGCGAGGAGACGGTCGACCACCAGTACATCTATTACTACAGCCACCTGGCCTTCGGACCGTACGCGGACGCCAACGTGCACTTGAGACAGAAGATCCTCAACGCGACGCAACAAGGCGAGGGGTACGACGTCGCGCCCGACACCGATGTCACGGCCGGTGAGATCCTGACGCACATCGGAGCCTTCGGCGAGACGGACGACTTCATCGGGTGGCAGCATCTCCACTTCGGAATCGTCGACAAGAAGGACGCCTACGATGTGATCAACCCGCTGACCGCGCTGGAGCGTCATTGGGGCGATCCTGTGTTGCTCGACGAGGAAGACCCGTCCGTCAATTCGTTGGTGTTCTACGAGGACCAAACGACCTTCCCGCCGGTCTCCCCGGAGGGAGACTGCAACTTCATCGAGGGCAATCTCGATATCATTTCCAAAATGGAAGACACCTACTCCACGATCGACCCCGTGCCCGAGGCGGTCTCTGGAACGTCCGGCGCCACCTCGATTGGGGTCTACGAGGCGCGTTACATCATCCGCAACGTAGAGACCGATGTCGCCGAGAGCTATGTGTGGTACCGGTTCGATCGCGCGCCGATCCGCTGCCCAGGTCCGGACAGGGGGGACGCGTGCGCCTACCCCGAGTACATCATCGACGAGGACAGCGAGTTCTACGACAACTCAATAGACACCACGTACGGGGCGCTGCGCCTCGGCGAGCAATACTCGCCCGTTCTGTACTCGACCTCGCTTTCCAGCTCGTCTTATACGACCAACGAGATCTACGCCCAGATCATGACCAACACCTGGGGCGAGGAAGGCAGTTGGAACACCAACGACTACGACGACGGGGTCCTCTACCAGGTGAGCGTCGAGGCCGCCGACGAGGCCGGGAACAAGGCGAGCATGTCCACGTTCGTCGTCGTGAACAACTCGGGGATGGATATCGATCCGGACGCCACCACCCCGGACTCCTACGTCCGGGACAACATCGAGGACATCGGCGCCGTCCCCTCCACCCTCGGCGGCCTGCCGTTCTGGAAGAGCCCCGACATCATCGTCGTGGAGGAGACCGACCCGGATCCGCCGGCGTACTCGGACGACTACGGGCTCAGCTCGTTCGACGTCGGGACGACCTACAAGGTCTTCGTCCGCGTGGGCAACGACCACTGCGCCACGGTCAACAACATCAGCACGCGGGTGTACTCGGCGAACCCGTCCATGATCATCGACGAGACCCAATGGGAGGAGATCACCGGGGGGACATTCGAGGGCAACATCCCGACACTGCCCATGGGCGGGCGGGACCTCCTCGGGCCATTCTATTGGACGCCGTCTTTCTCGGGCCATCGCTGCCTGCTCGCGCAGATCGACGCGGACAACGACTCCATCGGGCCGGATCCCGACAATCCCGGCCACGTCAAGGACAACAACAACCTGGCCCAGCGCAACATCCAGGTCGAGGGTTACGAGTTCACCGTGTTCAATCCCGAGCTCGTCCCCGCCGATATTCAAATCGAGTTCGATTGCAACGAGTTCCCGATATACGAACCGCGCGCGATCGTGCGCCTACTCCTCCAATACCACCCGGCGATCGAGAATGCCTGGGCGAACGTTCCCGGAACCACGCTCACGAGCCTCCCGGACACGCAGCAGCT
>JAAEPZ010000823.1 GCA_024231955.1 bacterium | reverse complement strand
TACCAGGTAACTGCAAACCAGCCTTCGGGAGAGACCGCCACTCTGGGAGCGTGCTGCTGAGCCGTCCCGGCATCGCTGTTGACTTTGAAATTGGAGCCGACCAGGGCGCCGTCGGAGGCGATCATCTGGCCGTAAATATCCCAGTTCCTGTTACGATAATCCGCCCAGACGAGCATCCCCCCACCCCAGGGAGAAAGGGCAATATCCGGCGTCTCTTTGAGCGAGTCCGGAAGTTCCGTGGTCATGTTGGCATTGGCGTCGACCGGCGAAAGAGCCGTATCGAAACGCTGGTAAAATACATCGGGGTCAAAAGGATAGCTGCCGTTGCGATAGTCTTTCCAGACCAGGGAGTAAAGTCCCGTGCGGTCGACCGCCAGGGCCGGCTCGGCTTGGTAGGCGCCGATCGTATCATCGTTGACACGGACGTTGCCCTCAATCGCATTGCCGTCGATATCAAACCGCTGCAGGTAGATATCGTTGGAGCCTTCCCTCGAATCCACCCACGCGATAACAAACCCG
>JAAEPZ010000822.1 GCA_024231955.1 bacterium | reverse complement strand
GTTCGTGCAAGAGTCCGATCAGGTCGAGTATCAATACATCGGGCGCGACGTCGCCGGTGGCGGTAAAATCCAGGTCCAGGCTAAAGCGTCCTGTGCCGCCCAGGTAGAGTTTGCGGATGGCCGTTCCGCCTTTGAACGCCATACGGTTCAACAGACCCCCGTCGGACAGGATGTCCAACACGTAGGTCAGGGCGATTTCCCGCTCGGCGATGTCGAGATCTACACCGGCGTCGGCAGCGTACCACTGGACCAATCGCTTTTCGATCATTAACGCACCTCGATTTCGGACAGCAATTCCTGGCGCGGGACGTTATCCACAATGCGCCAGGTGGCGTCATAGTCACCGCCGGTGCCCCACTGGTTCGGACGGCCCAGGTAAGGGGTACTCTTGCCCACGCCTGCCAAAAGCCGATCCCGAATCACACCTTGTACAGACAGACTGAGCATATCGGCCAAGTAGCCCAGACGTTGGACGAGTGCCTGGGACTGAACGCGCGCGGCATAGTCGGCCAGCCGCTCCCAGTCCAGCCGCACCTTGCCCCGCCAGAGCATCGCGGCGACCTCTGGCACGTCGCCAGCGTAGGCGGGCCGGTCGAGGGAATCCACGACGGTCTTTTCCGGTTCGGCCATCATCACGCGGCTGCCGTAAGCGTCTACCTCGGTTGCGCCAAAAAACTTGGTTTCCGGTTGCACGACCATACGGTACGCTTTGCCGCGCACGATGCGCAATCGCCGCCCTTTGCGCGTGGTGGTGGCGATATAGACGGTGGCCGAGGCCTGGGTGGAAAGGCCGTGGAAAAAAGCGGCGGTGGCAAAGGAAAAGTAATAGGGCGTCACCAACGTGCTGCCGATGAACAGGGGGTTGGTGTCGGCAAAGGCGTGTTCGCCCCGCTCGGCGGGGATCAGTTCATACGTGCCGGGCGTGATGATGGCCAGCCAGCGGCGGCGGGCCAGGCGGTGCAGCACCTGCCGGGCGTGGTCGTATGAGCAGTCCAGAATGGTCATGGTCTCTTGAATGGTGACCACCGGCTGTTTTTCCCACTCCAAGTGGAGGATAAGTTTGGATTCGAGGGGCGAGAGAGAACGAGACACAGGCGCTTACCTCTTCTTAGAATTATCGTACTTTGTAACGGCCAGTGTAACAAAACGAGACTTTTATAAGCAAATTATACTCGCAAATCACGCGTCAGGCAAGCCCGTGCATCACGCATCACGTTTCACGTCTCACAATTCCCTTTTCCCGCATCCGCTGCGCCATCGTGCTCCACTCGTACTCCCCGGCGACCAACTTTTCCCACGTCCGCTGCGCCTCTTTCCACGGCACCAACTCGTACAGCGGCGCGATGCCGATGACGACGCCGTCGTTCAGGTCGGGTGGCAGATTGAGCAGGGCGACCCGGTCGAGTGTTTTGCCGAAAGCGGTCACCTCGTCCGCGATGCGCTGCTGCCGCTCGATCTCGCGCTCGCGGCGGCGGCGGGCGCTGCCGTCGAGAGTTTCCAGTCCGGCGCGCAGTTCCTCCAGCCGGGCCTGTTCCAGTTTGATCTTTACATCGGCATAATTCCGCCCGGCGGCGTAGAGGCTGTCGTAGCGCAGGCGGTGGATGTAGAGCCAGACGGCGTAATTGCGCTTTTTCGATTGGAGCAGCCAATAGATGGGCGCTTTGCGGCGGCTCTTGGAGTAGCGTTTGATGTGAAAGGCGAAAAAGCCCTTGCGCGGATCGTGGAAATAATCGCGCAGGTCCCGCACGCCCAGCACCTCGCACGCCTCGCGCTCGACGTCATCGGCCCGCTCGCCCCACAGGAGCGCGAGCACCCCACGCACTCGGGTGACAATGTCCGCGGGATGGGTGGGGTCGTCCACCAGGATGCCGTCTTTGGGAAAGGGAGACAAGGAAACAGGGGGACAAGGAGAAGAGGCAGAGGCAAGGGGAGGAATATCAAGGACGTTTTTTCGGGCGCGGAGCCAGGCTTCGGGGGCGATGTCTGTTGCCTGGGCGGGGGGCAGGCCATCGACGTCGACGAGCGCGCCGGGGGCGCAGCGGGGCAGCGGGTCGAAGGGGCCTTGGAGCGGCGGCAGGAGGGTGGAATCAAGCGCCATCCGCGCATCCCAGCGGCCAAAAGCCACCCCCACGCACCACATCAGGAGATTTTGGATTTTTGATTTACGATTGACGATTTCTGACTGGTGGTTCGCGTTTTGGGACTGGGGAGGGTTCATTTCGGCGTGGACGAGGGCGCGGTCGGTTTGGCTGAGGTTGTAGAGATCAAAGACGATGTCGTCGATCTCGGTCTGGATGGCGGACAGGCGGGCCTGGGCAGTCTGCGCCTCGGATTCCAGGGCCAGGCTGGCCTGGTGCAGTGTTTGGGCATCCCGATACTGGACGAGGCCGGGCAGGCAAAAGACGTGGGTGGTTTCGTCGCTGCAGTCGCGGTTGCGTTGGAGATCGTGGGCTTCGCGGGCGAGCGTGATTAGCTGCTCTTGCTCCTTGCCCAAATCGGCGGGGATGGGGGTGCGCTGGATGATACCAACCTCATAGGAGCGTGCCGCAGCCGTAGCAGCACCCAGTTGCAGCTTGACAAGTGTCTCAAACAAAGCCGAGTTCATCATCGCCAGCAAGGCTAGCAGATCACTCGGATCATTATGAGGAACAAACGCACTCGGCCCCTTGTCGGCAAAGATACAACCATTAGGTAGCACACGGATACTGATTCCGCTAGTCGTGCGGCGGGGCCAGGTGATGCCGGGGCGGAAGAAATAGCCAGAAGACTCAAGTTTTGGGCTTTCTCGGCCTGGACGTCCGTAGAAGTTAAGAAATGTATACCGCTCCTCATCCCACTCGACTAGCAAGTGAATATCGAAATAATAAAGTGAGAAAGCACCACCTTTCGAAAATGGGACCCATTGAACCTGACGGCCCATTGTTTGAGGGACGACTTCCCACCATGCCCGAACTCGTCTGAAATCATCGCCAGTAGATGGACCACGTTTGGCGGTTCGGTCAGATCCCTCAAAGAGTGGATATTCGCGGAAAATACGGAAAACCGCTGCCGGAGCCCAATATGGAAGCGGCGAACCGGGAATCAGTCCAAAGTCGGCGGGGTCGAGGATATAGGTCTCGTCGGCGTGGCCGGACTGGTTCAGGGCAGCGATGAGGGCGGCGAGGCGCGCGCCTTTGTCGTCGATGGGGGTTTTTAGGAGGCGGAAGAAATGGGTGGTGGGAGTGGTCACTCGGAGCCTCCAAAGTCGAATAGTTTGCCGTTGTCCAGTTGCTTTGTTACGTCACTCATTCCTACCCATTCGATAAAGTGTACGACGCCTGCATAATCACCAGCAAGGATCGTTTGGCCGTCTGGTGTGACAGCACAACATCTTAGAGGTGTACTAGTCGCCAATGTCAGCACAGCGCGACCAGTGACGAGATCCCAGATTCTAAGGGTATTGTCAAACGATACGGAAATCGCAAAGCGGTTATCAGGTGTTAACGCCACATCTATCACAACGTGTGTGTGACCTTTAAGAACCAAAGTGGTATGTCCTGTCGCCAAATCCCAGACCCGGATGGTTGTGTCAACAGATGAAGAGATCGCCAAATATCCATTAGGGGTTACTGCCACACTCTCTACAGATGCCGTATGGCCTTCGAGGGTTTGAATGCACTGCTTTGTTTCCATATCCCAGACTTTGAGAGTCTTGTCCGAAGAGGCAGAAATTGCTAGCCGTCCGTCTGCCGTCACAGCCACGTCGTTCACTGCCCCCGTATGATCTTTAAGCTCTCCGACAACTTGTCCTGTCGATAAATCCCAGATTTCGAGGGTTTCATGTCTGTGTTCCTTGCCATAATCGTCTGTGTACGTTGTATTACATGCGGAGATGACGTAACTAGATGTGGCAGCAACGACATCTATGAATGGTATTTCAATGTCAGAGAATGTCTGAACGGTTTGGCCAGTGCCCAAGTTCCAGACTCTAAGTGTCTCATCATGTGAAGCAGAGATGAAGAACTGGTCATCAGGCATAATTGCTGTGCTTATTACTTCAGCGGTATGGCCTTTGAATGTTTGTACCACATGACCAGTTGCCAAATTCCAGACCTTCAGCGTGTGATCAGCGGAAGCGGAAATCGCAAAGCGGTTGTCGGGCACAGCTATCACATCGTGCACTAAACTTGCATGACCATCAAAGGTTTTATTGAAGGATTGCTTGGTAGTGAGATCCCAGATCTTGATGGTACCGTCCCAAGACGCAGAAGCAGCATATTGACCGTTAGGTGCGATTGCCACGATGTGAGCAATCGTATGTGAGAGTATTTCCATAGGCTGACTAGAAACAAGATCCCAAATTCTCAGAATGTTATCATAGGATGCAGAGATAACATAGCTACCATCAGGTGCAACCGCCACGCTTCCAATGGTATTTGTGTGCCCTTTGAGTGTCTCAACAAGTTGACCAGTTGTGAGATCCCATACATTGAGCACATTGTCTTCCGATGGAGTGATGACAAAGTGAGGAGTCACTGCTATTGTATGCAAAGCTGAACGAATCATCGAATACTCCCGCTTGCATTCAACCTTCCAGGTAGCCTTCCAGACAACCTCGCCATTGGAAACATCCCACTTGATGAGAGTGGTGTCCATCCTTGACATTGAGACCACAAAGTTGTCATCGCACGCAAGTGCCAGACCAGTCACGCCCCGAGTGTGCCCCTCAAATGTTCTGATAATCTGTCCATCAGCCAAGTTCCAAACCTTGCAGGTACCGTCCCCAGATGCGGAGACAGCGAAACAGCCATCAGAGTTGACAGTTACACCGCGCACATTGTCTTGATGGCCTTCGAGTATTTTGACTAACCGTCCCTCGGCCAAGTCCCAGATATTGATATTTTTCCTGGATGTATAAACAACGTAGCGGCCATCAGGGGTGACAGCTACACTTATTACTGAGTTCATATCATCTTCAAGCATTCTGACGACTTGGCCTGTAGCGATGTCACAAACTCTTAGAGTCCCATCATATGATACGGAAACAATAGAGCGACTATCAGGCGTGAAGGTAACTCCGCTAACTGATTTCGCATGACCCATTATACGACGTACCAAGGCTTCAGAATCCCGGTTCGCCTTGAATCGCTCGCGGAGATAGCCAAGATGCTGCGACTCTAATTGCGCCTCGGCACAAGCCTGTAACTCACTTGCGTTCAATTCAAAGCAGCGATTGCGCAACTGCTGTAAAAAGAAACCTGGCTGACGACTGGGATCCCAGTTGCGGAGGTGATGGGCTTCGAGGTCAAGGGGGCGTAAAAGGGCATTCAACTTTTTTCTTGAGCCTTCTCTTGAGGGTAAGCAAATCTTGAGCGCAGATCGCAAATCCGCGATTACGGCATCTATCCCACGTTTGACGGCTTCGGTGTGCAGACGCTTCATATCCCACAGTGCATTGGCCATCTGTCTCGCGCAGACTTCTGCAAAGTTTGCTCGGTCAGAAATCTTGTTAGCGGCGAATTCTCTCGTCAGTGGATGCAGACGTATCTCGTGCTCAATTAACTCTTCAATAAGACAGAACTCTTGGAGTGTGGCTAGCGCTTCATCGAGTGGCGCGTGGTAACCTTCCTTTGCCTCGCCTGTCAGACCGGTAAGCAGGGCTAGACGCGCGCAAGGAATCTGTGTTGCTTCTCCCAATAGCGCGGCTGTTTGAAGGACGCGCCGCGCATCTGTACTTTGTAGCGCATCCCATTGCATCTTGAGTGTAGCTGTCACTGCCGCAGCGTGCTCGGTTGGCAGGTCAAGCGAATCTACATCCGATGCATCCACTGTGTCCAACCTGCCTTTCTTCTCCAATCGCCTGTGGTAACCGGAGAGTGAAATCTTTGGGTACTTGCCCAGATAAGCTGCCGCAAGGGCCAAAGCCAATGGCAAGTAACCCAACGAGCGGCAAATGGCCCGCGCTGCTTTACCCTCGGGAGAATCAGAATTTTCTTGAATATCTGACAATGCCCTGTGCCGAGATGGTTTGCTCAATAACAGGTCCAGCGCAGCGGACTCTTGTAATTCACGCACATCAATGACGGTGAATGACAAATCAGGGATACGGCGGCGAGTGGTAGTGAGCAGCAAATGACAGGGGAGGTCAGCAGGGATGAAACCAAGCCAAGCCGTGCACAAAAGGCGCGGGTCTTTTACATTATCAAAGACAAGTAGCGCTTTGGGATGAGCGTTGAGAAAATCGGCAAAGCCTAGTGCCAGTCGGCGGCGGCGCTCGGATTCCGGAGCATCGTCGGCACGCAAGCCTATACGCTCGGCCAAATTTGCCAGTCCATCTTGCCAATCCTCTGAGGCATTCACCCAGTACACACCGTCAGGGTAGATGTTTTGAGAACAATAGGCATACGTGACGGCTAACTGTGTCTTGCCAATGCCGCCTAGTCCGGTAAGCATTACTGGATGTGGTCTGGCTGCCACGCCTTCTCGCAACGCGGTACGTAGTGCTTGCAGGTCGCCTTCACGGCCAAAAAAGTCCTCGCTATCTCGGAAGGGGACGACAAACTTGGGCACGGGGGGGCGTTGGAGAGCACCGGGTAGCTCTATGTGTTCGACGACCATCCGCTTTACCCTGGACTCGGTGACTCGGGCCAGGGTTGTTTGCTCGACCTCGGTAGGACTGTATCCTTCTGGAAGCTGGGCTGCGTAAATCAACTGATCGCTCTCGCTCTCGGAGAGACGTAATGCTTGGACCAGGGGATCAAATATCACCCGATCCTTGAGGAGAGTGGGGGCATATTGACTGCGTTCCCAATTGCTGATGGTGCCCCGGCTGACCCCGATCCGGATTGCCAACTTTTGCTGAGTCAATCCCACGCGCTCGCGAAAACCCTTTAGTCGTCTTCCAAAAGTGTGCATCTGTTCCTCTTTTAACTCGATTGTGCAACCGGATTGTACAGCGATTGAGCATCGTGCACAGGGCCGTTGTACATGTCTTGACTATAATAGACAGTAGATAGAGCGCTCAACAAACAATCTGATAGTGCCGGCATTATCGCTACTATACAAAAGGAGAAACGACAATGAACGGGAATGAAATTTGGATCTGGTTGGCAGTGGGGTTGGTACCCTACCGCGTCGCGCGGAAACACCTGGCGGGCGGCGTGCGCACGCTGGAAGTGCGGGCGCTGTTCTGGTCGCTGGCGGTGCGGCTGCGGCAGAGCGGTCGCCACGATTGGACGGTGAGCGTACCCCTGGTCAGGCGGCTGCGGGATGCCGTCTGGTCGGCCGTAATGCGGCTGCGGGGCGGCGAGTCGCCGGAGGCATAAGTGGGCAGAAATGGCAGGGCGATCACGTCCCCGGAGGTGGTCGCCCTCGTCACCGTCGCCCGGTTTGCGCAGAGGGGAAAAGACGGATTTACTCATCGGTAGCACTCCTCTTTTCCAACACATAAGCCGCCGTCTCCACCATCGCCGTATCCAGCACCCCATACCCCAGATCGGCCAGAGCGATCAGTTGAGCCTCCTGCAACAAAATCTCCTCCCGCCACTTACGAAAACTGGTCAGAAAGAACCCGGTGCGGCTGGTGATAGCGCCCAGATACCCACCCCCGCGCAACAATTCCAACCCCCGCTCCACAAAAGCGGCGTACAGATCATTCTTCGTGCGGGGATAGGCGCGCGTGATATACGCCTTGCTGCCCAGGCTGGCCGCGCCAAAGGGCGGATTCATCAGCACCACGTCGAACGGACGCTGCAAGAGGTCCACAAAAGCGATGCCCTGGAGCGCGTCCTCGGCAAACAGGCGGCGCGAGACGTGCTGGCCTTGGCGCGCGCGCCGGGCGTAGGTGCGTAGCGCCTCCACCACTCGCGCCTCCGCCTCGGCCCAGAATACCTCGTCGTGCAGGTCGCGGGGATCGAGGCGCTCCGGCAATTGCCGCTGCATTTGCTGCGGCTGCTCCGGCCCAAAGAGCGTCAACTGAATACCGGCGGGCTGGCGGGCCAACGTCTCCCGCGCTTTGCGCACCGATTCCCCGATCTCTTGTTCGATCTTGAGCAGGCTGCCCGCCTCGCCCGCCAGCTTCATCTTTTCCCACACCTCGCGCACCAGGTTGCCCAACACGGCGGGCTTGAGGTCGCGGGTGAACTCGCCCAGCAGGTTGTACTCGCCCGGCATCGGCTCGGCGCACACGATGTGGACGTGGTCGATGCGCGGACGCTCCCGCACCTTTAGGCCCATCTCGGCATAAGCCCGCTGCGCCCGCAGCCACAGCGCGAACCCGGCGATCTGCACGGCGCGCAGATCAATGTCGATCCCGTGCAGATTGTGCTCCAAGATCAGGCCCGGCACCGCCCGCCGGAACTCGTCCCGGTCGGGGAAATCGCGCTGCAGCACCGGCCCCAACTCTGCATCATCATAAGCCTCGTCATAGATGACCAGCAGCAGGTCAAAACAATATAGCAAAAAATGCCCACTACCCCCCGCCGGGTCCAGCACCCGCAATTCACGCGGATCCCTCTTCTCACGTTTCACGCCCTCACGCTTCACGTCCTCACGTCTCACGAGATACCCGCACAACTCGGCCAGCCGCGTCTCTCCCTCCCGCATCTCCCACCACAGCCGCCCCAGCGTATTGTCCACCAAAAAGTTCACCACATAGCGCGGCGTGTAGAATTGGTTGCGAAAGGCAAGCTCGTAACTGCTGCGCGGCGCACCGGACGCTTTGCGGGCTTGCTCGCGCAGTTCGGTCGGGGTAAAGAACTGGTATATCCAGCCGATGGTCTCGTCCTCGCCCCAGATGGTCTCCAGCGCCGGGTCGTTGAGCAGGTTTAGCGCCTCTCGCAGGCATGGCTGGGTGGGGAAGAGGATCGAGGTGGGCAGCGTGCGGTCAAAGAGCACGCCCAGGGTTTGGCCCAGGTCATCAAAGAGAAGTTCCAGGTAAAGCCGGTAGCCGCCATCAGATTGACCCCGCATTGCTTCTGGCGAGAGCAGGCCAAACTCTTGAAAGCCCTTTGATTGATCCCCAGACCCGACCGAGGGCCGGATCAGCGCCCGGCTGGGGTGCTCGATCAACTTGAGCGCGGCCAGCCGGTTGAGAAAGGTGAACGCGCTCTCGCGCACGTACCGTTCGACCGCCGCCTGGCGATCTATACCCGCTGCCTCATCGTGGCGTACCGCCGCCTTGATGGCCTCCCGGTCCGCCCGGCCCACGGCGTCCAGGTAGGTCAGGCTTTCCAGCGGCTCGAAAGCGCCGCCGGCGTGGACGCCATAAGCGCCCTCCAGTTGCCGGGCCAGATCTTTTTCCAGCAACCGACGGCATTGAACGACGGTGTTATAGATCAGTGTGCGCTGTGATTTATCCATATCGTGAAACGTCGAGACGCAGGAAGCGAGAGCTTATGCTGTGATCATCGCCTCCATCTCTGCTACCCGCGCGGCTACCAACTCGTCCAGCGCAAAGCAGATGTGTTTGATCGTGTCCACCGCCTGCTGGGTCCAGGCAAAGGTAATATCCTGCGCTTTGCCCCCTGGGTCAGACTGGGAGCGGTCGGCGCGATGAACGATGTCATTGCGGCGGCGCACCGTGTCTCCCAGTGTTTTCATCAGTTCCTTCTTGTCGCGGTTCAGGTGCCCGGCGATCTTGTCCCAGGGCTTGACGAGTCCCAGCAGAGCACCCACCACGTGTATTCCCCTGCGGGAACTGAGATACTTGAAATTGGCCAGGCCAAGTATCTTGTTAGAAATATACTCTGGCGCATTTTCATCGCCCAAAAGCCGCAACGTATCGTCGAGGCTGAACTGCAAGTCGGCAAAGTATTCCTGAAAGGTCTGGTCGCCGCGTGGCACAAAATCACGCCCACGGGCGCGGATCATCACCGGCAGGTTGGCCCGCAGCAACGCGGGCAGATAGGTCTCCAACGCCGTGCACGAGGCAACGACGGACTGGCGCAGCAGGTGGCAGAGCGTGGCCTGGCGCAGCGTCGAAGGGGGCAACTGGGCGCGCTCGCGCACCAGGCCCAAAAAGACCTCGTTATAGATCAGCATCAGGTATTCGTCTGCCGAGGCTTGCGTGATCCCACGCAAGGCGGTGACCAACTCGCCTTCGGTCTGGACCTTGTCGTTCGAGTCGAGCAAGCGGTAGACGCGCAACAATAACGTGGCCGGTCGCATATTGTCCTCAAAGGTCTGCCTGGGGCTGAGCGTTGCGAGTGGGGCTATCGCAGCCATCATTCTACTCCAACACCACTTTGATGCCCGCAGCGACCAGCTTGAGCAAATGATCGCGCAACTGTTCCACCAGTTCTTCCACCTCCTCGGGTGTGCTCAACGTCTGCCCGACGCCCGCCACGTCTGAAACCCGCACCCGCTCGATTTTCTCCTCCGGCGCGGTCAGTTCCTGCACTCGCCACAGCACGTTAGAGCGCAGCCCATCCACCGCCGCCAGGTCAGACGCCATCTCTGCCAGGCTGGCCCGGCAGATGATACAGCGCAATTTCCCCTCCGGCAAGTCCGGGGCGTGGATCCGATCCGCCAGGGGTTTCAATAGGATTTCTTGCATCTCCCCTGGCACCAGCGCCCAGTCGGGCAGAGCCTTGATGCTGTCAACCGCCACCGCAAAATCGTCCGCACGCTCGCTGTGGCGTGCCAGGTACAGGTCGTGGTAGGTCGTCTCCAGGGATGCCAGCGCCTCGTTCAATCCGGCCGATACCTGGTAAAAAGTGCCGTCATCCAGCCGCTCCTGCAAGACCTGGGCTTGGTCGGCCAGGTTGCCGTTCAGTCCCTCGGCCTGGAGCAGTGGATATATCTGCTGTGTGGCGCTCCGCATCTGGCGCAGGCGGGCCAGCCCTGTCTCGCCGGTCGCCTGGCGGATGGTGGCAATCTGATCCCGTGCCTGCTGAAAGCTGGCCCCCTCGTCCGACAGGGTGTTGACACAGTCATCCGACGCGCTGGTAATGATCATTTCCAATGTAGTGCGATACTCTTGCAGCACCGGGGTCAGTGGGATGCGGTGGGCGCGGATGGTCGCCTCCACCGGCAGCAGAGCCTCCAACTCGGCGCGGGCCAGGTGCTGGAATGCCTGGGCGATGGCGCTTTCTTCCACATCCACCTCTTCGCCGGTGAGGTCTTCGTAGCGCCGGGCGGCGGCCACCAATGTCCGCAGATCGGGCGCTTTGCGCGGCGCAAAGGACGCTGCCCGGAAGGCGTTGGTAGCGCCAAAGGGCACGCGCACCTGCGGGTCCAGGTGATTGCGGTAGCGCCGTCCCTGGTAGGTGACCTCGATGGCTCCGCCGCGCAGCAGCGTCGCCAGCACCAGCCACAATATCTCCCGCTCCCAACCGTAGCCGATGGAGCCAAAGTGGTTCTCCATCGTCCGGCCGGTGACTTTGTTGCCATACGAGTGCTCGCTGGCCAGATAATCGGTCACCTCTTTGACGATGGGGGCGTTGGCATTGACCACGTACTTTGTTCCCTCTTTGACCGCCAATTCCAACCCGTCGGGCGGGGCGTAAAAGACCTTGGGCAGCCCGTTGAGGTTGGCCGCCTTGAGGATCTCTGCCGCCTCGGTCCCCTTGAGCGGGCGAGCGCCCATCTCTAGCTTGGGGTAGAGGTCGGGCACGGCATAGTTAAAGAGCGATTTGAGTATCTCGTTCAACGTCTTGCCCAGAGCAGCGCCATCCTTGGAGACGCCCCGGAAGAATCCTTTGCCGTCGGCCAGCGCTTTTTCCAGCCGGTCTTTGAGCCGTTCCTCCAGGCGCAGCACCTCGGTCTTTTCCGCCGCCAGGCTCGACGCTTCCTCGTTGGTGATCTTGCCCTGGGCGCGAAGTTGGTCATATTTGCCCACCATCTGCCGGGAACGATAGATCTCTGCCACGACCTCGTCAATCTCGGTGACCAGGCTCATGACCCAAAAAACGTCGTTCTGGTGCGGCTCGGCCCGGCTGTCGTCGCGGACCTGATCGCACGTCTCCTGAAAGACGTCCGGCCCGTCGGCCATACACAGTATCAGCGGCACGTGGACCTCGCCGGAGGTGATGGCCCGGTTGTTCCACGTCACGCCGACCCGAAAGTTGCGCAGGTTGCCGTAGCGATAGCGCGCCCGGCCAGGCTCGGAGAAAATCCTTTGCAGCCGGTTGTCCAGGATGTCGTTCTGCTGCTTGCGGTTGGGGCTGTGGGCGTTTCGCTCGGCGGTCCAGGATTTTTCCTGCGCGGTCTGCAACTTCCATCCGTTCTCGGTCAGGCGGACAAAGTCGGCCTCGCGCAGTGCTTTTATGGCCTCTTGCACCTGGGGCAGGGGAGATGCGTCGCCAAGTTCGCGGTAGAGCAGCGCCGCCAGGTTTTCGTTGGTGCGGGGCAGGTCGCGCACGTATTCGAGCAGGGCGATGGCTTTGGCGGTGCGCGCTGTCCAGGGAGACTGGGGCCAGCGTTGGGCGATGTCGGTGATGTCCTTTTGTTTTTCGCTCGACAGGTTTCCCTCGATCAGGTCAAAGATGCGGTCCAGGCTGACCAGTGTGCCGACAGGCTCTCCGGCCAGGCCAACGCGGTCACTGACCAGCATCTCGTAGGCCTGTTTGATGATGGTGCGGTTAGAGCCGCCAATGTGCTTGGGCGCGCCCGGCTGCAAGCGGATGCCCGACACGATGTCGATGGAGAGGTCCACAAAGTGGGGCAGGTAGGGGTAGAACTGGACGAACTGATCGGCGCTGACTTGGGAATCACGGGCGGTGCGCTCTAGCCTGGTGTGGGTCTGGAGCACGGTCTTGGCCTGCTCAAAGTGTTGGCGCAGCACCGGCTCGGCGGCGGGCTTTTTGGCCAGCACGCGCCGGGTGGCCACCTCGCGGATGTCTGCCGGGGCCATATCGATGCGGATCGGGAAACGGTCTTGCAGCTTGGCCAGTTCGACCCGTTTGTCGTCGATGGCCGCCACCACTTCGCTCAGCTTTTCCTGGGAGGTGACGATCACCCACACCGGCGCGACCGCCTGGCCCGCCAGCACCCGGTTCTTGCTCTCCTGGCCAAAGTGCTCTACCACGGCGCGCAGGTTCTCGATCTTTTCGGCGCTGCGGGCCACGTACTGGCCCACCTCGTCGATGATAAAGATCATAGTATGGCCGGGACGGCGGCGGGCGGTCAGTTCAAAGGTGCGGTCCACCAGGGTGCGGATGGTGATGTCGGCCTCTTGTTGAAGCGATGCGGCCCACGAATCGGGCGTGTGGTATGTGCTCGGGTCGATCTCGTGCAGCACTGCGCTGGCCCGCTGGACGCGCTGCGCCCCTTTGCGCACCCGTCGCCACACGGCATACGCTTCCGGCGGCACATTCGCCAGCGTGGGCGGGATCGCATCCGCCGGCATTCCTTTGCCAATCTGTTCGCTGTATGTGGCCGCGCAAGCCTGCACAAACTCGGCCAGGCGGCCCTCGCCCTCCAACTCGATCTCTAAAGCGGCCACGTCATAATCCTTGGCATAGTCGAGTTCGCGCAAGAGCACCGAGTACATGATCTCGGCAATCGGCTCGGTGGTGCGGCGGACCGCCCGGTCCACCTGCACGTCGAACATGATGACGTGGGCATCGAAACGGCTGTTGATAAAGCTCACCAGGTGGCCGATGCGCTCAACGTCCGGGTCGCCCGGCGATTGCGTCTGCAACTGTTGGATAAAGAGTTGGGCCGCGGGCCGATTTAGCACCTCCCGGTTGGAGAGGACGTAACCCAGGTTCTTGGCAAAGGACGATTTGCCGGAGCCAAAAAAGCCCGAGATCCAGACGCCCACGCCCTCGGTCGGGTCGCCGGGCGCGTCGGCGATGGCCTGCAATATCTCGCGGTACTGGCCCTTGATCCGGTCGGTAGCTACGTACTCGGTGATCTCGGTGTGGACGGTTTTTTCGTCCTGCTGATCGAGTTTGATGACCTCTTCGATGGGCTGCGAGAGGTCGCGGGATAACAACTCGGCGATGGTTTGCATTAATTGGCCTCCTCATCTCTTTGACACAGTTTGCTTAGCTTTTCCACGATGCGCGTTCGTATCGACTCTTTCGTCTCTTGACCCTGCCATATATTGCCCAACTCGTCTGGCAGACGGTCAAAGGTCCAGACGGCGACCATTGGGTTCTCTACCGATAATGGACTTTCGCGGTTAGCCCAGACCACTACGGCGGTCACCCACTGTTTGATCCCGTCCGCTTTGAAGAAATTCGACAGACGAACTGCATTGTTCTGGGCCTGACGGCTCGGGCTTGATTTGAGCAGTTTCCAGCCTCCGGCGCGAATCTGCCAATGCTCGCCAATGTTCTTGTATTCGCCGGTGAATGCCTTGACCTCCAACGCCCACACGCCAGGCGGGCCGACGAGTACGGCGTCAATGTCGGCCTTGTTTCGTCCGGGCAGGGTCACGTTTCGAAACAGGGTCCAGTGCCCATCCAGGTTCTGGCGCATGACGTCGACGACTTGATCTTCGCCCTTTTGGCCTTTGCGATAGTTGTCTATTTGTTTATCCAACTTGTCAAAGGCCAGTTTGAACAGGTAATAGCTCAACCACGATACACCGATCAACAAGGCTAACACGATAACCAGGGCAACTATACTCTCGGGTGATCCAAATACCTCTTCCGGTGCTTGGCTTGGCGGTGAGGTGGTTCTTTTGATGAATGACTGAAGCGTGAACAAGATCAAAATCCCCAGGGCTGCCCCAGAAATGGTCCCCTGAATCAATGTCAGGAAAAACTGCCTCCGTTCGGCATAGCTTCTCCCGCCAGAGACGACCTTTAGTGGGCCTGCGGGCGGTGGGGGTTCCTTCACAACCTGGTTCAAGCGCAGAGCCATCAAGACGATGGCCGCTTGCCGCACGCTTTGCTCCCACGCATTTTCGATGGCATATCCCAGGTCTTTGAGGGTCAACTGGTGGCTATTCACCAAATTCCCCATCGGTTGACCTTTGAACGGTTTGAGCGGCCACAGGGTGGCGCGGGCCTGCTCAATTGTGACCCCGGCCTCGACTGTCGGTAGTTGTTGTGCGCCAGATGGAGGGGGTGAGACGGGTTCCTGGGCCGGGGCCGCTGGCGTCCGGTTCATCCAATCGAGGATCACAGCCGCCGCTTGTTTCAACTCGGGTTTGTAGGCATTGGCGGCCGCCCATTCCAGGCGGCGTCGATTGAGGAATCCTTCGTCGAATAGTTCCCCCAGGGGACGATATTTGTTGCGCAGCCACATCACATCGCGGGCTTGTTCCAGGGTCATTGATTTTTGATTGTCCATAGACTCTCCCACTATATCCCCCTATGCTGCTTCTCACGTCTGCGTGCGATGGTGAACGACAAACTATTCAGTCGTAATACCAAGTTGAGTCTGAAGTTCCTTTAGCTCTCGGCGAATCCCTTGTCGCTCTTCGGCAATCTCATAAATCGTCTTTCCTTGCACATCTTCGCCTAGTGCTATATCAGATCTCAATGCTCTGAGGAATAGATTGCGGGCAGACCTCATACGCTTGTTGGGTTGTCGAGACTTGCCATCATATTCCCATAATGCCTTTTGGAAAGCGTATGCCACGTCCCGAGTAGTTGATTCAGCCAATAATCCCCCTCTGTCATACCGCCATTCTTGGATCTCTGTGGCGACCTCTTTGGTTATCTTTGGGGTGAGATCACCTTTATCGCGCTGGCTTATAGCGATGCGCTTGACGTGTTGCCACACCTTGGCATATTCCTCAACTCGCGCCTCGACCAATGACAAGGTGACGTCATGGGCCAGTTGCTCACGCCAACGCCGCTGTTCATACTGAAACTTTAATTTTTCGAGTGCCTTCTGGTGCTCAAACTTGCGATCCTCAAGGTCACGTTCCCGCCGAATCTGCTCATCGTGCAACTTGTCGCGACTGCGCGTATAGACCAGTTGCCAGATGACGCCAACAGCAGCCACCAAGATAGCAACAGGTGTGCCTGTGAGCAATGTATCCACAAATAGCTTGAAATCCACCTTTACCCTCCTACTCGTCTTGATACCATTCTTCGTGCCCGTGAGCGATAGCATAGCTCTTATTCGTCTTGCACTTTTCCCGCGCCCGCTCGGGCCAATAGTGCATCGCGACGTGGCTCCAATCATAGTCGCCGCGCTGGAGACGCTCCCAATACTTTTTCGGCTCGCTCTTCCATACGGGGATCAACTCCCACAGCGGGGCCAAACGCAGGATCACGCCATCGTCGATCCAATCCGGGGCTGGTTCGTAGCCCGCGCGCACGATCCGCTCCATCGTCTTGGCAAACTCGGCAATCTCGTCCAAGAGTTGGGTGCTTTTGTCTATCTGGCGCTCCACCTGCTTGCGCGCGCGGCCCTCTTGGCCCTCCAATTGCGCCCGCAGGTCGCCGATCCGCAATTGCAGGCCGTTCAGCTTGTGGTCCAGGTACTCGCGCTGGAGGGCGTAGAGGATGGCCCTGTCCACGCGCTCGTGAAAGAGCACAAAGCCATAGCTCCGCCGCGCCGACTGCAACGGCCAGTAGACGGGGCGCTTGCGATACCAGCGCATGTGCCACCTGGTGAAAAAGTCGCGTTCGAGGAAGCGGCGCAGGTTGCCGCCAGCGCCCTCGGCGATGATCTCCTGCGCGGCCTCCGCGCCCCACATCAGCGCGAGCGCCTTCTCGACCAGCGCGGGCAGGTCGCGCTCGTGCCCCTCGTCCAGCACGGCGATGCCATCGGGCAGAGCCAGGGCTTGCAGGGCAGCCTCGATCTCGGCGGAGAAGAGGTGGCGGCCGCCGCTTTCGTCCACATAGGCAAATCGCTCCGCCGGGCCGACGAGTTGGTCGAATTCGGCCTCGTCGGGGGCGGGGAGGGAACCGACGGCAAAGTCTTCCTGGCGGTAGATGGCGGAACCTAATTCGCCGGGGATGCCCGGCTGGAAACGGCTCAGGATGATGCCTACTGCGTAGGAGATCCAGCGGACGGTGAGTTCTTGGGCGGTCATTGGGGGTTTGGGTTTGGTATCGCTTCCTTTGTCCGCTGAGGAGCCTCCGGCCAGTTCGGTTTCGATGGCGGCGCGGTCTTTGTCGCTGATGTTGTAGAGGTGGTAGACTTGGTCGTCGATTTGGGCTTCTAGCGCAGAGAGGTGAGCTTGGGCGGTGACTAGGTTGCCAAAATTGTTACTCCAGTATACTGGAGTAACGAAATCAAAGGTAGTTTCGTTGGTCATTGTCTCCCACTGACGAATTCCCACAGCGGACTGCGACATCTGATCAAGAAGTGCCCACTGAGATTCATCTGGTTGGTTGAAAGGTACTCGCGCAATATCGCCAACTTGAAATGATATAGTTGGGTTAAGCATACTCAGAGCAACAGCCATCCAAGATGAGTTCATTATGGACAGTACAGTGAAAATCAATTCAATAGAAGGAAAGCCGGATGAACCTTTGACATCAAAGACAAATCCCGGTGGCAAGTAGCGCACGCCGAAGCCTTTAGTACCAAGATCAGACCACGTCACTCCCTCCTTGAAGTAGTGATTTGGGTTACGAATGACAGCAGATGGATAAGAAGAGGCTATTTCCTCAGCGTTGTTGTGCCAATTGATCACATAGTCTTGATTTCCATACCACTTCCAGTATTTCCCGCCCTTCATATACGGAAACCAAACTTTGGAAGTCGAAAGAGCGTCATCCCAACTGCTGCACGCAAAACCTATTCGAATGCTTCCCACCTCCCACCAGAATCTCAAGAAACGAGCATTGTCACCAGTCTGTGTGCCCACACGCGGGTGAACTATATCACCTAATCCAGGCAGTTTCTTGAATGTATCATAGATGGATTCACTTATCCAGTACACCCACGGACTGCCAGGGATTGAACTGAAACGATATTGAGCTACCCGGTAAGTATTGCTGCCGTCCAACAGTGCCTTCTCTAAAGCCGGGCGCTTGCTGGCTCCATCTGGAGCATTCACAAGTCGGAAGTATGTTCCTATGGGATTGTCAGATAACTTTCTGGTCCGCAAGCAAAATGCAACAAAGCCTTGGGCACTAGGATTACTTAGATGCATAATAGTACACGGACCTGGATGATTGACAGCCTCAATTGCAAAACTGTCATCTAACCATTTGCGAAGAGATGCAGAAGACGAGAGGAACATGAATGAATGAATTGTCAGCATTCCGATCCGTCCTCTATCGCATACAAACTCACCGCACCGTTGGATGAAGGCTGTGTATAGATCACCTTTAGCTTTGGGGTAACCTTTACTCAGATAGCTGGCGATAGTATCATTGAGGTTGCGCCTGCCCGAATAGGGAGGATTGGCGACCACCACATCATAGCGACGCAACATCAACTCTAACAATCGCAGTCCCTTGATTGCCTCGCCAGTGAAGAAGGTTTGGTCCACTCCTGCTTGAGCCTGCTGGCGAGCAAACTCGTCCAGCCCTTGCACGATTTGCGCCGAGATGATTCCCCAGAACTCTTCCTCGGCTGCTTCGCGCTCAAACTCGCCCGGCAACCCGGCAAAGAGAGGTGCTTTCTCGTACTGGGCGCGCTCTTGCGCGATCAGGTCGCCCAGTTCCCGTTCCAGTCGCAGCAGCGAGCCTAGTTGGTTCACATCCCGCAGCCGCTCCCACAGCGCCCGGATCAAGCGTTCATAAATAGGCCGCGTGAAACGCGCCTCGCGCAGAAATGTGCCCAAACGAGCGCCATTCAGAGGCAATACGTCGGCGCAGGCCAGGTTACTACCGGTGATACGGGCCTTGGGGTTCAGCGACTTGGCCTTGAGATACAGCGCCAGCGCCGAAAGCTGCACCGCCCGCAGGTCAATGTCAATTCCAAAGATGTTGTGTCTGATAATCGCTGCCGGGATCTCGGCTGCGTCGCTCACCGAGGGTGTCTCGGGCCAGCCTGGCTCCCCGGCGCGTTCCAGTTCCTCCCGGTACATTGCGGCAAAGAGGTCAAAAGCTACCAGGCCGAAATGCATCGTCCCGCATGCCGGGTCGAGCAACGTGATCTCTTTGACCGGTCGCAGGGATTCGGAGGGTACCGCGCCTTCCAGGGGCACCAGGTAGTCAAGGAGATCAGTGCCGGCCAACCGGGTATCGGGGTGCATCTGTGCCCAGGTCCGCCCTAGCGTGTTCTGCACCAGGAAACGCACGATCCAGTTGGGGGTAAAGAGTTGCGTGGCTGCCGGTATGTCCTGCGAGCGCAGCTTTTGCTTTTGCTTGTAGAGCCGCTCGAAAACATCGGCCTTTTCCCGTTCGTTAAAGAACTGGTACACCCACCCAACCGTCTCGTCGGCGTGCCAGGCGTCGGCCAGCCCCGGCTGGTTGAGCAAATCCAGCAGCGCGCGCAGCGCCCGCGAACGGGGAAAGAGGCGGCTGGGCAATGTGTCGGGGTCAAAGAGCACGCGCACCTCTTGTGCCACCTGCCCGGCCTGCCAGAGCAAAAAATGGCGGTAGGCGGTGTCGGCGTCGCCGTGCTCGTAGCGGGCCATATCGTCGGCGTGGGCGGAGTCGGCCAGGTAGAATTTAAAGCCGTTCGAATCGCTGCCCCTGTCCAGCGTGCCCCGGATCAGCTTGCGGGCCTCCATCATCTTGAAGGCCACCAGCCGGTTCAGGTGCGTAAAGGCGGTCTCCTTGACCAGCTTTTCCACCGCATCGGGGCGGCCCAGTCCCGCGCTGGCCTCATCCTCCAGGAAGCGGACCATGCGGTGGTAGGTCTCGCCGGTTTCGAGGTCGGCCTGCACCTGGGGCAGCTTTTCCGGCGGGTCGAGCTGTCCATCGGCATAGAGGCCGTAGGTTCCCTCCAGCAGTTCCCGCGCCTCGCGGGTCAGCAACTCGCGAGCATCAAGGGCCAAATCGTGGATTATCCTCCGTTGGCTATCGGTTAACGCTTGCGCCACTGCCTGCTCCTTTACGTCTCGCGCTATTCTGCGTACACTTTTGTGTGATAACTCCCTCGCCCCTCGTTTTCCGCGATGCCCATAAAACGCAGGCTCGTTTTACCCTCGGTCGTGGCAGGCATAAAGAGCACACAGGGCACGCGGGTGCGGCCCTTCATCTCGTCCAGCAATTTGGACACGCGGTAGATGTTGGGAGAGAGCGCCCCGGCCCGCACGATAAAGACGAGATGGCGGTTGGGGTCGAGTTCGGCCAGCCGGTCGGCCAGGAGGTCTCGTAGAGGCCGCCAGTCCGGATCGGAGAGATAGTCCTGCACTTGATCTTGAGCTTTCTCAAAGCCATCCTGGCGTTCCAGGGCCACCACTTCCTCGATCCCCTCACTCTCATCAACAGACTGCCACATCAGTTCGGCCAGGGAGATGAACATGATTTCGCGTTGGGTATCGTTCTCCAGCCGGGTCTTGAGCAGATCAATCTCGCGCCGCATAGCCCACTCTTGCCTGGGCGGGTAACAAAAGACGGCAAAGGGAAGATCGGCATAGCTGTAATGCTGCATCGGAGACGCTTTCAGGTGCGTCTCCAGGATTCTAACGCGCTCTTTGATTCGTGAGGAGGGCATTCGCATACTCCGTCATATTATCGACCGGGAACTCGATGCGGATCACCGATCCAGCCGCGTGGTAGGCCAACATGTGCTCTTGGTGGGCCTCGATAAAGAAACGCTCCACTCCTTCGACGGGCAGAAAAAAGAGCCGCCAGTCGTCGCTTTGCAGGATGAGGTGGCCGGAACGCTCGCGCTGTTGGAGCCAGAGGGCGATCAGGGCGAACGATGGCGTGGGGAGATAGATCGGCGTCAGGCGCTTGTTGACGGCTCCCTGGAGCACCCCAAAGTCGCGCAGCGTGGCTGTCAAGCCCTGTGCTACGCGCTCGATTGTGCCTTCACCCCAGCGCGTCGTCGTTTTGCCCTCGGCAACCCAGTCGCGGACGGCGCGCAGCACAACCTGTATGGGCAAGTCGGTGTAACCTGCCCGATGCCGCTCGTAGAGCACCTCGACGACAATGTCCCGCAGCGTGCGGTCGTTCTGAGCCGAGAAAAAGTAGAGTAGTGGGTCAATCCATTGGGCTGGCGCACTGTTCTGGGTCAGCGTCACCAGCGCCGTGCCGACGTCGGCGTCGTCAAAGTAGCGCTGGCGAAAGATGCGCAGAACGTCTTCCACGCGCTTGCGCGAGGCCTTGCCAAAGATATTCTCCCGCCGGGCGCGGGCGAGATTTTCCGCTATCGATTGGGTCAGGTTCCACTCAGCCAGCAGAACCTTGGTGTCGGCGATCAGGGCGCTGGCTTTGATGATGCGGCTGGTATAGATGGGGACGGGTGATTCGGTCAAGTCTTTACTCCAAACAGAATGGAAATACTGGCGCTCCAGGCGCGCTCTCCAGATAGGCCCAGGCCAATGCCTGCGCTCGGTGCGCCAGCGGCGAGGTACCGGGTGGGCAAGGTGGAATCTCGATCTGCAATCCGTGTGTGCTCGTCTTTCTGTCAACGGTATAGTGTACGGGGTTTCCCGTCAGGTCAATCAAATGCTGGCGCAGCGTCTCCAGCGTTGTGATCGGCTCCTCTGGTACAGGGACGGGAAGCAGCGGCTCGAAACGCAGGGCAAGCCCGTCTTGATTGTCAAAGTCGAGATGGTAGAGGTGCAGGGTCTCCTCAGTACAAGCGGCCCGATGGCGCGCTATGGCAGCAGCCAAAGACAGGCTCCGAGCGGCCAGGGGAGGAGCCATTGGAAAGATGCGGTCCAAAAGAAACTCAGCGTGCGTGCTAAATGACTCGTCATCCCACCATGCCAAACTGTCCTTGTTAGCAGCACGGGCGATCAAGAGTCGTAGGCCAAGGATTATACGGATTTCTTTGGGTGTCAGGTTGTCGGTAGATATATATTGAGTCATGGTGGAGACCAGTGATAGAAAACGAAACGCCCATCCTTGCGCGGGATGGGCGCTTATGGTACACTATGCACAACTCGGCGCCCACACCGCGCCAGGGTTGTGCCTCCGGCTCTTGTCCAGCCGTGAGGCATTTTTCTTCCAAAGAGATTGTAGCACAACAAGCCAGGCAATGCAAATCACCGCTTACAAATCCCTTCCCCCCAATAGTACAAAGGTACTATACCAAAAACCCCTCAAAAATTTGACCCAGTTGGTCGAATGTGTTATCCTATCCAACGATGATGACAGGAAACGTACCAGGAGTCCAAGAGACGCGGGTGCTGCTGCGAGCCAGGAGCATCCTGGCCCAATACGGCCTGCCTGACCGAGACGAGGCGACACTACGTGCGATCGCTTCGCTGTGCCGCAGACGCATCGCGGCGGTGGGCGTGCGCCAGTACGTGTACGAGATCCTCGGCGGCAGGGCGAACCGGCCCGCGCGCGAGTTCAAACTGTGGTACGGCGACGAATACTTGGCTCCAAAGAATAACGACAAGTTGGTTGATTTCCTGGTGATGCACGGGAGACTGCCAGACAAGATCGAGGACAGGAACGGAAGCGGAAACCGGCAGACATTCTACATAGCAGTATAACAAAAGCAAAGCAAATCGGTCCAACCTAAACCCTACGGCTACGCGATGGATACATCGGCGTGATGCAGACATCACGTGGCCTAATGGAAATAGTACGACCTGACGAGAGGCGCAGTACGCGCGCCTCTACCCGTCAGGTCGTTTTTTGTTCGAGAGGTTCGAGATGAGTCAAGACAAACGAGAGTCCCCACTGCACGACGTGGTCGCCAACCTGCTGGTCGGCACCGGGCAGATCGCGTTCGCTCTGGGCGTCAGTCGCACCACCGTGGTGCGGATGGCCAACGACGGACGGCTGACCCACGCATACCGGACCCCCGCCGGGGCGTTTCGCTTCAGGATCAAGCACCTGGTCGAGTACCTGGATGGGGGACTTGGGGACAAGGTGACAGGGTGACGCCGCTTCGCTTATAGTGACAAGGTGACGCCGCTTCGCTTATAGTGACGGGAGGAGTTTTGTGGACTGGCAGCGGGTAGGGATGGGCATTGTGGACGGGTTGACCCTGATGGGCAATGGATTTATGGCCCTGTTGTATTGGTTTTGGGATCAGGCGTTGGTGGCACTGACCTGGCCGCTGGCGGTGGGGGTGCTCGCGCTCCTCGATGGTGAGATCGCCCGCCAGGCGGGGCATCGGGCGCGGCGGCACGGACGGGGAAAGGTGCAGCAGGAATCGGGCAGTGTGTACCTGGGCACGGTCGGGCTGGCCGCCGCCTGGACGGTGGTGGGGCTGATCTCGCCCTCTCCGATCCCACTGATCGGCTTGGCGATGTGGGCGACATTGCTGCTGACGCCGCTGGCGATTCCGATGGAGCGGGCGCAGATGCTCTCGCGCCTCAAGTGGATGTTAGCCGTGTACACGGCGGCGGTGGCCGGGTTCTTTTTGCTGATGCGCTCGGAACTCAGCCCGCAGGCGTTGGCCGCCTGGTCACGCAACCTGGGCCAGCCGGGCGCGGGGGCGGCGTTGGAGGCGGCGGTCGTGGGCAGCATCACACCCTACGCGGCGACGGTACTGTGGGTCATCGGGCCGCTGATGTACTTTGGATACGTCGCCCAGCGTTTCGCCGTCCACTCCAAGACGCGCGTCAGCCCGTGGATGACGGTCGAGGCACGCATCCGCCAACTGCGCGGACGAGGGGAGGGATAGCGGATGTTTCGCAAGCAAAGTTCAGCGCTGCCCGACGATCTGACCATCCTGGATAACGGGATGGAGTTTGCGGGCGGTAAGGACGAACTCGAATATCTCTGGTTCCACGTCCGAGAGCGGGAGAATGGGCGCGAGCACGACCTGTGGCGCGTGGTCTGCCTGCGCGCGCTGCGATACCTGCCCCAGGAAGCGCGGATGGAAGCGGGGTTGGTGAACCGGATGCGGACCGTGCTGACGGGTCTGTATAACCAGCGCACCGCCGAGTACGACCTGACCGAGATCAAGGCCGGGATATTTCACGATCCTCCCCTGGGCGTGCTCCAACTATATGGCACGGTCGGGCTGGGAGAGGACCTCGACGGGGCGCGGCGCAACGCGACGTTGGGCATGGCGGCGATGCGCGGGGCGATGAGCAACTTTGCCCAATCGCGCCTGGCCCCATTGACGATCCAATTGGCGGAATGGATGCGCCAGGCGCTGCACGATTTCCCGCACGCGTTGGTCGTGATCGGGCAGCCGGAACCCCGGCAGGGGCCGCGCGGGATGGGGCGCGAGGGGCCGGGAGAGGTAGCCCGCCAGCCGGACGACACCCTGGCTACCGAGCAGCAGTCAGAGATGTTCTGCCGGGCGATGGCGACGGTGCAGGAAGAGTTCCTGGCGATCACGTTGGCCTCGCGTCTGGCACAGAGTGATCTGGCGCGGATGTTGGCGGGGGCTGCGGCCGAGGCATCAGTCCCGGCCAGCCAGCAGACGGGGGCCGAGTCGGTCTCGGCGGGGCTGGCGATCCCGTTCTCGCTTTCGAGCCAATTGGCCCGCAGCGTGGGCACAGCGTACGGACGCTCCCAGGCCGAATCGATTTCGGACGGCGTGGCGGATTCAGAATCGACCACCCACATCGAAGGGCGCGGCACGACCACGGGGCGCAGCGTGACCGACGGCAGGTCGCACACGGTCGGTAACGCCCACTCGTCGGGCAGTGCAAAGAGCCAGTCGGTGAGCGTGTCGGACAGCACGTCCCACGTGGACGGCGAAAGCCAGGGTACGGCGGACAGCACCGGCCACGCCCACACCGTGGGACGGGCATCATCTCGCGGCGGCGGCAGCACCAACAGCACGACGGTGAGCAGCGTCCCGGCGATCACCTCGACCGGGGGCAGCCAATCGAGCGGCCAGAGTATGAGCTTTTCGGCGGGCAGCTCGCACACCGAGAGCAGCGGCCAATCGAGCGGGGTGACCGAATCCGCCGGCGTGTCGGACGGGCGCAGCGGCGGGCACACACAAGGTGGAGGGACGCAAGCCGGTATCGGGGTCGTGGGCGGCAGTTGGCAGGAGAGCGCCACCGAGGGCGTCCAGCACAGCGAGTCGGAGGGGCACGCCGAGAGCGAGCAGGTGAGCAGCGGTGTGTCGGACGGGCACAGCAGTTCTATCTCCGGGGGTATGTCGAGCGGCCAGAGTTCGTCCTGGTCCCACACCCCGGCACACCAGACCGTGACGCAGTCAAGCTCCAACAGTTCATTTGCATCCACCACCAACTCGGTGGCCGACACCGAGTCGGAAGCGCACACTGAATCACAGGGCACATCGAGCGCCGATGGCGTCGCTCGTTCCGTGACCGTCACGTCGGGGAGATCGAGCTTTTCGTCCAGCACACACTCGTCGTCGGACACGACCTCTCACGCAGAGACGGTGTCGTGGGCGCGCACCGAATCGGTTTCGGACAGCGAGTCACACGGCGTGACCCGCTCGCACGGCGTCTCTCGCAGCGCGGGGATGAGCGCCGGGCGCAGCCTGGGTCAGTCGATGGGCCAGGGATTCGGGATGGGAGTCGCGCCGAGTTTCAGCATCTCGCG
>JAAEPZ010000821.1 GCA_024231955.1 bacterium | reverse complement strand
CGGGCTGGTCGATCTGGTGCGGGAACGCTATGCCCTCGAGGTGCATCGCCGGAGCCTGGAGCGGGCCTTGGAACGACGAAAAAAAAACTCCTGATGAGCGGCAGGACGGCAGCAGTCATGGTACGGGAAACCTGGCCGCGGCGGATCTGGTGGCGGGCTATGAGAGCCTGCGGCGGGAGGTCCTGGCGCAGCAGGCCAGTAGCTCGCCGCTCGGCCTTACGGTTTTCCTGCTGCAGGGCATGGCGGCTTGGCTGGAAGCCTACTCGTTTTGTCATGCCACCGCGGCACCCCCACCGCCGCGTCGCTCCCAGGGGGAGCCGGCATTGCCACAGGATCTGAACGGTGAAATGGCAAAGATCCTTACCGGGATCGTACTCCGGAGAAAGGAGGCTAAGTAGTAATGAAAGAGGGCGGTCTTTTTCCAAAAGTAACGGCTCGGCACCTGGAGCGTATCGTCTGCCTTTATGTTCGGCAGTCGTCGCTGCTCCAGGTCGTCGAAAATACCGAGAGCACTCGTCGGCAGTACGGCCTGCGGGAGCGCGCGCTGGCCCTGGGCTGGCGTCCTGAGCAGATCGTCATCGTTGACAGTGACCAGGGGCAATCGGGGGCCACGGCCGACCGCGTGGGTTTCCAGAATATGGTGACCGAGGTCAGTATGGGTCGTGTCGGCTTGGTGATGGGACTCGAAGTCTCGCGTCTGGCCCGCAACTCGGCGGACTGGCATCGTCTGTTGGAGATCTGCGCACTGAGTGACACGCTGATCCTCGACGAGGAGGGGATCTACGATCCGACGCACTTCAACGATCGGCTGTTGCTGGGCCTCAAGGGAACCATGTCAGAGGCGGAGCTCCACATGATCCGGATGCGCCTTCAAGGTGGCATCGTGACCAAGGCTAAACCCTAGCGTTGCATAAGGATCCCCAAATGGGATATGAATGCGGTTCTTTTGGAACGGCGACGGTCGGAGACCAGAGG
>JAAEPZ010000820.1 GCA_024231955.1 bacterium | reverse complement strand
TTTCCGATGGTGATCCATCGTTCGAGTTTGTGGGTCTCGAATGACTCTCGCCCTCGTTCTCCTCCCCCTTTGCGGGTAAGATACGGATTGGCTCGGGATCGTTCGCCCACCTTTGAGCGAGACTTTTTCTTTTTGGTTCGTCCTTTGACTCGGGCATGAATAGGCTCCAACGTGACATGTAAGATCTGATAAGAACGTGACCCCTGGGTCACCTGCTCAACTGAGTGATCGACAACTTGGAATCGAGCACGCTCTGATATGATCACTTCGGCTTCTTCGGGAATGTTAGAGAACGCGCTAATACTGCGAGACCCCATCACACCCGACGTTTTGAAGAGAATGGCTGCTTCGTGCTCATCCCCAAATGCGAAGTTACGACCCACCTCTTCTTTTGAGGACCAAGAAGACATGGCATCAGCCATACTGATTGGGCCACTGTTGAGCTTCGCAAGAATCTCGGCAGGTGTGCGTCCGAGGTGACTTCCGTTCATTCCGCGATATAACGGTTGCGCAGGGTCAAACATGTCATTGCGAATCAGGCGCTCTATGCGGCGTGCCGAAGGAGTGGGCTTGCCCATCCGTTGCGATTCCTGCATTCCGTAGTGATCTATCTCAGTGAATGCTTCGATATCCTTCTCAATGAGATGGATGTACATACGATCCATATCCTTGCGCTTGAGAAGCGTACGCTCTGCACTCTTCAGCGAGACATCGTGGCCACCCGTTCGTTCTGGTCGCGCAACAGGAATCTGTTTTGTCGTTTTCCACACTGTGGGTGCATCCACCTCAGCATCACCTTGGGCTTCCCGCTGTGGTAAACGACTCGGACCCGCAGGTTGTGCGTACTGATCGAATCTCGGCTGAGCGAATGACTCACGCGCACCGCCTCCTGGACCCGAGAACACCTGACCGAAGGTATGCTGTTGCCAATGCTTCGGCACAGCACCACCGATGATGTTCCCTGCGTCATCTAGGAGTACGGGTCTTCCCTTGGAATCCTCTCCCTCTCCCTTTCCGATGGTGATCCATCGTTCGAGTTTGTGGGTCTCGAATGACTCTCGCCCTCGTTCTCCTCCCCCTTTGCGGGTAAGATACGGATTGGCTCG
>JAAEPZ010000819.1 GCA_024231955.1 bacterium | reverse complement strand
TTTCCGATGGTGATCCATCGTTCGAGTTTGTGGGTCTCGAATGACTCTCGCCCTCGTTCTCCTCCCCCTTTGCGGGTAAGATACGGATTGGCTCGGGATCGTTCGCCCACCTTTGAGCGAGACTTTTTCTTTTTGGTTCGTTTTGCTTTGGCACGTACTGGCTCCAGATCTACGATGATGTACTCGGCTTCTGCGTCCGGGGAGTCACCCCAGGAAGCCCCGGTAACGCGAAACCGAGCACGGTTGGACACGACAACTTCGTGCTCGAAAGCCATGCCGCCAAACCCGGTAACGCTTTTCGACCCTGGGATATTGCGAGTACGGAAGACGAGCGGACGATATGATGAGGCTTCCGACATTGCAAACTCCTCAGCAACATCGAGTTCGCTTGACCATGAGGATGTTCCGCCCATGTCGATGGTCTGCCCTTTGAACTTGGCCATGATGAAGTCTGGAGAAGGGCTACTCCCAATATCCAAGTTCATACTGCCAACACCCCGGAATACTTCCTCTGTGGGATTGAACGTTTCACCGTCAATAAACGATTCAACGGCGTTGGCGTGCCGAACTATCTCTTTACGATTTCGTACCTCATCTGCCATAAGACGACCAGCGGGTTTAAGATATCGCGCTTGACCCGTCCGCTGTGCTTTGCGCATCTCGGTGTAGCCTGACGTCGTAAAAACATCAACCGCTTCGCGCATCGCGGTGATCTTCGCCTTACTACCTTTAATGTCGTCACGTGCGGCCAGCCCTTCCCATCCGGCATGATTGTCGATAACTACTCCAGCTGCATTCCTCTCTAAATCGAGATGAGTGTTAGTAAGATCATACTCAACGGTTGCTACATCAGAATCACTCAGAATGTCGGAGTGGTCAAATGCGATATCGTCGGGAAGTGCCGCCGCTGGGAACCACTTGGCATCAGCGGCGTCATCCATACCCATTATGTTCTGGTTTGCCAGATCACCTTCAAGATGAACCTTGAAGGCATTCGACACAGCCCAAGCCTCGTCATTGTCGCGTGGATCACGCCCCTCCTTATCGTACAGACCGATGTGTTCGAGCTTGTCCGATACAGCGGAGGCATCGAGATTCGATTCCTCCAGCAACTCGCGCAGAGCTGCTTCCTTAGCGGTCTCCTTGCCGGGACGCCATTCTTCACCCTTCAGAGCTTCGGTATCGTGGAACCCACCGGGTAGCGCCCATTTCCCACCTTCGGCTGCGCCCGCCGCACGTTTAATCAACAACACCTCTTTACCATTCGGACCGTCCCTAGTCACGACCATGTCGACTGTGGGATTGGGTCCAGGTCGGTAGTACGTCTGCTTGTCGGTTCCCCAGTATGGTGCAGGCTCGTCATCTTGCTGTGGTAAACGACTCGGGCCAGCCGGGGCATCATACTGACCTGGATCGGCCTGCGCAAACGATTCTCGTGCGCCTCCACCGGGCCCAGAGAATACTTCGTCAAACGAATGCTTCTGCCAGTGCTTGGGGACGGCACCGCCTATGATGCGACCTTGATCATCAATCAGGACGGGGTGACCTTTCGAGTCCTCGGCTTGACCCTTGCCTATCGTTATCCACCGTTCTAATCTGTGTGGCGCTACAGCACGCACCAGGTGCAGTTGATTCGAAGTTAACTGAGCACGCAACACACGACGTCCCTCACGGTGAGCGTGGGCCATCATGCGCCCCATCTCTTCAGCCATCTCAGGAGACACATCGTCACCCTCTAGCACCGCACGCAATCCCGCACGCACAAAGCGTTCTACACGCTTGCGTTGCGAAATACTCGGTGCCTCAATAGGATGATTGATACGTCTGCTCATGGTTACATTCTACGATTAGCTCAGTCGTCCCAAGATCCCTTCTGGAATGGTCGGCCTTCCCATTCATTCCAACTCTTCTTGATTGCACCAACGGCGCGTTGAAACATGCCTGGTGGGCGTCTCGGCTCGAACTCCTGTCTCGGACCCATGCCTCCACCCGAGGAGGGATTCAGCACCGCCGAGGGATCAATTTCCATATCCCGTAGAGCCGTCTCCAATGTGAATCCCTGCTCCAGATGACGTTCCAGATTGTCCATCGCACCCAAGCCCATCTCACCGACCGACTTGGCAATGCGGTCGGCAACAGCCGGATCGGACACTTGATTGCTGACAGCTGTGTAGGTGCGCGGAGCCAGGTCTTTCATCCCAAACCCACCGCGTTGGTTATATCCACTCCCATGCGACCCACCACCCCTAGACGAAAACGACTCACGTGGTTGCTCAAACCGTCTTCCTGGGTCGGCTTGGGGCAATCCAGGTTGTTGCAATCGCGGATCGTCGGGGAATTGTGCTCTGGACTGGTACGTCTCACCAGGCACCTTGTCTCCCCACTTGTATCCCTCTGGAATAACCGACTCCCCAAAAGCACTCGGCTGTGGTTCGTCACCGAACGAACTCCCAAAGCCGCCTCCACCGTTGATGGCTTGCTGACCTGCAGCCTGTGCGGCTTCGCGACTGGGGAAGGAGCCTAGATGTTCATCATCATCGAGTGTGACATCCCAGTTGCCACCTTCGGATTGGAACACACGCAGACCCGAAGATGGGTCTTCGAAGTCGCCAGGACCTTGCTGCATCCAACCTTCTTCAGCACCTCCAGGTTGCGAGGTGAATGACTCACGCGGGGAGAATGAACCCCCTGACTCCTCCTGAGCCTGCTTATAACCCCGTACCCATTCTTGTTCGCGGGCACTTCCGATGAACGGGTTATCGGAGAGTTCGGCCCCTTCGTCAAAAGCATCTTCTCCTTGCGATTCGGCAATTATACGTTCTTCTGAACTGAGACCACCCTGCATTGAACCACCACGACCTTGCGAACGACTGTACCCACTCGCACCTGAAGGACGACGATTGGCCTGTATCTCCTTGCTACGTTTGCGTGCCCATTCCTTGTTGGTGCGCTTCTTGGCACCCTCACGTCCACCGTGATATTTTTCTCCGGTCGTCTTACCCTTGCCGAGGTCGCCTATCTTCTTGCCTTTGCCAAACCCTTTCTTGATCGTACCATCACTGCCGATCTGCACATGACGTCCACCACCGGGTTCGCCACCTTCGCCACCTATTGTGATCCAACGGTCGCCACCGCCACCACCCTTCTTAGCGAGGTTGTGAGTCTGAAACGATTCGCGTGGTTTGGGTGTCCCGTTAGCGCGGAGATCGACAAGTTCGTTCTCGGTACGATTAGGCATGATGTTCTCCGTTGCCACCCCACGCTGCGCGCAGTAGGGCACCCTTGCTGTTCCGAATCGCCTTAAGACGGTTCTCGGGAGAAAATGGTGAGCCCGATGCCTTTGGTGGACCGTTCTGGCCAGCCGGAGAAGCGAGGCTGTCGGATCCAGGCATCGGGCTTTTAGGTTTACCATTGCCACCAAACCCTCCGCCTCCTCCCCCAAACGGTGACGGGCCGAATGGTGAGAAGGGTTCGGGTTGTGGTTTGTTTACTATATCAGGAACACCGACAGGTCGTGTGGCGCCTGCGGCTGCGTACAATTCCTCGGAGAGAACGACTTCACCCTCCTTGTACAGATCGAATACGGTCTTGTCCGGTTGTTGGTCTTCCTCGAACGGTTCGAGTTCGATGCCGTCAACCATGCCTTCAGGTAACCAGTATGCGTTGCGATTGAGTATCTCGGGCAAGACATCTCTCGTGATCGACTCAGCGAGTGATCCAGCGATTGCAGCGACAGCCATCATCTCTTCCGACTGGTGCACCTGTGAGGAGCCAGTAGGCCCAGCCGATGACGTCTCCGAGGTGAGCGCCTGCTGAAGAACAGCGATGTGCGCCATCTTGCGGATGTCTTCACCATCTTGCAGGAGATACTGCCAAGTCGTTCCCTTCGTCTCTAACAGCTCGACAGCGGTGCGGGCATCCATTGACACACCCTGGCCTCGCTGTAGGCCTTCTAGGGCCGTTTTCGCGTCGCCTAGGGCCTGTTGTACCTTCGAGTCCCGAACCGTATCAATTGCCTTTTTTATGATCTCGTGAGGGAGGCCATGACGGTCTCCATACTGCCTTCGGTTCTTCCTATTGAGCGTCGCATCTTCCGCAAGCTGATACAACCACCAAGCGAGCTCAGTATCTCCTTCTGGATTGCCCGTATCGTTAGGCTGCCATATGACGAGTCGATTGCGCGGCAGGGTGCGAGCTTCGGTCTCTTCCGGAGACGCCTCCTCAACCTCTCCCACAAGCGCCAAATCCTCGATTTGGATAACCGTCTTACCATCCCACGTGATGCGCCCACCGGCTTTCCTTTTCTTCTTTACGTGAAACCGAGGGATAAGCCATCCCTCGTTGTTGACGTGCCAAGTCGTCCATGCGAACCGGACACCTTCAACTATCGCCCAGACCATACCTTCGAGGAATTGCCGAACCCCGACGATCTCGTCTAGCACGTCCTGTACTGACTGCTGTAGTGGACCTTCGCCCTTCACTTGCAGTCTACGAGAGGATACGTGTAGGCCAAGTTTGCGTACGGGGTAGCCTGTGGCAAAACATCGACGTATGACCTGATAACCGTCGGCATCCAGGTCGTCATGGATTGAATCTTTGAACTCGGGGAAGCCCTGCGCACACGACTCGAACCCTATAGGCAGATCATCAACCGCCCGATCCATCAACATGGGTCGGTCTATCTGCTCCGGTATGCTCTCTTTGGGTGCGTGGGGCATTGGACTCTCTATGTCTCAGCAAACTCTACATCCTCACCAATTGGGATCTCGGTGATGCCGAACTCGTGAAGGAGTGCGGCGGCATAGCTTGTGGCGTCCACCATATCGTCGTGGTCACCCTTGTCGAACAATAACAACTCTTCCTCGTAGTCATCTAACCACTCGGCATGCGCTGGGAAGTAAACAGCGCCTGCGCTCATCCAGGGAGTCATGGCTATAGCACGTGCGACTTTATCCTTATCGGCTACCAACTCGCGGCAAGGAATTCCGAAGGACCGAAGGATGTCCACAATCGCCAATTGCATCGCCGCACTTTCCACCCCAAAGAACGCAGGACGCCATTTTGCCATTAACTGCTTACAGCGACTCTCGTAGTCCTCGCCACCCATGCGCTCACGCTCCATATCGAGCAGCACAAGACGTAACGTGTCGCCTGCACCATACAAGCCCCATACCTGCATAACGGTGAAGTCAGCTGTGGTCTTTTGCGAGGCGGCGAGGTCAACAGTTACGAAGCGGGGTCCGTCCCATACCGTTGCGACACGGTTCCCGAGATCAATTATCAGGTGCTCGCGTGAGCGCCATGTCCAGTACTTGAACCACTTCTTCTTAAATATGCCACCACCCTCAGTCTGAGGACGTTGTTGGAATAGCGCCGACCACCAGTGTGGCGCCATGTTGTGTTTCATCTTCTTCAGTCGTGCACTGTTGAACATCGGTGCGCACAACACTTGGCCCTCGGTGCGACCCAGCACATCACCACCCGCCTCAGCGAGGGCGGGCAAGTTCAACACAGCCCACTGATCGGCTTCTGGATCTTCTTTGGCCAGCTTGAGCAACCGGCCTGCCACGTCGTCAGCGTGCCAGCGAGTCATCACTAGAATCTTGGGCGTTCGGGCACCCGGTTGACCGCGAGTAGAAAAGGTAGCCTGCCACCAGTCCCATGTTTTTTCACGCATGGTAGCGCTCAGCGCCTCCTCGTCGTTCTTGACAAGATCATCGGCTACGAGGATGTTGCCTCCACGACCAGTAATAGGTCCGCGAGCACCGCAGCTAACCATTCCACCCTCAGTCGCCCGGCCCGCTTCATCAACCAAGCTCCAGGCGTTCGCTGCTGACGAGCGTGGACTAGGCCGTACTCCAAAAAGACCGAGCCCATATTCTATTAACAGGTCTCTAACTTTAGCACCCCACTCAGCGGCGAAGTCAGCACCATACGAACCTAGTATGACCTTATTGCGAGGGTACATGCCCAGGTACCATGCAATGAAGTATTTGCTGATGACTTCACTCTTGCCATGCCTAGGTGGCATGGTCACGAGTAGATTATCAATCATACCAGCCAACACCAGTAGCAGGTGTTGGATGAGAATGAGTAGGTGTTTATATGGTAACCACCGCCCCTGACTAGTATGCCTTGCAAACCCTGCCGGTGTCGCACGAGCGAGCTCAAGTTGAGTCTTAGGTATAGCTAGCTCGTGACCGACGCTCATCTGTACCAACGTCCTCCGTTCTCACCATCTTCAAGAACCTCGACCATGTGGCAGGTCAGATTCCAAGACTCAATCTTCGCACCTATCTGCTCGGCGATGCGCTCACACGACTTATTGCCTAGCTCGCTCCCGTCGTCCCATATGTCCTGCAGTCTGCGTTTGAGCCGTATGAACTCCTCATCGCGATCCGAATGCGTCATAAGCACCTCAGCTGTCACATGAAAAACGTGACGGTGCCTAGTACGCAAGAAAGAGACATCACCGTGAGGACATTTCTCCCAACGATGGAAGCCCTCAAACTGAAACTTGACTATTATCGTGAACATGACTCTGGCTTCTCCTATTCAGAATCACCACCAGACGAGGTGCCTGGTAAAACGGGGGAAATACTCGGTGCCTCATCAACGAGATCGAGTTGGGCCATCTGTTGTTCGATCTCCATTGCTATGGCCTGGACTTTGGCGTCAGCAGAGGAGGTGGTCCCTTCGGCGGTCGAGCGAATGTCGAGTGGTCCTTGGTTGGGACCCGATAGTTCAACACCAACTTGAACCTTCCTGTCGAAGAGACCTAGATGGTCTCCCAACTTGCCTAATGCACTAACTCTAGCTCCGTGTGAACAACCTTCGCTCATAAACTCGGATTCGCGCTTGAGACCATTGATGACATAGTCGGCATCGACCTTAGCACGCGTGAGGGCGCGTTCCTTATACGCTGCCAATACCAATCTGACCTTCTTTATATTCTTCAGTCGCAGACCTGTGCTGGTTGCGGCACGTTGCGAATACCCCGCCGCTAACGCAGCTCGTGTAGCATTGCTGTCAATAGCGAATTCAGCCACGAATACAGTTTGCCGATCATTGAGACCGGCCTTGAGGCACATCATTTCTAAGCTGTCATCTGGACTGAACGCTTTCATCCCTTAATCGTACCCCTTCCCCACTCGGAAATCAAGCCAAAATCGAACCGAATCGTGAAACTGGTACATTGTAGTGTATTACAATATAATATAATAGCTTACACACTACCTGTAGGACTGACTACTAGACAGTTTATAGATAATATATATATATTGCATTATTGCATTTATCACATATATACATATTTTACAACTATAGCAGAGACACTATATAATAACGAAATATAGCCATACATAATTATCATCTATACGCATGCTCCCAGTAATTTTGAACTCGGGCGTGTATGATATTATATTACACGGCATCCTATTCGTTTACATGAGTTTCATTTCTCGTGTGTTTCGCACTCACGAAAACAGGATCGGCCTCGCGACCGACCCTGATAGTCCCCACCTATCCATGCCTATTTCAAACCCGATCAATCCTCAGGAGTGTATCGGCAAGCGCAGGTGTCGGTCTCCCAGACTTCCACGGAGACGAGCCGTATAACGCCTCCTAGAGCCCAAGAGTGCAGATGCTGGCCTACCACCTCAGCCATGTTCTCGGCAGTCGGGCTGCCATCCAAAAACACAACTCGTCCAAAGCCGTCGTAGTTGTCGACAAGACCTTTCAGTATGTCCTTCTTGCCGAGAACGAGAGCGTGATCCCACATATTGACGACCGCCTCAAGGCGCTTCTTCAACGAGCGGAAGTTCTGGATCATGTCGTCCTTACGTGCGACACCGAGTATTTCGGCAAACGTGGCTCGAAAGCGATATGTGTGCCCGTGGATGTTCCCACACTCCCCTACAGTCGGTCCGAGGAGGCGGTGGGCAATATGGGCAGTGGTCTCAATCATTAACTCATACACAGCATTCTCCGTTCGTTTCGACGTGGTTATGAAAAGAGGGGGCTTGCGCCCCCTCGGTGAATCGGCCGCTTCCTGCCGTTAGTCGGTTACTCGGAGGCCATTTCGGGAACGGCGTCCGGATTGTGAGTCTCCTTCAGAGCGTCCACTTGCAGCTCGGCCCATATATCGAGTTCGAGGCAATCTTCCTCCAATCCCAGCATGCACAGATCGCTCTTGGCGGCGGCAGTAGCTTGCCGTTGGGCACGGAGACGTGCGCGACCGTCCACGAGGGCATCACCGGAGTACTTGTAGCGGTAGAATGTCCGTCCCTCGCCTTGCGTACGCGTGAGCACTTCCACGACTTTGACCACGGTCGCAGGATCGCCCACGCTGCCATTCGAGCTGACCCAGAAACCCGGCGAGGAGCCGGAGAATCCGCCCTTGCCACCACCCACGGTCGCGAACTCGACCGGGATGTCGCTCATCGACTCGACCGAGTCGAGGACAGTCCTGAGACCGAACCACACGAGTGTGGATAGGCGGGTGCCGAGCTTGGCCGCTTTGGCCTTGGCTTCATCGAATAGGTTGGCATGCTTCGCACCGGCCATCGTCGTGATCGTGCGCCTTATGGGCTTCGCTTCCTCGGCGGGAGCGCCACTGGCGTTGGTATCCACGGTTTCGGTAGTTTCGGCTTGCTTCTTACGTTTGCCTTTCGCCATGATAATCGTCCGTTCGTTCGGGGGTACTCAAACAAAATGGTGGGGGTGAAGGGAGTGGGGGTGCGTCCGAATCGTCCGCGCTCCTCCTAGGCGCGATAATAGGCGTTAACGCCGATAGTGAGGGGATTGCCGTCGATCTTGCAATCGGTCGGCAGATTGCCCCGCGTGGAGGCAACTACCATATTCTTCTTGCTGGCGGATAACGTGGGCTCGCCAAGGGGCATCCGGATCACGAGAGTGTCAGCCTCTTTTCCTTTGCCCTTTTCAACGGTGACTTCGATCTTACTCATCTCTGCTTCTCCTGGGGGATAATGTTGTGGCCTGTCTCCTCAGTGCAGGTAAGCCAGATCCTGCAGACCGCCCGAAGGCGGTTTCGACTATGCGCGGACATCGCGGACTTTGGAAAGGTTGCGCTTAACCCACGCTTTGGCAGATTGCAGGAGAGCAGTGTGCCGTTTGTGGACGACTTTGTCGTGATCGGTGTAGCGCAGTTCGTAGCGACCGGTGTGTATCTCGAAAATGTAGGCGTCCTTGGTTTCGTGAACGTACAGGCCAGAAAGGGCGATTGAGCGAATCCACATTTTACTTCTCCGTGAGTGGTTGGGGGCCGTGTGGGGTGTAAACTACTTTACTTCAAGGTCGTGAAGAGATTCGATGATCGAGTATTCGGCGGCGAGCATCGCGTCGCCTATTTCTGAGTACCGGCCTATGACCGTATCATCGTCTTGTAAGAGGTTCCAGAGGCCATCAACGCGCATGATCAGGTATCCGTACTCGTTGTGGGTCTCCTCGACAAGCGTGGGGTCGTCACTGGGATAGCGCCATTCGATGTTGGGCCAGTCTTTAGGTAGGTGTGCGAGTTTCATTCTGCTTCTCCGTGAGTGGCCTTCGGTTGTTGTTTTCTACTCTCATCTAACTCACTAGAAAGTATACCCCCGGATCCGGAAGAAGGCAAAAACTATTTTCGATTTATTTTTGCCGCCCTCAAACTCGCCGTCATCACCCCGCAATCCGTGTGCACCCTACCACCTACCCACGTACTTATCTATCTTCAAAATATTTTAGAAAAAAGATATTTTCTGTTGAAATGCAGGATTCTTTCATTTAATATCGTAAATATAAGGAGAAGCAATTGGAATTATATCCCTACCAACAACCACTTTTTGAGCAACTTTCACCCCAACGGTCGCTTCTAGCCGCACCGTTTGGCGCGGGGAAGACACCTATAGCCCTCAAGTATGCAGAGGAAGCGTTCTATACGGCCAAGAACCGAGGAGCGCCGTATCACGTGCGAGCTATGGTCGTCTGCGAAGCTTCCGCAATAACCCAGTGGGCAGACGAGATTCGGGCCTATCACCTAGACTCTACAATTCCGGACCCACATATCATCTTTATCGACGAACTCCGTGAATACGAGCGTACGGGTACCCTAAAGGTCGGTTTGCCGAGACATGGGTATATCGTTATCTCTCACTCACGGATGCGAACCGACACCAACCTGCTACATCATGCGATCCAATACGGTTATCCCGGCACGTTCATACTGGATGAATCCACGACTATTAAGAATCCAGGAGCCAAGCGTTCCAAAGCCGCACACCTACTCGCTCTAACAACGATGATGATGGGAACCCTGCGCATAGCGCTGGCTGGTCAGCCCATGCCGGAAAGCGAGCAGGAGATATGGTCACAATTCGAGTTCCTATATCCCGCCGAGAACCCGTACGGCAAGACATACTACAAATTCTTGCGCAACTACTTTCTTGCACTCGATTATGGATATACTATAGATAACGCGAAACATCCCGAATTCCGACGTCACCTACGCAATCATTGCGTCACTCTCAACGCTGCCGGTCGTACCGCAATGAACGAGCAAAAGGCCGAAAAGCTGATGTTCTCGCGGATACCCTGCCCGTTGACAGCCCAACAGGAATTCTGTCTGGAGTATCTCCGCAAGACGTGGTCTCTGCCAACCCAGATTCCGACGGTCCCGCGATTCTCTACTCATGCCGCTTCAAGCAAGAAGGTGTATTGGGATCGACTGGCGGAGGAGGAACCGCACGAGTACTATACCAACGCTCTTTCCGTGGCTACTAAAGAGATGCAGATACTTTCAGGGTTCTATTACACAGGCCAAGCGGAAGTCCCCCAGTCCAATGCTCCCAACCCATTCCTCGAACAACCGAGACAGATACATCGGTTCAATAAGGCCGGTAAGCGTGACATATTGAAGCGCACACTCAAACGCCTATTCCAGGAGAACCCCAATCGTAAGGTCGTTGTGTGGTCTGCGTTCACTGCAGAACGCTCTACCATTATGGCCGACATCAAGAATCTGTTTCGCTCACTACCGAACCCGCCGCAACCGTACAACGGGTCCGATCATTTCGACCGTACTCTATTTCAGAAGACGCCGGCTCCGGCAGTGATAGTGCAGCCCTTAGGTCACTCACGCTCACTGAATCAACTTGTCGTTGCTGACACGGCGATATACTATTCCAACAGATACTCGCAAGATGTGCGAGACCAGTCTATAGGCCGACTCGACCGAATAACTCAGGTAGCACCATTCCTCACTTTCATTGATCTGATAACACCTGGGTACTCGGACGAGAAGGCCGCAATCTCTCTGACTCTTAAACGGTTCGCCAACTCGGTGGTAACAACCCCTCTGGAGAAATCCCGTGAGCAAAACCCGTTCAACTAGCCCCACATCCGAGACCGATACGATCAAGCAGGCCAATCTTGATCCACCGAGTACTCGACCACCCAAACCCAAGTCGTACAAGACAGGGGGACGTAAACGTGACCCCGGCAAGGGTCAACACGTTGGTCCCCCTCCTCCCGAGATCCATTCACCCAAAAAAGCAACGGCGGTTGGACAAGGCGACAATCGGTCAATCTACTTTCCGGATGGCGAGGCCGTACGCAAGGTTGACCAGATAGCTCGCACTCATCGCAGGTCGTTGTCCTCGGTTGTCGACCAACTGGTCAATGCCTATGCTAATGCCCTATCCGATGATCCCGACAAAGTACGCGCAACGGAAGTGAAGGTCACCATCTACTTATGATCTACAATGCCCCCACTAGAACGGACGCTCTTATGGTCTACAACGTCTTTACTCGCCTTGTCTGTCTTTTTCGTGGGCACGTGCAGTTTGTTCCGGATAGTCCTCCTGTGCCCGACAACGCTACCTACGTGTGGGCGCGTTTGGATTATCACACGTATCAAGGAGTCGACATTAACGCCTGCACTCGATGCAAGCGCATTTACATAAAACGCCGCCCTTCCACTCTCCCCCCACCAAAACGGACACTCTAATGCCTATCAACATGAACGATTTCGTCTCTCGTATGGATCTACTCGAATGCGATCCCGATGTGGCTCTCAAAGGTCTGACCGATCAGATCACCCTTACCCAATCGTCACTCAAGGCGTACTGCACTTGTCCCCACAAGTTCATCTACCGTTACATCCTGTGTATCACGCCTGCCAAACTCGCCATGCCCCTAGCCCTCGGTTCAGCAGTCCATAAGTCGCTGGAGTATGCACTCACCAACTACTCCTCCGAAGACGACGACGTGCTGCTTGCTGATGCCATCGACAAAGGCCTCCAATCCCTAGACGAGGCAATACTCGGTGCCCCGGATAGTGCGGACCCGGCTGAACTTGATCTCCTATCGGAGCTGCGGCCCTCTAATGACGACACGCAAAAGGCCAGGGCTCAGCTGATGGCTATGGTGCAGGGTTGGTTCGACACCTCGTTACCACAACTGGTCGGTCCCGAGCCGGACGTGCGTGCGGTCGAGGTCCCTTTGAAGGCGCTACTAATCACTGACGACGACAGCCGTACCACCGTCACCCTGCGTGGTAAGGCGGATGCCATCGTTGCCCACAAACCTAACATCATCAAAGTCATCGAACACAAGACTGCCGGCAGACCGGCTTACAGTGACGGCGCTGAACTTGTCCTCGACATGCAGCTCCTGACATACGCATTCATGCTAGCTCTCAATGCCAACGTGACTCTCGGTCCCGATGAGCGAATCCAGGCCGTATATGACACTCTTATCAAACCACAACACAGACTCGGCAAGAAGGGATTCGCCGATCTCTGCACACGGATGCGGGATGCGGTTACGGCCGATCCCATGAAGTATTTCGTTCTCGATGTTGTCGACTTGACGCCAGACCTTATTGAACGTGCCGAAGAGATGCTGCAGTATCTCATTCAACACCTACTTCGACAACGTCCGTGCGAGTGGCCGCAATATCTCGGTTCATGCGCCCAATACTCGGGTTGTCCTTATCGCGAGCTGTGCATGGCAGTCGGTCACATATCCCACGTTGATCAGCTCCTAACAGCCGGACACAGCGCGCTGCTGCATCAATTCACCTCAACCGTCCCTCATCCCGAACTACCCAAGGACTAACATGTTCATTCTATACGACGGGCGTGCGCACGGCGGCAACCCTGAAGATGCCGCAGTTCTTGATACCGCAGATACCGAAGCTGAGTGTCTGCGCATCACCCGTGAAGGGTTGCACGGTGATCACAACGTGTGGTATCAGTACGATATTAAGGGCAGCATGCTCATTAATGAGCGAGAACGCGCCGACCTGTCCCATCCGGAGTAGCACTCATGTGCCTTGAATCCCACGAAATCTGCCCGTGTGTAGACGAATGCGAGGAGATCAGGTGTTGCCATCTGACTCACAAGACCGGACGCACCTGTGGTAGAGCCATCTGTGTCACTGTTAACCCCGACTGTCCTCTATGTAAAGGGACTGGTCGCCTGCCCCTCAAGGACTAACCAATGGCCCCATTTCAAGTCCCCGATGCGCCGCGTACCCACCCGCTTACTCTCGATGGCAAGATGATCTGGATATACGGTGAGCCGAAGATCGGCAAAACGACCTTCGCCGCTGGTATACCGGGAGCCTGGTTTGTAGCCACCGAGAAGGGTCAAGACTTTGTCACGACCCGCGAACCGCAACCCATCGACAGTTGGCTAGAGTTCCAAAAGTTTGTCGAATGGGCCCGCACCAACAAGGTTCACGAGTTCGGTGATGGCGAGCCTATCACTCACATCGTCATCGACACCTATGACAACCTTGTCCGTATGTGTCAGGAGTTCGTCGAAGAAGAGATGGGTGTCGAAGACCCATCCGAGGTCCCACACGGCCGGGCCTGGAATCGCATCACCCGCGAGCTCAACTACTGGCTCGGGGAGGCGCGTCGAATCGCTCCCGGTTTCGTACTGATCTCTCATCCACGTCAGAAACAATTTCAGGATCGTGCCGGTGGCAAGATCGACCGCTATGAACCGGACGTTGGAGCTGCTGCCATGCGTTGGGGTCTAGGTGCTTCCGACCTGATTATATACGCACACACCAAGGAAGCCTATACGCGGGATACCGATGGCAACCTGACAGGCAAGTCGACAGTCGGCCGAGTCGCTTTAGTCAGACCGGTCCCCTGGGCAATCGCCGGATCCCGTATGGCGCACTACTTCACCAGCGACATCATCCCCCTATCATACACCGATCTCGAAACTGCAATGATACCACCACAGGAGAAACAAGATGGGACCAAACCTAAGCCCCGAGGAAAGAAGAAAACCGGACGAGGATCAAAAGCAGGGTCCACCAAAAAACGGTCTTGACGAAGGCCGGGCCTTCCTTACCGCACACCTAGCACGTCTCGTGCCTGATGACGACTACCCGTGGATTGCTATCGCAGTCCTGTTCTCCGAACTCACTGCTCACCAACACCGCACCTTACGCGGCGCTCCCCGATGGGACGATACCGGCCTCCAACCGGACGCGCACCTGACACGTGCCGAACGACATCTCAACGAATTCAAAAGACTGGCCACACTGGCCATGCGTGGTATGCCAACAGACATTCGCGACTTGGTACACCAGATGTCTCATGCCTTTGCGAGGCTCGCTTACTTTATAGAAAGGTCAATTGGTGGTAACACACACCTGCTGTGGCCGGACCTTCCGGAATCACTGCAGAATCCTCTGGGTGTAATGGTTACCATCTTCAGCGAGCACAATCCGACCTATCGCGAATACCTCCTCAACCTAATCACCCCCGACACTCAAGAAAGCGAAGAATCCAATGGCGAGAAAACCAAAATCGAAAGCGAAAGCGAAGAAGAAGACGACCTCCCCGGCCCGTGCCTCGAATGCTGATCCCGCCCCGGCTGATGACGACCTGTTCCCACAAGTCGATGTCAGCGCCATGGATACGGCGGGATGGAACGAAGGCCAGGCATACCAGGACCCGAGCAAGCCGGTCGGCACATTCACCACCCGCGTGAAGACGGCCGGTCTGGTTCGAGCCCAATCGTCGCAGAAGCTCCAGTTCGTGTGGGAGCTAGAGATCATGGAGCCGGAAGAACACGAGGGCACGGTCGTCACCAAACGTGACGGTCTCGGCTCGCCTAAGCAGGTCGATATCACGCAACAGCAACTCGCACGAGTAGGCATCAATGCCAAACGTCTCTCTTTAGAAGAGGTCGGCGAAGTGCTCACTCAAGCCGAGAAAGAGAGTTGGGTGATTAAGGTCCAGACCAGGCAAAACGGCGAGTTCTTCAACGTGTACTTCCAACAACGGGTCCGGTCCCGCGCTCCGGAAAGCGACGAAGACTACACCCCGTAACCACCGCGCATCGACAGAGCTGGTCTAACCACGAACCGGGACTAGCTCGGTAGGACGCCTGGGAGTGAGTAAGTCGCATCGTGGCCCTCGGGCAATGTGAACACACCGCGCATCAGGCTGGGTTCGATCCCCACCCGTCCTATACGCCCCACCCATCATCGCAAGGAGAAACTCATGCGCATCATCAAACCATCCGTCACCCTACTTTCCCACACCCCTAATCCCGAATCGCTCATAGAACAAGCCGGACGCATCTGCTACAAATCGGACCGCGTTAAATGTCCTGATTGTGGAAACGTGATAGAAGACCAGTGCGTCACCTGCCACAATGCGGGCTACATTGATCAGGATTATCTGACCGATCCCGATCCTGAATCAGCCGCGAAGTTCGTCGGGAAAATCACAAAACTCGGCCATCATTCGGTTATCGAGCACGCAAGCGCAACTCTCAAGATTGTCTGCGACCGAGGAGTCACTCACGAATTGGTTCGACACCGTCTTGCCTCGTACTCGCAGGAATCTACTCGGTACTGCAACTACTCCAAAGGTGAGTTTGGATCCGAGATCACCGTGATTGCACCGCCGTTTGCTGATAGCTTTGGTGGGACCTCGCAGAAGGCGAAATGGGAGTCTGCGATGGGGTACGCAGAACGGATGTATTTCGGCATGCTGGAGCAGGGTGCTCCACCCCAGATTGCCCGGTCCGTCCTCCCAAACTCGCTCAAGGCGGAAATCGTGATGACGGCCAACATCCGTGAATGGATGCACGTACTCACTCTCCGCCTTGCTCCTGCCGCTCATCCGCAAATGCGTGAAATTGCCCGGATGATACTCGATGCGCTCAAACCAGTATTCCCCACCATTCTTGCTCAATTCGTTAACGCCGAGTAGCACGCAAACGCATGCCGTCAGCAGCTATCAAAACACTTGAAGGGATATTCGGCGTCACGTTCAACGGGGCGACCGACCGAAATACTCGGTGCCCCTTCCATGAGGACGAGACCAGCCAAACGCCTTCATGTTCGGTTACAACATCTGGAGCATTCAAGTGCCACGGCTGCGGGGCTTCTGGCAACGCCGCTCAATTTTACGCTAAACGCGAAGGCATCCCATTGCCCGAAGCCTATGACTTCTTGAAGAAACACAAGGTTACCACACTCACCTCAAACGATCTCGATACCACGCTAGGCCCACGAGATGCCACTGTCGCCCACACAACTTCACCGTCTGCACTCCGCAATGACGCCCTCGAATACCACGCCGCCCTCACTGAGTACCATCGCTCGTACCTACGAAGAGCGCGGGGCCTTGACGAGTCCACTACTGCTCGCTACTTGGTGGGCCATGATGGCGAGCGGTTTACTCTTCCTGTCTTCGCTGAACGAGGCATTTCAACAATACGCCGCTACCATCCAGAGCCGGGGTCGCGCCCGAAAATGGTCAACCTCGTTGGTGGAGACAATACCCCGGCCCTATACCCGATGCCGATCACCCCCGTCCGTCCCCCGTACATCATAATATGCGAAGGAGAATTCGATGCCTTACTCCTCCGAAGACATGGTTTCCCATCTATCACGCATACTGGGGGATGTCAACATTGGAACCCAGAGTGGACGACAACACTTGCTGACTTGGGAATACCCTGTATACTTGTATACGATATGTGGGATGCGGATAACGCAGGTCAGCTGGCCGCCAAGTCTGTCGCCACCGACCTTGCACGATCTGGGGTTGCCGTTGGAGTGCTTGAACTTCCCCTTGATAGTTCATATCGAGGAGGAGACATCACCGACTACTTCATCAGCGAAGGCCGAACCCCGGCTGATTTTCAATCCCTACTTGACACGACACTTAAGGCAATCCTCACCGCCCCCGACATGGTCGGGACTCTCACTCTCCACGCGGCAACTGACCCCACCCATATTAATCGAAGCACCGCTCTGCAATGCACCCTTGTGGGCCGCACAGTCACCCCTTACGTCGCCCCTAAGAAAGTTAAGCTGACCGTCAAAACACCGACCGGCGAGCCCTATGACCAGACGCTGTCATTCCTCTCGACCGATCCCGTTCTACTCAAACTCATCAGCACAACTGATAAGCAGCAACTAGGCATATTCAAGGAGATCGCTCATGTCCCGCGCAATGCGTCCATGGATGCGGAAGTTCTCGAAACGTGGCGAGTCGAAGAAGTACTATTGTCCCCATCTCTCCGGGGTGAAGCCCCCTCTTCTCACGAAGCCGAACCGTACACACTTCGTCAGGCCTATGTGGTGCAGGGTCCCGACGCCCCCGCACTCCAGCTTAATTCTGATTATAATCTTGTCGGCCGGACGCTGCCGCATCCTCGAACTCAACAGGTCACGCATCTCATCCACCGAACCGCTTCTATCGAATCTGCGCTCACTAATTTCACTCTCACCGCGGAACAGACTAAAGCCCTGTCTCTTACGTTTCAACCCACCACTCCTACTGTGGAATCACTCACAGCCAAACTGGCCGACATAGCGACCTATCAATCTCACGAACACACTCACATCTACGCACGTAACGACTTACACACTGCCATTGATCTGGTCTATCACTCACCGCTTCGAATACCATTCGCTGATAACCCTGCTGCCAGGGGGTGGCTGGACGTGATGATACTCGGTGATACAAGGACGGGTAAGGGATGCGTGGCCGAAGGTCTCGCCAACGCCTATCAGCTTGGGTCGGTCATATCGGGCGAGCATATGACTCTCGCGGGTCTCGTGGGCGGGCTGCATAAAGTGAACAACACGTGGACGTTGGTATGGGGCAAGCTGCCAACGGCCGATCAACGACTTGTGATCCTCGATGAATGTTCCGCACTCACGCCCAACGACTTCGGTCGGTTGTCTCGGATCCGGTCAGAGGGCATCGCCGAGATCACAAAGATCATCACTGAGTCGACTCACTCACGGACCCGTCTCCTCTGGCTTGCCAATCCTCGGGCCCACGCTCGTACCGGCCATGCCTCACGTATCGAAGATTTCCCGCACGGCATCGAAGCCCTTACCCCCCTAGTCGGTGCGCCGGAAGATATCGCTCGATTCGACTTCGTGTTGGTGATAGGCGCTCAAGACGTGGACGCTGCCACCATCAACCGACGACACCAATCAGAAGCCCCTACCCAGTCGTACCCAGCGGATCTGGCACGCCTTCTTATTCTCTGGGCATGGTCCCGCACTCCCAAGCAAGTTACGTTCGCCTCCGCCGCGACCGATCACATTCTGGATGCAGCTCAAAAGCTGGGGGCCCTATACTCGCCGAAAATATGCCTCGTCCAGGTCGAGGACGCCAGATTCAAGCTGGCCCGAATCGCAGCGGCGGCAGCGGCCAGAACCTATTCAATTTCACCCCGTACGCCATCTATTCTGCGTGTCAAACTCCAACATGCACAATTCGCCGTAAACTTCCTTCATCATGTTTATTCACGCGAATCCTCGGCATACTACCAATTCTCACAAAACGAGCTGGCCAAACGATCCCTTCGTGACCCCGATGCCGTTGCCACCATTCTCCAAGAACAGGCCCCTCAACCCGATGATCTGGATGATCTGATCGAAGGCTTCCTATCTCAGCAGTATGTCGGCACCGAGGATATCGAAGACTGGTGCGGAGCTGACAGCTGGCAAGCGCGATCCCTGATATCCCAATTAGTCCGCCAACGGGCCCTCGAAAAGGCTGGTCACCGCGGATACACCAAACGTCCGGCTTTCCGGACACTCTTAATTACCCTACAGAACGGAGAAGCATCATGACAGTCGACACCGCGCCCGGCGCGCACGCATCCAGAGAGAGTCGATATGCGATCAACGAGATATTCGAGTCCGTCATAGGCGAGGGCCCATTCACCGGCCACCAAGCCCTGTTCATCCGATTCCAGGGCTGCAACCTCAACTGCGACTTTTGCGATACGGCGCACGCTCAGCCCAAAGCTAAAGTCGGCTCTCACGCACGCAGTCCCGAATGGAGGCTGCGATCCCTCAGCTACCTGATCAACCGAGTACGCGAGTCAAAAGCGGACCGAGTCGTCTTTACCGGCGGTGAACCGATGGGTCAACTTGCGATGGGTAACATCATTCCCAGCCTGGGACAGGTCAACGAGTCGGAACAACTCCTTCGGTCGATTAAGAGTCTCGGTCGAGTCCTTCACCTGGAGACCAATGGCACCACGACCGATTCGGTCATGGATCTTTTCGACGTGGTAACGATCTCGCCAAAGAAGGGCCATCCCGTCAAGTTGATCGGTCACGTGGTCGAGATCCGGACTCTGATCGAGACCGGCGAAGACACCTGGCATCCCGTTCCAGGCCTCGGAGCCGATTTCTACACCCTGAGTCCCGTATGGGACACCGAGAAGAACGAACCCTACTATCCCGCCCTCCGCCGGTGTCTTTGGCTCCTTGAGAACCCCCCACGCGGAGTCACCTTCTCCCTATCTGTGCAACTACACAAACTCTTGAATCTCCCATAACCCAGGATGCCCAACTAATGCTACCACCAGCCAACCTCATCGACGTGCAGAACGCCACTGCAGACTTACTCAGGGCCCTCGGATGCGATCCCACTTCCCCACATTTCGAGAACACTCCCAAACGAGTCGCCAAGCTATACGACAAAATTTTGGACGGCAACTTCGCCGATCCACCCAAGGCGACCGCCTTCGAGACGGTCCCCACACACGATGGTCGTCACCAATGGGTCGAGGTCCACAACGCGCCCATCTACTCATTTTGCGCTCATCACCTTCTCCCGTTCCACGGCAAGCTCTCAGCCGCGTATCTACCCGACTGCTCGCTCTTGGGTTTATCGAAGATTATCAAGCTGGTGCGTCACTGTGCCAAGGTGCCGACTGTCCAAGAAGAGCTGACCCAGAACGCAGCAAACCTGCTACTTACTAGCAGTAAGGGGTTTGCAGCGGTCGTTCTCATTGAAGCCGAACACATGTGCATGACTCTCAGAGGCGCGAAATCCGCAGGCGCTCTCACGGTCACGCAATCGGTATCACACCGATACGAACACGCCAGCACTGCCGCCCTGCATCACCTCCATGCGTATCTTGAACAATTCCAAGCCCGCGCAAGAGCGCACAACAGGTAACTCATCCAATACCATGATTAACTTCTACTTCATTGCTCCTGTGGGAGCCCATCTGCATTGCACGGCACTACAGCATTATCCGTTCCGAATGTTTACCGCGCCACAATTGCGCAATCCTGACCTGTTGAAACTCGTTCAAGACCGAGATGGCGGTTGGATAATGCTCGACACTGGCGTATACGAGAACGAAGAAGTCAGCTGGCCCGAGTACGCAGCCACAATCCGATCCATTGAACCCGACTATGCAGTCTTGCCCGATGTGCCATTCGGAACCAACAGCTTGGAATACTCGTTAGGGTTCGAGCGTTACTTCATGGCCACCGTTCCCGCAGGGGCACGCACACCAAAATGGATACTAACTCCACAGGGATGGGGCCGGCCGGCGGCAATAGCGGCAATACTCGGTGCCCTCAAGGTTATCAGCGAGGCTCCTGCTCGTCGTTACATGCTCGGTCTCGGCATCATCCGGCAAAGTTGGGAATGGGGCGACGAGTGGGAATTGTACCATCTCGTGAACACGCTTCGGAACCAACTGTTCGCTTACGATCATCGTGCCGCTCCCAAGGTTCACATTCTCGGATCCAGATCAGGCATCTCAGCTGGACCACACCACTCGGCATATCCCTGGCTCCTCTCAACCGATACGTGCAAACCGTGGCGCGTCCTGGAACGCCAACTCCTCTGTCACCACGGTGCTCCTAATGTGCAGAGATTTGCACTCACAGCCGCACACAACAACCCGTTCTACCACGGCCGGGATTGGCCCCTTTCCACCTTTTATAAGGCCGCTCACCCATTGGTAAAATCATATGGCTACCAAAACGACAAACAAGAAGAAGCGCACAACGCCCTCGCCGGTCTTGGATCCGTTCAGGCCGATCAGCCCCCCACAGAAGACGATGGCCATAGATGTGGAAGCGACGGGGCTGGAGGTTAAAAGGGGGCACCGAGTATTCGCCGCTGCCATCACCCCACCCAACGGCAACACTGTGGTGTACAGGGCACCCCAAGGAACCACATTACATCCCGAGAACACACCACTGCTGACCCAGGCCTTGGCCAGTGAGCAGATCGACACGGTCTTCCACAATGCCAAGTTCGACATGTCGATGTTGCGTGCAGCCGGATACGAGATCAATGGACAAGTGTGGGATACGATGATCCTCGCGCATCTCATGGACGGTCGGGATGCTCGTGGGAATCTCAACCTCGATGCCGTCGGCCGGAAGTATGCACCACAGATGGCCCCGAAACTAGTCGAAGAAGTGGCGGACTGGTTCAAAGACAACAAGATAGCCAAGGCCGATCAGAACTATGAAGACCTCCCCAAGCCCCTTCTACGCGCCAGAGTCGCAGGGGATGCAGAGTTGACGATGGCTGTGTTCCAACGATTGTTTCACACAGTCGCCAAGCACTTCCCCGCCCTCCTGCGGCAGGAACACCAACTCCTTCACGTGGTCGGCCGTATGGAAGACCGTGGCATTATGATAGACGTTGAGGAGGTTACCAAGCAGCGTGAGCGGTTTGCGGTCATCGCCCAAGACATGCACGAAAGCATCTGCGAGCTGTTAGGATGCAAGCTAGACGCCTTCAACCCACGTGCATATAATGACATGGAATATCTGTTCGCACGCACTGGCGTATTGGAACTACTTCCGGAACGCGCACGCACTCCCACCGGCCGATACAAGTTCGATGATCAAAGTTTGCGTGGTACGCATCATCCGGTTGCGCACATGATCTTGGGATACCGACTTGCAAACAAGATGAACAACACGTTCCTCGCACAATTGGAACGGTTTCACATTAACGGCGTGCTGCACGCATCGTTCAATCAAACGGGCACAGTCACGAGTCGCTTCTCATCATCCAAACCCAATCTTCAGAATCTGCCAACTGACGGTCCCCGAGAAGCATGGGGTGAAGCAGATCAAGCGGCCGAAGTGGAAGCGTATGTGGGACACGACCTGACCACGGACATCAAACGTGCATTCAAGACACGACCGGGATTCATAAACGTGCACATGGACAAGGCGCAAGCGGAACTCGCCGCATTGGTGCAATACTTGAAGGATCCGCGCCTGATCGAGTCGTTCGTGAAACGAGAGAACATCCACACGACATTCTGCCAGCTGATATACGGCCAAGTCATACCTGCGTTGCGTGTGCGTTGCAAGCGGTTGGTATTCGGTACCATCTACGGAGCGGGATTGCAGCGCATCGCGGACAACCTACAATCCACGCTAGACGAAGCACGTCGCGCACGCGTAGAACTGCAACGCGCCATCCCAGCACTGCCCGCATGGGAACGCAAGATGGAAACGCTAGCACGCCGGCAAGGATATGTGACGTCACTGCACGGTCGACGATTCTACTTGCCAGCTGACGAGCTGTATATGATCCCGAATCGGATGTGCCAGGGTACGGTGGCCGACGAGGTCAAAAGCTGCATGGTTCGCCTGGATGACTTCTATCAGCGCGAGTGCCCAGAGGCCCAGATCCTGCTGCAGATCCACGATGACATTGTTTCCGAGATTCCCATTGACCGTGCTGCGGAAATCATTCCACAAGCGCATCGCATAATGAGCGAGACCGTCTACCCATACGATTTACCGCTGCCAACTGACGCCAAAGCAACCACCACTTGTTGGGCTGAAACCAAAAACATCGACCCCAACGACCCATCTACCTATCCAAAGGCACCTGAATAATGACGCACCGAGTATTAGAACCCCCTGAATGGTATAAGCAGTATACCACCTACGTGATTGCCATTGATCCGGGTACGATTTCAATGGGGTATGCCGGATTCCTGGCAAGACAAGGAAAACCACCCCGTCTGCACATGTTTGGGAATATCACGCCGGCCAAGTCAATGAATGCGTATGCGCGTGCATTGTGCGCCGCTGAACGTCTACAAGAGTTGTTCGATTATGAACTTAGTTACGCCTCGCTGCCCCTAAACGAAATGAACATTTGCGGATTCTGCGAGTTGGCTGTTCCTTATCACGGTGGAGCGGCCGGCACGCAGGCGAAAGATTCCGGTTCAACTCTCAAACTTGCATTCGGTGCAGGAATGGCAGTTCTCACACTGCGTCAGCTCACTCACCGAATACTCGGTGCCCCAGGGCCCACCTGGAAGGGGCAAACGCCCAAGCGCATCCAGGCTACGCGTACCGCCAACGCTATGAGAGATCAGGTCGATCTTGGTTGTATCAACCACGATGCCATGGACGCGATTGGGATGGGTTTGTGGTGTGTAGAGAATGAGTTACCGTGGAAGCCGCTCGCTATGCTGCGCAGACGTAGGACGTTGCACGTTATCCGCTAACCTTGCACGCCTCTTTGCGCATTCTCGCATAGGCTTCGACCGCCGCCCAGTGCTTGGCGGTGGTTATGTGGCCGAGACATTCTAGGCTTCCTTGATCGTAGCGTACCTTGGTGTGTGTGACTTCGGGATACTCTTCGTCCACTTCTTGGTAAGTTTCCGATAGGTGTAAGTATCTTTGACCGAGGTCGCCTACTCGCGCATCAATCTGGCACCCATCGACAATAGGCCCCTGAGCGCCTATCAACGACATCTCCTTTTGATAGCCGTCAACAACCTGCCTTGGTTGACCCGGTATGGTACGCGGTATCGGGATTGTTTGGACGGTTGGTTTGGGTGGGGTTTTGACTTCGGGTTCTATCATGGGTTTTGCTTTCTGCTGATTATCGCTTTTCTTGTTGGTCTGTTTTGAGTGTTAAACAAATCCCCCGGCAGGGGATACTGCATTAAATCGCCCGGCGGTGGAGGTTTTCGAAGGTCTTGTTCTTCCGTACTCATCGGATGTTTTTTACGGTATTGTTGTAGCGCTTCTTTTGTCATGGTTGAATCTCCATTGTCATTATCCAGGGTACGAGTGGCGGCACATCCACCCATGTCTCGTATACCCAGTATGTCACGGTTTCGGCAGGGGCATCCAATAATATTACTGCGCCCATGAACGGATTTCTCACCTTGATAAGCGCGGTCTCAGTCAACGGGATAAACAGATGGGAGTCGAACCAGTAATGATAAACGTCGCCGCTCTCGGGATATACCTCAATCCATACGACGCCAGCGGATCGGGCTTCAGGCGCTACATGGTCGATAAACCAGATGCCTATAGGCTCGGCGTCGTCGGCGCAAGCAACGCCTACAAGCACCATCAATAACAGCCCTATTAGGAAATTCCGAATACGCATTATGAACTCTCCGTTAGGCAATCGTTTGCCAGTGCTCCGTGTCTTCGTAAACCAGCGTAACGCTTTCGCCGTCAGCTTTACTGAGGTTGGCGGCCGCGCCGTCGATATTCTTGCCGTTGCGATCTATTGTTAGCGCGTTCCCGCTCGTCCCGACGTTCTTGATAAGGTAAATCCTGCCATTATCCGGGGCAGCTGGCAAGGTGGCTGTTTTCACGGCGTCATCCGTATCCACTAGAACGCAGTGATGGCCGGTGCCTAATGCAACATTAAGCGTACTGCGTTCAGTGGCAACTATGCGCCCTTCAGTTGTAGCATAATCACGCGAGACGGTAACCTGTGACGGTGTCATCTTCAAAGTTTCGACCGCGCCGACATCGAACCGCCAGTCGCCAGCGGCGTTTAGATAATGACAAGTGTCGGTGTCGGATGCGAAGTAGACGGCTCCGTTCGTCGCGCCGGTCGCCCCGTCAGCCAATAACAGCGAACCGGTCACTTGCGCGTCCGCACTGAAAATCGTCTTAACGCTGGCTGTAATCGTGAGTTCGTTCACGCCGGATCGGGCAAGCGTTAACTCCGTTCGCCCGAAGTTAATTACATCAATATATGATGTTGCCGCCGCACCGAATACAATTTCATTGACTTGGGTAGTTGCGGCAGATTTGCCAAAAGCCATTGAGTAGGCATGGGTTGCCTGAGCTAATGTGCCAAATGCAAACGAGCCGGAGGCGGTCGCGTCGCTATTCTTCCCGATTGCCACAGATTCTGTAGCGCTCGCTACGGCCTCTCGACCCAGGGCCATCGCATATGCGCCGGTCGCTTGCGCCGCCTGCGCGAACGCCATTGAGTAATTACCCGATGCTGTCGTATTGTTTCCAATTGCTAAAGCGGTATAGCCGCTTGCGTCGGTCGAATAACCAAACGCACACGAGCCGGTATTAGTAGCAGATGACTCGATACCGAATACGCAACTTTGATTTCCTGTCGCCTGACAATACCTCCCAAATGCACTCGAACGGTTGCCGGTCGCTTTCGCCCGTTCGCCGAATGCGGACGAGTATGAATTTGTGGCGTCAGCGTCCTTGCCTACTGCTGTACATTGCGTAGCACTAGCAACGGCATCATATCCGACGGCGGTACATGATGTATTAGACGCTACGGCCGTCGCCCCGAATTGCTCGCTGTTCGTCCCCGCTCCCGGTACGGTTATTGTACCGGTCCCGGCCGCACCGATATATGCTTTGACCGCTGAGGCGTCGTAGAAAAATCCATCGCTCGCCGCTGTATGACACGCCAGGTCGCCAGCGGCAACGGCTTGGGTCGCGCTGCCTATATTCGCGAAAGTGCCAACCGCGAGTGATGTCGTTACGTCGAGAGCGGCGCTGAATATGCCTTTGACACTGGCGGTTATCGTGAGTTCGTTCACGCCGGATCGGGCAAGCGTTAACTCCGTCCGTCCAAAGTTAATTACATCAATATATGATGTCGCCGCCGCACCGAAAACTACCTCATTCGCCTGGGTAGTAACCGCCGACATCCCCAAAGCAATTGAATAATTATGTCCAGCGACAGTCAGTCGGCCTATCCCAATCCCGCCCCACGCAGACACACCAGCCTGAGCGCCTATACCGATACCATAACGCGCGGTAACACTCGTAAGATACCCTTGCCCGAATGCGTCGTCGCCCGAAACGGTCAACCCGTAACCCATCGCGAATGATCGCGTGCCCGTGATTGTCATCCCGTAGCCTATCGCGGCGGACCATGGCCCTGAAACAGTTACGTTGCCGCCCATCGCGAAAGCACGTTCGGCATTCGCATATGAATAATAACCATATGCGCTGGCATTAGTCCCGCCAGCGACTCGCGCAAACTGTCCACAAGCGGTCCCCCCGGCCTGTGTGACCGACGAGTTCGCGCCTATGGCGGTGCTGTTGCTTGTCGTCGTCGATGCACGCTCCCCCATCGCTAACGAGTCAGTTACCGCTCCGACCGAAGAATTCGCCCCGAATTGTTCCGAACGAGTACCAGACGGGACCGATATCTGCCCCCCTCCAGCGGTCCCGACGAGTAAATGCTGAGTTGTCCCGTCCGCCGCAACGCCTACCCCTATCGAGTCCGCCTGGAAGTCGTTGATAACCTGTAAGTCGTTCGAGAATATGCCTTTGACACTGGCGGTTATCGTGAGTTCGTTCACGCCGGAACGATTAAATTTCAGTTCGCCTTGGCCCCAAAGTATTTCGTCAACATACCCGTCCGAAGAGCTGGGCCGGCCGATTACGCACTGATTTGCCTTGTCTGTCGTTGCATAATGCCCAAGGGCGACGCTGGTATGTAGGGCCTGAGCGTATGATCCTACAGCGGTTGAGCCTTCGGCCGTCGCATCAGTAAACGATCCTAGCGCGCTGGAATTAGTCGCTGACGCGTACGAGGAACTACCGATAGCAAGACTGTTTAATCCGAGTGCCGCCGACGAACCGCCGAATTGTTCCGAACGAACGGCTGTTCCCGGTACGGTTATTTCGCCCGTGCCCGATGCGCCGATTGTTAATTGTACGGCACTAGCATCGTAAAACAATCCCCCGCTTGCGGCCGTATGCGCTGCGAGGTCACCGCTGGAAACGGCATCGGTCGCCGATCCGAGATTAAGGTAGTCACTGGTGAGAGCTCCAGCGACGCTACACGCACCATCGACAGTAAGCGCCGCAGCCCCCGCACTGATCGCACCGGCCGCGTCCGTTGCATAAAGCGTAAGGGTGGAGCCGTCCCACCGGAACTCCTGACCTGATGCGTTAAGGCCGGTGTCTAATGGGGTGCCCCACCCCATGCGAATACTCGGTGCATACAACCAGTAGGCTGTGGAGTACGATCCGTTATAATCGCCGTCTAGCAGACGTTCAGGTTCGGTTATCCACACACCGCCGTCTGCGGTCCCGCGCTTGAATACGGCCTTGGTGGAATCTCTATACTCGTTGGTGGTTGTTAGATCCCACTGTGCGCCATCGACTTTGGCGAACCCCTGAACGTGTAGCGTATAGGGACCAGGCCCACGTGCCGTCTCCAGGAACGACTCCAACTCTGCTTCCTCGTTAACCGATCCAAAACGTCCATCGTACGGATGATGATCGGTCCAACGCACTGCTGAATAAAAAGTTGAGGGTGTCGACATTTCGGTCTGCCGGTCACCGGCATTGGCTCGTGCTCCCGGACCAAGAGGCAAACCCGTTCCCGCATTTGGGGGTTCCCAGGATAAGAGAAGCGGTTCACCCTCTCCGAGCGCAATCCCGATGGGTGTCCGATCAACCGGTTCTTCTGTCCAAACTGGTGGTGGGGTTCTATCATCGGGAATATACGGAGGAATAGCAACGACTTCCGGAATACGCACCGACCACCGCCAAGCACCGGGCATGGGCCCATCCACCCACGGTTTGGGCAGTACGGGATCGTATCGCAAATGGACCTGTAACCACGCGCCACGTGCCTCACCACATTGCGGATGAAAGACCGGTTCAAAGTCTAGCGGCCCGTCCATCACCTTGTTTAGATACCACGGAACCCACGGCCACAAGTGACCGGTGTTCGTCGGCTCGCCAGCGGAGTTCACGCCAAGTTGATGCTTATCACTTTCGCAATGACCAGGACATTCCGGACCGAAATACTCCCATGAGGACGTCCCTATGGTGTGAAACGACTCTTTCGTCTTGACACCGGGTATCAGCAAGTCGGCAACTGCATCCACGTGACCGTTGGTGACATGCCCACCTGGGTTGACCACAATGTTGGGAATGATGACACGCTCGCCATCACCTTGCGACACGTACGTTCCCCAGGCTGTGGAGTCCCCTGCCGCACTCGCCGTGTAGTTCCGAACTGGTGCCCACACAAGCGAGTCGACCGCTTGCTCCTTGACCCAAAATGCGTGATGTAGCGGACCCAGTTGTCCGAACTTGCCGTCCCCGTCGGTATCATACACCCAACGCGTGTGCTCGCCACCCCCCTTGTGATCCGCAACTAGCGGACCACCCGAAGCCATGAAAGTGGGTTTGTGGTCAGCGTGCTGTGTCGTTGCGGTGATGATCCCTTCGGTTCCGGCAGGGTATACCGAATCGTCGGGACCGTAGTTTTTGGAATGCCATTCAGGCGCTTCGGGTTCATAGTCGGGATCAATCCCACCCGGCGTAACCCACGGATAGCACGACCCTTTATGAATCTCACCCGGAGCTGCAAACGACCACGATCCCCACCCTCCACGTTCCGCCTCCTTGGTTTTCCACAAGAGGGGATTCATTGGATCCGTGGGTTTCGCACCTTTGAGCGCACCGAGACCTTTTTCCTTTTCAGCGGTCAGTGTGACCCCACCCTTAAGCCACTTCACACGTTGGGCCTTGGGAACTTCCTCACCCGCACCAAGCGCAAGTAAACCGAGTCGGGTTGTGTTGTCGGCATTGAACATGGAATACTCGGTGCCTCAATTACAACAACTTAATAGGGTCAACAGATTCAGGTTTGGTGATATGCGCCTGGCGAACCTCCGGCTGAACCCGGATCGAAGCACCGATCTCGTAGAGCTTGCGCCCCGAACCCAGATGGATTTCGATCTCGTGCATATCACCGCATGGAGCCTTCAGCTGGGCAAGGGCTTTGTCGATGACGTCCACACCCTTGAACTGCAGAGTCCCGGCGCGTTCCTGGATGTACGATTGACGAAGCTGCTGAACAGCGTACTCGGTGTACTCATCTAACTGGTCTTGGTTGAGCACGTTGAGGTTGTCGTTGTAGTCAACGTACACGTTGGCCGTTATTCCGCGCACCTTCGCGTTCACCGTGCCGGCCAGACCGTCACCGAACAACGGCCGGTCCATAGTGTGGGTGCGTTTGAGCGCGTCGCCCGCAGGTGTGGCAGCAGCCACAAACAGACCGTTCCACCACAGACCCCAGGAAAACTCGTCTGTAAACTCACTAGTGCACTCGAATGCCAATTCGCCCTCGTCCAGGATCTCATCAATCGTTGGAAGCCGGATATCGTCTTTCAGCTTGCCAGGGTACACCGTCTCAATTGATGGGCGCGATTCATCGAGTTTAAGATATAGAACTCCCTCCTCTTTGTCCATCCACACCGGCGTGAATGGGCTCTCACGGAACGAGAACGACTCGGACATTGGGGCATCTTCGCTCTGCTGCCACCGGTAGTGCGTTGTAAAGTCGCAACACACAATTGGTTTTCCGCACGTCCCATCTTCGTTGAGTTTGCCGAATCGGATGTCCGCATATTGACGACGATAAAGGTCAGTGGGTATCCGCCAACAACGCCTCCAGTAGGTCCGGATCAGCTTCTCGATCCGCCGGGCAATCGCCCTGTCGTCCGCATTCAGTTCCGAGGTGTCGATCATAAACGGCTGCAACATTCGCTCCTCGATCAGAGTCGCATTCAGCCCAAATTGGGCAATCGGTTCTTCTTTTAGCCATTTCGACAGTGTTCTCCATTTAGGCACCGTGTCTGATGTTGTGTCGTTAATATCAGTCCATTCGGGTATTACATTCTCCAACACCAAACGAGCAGGTTGGTTACCAGCAATGGATTCCCCTGAAGGCGACTCACCTAACCCGACATGCTCGAACCACGCACATATGCGCATCTCATAGTGAATCGTGGCACGCTTGGGCTTCTGCCAGGCCACCTGTTTCTTGCTCAGACCGCCCATCACATGAATGTGGTGTTCCCATTGAGTGAGATACTTGGATGACCGATCTACGATCCATACGCGGCCGTCTCTAGCCACGGTGATGTCTCCGGCGTCCCTAAGCATTACTGGCACGAACTCAGCCATCTTGGCGGCGGCAAATCCCCCTCCTGGAGAGTTGCCTAAGTTGGGTTGCAGGTTCGCCTTCAGACGTGCGTCATCATTGAACTGATGAACGAGAGGGCTCGGCAACTGACTACGGTCCTCGGGGCCCAGGGATTCCCCTACTCGCGCAATTCCTTCCAGCACCGCTCCTCGTACCGTGTAGCGTGCCGATCCCGAACTCTCCCATGCCCCGTCCGTGTCGTTGTCGGCTTTGTAGTCCTTGAGGAAGTCCGGGATGTCGAATTGTGTGCCGTCCCCTTGAAACGAATCCGGGCGATACAGCCCACCATACGACACGATATTGAAATTGGCGGACATCACACCAAAGCCCAACAACCAACGTATGTCTGCAAGTTGATATGCCCACAGATCGGTGTCGACTTGTTCTTCGGAAATGAGAAACAAGCGCTCGAACTTGATGACCGTTTCACGGTCCATCCGTTTCTCGGGTGCATGTATCTCCAGTGTCAACGCTCGTCCGGCGGTCCCACCCACTTGCCGCACCTGTGGCGCCGCACCTTGCAGGCTCACCCCCTGCCCTCCCGATGACCCCCCACCCTGTTGCTGCTGCTTGGGAATGCCCAATCCCCCGAACCGATTGTCGGGACAGAGTATCGTCGCAATATACGGATAGACCCCTCTGGTCTGCTTCCAGGTCCACGGCACGATTGAGGCACCGAGTATTCCGCCAAGTTTCCAGTACGGACGGTCCTCACCGAGGACGACTGCTTGTTGACCTTGCGACTGTTGCCCCGACTGACCTTGTTGCGGTGGACGCTGTCTTGCCATTAGGACGCCACCTCCGTAAACACTGGAATCTGAGGCGGCTCACGATTCTCGACGATAATCTCCATCCACGATCCCGACCACTGCTGTGACCGGAGATCCGTGATCTCGCCGTCCGTCCTAGGAGCCGTATGAGTGTAGTGGAGTCCTGCATACCAGCATGTTCGTCCAGGCAGCGTAGGGATGGGTGTGGGCGGCGTGATATCGACGATACCAACACCAACCCTCGACACCGTTACCGTCTGAGTTCGATTAGGTGAAGTGGGTGCCGTCTGAACATAGTGCTTGCCGTCTTGTGTGCCGGACACCGCCTGATCGGGTACGTCATCAATCTTGGTGATACGCGAATAAGCGATGACGGTAATTTCAGTTGACCAATAGGTTGCCCGGAAAGTCAGCGAACCAGCATCGGGATTCGAGGACAGTGAATAACTCTTGAGCGTCGCGGAGTCGAACTCGTCGGCAAGTATGGTCTCGACATCGTCGCGCACGGTCGCATCCCACTGAGCGGTGAGATCACCGGGCTGCTCAGTAAGGTCCAGGTTCACGGCACCCGACACCTCGATGACCGTTGGCGGATCGCCTAACTCCTCAGGCCAGTCAGGATGCTGGTAAGAGTTCATCGAGATGTGGGCGTCGCGAACTGCTGTGTCTGTATTCGCCCATGCCTCTAGACGTTGCTCACTCTCTAGGACGAAATCATACCGACGGGCCTCACCATCAAGGTCAGATTGATGATCCCCAACCAACACCATCTCGCTGGTGACATTCCACGACCCGTCGTTATCAGTGAGGCAATAGTCAGTCAGGATCGTTGCGAGACCGTCGTCATAGTTTTCCTTGGCAGTCTTGCCTGTGGTCTTCACATAGGACCCAGAAACGGTACGGGACCGTCGTCCGGCAGCTGTGTAGTGATCTGTGATATTAAGCTCCTCCAATCCAGTGACCCCTGTGACCGCTGATGGGAGAGGATCAGTACGAACGGCCACGATAACGAGCAGGAGATGTATAGAGACGGTAGTTTTAGCATGAGATGGGTCATCCATGACGGCAGTGATCATCTCGTTATAGGTACCTCCATCGGGATCGAGCGTGCCTATGTGTGGAGTGATGACCACGGTCTTGTTACGCGTTGCAAATGTCGTCTGTGCTAACTGATAAGCGGTCGCAAAGGCCCCTTCGGTGTCCTCTTGAATCGAGAACGGAACGATGATCACCCTCTGCCCTTGAAGATTGTTGGTGTCGGAAATCTCACCTTGGATGGTTCGGGTCCCATCATTATCGAGAGTCGTTCCATTAACCGTTGCCTGAATTGCCATGCCACTCAATCTCCCTGACTAGCAAGATGACGCAACCGAGATAGATTGGCATCGGTATCCGGAACCTCGTGCTCACGTAGTATGTTCCGGAACCGACGGTCACGCACGAGGTCCGCTGCGGCGCGGCGGGTCTCTGCTAACGATTCAAACCGACCGGATCGAGTGAGTGATTGAGCAATCGCCTGGGTCCGCGCCTCAATGGATCGGCGAGTCTCAGGTGAGGTGGCCGTTGCCAACAGCTCGTCCCGATTCATTAAGAACTCTTGTTCGGCAATCTCACCTTGCGCTTCCTCAATTTTACCTGACAGGTGACCGACCAACTCGGAGTTCAACGCCAATACTCGGTGCCCTATATCACCAAAGAAGTCCGAGAATCCGTACATGGCCGAGGTCACGGTGTCTTTAAGCGAGTCCCATCCCTCGGTGATTTCCTGATGCAGAGCCCCTTCGTATCCGTACTCCTTAATGGCCTCTAAACGTTCGTAGGAGCTACCTTGAAGGGCCTTCAACAACTGATCTGCTAGGACGATGCCAATGGTCCCACCGATGGCTGCTACACCGCCAGAAGACATTAGCATCTGTCGACCGGCCATCATTATCCGACCAGTAGCGGAGCCACCCATTCCCATCGTTGCGGCACTCGGCGTGACGGCGGCTGCAACTCGTTTAGCGCCCCGTTTGATGGCGCTTTGCGCCGCACCCTGTCTCGCGGCCAGTCGAGTTGCTATGGGCGTCCGAACGGAACGCTGACGACGGGCAACGAATCCCGGAGGCATGAATCGCCGACCGACATGAAAGTCTGGGATCTTGGGTGGCGGTTCAACGAGACCTTCGCGCTTGACTGCTTCCAGCTGTTGGAGGAGTTCAACGGCCCGATCCTTAGCAAGAATCGTCTTGTCCTGAGCAGCGCGCACTCCATGAGCGAGAACACCACGGAGTCGGTCGTTATTGGTGGCTTGCTCCATCGACCGAAGGATACGGCCTCGCGCACCGCCGAGTTCGGGATCGGTGATACGCATCCCGAGACCTTCCATCTCTTCCTTCAGCGCGGAGATCTCACCCGCCGGCGGTACACGATTCGAGGCAACCATTTCCGCGAGCCGTCTCGCACGCTCTTCCAGGACAGACAGTATCGCTTGCGCCTCCTTGGCGTCAATTTCCAGCGGTACCTCAACTGACCTTTCATCCGGCATTCGTCACTTCCTTCGCAATGGTGATGGCGTCCTCCATCCCATCAGCGCCTTGCGCCATAGCCTCAGTCACCGCGCCGATAAACTCGATTGACGCCTTTTCGGACATCCCCTTCACGGCTGCAGTAAGGGCATCGGCATCGGCCGTATGATTTTCCTCGACAAGATGGAGCATCGGCGAAATCGGCCGAGCTGAAGCACCACGTCGTTGCTGCTCGCGTTCTCGGCGAATCTCCTTCTCGCGCTTGTTTTCTCGTCGTGCTGCCATAATAGCTTTGACCCCATCTCGCGCCTTGCCAGCCCCTTTCGCAATTCCATTCATTAGGGTAGGAGCAGTCGCCCCTTCAACCGCACCCCAACCCGGTAGTGCGAACAACGCAGGTAAGACACCTGCACCCACACCGGCGGTGGTTGCCGAGACGGGTGTGGCACCCATCACCGCAGATCCTGCAGCAATTCCCCACGCCACGGCTTTGGGATAACCTGAGTCAATGAGCGACTGAGCTTTTTTGGTGGCGAAGCCCGAGACCTTTTCGAGGACGTTCCCTGCCATCTCTTTCGCTGCAGGTAGCGCACCTTCGTCACGTATCGTCTCCAGGGCCTTGGCGATAGCGGCACCCGCGCCCTCGTCACGACGTACCGACACCTCACCGCCCTCGATCTCGTGTTTGGCGATCTGGTGACCCTCCTTGATGGCCTCACCAATTCCGCGCACATCACGACGCTTGGGATCCTGCCGGACGATCTTGGGCTTCTGCTTCTTCTTGCCCACCGAGTATTCTTTACCAATATCCTTGATGTGCTTACCTTTGCCGAACCCCTTGACAATCTTCCCATCGCCATCAATCTGCACGTGGTTACCATTCTCCAACGTGACCCAGCGTTTAAGCTGTTGGAACGACTGACGTACCGGAATGCCGGTGTGCCGTTTGAAATCTTCACGTGGACGTATCACGATGTGGTTCTCCTGAGAACGTGCCCGAAAGACATCACCTTATAGACCACAAGACCATCATTCACGGATGCCGAGGACACTTCGGAATCGGCAGCTAACCACATCGCATCAGCTTGTGAATACCCAAGTAGATCGACTGTCCCATCAGCCCACGCCTCGACCGATTCCAATGCAGCCTGACCGTCGTGGTCACGGGGCACATAATCGACAATCGCTACGTGGACCGAACCCTGCCGCAGCTCCGGCGTATTCTTGTGATAGGTCCCCCCAGCGTCGAATATAAGAGCAGCCGGGAAACGAGGTACCCGTAAGAAATTCTCCAGGTCCAAACGCGGGACATGTCTCACCTGCGAGAGGGTTGTTCCCCCGACCTGCAACGCCTCCATCCGTGTGTGGATCTGCTGCAAGAGAGCTAGAACCGTTTTCTCATCGGTTGTCGTCGGACCCGTCCCTTCGGTGCGATACCATGATTCCCCCGTTGCCTCATCATACAGAGCAGCGACCGTAACTGTGCATGCTTCCTGATGCTTAGCCTGTTCGTCCCAGGCGTATGGGCCCACGCTAAGAACCAGACCCGCAGGAAGTGTAAGAGCCGGGTGTCCCGTCGTTGTCGGCACCAACGACCACGACTGCAACCATGTTGGCACCGTGCGACCGAGGAGTGTGGACGACCGCGAGTTCATAACCCCACCCGCGTACCGTCCTGGCCAGATCTTCGCAGCCACTGCTGCTGTCGCCTCCGCAAGGTTGACATTGAGAACGAGATTGGAACCGAGGAATCGTGCCTGAGTCCAGAACCGGCCGGTATCCATTTTCGTCAGCAACTCGAAATCATCGGAGATCGACGCCAGCGTGACCGACAGCTTCTTGCCTAGGTCGGTACCGTCAACCTTCACGGCGGCAGGTGCTGGGTATATGTCTTCATGGCCCATCAGGGTCCCCCGTCTCCGTTTACCTGCCGTTCCAAAAACACAAGGAGTTGCCGAACAATTGACTCAATATCACTATCAGTGAATAACAATATGGGCCGAGCGGGTAGGTGTTCCGCGCCATATTGGTGGAATATGGCGTAAGGGGTGTCGGTGAAGACGGTAACAGTCAGGACAGTTGGTGTACTCGACACGGCATGTTGAATGGAACCGGCAAGACGTCCGGTCCATACCAGCATTCGTTCTTTCCCTGCCCGGGTTTTGGCACGCATCGTTTTCAGTGCGAGTGGCGTCCATGCTTCTCCTCCGTGGTTATGGTGACCGCCTGCTTGGAATGCACCCTTGAGACGACTCACTTGCATCATCCCAACGGCTTCGCCGGCGACTCTCAGGTTCTCCGAGTTGATCGCATCGGAGAGACCTGCGCCGTCAACATAGGCACCGATCTTAACTCCAAGACGTTCATGTAACGGCATCGTCATCCCCACTGTCCCAATCATCATGCGTTGGGAAGTTTTTGTCCAAACGAGACATATCAAGATCGGTGGCGACCGGTGCGGTTGCCTCGAATACTCGGTGCCTCGATAGAGACTTCAACATATTCCTTGCGCGGTCCACTCGTTGCTGAGGATCGGTCCCACCTATCATGGTCCACTCGGATTTCATGTCCTGGGTCATAATACGGGTGCCGATTGATACGCAAGCCTGATAGTCGTCGTCCGCAGAAGTCATGCCAGGCAATTCGGCGAGAATCTCAGTTGCTGCAGTTTCTGCAGCCTCCTCGGTGAGCGTGGTGTTCTCCGAAGTGGTTGCGTCACGTTGACGGGAGAGGTCCTCGACCGTTTGGTCGGCAACCAGCGTGCGCCATTTTGTGACAATCGCAGTAGTGAGATCGGACAAAGCTGTCATGCAGGATCGCTCCAGTACACCGCTGAGCCGGCGTGTTTAATATACGTATCGCAACACTCGACAAAGGCCTGTTGAATCTTGCCAGTGGTCCCTCCTGTCGTAGCGCCGGTTCCTTTACTATCCAAGCTCCAGTCCACGGATCCGGCTGCGATACCAATGGCGCGTCCACCATCCGTGCGTTTGAGTTCCACGATCTGGATCTCATCGAGATACAGGTAGTCCAGTGTGCCGTCATGCTGCAGATCGGTGACGACAATCTCGACCGACAAATCCTTAGCACTGGCCGGGATGATCACTGTGTTACTCGCCGTTGCGAACTTGGTCCAGGTATCGTCGGTCCACGCACCGACATTGGCAATGGTTAAGGTAAGATGATCAGTGTCAGCATCTTTGATTTTGAGGGTGATGGACCCACCGGCGGCATCGTCAATGTTCGCCCCAATCCGGCCCCAACCCTGTAGACCATACGCCACCCCAGAGTGGACTCGGGTGAGTAGTGTTTGGGTAAAGGTTACAGTCGTCTCGTCACCGTTGGCACCGGCCGTGATGACGGCACATTGGTCGCCACGCATCACCACTGTTTCTTCGGCAAGCACGAGAGCATGGTCACCGGACAGGGTCCAATCGTTTATCTTATCGGTGGTGCCACTTCCGAATGAACGTGTAAACCCACCGTTGAGTACCTTGTTGTTGCGGTTCGCGCTGGCGCTGGTACACTGCAACGTCCCACCAACCAGAAGCACGGGTTGAGCAGGATGGAAACGGTTGGTGGTGTAGTTGAGCGCGCTGAGATCGGCATCTCGATGTTGCCCCCCACCCGAACGACCCGACCCACCCGGCCACAGCCAGGAGTGATCGGCTTCGGCTCCACCTTCAAGAGTCCACTCTTCCGCACCCGATACGATTCCCGAATGGGATTCGTCTTTGGTGCATTTCAGCGTCAGAGTCTCGACTGCCGAAATGTCAGCCTGGATCCCATCAGGATCGGTGTTGTGCACAAACACCGTACCCCCGTCTGCGCCGTTACCCGAACCTGACATGGTGAACGAAGTGAACTTGCTATAATTGGCCGACAGCACAGCCTCCGAATCAGAGTCGAGCTTATCAGAAAATGCCGCGATGTTGATGGGTTCGGAAAAGAGATCCGGACTGCTCGCGTACCGACCCAGTGTGGGAACGATGGCTTTGAAAAGCAAGCGGATAGCGGCCATTAGGCCTTCGCCTGCCTCGCGTACTCCTTCCACGGCATCCACTTGATTCTGATCTTCGGGTTCGGTGTCCCCGCCGTCGATAGCGGTGTTCACCGCCTCCAAGTTAGTGGTGAACTCCCCGGCCATGTAGGTGCGGGTGTCGTCAAGCAGTTCAACCGTCTCCTGGAGGAGTGCAAGAACCTGAGCTTTGGATTTTACGGCCATAGTACGCTATCCTGTTATGCGCGGACCTCAACAAGTTCAATAACTTTGGAGTCGCTTTCGTACTCCGCCATCGCTTCCTTTTCGAGCTGATCACACACCGCCTTGGTAGCCGACATGTGCTCGAAATACGGACCACGACGCTTGTGTAAGCGTGATATCCGCGAATCCTTCCACTTCCTCGCCTTGAGCGTTTTACCGAGACACCGAGTAAACTCAGTGTACTCTTTGCCATCTTGAATAGCAATGGCAAATACCGTGGGCGAGAAGTTGGGAGGTTTGACAACATCGCCGGAGTTCAAGGTTGCGGGATAGACACGGGCGAGCACCCTCCGCGGAACGTCCTTGTCCTCGTCGGGGTCCTCGGCCCGTTCCTTATCCCACATAAGTTTATCGGCGAGTGTGATTGTCCGTTCTGTCATGATTATACCTCAGCTAGAGTTGGGGGTGAAAGGGTTGCGGCGTCCGTTACGCAACCTTAAACATTCCGTTACGCAACCTTAAACATGTTGAAACGAGACCCGAAGGCCACGTTGACTTTGTAGTTGGCGCTGTAGGTGTACACCGAGCGCAGCTGGACATCCCGTTCGACCGAATCGCCGGAACCGGCGTTGTTCGCGGTGGTGGGGTTGCCTTCATCGACCACAACCAATGGCGGATACGACGCACCCTTGATGATCGGATACCAGCCAGTTGCCGAGCTGAGTAAGGGGTTGCACCGCAAGTCGACATTCATGCTGGCGTACTTGTTGGCACCTCCAGCAGCCAAGGTTTTGACCTGGAAAACGTCTTCCATCACCGAAGTGAGTTCTTCGGGATGCATGATGATGATTGGCTTCGTCCGACCCGATGCCCCGTGGTACAGGCGACCACCGGAGTTGCGCTGTGTCATCATCACGCTGCGGAAGGAATCGTAGTCGGTTTTGATCGAGGCAGCGTCCTGCCCGGTCGCGGTCACCAGATTGGTAACCGTGTGATCGGAGTTGAAGATCGCTTGCGCGGTCCCGAAGAACGCGGCTTCGAGAATGTCGTTACCATTAGCCTCGACTAACGTGGTGAGCATCTGCATCCGCAAACCGATTGCGTCCGCTGCCATCCCCATGATCGGAGCCATGAACTCCTGACCAATAGTGGCCTTGGAGTTCTCCAACGCCTTGCGCGGAATCTCGACCGCGTTGACGTATTCATCGGTGCTGATGGTGACATTCTTCGCATCCAGACCTTCGGGAGCGTGCTCGTCCAACAGCTTCTTGAACGTGGGGTTACGAGTCATCACCGGGAAGATCACGTAGCCCTCGGGCTTGTTCATCTTCAGTGTCGCCCCGGCGAAGATGTCGGTCTTGTCTTCCTCGATGAAAGACTTGAGGAAGCGAGCATCCGCGTCCCTCAACTTGGTTGCGATGTTTTGCGGAGTAGGCATGGCAATGAAGCCTTTCTTAGATGGTGTGTACTACCAGTAGTTCCGGCACTACACCGATACGAAGAGTCCCAGAATTAGCGAGACCCGTTAATTCGAGACTCTCGCCCGGACTGAGCTTGGTCTCTTTACGATAGCCCGCCTGACTCCCCGTACCGACAGGCAGGAAAATGTCTTGATGCCACAGGCCAGTGAGCGATTCACGATGGTAGCCCTTCATCAAACCTGTACGAATAGTAGCATCTGCCGAGGCACAGAACGCTTCGACCTCTGTAAACATTGCGTACTTGACTGTCTTCTCAGTGCCTCCAGACTCGAATGGCACAGGCATCGTGGTGGGAATGGTGATATGCGACGGCACACCACGGTTAGCACCCGCCTCGAATACCGAGACACATACACCGGGAATCTGCACGCCGGATGCCGGCGTACTGTCCGAACCGATATAGATGATGCCAGCATTGACTCCACCCGATCCGGCAGTTGCGACCTCAGCAAGCAAAACGCAAATCCCTTGCGCAGTTATCGTGACTGCATTCTGACCGTCCATCGTGACGGTTTCCCAGGTGATGTCCCCGTCTTCATCGAGAATCGCCAACGTGAGAGTGCGTGCACCTGTCCCCGTCGCATCGTCATCGGCACTTGCGCTTGAAGCATAGAACTGTGTGTTCGTCGACGGCTTCAAACCACGACCCCCCGAGGCGTGCGGCCAAATTGCCGATTCCGTTGTTCCCGTTGCAGTCGAATACGGCATGCCGAGTGTGTGCAAAATTGCGACTTCCGTCTCACTCAATTGACGGTTCACGTGTTCTCGATACGTCAGGTGTGGTTGGTTAGGCATTAGGATCCTCAGATTTTACGCGACGGTCCGCCGCTGGTTTAGTGTGAAGTTTGTTTAACAAGGGAACACCGTGATCTTGCACAGCTCGGGCCGCAACTCGGCCCGCCGCTTTAACTCCTTGCCAGCCCGTCCGGACCCCATCCAATACCTGCCCGCCCTTCTTTTTCATATACCACGCAATCAGGATCGCAGCGGCACTGCCACCAACGCCAGCCACCTTCTTAACCGTGTTGTCTTTCTCGGGAATAGGTGCCTCGTCTTTATCGGATCCTAACAGCGTGACGACATCAGTCAGCGTCTCCAAAGGTTTGGTAAACTGGTCGGACACTGCACCAATTGCGGAGTCCATGACATCAGCAAACCACGTCTTCTGCTCAAGTTCAGCGAGATTTTCTTGGACACCAATCAGGTTACGCCGACTGCTTTCGAGCAATTCAGTAGACAGCGTCTCGGCCTCCACCAACCCCTTATAGATGCGGTCCATCTCCACAGCACACGATTCTAGTTGAACAAGGTACATTCGCGCTTCCGGCTCGTCTTCTACTTCCAAACCGTTATCAATCATCCCACGCAACCCGACAATGGTACGCGATAGATGTTGACGTGCAGTATCGAGATCGGTGATCATGGCACTCCGAGCGAGTTGTAACGCCTCCTCCTGTTCTTGAATTGCGACCTGCTCCTGCGCCAAAGCCATCTGGGTGGCGATGTCCTCAGACGTCACCCCACAATTTGCCAATGATATGACAATCAAAAGCAAGCCGACAATCGCAATTATCACCAATATCGCTTCAGCGACCGTTGGTCCCTTGTTCGGAATCTGTGAGCGCATCTAATTCTCCGAATCCCGTAGCAGCGTGATCCAAAACTGATTCGATCTCAGGAGTGTCCAAGTCGACTCGAACGCGCTGAGTCTGGACTGTCTGACCGTCGTCAGAGCAGCGCAGAGCGTGCCCGAGTATCGACCTGGCTCTCATCCCTGCGTCGTGCGCCTCAGACAGTTGTCCTCGGCGAATCTGTAAATTAGCTTCTCCTTGGAGATTGTAGGCCCGTTCAATCTCATCTGGGCTTATTGGTGCCTGATCCGGTTCATCGACCCTAGAACGTGAAATAGCGACGTTCAAGAGCGCTTCATATTCGTCAGCCCCAATGGCCCCATAACGAGTCCCTTCGGTCTCATTGATCATGGTCCACTGACCGGTTACCGGATCAAAAGAGACGACCCAACTGGCACCGCCACATCCGGCGCTAATCAGTAGAATCAGAAGCATCGAGATAAGCCGCATGCTGTCTCCTCAGTATCTCCTCGTATCGTTCGAGGTGGCATCCACGCCAGTTGCCATATTGAATTTCATCATTATACATATCGGCCAGGAGCGCAGCGAACTCCGCACCTTGCGGGTCGATTCGGTACACCGTGCGAACCCGGCCGGGGTGCGCGGGAACGGAAATACTCGGTGCCTCAACGTGATGGGCGGCCGATCTTGCTCGCCACTCGATGTAGCCCCAGGATCCAGCTATCAGGACGATGCCCAATCCCACGGCACCCGCAGGCGTGTTAAGGATCTTAAAGCGTTTAAGCAGCCATAACACACCCCGCAACCCCCGAAGAATTGGACGCCGAGGGGAACGGACGGAGGGTGTGCAGGCTGCCGATTGCAGGCCCAGTGGACAGATCATCCCACCGACCGTCGCGGTTTGAGACGCTATCACTTTGTCCTTGGGCGGCTCATGGGTTGTATCCGTCATGGCGATTCTCTCCTTGAATGGGTTAGGGAGTTGGCGTGATTAGTGCCTAGTCAGTAGACGGTGCGGGCGGGATCCCTTTGACTTCTTCCTCGAATGCAGATAAAGTATCGACTTCCACGGTGTTATCCGCGACCGGCGCAACTTCAGATTCGGCGGGTTCGGGCGTGTCCTGCGGGCAGTAGCCCACCACATTGCCATCCGGCAGCGCAGCAACGCAGATTTCGCGTAACGGTTCTTTGGGTCCCGATACGCGCCAGATCAGAATATTGGTACCGTTTTCCATCTTCTTGTACGATACCTGCGGCTGATTGGCGACTAGCGCGATTAGATGCTTTTGACGATTCTGCAACTGGATGATGTCGGTCTGGGCCGCGCCCAGCGCCGTTAGCGCCGCCGCCGCTTTCGCTTCGGCATCGGTCGCCTTCTTGTTAACCTTCGGCAGGTACCTGCCGGGATCGTAGTCCGTAGTGGGATTGGCCAAGGTTGACTCTCCATGTGAGTGGGTGGGGACGTGGGGGGCCTGGAAGTTAATTGGGCTGTCTACGCCGGCGACGTTTGCGTTTCCTCTTTCTATTGTCGCGTTTGTCGACTTTGAGGGTAGGAGCGTCTCCAGAGCCGTTGTCGCCGCCTCCTCCAACGTCAGCGACTGCTTCTCGGAGCGCATCGAGTTCCATTGCAACCGAGCTTTCCTCGACAGCAGTCTCTTCAGAAGACTCGGTTTCTTCGTCACCGGTAACGGCCTCGGGAGAGTCGTCACCTTCGTCCTCTTCGACATCGAACTCCTCCTCGTCCTGTCCCGGCGGGACGACTACAGTTATAAAGGCCTTATACAGCTCAAGCACCGAGGTAGCGCACGGAACATCCGTGCTAATCACGATCTTATTCCGCACGCTGATCGGCACCTTGATGCTCGCCAACTCCAGGAAGTGAGAATCGAGCTTGTCGAAGTTCTCCGTCTGAGGCTCCGGCATGGTGTATTCGCCGTTGTCCTTCTTGACTCCCCACTTCTTGATTGCCTTCTTTCGCAGGGCATCGACATGCTCCAGCTCCTTGGCAATCGCATCCTTGAGGCGCAGTACCCGCATCCCGGCGCCCGAAGGCAGCTCGGGGCGTCCGGCGAATGCGAGAAACGCATCTCGTTGAGTGAGCAGGTCGTTAACTTTGATCTTGCGCGTTATCATGGTTCTAATGTCCGTTCTTGTGGTGGCGTCCAACCGTGAAAGGGAGGAGGGGGTTATTATTCTAGATGTCGTAAGTGGCAACCCACTTCTGTACACCGTTAACTCTGATCTGGAATCCGCCGGTGGCAGCGGCTCCACCGCCAGTCACGTCTGCGTTACAAACCATGTCAGCACCCGCCTTGTTGGCAACTTCACCCGCGATGTTCATCACGTTGACGATAGCCTGCCGAGAAGTAGCATCGCCACCCGACACGCAAGCGTAAAAGCACGCGGTCACACCCGTGGGAACGGCGCTCGTGCCATCAAGATAAACTTCGCCCATGACCGCCGCCGACGTTCCGACTGATACCGCACGGTCGGGCAGATGGAAGGTGTGCCGCGAAGCACAGGCGAGGCCCGAGGTTGCGGCATTGGCACCTGAGTAGTTCAGCGAGATATGGGCTCCATGGTGACCACCCGCTCCCGCACCGCCCAAGGTATTAAATATACGCATGGCATCGGATCCACCATCGGGAATGGTGGTGCCGTCACCCGTGTTGTACAAGCGCAGGTAACACCCACGAGCTTCGGTCGCGCTCGCCGCATCGGTGTTCTCGAACCTGAACTCCATGAAGTTCCCGGACGTGTCGTGGGTCGTGGTATTGCCCGAGATCCCGGAACCGAGAACGAAAGCGGTCATAGCGCCGCCGGTCCCGTTGCCGATGTCGATGGGCACCGTGGACACCACCTTGGAGTCGCCCATGTTGAAGTCGACATACTCGGTCGCGGACCCCAAGTAAATCTGGACATCCATGTCGGTCGTGCCGTCGCCAATGATGATGGCGCCGGTGTCATCGACCAGCGGCTTGATTCGGAAGTTCGTTCCGTCCCACCACATCGAGATGTCGTTAGCGTCACCCCATGACGCGTACACATCGTCCTTCCACCGCGTGCGCCCAAACCCAAACTCGATTGCTTCGGACGAGTTTGTGGTGATGAACGTCATGTAGTAGTTGGTACTCTCCTTGAAGTGGAAAGCCTGAGCCAGATCGTCGGCGAGATCGAAGAAAATCGACCCGGTAACGGCATCGGTCCCGTCGATGGTCAAGTCGGCACTTTCACTCGCCGAGTACAACTTGACCCAAACCGTAGTCGCGTTTTCGACGTATGCGACCTTACCCACCGCAATCTTTGTGGTGGAGGCGACAATCGTACCGGTCTGCCCGTCTTCGGCGAAGAATGTCTGACCGTGCCACGAGTCGTCGGCACCCGAGGTCACCATGCGAACAGTGCGCCCATTGATCCCGACCTTACAGTCGAGATCACCATAGGCACCACCGCTGTTATCCTGATTCTCCTCGGAGACACCGAGGAACTCGAACGTCGCTATGGACGCACCGATGAGCGGAGACACGTGCCCTTCGATACCGGCTCCCGCACCATTCTTGCCGATCATCACCAATTCACCGACGAAAATCTCGTCAGCGGCAATCATCGGATAATGGGCGGTGACACCGTCCTTCACCACATCGGTTCTATTTTCTGCTACAGCCGTCAAGTGACTATTTCCTATATAACTTCGGGGGATAATTGAAACGTGTTAATGGGGGAGAAACGGCCATGCTATGCACGCTATGCGCGACATCTCTTCCAGGTCTCGATGTCATAGTCGACCGGATTGCCTTCGGCCTCGGCCTTGAGACAATGCGCTTTGAATCGGTCTTCGTCCGTGCCCCCACCACCGTTGGCGGGATCATCGGCCGGTGTGTCGGTCTCTTCTTTGACACCCTTGAACGATTCGAGTTTGAGCTTGTAGCCCTCGACCGTCCGCAGTTTCAGCAGCTCTTCGACAATCTTGTCGTGAGGCACCGGGCAACCGGCCTCACGCATAGAGCGGGCATCGCGTTCGGCACGCAACTCCCATTCCATGTCGATCTGACGAGCCTGCAACTGCAATATCGCGTTGTCATCTTCGGTGGTTTGATTATCGTCACTCACGGAATCACTTCCTTTCTTTGTCATCAGATGTCTTGGATCCCTGCCCGGCATCGGCAGACCGCCCTGTGGGAGACTTTGCGGACCACCCGGCATCGGTGGACCACCACCCTGTGGGGGACCGCCTTGTGGCGGCATCTGCGGTGGCGCTTCCATCGGCCGAGGCTGAGCTACAGGTGGGGGTTGTTGAGTGCGTTGAGATTCCATTGCCCCTACACGTCGGGACAATTCGAGGATCATGGCATGCATCCCAGCAGCATCAGGCGGTTGATCCATCGTGCCTGGCATCGCTTGACCCATTCCCATCATGGGGTCTTGAGGTTGTCCCATCGGCGCAGGTGTGTTGCCCTGGCCGGGTTGTGGGTACTGAGTTTGGGGTTGCGGTTCCTGCTGTCCGAAAAACAACTGCAAGGTCTCGGGCTGATCGACAATCAGACGCTCCGTGGTTTGGAGCGGCACCGACAAGCGTGCCGGCGCATCCTTCCCACCAGTGAGCTTCTTCAATTCGCTCAGCTCGTCTTTATTCTTCGAGGTCTCGGCAAGTTCGAGTGCCGGCAATTCCTCGGAGAAGTGACCTTCCTCGCCCATCGTGAGCGACAACCCATAGATGTTGTGATTCGGATACTGAAACTCGGCGGAGCGTTCTGGCAACTCACCACGAGCGAGTTTGCCTATCACTTCGGGATTCGTGACAACGTAGTCACCCCGAATCCACGGCTCCTCCCATTTCGCATTTCGTACGCGTCCCACGATGTCGGCGGCTTTGCCATCTTCGTTGTGACGCAAAAACAGGTATGCGGCCTTACCTTTGGCCTCCTTCGCTCCCAGCACGTTGGCAGCTTCGGTGAGCCATTTCGCATCGACGCCGCCCTTCTTCATCTTGAAATCCGGTCGGTCAGTGTCCGGCACGAAGGACATGACTTCGGCATTCAGAAGAGTGAGCTCGCCTTTGTCTTTGTTGTATTTCCATTTATACGGCATGAATCGTCTCCTTTTCGATGCCTACACCACCGGGCGGGTCAGTCCATGCCGGAATCGGTAGACGCGAAGGATCAGCGGTTGTAGGCGTGGATGGATCTGCGACCACCCAATCGCATCTTCAGTTATGGTCGTTCGGCGGTTTATACATGTCATTAGACTCGTCACCGTCGAATACGAGATTGTGATAGGGGAGATGTTCGTCACGCACCGAAGAATCTGCCATTGTGAAGTACCGCCACTTCAATCCCAGTATAGGCTGTACATCACGAAACTGCTCGTTCCGTCCTGCCGAGTGTGCGGTGTTGATGGCATTCCTAAGCACCAGCTTAGAATACGATTCGGAGAAGTCGCCAGCCTGATTATCAAGCCAATCAAGAAACGCATCAGTGTCTCCTTGCGCACCGCCCGAACCCACGAATTGCACGAGCTTCCTGTGTATATGTTCAGCAACCTGTTCGTTCGCTGCATTTACCGCACGGTAACTCAAACGTGCGTACACTGTAGCCAAGTCGGACAACATGTCTTCCATCGACCGCAGTTTCAACACAGGAATACTCGGTGCCACAGATAGACGGCTTTGTAATTGTTCTTTCGCTCGTTTGTAGGCTTCCAGTGGGCCCATTCCTTGTTCCCAGTTGGCGATTGCTTGGGCGGTGGCTGCACCCGTGTCGTCAAGATCGCGCCACACTTGGTCTTCCCACGGTTCGTACTTCTCACCGCGAATCTTCTTTTTCTTGCTTCCGCTACGCATGACACGTTGGTCGTATTCCGCGTTGTTAACAGCGAGATCGAGATCAAGTTTAGACCACCCACTCTGCTTACTTCCCGTCTTCCATGCGACCCGCTGAGCGGTCCCCGGATCCAATCCTTGCTTCACCATATAGGCAATAGCACGTTTCTCTGATCGAATCTTACCATGTTTGCGTATCGGAATTGCTGGTTGCGGAGCAGGTGCGGGTGCGGGGACTTCCATCGGCACTGCTTCGACATCGCCACCGAACGGCTCGCGCTTGAACGGATCAATTTTCGTTGGATATGCTGCGGCTCCCCCTTGGAGACCACGAGTCGGACGACTGGAGACGACTTGTGCCCCGCCCTTACCCCCAGCGAGATCATCGTCATCAAGACGCCAAATATCGTCCCGCCAAGCGCTACCAATGGGGCGTCCTTGCCAACTGCGTGGAACTGCGCCTCCTATCACCTGACCATTGTCATCTAGGAGTACGGGTCTTCCCTTGGAATCCTCTCCCTCTCCCTTTCCGATGGTGATCCATCGTTCGAGTTTGTGGGTCTCGAATGACTCTCGCCCTCGTTCTCCTCCCCCTTTGCGGGTAAGATACGGATTGGCTCG
>JAAEPZ010000818.1 GCA_024231955.1 bacterium | reverse complement strand
TCGGGAGACCGACGCCCGTGACGTCACGGTCAAGCGCCAGTACGATGTCCTCGGCCGTCTGAGGTTCGTCGACTACCCCGAGAGGGACCTGGATACCATGTACGACTGGGACGACAAGGCGGTCCCCTTCTCCAAAGGGCGTATGACGGCGATCCGACGCAACCGCGAGTCGGTGGACTATCGGTACGACGGTTTTGGGCGGATGACCCAGGATGGTGCCCTCACCTACGGATACGACAAGAACGGCAACCGGACGACGATCGGCTACCCCGGCGGCGTGACTGCGACGTACACCTACGACTATGCGGACCGGCAGGCGACGCTCACTTTCCAAGACGGCGAGCAGCCCCCGCAGGCGCTCGTGACGTCGGCGTCGTACAAGCCCTTCGGACCGCTGACGAGCATGAATCTCGGAAATGGGCTCACTGAAACTCGCACCTACACGAGCCGTTACTTCCCGTGGACAATTGAGGTACCGGATCGTCTGAGCTGGACTTACCAGACCGATGGGTTGGGCAACGTCACGGCAATCGTTGATAGCCCCGAACCTAGCGCCAGTCGTACCTTCTCATACCAGGACTATCAATACTACTTGACGGCCGGTGTCGGGCCGTGGGGCGACCTTAGCTGGACCTATGACAAGATGGGCAACCGTCTCACCGAAATCCGTGCCGGGATCGGCAGCAAGTACACCTACCGTCTCAATGCTTCGGGGGGCAACTCACCTCAACTCGCCCGATTGACAGTAGGTGCCGAGGAAGCGCCCACACGCTTCTTCTATGATGCTGCGGGAGACCTTACGAACATAGCAGCTCCAAAGTTACGCGCTCGCCATACCTATAACGCAGCAAAACGGCTAGCTGAGATTCGCAGTGAAACAGCAGGCTCCCCCGGAAAGCATACGAAGTTGAGCTATGACGGGCGCG
>JAAEPZ010000817.1 GCA_024231955.1 bacterium | reverse complement strand
GGACGGTCTCTGCCCAGCCGTATCGGTAGATCCGATGCACCTCCAGGCCCACTTTCTCCGCCAGTCTTCGGAACCGTTCGTTGTGATAGCTGAAGGCGTTACAATCCCGCTGCCAGGCGAAGCCGTTGGCGGCGTGAACGGCCTGGTGAAGCAAGATCGTCAGCAGGTCGCGGACTGGCCGATTCAGGTCCGTTCTGTAGAGCGTGATCAGGTGGCTCCCGGGGTTGTGGAACGGCTGCTCCGGCGGCGGTGGGAAACCTTCCTGAATTTTCACAGCGGGTGGGTTGTGCTTGAACTCGCCATCCGGGAACAGCGTCATCAGCACCCCCAGGCATCGCGCCAACTCGCTCTCCGCCCGCTGCGTGGCGTCAACCGCAACCGCGCTTGGCATCAGTCGCTCCTCCGGATGTCTCGCCACCACATCGATGGCGTGTTGTTGCGCTGTCATTCTCATCCTCTCTCTACCCCCCGGGGGGGGCTGTGGTTCATGCTTCTTCTTCCCTCGGCGCCTTCGCGGGAGCGCTGCGATGCAAGGCCGCCTCGGAGCGGTAGCTCTTGCCCGTCAGCTCAAGGATCGTCGCGTGGTGAACCAAGCGGTCGATGGCGGCGGCAGTGGTCATCGGGTCCTTGAAGATCCGGTCCCACTCCGAGAAGACGAGGTTGCTGGTGATCGCCACACTGCGTCGCTCATAGCGCTCGGCCAGGAAGGTGAACAGCACCTCCATCTCCTCGCGATTTTGCTGCACGTAGCCGATGTCATCGAGGATGACGAGATCGCAGCGGTCCAGCTCGCGCAGCTTCTGCGGTAGCGTCAGCTCGCGTTTGGCGACCAGCAGAAGCTGGACCAGTCGGTAGGTCGGAGTGAACAGGACCCGGTAGCCCCGCTCGACGAGCTCGTGGCCGATGGCACAGACCAGGTGGGTCTTGCCCCGGCCCGGCAGGCCGAAAGCCAGGAGGTTCTCGGAGCGCTCGACGAAGCCCCCCTCGCACAACACCGGCAGCTGGCGACGAACGCTCGTCGGCAGCAGCTTCTACTCCAAGGTGCTCAGAGTCTTCTCCCCCGGCAGGTGGGAGCATCGCCGCAGGCGCTCGATCTTGCGCTCCTGACGCTCCCGCAGCTCGATCTCACACAGTTCCAACAGGTAGTCTCGGAAGCCCCAGCCACCCTCCTCGGCTTGCCCGGCGAGCTGCTGGTAGTGCGCTACAAACGACGGCAGCTTCAACTCCCGGAGTCGCATCGGCAGAGTCTCGGCCGGGCTCATGACGCCTCCTCCAGAAGCACGTCGTACTCCGACAGCTTCACCTCGAACGGGTCCAGCTCCGGCTGGGCCTGCGGCGGATCCGTCCTCACCAGCGGCCGTACTCGGTCGAACACCGGCACTTCGCCGGCGGCGAGTAACTCCCGGAGCACTCTGTCCACCTCGCACTCCAGCGTCGCCGCCGCCAGATGCAGGAGCCGCAGATACTCCAGATCCGACTGATGGGGAGTCAGAGACTCGCAGAGCCGGTCATAGGCCTGACGGAAAATCAGGTTCGGGAACATCTCCTCACGGTACTTGTAGCGCGCGAAGGCCCCGGGCTTCTTGACCAGCCACCAGATCACGTGCCGGTAGTCGATGCGCCGCTTCCGAGCACCCCGAAGACGCTCGCATTCCAGCTGCACCCGGCCGGCGTACAGCACCTCCACCCGATTTTCCCAAAGACGAACCACCACTTTCTCGCCGATCAGACGCGACGGCACCGAGTACGTGTGACCTTTCACCGACAGCGTGCTCCAAGCGGATACCCGAACCTGCAGGTCGCTGTGCTCCGCGAGCCGCTTCACCGCCAACAGACGCATCACCTCAAGCTCCTCCGCGAGGCGCTTCTGACGCAGCTGGTTGCTCATCTCCTGGATCTCCCGGAGCCATTGCTCGTACTCCTCCAGGCTGGCGAAATCACGGCTCCCTCTCAGCAGAAGATGCTGTTTCAGCCGACTCTTCATCGCCCGGTGCAGCGCCTCGACATCCCCGTTCTGCTCCTTCTTGCCGATCCGGATCGTCCGCGGCTCCATCCCCAGATGCCGCATCAGCGCCGCATACTCCGTATTGAAGCCTCGCCCGCCCGTCCGCAGATCGTGCGTCGCCGCCGTCGAGTTGTCCGTCTGGTGGTACTGCGGGACCCGACCCAGCCGGAACACCGCCGACTGAACTCCTCGACGAAGCGCCTGCATCGACTCCGAGTGGCACACCGTCAACCAGCCCCAGTTCGAGTAGGGAAGCACCGAGTGGCACAGCAGGTGCTCGAACGCCTCGCCGGCGATCCGCACTCCCAGCTCGTTCGCGCACGTGAAGTCCGTCTGGATGGCCTCCCCAGGATGGTGCTCCTGGGCGAAGAACACCTCCCTGCCCTCACCATGCAGAGCTCGCCACTCCTTAACCCGGCGCTGAAGCGTGCGCAGCTGACATGCCTCGTGACGGCCTGGACGACGGCGGCACAGATCCTCGAACAGGGCCTTCGCCTCCAGCTCCGGGGCTACCTCCAGCCGAGACTCCAACTCCGGCCAGTCCTCCTCGAACGGGTCCGGACGCGTACGCCACGTCCGCGGTTTCTTCATCTCCGACGGCAGCTGGCCGCTCTTCACGTACTTGCTTGCCGTGTTCCGGTGCATTCCGGCGCGCAGCGCCGCTACACCTAGATTCCCGTGCTTCTGATGCTCCTCCATCAGCTTCCTCACTTGCGCGTCTGTCGTGGTCAACCCAGGTCCTCCTTGGGGCTGTTTTCACATCCCCCGAGGCTACCCTCAACCTTCCGCGGACGCGCGGTCGTTGCACTGATGTAGTTGTCGTCGCTGCACAGGTGTAATTGTCGCTGAACACCCGGCAGAGGCCCAGGTTCCTCAGCACGCGCAGGTCACCCCAAAGAGGGCTGAGTTTGCATAGAGCGAACCGGCTGTGATATGGTCGGCCCCCCACCCTGCTGCTACCTGGATGCCTTGGAGCTAGGCAGCTGGTAGGGTGGGGAGGACTACTGGAATTCTGGAGAGAGGATCGCCTTCATGGCCAGAAAACAAAAGCCCAAGCGAAGTCTGCTCCGCCGCTTGCTCAAGAATCCAAGAAGCGCAGTTCGAACCATAAAAGACCAAAGGTTCTGCGAGGATTTCTTGGAATACTGCGATTGCCAAGTCGTCTCAAATCCTGGCCGAGGCAAGTATCTTGCGGGCATAGGCATTCGCCTTGCGACGGCCATGGGAGAGTCATGCCTTAGATCAAAGGCTTTCGGCGTATTGCTTAGCTCTCAACGCGCACTAGGGCGATATCGATACGCAGAGTGCACCTCACGAATCGCCTTTTCCATAAACCCAAACTGCATAGACTGCAGATCTGACCTGCTATACAGAGTGGCGCACCTACGATCAGAGCAGGGCTTAACCGATGCCGCAATCACCGAAATCAACAAAGTGATTCAAATTCACGAAACCAGAATGGACGATGACGCCCTAGGAAGAGCACACTTTTTGAGAGGCGTAATCCATGACAGGGCGCGAAATCAAACTCTCGCGAAGGCGGATCTCTCAAGAGCTCTCACGTTAATATCACCCGAGAAATCACCACAATATCACTCAGCAACACTAAATAGCCTGGTAATCGTACTGTCCGGAGGATCTGCAGGGGATTTTAGCGCAGCGCTCAAGCTTTTCCCCTCAGTCCAAGAATTATACAAAGGCAAGAGAGGATTAACCGCCGAAAGGGCTAAACTAAAATGGGTAAAGGGCTCGATGTCCGTGAGAGCCAAACAGCGAAACAAGGGAAAGCGTCTCCTACTCAGCGCACGCGCGGATTTCCTTAAATTAAAGACACCGGTGGAACTTGCCGGAATAACGGCCGATCTCTCCCTCCTCTTGTATCCCGACCATGAAGCCATAGTATTGATGTGCAAGGATCTACTTCAACTCAAGATCTTTGATGAAAACGTACTCGCCGCCATTGAAAAGTTATACTCGTTCGCGCAGCGCACGCGCACGGAGCGTACCTGCTCTTGCCGGCTTCGCGGAGCTATTCTCGACTTTAGGTCACTGGTCTCCGGTCTAGACCTGCCCACTCTTCTACTGAACACGCTCGAACTCTTTGATGGTTCAACAATTCAGTACTTACTCGAAGATCCAGGTCCGGTAATCAAGTTTATAAACAAAGAAAATCCCTGCGATAGCGACAAGATCTGCCTCGAGCTAATGAATCACTGCGACCAGGAGATCGTGTCGAACCCAGCAAGAGGTAAACTCCTTGCAGGAATAGCTGTTCGCTTGGCTACGGCAACAGGCAACCCTTGCTTGAAATCCAGGGCGTTTGGATTGCTTTTGAGTGCACATCGGGCTCTCGGGCGTTACAAATTCGCAGAGAAGGCTTCAGAAATTGCCCTTAACATACATCCGGAATGCACTGGTTGCATCTCGGACATATCGTTCAGGTTGGCCCATCTGCACTCGGAGCAAGGCTTAACGGGAATCGCACTGATTGAAATTAACAAAGTCCTCCGAATTGCTACCGAGAATCTGGACGAAAATGAACAAGGAAAGGCATATTTCTTGCGTGGCGTTATCCACGATAGGGCAGGTAATCGTGATCTTGCGATAGCAGATCTATCGCAAGCTCTTACTATGATATCACCCAAGGATTCCCAGGAGTATCACTCGGCCGCCTTGAATAGCCTCACAATCGTACTGGCTTCAGGAGGTAGGCGCGATTTCCTTCATGCGCTCACCATTTTTCCACGCGTCGCTCGATTGTTCAAGGGAAAACGAGGTGTTTCTGCTGAGCGGGCCAAGGTGAGGTGGGTCGAAGGGTCACTTTCAGCACGTATACACCTAACAGGGCGAGCCATTAATCTATTGTCCGCATCCTGGAATGCTCTAATTAGGCTAAAATTGCCGATCGAGATTGCGGCTATAACTGCGGACCTTGCATATCTTCACTACCCTGATCGGCGAGCTATTCGGAATATCGGAAAGAGGGTGGCCAAGCTTGACCGCTTTGAGGAGACGTTAAAGAGTGCAGTCAGGAGACTACATGACTCCACAAGAACAGCCAATCCTTTCTTGGAGGGGGATCAAGATGGTAAAATCCGTGCCGCAATAGTCAATCTTAGAGAGCTGGCCGCCGGTAATGCAATTCCGGCGCCACTTT
>JAAEPZ010000816.1 GCA_024231955.1 bacterium | reverse complement strand
TCAGCTGGTCGAAGTTGAGACTCCCGTCCTCGGCCACGTAGGTGCTGCGAGCCACCGGGAGGTACTCCTCGGTGGCTGCGGTCAGGGCCCGGGGAACCACCTCCCGGTAGATCGGATTGGCGATCTCCAACATCCCCGAGGCCCCGCGCGCGACCAGACCGAGGTCCTTGACGAATTGGATGTCGTCGTCGAACACTTCGTCGAAGGGGAATTCTCCTGCCACGATGGGCTCCACCACTCGTCGCACCCGGTCTTCCCGAAGGCGGTCGATGAGCGAGTCCAGGTGGGTGTCCCGGCGTTGGATCAGGGCTTCCCTGGCCGCCTCCAGATGGTGCATCTCCACCGCCGTCGACGGATCCGGCACTTCCTTCTCCACCAGCTGCTGCGCCAGCGCATTGACCAGCCACGGCTGGCCCCGGGTCAGCTCAAAGGCCATGGCCTTGACCTCGGCCGCAAAGACCTGACCGGTCTCGGTCGTGTGCTGCTCGTAGAGCGTGGCCACCTCCTCGGCCGTGAAGTTGGCCAACAGGAAGGACCGATCCTTGATGTTGAACGGCGAGGCGGTGTGGAGGACTTCACCCTTTGCGATCTTGTAGTCGCGCACGTCGCGCATGCCGACGAGCGCTACCGACTGGGGGAATCGGGCCGGGCGGTGGCGGTAGCCGACCCGCAGCTGGCGCAGCACCGAGATCAGGGTGTTGCCCTTCATGGAGTCAATCTCGTCGAGGAAAAGCACTACCGGCCGCGGCGAGCGCTCCGCCCAGAGGGTCAGGTAGTTCCCCAAGCGGGAGAAGCCGTCGACATCGGCGACGCTCTTGGCCGGCGGGGGGTGCAGCGGCTCGGGCAGACCCGCCGCCGCCTCCTGCTCAATCTGGTTCAGGATGACGGCGATGCCGCGATTGACGTCCTCACCCGCCGCCTGGGCCTCCTCGCAGCTGGCCAGCAGCGCCGTGTACCGCCCTTCCGCGTTCAGGCTCTCCGCCAGGGCGGCGACGGTTGTGGTCTTGCCCGTCTGGCGCGGTGCGTGGAGCACGAAGTAGCGCTTCAGATCGATCAGCCGCCGGGCGTCCGACAGACGCTCCTCGGCCGGCAGCATGTAGTGATCCTCCTGAATGCAGGGACCGGACGTGTTGAAGACTCTCGCCATGGAGCACCTCGATCCGCAAATCTACCACAGGCCGACGCCGACGTCGTCGTCGGCACAGCTTGCAGCTAACCACCACATACGGCGCTATAATGGCGCCATGACTCGATTTCGGGCAGTCATCGACACGAACGTGGTATTCGAGGGCCTGACCAGGCACGGTGGCGCACCCGGGTTGCCGATCTTGATGCCCGTGGAGTTCTTGAGCCTGCTGATCCCAGAGGATGACGGCTTGAGCCCCGAAGACATGCCATCTCCCCCCGCCTGCTCGAAAGACCTCGGCGACTCGGGTGAGCAATTCAACGGCGGACTGATGATGGGACACGGCGCAGGCACTCGGAAACGCGCGCGTGGACCTTGAGATCGGCCTCGCGCTCCCGCTCGTCGGGCCAGTCGGGGCGAAGCGCCAGGACATGCCGGCGAAGATCGTCGGCGATCCGCAGGGTCGCGTCCGGCGTGAGGGTCCGCTTCCGCTCCGCCCAGTAGCGCTGCTTGAGCTCCCGCACGAGAGACCAATCGCGTTCCGTATAGGCCCTGAGGTCGGATGGCTTCATGTGAATATCTTACCGGTTTGTGGGGTGCGGTTGAAGGGTCGGGCAGCCCGCCACCGCCACCGCAAGCGATCCCGCCCCGCCCTGGAACTGGTCGAAGACGTCATGGGGATCCGCCTTCGGTGGACGGGAGGGCGGCTCGAAGCCCTCGGCATCGCGGAGAAGGGGCCTCCGGACCAGCTCTCCACGTACATGGCCGCGGAACTCGAGGGCCTCGACCTCCCGGAGTTGGCGCAGGTCGGCGGGAGACGTCGGCGCACGCGGTTGCGCCGGGAGAAGCAGGCCGTTGCGGTCCGTGCCGCCGTGACCCTGGCTGCAGTCCCGGCCCTCGCCGCCGAAATGCGTCCTCCGCTGCCGGGGCACCGGCACTTCCTCCTCGTGGACGCCTGTCTCGTGGTCTTCCATCAAGCCTACTTCGCCCTGCTGCCTGAGCTCGGGACAAGGGAGTGGGAATACGAACGACGGCTTCTGACGGAGTCCTTTCCCCGTTTCGCTCAGCATGTCCCCCAGGTATCGGACCGCTACAATGGAGGTAAGCGAGCATGAACAGGGAGAGGATCGACCCGTCCTTGGCTGAAGTTCGGCAGTGGAGAGAGAGCTTGCAGAGCGAGCTCTCCCACCTCGACTCGAAGGCCGAGGCTCAGGATGTCCATCGCAGAGCTGAAGCCTTTATGCGCGACTACGGTCTCAGACTGAAGACGCAAAGCAGAACCAGCGAGAGGGACCGGTAGAGATGAAGCTCACTCAAGAAACTCTTTCGATTTTGGTGTTCTTAGCACCAGGACTTATCTCCTCCGTAGTACTGAGCGCAGTAGTCATCAGGAAGACTTCCGACACTTTCTCAAGGGCGGCGGAGGCACTAATCTTCAGCTTTTTCATCTACATCGCAATTGGCTTCTTTGAAAAAGGGATACCCGTGACCTTGGTGACGACGGAAGTAAATGGATCTAGCGCCTATCAGCTAAGGCTTTCACCTCTACCATTGATCGCGGCTCTTGGCTTGGCATTAGCATTACCCCTCTTGATTGGCCTTTCTATCAATAAAGATGTCCACATGAAGCTCCTGAGACTACTCGCAACAACTAATCTCCAGGCAAGGGAGAGTACCTGGACTGCCGTATTATCAGCTCACTCATGCCATGTAGTGATCAACCTCAGTAATGGCAACAGACTTTTTGGCTGGCCACAATATTCTTCCCGCAGCGTGGACGAGGGTCTGATCTATCTGCAAGACCCCGCATGGGTGACGGATGACGGCAAGTACTAAGATCTTGGCGTTCAAGGTATCTTGATAGTCAACAGGGAGTTGATCGACTCGATTTGTTTTACTCGCAAATCCGCATCAAGCGAAAAACCTCGCACAGAGCCCCAAGGGGCCGACTACCCAAGAGGAGACGCCAGGTATGGACAAGAACACGGAAAAAGTAATTCGCACGCTTGAACCAGAACCTAGAGGCACGATCTACAAGCCACCACCGGAGAGAAGAGCGCAGCGCCCCACACCTCCTCCCCCGCCGCCAAAACAGAAGAAGAGTGGGTAAGGAGCTGAGAGCAGCCGCCGAACCCAGCGCTATTATGGTTTCTTCGCAAGGTCGGAATAGATACGAGTGCGGCTCTTTTGGAACGACGACGATAGGAGACCACGGCCGGGCATGGACAGCGAAGGCCGGAGCCGTTCGGCCAGCGGGATCGAAGCCCGGAGGGCGGCATGAGGTAGCCTGGGGTGAGGCTTCAAAACCCCAGGAATGCCGCCTCCTCAAGACCCCAAGCCCCGCAAGCCCCGCAGGGGCGACATCATTCCCGAACGTCCTCGCCCTGCCATATGCCGCCCCTCCGGGGCTTGGGATTTCGGTAGGTGGCTTCGTTCCTGGGGTTCGGAAGCCTCACCCCAGGCTACCATATGCCGCCCGCAGACGGGCTGAGATCTCGCCGCTTGAACGGTCCGAGACTTCGTTCCCGGTGCTCCTTTGCCTTCAGCAGCTCGCTGTGCAAGAACCCGTGCCCGTCTGTCCCAAAAGAGCCGCACCCAATTAGCACCGTCGGCCGGCGTCAATACACCCACTACCGGAGTTCTAAGTCTTGATCAAATCAAGAGGAGCCACAGATGTCCAGCCAAAAGAGAGCCACAGAGTTACTAGAAGAATTGGAATCCACCATTGATGGCCTTGAGAAACAAAAGCTCTTACATCGTTCCTTCATTGACAAAGTCAGAGAACCCGTAAAGCTTCTTGGGGTGAAAGTAAGAAATCTAGAAGAGATAGAGCGATGCATCGAGGCAATCCGCGAGGAGATACTAAGACCGGTCGCCGAAAGACTCGAAGTGGGCACGAAGTTTTCAAGGCGTGGGTTTGTGATTGGGATAATTGGCATCTTTGCCGGAATTACGGCAGCATTTGTCGCAAATTACTATTTTTATACAGCCACCCAAGAGATTACGTCGTTACAAGAGGTTCTAGAGTTACCTGGTATCGACGTTAACGAGATGCAGAACTTCTGGAATGAATTCACGAAGTTGAAGCTATCCAAAGATGACAACCTCTCTAGCGTAAATCAGTATACATCCGCTGATCGCGACTATCTCCTTAGCCGCTTTGAACGAATAAGGGAGAACATCGAGGGGCCTCTCGAGTTTCACTTTCTCAAGAACCACAATCTGAAGATACAAGTATCGACTTTTGTGAAAGTAAAAAAACAAGGCACCCATTGCTGGTGCAAGATCCCCTTGGGCGACTATTGCTTCGGACCTCGCCATTCCGTCATAAGTTGCGCAATGAAGAATGGCTGGATCGTCTCATGGGCTAACCCAGAAGATCACCCGCAAAGCTCGTGGACTGGGTGGGCATTGAGCGGCGAGGAAATAGACTCCTACCAAATAAAAAAAGCATGTGAATATGCACCCGATACTGCAGGCGACGATACTCAACTCCCGGGATTCGCTGAGATTTTGTGTTATCCGCTTGGTAAGCGAGCTGCCGAAACCCCAGAAGGCGTTAATTCACACATCGGCCTCTGCCTTACACAGATCAATCCACGCATTGGCACCATTCGGCAACAAGCGCTGATAGCGCAGGCATTGCTAAGCACCGATCCTGTCGCAGCGCTTCCATGGGATTGGTACTCAGAAAACTCAGAAAACCTATCATGCAAGGGAGCTATTGATCCTCAATGATAAATAGAATGAATAACTTGGCCGTTGGCCGACCAGAAGAGTCTTCATGGTGGGTACGAACGCCTGCTAAATGGCTTGGGTGCGGCTCTTTTGGAACAGCCCCGATCTCCTTTATTTTCAACAGGTTAGGCCAGGCCATGCGCTGAGAGGAGGCGTTTTCCGGGGGCGTATGGTGGCCTGAGGTCGATACGTCGGTGTTTTCTTGCCCTACGCAGCCTTGACCCGGGCTGGGGAACGGAGGCTCGGGCCTTGCCGTAGCGTGATCTGAGCCCGTCTGCGGGCGGCATGAGATAGCCTGGGGTGAGTCTGCGAACCCCAGGAATGAGGCCCCCCCGAAATTTCAAAGCCCCGAAGGGGCGATATAAATTAAATTCCCGAACGTCCTCGGGCTGCCGTATGCCGCCCACCTCGACTCGAAGGCCGAGGCTCGGGAGGTCCATCGCAGGGCTGAAGCCTTCATGCGAGACTACGGTCTCAAGCTGAAGACGCAAAGCAGAAGCTCCGAGAGGAGACCGGGAACCGGGGGTTAGACCGCCAAGAAACGCTAGCTAGAGGAGGTAGGCATGAAAACACTGGAACTCGTCATCGAGATGAAGCTA
>JAAEPZ010000815.1 GCA_024231955.1 bacterium | reverse complement strand
GTTTCAACATAGTGCAGCACAACCTGAGTGCATACCAGAAGTGTCACATCGGCCATCAGCGCAGACGTTTCGCTCGGGTCGTTATGTATAAACAGAATTGAACTGTTGCCGCAGGAAGCATTGCCCACTCACTGAGTAAAAATCAGCTGGAGGATGTCAACCGAGGACCGACTGGTGAAATACCCGATCGCTCAGATGACGGGTACAGTACCGATTATGACTCGGAGGGCGACGAGGGCATGGAGCTGATTCTGGCATCAATGCCGCCTCTGCCGCCTCAAGCGCTGATGCCGCCCACTCCTGACAGTGGAGCTGGCGAGGACGAATTTCAGCCGCCGGATCCGTTTCCCAGTGCAAAAGAACCATCACCATCGCCGCCGGCCTTTGGAGCCGAGCAGGCAAGTGAATGGTCGCAATCAGCGGATGAAGTGCCGTCTTCGGATGAAGATCCGCCGGGGTTGGTGGATTTGCCAGAGTTGGAGCCGGTACCATCCTCAGACGATGAACCGCCCAGAGTGGAGCCAGTGCCAATGACCATTGACACGGATGAAATGGTGTCGCCGCCTGTGAATGGCATGCGACTGCCTCAAATTGAAATGTTGCTGCGCAGCACTGGCCTGCTGTCGTTCAGCATGGACCACATGCATGCGGCGCTGGATCTCTGCCCGCAAATGTTCGCAAGCTCGATCGAAGACAATGAGAAGAAAGAAGAGAAGACAGAAGACGTCGAACATGTGGACCAAGACGTCGCGCTGGATGGTCAGGGAGAAGACGCTGCCGAGGGAGAGTCGAAGGATG
>JAAEPZ010000814.1 GCA_024231955.1 bacterium | reverse complement strand
CCGGGCTGGACTCGGCAAGGCTGCGTCTGATCTTCAGGGCTTCCTCGTATTCCTTCAGGGCCGGGCCGTAGGCCTGGGTAGCTTTGTGCAGGATCGCCAGATTGTTCAGCGTCGTCGCCACATCCGGCAGAAAGTCTTCCGGGCTGGACTCGGCAAGGCCGCGTCTGATCTTCAGGGCTTCCTCGTATTCCTTCAGGGCCGGGCCGTAGGCCTGGGTGTCAGAATGCAGGTTCGCCAGATTGTTCAGCGTCGTCGCCACATCCGGGAGAAAGGCTTCCGGGTTAGACTCGGCAAGACCGCGATAATGCTTCAGGGCTTCTTGGTACAAAGGCTCGGCCTGTCCAAAGTCATTATGTTCCCAGAGAAAGACAGCATACTCACCCAGCAGTTCCGCTGTCCGTGCCGTTGCAAGGGCCTGTTCAAACCACCCCTGTGCCCTCTCGAACCTGCTGCCACCCTCCGGCACCGGAGAGAGCAGAGAAAGCCGGGCCTTGAGCAGGAACTCCTGGGCCCTGTCCTCCAAATCCCGCTCAATGGCTGCCAGCTTCTCCGTGGCCGCCCCTTGCTCCTTTTTCAGCCGCTCAACGTCCCGCTGGATCTCTTCCGCCTTAAGCACAGCATCGGCTTCCCGAAACTCACCTTTATCAAAATGCTCCTTAGCTTTGCGCAACCGTTCCGTGTTGATGGGAATCCGGGTGAACAGCTCATGCAGGCGAAAGACCTCCGCCTTAAAGTCCTCCAGCCGCTGCTTCAGCTCCTTCACCTTGGCAGACTGTTTCAGGCGTGCGTTTATCTTGTCAGAGGGAATGACAGCAAGCATCTCTTGCGCATCTTTGATATCTTGCACAAGCTGCCTATAATCCACAGAACCGAGCAGGTAGTTGTTGATGGTCTGATCCCTGCCCGCAACATTGGTAGCCCCGATGTTGATCTGCTGCCCCGAGTTGTCGGTTGTAACGTTCTTATCCCTGCCCACATTATCGCCCGTACCGCTGTGCGTCTGCTGGGTGGAGTTGTCAGGCGGCACCGGCGGCGGATCACCCCCTTGAAACCACAACCAGCCGACAATCGTTAATGGAATTGATACGGCCACCCCACTGAAGAGCCATTGTTTATTCTTTTTGATCCAATCAACCATCTTGTTTCTCCTGCCCCAACGGGGCAATATTTAACCAGCACAGGGTAACACCCTGTGTGGAACTGG
>JAAEPZ010000813.1 GCA_024231955.1 bacterium | reverse complement strand
CAGCAGCCGACCACCTCGATATGTCGCCGGAATCGAAGCCGTCGGCAAAGATGGTGACACCCGGTATCCAGCACGGCCCATCGCGTGGATCACCGTATTGATGTTGCACCTGGTTGTAATTCGTCAATTCGTGGCCATCGCTCAATCCGTCGCAGTCGGTATCCCAGAATTTCGGGTTCGTACCGATCAGCTCCTCGAACCCGTCGATCAGTGTATCACCGTCGGTATCAACGTTGGGGTAGGCATAACCGATGACTGTAATTGCAGCGGTGTAGCCAGCGGCCTGCATGCCAGGCAGCTCGCCCTCGGGAAAAATGGCGTAATCAATGCGAGTTGGATTATACGCCCGATAGACCTTCACTGTATCGGGTGGTTGTACGCAAGTCGGTTGTCCTTCGCAGGACTTGAAGATGAAACCCTCGATGCCGTCAAGGTAGTACCCCGCAGAGTTGAAGCTCAGTACCTCGGCGGCGGAATTGACGTAGGCAAAGTCCCGTTGGGCGACTTTTGGTATGGTAATATCACAATCGCTTAATATGTCCGGATCATAGCGAACTCGGTACAGTGGCACCAGGTCCGATGCGCCAGGAAACGGCTCCTTATCAGTGGTGAAAACATAGATCGAGGCTCTGGGACTGGTACCGCAGGGTGCCTCGCATGGTTCGAACGTCGGGAACACCAGGTACTCGGCCACCTCATGGGGCCCGGCTGTTTCAAATGGGTCAACCGAATCGAGTAGAACACCGGTCGCTACGGTCGGAACCGTTGTGTAGAACCATGTGTCCGCGGGAAGGTTGGCAGGATTGGAAGGATCAGAGCTCCTTCCAAAGAAACTAAGGAATGGTGTCAGGCGGTTCTTCAGAGTTTCACCGTTAACGATCCCCAGTGCTTTCTTGACAGCCGCTTCGGAATCCGGAAACCCATAGCCGAGCTCATCGGTGTGGTTATCGGCCTGCGAAGCCGTGGAGATGAGGATATCGTATACATCTTCACGGCTGAGGAGCGGATTCACCGAACGTACCAACGCTGCGATCCCCACAAGGAATGGCGT
>JAAEPZ010000812.1 GCA_024231955.1 bacterium | reverse complement strand
GATCTGCCGGCGAGCCTCGAACCTCCGGAGGGGATGGCGCCGCGGCCCATCCAGGGTGAGAAGGGCATCGGACGTCTCGCCGTCTCGACCCTCGGCGACACGCTGTTGCTCGTCAGCCGAAGCCGCAAGCCGCAGAACCCGGAAGAGCCCTTCGTGGCGCTTCTCATCAACTGGAACATCGTTCACAACGAGCATCTGCGACTCTCGGACCTCGAGATTCCCCATCTGACTTTTTCTGAGATCGAAGAGCTCGGCATGGGGATCGTCGAGGACATGGCCCAGGACCTTCGACGCGCTCTCCTTTCGTCGGACCAGGCATACGCGTGGGAAGCGGTCGAGGACGAACAAAAACGTGAAAAAGCTCTCGCACTGCGCAATAAGATCCTCGATCAACTCAAGAGCTTCACCATCGAGATGGCGAGCCTCCGGCGCACGGTCCGGGAATGGAAGGAAGAACAGGGCACGATCTTCTGCTTCCGTCATCTGAAGGGCGAGTTTCAGCAGCATCTCCACCGTCCGGGCCGCGACGAGGCCAACCGGGATCCGCACGATGAGCTGGTTCAGCTCCTCAGCAATTTCCGCAACGTCTTCGACCCGTTCGGCTCAGATCCATCGGACAGGGAGTTCCGGTTCAAGGCCGACGTCCGTCGGTGGGATTCGGAGAGTAGTTTGTTGAGAAGCTTGTTCGAAGAAACTGCGGCCTTCGAACCGGAGGACCTGCGTTTCTACGACCACCATATCGACGTCGAGTTCGACAGGTTCGGCCGTTTCAGCGGATTTCTGGAAATCTATGGAAACACGGCGGATCTCCCCATCCGCGGTGCCCAGCCCAAGAGTCCGTCCCACTGCGGCCCCTTCCGCTTGCGGCTTTGGTATTACCAGCACAAGAATGACTCTCGTCTCGAAGCAGATCAGTGGACCCTGATCAACAAAAAGCTGACTCGGTTCGGCGGTCTGATGATCTATCGCGATGGGCTGCGGGTGCTGCCCTACGGACGTCCGGAGTACGACTGGCTGCGCATCGAGGAGCGGCGATCCAAGGGTGCCGGATACTATTTCTTCAGTTACCGGCGCATGTTCGGATATGTCGAAATCGGGCGTCATGAGAATTCCGCTCTCATCGACAAGGCTGGGCGGGAAGGACTCATCATCAACGTCGCTTATCGCGATTTTCGTCAGCGTCTCGAAGACTTCTTCGTCTATCTGGCTCGAGAATACTTCAAAGAAGGCACTCCTTTCTCTGCTGAGAAAGAGCAAATAGGAGCAGAGCGACGCAAGGTCGAGCAGGAGCGCAGGAAAGCGGCTGAGCGGCGCAAGGTGCTTCGAGAAGAAGCGGCCAATAAGCTTCGTTTCATGGACAACAAAGCACCGGAACAACTGGAACTG
>JAAEPZ010000811.1 GCA_024231955.1 bacterium | reverse complement strand
GATGCCCCAGTACCGTAGGCGCGGGTGGGGTCATCATGACCACAGTACACGGCGGCGTACCAAGATCGGGTTCTCTGGCGCGGTGGCTACTCCCAGCACGTGCTGAAGCCATTGATCCTGTATCCATGGCCTGTCGTTTAGCGACGCCTCCAGTGGGTGGTTGAGTAGGAGACACATGGATTGGGATGCTAGTCTTAGACTTAGCCCCCGGGCTATGCGTCAACGTCGCCTGCGGCGGGTATTGAAAAGTAGGAATGCCCGGTGGTGCAAACATCGAGTCTCGTTGCCCAGATCGACCACGTTGCTTCTGGCCGCGCGATCGGCGACTGCGATGGCGTGGGTCACGGTTAAGAGTAGAGACACTCTCATGCTGACTGCTCGACTCACTATCGGAGTGGCGTCGCTGAGAACCAGCAGCTGCTGGATGAGGTCCAATAGCCAGATCTGGCCATTGTCTCCTACGGCTGTCACTTCCAGCTGATCCAGCCGCTGATTCAGCATCCGAGGCTCATTTGGCCAGCTCTCCCGGTTGTCGAGCAGCCCAGCCACGTACGGTAGGTGGACTCGTCTTCAACACCGGAGGCGGCATCCGAGGACCCGGCGGAACTCCAGTAAATGGCATAGTCAGTTGGCCTGCAGATCCACTAGGTCTGGGCGGCTGGCTAAACGCCCGTGGTTG
>JAAEPZ010000810.1 GCA_024231955.1 bacterium | reverse complement strand
GAATCTTGTGCGGCACAGCCATCGGCGATTTGGACGGCCGGCCTGGTCGCTTGTGACCCGCCCCTGGGGGCTGAAAGCCTCCATGGCTCGGTCCCGCCAGCGCTCCCGGCCCGGTGGCCGTATCGAACCCGCCTCTGCCCGTTGGTCTGGTCGGTGCAGCGGCCCATCCTGTCGGCGTCGTCTTCTTCGTCTTATCCCTGCTCTCGTGCTGACCCGTCGGTTGGCTCCCAGCTGGGCTGGTGCTCTCCGACCTCGCCCGTGCGCTGACTTCCCTCGCACCTTCCCCAGCAAGCACTGACGAAGCGCGTGACCCCGCTGGTGATGCAGTTCTCGACAACTGCGGCTGCGGTCTGGCAAGCATTCCTGCTGCCGGCCGATCGATGGGGAACTTCGGTGCTGGTCGTTGTGGTCGTCGGAAGAAGGACACGGGGAATGCCACAGCCGTGCTTGGCGGCACGACTTCGTCCATGGCCGCCGGCAGATGCTGCATCGGTACCGGGTCCCCCATTTCACTTCCCACCACGCTGCGGTAGGTGCTGATCTGTTGCAGCGCCGTGGTCAGGCCTCTGCGTCCAGTCTGCGGCTCCACTCTCTGCGCACCCCGTTCCCGGACCTGCAGCATGCGCTTGCCTTCCTTGGACATGTCCACTTGGGCCCCATGCGCAATCAGGTACTGGCCCAGCTCCAGTCGAGGCATTCCCAGCTTGAAGTGCCGGCCGACCATTGCATCCACGTCTTCATCTGCAAACAGCACCAGAGTGGTTAGCTGTGGCAGTGATGCGTAGAACTTCTGCGGCTGCCCGGGCGACCCGACACCTCCCGCTTCGACGAAGTAACCGGTCACCAACCCTCCATACAACCTGGAGGGGGCGCCCAACTGCGATCGACGGAACAGTGCTTCTTCCTGCATCGAAATCAGTCTCTTCAGATTATGCGGCGAATCCCAGAGACCCACGTTCTGCTCGAATCCTCCGGTACTCTTGATCAACTGGATCAGATCCCCCTTTTTGTACAGGGCGGCTCCGGTCCCATAGTTGCGCTCGTACTCCTGCGCATATCTCTGCAGAAGACCGCGGCGGTTCATCTGGATCCACGCTGCAATCTGTTCCGCTGGTCTCTGGAGCTTCGCAGCTTCCTCCCGAACGCTCTTGATCGTCACTGTGAGACGCAAGGCTGCCTCCATCTGATAACAGAACATGGGCGCCTGCACATTCGGCTGGTAGCGAACCACTTCACATCTGTTCGACCACCGATGTTCCAAGAAGCAAAAGAACAATCGGTGACACTCATTCATCTGAGCCTGAGAACAGCTCGTATTCCGGATCCGTTCCAAGGCGACCAACATCTGAGCGACGCAGGCGCCACTCATGATCACTGGGCTCCACAGCGGCTCCAGCTTGCCGGTGCAACGGAGCAGCAGTACTGCACCCCTGCAGGCTTGGTCCACCAAATCAGCTGCCGGTGGTCTGACCACGTTAGCCAACGGATCGATGTCCAGCAACACCCGTCCACACGCCAGGATCGGCCTATCATGGCCGCCCCGGGTCAACTTCTCCAGTTCCCAGCAACGGTTCAGACGGTGCTTCATCTCTCCTTGCAGTCGGGTTCTTGCTGCGTCCTCCTGCTCCCCTGGCAAGGCGCAACCCTCGAACCGGATCTGATCAACTCGATCCACGCCCTCTTGCGTGATCGAGCGACGCAGGCAGAGTAGCTTCAGATTGGCTTCCAATCTGGACAGCGCAATCCCGATTTCCCGCACCATGTAGCTGGTGTCGCTGGTCGGCCTGAACCAGGCAGAAAACGGCGTCGGCTTGTCTCGCGCTGCTGCAGCGTTAGCCTTCTTCTGCCAGAAAACGCTCTGCGACCTCTGGTCATGCTTCCGCCCATCAAAACCCCAGGCTGCTATCGACGACTTCGGAAAGCGCGCAAACTGCAGCTGATCAGAAGTCAT
>JAAEPZ010000809.1 GCA_024231955.1 bacterium | reverse complement strand
GTCCACGACGCCTCCGACGCTTCGCCTGAAGGACACCCACTCGACGCCTGATCTCGCCAGGATCCGCCCACTGTATCGCGTCGGGGATTTGGTGTTGGTCAAGGGAACGCCTGTGCCCAAAGGCTGCTCACGCTACAGAGGGCCACTCCGCGTCATGGAAGTTTTGGGCCATTTCACATTCCGGCTCTCCGATGGACAGCGATGGAGCGCGCGGTCAATGAAACGCTACTACGAGCCGCAGATAAGGGCCGCGGATGTTGAGAGCGAGTTGCCGCCACCGCCTGCACTGCCACAGCCGCCAGTCCAAGGTCCAACGCCGGTCCGAGTTGCCGCTGAGCCTGCGCCGCCGCGTCGCACTCGAAGGGCTACTGCTGCCATCCCGCCTCGCCGTCTCATCGACGAAATGGACTGACAGGTCATTTTAAGTGAGGGGGAAATGTCGTGTTCGTAGTGTAGCATTAGGCCGGTAAGGCATTGTGTGAGTGAGCGCTTTTCTCTGTCTAATAGGCAAATTTCTTGTGTGATTTGTCTGTGCTGCTTACTCCCGG
>JAAEPZ010000808.1 GCA_024231955.1 bacterium | reverse complement strand
TCTTTCCCCGGTCGCGCCGCTCTTTTCCTCGCCCGACCGGTCCGGAGGCCCTTTCAAGGGGGTCTGGGACCCCTCTGCTCTCTCATCTGGGGACTTAAGCCACTGAAAACAGGGGAGTTGGTATGTGTCACATTTCCGTGGACACTAAAGCTCGATGGCTCTAATTAGCAAGCTCTTTCTTACTGGCAATGCGAGACTTAGAAAAAGGATCTATTAGCAAGACAATGAATGGCTTCCAAAAGGGTTTCCAACTACCTAACCAGCTGTATTTACTTGAGTTGTGAAACGTCGGGCACCATATAAGGGGGGCACCATATAAGGGGGGGTGGGCACCAGGCACCATATAAGGGGGGGCACCATATAAGGGGGGTTCCGGGACTGTGGAACGAGGTGAGATCCCCGTGGTCGAGATTCGGGGGAGGTGGCAAGCCGCGGATCCGCCGAAGCCGCAGGCTCGGGTAGAGCCACGGACACGCGGCCAGCCTCCTGAGTTGGGTTCTTCGAAAACGAACGGGGCAGCAGCGTCGTCGAGGTGCGGCGGCAGGACTTCACCCCGATCCGCAGCCGCCTGCGCTACCCCAAGATCGGCCGGTTCGACGTCGACTACCTGCCGGGCGAGGTGGTTTTCCACACCCTCGGCCGGGACGGTGGCAGCCGCGACCGCACCCTCAAGACGGGCCGCCGGCTCTACGACGCCGACACGCTCTACCACCTCCTGCGGCGCCTTCCCCTGGAGGTGGGCTACAAGAGCGCCCTGCCCGTGCTCAGCTTCTTCGGCGCGCCCAGAGATCGGATCGTGGAGGTGACCTCCCGCGAGCGGGTCGAGGTTCCCGCCGGGGCCTTCGATTGCTTCCGGCTGGAAATGCCGGCTGGAAATGCCGCTGATCTTGCAGACCGTCTACGTCTCCACCGGTCCTCGCCGGGAGCTGGTGAAGATCGAAGCCCAGGGGTTCACCATCGAGCTCGCCGAGACGATCCAGCGGCCGACGGAGGAACCGTTCACGTACCGCGACCCCCACCTGGGCTTCGGCTTCCGCGTGCCGGCTCGAGCTCCGATGGTGCCGAGACCGGCCACCAGCATCGGCACGAGGATCAGGTCCTCCCGGAGCACGAATCATCCGTAGGCACTATGCCCGACGGCAGCCGTGCGCCTCGCTGGCGTTGGGTTGCTTCTTTGCCTTGACTCGGCTGGCGGTAAGGTGATAAACTCCTTTCATGACGACGATCGTGGTGTTCGAGGGCCAGGTGAGGCAAAAGCAGGGGCTCGAAGCGTCAGTTTTGCCGGGCCAATGGCGCCTGACCGGGCATGGACCGCCTTTAGGCCTCCTGGTGAGAAGCAGTTCCTCTCTGACACCGAGTCTGGTGGCTGATTTTGGATGGAGGAGGTGCGGGCGGCGCGTGGTACCACCTATTCCGATGTCCGCCGACCAGCGTTCCGACAGCTGTCGACCACCCCCTCGCTCGGGGAGGCATAAGAGCCACAGGCCCCCCCCGGGGGGGAGAGACGAAAGCATCGCCCAGAGCGGCTCAGTGGTTCGCCTGCGCGCCGCCGGGATCGGAGGTGCCGAGGGGGCGAAGAAGAAGGTGGCAAGTGATGTATAGCGCATCTTTATGGGAGACTCAGGCTCTATGGACATCAATACGCTCATTTTCGTAGTCGTAGCGATCTTACTGCCCCTGCTTCCGGCGATGCTGCTATACAAGTTTCTACCATCTAAAACCAGGGTGCAGGGACCATTCCAAGGGTTTAGAATCAACTTGGGAGGATCTTTTGCCGGGTATTTTTTGCTTGTTGTTATGATTTTTGGCTTTTATGAGATTAATAGCTCGTGCCCTTGTGAGTTATGGACTATTCGAGGAGATATTGAGCTTGGCGATAGAGGTGAAACCCCTGAGGATACTCGAATCTTTTTGGTTCCTGAAAACTATTTCGTACGCCGTGACGGCAAATTCGAGATTGTTGTACCTACGAGGCCAACGCATGGGGATGATACCAGATTGCCGGCGCTCGTTTTCGAGCATAGCGGTTACAGGCATGTCACCATTGACCCCGAACAGGAGCTGGCAAACGACCGAGGGAGCAAGCAGAAAACGGTCAGGCAAATAACACTGACGGAAACCTTTACCCTACAAAAAGAGCCCGTTGAAAAGTATGATCCTACCGCAGAACCTCTGCGGCAGAAGTAAGGAGACCTCGCAATGTTGACTTGTAGACCGAAGAAGCTTCAAGTGTCCATGACGGCCATTGTTCTGATGCTTGGAATCACCAGCGCTGATTCACAGGAAACGAGCACTCCGGTCAGATTGGTTAGGGGGATAATTATGCAGGAATTGCCCGATGGCAGTCTGGCACCCGCTCGTCATGTAAAGGTAGAGCTATACTCGATAATGGGGGGAGCGAATGACCCCGGACCATTCTCTGCTGCTACCGGTAGCAATGGGATGTATTATTTCGAAGAGATACCGAGTGGAGAGTATGAGATACAGGTATCACGCCTATCGGCTGGCGAAAAACAAATATTCAAATATGCCCTCAGAATTCCCTCTGTTGACCAGTTTGATGCACCCCCCATCCACCTGACCGATCTCGATCCCGGGGAATCTCCTCGGCACCGTCGGGATCGTAGCTTCCGACCTGTAAGTATCTTCCCGCACCAGTCATTCGGCGATGTTATCGCCATATCGAAGTCCCCGGCCGATATTGTTTACAGATTTTCTGGAGAGAGCAGAGCGTTCGAGAGATTAGGGAAGTTGAGTTTAGCAGGGGAGCTTGCGGTTGATCATTGTCTCGTGTCGTTGGCTGAGGAGGATTGGATTGCAAGCACATCCTACATCAGACTGTCTACAAATAGTTGGGTTGATTATATCCATCTCACGAGGATTTCAAGAGACCCCATATCTAACTCGATCACTGTTGGCACCAGGGTTATTGTAGATAGCCGCATTAGGCTAGGGCGCTATTCTGGGATTACTTTTGATGAAGCCAGGGGGCGATTGCTCGTTGCGGACTCGGACGTGGGTCAGGTTTTTGCCCTCGTGCTGAGGGAGGATGGCGAAATTAACAAAAAAGAGCTTCCGATCGTGAGTGGACTGGATAAACCGATAGCCGTGTTGGCGTCAGGTGAATATATTTTTATTGGAGATGAAGGGAATGACGGTACGGTATACATGACTAGTGATAATGGGGGTAGCGTAGACTTAGTAGGCGAAAAAATCGGGAGGCCTAGCGGCTTGGCGGTTTCCCGTGACGGCGAATATTTGCTCGTCACGGATCGTCAGGGCGATCGATTGATACGGATCGACTATGGCACCAAAGACAAGAAAATGAGTATTCTCTTGGATGGATCGAGCGGGCTAAGCGCACCATCCGCGGTTGCGGTTGATTTGGACAATGCCGCATGGATATCTGCACAGCCTGAGGGAGTCGTCGTGAAATACGATCTGGAAACGAAGAAGATAGACAGCTACTTGGCTATCAAACGATAGAGACGAATAGCCTATCCAGGCGCCGTGAAAACGATACCCATCGGAGCATTTCGATCCCGAGGCACTGCTCCGGTTGATCTGAGCCTTGGAGGTTTCGACATGGCTGATCCACCGTGTCCTTCCGGCAAGCGTGCATGACAGCCTCTGAGCCCGCTCGGTATCGTCGGTGTCCACCGCAACGACTACGGAGGACCGCCGATGCAGCAGCACCAAGATTCTTCCCCCGACCGTCTGAGTGATGTCCGGCGCCAGTTCGAGCGCTGGCGGAAGGGTCGCCGACGGGGCACCCGCATCCCCGAGGATCTGTGGCAAGCCGCCGCCGACGTCGGCCGCCAGGTTGGCGTCTCGAAGACCGCCCAGGAGCTGCGCCTCGACTACTACACGCTGCGTCGCCGCACGGAGTCGGCGCTCG
>JAAEPZ010000807.1 GCA_024231955.1 bacterium | reverse complement strand
GAGGACCTCTGCCGACCAGGAAATAGGCGTCGAAAAAGTTCGCTTTCCCCCGGCGGGGGCCGGTTTCGACAGCACCACGCCGGGAAATAGGCGAACTTTCGGGACGCCTTTCCCGCAGCGGCCGGGCGGGGGTGAGGACGCTAAGTTCTTTGTAATCGGGGATTTACGTGCGAACCCCGGCCTGGGCCGACCAGAAATAGGCGTCGAAAAAGTTCGCCTAAATACCCAGAGGAGCTCGGCTAGATTCGGTAACTAAGAATGTTCTGCGGCTAAGAGATTGACCTAGACTCCAAAGTCATGACGAATCGAACTCCAGCAGTCTTCGTAGGATCTTCAGTCGAGGGCCTTCCGATAGCCGAAACCATCCAACTTGCCCTTGACCACACTTGCGAAGTGACTCTCTGGTCGCAGGGAGTATTCGGCCTAGGAGGGGGTGGGTTAGACGCGCTCGTCAAGCGGCTAGGAGACTTTGACTTCGCCATACTCGTACTAACAGCAGATGATCTAATTGAGAGCCGTGGCACAACTCAACAATCTCCTCGGGACAATGTCCTGTTGGAGCTTGGTCTTTTCATTGGTCACCTCGGCCCGCGCAGAACGTTCGCAATCTACGACCGGACCACGAACATTAAGATACCTTCGGACTTAGCAGGTGTGACTGTGGCCGATTACCGCCCTCATTCGTCGGGGAATTTGGAATCCTCCCTGGGCGCAGCTTGTACGAAGATTAAGAATGCGATTTTTGAGCTGAACATTGAACAGGGGGTAGCGTCCGAAGTCGAAGACATGGATTTCAGGCTCTACATTTTCGACACATTAGTAGATGAGTCATTCAGCATTAGAAACTTCAATCTTCAAAATCGACTTGATTTGGATATATTTCTAAAAAACACTGGCATCACAGCAATTGACGACAGTAAGTTAAAAATTCATTTTCTGGCAAACCCGGATGTCAATCTGGATCTGGGTACCCATGGCGATAAGAAGGCGTATATTATCTACGAAGAGTCTGGGGTCGACCATGACATATATTCTCTCGCGCAGAGATTTCATATCATGCCGGGGGAGCGACTTCCTCTACCGTTGTCTGTCACTCGCACGGAACCTCTCGAAGGAGATCAAAAAGAAGAAATCCTGCTTCAACTAGCAGCTGGAAGAATTGTCAAGAAATACAGTGTCACAATTTGCGCACGGAGAAATATCTCCGTACAACTACATTGAAGCTCTAGGGAGAAGTAATGCCGCAGAACAAATCACTCCAGACAAATCTGTGCAGCCGGAATCACGACTTTCAACTTTCGAAGGTTGGTAGCTTTGGGCGCCATCGAGCACTTCGGTGGCACGGGCCGCTGAGCGTAGTTCAGCTTCCGGCACTTACTTGGCCCGAACCGCCCGATTCGCCGGAAGATTCTCGGTTATATATCCTGGATCGGGGATGGTCGGGAGGAAAAAGGGAATGACAGAACAAGCACAGCACTTAGCGCTGGAGGAAAGTCGAAGCACAGGCCTGGACTGTTGGATGACATCCCTTCGGAATACAAACCGAAGATTAACGGAAAAGCAAGAGGAAGAGCCGCAGAACAAAGCCGCTGCACGGGACGCCATAGCCGTATCTATCGTCTGTAGTGGGCGTAGGTTTTGTAGCTTCGCCGGACGTCAACAGCTAGTTGAAGGGGCGCCCGTGAGCGGCATGCCGATGTGCGGCCGAGAGATTTTCGCCGTGAGGAGTTACTACTGTGAACCGTACAGATGAGTCACAGACCTTGCGCTTCTCCGATTGGGAATGCACGCGGGAGGAGCTTGTCCTTTCCTGGCTGTCACTGCTCCAGCTTGAGCCAGAAGAGGTCATCCTTAATATCGGCGAAGGCCGAGCAGTTGCACTGTCGCGGCGAGGCTGGGCTCAGGATATTTGGGGCTACATCACGAACCGCCACATCATCGACCGCATACGCGGCAATCCGCATGACTTCGGCATTGCGTACGGCGTCGGTGTGGACGTCATGTCTAGGGGTAAGTGTGTTGAGCCAGCTAACCTGTCTGGAATGCTTGCCAAGCAACGTGCCTGTAACAGTGTCGACGATCTCTTTACCCAGGCGGCAATTGCGGAAGCGCTACGGTCTCTGGACGAGGGTATCCAGGCTGAGAACGAGCGCCGAGAAAGCGCCGAAGCCGCCCGGATGGCGGCCGAGGCCAGAAAATGGGACTACGAGGCGAGCCCCGCGCTTCTGAGGAGTCCTTGGGCCTGGCTGACCACACAGTACGGTATCGCCGACGGCGAGGTCTACGTCCGAAAATCAATACTCGGAATCAAGTTTGGTGACCGGCGAAGTATGCGGATCGAGAATGTGACGCGAACACACGCGACCGGAACGCTCTGGGGAAAGGTCGTGTTCGGCGAGGGTTCTGCAGAGCCTGTCGTCTGGGAGGGTCTATTCCGGCCGGAGGCCACGCTGCGACGCGTCAAAGATATCGTCAAGGAGCTTCAGGGACGGGAAGCCTAACCATGCAATGCAGCGGATCGGCTTCGACGGCCGCTGATTTCTGCCGTGCGGCGAAAAGACCGAAGAGCGACAAAGAGAAGACGAAGACCGGAGCTGGATGATGACCGAGATGCACAACAAGCGCGAAGGACTTGCTCCCAAACCCCGTTGGGGTTCAAGATCAAAGGCACGGCACAATCCGGAGATGAACGGATGGCCGCACATCAAAGGCCATGCAGGGGACGCCGACGCCGTATCAACCGTCCGTAGTGACGGTAACGTCGTTGCCTTCGTCGAACGTCCTGAGGTGGCTGAACGGGCGCCCCTGATGGCCGTGCCGATGCGCCGTAGTGCGCCGTTGCTCCCGACTAGAAGAGACCACTAATGCGCTGGAAACACGCAACTAGCTTCATGATTGCGATAGCGGCACTAGCCGCCTTCTCTCTTGCCGCCCTTTTCGCAATGAACTGGCGAAGCCTCGAGAGCGAGATCGGCCCGACTGTCTTTCGGTTAGCATTTCAGTTCCTGCTGTTCGTGATTCTAGGTGGCGGCGTATCTATCATTCTTCGAAAGTTCGCGTTCGACCGCGAGGTGCGAGAGGCACAAAGGTCTCTAAGGCTAACGATCTATCAGAACTTGGTTCAGGCGTTCCACCGGGGTCGCTCAGTTCGGCGACTGATCAGGGCAAGAGCGTTAGTCTTCCGAGAGGTCGACACCCCACAAGACGTAGAAACACGATATATCTTAAAGGATCCCTACGATCGGCAAATGGTAATCCTCAATGAGGTGCTTTCCGATTTCGAGCTACATAGGCACGAGATCCTGGCACACAAAGACGAGCCAAACACAGCTGAAATTGCCAGGCATCTCGAAATCATCGAGGAGTTCCCCGGGGCGGTTGTGAGAGAGTATCAGAATAAACTTCGGCACTTTTCGAAGGAGGCGCCACCGTCAATGCCCTTGCCGAACCTTCCAAGCCTCGAAACGTTCCTCTACGATGTTAACAAGCGACCAGACTTCCGGACCCGCTTTACTGAGCCTTTCTACAATGCTCTTGAACTTCTGCGCGAAATGGTCGTTAGATAGGGCACGGGTACGATGTTGCCTTCTCGCTGCGTGGCGCACGCACTTTCAAGCGTTCTCTTGGTAGCGGAAATTGTGCGATGACAATAAGAAGGCGCATAACAAATCAATGGAGCGGACGAAACAGCCCGCTTCGCGGGCCGTTCGCCGCTCATCTTTGTCGTTCTGCGACCTCCCGTATGGCGAAGCGAGGGCGCACCCAGCCTGAACTGAGGGGAGCAGGATAAGAATGCCACAAGCCAAAAAGAGATTACGCATAGGGCTGGTCACCGCTAACCTACGGGGGGTCAGGCTAGATGCACTTCGATATTTATTCCTGCACATGAACACCTTGCTGCCCAACCCATCTATGGTGCCAAGCATTTTATCGATTTTCGGAATCGCGGCGCCCCGAGGTATCGGGCGAAGGCGACAATGAGACGTCAGGGAGATTCGATGGCGCCCATCAGGCACGAAAACGATGAACGGTTGGTTTAGGTTGATAACTTTCTCTTATTTCGGATACACTTCGACCTCTCGGCGACGACTGATTGCCGAG
>JAAEPZ010000806.1 GCA_024231955.1 bacterium | reverse complement strand
TACTCGCCCTATATCGGCACAGCCGACTTCTTCGGCGAGACCTGGAACTGTGTCCTGGCCGATTCAGCCACTAAGGATGGCATCGTCACAGATGGCACTTTCGCGTTCGACTTCAACGATGAGTACTTCCTGCCCGGTGACGTCATCGAGCACTTCTACTGGGGTCAGGCGATCGACGGATCCGTCGAAACCAGGCCTGGTTGGGCTCTGTCCACCGAAGCGGATCTGCGCAGCGGCTACATTGTTCGCTGTCTGCCGACCGACGGTGTTGAGCTCCTGTTCGTCAACGATGGCGAAAGAGGATTCGGCAGAGTTCCCCGGTGCTGGAGAGAGGCTTTCCAGTATTGTGGTTACCCGGTCTTCGACCAGTACAGAGTTATGGCTCCGACATCCGGTCTTGAGAACGGCTTGGCCGGTCGTGCAACCTATGATGATATCGCCGGCTACCGCACAATCGTGTGGGATTCCAGCGACATTCCGAGGTTCACGATCACCAGTGCGGCAACATTGGACAAGACCTTTGATGACGTGCTCCTGGACGGATGGTTGAACGATCATAACCACGACGCGTCCCTGTGGGTTATGGGTTGCGAGGTTGCTTCGAGCATGACCAACGCAACCGCCTTCCTGGGCGCCAACATGGGTGTGAATCTTCTTAGTGAAGATCAGTTCTACGATGACTACACAAGTGTCCTGGTTCCGAAAGTCTTCGCCTCCCATCCCGCGCTCGCCTATCTGGGCGGAGCTCCGGAATTCTGGGTTGATGGCGGCTGCCCCAGCATCGAGAATTTCTCGGCGATCGTCCCAACCGGCGATCTCACGGAAATCTCTCATGAGTGGGAGGTCACCAGCAGTGACATCGTCGCTGGTATCTTCAATCCCGACCCTGATGAGAACGGCACCATCCTTTCGGCAACGGGCTTCAACAACAGGGTCCTCTACAATCCGTTCAGCTACTATCAAGTTTGGGATGCCGGCTACGCCTTGTCTGCCGACGTTGATTACGTCCGCGCCATGGTTGGGCACGCTCTCTCGAATCTGCTTGGTACGCTGCCTACCGGAGCTCCTATTGGAGTCGAGGAGGACCCGACACCTGCCGTGACGAGGATGCACGGTAGCTTCCCGAATCCCTTCAACCCGAAGACCACGATCTCCTTCGCTCTGGGCAATCCTGAGCATGTGAATCTCGCGGTCTACGACATCAGTGGTCGTCTTGTTCGCACCCTCGTGGACAACAAGATGGACGCCGGTGAACAGAATGTGATTTGGAACGGCAAGGATTC
>JAAEPZ010000805.1 GCA_024231955.1 bacterium | reverse complement strand
TCGGCTCGCCCGCAAAGGGATGGTTCTCCCACACCTCCTGCAAACGGGCGTCGGGGAGGATGCCGTCCATCTCCTGGGTGGTCCGGTCCTCGAGGACGAAGCCGATCGCCTTGGTCAGCCAGTCGGGCCGGAGCACGACGTCGTCGGCCAGGCGCTCGTCGTCGCCGTAGTGGACGACGTAGCCGAGGTCGTGCATCAGGACGGCCAGGGTCCGAGTCGCCATGGCGTCGAGGCCGTGGCGTTCGCAGACCGCGGCGAATTCCCGGTAGGTGATCCGCGGCGTGCCGAGGGCCAGGAGCTCGTCGCGCGCCTTCCGCCAGTCGCGGTTGAACTCCATCCCCATCTGCTCGAGGTCCTTGGCCGCCGCGGCGATCAGGTCCCTGAGGGCCGCGATGCCGACCTTGTCGCCGGTCTCGGGATCGTCGACCAGGCTGTCGACCTCGTGGAAGCCGCCGATCAACGAGCCGAAATCGCGCTCGAGGACGGGCTTGTCGATGCGGGCGATGCGCTCGCCGGTTCGGCAGTGGGTCGAGACGATGATGACGCGAGCGTCGTCGCCCACCCGCAAGCGGATGAGCTTCAGCCAGTCCTCGACCTGGCACTGCTGCACGCCGCGCCGGGGCTCCCATACCAGCAGATAGATCGACCGGCGGCTGAAGAAGAACTGGTGGGTGACGCGGTAAACCTCCTGGCCGCCGAAGTCCCAGGCGTTGAGCCGGATCTCGACGCCGTCTCTTTCCGGATGGGGCAAGGTGAGCGGCTGGATCTCGATCTTGACCCCGTGCGTGGTGGGCTCGTCTTCCCGCGGCTCCTGGCCGGTCATCGCCTTGAGCATGGTGGTTTTGCCCACGCCGCCTTCGCCGACCAGGACGAGCTTCGCTTCATAGAGCTCCTCGCGGCGGGCAGGTTCCTCGATACTCATCAGGTACGACCGCAGCGTGTCAAGGCCGCTCTTGTAGGCACTTTCCAATGCCGGATTGAGGGGATTGCCGATGAGCTCGAGGCGATCGAGTCTCTCTAGTTGAGCCAGGGATTTCGGAAGGGACGTCAGCCGATTATTGCTAAGGTAAAGCGTTTGTAGATTAGCGAGGTGCCCGATTGTTTCAGGCAGCAACGTCAGTAGGTTGCTGTGAAGCTGGAGCACCGCTAGATTGGCGAGCTGCCCGATTGTTCCGGGCAGCGAAACCAGTAGATTGCCGCTGAGGTAAAGTTTTTTAAGATTGGTGAGCTGCCCGATTGCCTCGGGCAGTGAAGTCAATCGATTACTACCAAGGGAAAGGGTTTGCAGGTTTGTGAGCCGTCCAACTGTTTCAGGTAGCGAAGTTAGCTGGTTACTATTAAGGTGGAGTATTTGCAGGTTGGCTAGTTGTCCGATTGCTCCGGGTAATGAGGCTAGCTCGTTGTGATTAAGGGCAAGTCTTTTTAGGCTGGTGAGTTGCTCGATTGCCGCAGGTAGCGACATCAATTGATTATTGTTAAGACTAAGTGTCTCCAGGTTGGTGAGTTGTCCGACTGTTCCAGGCAGCGCCGCTAGTCGATTATTATTAAGGTGAAGTGTTTGCAGATTAGTGAGTCGCCCGATTATTTTAGGTAGCGATGTCAGTTGATTGCTGGTAAGGTGAAGTGTTTGCAGGTCGGTGAGCTGTTCGATTGTCTCGGGAATCGACGTGAGCTTATTGCTGTAAAGGAAGAGCGACTCCAGGTTGGTGAGCTTCCCGATTTCGGAAGGAAGCTCGCGTATACCCTTGTTAGACAAATCCAGCTTGACCTTCCCTTCGCTGGCAGTCTTTTCGATAATTTCGATCAGCTCTTTTCGCGTCATGGCATCTCCCCGGACTTTCTCGCATTTGAGCTCAACCCT
>JAAEPZ010000804.1 GCA_024231955.1 bacterium | reverse complement strand
TACTCGCCCTATATCGGCACAGCCGACTTCTTCGGCGAGACCTGGAACTGTGTCCTGGCCGATTCAGCCACTAAGGATGGCATCGTCACAGATGGCACTTTCGCGTTCGACTTCAACGATGAGTACTTCCTGCCCGGTGACATCATCGAGCACTTCTTCTGGGGTCAGGCGATCGACGGATCCATCGAAACCAGGCCTGGTTGGGCTCTGTCCACCGAAGCGGATCTGCGCAGCGCCTACATTGTCCGCTGTCTGCCGACCGACGGTGTTGAGCTCCTGTTCGTCAACGATGGCGAAAGAGGATTCGGCAGAGTTCCCCGGTGCTGGAGAGAGGCTTTCCAGTATTGTGGTTACCCGGTTTTCGACCAGTACAGGGTTATGGCTCCGACATCCGGTCTTGAGAACGGCTTGGCCGGTCGTGCAACCTATGATGATATCGCCGGCTACCGCACAATCGTGTGGGATTCCAGCGACATTCCGAGGTTCACGATCACCAGTGCGGTAACATTGGACAAGACCTTTGATGACGTGCTCCTGGACGGATGGTTGAACGATCATAATCACGACGCGTCCCTGTGGATTATGGGTTGCGAGGTTGCTTCGAGCATGACCAATGCAACCGCCTTCCTGGGCGCCAACATGGGTGTGAATCTTCTTAGTGAAGATCAGTTCTACGATGACTACACAAGTGTCCTGGTTCCGAAAGTCTTCGCCTCCCATCCCGCGCTCGCCTAT
>JAAEPZ010000803.1 GCA_024231955.1 bacterium | reverse complement strand
TTGATCGGTGTGACCAGACGGAGAGCCCACTCCGACTTCTCGACCGGCTCCCAAATCCCTTGGCGGTCCAACTCCCTGACGGCCATCTCCACCTTCTCGCGCAATGCCAGAGGAACGGGCCTTGCCCGACAGACAACTGGGACAGTTCCAGGCTGCAGTTGAATCCGGTGCTGAAAACCGGGGTACATGCCCAGCTGGTCCAATGTCAACATCGGGAAGTCGTGCAGAAGAGTTGTGTAAGATCCGTCGTTGCTAGGCTGAGTGACCCTAGAGACACTCCGGTCAGCCAGTGCGTACTCAGCCTCCCCCTGAGGCCTGCGTTTTTCCTGTGCCCGGAGCTGGTTTGTATGCATGTCTCATGAATCCCTAGAACCACTCTGCGGCGGAGTTGGAGAGCTGACAGCCGACATGACAGATGATCTGGTGAAGCTAAGTTCCAATCCGTTGATGATGTCGCAGCCAATGAGTGGGTTGATGTCGGCCGAGCAAATGACCATGTCGACCGAGCACTCTCTCCCATTGGCGGAAGCGACCATTGAGAAGGTTCCCTCGAATCCTTTGATCGGAACGCCCCCAAAGGCGAAGCTAGGGCG
>JAAEPZ010000802.1 GCA_024231955.1 bacterium | reverse complement strand
TCGCCGATCCCAACGTCCTCTACGCCGAGAAGAATCTGCGGCTCTACCTCCACGTCGCGCCCGGTCCCCGGGAACCCGACGTCATCCCCTCCGATCCCCTGATGCCACCAGGTACCCACCCCGGCGATTATCAGTGGGGGATCCACCTTCTCCGACTTCCTGAAGCGTGGGAACTCAACAAAGGTACGGGATACGTCGCCCTTCTCGACAACGGCCTCCATGTCGACCACCCCGACCTGCGGCCTTTCCGCGAGGATAACGGCCAGCTTTTGTACACCGGCGGGAACTATCGCGAGCATTTTTCTAAGGATTTCAAGCACAACTCATGCGATGTCGACGAGATGGCGGGCAACCCGACAAGAACTGGCCACGGAACTCACGTTGCAGGTATCGTTGCTGCTACGACGAACAATGGAGTGGGTACAGCGGGGGCGTGCTGGAACTGCAGCATCATGGTGGCAAGGGTAATGCCCATGAACAGGCCATATGAGACGTCCTTCAAAGTTGCCGGTGATGCTTTAGAGAGAATGGTGAGCATCGGGGTTCAGGCCGTCAGCATGAGTTTCGGACTGGATGCTGATCAGAAGGTAAACTGTGACACCCCCCCGGGCGACTACAGCTTCTTCTGTGAAGCTCTCAAAGCCGCGGAAGATAGGGACGTAGTGTTAACAGCCTCTGCTGGTAACAACAGGAAAACTAAGGTCGACTTTCCGGCTAATGATACTAAGGTGATGTCGATTGGTGGGGTCAAGTTCGATTCAGGGGCCGCGGGTTACGATTTTTGGGATGACTATCCCGATTGTCCACCAATATACACCGGAGGGCAACAATGCGGCTCTAACTATGGTGATAATCAGGATCTCGTTGCACCCTCTAAAACAGTTGTCTCTACCATCTATGCCGGTATGGATTGGAACTCTTCCATCGGTTGTGGTGACAGTTTCCTCACCTACCCTGGCCTAACCGACCTTTATGAAGGCTACGGCCCATGCACCGGTACGTCGATGGCAGCGCCCTACGCCGCGGGTCTTGCCATGATTGTGCGCTCAGTCAACCCGTTGCTCTCGAAAGACGAGGTGCGGGATATCCTCATTTCCACCGCATCGCATGCCGATGAAATGGACACGGAGCTCGGTTATGGGCTGCCTGATGCCGACGCTGCAGTGGAAAGGGCTCTCGGCACGGTGAACCGGCAGATTGTGCCTAACCGACTGACGCCCCTTTTTCCACTTTACAGCCCGCAGGCACAGACACATCTGTACACGACTGTACCACAAATGGCCTCAGCAGCGATGTCGAACGGCCGGGCACCATTCGCACCTGCGGGCCTCCATACCGTGCCGGGGTATTGGTCATTTCCCGGGGCTAAATGCCTTATATCGCCGTGCGATGAGCAACCCAGGGCGTCGGTCTACGTGTTCACCAGTGACACTCCTCCATTCCAGGAAGCGCCACCGCTGGTGCCACTCTACCGACTCAGCTACGATCCGAACTATGATCCGGAATCGCCGGACCGTTGTAAAGATCCCGATCCCCAGGATGAAATTTTAGATCGGGATTTTACCTACACGACTGTGCCTGAAGGAATCGTTCTGTTCAGTGAGAGGATCGACGCCCAGGGGATCGGTTACCGGTTGGACGGAATCGAGGGCTACATTTTCGAGCGCTGTCAACCCGAGCCGGGATGCATGCCAGAAGGAACCGTCAAGCTCTTACGTTACTACAACTCCGAGCGCAACGATTTTGCAATTTTTCCGGAGAATGAAAAAGACGCGATGACGGCGGCTGGGTACTACGGGAATCAACCTGGATTGAGCGACGTGCTTGGTTACGTCTTTCCCAATGTTGACAGCGATATCGACTTCGTTATAGATGGATTCGAAAAGCTAATTGGAACGAATCCCAATCGTGCCGACAGCGACTGCGACATGCGAGGCGATGGTGAAGAGCTTCTCTTTTACGACATGTCCGATCCTGACCCTGCGACTCACGGCTATGGAGACCCGTGGGACGGTCCTTGTGCGGTTCTATTTGCTGACGGATTTGAGACCGGCGACACCTCGCTATGGTCAAGCACGGCTCTTCGTACGAGAACGGCCGAATGCAGATGAGAGGGAGCATTGTGAGATCCGCCCTGATCGCCTTGCTCTTGCTTGGAAGTATGGCGGTGGCCCTCGATGCCGCCACCTTCACGGTCACCAAGGAAACCGACGACAACGGCCCTTGTGCAGTCGATGACTGCACCCTGCGGGAAGCAATCATTGCCAGCAACAATAATCCGGGGTTCGACACAATCTTGATCCCAGGCGGGACCTACGTACTTTCCATTCCGGGTTGGGAGGATTTTTTTTCGTTGACGGGTGATCTTGACATATGGGACGATATCGAAATCATTGGCGATACCCAGTTACCGGTCGTCATCGATGCCGCCGGAATCGATCGCGTTCTGGAGATTGTCGGAGTCACGGCTGAAATTTCCAATGTGACGATAACGGGGGGGTCGT
>JAAEPZ010000801.1 GCA_024231955.1 bacterium | reverse complement strand
CTCCGAGCACCGTGATCGACCTCCCGACGCGGGCGGCGTTCGCGGCTGGGGCCGAGATTTTTCTGACGGCCCAGATCCTGCACTTGGAGGGGGAGGCGCTGATGCCGATCTGGCAGGCCAGGAGAGCCGGCAAGAGCGAGGAGCTCCTGCTCTGCGCGGCCGGCATGGTGCTCGAGCTCTGGGAGTTTGTCGATCAGCTCCGGCAATCGCCGGAGACGAGACCCGGGGCGCTCAGCACTCAGCCATCCCCAGCAGAAAAACGCCTGGCACCAAAACGAAGGCGGCAGATAGTTCCACAGGATTTGCCGTGCCGGGCCACGGGCGCAACCGGTCGACGGCGCACGGATAAGCAGGAACAAGGGCGGTAACAACGAAGTGCCGATGGCGTTGAGCCATATTCCTGCAAATTGGAACGACCTCGATCGTGCTGGGAGCGCCGGCTTCCAGCCGGCTTGTGGGACGAAGTCCCGAGCCTACCTCTACGGGCGGACGACTTCCTGAAGCCCTACCCGTTCGAGCTGTGGATGACACGCATGTAGGGGTGGGCGAAAACGGAAAGGGCCAGGCACCAGAGACGCGGGGACCCGACGCCGTTTCGCCATACCCTCACGATTCAGCCCGGTTTCGGTCGGCAACCTGGCCGAGCTCCAACAGGCCGGATTGCCTTCCAACACGTGTGTGTTGCTATGTTCACAGAGATTTCTTTATTTTATGATATTTCAATCTATATTATGTTGTAATAATCTCTATTAGATGTAGATCGGTTGCCGCTTTTTCGCGGCACGGATCTGTTCCCACCTACGTGCGGCAGATCGGCTTGAGACTACGGCAGCAGAGGCAAATTGAAACCCGCAATATACGCTAATTGTAATATTTATGTATGCATCAATTGTAATATTATCATGAATTCTACCCGGGGGATGGAAATGGAGAAGATTTCCTATGCTCTTCCTCTTGACAGCGATCGTGCCCTGAGTTACAAACTCCGAAGAAGAGGAGGTGACCGTGATCAGTAGCAGTCGACCGCACCCGGTTGTCCAAGACGTACAAAGCGCCCGACGAGTTCTCTTGATCGGCGGCCGCCGCCGCAGCCCGCAGGGGCAGGGGCAGGGGCAGGGGCAGGGGCAGGGGCAGGGGCAGGAGAGCATACCCAAAGCGGTAGGGCGAATCCCGGCCTCTTGGAAGCGGCGGCCGCGCAGCTGTGCCCCCGCAGCTCATGCCGCTGTAGCATTCCGACTGCT
>JAAEPZ010000800.1 GCA_024231955.1 bacterium | reverse complement strand
GTTGCTCCGGACGACGTTTCTGTTGGAGAGGCTTTCTCTGGTGCCACACTCGACTTGAGCAAGATCGCCGGCACGAGTGCGGAGGAAGGCGCCGGCTACTTGATGAGCGTCGGTCAGAAGGCACGCGTCACCGATCCCGGCCGTATGGCCCGCAGCATCGGACCGGCGCTGACTGCGGCGACATCTCACGAGGCGAGCCTCCAGACTGGCGGTGCGATGTACGCGGCGCTCACCGGTTCGATGGTTGACGAAACGGGCGAAAAAACCAAGACGGCCGTGATCAAGTTGGCCGATTCTCTGGACGAATTTCTCCCGAAGATCTCGACAGCGCATGAGCGGATCAAGGCATTGCAGGCGGATCCCAAACTCCAGGAGAAGTTCCTCGATAAGTACTCGTTCGAGACAGATGCGAAAGAGCCGATCAAGCAGATCGTCACAGGACAAGGAGCGGCGGCCACAGCGTATTCACAATTCCAATCCGAACTCCCTAATGCCACAGAAGCCGGCGATTTCTATCAGCAGTGGCTGACGACGTTCCAGGGCGGAGCGCTGCAGGTAACGGCGGCAATGGGCCGAGCGACGGACCAATTGAAAGAGGGCCTTCGTACGGCGGACCAGGGCGCGGCGAGAATCGGCTTGGTAACTGCCGATCTTAAGACCACGTTGCGAGATGCGGGAATGAGCGCGTTGGGTTCCAGCCTGGAGGAATTCGGCGCAAAAATCCAAGGGAACGAGTTGGGAAAAGTCCTGGAAATCCTCGACCAGGAGCGAGTACGTCTGGCCAGTCCTCACATGGAATTAGCGCCATCAGGAGCGGTGCAACATTGGCCGACGGCGGCGGAAATGGGCAAGGCCTCAGCTCTGGCTAACTTCACGGCGCAGATTCGACAGAACCTCGATCGAGAGACGCACGACCAGGCACACGTGCGAGAGTCCAGAGCGATCCCTGCACCGCCGCCTGGATCCAAGCTCCCCAGTCGAGCGGAGTGGATCAGCGGCAAAATCTCGTGGGAGGAGGCAACTGGACTTCCACCGCAGAGACAAACCGTCCCCGTCCGCAATGTTGAGTTTCCACCGCAGCCCTCGGCAGAGCGTGTGCGGATCGGCGTCAACCGGCAGTTTCCCGACGTGGCATCTCCGCCAACTCTGCCCTACCCGAAAGTGGATGGCCCAACCACGATCCCCGC
>JAAEPZ010000799.1 GCA_024231955.1 bacterium | reverse complement strand
TGAGAGCCGTATAGCCCCTCGCCGCGCTCACTGCGGCAAAGTCCCGCCAGCTTCTCTGCGTAGAGGTTCCCTGGTGAGCCATCACTATCGCGGTATCCGCCGCGCTGTTGCGGTACAGATAACCGACGAGTTCGACCTCATCCTCGGCGGCAAAAGTAACCTCCTCGACGATGACCTGGGGTTCGGGCGTGGGCGTGGGTGTCGGTGTTGGAGGGATGAGGGTATCCGTGGGTACGGCTGTGGGTTCAGGTGTGGCCGTTGGCTCGACGGTGGCCTGGGGCGCGCAGCCCACCACCAACACAGCGGCGAGCAGCAACGCAACAACAATGTTCCGGTGCGTGATTTTCGATTGGGGTTTCACATTTTCTCCTCGAAATGAAATACTGAAATGCACGCGCTAGGCAAATGCATAAGCCATCTCGGTAAACGTCTGGCGCTTGGCCTCTAGCTTCTGGCGCAGGTTTTCGCGGCCATAGTGGAGACGAGATTTCACCGTGCCAACCGGACAGCCAAGAATCGCCGAGATCTCTTTCATATCGAGCGAGTTCAGGTAAAAGAGAACAAT
>JAAEPZ010000798.1 GCA_024231955.1 bacterium | reverse complement strand
TTGGCTACTGGAGGGCTGTCTACTGGAATTTTGCCGGGTCCCCAAATGCCACCTCCGGGGTTGAGGTCGAGCCTGCCCACTTTACATGGCTGGGCTGCTCAACGAAAACCGGGAGAGCTGGCCCCGCGGACCCTGCAAGGATCAGATGCCGAATCAAGGTCTGGATTGACTGGAAGTAAGGGCCATGAACAGACATGGCCAGAACCGCCTATTGGACCTCATCATCCAACTAATGATGCTCTGCGACGCCGCTCCAGTAGTGAGTCGAGCAGTCAGCATGAGAGCGCCTCCACTGTTATCCATGACCCACGCCGTCAGAGTCGCCGATCGCATGGTCGGAAGCAACGTGGCCGATCTGGGCAATGAGAGCCCATGTTTTCGCCGCCGGGTCTTCCTGCTTTCCAGTACCCGCCGCAGGCAAAGTCAATGCGTAGCCCAGGGACTAAAGCGAAGACCGATGTTCCGATCCATGTATCTCCTACTCAGCTGCCCACAGGGGGCGTTGCCAAACGACAGGCCATGGATGCGGGATCGACAAGTTCAGCGCGTGCTGGGGGTAGCTGCCGCGCTAGAGAACCTGACCTTGGTAGGCCGCCACGCTTTACACCCATGATGACCCTGCCCGCGCCTACGGTGCTGGGGCATCGCCCGACTCAACAGATGCAACG
>JAAEPZ010000797.1 GCA_024231955.1 bacterium | reverse complement strand
GGCCGGGTGGTTCTGGCGACGATCAGGGTGTGGAGCGAAGATGTCGTCCAGGTGTGGCTCAAGGGGCTGGATGCGCCGCTCGAGGCGACTGCGGACCATCCGGTGTATTCGGTGACGCGCGAGGCGTGGGTGGGTGCTGGGAAGTTGTTGGCTGGTGAGGAGATCTGGGCTCTGGGTGACACGGCGCTGGTTCTTGAGGTAGACTCGAAGCGCGGGACGTACTCGGTCTTCAACCTGGAGGTCGAGGGCGAGCACGTCTTCTTCGTATCGGATCTGCGGGTTCTGAGCCACAATGTCTCGAGCAGCTGTCCTACAAACGACATAGGGGATAGAAGGGCATTTGAGGGAATAAATCAAAGAGTGAAGGTGCCGATTGAGCGTAGTGACAACACCTTTGATTATCTCATTTTTGACCCAAGAGGGCGTGGTTCGCAATTCAGGAGCCCCATAACGGGAAGGTTTGTGAAGACACCGGAGAAGCACAGAACGCTGAAGCGCTCGGATCTTGTTTATTCAACGAGAAGCGTCATCCCGGAGTACGAACAGCTTAAAAGGAGTGCCGAATTCCGGAGACGAATAGAAACAAGTCAATCAGTCAACAACCTTTTCGATGTGCTCCTTGGGGCTGGGGAGTTAGCGGTAAGGAAGAGAAAAGGCATTTAGACGATCGGGGAAATTAATGGCGCTTTCAGAAGAAGAGCTTGTCGGGATCCGAGGCGCGGTCAAGGAGATTAGACGGAATGTGGATGAAACATTTCCTTCACTAGACCGAGAGGTAAAGATCGGCCACTGGCGCGATCAAGCACAAAGTGTACTCGACGCCGTAGTACGGATACTCGCACAGAAGCATGATCTTTCAGAGTCTGATTCGCACGAGATAAGGGATGAACTCGAATCTGCACTTCGTAAGGTGTTCGAGGAGGAGTTCGGGGTGGACTTATGGTAACCGTTGTGCTGTGCTGTGCACCGCGAAAATGTCGTTCGGGCTGTGCTCCGCAAAAATGCCGTCCGGGCAGTTCCGGGGCGTCGCCGTGCCCTGTGATCCGGGGGCGCGTGAATCCTGGTTACGGTGGTACCGGTCGTGCCGCTCAATACCAGCTTATTGAACGACTTTCCGAAAGTGCCTCCAGAAATACGAGGCGTCTCAGATGATTGAATTCAAGGTAGATGATGGATGTTTGCTCATTGCCGATAAGGCTGTTCATCTACCGTTTCCCGTTGCGAAGGCAATGGGTCTCGGCGAAGCAGTAGTCGTCAGGGTTGATGTACCAACGGGCCAGGTATTTAACCGTAATGTGTACTTGATCGATGCCGCGGGACGCAT
>JAAEPZ010000796.1 GCA_024231955.1 bacterium | reverse complement strand
GGCTTCCGTCGGATAGATGTCCATCTCCGTCATCCACTTCTTGAGATACGAGACCCGCTGCTTCTCATCGAGCGATGACAGATCAAACGGCCGGCCGCGTCCGTCCAGCACGATGCCGACCACGCCGCCGTGAATTTCGCGCGTGACGGCGTTGCCTTTGCCGGCGCCGATGTCAAAGCCTCGTTCCGGCTCAAAAGTCGCATTTACCTTTATCGGCAGGCCGTTATCCTGTACGCCCAGCTTGAACAGCTTCAGTTCCAGGTAGTCGAGCGTGCCGGACACCGGGCCGTCGGGTAGATCAATCTTGTACTTCATAACCGGACCGGCTTTTTTGGCCTGGCCCGCCGGGGCGATACAGGTGCCGAGGTGAATCAGGCAGTCTTTTTCGAATACTTCCGTAGCCGCTTTCGGCTGAACCTCGGTCAGAACGCCCAACTGGGGCATCATAAAGATCGAATCCACTGCCAGGCGGGTGATCCCTTCAGGCATGAAGGAGTCCATCATCATGAGGGCC
>JAAEPZ010000795.1 GCA_024231955.1 bacterium | reverse complement strand
GGGTTCAATAGCGTCGGACCCCCTCCAGACGACAAAGCAGTCCACATGGCGTTGCTGGGCTTGCCGGCGCTGATGGCCACCCGCGTTCAACTACTGACAGTCACGGGGCGAGATGACATGCCGGATGTCAACAAGGCCCTCACGCTTAATGTCTACAAGCGCGAGGCAGCGGAGTCGTTGAACAGTTTGGCGGGCCTGATGCACCATGACACCGACCAGCTCGATTCACAGCTTGATCCGATGGTTGCCTGGCAGAACTTGAGATTGGGCGAATTTGGTCCGCAAATGAACTTGCTGACTGAAGTGATTCAAGAGGAGCAGCCTCAGGAACCGGCGCTCGAAGTGCCAGTCGACCAAAATGACGAAGTCGACGCGCCGCCCGGAATCGAACCGATCCCCGATGAAGAGCTGCCTTCACCGAGTGAAGCCGCCAGTGAGGCAGTTGCAGCCGACTTGGTGGCCTTGATGTCTGCTAGTCATACGGGTTGGCATCAACGGCCAGAACCTTTTACTCCCGGGCAGTGGGTGCATATTCACCGCACTGAACTCACCAACTCCCTCATTGAAGCGGGTACTGGGAATCTGTCTGATGAAACTCAGACAGATGAGCAGTGGCAGTCTACCTTTCAGTCACACACATTGCCCGTGTCGGTGGCCGAAAATAACTGTGATTCTGAACCGGATT
>JAAEPZ010000794.1 GCA_024231955.1 bacterium | reverse complement strand
TTTTTAGGAGATCGATTAAAATTCCGAGCCAAAGTAGGCTCTTGCACGGGTCCCAGTTGCATTTGAGCGACTGCTCAGTGATGCCGGCCTCTGCGAGGTCTGCTCTTACCAGAGCTGCAAAAAACCGAGCTTCCTCTAAAGAAAGGCAAGCTCCCAGACCGTCGTCTAGATAGAGAAAAATGTGACAACCGGCTTTTCGCCACTTAGATACAAAAGGTTTCATGAGTTTAGTGAATTGCCATGGTAGCGTGCTCAGGCCAAATGGGGCCACCGTGAAGTAGCCAAAATACTTCTGGCCCTTGTAGCTGAAAGAGAAGCCGAAAAGCTTCTGCACCGCGGGATCAAGATCGATATGGTAATAAGCCTTAGAGAAATCGAAGGAAAACAAAAACTCTGCACACCTAAGTGCTGGTAAGGCAGCTTTGATGTCATCTAATTTGAACTTTTGCGGTTTCAAAAAGAGGTTGAGGTGCCTCAAGTCTGCTATCAGACGTTGTTTTCCATTAGACTGGGTTGAGACGGTGAAAGGATTGACAACCCTGGGTGGGGATTTCGATAACTTAGCAAAACCGTTGTGAAGTAGCTCAACTACCGATTTCAAAACGAACTTTGGAGCTGAAAGAGCAGAGGTGTTGTTTTTGGCTGAAAACGGGGGAGGGTAAGAAGTAAATTCTGGTACAAGTCCCGTTTTGATTATCTTCAAAATGGAGGGATCTGAAGTAACTGAAGCCCACTTAGAGTAGTGTCTGGCCAAAGAGCCTTTCACTGGAACCGTCTCCAACCCATCTAAATTCTCAACGCACCACTCATACAAGGTATCAGACTCGTTTAAAGCGGAACCATCCTCAAAGAACGTAAGTTTTTTCTTACCGCCTTGTAGAGAGGCGTTGTCCTCATTTAGCGGCGTCCTTGGGCTTCTGTGGGCAGTTCTTTTGGAAGTGCGACTTGTCGCCGCACAGGAAGCAGCCGAGTCCCGGGGACTGGTACCTCGGGAAGGCGGTAGCGTAGGGCGTGGGCGGCCCGTAGGGAGCGAACCGGAGGCCGTACTGGAGTCCCTGAGCGGGGTACTGTGGGACGGCGCCGGTAGGCCAGTGTAGCTGCGGATAGGCAGCCTGAGGAGTGCGGAGGACGGCACCGCCTCCACCGCGCCCGCGAAAGGGCGCCTTGGCGCCGCGCCCCATCGTCTCCTTCTGCTTCCTCTTCAGGCGGCCTTCTGCCCTCGCGAGCGACTTCTGCAGGTCCGGATCGTTCGTCTCCGGCTGGTTCTCCATCTCCCGCACGATCCCCCAGCCGGAGTCGTGCGTCTCCGCGATCCTGATGAGATCCATCTCGCGGTGCAGCCCGCGAAGGATCTCGTTGTAAGCGCGCCGCGTGTCGACCGGTGCTTCTGCGTCCAGCGAAGCCCTCCTGAAGGCGTCCAGCTGGCGGACGATGCGAGCCAGCGCGACGTAGCGGCGCCGATTCACCGAATCGGGGCTCTTCCAAACGCATTCCAGGGGGTCCTTGAAAGAGGGGGCCCGCCAGGAGTCGTCCGTGGGAGCGGTGCGCGCGGCTCTCCTTTGTTCGGTGGGCGGCGATGGCTCCGAGATGTCGGACAGGTTGTTGACAGCCGCGGCCGGTGCCGCCAGCTGTGCCCGATTTTGCTGCGCCGCTTGGAGAGAGCGGAAAAAGGCCGCACACTGCGACTCCATCGAGATGGACGGGGCGCCCGGCTGGGCGGCCGCCTGCTGAGCGGATGTGGGCTGCGTCCGCGCTGGCACGGCCCCAGACTTCGTGGCGTCGGGGGGGGGAGCGCGGAGGCACCGGGCCCCTGCTGCGCGACGGCGCCTGGCAGTCCGACCGAAAACTGCCGCGCGAACATGGAATGCGCGAGGTCCGGCTGAGGCTGCCGGCTAGAGCAGGGCTGATCGGCATCCGCCTGCTGCTCGTTGACGAAGCCGACCAAATGCCGCAGGAATTGGTCGGAA
>JAAEPZ010000793.1 GCA_024231955.1 bacterium | reverse complement strand
GCGCTTGATAGCGCTCCATCGCCCGGACGTTGATCCGGAACGTTGCGAAGAGACGCACAATCTCGGAAAGCTCCAGTCCGGGAGGCAGCAACCGGGCCGCCTGCATCTTCTCGTGTAGCAAACCCAGGACTTCCTCGGCCGGCCCGCAGATCGTGGGCTCGCCGCCGCGATCGATCCTCAAGGCTGTGGGGCGTCGTCGACAGCGCAGGCGACGGTGTAGACCACGCCGGTTCGAGATTCAAAATATTGGGTGCAAGATTGAAGCCACCGATTACGTCTTTCTTCTATGGAACGAGAGCTCAGCGAGCTCGAGTGACCGCTGGCGGACGACCGCCTGCTCCGATCCGGTGGCCTTCGCCCAGGTCAACGACAAGAACGCCCGCCAGATCGTCCTCTACCTGGCCGTCCACGAGCCCGAGGAGCGCGGCCGGGATCAGATCCTGGAGGCCCGGACCCCTGGTGTTTCCACAGGGTGGGGCTCGCGCTGGGAGCGAGCTGACGGCGCAAGTCCTGAACGGCAATACGATCGAGGCTCGCTTCCCACCAGCGCGACCCACTTGCCGCGGGTTTCCTCCAGCGGATTGTTCAGCCACTCGATCTCCGCCGTTGTCGTCGGCTGGACAAACGGGTTGGGGGTCGCCTCGGCCTCACTGAAAACACGTCGCGCCAGCTGGATCTTCTCATGGTCGGGAAAGGTCGGCCGAGTCCGCTGCTGTGACTTTGTTAGGCGCACGATTCCAAAATGGGCGCGATAGCCCGCTGATTCCTATACCAGGTACGACCATCCGGGTGTGTCGGAGACATACGCCTTCCAGTCCGCTGCGACTCGCTCAAGGAACGCCGAGAAGCTAGGGGAGACTTCCGAGAGTTCACCCGTCTCGTGCTGCCAACGCAGAATCGATCCGGCATCGGAAAGAAAGAAGACGTTGCCACCGCCGTCAGTCGCGATCGGGACAATCGACCTTCCGCCACTAGTGCTTGGGATGTGGGCTTCCCTTGCGATCGCGATGAGCTTTCGAATGCCACCAATCCAGTAGCCGTTGTGAACCGACATCCCGACAACGTCACCGGCCAAGCTGAAGAACTCCTTCACATCAGCTGGAAGCTCGAACCCAGCCACCTGTTCATACTCTCGAACATCCCCGGTAGCAGCGGGCGGCGTGAACTGAGGCGTGTCCTCCCACGGATACTCAGGACGCGGAAGTACCTCAGCCAACTCTCGAAGCGAGGCAATGCAGTCTTGTACCTTCATCGACTTGGTTGGCGCCTAACGGCATGCTACTCACAGGCGCCCCTCAACCAACTTCTGACGGTCCCGGAGGCAATGTCCTTTGGACCATCGAGGACGATTCATAGCACATCGGCGTCCTGTGCAGTAGCTTTGATATGCGGCCATCTCTCCATCCTTCCGATCTGTACATCGTCCGCCCTTTCTTTCTGCATCTCAATGAGTTCAATCATTAAGCTGCTGCTTTTTGCTGGCCTCCGATCAGCTTCAGGCACAATGAGTGCATGGCGACAAGTTCGCGTTGATACTCCTGCTGAGCTATCTCGGCTGGCAAAGCTTCGAACAAATCGGGCAACTGCACACCACGGCTCATGACTTCATCGGCCGTCTCGTCCTTCAAAGTCTCGCGGACGAACTGG
>JAAEPZ010000792.1 GCA_024231955.1 bacterium | reverse complement strand
GGCGAAGACGTGGAACGTCTCTTCGAGCCCTTCGTCAAGCTCGATCCCGCGCGCGGTCATCGCAGCGGCTACGGACTGGGCCTGAACCTGTGCCGGCGCATCGTCGAGGTCCACCGCGGGTCGATCCGGATGCTTCCCAACCGCGGCCGCGGGACCCGCGTGCAGGTGATCTTGCCGCGGACGACTTGCCCTGATGAGATCAACGCGACTCCACGCGGTGATTTGCCTTGACGGGGTGGCAAGGGCAAACGACGCAGACCGCGCTGATATGCGGCCATTCATTCATTCTCCCAGGCAATCGGGCTTGCGTCTACGTCTCTTCGGTCATCGGCTCCGGTCACTTTGTCGCTTCCTTCCTATGGACCTTCGCCCGCATATCGGCGCACCCGCCCCTCCGCTCTATTTCCTCACTGGCGGCAACAACCTCGGGATTTCATCTGGATCAATCAGCAACCGGATCGATCTGGCTTGGCCTGGCGTACGGCTGATCAGGTTCTTCTCGGCCAGCTTGAGGATCATTTGGTGTATCGTGGGCGGCGAGGTTCGGAAGAAAGTCTCAAGATCTCGCTCCGCTGGTGCCCTCCCAAACATCACAGTGTAGTTATAGATAAATGCGAGGTATTGGCCCTGTTTTGCTGTGCATCGATCT
>JAAEPZ010000791.1 GCA_024231955.1 bacterium | reverse complement strand
CTACTATAATAACCGCGAACGCCACATCTCCCCCCGCTTAGATTGGGACCTGGGGTTTGAAGCGGTCCGGAGGCTTGCCTGCGGTCGGGCGTGTGGTCCTTCGCAGTTCGACGGCAGCTCTTCTTGGCGGCACCTCTGGTGCAGGCTGTTGCGGCGACTCATCAGCCGGCTCCACTGTCGTCGAGAGTGCTGGATCATTGTACCAGCGCTTCATCCGTCGTGCGCTCCATCGTTGGCCGTCGCTCAGTTCGAACGTGTAGCGACCCAATACACGAGTGACTTTCAGTGGTCCCCGATACGGCGATCTTCCTTTGGGCACAGGACCAGCTTTGACCAAAACCATATCCCCTGGTCAAAACAATGGCCGCAATCGACTCCAACGACCTTCCTCGGTCTCCTGGGTGTCAACTGAGACAGGTTTTGGCAGCGTAGAGCTACATTTGTGCCCTCTCTCTTCCCTCTCTCGGAGAGTGGCGAGGACCTGTCCAGTGGAAGCATCGGGTGGCTTCACTTCGAATGCCATGCGGGTCCGATGCCCGAACAGCAGCTGGGCTGGCGACGGTCCTTGAGGCGATGATGGCATGTGCCGGTGCTGAGCCAGCAGTTCCATGATACCATCGTCCCATTGCCGCCCAGAGGAAATGAACGCCTG
>JAAEPZ010000790.1 GCA_024231955.1 bacterium | reverse complement strand
TGGTCGGCTCGACCGGCTGTAGCAGCACGGCCCGCTCTTCGCCCGGCGTATTTCCTGGGATCGTGAACAGAGCATCACTGCACGAACCTCCTGCACTAGCATTTCGCGCTCAGCGCGGGCCTGGTTCAGGCTTCGCTGAGAATTCTCGGGTTGCCTTGGCGCGCCCATCGGTGCTGATGGCAGGAAGTGCCGCGTTGGCATCTCCTGCAGATCCTGCTGACTGAGCCGGTACATGATGGATCGCTGTCTCTGAACTTTGGGCGACACCTTCATCGGTGATTGGGACGGCGGCGCTGGACGTTTCTGCAGCTGTCGGAACCCTCCGCAGCTCGGCCCCACTCTGTCAGCTTCCGGCTGCGGATGATCATCGAATCCACCTTTGCCCGCCTTCTTGACCAGGGTAGCAGCACCTGGTTGCCCCCAGCCATCACCTGTGACACTTCCCGTCGGGATTCCCTTGTCCGCAGCTGTCGAGGCCGGGGTCTGCTTCTTTGCCAGATCCCTGCTCTCAT
>JAAEPZ010000789.1 GCA_024231955.1 bacterium | reverse complement strand
TGACATGTCCATTTTCCCCGGCGCGCAGGGCGGCCCCCACGTCAACAAGTTTGCGGCGTTGTGCGTGGCTTTTCAGATCGTCCAGACCGAAGAGTTCCACCAACTGCAACGTCAAATCATCGCCAATGCCCAGGCTCTGGCCGAGGGTCTGCAAAAGCGCGGCCTGGGGCTGGCTTATGGCGGGACGGACACCCACCTCTTGCTGCTGGACTTGAAATCGCTTTCCTCTGATACCGGCTTTCAGGTTTGGGGAGAGCCTGCCGTTCGTATTCTCGACCTGGCCGGTATCGTGGTGAACAAGAACACCGTTCCCGGCGACGTGGAGACTTCGCTGGCGACGGGCATCCGTATGGGGACTCCCTGGATCACCCAGCGGGGGCTTGACGAGGCGGATATGGATACCCTGGCCGGGTTGGTCCACCGCATTGTGTCGGACATCCGGCCTTTTGCTTACAATGGCCTCAACGGCACTCTGCCGCGCGGCAAAGTCGATCTGGACGTGTTGGAGGAGGTGCGGCGGGGTGTAGCGGCGCTGGCCGACAAGGC
>JAAEPZ010000788.1 GCA_024231955.1 bacterium | reverse complement strand
GGCAGTGCCATGCACCGACTCTAGCAGATCCGCAAGCTGGGGTGAAGGGACTCACGGAAGGAGTCTATACCAAGAGGCCCCGTTGGTGGAAGCCGGAATCGCGCAGCCGCCGGCCGGACCCTCGATGTCGGCCACCAGCCGGCCTTGCCGGAAGCCGGAAGCGCCGGAGGCCCTCCTGAGCTTCGCAGGGCTCAGGGCCGGAGGCGACCCGTCCTACCGGCGCCTTGCCAGGCCTTCGGCGGGAGCCATCTCAGGCCGCAGAACGATCACGCATCAGGGGCGCCCCTTCAGCCGCCTCGGACGTCCATCGAAGGCAATACCTTCGCCGGTGCCAAAGACGGTTGATACGACGTTGGCGTCCCCTGCATGCGATTGTTCTGCGACCCTTCGGTCTCGCACAATCACCCTACCTGACACACCGGAACGTCAACGAATCGGCTACAACGCCATTCCTCGCCGCAGAGCCATAGGTACCGCTATCGCACGCCGTTATTCCGGCCATGCTGACGACAATGCCTGAAAAACCTCCCACTGGAGCAGCGTAATTTGATGCCCACTCCCAGTCGCCCGTCATATCATTAATTGCAAATACTTGGAAGTTCTCGCAGCTGAACTGCCATTCAAAGAGTTCGGGTAGGCGCATGCCCTTGAGAAGGCACTCGACACGCGCACCGTGCCACAAGGCCGCTGAGCGTTGGTCGCGCTCAATTACCCAGCCAGTGTCCCCAGGAAGGCAGCTACCCCCTGCGGTGCTCTCCGATACTGCATGAATGTCAACTAAGATCTGATCTTGCTTAAAGCACACTTCCGTATATGGAAGCGGTGGCACAAAGTCTGCAATCGTGTTTGCATATAGACCGGAACCACTGGCTGGGGCCGCAGTGGTTTGCCTTCGCCGTCGAGGCGCGCCTGCCCGCGCCGCTCGCTGCCAGGCTCAGCCAATCTCGACCACATCCTGTGTGCGCGCCTGAGCTCGGGAGGGGCGGCGGAGGTCCTCTCCGGCCGAGCGCATCCCCGACTCGCCAATTGGCAGGGAAGGACTTACTGAGGGGGCCATAAATCAGTCTACACTTTTTGGTTGTAACCGCCGTGAATGTATCAAGACTTCTAAAGTTGACAAACGGATCATTAGTAGACCCTAGCGTTGCATAAGGACCCCCAAATGGATAGGGTGCGGCTCTTTTGGAACGACGAAGGTGGGAGGTGGGTGAGCGGGGTCCGGGCACG
>JAAEPZ010000787.1 GCA_024231955.1 bacterium | reverse complement strand
TTGCCCTTGCCACCCCGTACCTGGGTGATTTCCGAGACGTTTCGTTATTGAACGGAGGGGGGCGGCCACAGAGGGCCGCCCCTACGCCGGGCGTGAGCACCCCCGGGCCGACCATTTTTCTCCCATTCATTCCATAAATTGACATCTCATTGGTTTAAATAACCATCTCATGCCGCTAAAACAACAGCCCATGGACTGCGATCATCGACGGCCTGCTGCCTTCCGCGTCCGCTCGCGACGCTGCATGTCGACCGCTCGATGAGGTCTTCCGGGCGTAACTCCCGGCATGATTTTGCCGTCTCGCATCGAGACCCATCCAACAAAAATCGGCTCCTTGGTGTCTATGGGAAGGAAGGCCCACTGCAGCGACGCCAGGTGCCGCCGAGGTACGCGGGAACCGCGTTCAGGAATCAACGACCCGGGAGGAGAAGTCGGTGGACTATCGAGATCTTGCCATTGAGATTCAGCATCGGGAAGACGGCGGATACCAGGCAAAGATTCTGAGCTCGCCTCGCGGGCTCGCCCCCGCCGAAGCTTCGTTCAGACCACCCTGCGAGCCGGCCGACATGACGGCGCGGCTGGTCGCCATGGATTCGCAGATCGAAATCGCGGCGCGCAATCCCGAAGACGAGGATTCCAGGGCGAAACTCGCCCGGGATCAGCTGCGGCGGCGAAGGTTACCTGGGCTTCGTGGCCCCCGACGGCACCGTCGACAAGGTGATGGGCGACATGTTTGCCGAAAATCTCAAAGGCGTCCCCTGGCTTCGCCTGGTGGTCCTCAGCTGCTGCTACGGCGCGACCATGCCGC
>JAAEPZ010000786.1 GCA_024231955.1 bacterium | reverse complement strand
TCGACCCTGCTAGTTGATCCACGACCGACCCGAACGGGTTCCCGCGTTTCTGGCACGCTTCTTCCCATCCCACTAAGACATTCAAATTCGTCGATCTCGCCTGCTCACGAAAACGGACACCGGCCTGTCGCACACCGAATTCAGCTGGTTGAATACGCGGCACCAGTGGTTCGTGGGTCCGTCCGGTCGGTTGTACCGGCTGTTGCAGCATGGCCCGATCTTCGTTCGGCGTATTCCCTGGGATCGTGAACAGAGCATCACTGTCCCGAACCTCCTGTTCCAGCATTTTGCATTCAGCGCGGGCCTGATTCAGGCTTTGCTGAGTGTTCTCGGGCCGTCTCGGCGCGCCCATCGGTGCTGATGGCAGAAAGAGCCTCGTCGGCATTGGTTGCAGATCCTCCTGACTGAGCTGGTAGATGATGGCTCGCTGTCGCTGAATTTTGGGCGATACCGTCATCGGCGACTGCGACAGTGGCGCCGGACGCTTCTGCGGCGGTCGGAACCCTGTGTGGCTCGGCCCCGCCATGTCGGCTCCTGGTTGCGGATGCGCATCGAAGCCGCCTCTGCCCGCCTTCTTGACTGGGGGAACGGCAGCAGCTCGTACCCAGTCGTCGTCTGTGACACTTCCCCCGCCCACAGCCATCGAGGCCGGGGTCAGCTTCTTTGTCAGGTCCCTGCTCGTATGTTGATCCCGGGACTCACCCTCGATCCCCGGACTGAGGCTCTCAGTCCTCATTCTCCTAGTGACGTCGGCAGCAGTGTCCCCTGCTTGCACTGAGG
>JAAEPZ010000785.1 GCA_024231955.1 bacterium | reverse complement strand
GTTGGTGACCGGGCAGCTGCCCGTGGGTCGATTCGAGTCGCCGTCGGAGCTCCGCGCCGAGATGTCAGCGGCGGTGGCGGAGGCGCTCGACTCGCTACTGCTCGATTTGCTGAGCCGGAACCCCGACGAGCGCCCGGACGCAGAAGCGGCTCTGACCAGGTTCCGGGCGATCGAGGGGCCGTGCCTAGAACCATCCTTCAAGACTCCGCCTGCGGTAGATAGTTTCCACGTTGAAGAGCAAGTCGACGAGCACGGCATGGTGATGGTGCGTATCCGTCCGGGAACCTTCACCATGGGCTCGGCCGGGGACGACCCACAGGCATACGATGCCGAGAGGCCGGGCCACGAAGTGACCTTGAGCGAATTCTGGATCGGAAAAACCCAGGTCACCAACGAACAGTACCGCAAGCTCCGCCCCGATCACGACCCGGGAGCCGGCGCTGACCTTCCAGTGACCAAGGTAAGCTGGCACGATGCCAAGGCGTTCTGCGAGTTTGCCGGTTACGATCTGCCGACCGAAGCGGAGTGGGAGTACGCCGCGAGGGCGGACACTCAAACGCCGTGGTCTTTCGGAGCCAACGAAGAGGATATCGGGCGCTTCGCCTGGTACGCCGGCAATTCCGGGGATCAGCCGCATCCCGTGGGCACTCGGGAGTCCAATCCCTGGGACCTTCACGACATGCACGGCAACGTCTGGGAATGGATTGCCGACTGGTTTGGCCCCTATTCGGAGGATGCTCAAATCGATCCGGAGGGACCGTCGTCCGGCGCTTGGCGCGTCTTGCGCGGGGGGTCCTCGTGGTGCGGGCCCGGGGGGCTGCGTTCGGCGCTTCGGTACGGGAACAGGCCCGAGTACCGGGACAGGAACATCGGCTTTCGCTGTGTCCGTCGTCCCCGCCGCCAGCCTTGACCCTTTGATTTTTGACCCTTTTTCTTCTTCTTTTTCTTCTGGTCCCGGGCAGCGGGGTTGTCAATCAGTTTGACATTTTGTTAACAAAATTTGTAATTTTGTTAACAAATTGTCATCATCTTGACAAATAGGAGGCATTTTGTCAGTTTCGCCGGTCGGAATATCGACAAATCGTCGAGGGATCGACTATTTTTCGACCATTCGTGATCATCTTGCCCGGAGATGTGTCATCTTGTTGACACTCGATGACAAAATGTCATGTAGTTGACAACGTCTTTGCAACTGCTGCCGCCGGAGTTGATGCGCGAGAACATGACAGGTGAATGCAGATGGTCCCCAACGGGCGCAACCGGTCGCCCGCGCCCTCGATCGTGCTGGGAGCGCCGGCGTCCCG
>JAAEPZ010000784.1 GCA_024231955.1 bacterium | reverse complement strand
TCGGTTCGGCCGGTTGATTTTTTCAATTTTGTCAGTTTCTTCAATGGTCTCCTTGGTGGTTATCTGGAGAGTCAACCGCCCGAGCCGGTCTTTTTCTTTCGGCATATCGCCGCAGTGGGCGCGATATATGGTTTCAGGGATGGGGCCTATTTTGATGACCGGCATGAAACAGAAGAGCAGTATCAGCCCGCCCTGGCTGGGCTGGAAGAAGAGGCGGTGCGGCAAGGAGGAGACGAAATTCCACCGATTTGGGAGGCAGAGAAAGACGACATCCTGGATTACCAGGGTTTCTCTCGTTTCGAAACCGGGCTAATCCGCCGAGGTGAGGCACGGATTCTGCTGCGACAGTTGGTCCATCGTTTTGGCGATGCGGCAAGGATTCTGGAAGGAGTGCTCGAAAGATCCTCTGCTCCTCAGCTTGTTGACCTTTCCGAAATAGCCCTGGAAGCGAAAGTGTTGGACGAAGTGCTCGTCTTTTGTCAGGCCCACCTTCAACTTGATCGGGCAACGAGTGCAGAGGCGATCGGCAGCGATGTCTCAGAGGCCTCAGATGCTGAGTAGGGGTGAGCCAGCGACGAATTGTAGGCTGGGAGTGAAAAGGAGAAAGAGATGCAAGACGCAAAGCTGTTCGAGAGGATTTCCTCTGATCCTGATATTTGCCACGGCAAACCCTGCATCAAAGGTACGAGGATACCTATCGCCTTGATCGTCTCTCTGATAGCCGATGGCGAAAACGTAGAATCTATCACGCAGGATTATCCCTCGATTTCGTCTGACGACATCAGGGCTGCGATGAAGTATGCAGCCAAGCTCTGTGAATTCGAGGCCTATGCAATATGAGCCTAAGATTTCTCCTTGATGAGAATCTGCCATTTGCCTTGGTTGACTGGCCTTTCGCTGGATTTGAACGGGCCCACCCGACCTTTTCGTAGTACTTGTTCCCTCCAGGGTTGATGGTATGCACCGTTGAACGAAACCGCTACGCGGTGGAGCCTCGCCTGCTGAAACGCCACTCCCAAGTAGTGGGTGCGTTGCAGCGATTCTGCAGGCGTTTCCGGCAATCTGATCGCGCCAAGCAAGCCGCTCCTACGCCATCCAGCGCCCCCGGCTGTCATCCTGAGCGGAACGCGAGGGGCGCCTCGCGTGGAGTCGAAGGATCTGGGAGGGGGTAATGGGCGCGCGTCTGACAGGCTCAGCAGCCTTCACGATCCGACTTCGGTGCACGCTCCCGACCAGGTCACCGGCGCATATTCACCCCCACCCAGATCCTTCGACTCCGCATCGAAGGGGCTTCGCCCCTCGAGCTCCGCTCAGGATGACAGCCGGTGGGCCACGCATCGACGATGTTCCCATCGCCGCCGAACTCTCGACGAGAAATTATCCACTTATGGCCCGCGAGATATCCATCCTAACGGAGGTAGCGTACGATGAAGTGGATCATTTGGCTGCGCGAGATCATCTGCCGAAAACAGCTGCAGAGTTCCACTTCAATTTCACCCATGCAGCCGGGATGGTTGAACTCATCTCACAAAATTGTCGTGCACCCCCCCCTGCTT
>JAAEPZ010000783.1 GCA_024231955.1 bacterium | reverse complement strand
CCACGTTCGCTGGCTATACCTTCGAAATAGCCAATCATATGCATGCGGAAATACCGACCAGGCGGCAAGGACGGCGCCCCCATTCGCGGCGCATAATACGGCTTGCAGATATCCTCAACAAAACGCTCAAACCCCGCCTCGTTTAACAAAATCTGCAGTCGATCGTAAAAAACGTGCCCCGGCGAACGCGGCAGCTCCGACCAAGCTACCATCAGATCTCCCTGAACCCCGGCCTCTCGTCTCATCGACATTGTAGAAACCTCGTGTGAAGCTACATGTTCACATCGAGTCAGACTGCGCAGACTTCGTCAACAGGATGGTAAGGCTCGATTTTGACCGCCGCCTGAAGGTTGAGTTTCACGGCTCTCAGATCACCACGGACGGCGGATTGCTTGCCTACCGAAAGCTTGATGATGCGCTCGGGTTGACGGACATGTCTGGCGCTGAGCTTTTTGATCCGCGCTCTGGCAAGAACGGCCGCCACGCGATGACGGGATTATTTCGCCAATCCCTCTTTGGGCGCCTTGGTGGCTACGGGGACGTGAACGACACCGACCGTTTGGGAGGTGATCCGGCGATGCGTTGGATTGTCGGCGGTCGTGCTGTTGCAAAGCAGGCTGCGTCCAGCAGTCAGATGGGGCGTTTTGAGACAGAGTTCCTCGCCACCGAGGAGAACCTGGCCGCGTTGGCTGATCTGTCGGGGCAATGGATTGACCTTGTGCACGCCCGGCATCCGCCCAAGGTCCTTGTGCTCGACATGGATTCCAGTGTCAGCCCGACCCATGGCGATCAGGAAGGCAGCGCCTATAATGGGCACTTCGGCTGCACCTGCTACCATCCGCTATTCGTGTTCAATCAGTTCGGCAATTTGGAACGCAGCAAACTTCGTCCGGGCAACGTTCACAGCGCCGACGAATGGCGTTGCGTTCTGGAGCCTGTCGTTGAGCGTTACCGGAAACGGGACCTGCTCCGCTACTTCCGGGGCGATGCGGCGTTTGCGTCACCTGATCTGTACGAATTTCTCGAAGCCGAGGGTTACAAGTATACGATCCGTCTCAAGGCCAACGCGATCCTTCAGAAACGCATCTCCTCCCTTTTGAGGCGACCTGTCGGCCGGCCACCAAATTATGTGGTTCGCACCTATGCCAGCTTCAGCTATCAGGCAGGGGCATGGGACAAGAAGCGCCGGGTCGTCGCCAAGGTCGAATGGCATCCGGGCGAACTTTATCCCCGTGTCGGCTTCATCGTCACCAACATGACGATACCGGCGGCGCGGATCGTCGCCTTCTACAATCAGCGTGGCACGGCTGAGCAGTGGATCAAGGAAGGCAAGAACGCCATCAAGTGGACGCGGTTATCATGCTGCTCATTCGCCGCCAACGCAGTGCGGCTTCAGCTTCACGCGCTGGCCTACAATCTCGCCAACTTCATGCGTATCCTGGCTCTGCCGGAGGCCGTCAAGCAGTGGTCGCTGACCAGCCTGCAAGAAAAGCTCATCAAGATAGGAGCCAGGATTGTCGCGCACGGCCGCTATGTCACCTTCCAGATGGCAGAGGGCGCCGTGCCGCGAACCCTGTTCGCACAGATCCTGCGACTGATCGCCAAACTTCGACCACCGCCCGATCCAGCGCCAGCGTGACACCGTTCGATTGGCGTGGGTTTCAGCAAGAACCACGGCAGTGCTGTGTCTTGATCACTACCCAACCGACGCTCCAGGGTTTGACGACGGGCGTCTGGGCTCGTGCCGAGCCTCTTTTGCATAGCGGCCGACTGTCAGTCCCAAAAGAAAAACCAAAATGGCCAAGTTTGGACTTTGACAGCGCGCATCCGGGGAATATCGGTCTACAGTCCGATGCTGGTTATAATCGCGGCCTTCGTCTTTCTTGCGGCATATGGAGAGGCGACGCAGGCTCAACTTCGCGCCGTGGCTCAAGGGGCGCTCGTGTCGGATGCAAT
>JAAEPZ010000782.1 GCA_024231955.1 bacterium | reverse complement strand
TCCGGACGGGCAGGAGAGCGTCGTCATCACCGTGACGGCCGAGGATTCCAACGGCCTGAGCGAGACGGTGACCTGCACCGTGCACCTGGATAAAACGTCGCCGGTCATCACCCTGGCGGGCGTCGCCCCGTCGCCCCCCCCGCGGTGAACGCCGTCGTGGAGAGCCCCTACCCGGTGAAGGGCGTGGTCACCGAGGCCAACCTGGCCGGCGTGTCCGTCAACGACAAGCCCGTCGGCGTCGTCCCGGGCGCCGCGGCCGGCGAGCACGCCTTCAGCGCCACGCTCCCCCTGACCCGGGGCGTGGATCAGCGGGTGACCGTCTCGGCCCGGGATTTCGCCGGCAATCTCACCAGCGTGGAGTGGGACGTGATCCTGGACAGCAACCTGGTCATCGAGGTGATCACCCCCCGGGACGGCGCCGAACTGGAGAGCCAGGGCGCTCCCATGGACGCACCCGTCTCCGTCCGGGTTCCGGGCGTGGAGGACGGCGATCTCTTCACCGTCTCCCTGGACGGCTGCCCCGCGACGTCGTTGGCCCGGACGGGCGTCGTCGGCAACGGCGTCGTCACCGTGGACGGCGCCGACGGCGCCCATCTCTTGAAGGTGATCGTGGAGGATTCCGACGGCGTGATCCAGGCGTCCGCGGAGACCCGTTTCAGCGTGGCCGACATGGCAGCCGACCCCCTGGCCGTGGAGCGCATCAGGCCGGAAAACGGCGCAACGGGCGTGGAGCCCAACGAGTTCATCGCGGTCTATTTCAACAAGCAGATCGACCCGGCCCTCCTGCAGATCGAGGTGTTGGAGACGGTCCACGGGATGACATACGCCTCGCCGGCGGACGGCGCGGAAATCGCCAAAATCAGCCAGGTGGAGCTGATCGAGGTGCATCGGGACCGCGCCCTCATGGTCGGCGAAGTCTCCCACTTCCCCGGCGACCGCATGACCGCCTTTTATCCCGACGTGGACGCGGCGTACGGCGCCACGATCTTCATCACCGTTTTATACGACGGCGTCGAGCTGGCCCGAGCCTTTTACGAGGTGCGTCCACTGCCCTCCTTCATCGAGGGATTCGTGCTCAACACCCTGGCCGTTCCCGCTGCCGACGTGGAGGTGGCCATCGAAAAGCTGGGGCTGACCACCATCACCGACTCCGCCGGCGCCTTCGGCTTCGGCTTCAACCTCCCCGCCAGCCGGACCATTCCCCCGGGCCGCCATATCCTCACCGTGAACCCCGGGATGAAGAACCGGAATTTCGGAACCGTCCAAAAATACATCACCGTCCAGGAGGGGCGCCTCAACGCCGCGCCTCCCATCCTGTTGCCGGCCCTCAGCACGTCCATCCCCTTCCAGCGGATCGTTTCCGGCGACGCCCAGATCCTCCTGGGGGACGGGGCGCTGGAGCTGGATCTGAGCCAGGCCGAGCTGACCTTCCCCGACCAGCGGGACCAGGGCGATGTACACGTGCAGGTCCTGTCCATCGGTAGCCTCACCCACGCCGCCCTCGCCTCGGCCCGCCCCCACTGGGTGTACTGTCTCCAGCCCATGGGCGTCGAGGTTTCCGGCCCCGTGGGAGTGCAAATGGAAATCCCCGCCCACGAGGGCAGCCACGGCTACCTGGAGTATTACGGCGATCGCGTCGTCCTGGTGGGCCTGGATCCCGACGCCCTGATGATCATCCCCGCGGGCGTGGGCCTCCTGGATCCGGAAACGCAACGGGTGACCAGCGAGGGCGTGGTCGAGCTGAAGCGTCTCGATTACATCGGCTACGTCCTCATGACCGAGGCTGCCCAGCCGCTCCTGGAGCAATACGCCAACGGCGAGATCGATCTCCGGCGGATGATCTCCGAGTTGGAAAAATTATAAGAGAAGGTTCAGGGTTCAGGGCCAAGAAATTGTATATTGTATATTTTATATTTTTGCGATGAAGTCGCTTCGCTCCCCCGATTTTATAAAAAAAGATAGAGCGAAGCGATTCCGACAAGCCCTGAAGGGGCGCCATAATTTAGCCCAGGGCGGAGCCCTGGGTGGAATAACGATTAACCATTAATGTTTTTTCGATTCACCGAATCGCCGAATTAATGAATATACGTTTTCGCGATTCACCGATTCAACGAATTATCGTTTCAACGGTTTACCGAATTAACGATTTCCCGAAATAACGATTTCGCGAATCAACGGTTTACCGAATTAACGATTTCCCGAATCACCGATTTCCCGAAATAACGATTTCGCGAATCAACGGTTTACCGAATTAACGATTTCCCGAATCAACGGTTTCCCGAATTAACGAATTTCCGAATCAACGATTTTCCGAATTTCCGATTCACCGAATCAACGATTTTCCGATTCAACGAATCACCGTTTTTTCACCGATCACCGGCCCTTTGAAATTGTATATTGTA
>JAAEPZ010000781.1 GCA_024231955.1 bacterium | reverse complement strand
GAGTACCACGACGGCCAGGGCAATGTCTGGCGCTTCTATCCCGAGTACAGCCTCCGTGACCTGGAGGATGATCAGGAAGACCCGGAGGGCCTGTTCTACGCCGTCGAGGAGAGCTTCTACGACGAACTCGAGGGAAGCACTTACTACGGCCCCAGGGGCGTGTATCTGACTTTGGAGAAGCTGGCAGGTGATCTCGGGTGGCGGCTGGTGGGCCGCAACCACCAAACCGCGCTCTTTGATTCTCACGGCCGCCTGTCAGAGCTCAACGATCGCCACCGCGGCACCTCTGCTGCGCCGGGTGAGCAGGGCAACACCTTGGGTTTCGAGTACGACCTGTACGGCCAGCTGGCCTTGGTCCGTGATGACCTGGGTCGTTGCTACCGCTTCGAGTACTACGACGACCCCAATCCTGACTCCGAGTTTGGCGCCCAGTACGGCCTGCTCAGAAGCATCACCGACTTTCAGGATCGCAAGGTGCTGGAGTACGAATACACCGAGGACCGACTCCTGGAGAAGGTCAGGCTACCCGAGATCGAGACTTCGGGAAGCTTTGCCGGCGATTTCACCTACACCGACGAGGATCGCCCGACCATCTCCTACGAGTACGAAGTGCCCCCTGGCCTCGACAATGACGATCGCACCGATGCCGTGCTCCATGGCGACTTTGCCCAGCTCCGCCTCAAGGGCTACAAGTTGCCCGAGTACCAGGGCAGCGACGACAGCTTGCGGGTGCGCCTGAGCTACGGGGCCACCAGTGGCCGGGTCGAGGCCATCGCCTTCCCGGCCAGCACCTTTGCCGGCAACGAGGTGGAGTGGGAGATCGACTCAGGAGACAGCGGGGAGCCGGCTACCGAGGCCACCATTACCGCGCCGTGGGGTCAAGAGACCGAGTACGACATCAGCGAGAAGGGCCGTACCGAGCGAATCACCCTGAACTCCGTTCCTGTCCACGACCGTGGTTCCGCCACCGCCCAAAACCTTGAAACCGAGTTCGCCTACATCTGCGAAGGAACCCTTGACACCTGTAACGACGGGCGGCTTGAGTCAGTGACCGGGGCCGACGGCAGTCAGCAAATCAACTGCTACGTCGACTCAGAGCAGGGGGGATGTGGCGATTTGTCTGGTTCACGCCATCGTCTGGCCCTGGCCAACG
>JAAEPZ010000780.1 GCA_024231955.1 bacterium | reverse complement strand
CCGAGTAGCTCTTCAGGCGCTTCATTACAACACTCTGGTCAGGACTGCGGACGACCGGTTGCGACCCACGTGGGATCGGGTATGGTCGGAGACTCCGTCCGGAGGTGGCCCACTACGATGGAACTTTCACTGCCTGTTTCGTCATAGCAGTGGACATGGATTCGATTCGCTGCCGAATTGTTCTTATCTCAGATTCTGCCACGTTTAACCTGACTTTCATTTTTAGCGCCTCGGTTAGTAGTCTGACTGCCTCCTCAAGTTGGTCCGACTCCCCACGCTGCCCTAAGCACTGCAATGCCAATCCTAATCTGTACAAATTCATTGCCTTGTGCTGATGGTCGCCCTCAAAGTGCGCAGCGTAGATTTCACGCGCTCTGCGTAATAGGTCCTCAGCTCTCTCGCAGTTTCCTCCTTTAAGTTCCAGTAACGCAATATTCTCCATCGGGCCAGCGATGGAGTAATGGACGTTTCCGTAGTGAAGCTCAAGTATTTTCAGCGCTTCGTTATAACGCAATTCGGCCTCATCGATCTTGCCATGCCTCTCTAATAAAAAGGCATAACCATCGAGCGCTGATCCGAGTTCCGGATGGTTTTCACCAGCGGTGCGTCTGAGTATCTCGAGCGCCCCGGGGTAAATTCGTGCCGCCTTATCAAGCTGGTTGGAGCGAGTAAAATAATGCGCAAGATTCGCAGAGGCCACGGCCTTGCCATAGTTATCCTCGAACGGGAATACCTGGGCGTATCTCGCCACGGCCCTTTCGCCATACTCAATCGCATTTTTCAAATCTCCTCGTGTATAATCTAGTTTGCCAAGGTCATTGAGAACCTTTGCCGCGTTGAGGAATTTCCTGTTATGCTCGTATATTTCGAGTGCCTCGCTGAAAAAATCCTCAGCCTCGCCGTGTCGACCTAAGGCGAGCATAGCTGTGCCAAGACAATAGGTGCTGTGGCCAATTCGTGAATCTGTCTCGCTCAGCTTGCTTCTCCGTTCCTGCAAGGCGCTCTCCGCCAGCATCACTGCGCGATGCAATTCTCCTCGTTTGATCTCCAGTTGCGCGAGGATCGTCGCACTTTCTGCGGTTTCGAGATGATCAGGGCCGAGCAGGCGATAGCGTATTTCATATGCATCATTGAGTAGAGAATAGGCATAATTATTCTGCTCTGATTTCAGATAGAGCATGCCGAATATATGTAGCATTTGCGCTCTGATATCGGGGAAGTCGTCGAATTGTCCGTTGAGGGCTTCTGGGTGTGCGTTCTGCTCGATCTGGCTATTGAGGAAATCCAGGGTTCTTCGTGTCGCCATTTCCAAGTTTTTCGCGTGCGCGCCTTCGGTCCTGACGGTGCAATAACCATTGGCGACGATCATCGCGATTAAGCCGATAATAATCACTATTGTTGGAAATGAAAACCACTTTATACCAAACGGCCACGATCGAACGAGACCTCGTGTCGTCGCCTTATTTAGTGCGTTGGCTACTTCAATCGCCGAAGACGGTCGATTAGCAGGATCTTTCTTCAGGCAGCGTAGGATAGTTTGATCAATCAGAGGATTGAGCCCTTTCACGAGTCGGGAGGGTCGACTCGGCGACCACATCCGATGAAGCAGAGCAGCCTCTTCCGCCGATTCGACCGGCAATGCCGATATTCCGGTAAAAAGTTCATAAATTATCAATCCCAGCGGATAAATGTCACTCTGCTCATTGGTTTCGCGTCCGGCATGTTGCTCCGGGGGCATGTATTCGGGAGTTCCCGCGCCGTCCGCGGCGCCACGACTTTCTGCGGATTGTGCCAAGCTGAAGTCGGTAATGCAAGCGCGGCCTCGGCCGTCGATCATGACGTTGGACGGTTTCAGGTCCCGATGAAGAATGTTCTTATCGTGAATGGCGGCAAGCCCTCTACAGACATCCTGGGCGATCTCAGCGGCCCGATCCGGCCGGAAACTACCTATCCGTCTTAGTAACGACGAGAGATCTTCACCGTCGATGTACTCCATGGAAATGAAATAGAGACCGAGCTCTGCATCGATGCAGAGGTCATGTACTCTGCAGATGTTGGGATGATTAATCTGTTGGGCGATGCTTACTTCCTCGCGGAGTCGGGACAACAAATGTTCAGTTGTCTCGCCATCGGCGTAAGGTGGTCTCGACAAAAATTTGAGTGCAACACCTTGCCCGAGCCAGAGATCCTCCGCATGATAAACCTCACCCATGCCGCCTTTGCCAAGATAACGATCAATGCGATAACGACCATCGCCCACCATGGTTCCGATTGCAAAGGCATTCCCTCCCCAGTCGTCTGATTCGCTGGAACGAGTCGGCTCTCTATCTTTCGGACTATTGCCTGTCTGTACGCGATCTTTTCGTGTCGGACTCATTGATACCTCCAAATTACGACTGGTTCGCACATGTTCGAGAGTTAATGGGCAACAAAACGTTGGAACATGACAATCTTGTTCTCTCTGGGCAGTTCTTTCTAAGAACGTGCGGTGGATCATAGGCTCGGCGGAAGCGAAGCCGCAGAGCCGAGAGTCCGGTGGGCAATCTCAGTTTGACACAGCCACGCATTGTCATCAGATTCCCGACTTACCCTTCGTCTCTTTAATCCTTCGTCTCCCTAACCCTTCGTCCCCCTAACCCTTCATCTCTCTAACCCTTCATCTCTCTAACCCTTCGTCTCCCTAACCCTTCATCTCTCTAACCCTTCATCTCTCTAACCCTTCATCTCTCTAACCCTGACGTGCCGGGGTCATCCTGCTGTGCAACAGGACCATGGGAAGTATATTACCACAAATCTAGATACGGATGGAACACTCTGGGCGAGTCTTTTTTTTTGACCTGCGGCGACGGTCAGGAGCGCAAACGGTGCCCGCGCCCCGGAAAGGTCCTCGGTCGCGCCTCGTCGAACGGCTGGAGAGGCGCTGACGCGGTAGTAACGGTTACTAATGGTAACTCTTCCTAATACTTCAGCGAGCAAGTGGCGGAGAGCGAGGGGGGACTCCTTTAGAGTCGCCCTCTATCTACCCTTGCTGAGGAGCCGGCATCAACCAGCTCTGTGCCCGAAACTTCCCGAAAGGTGTGTCCCAGATCTTCCGGGCACCTGTATCAGTCGGAGTGGGCAGTTACGTTTGCCTCAGACATGACTTCTTCAGTCCGGTCCACCTGCGCGATAAGCTCATCGTCCAATATTTCCCGCAGGGAACTGCTCTTCAGCAGCGATGCCAGGCGTCGATGGCCCAGTGAGCTAACCAGCATACCGCGCAGGATCCCGGTGATCTCGGCGCTTTCTTCTTCTTTCATCCTCATGCTCACTTCTTCGGCAAGCAAGCGAATCGCCAGAGGAATTACTTCGTCCTCGATCTCCTCCGGTTCTTCGTGATCGGCGCTTCTCTCGAGAAGAGAGATGAGGGGTCGAAATACCTTGGCCAGGGGAAGATCTTCCGTGGCGCCTCGGATCAGACGCGGTTCGTACTTCAAGGCCACGGTACGAGTGCCAACCGAGCCAGTGGCCGATCCGGTGCCACTGAGGACGTGCTCTTCGATCCAGGCACTGAGACGTTGCTTTTGCACTCTTGACTTCAAGTGAGCGAAGGCGAACCCGACCCGGCCGGGGCGGTCGCGATCCTCCTGTCGCCTGAGGTAATTGGCGAGAACCGCTCGCAGCGCCTCGGTATTGGTGGCGGTGAGACGAAGACACAGGATGAGCTCATCGGCCAGAACCTGGGTCGCCGCCCAGGCTCCGATGCTGGTGCCGGGCTGGGAGTCGATCAGGGTCTTGTCGAAGAGATCGAGAACGGCTTTGCGTAGCTCGTCGAGGAAGCTGCCGCGGGTTGCGTCCGGGCTTTCCCGATTCCCACCGGCGGTGGCCGAAGATAGAGCTGCTTCGTCCCACAGCCGTGCCATGGCCTCGGCGCGTTGACCACCTACCGCAGCACTCAGGTCCGCTGCAAAGCCCGAGGGTAGGTAGAACAGATTTGGCGTTTCCGGAAAGGGTTGGAGTACGTAGTCGGAGTCGGAGTGGGTCAAGGCCTCCCGCAGCCAGGCAGGCCGTCCCGCTGCCCTGACCTGGTGGTAGTCTGCTATCAGTCCGCACAGGCCGCGGCAGCCGCCAAAGCGTTCGGGCGCGAAATGGTCGTCGAGCGCCGAGGCGTCGAGATCGAAGTCGACCACCAGCACATCCCTCTCACCTCGATTCGGCTGCGAGGCCAGGAGGCGAGCGCAGTGGGCGACCGTCGTCGACTGGCCCACTCCCCCGCGATGGGCGTGAAAGGCAACGATGCGGCCCGGCGCTGTGTTCCCGGCGGCAATGCGCTCAGCGGTCAGGTAGTCGTTGAGGATCTTCTCGCTCCTCGGGAACAGCACCTGCACCTCCCGGTCCATGCCGCGATCGCGGCAGAGCTTGCGCCCCTTCTCTGAGAGGGCGTAGCACGCCGCTCTGGCGCTGCCCTGGGCGCGCCGATAGGTGCAAGTCAGGAGGCCTGCATCCCGAAGGTTTCGCAGGATCTGGCTGATGCGGCCCGGCGTTGGTCGGAGCAGAGCAGGAATGAGCTTGTGGATCTCACCACGGAGCAGGTGGCGGTCACGGTTGTTCCACAGGACCCTGAGCATCTCCCGCTCGGTGGCCGACTTCCCGCGTTCAGGCGGCGTGTGGGGATCGGCAGCGGTCTCGTCACCGCCTTCGATTGCCTCGACATCCTCAACCGCGGAGTGCGCGCGGTCACTGTTGCGGGTGCTCTCACCCGGCCCAACACGAGGGCCACCTTCCGACATCATCCGGGCGTGCGGCTCGCCGCTGCCGCTGCCTGGGCGCGGATCTGATTCGGTGTCGTCCATGGTTCCCGAGTACCTCCTTCTTCGCCCGATTGCCCACCGCAGGCCCGCGAGCGAAGCGCAGGAGTGCCTAACTCTTTGTAACTGATCGGGTGCCGAATTGCAAGCCCGACCTGAATATTCGCATGCTCGGTGCTTAGAATTGGGGACCGGCCAGGTCCGGGATCGGACTTCATGGGATCGTGGTCGGCAGGTCACCGCTCCGCCCTCCCACCGTTTCTTGGCGGTGATGCTCAACGAGAAGGGACCATGCCATCGTGAGGGTGGCCGTGGACTGGGCAGCCCCGGTAAGCGACGCGCACCTCAAGTGCCCGCCCACCACGATTCCTTTCCCGTGGAGCGCCATCCCGGGGGGCCCAATCACCACGATCCCACCAAACACCGAGCATCTCACCGGAAACCTGGGGCGGGAAGACTACCCCACTTCATACGACACAGGCCCCCGTGGCCCGTGGTGGCCTGATCCTCTTGCGTCTTCGCCGTCGATACGTTAGAAATGAGGTAGTGGGCGCGAGGTGTCGACTGTGGTCTCTTGCCGGCCCGAGGGGACATGGCTGGATTGCCCGGCAGATATGAATCGCCGGACCGCTACGTGGACCTGCCTCCGCTCAGGACCACCTTCTCGCCGATCCCGAATGGAGGTGATCAGATGTTGGAGAAGGTCTTTACCCGGCGGGGGCGCCGGACAGAGCGACTGGCGACGGATCTGGCGCGCACCGTGGCCGAGCAGATGGTTGCTGCGAAGTCCGGCAATCTCAGCGAGCGCCTGCGGGTGCTCGCTGAGATCGTCACCCGCCTGGATGGTGTTGAAGGAGCCATGCTGGTGGCTTTCGACGAAGACGGCAATCCACGGGCCTGTGCTGAACACCAGTTGCCCTGGGCCGATGATGACCACCAGCAGGCAGAGAAGCGCCTCGCGTTGCGCCAACACTGCTTGCCGGCCCTGGACGGGACCACTTGGTCTGCCATGTACACCAACCTCTTCGGCCCGGATTGCAGTTCATTACGGGTGATGCCGGTGAAGGCAGGCGAGCGGTTCCAGGGTGCCCTCCTGGTCAGGATTCCGCAGCTGACCGCGGATGCGCAATCGACTCTCGAGGCTCTCGCCAGGGTGAAGGAGGTCTTTGCCTGGGCCCTTCAGGAGGCTCTCCGGTCCGATGCCTTCGACCGCATGGGCGAGCTCCAGAAGCTTGCCAGCGAAGAGTTGGACGAGTCGGGTCCCAACATGCAAAACGTGGTCAGGAGGTTGGCCGAGCTCTTCGACGGCGATGTCGTCACGATTCTTCTGGAAGAGCAGGGCAAGCTCCGCCTCGCGGCCAGTACGGAAAGGGACTTCGCCAGCACCGGACCGGTCGTCTATGAATCCGGCGAAGGGCTGACGGGCCGTGTCTTCCAAACCGGCCAGGCTCTATGCCTGATCAATGCCTTGGATCCAGAGGAAATTCGCAATAAGGCCCGCATTAAAAGATCCGGCCCCCTCCATCCCGAAAGCATTTTTGCTGATTCGCCAGTACGCTTCTTGGGAGTTCCCATGCGGTGTGGGAAACAGGTCAAAGGTGTATTGCGTATCTCGCGCCGGCTAGAGAAGGCCCGCTTCTCTTACTATGATGAACAAACCCTGCAGTTTTTCGGTAACCTTCTTGGCACTTTTTTGGGGCGATGGAGCGAGCTCTTGCTGGCCACGACGATCATGGAATCCACTTGCGAGGCGATCGCGGTTTCCCGACAACAACCGGACGAACAAGGTCTGGGCCTGCCTCGAGTCGTGCTGGCGAACACCGGGATGGCGGAGCTTCTTGGGCAGGATCTTTCGGAAATCCTCGGGATGGATGCCCGTAAAATTTTTCATCCTGAAGAATACAAGAATCTTCGAGCTCCGCTTCGAACGATTCTCGATGAAGCGAGAAATCATGGGCGCAGCGAGCTTCGCCCGCTACGTACACGAATCGTGAGAACTGATGGAAGTCTTCGCTCGGTTATGATCTCGTACCGCACAGTTGTCAATCCACTGATCAGTCCGCCTATTTTCTACACCATCGGCTTGGCTCGCGACATAACGGATTTCGAGCAGCGACAACAACAGCATCAACATCTGTTTGAGATGTTGAATGACATGGGGATAGCTTATTTTCGTACCGACAAGAATGGCATCAATATTGAGTCGACGGCTGTCGAGAGTAAAATAACCGGATATTCCCAGGAGGAGCTCTACGGCTTTGATCGAAGGAAGCTTTACCAAAACCCGGGCGACCGGGAAAAGTTAGTTAGAAAGGTGCGGAAGCACGGCGGTCGCCTGATCCGAGCGAGATATCGTCTTCAGCGAAAAGGTGGTACATTTTTCTCAGCAGAGGGTGATTTGCGGCTAGTCAAGGATATCGGTGGCGCAGAAATCGGCATGGAGGGTCTCTATCAAGATGTAACTCACCGCCTCCAGCTTCAGGGGTTCGTAGATGCTGAAAAAAAGAGAATACTGATGGACGACGAACTTTTCCAGAAACTCAAAGAAAATGCGATGTTCCATCTTGATTATTTGACAAGCCTCGGTCATCAGTTGCAGACGCCTCTGGCCTCCCTGGTAGGCAACTTGCGTAATCTACAGCTTGGTATTACAAGTTACGACAAGCTGGCGGAGCGTCTGCCGTATGCAATTGGTCAGGCAGTGGTATGCGCGCGCCTCATCCGCAATTTTTCGTTCATGGACGAGATTTTGCGGGATGAGTCGTTCGAGCGTCAAAGAGTATCGATGGTTAAGTTGACGCTTGAAACGAAGCTTGATTTTAACCACCTTCTAAAAGAGAGGCGGCTCAATTTTGTAATAGAGCGACAGGGGCTCGCTCGATACCTGGATGTCCAGGGCCATCGAGGGATGTTGCGACAGGTGATAGTGAATCTCGTTGATAATGCGATTAAATATTCAATACCTGGTACGATAATTGCGATTCACGGGTATCATTGGCGCTCTGGGCGGGTTTTCGAGATCAGTAATCAAGGTCTTCCTATTCCTGTCGAATATCGAGAGGAAATCTTCAGGCGCGGTTTTCGCACGGAACAGGCGAAGGCTTTGATTCCCCATAGTACGGGTCTTGGCCTGTGGCTGGTGCGGAAGATCGTGGAGGCGCATGGGGCACAAATCAAGTGTCACGCCGCCGCAAACGGAGAAATGCGGAACATCTTCCGAATCACCTTCCCTCATTGATCTGCAATTTCAGGAGGTCGTATGAACCCGAAATCTACTGTGCTCATCGTGGACGATCAGGTCGGCGATATCGCCTGGTTGATCGATTTCGTCAAGGCTCGGGGTTACCCGGTCGATCTCGCTACAAATGAAAACGCCGCTAGGAAATTACTCAAGGCGGTGGCCGATGGAAAGAAATCGTACGCCTTGGCTATTGTTGATGTAATGATGGCGATCACGGATATGATGAGTCTGATAAATCTCAATGATAAATTCTTGCAAGATTCCCGAGATACCGGTATTCGACTCTGTCGATACGCTCGTCGAGAGCTTGGAATTCCTGAAAGCAAGTTGCGGATCGTCTGCCTGACGGTCCGTGAGGATTCCGAAGTGAAAGCGGCCATGGACGAGCTCAAAATCCGACTGTTTAATCGCGCACCGGACAGTGAAGAGGAATCGATCGAGGCATTCATTGGAAAATGTCTACCTGTGCTGCCTGTTGAGGGCTTGACACCCGAGGATGAAGATCAGGGTCCGGAGAGGAATGATGCCGGTTCCCGATAAGGTCGGTCACCCAGCGAATGACATCGCGCCACAGGGGCAGAACACGAGCACGGTATCCCGGACGGAATGACACTCCATTCATGCTGTAAATCGACACTCCATCCGTTTAAGTTGCATGGATCTGAATCTTTCCGGCCGCGCTTTTAGCGCACCGTTAAAACGATGACGTAGTCCTCCTGGCTATGTCCGGAGGAACCGACAACACGAATCGTCCAGTCGCGCAGCTGCGGATCGGCGGCCAGGCGTCCCGCCACCGGCGTGATCACCCGCTCCTCGATCACCCGTCGCAGCGGACGCGCCGCGTCTTCGACCACGAGGCCGATGTTGCTGCGGCGCACGAACCCCGCCCGCCGCATCGCGCTCGCCACCTCCAGCTCGACGATGCGATCGACGTCGGCGAGGCTCAGGTTGCGGAAGGTCACCACCTCGGCGAGGCGGTTCCAGAACTCGGGACGAAAATGCTTGCGCACCGCCTCGACGAAGCCCGCCCCCGCGGGCGGAGCGTCGCCGAAGCCTGGTGCCGCGTTACATCCACGTCAACGTCCAGGACGGCGAGCGGGTCAAGGCCGGCGAGCCCTTGATCGACGGTCCGATCAATCCCCACGACGTGCTCAAGGTGCTGGGCGAGAAGGAGCTCCAGCGCTACCTGGTGGACAAGATCCAGGAGGTCTACCGGTCGCAGAGCGTGGCGATCAACGACAAGCACTGCGAGGTGATCGTCCGGCAGATGATGCGTCTGGTGAAGATCGAGGAGGTCGGCGACACCAATTTCCTGATCGACGAACAGGTCGACCGCTTCCGCTTCCAGGAAGAGAACGAGCGGGTGATCGCCGCGGGCGGGCGTCCGGCGGTCGGCCGGCCGTTGCTCTTGGGGATCACCAAGGCGTCGCTATCGACCGAGAGCTTCATCTCCGCGGCTTCGTTCCAGGAGACCACCCGGGTGCTGACCGAGGCGGCGATCAGCGGCAAGGTCGACCAGTTGCGCGGGCTCAAGGAGAACGTCATCGTCGGCCGCCTGATCCCGGCCGGCACGGGGCTTGCGCACTACCACGACTTCCACATG
>JAAEPZ010000779.1 GCA_024231955.1 bacterium | reverse complement strand
GCAGAACTCTGCAGCGCGGAACTCCGCGGGGCGGACCTCAGCAGGGCGTACCTCCGCGAGGTGATTCTCAGCAGCGCGGAACTCCGCGGGGCGGACCTCAGCAGGACGGATCTCCGCGACTCGAGCCTCAGCGGGGCGGACCTCCGCGAGGCGGACCTCATCAGGGCGCGCCTCCGCGGGGCGCACCTCCAGAAGCGTAGCGCGTACCAACGACCACGCTGGGAGCGCCGGCTTCCAGCCGGCTCGTGGGCGAAGCGTAGCGCGTACCAACGACCACGCTCGCGCTGGGAGCGCCGGCTTCCAGCCGGCTCGTGGGCGAAGCGTAGGGCGTACCAACGCCCACGCTCCCAGCGCCCCGGGCGGGCAGGCTCAGGGGCTACGAGTCAGAAGACCGGTCATCTGTCGGTAGGGAATCATGAGCTTCAGGCGGAGCAGCTCGGAGAGTGACACGCCCTCGGAGGATGCCTGGAGCATCCGGAGGGGGCCTGAGGCTACGGACAGACTCGTCGGAGAACGAGCACTATGTCTCGGACGAAATGATCCCCCATTCATACCGTAATCTGACAGCTCATTCGATTAACCAACATTGATCTCCTGGTTCAGCCGTTCGGCATTCTTGGCCACAGACCTCTCTCGGTCCTGGCCGCCCCGAACGGGGGATGGACCCAACATCCAACTACGACCAAACGTGCGGGCAGCGGTGACGATCGGCTTCCGGACCACGGCGCCGTCCTCGGGAAGGTTCAGCACGCCGGTCGGCGGTATCGTGTCGCGCACCATCGAGACCGTGGTCGAACACGCTGGGAGCGCCGGCATCCTGCCGGCCGGAGGACGAAGTCCTCCTTGAGGATGGAAGCGAAGCGCGTATGAAGACACCGATCGCGCTGCTGCTTGACACGAGGGTAGTCCATCTGGGACACTCTTCCCGATGAGTCCTGATGGAAGCACTCAAGTCGACTGGCGACTTCGAGATCCTCGTCCAGGCGAAGCGGAGTGGGCTGGCCGCGTCGCGAAGCACATGACCCGCCATCGGGTAGCAATCGACCGATATCGGGTGAGCACCGTCTCCTGTGCCGAAGGAGGCGGCGTCGGAAGACTTGCCGGCTGGCGGTATAGCTCCGGGAACGCTGGCCGGGGTGTTGCCGGGCACGTCTGTCCCTGCCAGGCATTTCAGCGCACGAAGGGGCCAGGGTCCCAGCGGAGCTTTGTCGTCAGCCCGCAGCATAGCTCGGGCGCCGTCATACCCCGTAAACGAGCAGAACACCGCTTTTTCCGGTGGGGCTCGCACTCTGCGGAAGCGGCGTTGATGCGGAGTTAGTAAGAGGCGGCTCAGGGGCGCCCCTGAGCCATACCGTTCTGCGGCTTAAATTTCAAGGAGGTAAATGATCGATGTCGCTTCTTCGCGAGATTCAAGAGTCGGCGATAAGTTCCAAGAGTGATCTAGGAGAGGTTCTACGAAGGTGCAAGCTTCTTGCGTCTCGGCTGGACAATAGGCCGATTGAAGATTGGCTCATCTGGGAATCTAACGGTTATCCGCCTGAGGCAGAAGTTCCGGAGTATCGCCAGTGGGCTTGCAGACTTAAGGGCAATTTTTCTGGCCCCTTTGGTAGTGGAATGAGGAATGCTCCCATTCCCAGTAGCACTTTGCCTGAAACGGTTCGTGATTCCTTGTTGACCGTGAAATGTAGGCAAAGTATTAGCAGCATAGAGAAGCTCCTTGAGGCCCCCGAATCCACAGTAATCACCTCAGACCTGAGTGATATCGCTCCCTATTTGGGCACATCGATTTACGATGGACAGAATTGTCTTCAAGTATGGGGCGAATTCTCAATCGGACAATTCGCAGAAGTTCTTAGCTCCGTTCGCAACCGCCTTCTCGATTTCGTTCTTGCGCTCGAGAAGGAGGCTCCTAATGCCGGAGAGGAAAGATCACAAGAACAAGTCGTTTCATCTGACCGTATAGCCCATATTTTCAATACGACAATCTACGGCGGGTCAGCCAATCTGGTCGGATCGGCCGCCAATTCGAAGATTTCATTCGATATCTCGACCGGAGGTGTCGCCGAACTTCGCCGCACGTTGTCCTCGGAAGGAGTAGAGAGTGCCGATTTGGATGCCCTTGAAACTGCTATTCAGCAGGATGGGGAAATCGCGCAAGGATATCAGCAATCCTTTGGGCCAGCGGTAAGCGAGTGGATAGGCATCATGGTGAAGAAGGCTGCTGTCGGAGCTTGGGACCTCGGCGTCAGCGCAGCAGGGTCAATCCTAGGACAGGCGTTGAACCAGTATTACGGGTGGATGAAATGAGACAGCGAAATGTGCGTTTCGTCGAGGTCATGGTTAGCGGTGACAGATCTCCGCAGAACCAACAGCCACACCCGAATTCGAGTGCCAAGAGCCGCAGAACAAGCCCACTGCAGGGGACGCCGACGTGGTATCTGCCCTTCTTGGTGGTAACGCCACATCCAGTGGCATCGGGAACGTCAAGAGGCCACTCAGGGGCGCCCCTGAGTGGGAAGCCGTTATGTGGAGCTCTACATAACGATCGAACCATGGCCTTCGAGGGACACGCCGTCGACCAAGGCGCGTGCGGCATGCACCCCGGACCACTGCAATGGACTTTCGATCAGACCCTCCTTCGCGCCGGCACGTAACGCAG
>JAAEPZ010000778.1 GCA_024231955.1 bacterium | reverse complement strand
GTCTACGAGAACCGCTACCCGGTTGGCCAGTCAGACATCCGCGCCCGCATCAGCCATGATCTCGGAAGGACCTGGGGGCCGAATCTGTACATCCTGGCCGACGGTGTTGGCTACGCCGGCAGCGTCGGCCTCTCGGACGGCACGATCGTGACCGTTACCGGCGACGGGCAGATGACCGGCGGTAAGCCAACAGGACGAGGCTATACGCTTCAGGCGATACGCTGGAAGCCGCAGTAACAACTGTTATGGAGTGCGGGAACTTGTTACCGCTTTCTCTTAATGGCGACCCCTTTTCCTGCCAAGCCCGCGCCCTCACTATTAGTCTCTAATTTCCTAGAATGATCTCTTGACTGATTCCCCGAACGTCGTTAGATTCTAATTGATTCGAGGCTCGTATCGACGGCCATTAGCCTGGTGGGGATTATCATGGCGCGACGCGTTTCCCGGCATCCGACGGAACTGGAGTTGGAGATTCTCAAGATCCTCTGGGACCGAGGCCCCTTGCCGACCCGGGAGGTTCGCAAGGCACTCGCCGAGGGCG
>JAAEPZ010000777.1 GCA_024231955.1 bacterium | reverse complement strand
GGAGTGAAACCGGAGTGAAACCGTATGACTAAACGAAAACGACGAAAACGGCCTCGCAAGCCATCCGCCTTGGTCGAATACCGGCAGATGATTCGCCAGGCCGACCAGATCATCTCCTACAACCGTGTCAAGCTCCGGTCTGACAACTGGCAGGAGATTGCCCTGGACTGGTTCACCCCCGACGAACCGGAGCGCAGCGAGTTGGGCCGCTACATCGCCGCCAATGAGGAGCACCTGGGCGTCTCCTGGGCGCGCGAGATTTTGCGCCTGGAGATATTCGTTCAAGCAAACGATCACGCGCAGATCATCGACCACTACGACCGGGCCTTGTCCCACTATCCCCGCTGCGCCCTGATCGAGATGTGGGTGGCGGACCATATCTTTCGCCACGCGGCCGATTTCTGGCGCGCTCGCCGGATGTACCGCTACGCGATTGATAGCCTGCCCGACTATCCCAAACCCTATTACGAGTTGGGCTTTATGAGCTACCTGCTGGGCGACTATGGCGGCGCGTTGGACTACTTTGACCAGGCCACGGAGCGGGTGGCCGATGACGACGTAGAGATGGGATCGCGGATCTTTTACAACCGGGGCATCGCACGCTACTTGTTGGACGGCGACAAAACAACCGCCATCGCCGACGTGCAGGAAGCACTGAAACGCAAACCCAACTATCCCCAGGCCAGGGAGGCCCTGCACAACTTGCAGGGCAAGGTGAGGTGGAAGATATGGTAAAAAGCACCCCCAAGGTACGGAGGACAGCTTATTGGTTTCCTACAAAAGCCTCCAGCGGGCGTTTGCTCTCAATGTTCACCGAGTTTAGTATGAACGGCCACCTCAATTTCGATGAACCTGGCTATGCCGAGATCGTCTGGTCTTGCGGAGACGTGGAACAGGCTATATCCCTTTTTCCCGACATTGTGCCAGAGATGACGCGGAGCGAAGCGCGGCGCTTGCTCCAGCCCTGGCCCCAGGGCCGTTACACGACAGCGTACAGCCGGAGCGGCGGCATCCTCAACATGTTTACGCCACTGTGGGGCGAGGCAGAGGACGAGGTGTGGGCAGACGTGGTGACTGGGTGGAGAGCCAG
>JAAEPZ010000776.1 GCA_024231955.1 bacterium | reverse complement strand
CGTGCTGAACGCGAGATGCTGGAACAGGAGGTTCATGACAGTGATGCTCTGTTCACGATCCCAGGGAATACACCGGGCGAAGAGCGGGCCATGCTGCAACAGCCGGTACAGCCGACCGGATGGACCGATGAACCACTGGTGCCGCGCATCCGACTGGCTGAATCCGGTGTTCGCCAGGCCGGAATCCGTTTTCGGGACCAGGCGAAAGTCCAGAATATGAAGCTGTTCATGGAACGGGAAGAGAAGCGCCAGAGAGAAGGGAAGCCATTCGGGTCTGTCGTGGACCAACTTGCGGGGTCGATCGCCGGGCAGCAGCCGCCGCCGCAGCTGCCACCACAGCTGCCGCCGCAGAACGCCACAGCCATGCAGCAGGTTACGCCGCCACCTAATGTCGATCCGGCCGCCATTGTCGACATGGAAACGCAACCAGCGGAGACGGAGAAAATCACGGGTGACGTTTCGATGGGCGACGAAAGCGGAGTGCAGGACCAGGTCGACAAGGACATGGAGATCGAGCAGGCCTAGCCATTGAAGTTGTTTTTATTTTGTTTTTTTTTGTACTGGAGTT
>JAAEPZ010000775.1 GCA_024231955.1 bacterium | reverse complement strand
GAATCGATGACCGCTGTGTGGGTACGGACCGTTCAGAGACGTGTTCCCCACGGTCACTTCCAAATGAACGAAGCGCACGGGAGGTTCGTCGATGGCACGGTGAACTTTGAGCCGATGAATGGAACGGAATGAAGGCTATGGGCGACTGGATGGACTTGGACGCTCGAGGCGGCACGTGACCACATTGGTTGAGGATTTGCGGACGGCTCAAGGTGACAGCCGACGAAGCCAAGGTCGTGATGGCTACGATTGCCGGCTGGCCTGTGCACTTGTCCCGCAATGGAGGCGGTATCCCGCGAATCGGACCATGACAAAGGAGGCGGTTAGGGCCGCGAACAGGGAGAGGGTGCGACCGTACTCCTTGGGTACCCCAGCGAGAATGAGCGCGACCGGATCGAGCCCCAACGACGCAAGATCAAGATGAGTCCGATAAATCAGGCAGGTGAGTGAGATCGCGACTGGAGGCCAAAGTAACACGGGGATGATTATCAGCAATCGCCGGTGGAGCCGACTTGTTTCCAGTACAAGCCACGCTGCAGTCAGGGTTAGAAGCACGCCGCCCATAGACCCCAGGCAATATCTGGCGACAAGAGTCACGTCGGAAAGGGACGCCAGCCAAAGCTGCGGAAGGTCGAGCAGCCAAGCCGGATACGGCGCCGTCCACAGCAGCAGCCCCAATGTCGCGGCCAGAGCGGCCGCCAGAAGGAGGAGGTCGGCGAGCGTGAATTGCCACACGCCGCGGGCATGGTTGTTCGAATCAACTCCAAACGGGGGCGCCAAGCGCGCTCGCCATCGGCGTGGCAGCCTCGCCGCAACCAGAAACAGGAGAAGAGTGACAGGCGCCTCGATGGTCGCTTCGACATTTCCGAAGACAGCAAAGCTCTGCCAGTTCATTTGCGTCCACGAGAGCAGACTATTGTGGGCCGCCATGTAGCTCCATGAGAAAAGGACGAAGATCACCGTCATCCCCAGGCAGTATCCCACCAGCTTCCAGCAGATACGAACTCGGCTGACTGTAGCCCACCAACCCAACAACAGCATCGGACCGCAGGACGCCACGGGCAGCCGGTCCGTCCAATCGCCCCACGAATGCACGACGAGCACAACGCCGAGATGGAGCAGGACGAGGCACGCAAGCCAACGGCTGGAGGGGGCCAGTCGCCTGGCCAGTTCATTCGCAGTCATGGGGACACTCGGCTAACGGCATGTGTGTGCTGACCTTCATTCGCTTGCCCGCCAGTAACCAGTTGGGATAACGAGTCTACGATCATCCAGTTCGAATGAAGTCTGTCGTCCATTGGGTCTAACTGCCTACTTTTGTAGTCTACGCCGGTTGTCTTTTTGCCGCAAGCCCGGCCCGATGCCATTCAGGATACCGACGCCGACAGCATGGTCAATGCAGCGAGAGATGAGGTGCGCCGGTATGACTGGGCGCACTGATCACGAACTTGATCAACACATGTGGCGCGGCATTATCAGTGCGAGCATACCAGCAGGAACCGGTCGCCGATCCTCGAAGCGGCAACGGGGCGGGTGGCACGGTGTCTCGCGAAGGAAGCGGAGATTCGTGAGCAGATGTTGGTGCCGCAAGGCGGTTTGGCGAATTCTGTCGCATTTCGTGTCGCCGCGCTGCGCGGGCTAGTGCTAGTCGCACAGGACTGTAGCGTTCGTTATGCTCTGAATCTAGGGTCGAAACGACGAAATATTCGCTACACTGTCATTGGAGACGCACTAATGGCGGACGGCCCAAGGTGGGATGCACAACGTCCCGAGAAGACGGCCGTTTTTCAGGGCGCATCATGAAACGTATGGGTAGACCGGACAGGCCGCGCCCACCGCGCGAGAGGGCCACCAACTGACAGGTCTGTTCTCTATCGCGGGCGACGCCGGCCAACTGCAGTCGGTAGTCAGGCTGCCGCTTGACGAACGAGAAAGTAGAGGACAACCGAAGCAGGTAACAGATTGAGCAACAAGCCTGTGACCACAAGCGATCGGCGTTGCCTCGACCGGAGAAGAACCACGCAGCCGATGATGGCGCCGAATGTACCAAGAATGCCGCTGCTGAGAAGACAGATAACCACGGCAATGCCCAGATTCCAGTCCTCTTCGCCGTGAACACCAAGCCAGCCGGTTAGCATTGCTCCCGTCATCAGGAGAGTAACAAACACGCCCCACGTAAACAGGAATTTGGCCATCTCTGTGCGGCCCACCTTGGTGTTAGACTGATCAGTTTATTGCCCGCAGGCTGCAACTCCGCAGCTTGACTTGACACAACTCATTATAGCCAATGCAGATGCATGCATCACCAGGGATGATCTGTCCAATCTGCCATCTGTGAATTCAAAACCCCATTCCGCCGTGGCGGTGGCGGTAGATGGGACGGTGTCTCGCGAAGGAAGCGGAGATTCGTGAGCAAATGTTGGTACCGCAAGGCGGTTTGGTGAATTCTGTCGCGTTTCGTGTCGCCGCGCTGCGCGGGCTGCTTGAGGCGTGACAGACTCGGAATAGCGCAGGCATTCCAATTCACCGGTTTTCAGCCCCCTCACCCAACCCTTTCCCCCAGATCAGTCGCGGCAGAGCGAGCCGCGACCAGTTCATCTGTGATGCGACCAATCTGGGGGAGAGGGGAAAGCGGAAAGCTATTCATCGGTCGCCCCTATGTGCTGGATGGTGGAATGCGTGCTGTGAGGTCCTGCTCGGCGAGCGGTGACCTACCTCGCCATTTTCCGCCCCGCTTCCAGCGCCTCCGCAATCCGCTCCACATCATACACACACCCGCCCCATGTCCCGCCGTCGGCGAGTTGGAGCTGCGCCCAGAGACGCGTCTCCGGCGGCAGAAGCGGATCCGGTGAGAGATCGTCGCGGGGAGGACGCTTCTCCAGAATCTCGGCACCCTGGTCCGGCGTGTACTCGCCCTTCTCATCGCCAACGAGGTCGACCGTGCCCTCAAGGTTGATTGGGTCGACGATGATGCGAATGCGATCGCCGTCGCGGACCTTGCCTACCGGACCGCCGGCAAGTGCTTCCGGGCCGACCATGCCGATGCACGCGCCCGTGCTGACGCCGGAGAAGCGGGCATCTGTGACCAATGCCACCTCGTGTCCGAAGGAAAGGTACTTGAGTGCTGCCGTTAGTTGATAGGTCTCTTCCATGCCCGTGCCCAGGGGGCCGCGGCAGATAAGGACGATGACGTCGCCCGGTTCGATGAGGCGATCGGTCGTGCCCTTGACGGCCGCGATGGCATCCGTTTCCCGGACGAAGACGCGTGCGGGGCCCGTCTTGCGATAGATGCCGTCCTTATCCAGTACCTTCGGATCGATGGCCGTGCTCTTGATCACGGAGCCTTCTGGAGCGAGGTTGCCGCGAGGGAAGCAGGTTGTGCTCGTTACGCCGAGTTCCCTGGATCGGGCGGGCGACATGATCACATCGTCCGGGTCGACGCCGTCGCCATCGACAAGACGCTGACGGAGCGTCTCGCGACGCGACGATTGTTCCCACCACTCCAATACCTCTCGGAGTGTCAGACCGGAGACGGTCAGGACGCCGAGCTTGAGCAGCCCCATCTCGCGCAAGTGCAGCATCACCTCGGGCACCGCGCCCGCCAGGTAGGCTCGTAGCGTCGGATGGTTAAGCGGGCCGTTCGGCAATACGTCCACCAGTCGCGGCACGGCACGGTTGATCTCCGTCCATTCCTCGATCGTCGGACGGGCCAATCCGGCCGCGTGAGCGATGGCGGGGATG
>JAAEPZ010000774.1 GCA_024231955.1 bacterium | reverse complement strand
GAGGGAATGAACAACAAGATCCGCCTTTTGAGCCATCGGGCTTTTGGGTTCCACTCCGCCGAGTCGCTAATCGCGACGATCTATCTATGCTGCTCGGGAATATCCCTTCCAGAGCTACAGCTGGTTTAGGAGAGGCATTTTTTCTAGGTAGTAGAGGCGTTCTAGATCACTTTTGTAGCTCTGAAGCCAGCAGTCGACCATTGCCAACGCCTCGCTTCGCTGCGCTGATGTCAGGCCCCAGTCTCTGCTCCCAATCGCGGCAATGGCTCCTTGGTGGACCCCAATCACGGGATCCCGAAGATGCAGAAAAAGTGCCTCTCCAACATTTCGTGGCGGGTTCTCCCGCCGAGAGCGGAAAGCCTCACCCAGAGCCTCAACACCGTAGATTCTTACGAGGTCGGATTCATAGTCCATCGCAGCACGCCACAAGAGCGGAAGAGCGCGATCCAGGAGTGCCAAATCTCGGGCAGCCAGATCCCCTGCGAGCCTCACGAGTTTGGCCTTGAGTTGCTCTGGTTCATGACCGCCGACACCCTCAAGGGCTGATAGCACTTTGTCTCCGAGGGCAGAAGGCTCGCGCCGGACTAGGGACCCCAGGCAGCTTTGCAGACTCTGGTTAAGTAATGACCAATCAGAAGAACGGTTGAACTCCTCCAACTGCTTGAGCTCAGCCGGAGCCTCAACCTCGCCTGGTTTCACGATTCGGGGTGGGCCGATTGGTGGTTCTTGTGCAACTACGAGTGCAAGGGTACCAAGAAGAGCATCGAGATACGGCACGACGAGATCGGTTAGTCTCTCGCAGGCGAAGGCAACGACTTCTTCCGTCGCTCTGAATCGGACCTTAAGATCACAATCCTCATCGCCGATGATCCTCAGACACCAACGAAACACAGGACTCAAGAGCCTATCCTGATACACTGCGTCAAGCTCGCCGTCTTGTCTCAAGTCGGCCACGTGAAAAAGCAACTGGCGGTAGACTTGGAGTCGCAGTTTGTCTTTGTCTGGAGTCCCGTGGAGTTCCTCGTCGAGATATGCCCCTATTTTCTCCGGGAATTGCGCATATGCTCTAGCTAAGACGCAGCACACATAGGCAGCCGCATTGCCGTAGGCTGAATCGGCTTTGAGGTCGAGCGACCGTGCCAGGGGATCCAGAAACTCAAAAACTAATGAGGGTTCGGTTTGCATGAGCCTGAGTAGTAACTCACAACCACCTATGCGGACGTGGCTTGCTTCGTGAAGTATCTTTCTTTTTACGACGTCGAGTAACGTATCACGGTGGCTAGATAGTGTAGATTGAAGAATTTGAGTAGAAGATGAGTCGTCCTTCTCGGCAGGGGGAGTGTACGGTTCACCAGGGTGGCGAGTGTACCTTCTCCGCAAGGCGAGTGCTCGAATTGTCTTCTCTGGAGGTGGTTTGCCCAGCGGACCTTGGGTAGCGAGGAGAATCGCTGAGCCGGCTTCCAGATCCAGATCTTCCAAAATGGCAATCGACCCTACTTCGGCTGATAAACACGCAAGGTCCGGCCGGCTATTGGTGAGTTCAATGATAATTGGAAAACAGAGTTTGCAGAATTCCTTCTTCTTGGCATTCGCGAGAAGTACTTCGACCACAGAACTACCGAAAAGATCGCCCGCCACTTTCGCAGATCGTACGAGCAGCTTTGAACTCTCAGAGGCATTCTCTGGATTGTCCGAGAAGAGCTGCTCTGTCAATTCAGCGATGCGTTGCTCCTCTGCTCGTGAAGCACGCCGGGCACGCTCTGCGGAGTCGCGTAGCACGGCACGGGTTGCCGCCAGTTTCTTCTCTTCCTCCTCACGGAGCTGCGCAGCACGAGCCTCTCTCTCCTCTCTTTCGCGAAGTACCTCTTCGCCCCAACTCGTATCGCCGTTGGGATTATGGTGCGGACAGCCGCGGCACTCGTTCCACAGGAAATCAGGAAGACCCCAGGACAGCCTCCCGGTGCCATACGGCTGCTTCGCGTGCTGGCACGATAGCTCCACCATACCCGATGGCAGCCCGGTCTGAGCTGCAACGAGACCTCCGGAAGTCAGTTCCAAGCGCAGATGTGAGCACCAGGCTTCCCCCTTCCTCATGAAGACAGCATTCTCTTGGCCGGCTTCAACCGCATCGTCCCATATTCGATCTAATTCCCTACGTCGGGCCATATGATGGTACCTGATTCGGTAGTGGTTCCTCTGGCTGTAGTGGCTTCGTCAGCGCCTGCGACCTACTACTCCGAGAGCATTGCTGGTCGGGCTGGACCTCGAAGCCGGAAAGGTCGTCATTACCGCCCGTTCCGAGGTCGATCCCGCTGGCAAGCGGCCCGGCCCGGACCCGAGTGTAGGCCAAGAGGCCGATGCAGGTCAACCGGGCGTCTCTCCTGCCGGCGCCGACGGCGAGCGCCGGACTCGATTCGGCTCTGGGGCAGCTGGCATCGTCATCGGTTCATACACACCTCTCCTGAAGTCCCTGGCGACGGTCACCAGACGCGATTCGCCGCCGTCAACATGTATAGACGTAAAACGGCCCCGACTTCTTGCATCTTTTTTGAGATTTTTGCCGAGGAACTCCCAAGATGCCAGGCCGATACCGGCGCTGCCGGCGGTGATCAGGCAGTCGCCGTCGTCGCGGAGCAGCGTGTCCTCGGCACTCAGCTTCAGCGGCTCGAAGCTCCGGACGTAGCGATGGCCCGCGGTGTGGCCGCCCTGACGGTGTACGCCCACGGGAACGGGGAAGCGCTCTACGTCGCCGGCGGGTTGACCATGGCGGGGGGAGTGGCAGTCAACGGGATCGCCCGGTGGGATGGTACGGCATGGTCGGCCCTCAGCCCAAGAGCGGGCGCCGGCACCAACCACAGCGTCCATGCGTTGGCGGTATATGACGATGGTAGCGGGGAGGCGCTTTATGCCGGCGGGTGGTTCACCACCGCAGGAACGGTCGCGGTCAACCAGATCGCGAGGTGGGACGGCACGGCGTGGTCGGCGCTCAGCGGCCCCGCCGGCACCGGAACCGACGGCCCCGTCTATGCCCTGGCGGTGGTTGACGACGGGACCGGCGAGGCGCTCTACGCCGGCGGGGAGTTCACCACCGCCGGGGGGTTGCCGGTGAACACCATCGCCAAGTGGGACGGCGCCGCATGGTCCCCGCTCGTCGGCCCCGCCGGCCCCGGAACCGACGGCCCGGTTCTGGCGCTGGCAGGGTATGACCAGGGTGGCGGGGAGGCACTCTACGCCGGAGGTTTCTTCAACGTTGCCGGGGGGGAGCCGGTGGACCACGTCGCCCGGTGGGATGGCACCGCATGGTCGGCGGTCCGTGGCCCTGACGATTGGGGGCCCAACGGCCGGGTCCATGCGTTGGCGGTCTATGACGACGGCAACGGCGAGGCGCTTTATGCCGGCGGGTGGTTCGACTCGGCGGGCCCGCCCGGGATGGCGGCGGGCGGCCTCGCCCGGTGGGACGACACCGGATGGACGGGGATCGACGTCGACCGCGACGGCGGGGTCGAGGCGTTGGCGGTCTACGACGATGGCAATGGGCCGGGGCTTTACCTCGGGGGGAACTTCACCCTGTTGACCGACGGGCTCACGG
>JAAEPZ010000773.1 GCA_024231955.1 bacterium | reverse complement strand
TCGTGACTGTGGGGCGTATCGGTATACTCCCAACGCAGATACAGAACGCGACCGCTCTCCAGCACCGTGGGGCACCAGTTGTGCTCCTGATCGAAGCAGAGTTGGCGAATCGTCCCGTCCGGCTCCATCCGGTAGAAGTTGGCCACGCGCGTGCTGCCGTTCACACAGGGCACGGCCGCCATGAACGCCGTCGATGAGAAGATGATCGCTCCGTCGGGCAGGTAGCAAGCGTCGTAGTGATGAACGTCCGGCAGAGTCGGAGTCACCTGACGCAGCCCGGTCCCGTCGGTTCTGACCTCGAAGACCTGCCAGGTTCCATTCTCGCCGACCGAGGAAAACAGCATCCGCTCGCCGTCGAAGTGGAGGTCGACATCACCAACGAAATGGGAGCCCTTTGGACGATAGAGCGTGGAGAGCTCACCTTCTGCTGCGGGATTCGACAAGACGGCGATCTCGTCATCGAAACCGGAGGTGGGCAGCACGCAATTGCTTTGCCAGTTCTGAGGCAAGCCGAGTCGCGGACTGCTCACGCTCCGTTTCACAACCAGAAGCTGATCGATATTGAGCAACGGATTGCTCAGGGCGACGTGCCGCTGCAATCGGCAGCTTTTCATGTAGAGCTCGCAGAAGGCCTCCCACTTTGGCTTCTCGTCGGGGCGTTTGGCGGTGGCGGCCAGTTGCGTTTCGAGCTGTTTGCATTGAGCATGCTCGTCGGACAGAAACGCGTCGTTTCCCCCGTCGGTCACACGATAGTCGTCGATCATGGCCCGAGTGCGACCGAGCATGTCTTCCAGACGCGTGGGTGAGAGGTTCAGCACCTCCTCCCGCACGGTTCCGTCCGTCCCCGTTTCTGAAAGCCTGGCGATCCACGGTGTCCGCAGAGCGGCCTGATGGGCGAGCCGCTGGCCCATGAGCAGTTCGTTGGTTGCCGAGTCGCCCAGGAAGTCGTATTGATCGGCCTGCATGACCTCGACAGCAAGACCTGCCGTGGGCGACGCCAACAAGGGGCTTTCGGGGATTCGATGGCCCTTGTCCGGCACCGGGGCGGTTGCCGCCGCCTGACGGTGCGGCGCTCGATCGAGTTTCCAGCCGGCAGGAAACGCGGTGGGCGACTCCAACCGAAAGGCACAGATATGGGGCATGCAGGAGCCCGGGCAATGGAGCTTGATGGTGTGCTTTCCGGCGGTCAGCGGGAGTGTGCACTGGTATTCCCATCGGGCATGGCTGGTTTGCCAGCTCCCGGTGACGGAGGCGAAGCCGGTGTGGACCGATTTGCCGTCGAGGTGGATCTCCACCGGTCGCGAGGAGGCGGCCGTGTAGAGTCCGACGAAGCGATACTCGGCCGAGACGGGGACCGCGAAGTCGTATTCTGATTGATTGGGTACGGTTCCGCCGTTCCAGATGCAGGCGTATTTGTCGGCATAGGCCTCGCCGGTTGCGCTCACACGGATGTTAGCGCGATCGAACCAGTCGGCGCGGAGGGTGATGGCGGCGGCCGGTTTTGTGGTCCCGTCCTGGGCAGTGGTGATGCCAACGGCCAGGCAGCAGGTTGCCAGGCAGGTCAACAGGATCGCCTTCATGACGGTCTCCTTTGAGCTTTGAGCTATGAGCAGTGAGCTATGAGCAGTGAGCTATGAGCAGTGAGCTATGAGCAGTGAGCTATGAGCAGTGAGCTATGAGCAGTGAGCTATGAGCAGTGAGCGGTG
>JAAEPZ010000772.1 GCA_024231955.1 bacterium | reverse complement strand
GGGCTCCTCGGCGTCGAGCTCGCCGTCGTAAAGCGGACGCCCCGCGTAGAGGCGCGCTTCCGCCTCGGTGGGCTCCTGGGGCTCGAAGCCCTCCTCCACCATCGGATCGTAGGCCTCCTCCTGGTCGACCAGGTCGAAGACATCGACCAGCTTGCGCAGGAACTGGCGGGGGATCACCCCCACGTCGCCGTGGAAGCCCTCGGTGACCTTGGCCACCAGGCGGTCGAGGAAGGCGGTGGTCACCCGCTGCTCGAGCCGCGCCGGGTCGCGCGCATGGAGATACTACAACGAACCCCCAAAGTCGGGGTAAGTCCGGCAGCCTCCGAGGAGCCATCACCCGGCGGTGGCGTGTTAGAATCGCCACCATGAGCCGCGTGACCGCCACCGTCGATCCCGAGGACTCCCAGTCCGCGAGCCAGGGCGAACAACTGCGACCTGTCTGGGCCATGACCTCGATGATCCGGTTGAAGGCGTTTTCGGCCACCTGCGGGGGGAGCTTGTCGCCGAGGGCTCCCAGTCCGCGAGCCAGGGGGACAACTGCGAGAAGTCCTGGGTCTGGGCCATGAGCTCGCCGATCCGGTTGAAGGCGTTGGTCGAGAGGTCCGATGTACCTGAACCGTCCCCGAATCGGGTATAGTTGAACGTAGGATCGGAGGAAGGGACTCATGCGACCCGAATGGATCTTCAACGGCATCGACGGTACGACCGGCGCCTATCTACCGGCACCGCGAAGCGACCGGGAAATTGCCAGAGCCGCGACCGCCACGGAGCTCGACCCCATGCAGATCCGGGAATTACGGTGGTGGACAGAGCGCCATGGGATTAGCGACCCGGTCCGGGCGCCCGTACAGAGCGGCGACCCCCGGGAGCTTGCTCAAACCGGCTGGGGAGTTATCTTCGCGGCGGATGTCGACCCAGCTGTCAGGGAAGCCTTGGCGCCGCTGCTGGAACACCGGCGCCACGAAGCTACCGAGTGCTACCGAGAACTCGTCTATGAGCCGGGCGAGTCCAAGCACAGGTTTCTCGCTAGACATGGGACCGGACCAGGCCCCGTCGATCCCGCGACGATGCCGTACTACCTTCTTCTTGTCGGGGATCCAAGGGCGATTCCCTTCAGCTTCCAGTATCAGATCGATGTGCAATACGCCGTGGGGCGGATTCACTTCGGCACCCCAGAAGAGTACTTCCGCTATGCCGAAGGCGTCGTCCGGGCGGAGGCTTATCGTACGGTATCACCGCGCCAACAGATCACTTTCTTTGGAGTGAGGAATCCTGATGATCCCGTCACTGAACGAGCCACAGAAGGACTGATCCGGCCTCTCGCCCAAAGGCTTGCCATGAACATGGGGGGCCGATATCCTGTTCACACATATCTCGGCTCGGAAGCGGCCAAGGATCAGCTTCATCGGCTGCTGGGCGGGAACGAAACACCGGCCCTCCTGGTCACCTCATGCCATGGTGTACGTTTCCCAATAGGAGATCCGCGCCAGCGATCCCAGCAGGGAGCTCTTCTGTGCCAGGATTGGCCTGGGCCCAACGCAGTGAGTGGCGAACTTTCTCATGACTACTACCTCACGGCCGACGATATTGCCTCCGATAATGCTCGTCTGTCGGGCCTGATCGCGGTTTTCTTCTCGTGCTATAGCGCCGGTACCCCGACAGGAGACAGCTTCGGCCATCAGATTTCAGGTCAGGATGAGCGGATCGCACCCTACCCGTTTGTCTCTCGGTTGGCGCAGCGCCTTCTGGGGCATCCCAAGGGCGGAGCACTCGCTGTATTGGGATACGTTGGCCGTAATTTAAATCTTTTTGAAGAAAATGATCAGATCAGTCCTTTTGAGAGTAGCCTCAGGCGTCTCCTGGACGGTACACCTGTAGGACATGCCATGGAATACATTAATCAAAGGTATGCTGAGCTCTCAGTAGATCTCAGTGAGTTGCTCTGGGAAGCTCAGTATAACCAGATCAATTTGAACGCCAGGGCACTTTCCCGAGTGTGGCGACTGAGCAACGATGCACGCAGCTTCATCTTGCTCGGCGATCCCGCTGTCCGTCTCATGGCTGGTCAACCGCGCCCCGGAGCGTCGCCTGATCACAACCCTCGTTCCACGACACATCCATCCAGGACGGAGCTCGTTTGACCTGCAGATCCCATGCTGATCCTCCATCTCTCTGACCTCCACTTCGGGCAGCACAGTCGCTTCAGCAATGAGAACCCGGAGCGATTGGGCCAGGCATTCCACCGTGCTCTGGTAGCAGCGGGCCAACAACTCGGCATCGAGTCCCGAGTGAATCTGGTGGTCGTCACCGGTGACATCGCCGAGACGGGCAAGCCCAATGAGTTTGCGGCGGGCGCTGCTTTCCTCGGTTCACTGGCGGGTGAGCTGGGGCTGGAACGTCGTAAATTCGTCTTCGTGCCGGGCAACCACGATGTCTCCTGGCCGGCGTGTAAGCGGGAAGTGACATACCAGGAAGAAGAAGAGTTCGACGACGACGAGCTGCGCCGGCGGATGGACGCTATGAAGCTGATTCATTATGAGGCGTTCCTTGGCGACTTCTACGACGTCGAAGCTCTCGCCAAGATCGCTGAGCCGCTCGTTCATGGTGCCTACCTCTATAGTTTTCCTGACCTCCGGGTCTCGGTGGCGGCCCTCAACTCGTGCGAAGTGGAGTCACATCGTGCCGAAGATCACCGCGGCCTGATCAGTCGCGCCCAGGCCCAATCGGTAATGGACGCGTGGCACAACGATCAAGCGACCGCTCGATGGCTCAAGATCCTGGCTGTACATCACAATCCGGTGGCTACCGTACGGAAGAATGTAGAGCAGTGGCGCGTGTACCTCAAAGAGCAAGGTGTATTCAAACCGGGCCTGATATCTCGCTATGAAAGTGACGTCGTGGGCTTTGAGGGCAAGGAACATCTGCAGGCTGTTGTCGAAGATCAGAACGTCCAGTTGGTACTCCATGGCCACCACCATGCTAAAAGCGAGACCAGCTGGAACTGGCGCCAAAACGGCCGCGCTCATGTGTTATCGGCAGGCAGCCTGACCCTCGAAGCCGATCATCTCCCGAAGGACGAGCCGGCGTCGATACGACTGATCGTGCTCGAGCCAAAGAGGCGATCCATCAGAGCCAATTCTTTGGTGTTTACCTCCTGGGCTCGTACGGAAGGCGAAGTCACATGGGGTTCATTCACAGTGGATCCCGCAGAACCCGACGGTTACATGCATCAGTTAGATCTCCCGGCCGACTTCGAGACTGATCCCCTGACCCCTCAGAAGACTTCGACAACCGGGCATGAGGAACAGGTAGAATACTCTCAGCTTGCAGCCGAGGAGACGTATCGCGCTTTTGTCGCTCGCGCCTGCGCTCAACTGCCTTTGGTCGGTTTGGATTTCAGTGCCAGCGATGCCACGTCCATGCAGGGTGTTCTCAGTCTGACGGGTGTTTACGTAAGCGCTGACGTCACTACGAAGGAGTTCGGCGTCGTTGCCGATGCCAGCAGGTACCGCAAACGTGCGGCGATCGAGGCCATCCTCGACTATGACCAATCCATCCTGCTGGGACACCCCGGGTCGGGTAAGAGCACGTTTCTCAACCATCTTGCTTATTGCCTGGCAAGCAGAGACTTCGAACGCCTCCCCCGTTGGCCTCAGAATGAACGCCAAACGATTCCGATTATGATCCTCCTACGCGATTTCGCCCGCTGGACGATGACGTTGCCGGATGAGGAGCATTGTGCCGGTGCCCAGCTCCTCTGGCAATTCGTAGCCCATGAGCTCCGCAAAAACAAACTCGATTCCGCCATAGCGGTTCTGCAACATGCCCTCGAAACAGGGGGTGCCATGGTCTTTCTGGACGGATTTGACGAAGTGCCCTCAGACGGTACGCGTGAGTTGGTTCGAGACGCGGTGGTGACCTTTACCGAGCGCTTCTCGAAATGCCGTCATCTCATCACCTGCAGACTCCTCAGCTATCGCGAGGGCTGGAAGTTTCCCGGCACCTACCAGACCCATGAGCTGGCGCCGTTCGATGCCGAGAAAATACGTCTTTTCATCCATGCCTGGTACCGCGAGATCGGTGAGAAGTGGCACTGGTCGCACGAACAAACGTCACAGCTGGTCCGCAAGCTCGAGGAAGCGGTGAAGCGGCCGGATGTCCGATTACTGGCGCCAAACCCATTGCTTTTGACCGTGATGGCGTTAGTCAATACCCATGAAGGGCAACTGCCCGCAACCAGCACCCTGCTCTATGAACGCGCGGTGGAGTTACTGCTCTGGCGGTGGGAACGGGTCAAGACGGTGGGCAGTGTCGAGAGACCGCAACTTGTGGCGCTTCTCGAGGAAGCGAGCCGCGACCTGATCGATCTTCGGACCCGTCTCGAGAATCTCGCATTCGAGAACCTCGGTCCCGTGGACCATCACGATCCCGACGCTACCGCGGACATCCGCGAGCAGGAGGTTCTCATGGAGCTCGAGAAGCTGCACCCGGAAGGCAGCCTGAAATGGGCCCGGCAGCTCGTCCATGCCATGAAGCTCCGTACAGGGCTTCTCCTGGAACGTCAGGAACATACGTTCAGCTTTCCGCACCGGACTTTTCATGCCTATCTAGCCGGTATCGAACTGTCGCGGCGCAAGAACTTCGGTCGCACGGCTGCCGAGCAGCTCAACCAGGGAAGGCACTGGCGTAAGGTAGTGCTGATGGCGGTCGGCTACTTCGTCCACCGCCAACGGGAGCACGAGAAACCCCTGGCTCTGGTCGAGGCACTCTGCCCCCCGGGAGCTCCCCGGGATGAGGAATCCTGGCAACGAATCTGGCTGGCCGGTGATGTGTTAATCGAGATGGGGCTCAAGCGGGTCGAGGAAACCCGGGCCGGCCAGACCCGTCTTGAGAGCACCCGTAAACTCCTTTTGGATTTGGTCGACAAGGGCGCCCTATCTGCCGCCGAGCGTGCTCGAGCCGCGGATTCGCTCGCTCAGCTGGGCGATCCGCGCTTCGATCGGACTTTCCTGCATCTGCCCAAGGTTTTCAGAGGTCAGCCGGAGCCGCTCCTCGGCTTTGTCGAGGTGCCCGCCGGGGCCTTTGTCATGGGAAGTCGTCCGGAAGAGGAGGGGGCCTTGGAGGACGAGTTTGGAAATCCTGATGGACTGGAAATCGCCTATGGTTATCACATCGGCCGCTATCCGGTCACTGTGGCCCAGTTCGAGGCTTTTATTCAGGAGGATGGTTATAACACCGAATCCTGGTGGAGTAGACAGGGCTGGGAATGGCGTCAGAGAATGGCGGACAGCACTGCTGCGAATCCTCGGTATCAGGTCCTCCTGAAGCAACGCGGAGGGCCGCACAACCGGCCCGTAGGCTGGGATCAACAGCAAGCTTATGCCACACGGCCGGTGACTGGAATTTCCTGGTTCGAGGCGGAGGCCTACACCCACTGGCTCGATGTCCGCTTGCGTGCTACCAACAAAATAGCGACAGCGAATGGAAATATTGTTCGCCTACCCACTGAAGATGAATGGGAAAAATCCGCAAGGTTCCCGGACGATCGACCGCAGCCCTGGGGGCATGAGCCGTGGGGACCGGAAAGGGGCATCGCGACGAGCGACATTCGACCACCCACAGCGGTCGGGATCTTCGGCGAGGGTATTTCCTCACTCGGGCTTCTCGACCTGAGCGGCACGGTTTGGGAATGGTGCTTCAGCTTGTACGAGCTCTATCCCTATAAGCCCCAGGATGGTCGCAATGATCCGGGGCGCCGCGGCAATCGAGTGGTGCGCGGTGGTACATGGGCGGACAATTTGCTCCCCCGTTGTGCTGCACGGTTCTGGGAAGACCCGCTGAATGCCGGCGGGAACATCGGGTTTCGGGTGGTTCTTGCACCACCAGTTGAGAAAATCTGAGGGCTACTTCACGGCCATATCCCGATGGCGAGCCATCGCAGCACCGACGGCGCCCCGCCTAGGCCAGGTTTGATCCAGGCTCCGACGAGGTCGTTGGCGATGCCCTCCACCTTTCAGGACCGCAGCAGCGGCCCATGGATGCCCGGACCCCGCCGGCGGGCCGCTTCCTCCGCCGCAGCCCTCTCCTGCTTCTTGCGCTTGCGCTCACGACGCTTCGCCTCCGCCGCGCGGACGGCTGCCGCCTGGTCGGGGTGCTCCTCGAGGAAGGTGGCGCGCCGGGTGTCGGAGTCTTCTTCGTCGAGGGTGAAGTCGGGGCCGATCTCGTCTTGCAGGCGCCGCTCCCATTCGTACGCCTTCGCCGGGTGGAGACGCCAGAAGCAGCCGTGGGCCACCGCCAGCGACGGATCCTCCGCGCACCTGGCCTCCACCCGCGCGGGGAAATAACGCCGCGCCAGGTGCGCCCAGTCGTAGTCCTTCTTGCCCTTGGCGCAGCACAGCTCCGACCACCACTGGCGCGGCTTCTTCCAGCCCTGGGACTCGAGCAGCGGCCACAGGGCCGCGCTGTGGATCATCACGCCGTCGGCGAGGTCGAGGACGAACGTCGCGTCGGCCTCGCGCGGCGGGTTGCTCGGCGTGGTCGTGGAGGTCCTTGAGGAGTCGTGCGCGCAGGTCGCGGACGGTGGCGGCGAGCTTGGCTTTGGCGTCGGGCTCGCTTCGCCGCTACCCAGAAATGAGCCACTTGTGCTCTCCAGAAATGAGCCACGCATTGATCAGTCCCTCCGGCCTTGCGCAGCGTGAAGGCTCACTTGCGTTGCGG
>JAAEPZ010000771.1 GCA_024231955.1 bacterium | reverse complement strand
GGCCCTGCACCACTTCAGCGGCAAGTTCATGGTCCGGGTGCCACCGGAGGTTCACCGGCGTCTGGCGATCCAGGCGGCCGAGGCCGGCATCAGCCTCAATCGTCTGGCGAGTGCCAGGCTCAGCCAATGAGGCTACCGTTGATCCAGACCGTACAACCGACGCAGCGTTCGCGTCTGGAACACGAGTGCCGAGAGCAGGGTGAACGCCGCCACCGCGCCGAGGATCACGATCATCCGGACCGGCTGGCCGGCGTCGAACCGAGCATTGGCCAGGTAAAAAAGGGTTCGTAACCACTCCAGGAAGCCGAGCACGAGCGCAGTTTGCGCCGTCCGCGCCGCCCATGGCCGATGGATTGTCAGCACGGCCACCATCAAGACGACGACGGCCACGAACAGGAAGGTCCATCCGTAACGCAGGAAGTGTGCTCCCAGCACGAGCAGGCTGATCACCACCGGAATCAGTTGCATGACTTTCATGTTTTTGATCTGCCTCGTTGATAATAGAGAAATCGTATTTGCCCAAAAGCGCCACACCTAGCAGGTGTACCGATGCGCGAGTCGGGGGAGGCGGCTCAGGCGATCTTCTGCGCCTGAGCCTTATAGTCCGGAATCCAGGCCGAGCTGATCGTGATGCCGTACCCGTAATCCAACAGGATGTCGGCCGAGATCTCAGCCGCCATTTCGCGCAAGGCGATCTCCCGATCCTCGTTATCCGGCATGAAGACATTGACCCAGATGTGACTCGGATCATATGCAGCTTCGGTAATGTCGGCTAGTTGGATATCGGGGAACTTGCCTTTGAGCTTGTCGAAGAGCATATAGCTCAATTCCATCTGCTTATCATTGAACATTGCTCATCTCCGTCTTCAGGGCCTGGACATACTCCCTGGCTTTGTCGAGTTGACGCTTGGCGACTTTCTGGGAAACGGGGTTCAGCTTGTAATCGGCATCGTCTCGGACGGCCTGAAGATCCGGTAGATACGACTTGAAACGTCCAGAGTAGATCTTACGTCGGCGGATCAGTTCGCCGTTGAATCTAGCCTGCACCGCATCGTGTTTGAGCCGTCCGAGTTGAATCCCGGCGTGTGCCAGCGCAGCAACGGCGGAATGGAAAGCCGCGTAGTAGGCGCGGTTTGCGCTGGCATTGTACATGTGACTCTCGAAGAGCATCTCGGCTGCTTGGATGTTCTCGCTGGCTTTCGCGAAGAAGGTCGTCTCCATCTGTGCTCCGCCTCGGAGGCCGTCCCCCTCTGAAGGACGCCCCTCGGGGCCGGGCGCCATTCCGTGATCGAGCCGCGGACTCTCCGGACTGTCCGCAGCACATCCATCCTATCGTGCTCGGAGCTCTGTGTCTATGGATAGCGTCGGGCCGGCGGGCTCCCGTTCAAATCCGGTTGCCGACCCGGAATCCCTCGTGGATCGCATTGCTCAGCGATCTCGGGACCACGGCATCGCCGATGATGTGAAGCTCGTCGACGACGAGCTCCAGGTCCCGGGCCAGGGCGTCGACCGAACGGCGGGGACCGGCG
>JAAEPZ010000770.1 GCA_024231955.1 bacterium | reverse complement strand
GGGCCATGCTTAACGACAGCAGACCAGTACTGTGCAACAACATTTCAATGTGAGGCGGTCGCATGCCAGCCTCGGGCGGCAACACCACTTTCATTTTCGGCAGCTCTTCTGCTTCAGCAACCAACAACACCGGTTCCACCCCGGGTGGTTCATCGTCTGAAGATGACATCAACCCTGGCGGTTCTTCGTCCGAAGACAGCACTTCCTCCGCCAATTGCAGCCATTCGCGTGCCTGCCCGGCTCCAAAGGCCAGCGGCGATGGCGATACTTCCTTTGCGCTGGGGAACGGATCCGGCGGCTGAAATTCGTCCTCGCCAGCTCCACTGTCAGTAGTGGGTGGCACCAGCGACTGAGCCGGCAGAGGCGGCATCGATGCTAATATCAGCTCCATGCCCTCATCGCCTTCCGAGTCATAATCGGTACTGTATCCGTCATCTGAGCGATCGGGTATTTCACTGGTCAGTCCTCGGTTGATGTCCTCCAGCTGATTTTTACTCAGCGAGTGGGCAATGCTTCCTGTGGCAACAGTCCGATTCTGTTTATACATAACAATCCGAGCGAAACGTCTGCGCTGATGGGCGATGTGACACTTT
>JAAEPZ010000769.1 GCA_024231955.1 bacterium | reverse complement strand
TATCCGCCATACAAGTAGGTCGGAAGAGCGTAGCATCCGGGCTGCAATCTCGAGGCGGCACTCAATGACATAGTCCCGAGGCGTGAACCCTAGTTCGTTAGCGAACTGGGTCGGAATCGTGTGATCACGTACACCGCACTCCGATAGCATCCTCTTGACCTGGAAGTCGACGTCGAAGAGATGGTCCGCGATGTAGTCGATGATGGGCTTCAGCTGAGGCGAGACCCTGGCGCGATCTTCCCGGATCCGCTTCATCGTCTCCTCGGCTGCTTTGATGAGAAGGGCTTCGGCTTGATCTTGGAACACGGTTTGGTCCTCCTCCCTGTTACCTGTGGAGGCGATTATACCCCCGAGTGGACTTCTGTGGAGCAGTGAGCTCACCGAGAAACAGAGATTTGCAGCGTCATCGAGAGACTGGTTCGGGCGGATGGTTATACCGACCGGTTGGTAGATCCAAGAGCCCGGACACGGACGGCCGGCCATGCCCGGGCCAGATGTCCTGTTTTTCTTGACCCGGTTTGTGCGGGCTCGACTCGGGGTCGGTCCCGCGGTGGCAACCGCCCACAGAAGACGCCGGCTACACCCGCTGACTCCGTCGTCCGTGAGGTCGGTCCCGGTCTGTGCGTCGCCCGGCGCCGCACCGCGGCGGCGAAAATGTCCGGAGTTTTGGGCCGATGTAAGGGGAAAGGGCCAGTATTCCGGTCTCATTTCTGCAAAAGGTCGTAGTTTTTCGGTTCAATGTACAAAATCCATTGCTCATTTTACTGCATTCTCGGCTGCCTCAAGAATAGATGCCGGATTTGGCTCAAATTACCGTCTTGTTACCGCCATTACGTCTTATTTTCGCCATAGCTAACTGAAGAAAACTTCAGACTTTGCCCTGGTGGTGCCCTCTCCCTTGGCAGGTTCGAGGGTAGGTGCCTCGGTGGTCGGACTCCCTCGTGCTGGGAGCGCCGGCTTCCAGCCGGCCCGGGGGACGAAGTCCCCGTGAAGACGCGAAGCGTCC
>JAAEPZ010000768.1 GCA_024231955.1 bacterium | reverse complement strand
GGTCGACAGGGGTACCGTCCCGGGAGGCGTTGCCGAGGACTCTACCATCCCCGCATCGGGCTTTGCATGCCGGTGGATTTCCCCGTCCAAAGATCTCCGGGAGGCAGGTCCGGGGCGAGAGCCGCCCCGTCCACCTCCTGACTGCGATACTCTTCCCAGTAGGAGGTCCCGTGCGCGTCGCTGCGGAGAGATCGACGCGGGAACCGGAGGAAGTCTGCGGCAGCACTTCCGGTCAGCCCCGAGGAGCGATTCCGCCCGACGTCGATGGGCCGCCGCAGCAAGCCGCAGCAACATAGGAGAGCGGTGTGAAATCCTACTTCGTGGTGCGTACCCATTGTCCGTTGTGCCAGGGCGTGGACCTTTCGGACCTGCTCACCGTCTCCTATTCCGACGAACGCCTTGAGGACTTCCTGCGGTCCTACTATCATGGTAAAATCAAGCCCGAGTACCTGCGGGGCGCGCAATATCGTCTCGAGGAATGCAACGGTTGCGGATTCATATTTCAGAAGGAAATACCTGATGCCGAGCTGTCACGTATCCTCTACGAGCCCCCCTCCCCCATGGATCCCCAGCTCGCCTTCGAGAGGTATGAAGGCAATCGCAGTCTTGGCTATTTTCTCGCCTACGTGCCGCAGCTGGTGAGCGTTATCCGCCAAATCGGTGTCTCCCCGAGACGACTCACCTTCCTCGACTTCGGCATGGGCTGGGGGAACTGGTGCCGCATGGCCATGGCCTTCGGTTGCGGCGTCTATGGGCTGGAATCGTCTCCGGTGCGCCGCGAATACGCCAAGCAGGCCGGCATCAAGACCGTCACCTGGGATGAAATTCAGGGAATGGAGTTTGATTTCATCAATACGGAACAGGTTTTCGAGCACGTCGACGATCCTCTTGGCATCCTTCGACGCCTGACGAGCTCCCTGAGCCCAAGAGCGATCATCAAGTTGAGCGTCCCCGATTGCTGGGACATCAAGAAGAGAATCCGGACATGCAATTGGGGCGACTCTCCGGCCCACGGGAAGTCCATGCGTACGGCCCAGCCCCTTGAACATATTAACTGCTTTACTCATGAAACGCTGATCCGAATGGCGACCCTCGCCGAGCTCGAAGTGGTCGACGTCCCGATCACGATGCATCTTTCCTTGAAAAGCTTCCTCAAGTCTCTGCTGAGACCGGGCTATTGGCTCCTGACGGGCAGGAAAAGTACGTGCCTTTTCTTCAAGAAGAAAGCGCGCACTGCGGAGATGCCCGGCAGGAACGAGCACGGTGACCCGGACGGGACGAAGGGAAAAGGGGGGTTCCCCCTCACCCCTACGGCGGGCAATAGCCCGCCCTACGTCGCCCGCAGACGGGCTCAAATCACGCTGATGGAACGGCTTCAGCCTTCGATCACGTACCCCAGAACCCGGCCTATTGCCATCCGCCATCCATAGTCGCCCGTGGAAGGGCGACCGCCTACTCCAAATCACCAGTCATCTGCCTGAAAACAACGGCGAAAGAACCGCATTCATATCCCATTTGGTGATCCTTATGCAACGCTAGGGTACTCAAATCTCCGCCCTTGGATCCTAACGACTATTGATTGATCGATTAGGTGGCCGGGTGTATTTGATCACCCTGGAGTACGAGGGCACGCGAATCGGCAAGCGGACGGCGAAGGTGGGCTTGAAGGCTTTGAAGGCAGGCAGGTGTCACCTCAAGGGGGGGCGAGGCTCGTACGCACAACGCCCCCCTCGCTCGGCGAGGGGGGCGGTCCAAGGGCGAGACCTCAAGGTTCGGCTACGACCAAGGACGACCACGCCGAGACGTCGCCGGACTCGAAGCCGTCCGCGAAGACCTGCGCCGTGCCCACGATAATCACCCGGCTGGTGCTCGCCGTCAACGTGTCGTTGGAGACCGTGAGCGTCACCGTGTACGTACCGATCGCCGTGAACGCGTTGAGCGGGTTCTGCGCCGTGCTGTCGACGCCGCCGTCACTGTCGAAATCCCACTCCCAGTCCGTGATGGCCGTGTTGATCGCCACCGACGTGTCGCTGAAGTTGACCACCAGCGGCGCGTAGCCGCTGGTGACGTCGGAGGTGAACGCCGCGTCGAGCGTCGCCGGCTGATCCGCCGTCACCAGTCCGGTCCGCGTCAGGGAGTCCGTCAACGTTCCGTCCGAGACCGCGAGCGTCACGTTGTAGGTCCCCGGCGTCGTGAACGTATGCACCGGATCGCGGTCCGTGGAGTCGACCACGCCGTCGCTGTCGAAGTCCCACTGCCAGTCGCTGACCGTCGTGTTGACCGCTGCCGCGGTATCCGTGAAGTAGACCGTGAGGGGAGCGTCGCCGCTGGTCACGTCGACGGTAAAGTCGGCGCGCAGATTGGGGTCGACCTCGACCGTCACCAGGTTGATCTGGCTCGTGCTGTCGCTGCGGGTGCCGTCGGTGGCCGTCAGGGTCACCGTATAGTTCCCCGGCTTCTGGTAGGTGAACGACGGATTCGCCACGGTCGCGTCGACCACGCCGTCACTGTCGAAGTCCCACTCCCAGTCGGTGATCACAGTGTAAACGACCGCAGAAGCGTCGGTGAAAGACACGCTGTGCGGAGCCGTTCCGGTGGTCGACGTGGCCGTGAAGTCGGCCGTGATCGAGGGCGCCGGCGGCGGATCACAGGAAGCGCTGCAGGACGTCGCCTTCACGTCGTAGCACGCCGCCGGGTCGAGGTTCGTACACCATTCGTTGACGATCTTGGGATAGTTGCTGCAGGTGTTGGCCCAACCCGTCCAGGCGACGATGCTCGTCAGCACGCCCGGCCGGACGCTGAGCACGCACTCTTCGCAGGGATTGCCGCAACTGGTCGTGCCGCAGGCGCTCGAGCACACGCTGCCCTTGATGTCCATGCAATCCTCAGGCGCGGTCGACGGCGGCGGCATGCTGCACCAGTTGTTGACGATGTCGCCCCAGTTCGAGCAGGCCGTGTTCCAGCCGTTCATCTCGTAGAAGGGCAGGAGGTCCGGACGAACGGCGATGACACACTCGGCACAGGGATCCCCGCAGGAACTGATGCCGCACTCGACCGGACAGTGTTGCTCCTTCTCGTATTGACAGCCTGGCGGGTCGATACCGCACCAGTTGTTGATGATGTTGTCCCAGTTCCAGCAGGAAATGTCCCAACCGTTGTCCTCGTAGAACGGCAGGATGTCCGGCCGTCCGGCGAGGATGCACTGGGTACAGGCCGTGCCGCACCCGGTGTTGCTGACGATCTGGATCGGCCGCGTCTCGATGCCTCCGAACCACTCGACGCCGTCCTGAACCATCTGGACATTCAGGTAGGTCGTGCCGAGGGTCGACGGAGCCGTGATGCCGATGATGAACCCGTAGGTCTGTCCCGGCGCCACCTGGCCGCATAAATTGGCGCGGTTGTCGCTCGCCGAGTTGGTGTATCCGCCGCAGCCGTAGTACTCGGTCCACTGAACGCCGTTGGGATAATGGCTCCCGAGGCGATGCAGCGTCCCTTCGCTCCACGTCGGCGAGCCGTTGTTCTGGACCATGACCGCAACGTCGCCAACCTGTCCCGGCTCCATGGTGTTGGGCGCGATGACGGAGAGGATGACGGCCGAGTTGCCCTGCTCCGGCGGTTCGTCCGGCGGTTCGTCCGGCGGCGGATCGTCGCCGCATTCGACGCTGCAGTAGTTGTTCTTGACGTCGCGGCAGCCGTCACCGTCCAGGTTGGTACACCAGTCGTCGACGATCCAGTCGCGGTTGCTGCAGGCCGTGCTATGCCCCCACAGCCCGTAGTTCCAGAGGACGTCCGGGCGCTGCTCGAGCACGCATTGGGTGCAGGTGCTGCCGCAGTTCGGCGGCGGCGTCGGGTTGCACGTGTCGCGTTCCCAGATCAGGAAGTCGACCGGCTCGGCAACACCCGTTCGCATGACGGCGAAGTTGAAGGTGCAGTACTGAGGGTTGCTGTCGATGATGTCCGTCATCGACAGCGACTCGCCGTTGAAGAACGAGGTAATGGGTGTTCCGTTGTTGGTGTTGCCGTCGCAGGCGTAGCCGCTGGCGGAGGTCTTGGCCGGGCAACCGTAGACGTCGATGCGCGTGTCGCTGCCCACCGGGTCGACGCAGGTTCCGTCCGTCCACATGGAGGAGCAGACGCCTTCGCAGACTCCGATGCTGGGTCCGATGTGGCCGTCAGGGATGGGCGCGGGATAACCGCATAGCGTCGTTACGTGGCCACCGGTGTCCGGAAGGTCGGGCGTCGGGGTGCAGGGGCGGGGTGTCTCGATGGCGAAGACCGCCGATCCGTAGCTACCCTTGAAAAAGGCGTTGGCCCAGCCTGTGTTGACGTCATCGTAGCGCACCTTGTACCAGTAATGACCGCTTGTGTCACCCGCGACGTCTTCGACGATGTACTCCGTGTTGGGGTATACATCGAGGCCGATGTCGGTATAGGCCAACGATGGCCCGGTCCTCAGGTTCCTCTGTTGTGTGAAAGTGACTGCTCCCAACCCCGGTGCGCGTTCTTCGTAGATCATTTTTATGGGGTCGAGCCAGCCTTCTTCCGAAGGGTGTTTTCCTGATTGAGCGTAGCCGGAACCAGGCCCGCTCCCATTACCCGGGTAGTACAGCCAGGTCCGAACCTCGAAGTGCAGATGCGAGTTGTCGGAACCGTCGTCGCTCGTCTGATACGCGATGGTGCCAATCTCTTGGCCTCGCGTGACGCTTTGTCCATTGGATACAAAGAAGGAGCCCAGGTGGCCGTACATGGTGTAGAGTCGTTGACCTGCCAAGTCGTGCTCCAAAACGATGACACCTCCAGGATAACCGGTGCTCAACGTGAAACGGACGATACCGTCGGCCGCCGCGTGAACCGGCATGTTGGCGCTGGTGGTGACACCATCGTATTCGATGTCAACACCCGCATGCCGGCGCGGAAAATAATCAGGGTGAGTGGCATTGGCATAATTTTGAACGACCCGGACACCGTAGTCTGAAGCAACTTGCCGCACTAACGGAATGGTATGTGTAAACCTCAGTGGACAGCCTATGCAACCTGTGGTGCCGCTATCCTTCTCGTGCCCAATGACGTAGTACAATTCCGAGTCTGTCATGACGTTATAGTGAAACTGGACATCTGAATTAAGACCAAAGCTATTAAATAGCAGGATACCTTCAATCCTGTCGTCATCAAGCAATAGCGAGATCTGATGACGCAGATTGCTTAATGCAAATTCGCGAGGCATATATCCATCACCGTCGCACCAGTCACTCCGCCCTGGAAGATAACTAGGAAAACTACCATTCGAGCACCGCGGCGCATTGTCCGGATCCCCGTCTCCGTCCCAGTCTCCGAGCCAGTAAATGTTCTGACAAAACGTCGGCATATTCGCAGAGAGATCCCCCGTCTGACTGGGATCGCCGCAATACCTATACTCCATCATGCCAATTTCGGTGATTACTATATGATCAACTGGCGCATTTATTCCATTGTCATACGGACGGGGGAAGACGCCAGGCTCAAAATAGTTGACACATGCGTTCAGATAATCCCTCGCGGAGGCCGCTACATCATTATATGTATTAAACGCCATGCCGTCAAGCTCGGCAAACCTGGCATCATGAGAAGCCATGTGCCCGATGATATCGCGTGTATTTGGATTAGTGCAGTCAAATGCAGGTGATAATAGTTTAAAAGAAAAGTTACTGGAAGTATCGTCCGGTATTTGATTCCGCATATCAATCATTTTGTTCATTACATACGCATTGGCACATGCCTGCCTTTCCGGTGTTTTGCTCTCCGCTTCTGAGCAAGAGTAGCCAGAGCCGTTTTCGGTGCACTCGCAGGGCGCGCCTTCTTCAAATATTTCAGTTGCGATCAACCAATTCTCTTTGTCGGGCTCGTTCGCGCCGGCGATGACGTAAAATGATCCATTTGTACTTGCGATGCCATTTAGTACCTCACTGAGTCGCTGTAGAAATATTTCATAATCTGGCCTGGGGTCTGCCGTATTCTCATTGTCGGCGAAGCCACAAAAGTTACCGGCGCATGTGCGGATAACATGAGTAATGCCGGGCGCATCATTAACCGACTGCGCTAGCGCACCGACAATAGTATCGGTGTCGGCCCATAGCTGCATGTCGAGAATCCATCCCATATTTGCTCGCTGTGCCCTGTTTAATACATCGGCTCTGTCGTATCCCGGAAAGCTGCTGTAACTCCCGGCAGTATTGATGCCAAGTCTGGGATTGCCAATAGTACATTTTCCTTCTTCCGGGCACCAGCCGCCAGCGGCATCGCAATTAGAGGAATCGGGCTCGCAGATCCAGAGTTCATGGCCCATGCCGCAGACCTCGAGGCCGGGGTAGGTGTGGGCCTCTTCGATATCGACAGTCCCATAATAAAGACCTCCAGAGCATTCGGCTGTTTGAGTTTGAGCTGCAGCCGGTGACGCCGTGAGGCTCAACACGATCAAAATGCCGAGAAATGCCAGTCCCCCCCATCGGACATCGGTGAAGGGGCGACGTATATCGGAAGTGTTTCTTGTGCTCATCTCTCTCTCCTTGCTAGCTGGCGCTAGCCAGCCGCGGTTGCCGATGGGGCTAACGCTGTTGCCCCTCTTCTCGACTCCACCAGGAGAACGCCTCCCGGCGGGAGGACCCTTGGCCTCACCCCGTAATGTGCATTTCGGAGGCCAAACCGGATAAAGAAATCTCAAAAAGTTTGACGCCCCGGCGGCGTCGCGTTTGTCCCGGCAGCCGAACGCGGCCGAGGCGGGAGTCCCTCAGCCTCTTCCCGGTTCGGCGCCGCAACCCTACGTGGATTCCCTGACGCTCTCCGAAGGGGCGGCAGATCGTGCCGTCAGGCCCCGGAAACCGCGCCCGCCGTCAGCTCGCGGTAGAGCCAGGCCTTGGTCCGACGCCATTCGAGGACGACGCTCGCCCGCGAGATCCCCAGGGCCTCGGCGCACTCCTCGAGGCTCAGGCCGCCGAAGAAGCGCAGCTCCACGAGCCGGGCCATGCCTGGGTCCTTGGCCGCGAGGCTCAGGAGAGCGTCGTCGAGAGCGACGAGGTCGGCCGACCGTTCCCCGCTGACGGCGACGGCTTCGCTCAGGGTGACCCGCTGCCAGCCGCCGCCGCGGCGGTCCGCGTTGTGCTCCCGGGCGTACGCGACCAGCAGACGGCGCATCATGTGCGCCACCTTGCCGACGAAGTGGGCACGGTTCTGAAAACGCACGCCGGTGTCCTCCAGGAGCCGGATGTAGACCTCGTGGACCACCGCCGTGGCCTGCAGCGTGTGCCCCGGACGCTCGCCCCGGAAATAGCCCTGCGCGATGCGCCGCAACTCCTCGTAGACCACAGGCACGACTTCGGCGGCGGCGTTCTCGTCGTCCCCGCTCCATCGGTGGAGTATCTGGGTCAAGGACTGCTTGCGGTTGCGTGGGGTCCGGTCGAGGTCCATCTCACGGCTCCTTGCGAAAAGGTCGCTGCTGTCCGACGCTACGTTTCAGGAACCCCAAGAGGCCGGCGCGCGCGGCGACCGGCTGCCGTTACTGGTGACGACGGACGTCCTCGGCCAGTTCCCGGACCGACCCGTAGCGTTTCTCCGGACGCTTTTCGACCGCCCGGGCCACGATCGCGTCGAGGTCGCCCCGGAGTCGGCGGACGAGGTCCCGGGGATCGGCGTAGCGGCGGTGGCGGCTGACGGCGTCGACATCGACGTCGTCCCATTGGGAGGTGCCTCCCGCGTCCATCAGGTGGAGCAGAGTATCGCTCATCCGCCGCGGCTTTTTCAGGCAGACGGCGCGTTCGAAGGCCAGCGCCAGCGGACCTTTGAGGCGGTAGGGGCTGGCGCCGGCCAACAACTCGAAGAGCAGGACTCCCAGCGCGTAGACGTCGCTCGCCGACGTCACGCGTCGGCCGCGGACCTGTTCCGGGCTGGCGTAGCTCAACGTCATCAACCGCATGCCGACGTTCGTCGAGTCGAGCCTCTGGTCCGGGGCCGAAATCAGGAGCTTCGCGATCCCGAAGTCCAGCAGCTTGACCCGGCCGTCTTTGGTGACCAGGACGTTGGCCGGCTTGAGGTCGCGGTGGACGAGCCCCTGGTCGTGCGCGTAGGCGACCGCCGAGCAGAGCTGACGGAAGAGGACGAGGCGTTCGTCGATCATCAGCCGGCGTTCGTCACAATGCTCGTCAATGGTTGTCCCGTCAACGAATTCCATCACCAGGTAGGGATAGCCGGCCGCGGTGACGCCGGCATCGTGGAGGCGGGTGACGTGGGGGTGATCGAGTCGGGTGAGGATCTGGTGCTCCTGCCGGAAACGTCGCCGGAGCGCGCTGGCCTCGAGAGAGGAGCGGCAGAGTTTGAGGGCGAAGGGTCCGTCGTCTTCCACCAGGTAGACGGTGCCGGAGCCGCCGCGGCCGAGGGTCCGGAGCAGCTTGTAGGGTCCGCAGCAGGTTCCGGCTTCGGGCTCGCTTCCGCCGCCGACGAGCTCGGCGACGTTGGCGGCGAGGGGCTTCTCGAGGAAGTCGGCGAGCTCGCCGTCGACCGCGAGGAGCTGCTCGAGATGGTCGCGGATCTCCTGGTCGGCGCCGCAGGCGGCGCCGAGGAAGGCGGGACGGTCGGTGTCGGGAAGCTTCAGGGCTTCGGTGAAGATCCGGTCGATCTGTTGCCAGCGTCCTGTGTCCATCGGTTCGCCCCCCCTCGGCGAACAGCTCCACGGTGGAGCTCCGTCCTTCTGGTCGTTTGACTGTCCTCCTGTTCAATACTGAAAACCTTACCATGGTGGCAGGGCGGCCGGAGCGGGTAGAATCCCGCCATGCACACTGCCAAGGGGGACGTGACCCGACTCCTGGAGGATTGAGCCAGGGCGATGCGGAGGCTCTCGACCGGCTGATGCCGCTGGTCTTCGCCGAGCTGCGCGAGATGGCCCGC
>JAAEPZ010000767.1 GCA_024231955.1 bacterium | reverse complement strand
GCGGATGCGGGAGATCGAGTGGGCGATGACCGTGCCGCCGACCTCACCGCGGCCGCTTCAGGGGATCGCGGCCCTCGAGGCCTGGGATGAGGCGGGCGAGCTCGGCGACGAGCTGCTGGCACTGGCCGATCCCGCGGCCGCAAAAGACAGTCAGTACTGGACGGCACTGGTAGTCCATCAGCTGCTGGACCGCGAGCGAGAGCAGCGTTTCGTTGCGCCACGCCGCGGACTTGAGTTGGCCATCATCGGCGTCAGGGTAGCTGAGGAAACCATGAGGCGTAAGGGGAATAACTGGCGGCGCTACAGGGGGCTCGTAGCGTTGGCACAGGCCACCAAGGCCAACGCCCTCCGAATACTCGGAGAGGCCCGCGAGGCAGCACGAATCCTGGAGCTTGCAGAGCCTTTCATTCATGGGGAAAAAGATCTAGTTGTACAATGGGAGTATCTGAGCTTGGTCGGGGCAACACAAAGCTACCTGCGGAGGATGGGCGAGGCACGTCAATCGCTTGACCGAGCCATTGCGATATCAAGAGCCATGAACGACCGGCACCGAACCGCAAGAGCTTTAGCAAACCGATCGTATCTGGACTTCGCTGCAGGTGTATTAACCTCGAAGAGTCTTTCCGGACTTGAAAGAGCGGCGGAATTGGCTGATCCGGCTAGAGAGCCACGTTTTCGGGCGTTGGTGTATGTGAATCTTGCCAGATACCAGGCTGATCTTGGACTTATTGCTGAGGCCGAGGCAACCTGGCGCCGGATCCCTCGTTTTCAGGAGCGAGTTCTTGAGCTGAAACGCCAAGGGGTGCTTGGAGTTATCCACCTTTGCGCAGAGCGCTGGCAGAGCGCTCGTAGTGTACTTTCGGCAACCGCCGACCAACTGGCCGAAATTGGAAGCGCTGATTCGGCCTATTACCAACTACTTCTTGTTATCACCCTGTTGGGTGAAGGGCGTTTGAGCGAGGCAAACAGGCTCGGGTTAGAAACAGCGGCCTTGTTTGCAGGGGCGGGAATCGGTTCGATTGCACTTACAGCTATGGAGGTAGCTGAAGAGGCAAACCGGGGCGAAGTAAGCGTGAGGGCAATCAAACAACTGGTCATGGCGATAGAGGCGGCTCCGGGCGCGGTGCCCGGCGCCGCAAATCGTAGCAATTGGTCAACCGAACGGATTGATCTCGGCGCCGTACCTCATGAGTAACCTCCTTTCATTAGTGGCCAGGCTCGCCGGCAACTTTGCTGCTAATATCACTACGCCGTGCGGCCATCGGCCACTGCCTATTGCCAGTGGGGAGGCGTCGAATGAAACCAGATCGGATGTGCCAGGTTCCATGCTGGCTAGTATACGGTGGTCGTCCCGTACCGCCAATCCTGCTGGCCCATCTGCCTCACTCGGCGTCCTCCCGTTTTCCGCTACCCGCTGAGCACCAGACGGACCCGGAAGGCTCTGCGGCTAGCGCCTACTCTCGGTAGGATAGCGTGTCAGGAAGATCGGGGCAAAGAACCGAGGAAAGCGCTGACCCGGGCACGCTCCGTTGGCTGGGGTGGCGCCGCGATTACGGCCCCCAGCGCTGAACGCGAAAGGCCCGCCTGCAACCCCGGCCCCGCGAGCGCCGCCATGCGCAGCGACACGCCGGCCGTGCAGCCCATGGACGGCGACTATAGAGCGCTAAG
>JAAEPZ010000766.1 GCA_024231955.1 bacterium | reverse complement strand
TGCCGGTCGACGAGCAGGCCGAAGAGCTGCGCAGCACCGAGCTCTCGCTGGTGGCGAGAGACGATAAGCACCCTACCATCCTCTACCTTTCGAGCTTGGAAAAGTCGGAGGAAAGCTGATTATCGCCGGCAAGCTCGGCGGGATCGACAATCGGCACCGTCTATGGCGTAGAGGCGGCCATCCGTGGCCAGTCCTTGTGCACCGTTACCGGGAACGCACCTACGACCATACGATCCCTCATCTTTGTTGGCCATATGGATCGTTACGGCAGCCAGCGTAGAATATCAGGTTAGCGCGCTTCGCTCGCATGGCCGCCGAAAACTCTGGGAGCCGAAGGGCAAAGTGTGCGAGCCCTGAGTTGCGCTCCGACACAGGGTAGTCCCCAGGTAGAAGGTAGACTATTCCGTCCACTTCCACTCCGTGGCCCGTAGTGTACAACAAAGCCGCATCTGCATCTGCCGACCGAATCGCGAAATCTCGCAAAATATCGCCAATGTTGTCTCGTTCAGGATCAACGGTCATTTGTGTCTCGAACCCCGCCAACGCAAGTGCAGCTGATACCCGACGTGCATCATGCTCTGCACCAGGCAGAGATGTTGCTCCCCCGGACGCAGAGTAGTCGGAGAAGACAAAGACAAGGGCGATCCGGGACTCTTTGGACGGTCGGGGCAGAATCCTCCACATCATCAGGGAGCTGCGGGCGGGAGTTTCCGGACGCTGGACTCCGTTGCTCTTAAGCTCCGTCAACTCAGCAAGATCGTCAGTCAATGCGTTCAATGTAAGCTCTTTACGAGCAAGCAACTCCACAAACGCGCTGGCGAACGGGTTGCCACCTCCTTCACCTTGATCGAGGGTTGTTCCTCCCGCCGATGTTCCGAAAAAGTAGATGGGGACTGCATTCGGATTCATTGACCCAGTCGGTTCTGCTTTCAGAGCACTCATCATTGGACTCCTTTTGGAAATGGGATCCCTTGCTCTTGCCCGGGCAAGCAAGGCACCCTGATTGTAAGTCCTTTGTTTTCGACAATTATGTGATTTCCAGGGTGCTGATTCGTATGATTCGTATATGTACAATGAGGTCCGTGATCTGCGTCTCCAGCCCGGTGGAGAGGTCATGGAGGATGACGTTGGCGAGGTTGGGATCGCCGCTGTGCCGTTCGAAGACGACGTAGTCGCCGTCGATCCGGGGGTCGTACTCGAACTCGGGCGTGCTGGT
>JAAEPZ010000765.1 GCA_024231955.1 bacterium | reverse complement strand
CTCCACGGCAGGCGTGGAGACCATGGCAGATTTTCTCGACGGCTATATAGGGGTTCTCGACAGCCGTGAGCACACTCCCGGCGGCGCCCGCATGTCCGAGCGCTGCGGCGAAAAATTCACGGCGATGCTCGTCGACGAACACCGGCGAAAGCAGCCGTGATCCTGACCGATACCGGTCCCCTGGTCGCCCTGCTGGACAAGGCCGATCGGCACCATAGCGCCTGTGTCGACGTTCTCAGGAGATAGCGATTTTTATATCTATCGCTTTCGCGACGGAACGGCGTTTGAGATCTTGCAGTAATCAGCTCGTTGGCCACGGCGGTGGGTTGGAGGGGTGGCAAGGGCAAGCGGAGAGAACTGCGGCCGGCACACCACGGGTGAACCCATCCCACGAACCTGGGAATCGGCCACTGCTTGCCCTTGTTTTCCCGAGCTCAAGAACAGCATCCCCCCTCCGGCCGATCCCGACTCGCCTGGCAAACCCGCCACTGACGGGCCGGCTGAACGGAAACCAGGTGTGGAGCCGGAGCTTCTGCGTCGGGTCGAAACCCTCCGGGACCGCTTCGCGGAGTCCCTCAGGCACCACCTCGCCGGGGGCCGGCTGATCCCGCGGCCCGAAACCACGGAGGTCATGGCAGCGTTGCAAAAGACCGGAATCCGGCTGGTGTTGATCCACGGCGTCGCCGGAGCTGGGAAAAGCGGCGTCCTCTACGAGCTCACCCAGCACCTGGACGAGGAGGGCACGCCCTATCTGCCGCTGCGCCTCGATCGCCAGAGGCCGAAGGTGAGCCCTCAGCACTTCGGTCGGGCCGCGAGGACGGCCGGGGACTGGGGGTGCAACCGGTCGCCTGCGCACGAGTGAGCAGGAACAGCGGCGGTAACAAAGGAGTAATGATGGCGTTTAACCATATTCCTGCGAATTGGAACGACCACGATCGTGCTGGGAGCACCGGCTTCCCAGCCGGCTTGGGGACGAAGTCCCCCTTAAGACGCGAAGCGTCCATGCATGGGCTAAAGCCCACGAGCCGGCTGGAAGCCGGCGCTCCCAGTGCGATTTACTGACATTGTTCTTCTATCATCCCTAATGCTAATCATAATCGATCGATATCCGCACTCCGGTACCTCCCCCTGTCCAAGTGAGAGCGAATCGAGGAGCATCGCGGAGTTTCGTGACCGTCACCTTCCTTTTGCCGTCCGATTTTACTTCCGCGTTCGCGCCGACCTTGTGGTCAAGGGCGTTCCGAACCTGTTCGGCTACGTGCTCCCGCGTCGATCCGCTCTTCACTTCGACCCAGATCTCAATGTCAATCCCATCCTTGATTTGATAATTGAAGGTTAGCTTTCCGTCGTGCAACGGACCGCCCTGCACAATGATGTCCGCTTGATTGGTAAAATCACGCGCCTGCGCAGCTTGGCCAAAGACTGCACTCAGGACCAATGCAAGCAGCAACACGGCGAGCAAATCAAAAAGTCTTGTTTTCATATCAACCTCCTGTGGCCGATTTGTCGTTTGAAAACGTGTTCCAGGTCTTGGTCACAATCAAGGCGGCTGGTAACGATCAAGCCGCGAATTGGGTTGCTGCGCGCACCAGCGGGCGCAGCTCCGGCGCTGTGAGGACCAGGTATGATCAGATGCCAACAGCCATCCAGTGGATACACCTGCACGATTTGTGGGCTACGTAAGCGAAGTGGTCTCCCCAGGTTATCCAGGAAAAACCCGTACTAGATACACTGCTAGAAGAAGCTGTGAAACAGTAGTTGCCTGCTCCTGCGCGATGAGTCGACAAGAAAACCCGCGGAGGCTGAATGAACGAGGTGGAAAAGGTCACGCTTCCGGTTGCCGCCAGGCTCCCGGAGCTGCAATCACCAATGGTTCCATGCTCGATCCTGCTGGTAGGTGTACCCTGTTCGCCGATCTTGACCCCCTCCCGATCGATGCGCAGCTTGTCGGTGTGATCGCCTGCCTGAACCCGGAACAGAGTGCCGTCGGTGAAGGCCGGTTGGCTGAGAGCCCCAGTCTCATGATTCGATTCCAGGAAAAGCCGGGTGTCGTTGTCGATCTGCGCCACCGTGTGGATCTCGCCATTGATCATAATGGAATCGCCAACCGCAACCTCACCGCTGAAAAGAGTGCCGACGCCGGTGACCTCATTGTCGAGGACCCCAACCGTTACGAGTCCCGTGAGTGGGGTTCTCAAAGGAGCCTCCTTGCCGTTGAGGGCGAAGAGCCGGAGCGGCTGACGAGGGGAGAGGACCGTGTAGGCGCCCGTGCTTGTCCCCACCCTGACTCTGACCTCGAGCCAGAGAGCTTCTCCGGTGAAGAGGTCGTTGCCGAAGTCCAGCTCGAGGTTGAAAAGCCCGTCGTTGACTGCGACATCGTCGAAAGTCAAGGTACCTCCCACCTGGGCGCCGGCACTCAGCGCGTTGTAGGCGGTGACCTGGAAGTCGAAGTCTGAAGTAGGGATGGTGTCATTCTGGGTGAGGCGCCCCTGGTAGAGGAAGCTGCCGGTCGGCGGATCGGCGACGGCTGAGGACGCGAGAAGCGCCGGAATCAGCAGCAACCCGATCATTCTGAGTCTCTCATGGCTATCCTTCTCGGTTCCCTGACTACGAAAGTTCCGGCGCATGATGCAAATCTCCCGGATGGTCGTTGGATTGCTCGTTCAGCAGCCTCCGACGACGTCGCTCCATTCTGAGCAGTCGCCGGATTCGAAGTCGTCACTGAAGATCTCGGAGCGTTCGAGGTTGTCGGGTATTGCCCAGAAACCACCTGTCAATTCGAAATCGTCACCCTTCAGGACGACGGCGTCCACCTGCGCAATGGTGGCGCTCAGTTCGAAGTCTCCTCCCTGACTCCACATGCCGCCGCCACCGTCGATCGTGAACCAGGACAAGTCGAAGCCGCTGCTTCTGCCCTGCGCTTTGAGGAAGTCTTCTAGGGAATTCCCGTCGGGAAGGCGAATGGCAGACGCCGGCTTGCCCGAGAGGTACGCCTCAACCTGTTCCGTTGTAAGTGCCTGAAGGACAGCTTGCTCCTCAGTTGAGGTGCGACTCGCCATGGCCGGATCGTCCCGTAACAGATCCTGCCACGCGCTTGCCGCATTTCCAGGCTCGTCGCCTGGAGCTGCAACCAGCAAGGCAGCGGCGACGCAGAGAGCGTTCAAGGCAAGCATCCCATCCCTCCCCTGAGAAAGATCCCTTGTTCCCCGCTCATGCCAACCTCCTCGAGCAGTGCATTGCCGGGCTGTGCGGCCAGGTAAGACCTCACCACCAGCATGGTTGTCTCACCAGCTTCATCGCAAGAGAGCGGTGGCTCCCTCTATCTATAAACGCGAAGATGGCAGCTGCAGAGTGACAAGAGGGGACCTTTTTTTGCGGCTGGATGAGCTGTTGAGCTCGCGCAGCTTCACTTCAAGTGCGTCCGCAGGTCGGGCAGGGGGTGCCCGGCGCGCGCCGCCTGGCGTCTCCGTTGCCCACGACGCGGGCCTCCTCCCCCACCAGTGCGGCCCGCGGACCGTCCGCGAGACGCACCGCAGGATCTCCCAGGACGACGAAGTTCCGAGCATCGTTGTTGGCCCGCCAGGGACCGGCCAGCTGAGTCCGGTCCGGCGCTCCGGTCCCGGTACCGGTGCGATTCGGATACCTGAGAGCTTGCTCCTGCGCGTCCAGCACGTCGGTGAGCTCGGTCGAGATCTCGGCGAAGCGTTCGTTCATCCAGTCCATGGCGGCACCGACCGGATAGCCGTCGAGGAGCCTCTTGAGCAGCGAGACGATGTGCAGGTAGCCCATACCGCGGCCGGTGCCGAAGCTCCGCGTCCAGGTGCGGTCGACGTGGCCGAGCACGGCGAGCGCGCTGCCGTTCGGGTGACTCAGGAGTCGCCGAGCAAGCGGCGAGATGAACGACTGCGGTGCCCGCACGATCGGGTTGCGCAGTGGTGGCGGCGGAAAATTGTCCAACTGCGGGGTGCCGGCGCTGTAGCAACCAAAGAGGAAGGCGATCAGCCCGCGGAGACGGACGTCGGCGCCGAGGTCGGCCGCGGCGAAGTAGTGATCCGGCTCGAGCGGACCGCTTCCTCGGCCGGGCCAGTCCTGGCAGAGGATGGCGCCCTGGTTGTACGCTTGCCGGGGATGACCGCTCCGGTAGCCCAGGCCGTGGGCCGCCGTGAACAGCAGCGCCGGCGTTTCGTCGCCACCGAGAATCCCGGCCAGATCCTCCTTGGTGCCCTTTGCCGTCAACTCGATGTCCCAGGACTCGCGCTCGCGGCTGAGGTGCCGGCGCAACG
>JAAEPZ010000764.1 GCA_024231955.1 bacterium | reverse complement strand
GAGTTCGGTCTGGGGGCCGCGACGATGGTCGATGAGATCCAGGTTCTGTGGCCGAGCGGCTTGACCGCGACCTACACGAGCGTTCCCGGCAACCAGCGCGTCGTCTACACCGAGGACGCGACCGCTGTGGGTGGCACGGATCAGCCGACGGTGTCCGGGCTGCGGGGCAACTACCCGAACCCGTTCCATCCGACGACGGCGCGCAAATTCGATCTGTCTGCAGCGGGTGCCGTTGATCTGCGGTTCTTCGATCTTGGCGGTCGCCTGGTGCGGAAGCTGCGGTCCGGTGAGCAGATGGCTGCCGGCGCGCATGCCGTAGTCTGGAACGGTCGTGACGATCAGGGGCAGTCCCTGGCTTCGGGTCTCTACTTCTGTCGCCTGGAGGCGGCGGGCATGAGCGAGACTCGCAAGATGACTCTGCTCAAGTAGCGTCGCACGACAATAGGTTAGAATCACAACCCCGGGCTGCACGTGTAGCCCGGGGTTCTCATTTACAGAGATGATTGCTCGGAAGGTGTGTTCTCTCTCGGAATAGGTACTCAGCCTGCAGAGATGTGCTCAGGAATTGTCCGGTTGCAAAATGCGCACAAGGGGGTGGCCAGGAATCGGTCAGTATGTGGTGGAGGTAGGGGCAAAGAAAAAGAGGGTTAACCACATTATACGTGTTCCCACCCTTCAGAGGCCCGTGCGGCAATCGCTTCGCTGAGATGCATGAGGAAACTGGGACACGTATTAGTAGAATAGCCCTCTCAGTAGAAAAACATAGCAGTGAAGCTAATGCGTGTCAACTTCCATTACATGAATATTACATAATGTAAAGAAAGTGTAATAAAGCAAAGTGAGCTGTAAGATTGAAGCGAAGGGGGAATTGATAGTTGATTCCAAAGAAATGGCGCTCCCTCGTCAGAGAGCGCCCTAATGAACGGTAGTCATGTTGTCCTCTCGATACAGTTGGTTCGTGTAAACATAATCTTTAATTTACTGCTAGTCTCTCAACCACCAGAAGATGTCTAGCAGACAAAGTTGGAACCGCCACATTTGGCCTCCTCCTTTCCTGTAGCACCTCGGCCGAGATGGTTAATGTCGGATAAGCACAGTGCATGCCGGAATGTTCCAAAATTGTAGAAATAAGTAGGTAACGTTTCGGATCATGTTAAACGCATGAGAATAAATGAGATATCATCTGTCAATTCTCCACCTGAGTAGCTCTTTAGAGTTGTGATCAGGCTGTCCGCAATATCATCAAGGCTTTCTGAATCCCTATTTGCAAGGCACTTGAGCAATCTTGCCTCACCAAACGCATCACCTTTGTTGTCTTCCTGATCCTCGACGCCATCGGATCTCATAATCAGTAAGTCACCCGGATTAAGACTCAGAAGCCCTCGAGAGTATTGCCCATCTGCCGAAAGACCGAGGGGTAATCCGCCACGACTGAGTCTCTCCATATTCCCATCGGCTCGCAACAATATGGGGGGAGGCATGCCGCCATTTGAATAAAAGAGTGTGGAGGAGTTGCGGTCGTAAAGAGCATAGACGAAACCCGCAAATACACCACCTGAGCGATCGAAAGTGAAGGGGAGGGCCATGAGATCGGTGTTCATCCCCTGCAGCACATATTCGGGTGAGATTCCATTCTTTGCCTGATAGTGGAAGACCATCGCAACGGTGGAGATGAGCAGCGCGGCAGGCACACCGTGTCCTGTGGCGTCTCCCAGCGCCAGGCCGAGGCGATCATCGAGCAGCTCGAGGAAACCGTAGTAGTCGCCGCCCACTTCGGAACTCGCCTGCATCCTCCCTGCAAGTTCCAGGTTGGGCACGTTGGGAATCTGACGCGGCAGCAGCCCCAACTGGATATCCCGTGCGATATCCAGTTCGCCAAGCAATCTCTCCTCGCGCGTCACCTGGCAGAGTAATGAAAGATTGCGCAGGTGCAGATCGAGCGAGGCTTGGAGCTGCTCCATACCGCGAGTGATGTTCCCGTGATAGAGAGTGCCGGATATCGAGGGTCCGAATATGAAGAGGAGGGGATTATCCTCATCCCCCAGAACCGGCAGCAGCAGGCACCAGTCCCTGCTCTTGCAGAAGGAGAGAGCGTGAGGACCAATCAGGCTTTGCGCCCAGTATGGATCCCACTGTTCCACCGCGAGCATTTTCCCCTGCAGGAGCATCTTCTCCAGACCGGGGGGGATAGTATAGATTCGGGGTTTCCCCTTGCTGTCGAGTATCCGCAGTTTCGAATCGGGATCCCATGAACTCGAAATCGCCCAGGAATTTTTGCTGCCCATCTCAAGACAGAGAAGCCAGATGGCGCCGCTCTCCTCGCCCAGCTTGGGCAGGAGGTCCTGTTTCAACGATTCGAGCGTACTGAAGTAGTTGGGGGGGGTGAGTGCATGCTGGCAGCGATTGAACGGGAATCCCTCCCGCTCCCCGAACTGGAGGATCAGTCTGTTGCGGAGCGTCGGCAACAGAAGCAGACTCGCGCCGAGGCTGAAGAGCTCTGACAGAATATCATCACCGATATTCGTGCTCTGGCCCCAGAACAGGTAGATGAGCATGCGGAAAGTGATGAATAGAGCAGCCAGCAAAGAGCCGGAGAGGGTCGTCCGCAAAATGGCCCGTGTGCGCCTCTGCAGCGCGGGCAAGTCGGGTCCCAGGATGCCATAGGCGAAACTGAGCGGCAGGAAGGCCAGGAAGAGATGGGTCCAGGCCTGCAGGTAGATATGCCGCCCCGGCAGTATCTGATGGAGCAGCTGAAAGATCGCCAGTGGGAGAACGCTGATGAATGCCCCGAACAGGACCAGTCTCACCCGGGATTGCTCACGCCGATACTTCTTGCGCAAAGCTTTGTAGGTAATGAGCAGCAAACTGAGAATGAGCAGCAGTGCCGCATTCAGACTGGCGCACAGTTGCAGGAGCTGTGTGCTTCCGGGATCGATCAGTAGGGGGAGCCCGAGCAGGGCAAGTGTCCCCAGCAATGCAAAGACGCATGGCGGCAGGAAGATCAGGATCTTGAGCCAGCGCGGGCGGGGGCGCCGCTCGGGGAAGAGAACTACGAAATAGAAGAAAACGGGTGGCAGGAAGGTGGCGACAAGATCGTTCTTCCACTCAAGGAGGAGAGACCAGGGGGGGATGCCGGTGCGTGGGCTGAGGCTGAGCAGTGAACCGGTCAGCAGGGTCAGGAAGAGGAAATGACGTGAGATCACATCCCGCCGTTTGCTGACGACGTAGAAGCCGATCAGGAAGATGAACAATGCCGCCAGGGTGCGGAGGAAGATGTTCACGAGTCGCTGCGTTGACGGGGGATTGAATTCCAGCGATTCATGTAGCAACTGCCCGTCGCGGGTGAATTCCACAGCGACCGGACCGGTTCTGCCTGTGTCTGTCAGAGCGCCGATGGCGGAGACGTCACTTCTGACAGGTCGACCGGCTATGGTAATCAGGCTGTCACCCGCCACCAAGGGGGCCAGTGGGGACCCACTCACACCGACTCTGGTGATGATCTTATGTCTGCGGATATTGAACGGGAGGTCCGGTCCGGTCCAACGCTCCAGAAGGCCGGAGATACTGAGCAGGATGGCCAGTATCAGAACCAGGCGGGAGATGATGTTGACAATGCTTTCACGTTGGGTCGCCATCCGGAGATTTTGGCCCTATATGGTCGGTTTTGTCAACTATCTGTAGCAAAACAAATGTGTTGCGAGGTCCAAGCGCTTGCAGTCAGGCCATAAGCATGCTAGATTATTGACCTCCATCCGGCCAAAGGTCGGTAGTGATTTGAAATCGGCAAGGAGGAATAGGTCTTGAGTGCGGCCAAGAGGATCAGTAAAAAACAGTTGAAAGAGGACAAGTTCGTCGAGACGATGGCGGAGTATACGGAGAAGTTCAGGGAACACCAGCGGGTCATCATCAGCGCTGTGGTGGTTATCCTGGTCATTATCCTCGGAACCTCCTGGACGCTGAACTATCGCGAGGCTCTGCGCGGGGAGGCCCAGGCGGCTTTCACCTCTGCGGTGACCACCCTCAACGTCGCTCTTGTCAGCGGTGTCCATGAGGACTATGAAACGGCTGCTGCCGGTTTCGAGGCGCTCCGTTCCGAGTATCAGGGGCGGCAGTATGCCGACTGGGCGCTCTACTTCATCGCATTCTGTCAGGAGCGGAGAGCCGACTACTTCAATGCCATCGACTCTTACGAGCAGTATCTGGCTGCCGACAGCGACGGTGAGTTCGTCACATCCGCCAATGTGGGCATCGCAACCTGTAATGGTGGCGTCGGCCGTGTGAAACCCCAGGCTGATATGCTCGTCGAACTTGCGAGATCCGATGTCGCTGTCGATACGCAAAACAAGGCCTGGCTCTATCGGGCCAGTCAGATATACCTCGACGCAGGTTACTACGAAGAGGCACAGACGATTCTGCTTGAGTTGGAATCGGATGCCGACGGAATGATGAAACGCAAAATCAGCGAGGACATCAAAGCCCTTGCTTCACGCGGTTCCTGAAGTTGAGCCGGCCATGGGAGAACGGAAGATAAGACTCTCTATCCTCTGGCACATGCATCAGCCCTTCTATCTGAATAAGGTGGAGGGGCGTTTTCTTTTGCCCTGGACCCGCCTCCACTCCTTCAAGGATTACCTGGATATGCCGCTTCTGGCTGCCGAGCAGGAGGGCATCTGCGTCAATTTCAATATTGTTCCATCATTGATTGAGCAGTGGGGGGAATGGCGGGCCGGCAGTAAGGACCGAGTTCAGGAGCTCTGTGCCCGCCCGGTCGGCGACTTGAGTATTCCCGAGAGAGAGGAATACCTTGCGTTGCTGTTCCGCGCCCATCCCGAGACTATGATAGCGGAGCTGCCAGGTTATGCCGCTCTGTTTCTGATCTGGAAGCAGGAGGGGAGCTCCGGTTTTGAAGCAGAGGACCTGACCCGCCTGAAGTACTGGTTCCATCTCGCCTGGCTTGATCCGCTGCTGCGCGAGGAGGAGATTCCCGCCAGATACCTTGCTGATCCTTCGCTCATGACCGAGGAAAACTGGGATGATTTCGACGAGTACCTGAACGGCTTTCCGACCAGGATACTCGAAACCTACAGCCGGTTGCATGCCGAGGGGAAAATCGAATTGACCGTGAGTCCATATGCTCACCCGATATTGCCGCTCCTTTGCGATCTCAACAGCGCCAAGGAGGCATTGCCCCGGATCGAACTACCCGCTGAACCTTTCTGCCATCCTGAAGATGCTCGCTGGCAAATCAGGGAGGCTCGCCAGGCGGCAGCCGAACATCTCGGCTGCGAACCGAGTGGTATGTGGCCATCTGAGGGCTCGTTGAGCAGCGAGGTCCTGGAATTGATCCAGGAGGAGGGGTTCAGCTGGACGGTCACGGACGAGCAGGTGCTCGCCAACTCGTTGACCATGCCCAATCTGCAATTACCAGAGCGGGAACGCGCTGAGCACCTCTACAGACCCTATCACTACTCCGGGGTCGCTGGTGACATAAAGCTGGTGTTCCGGGACAATATCCTCAGTGACCGTATCGGCTTTACCTATGCGAGTTGGGACCCTGAAGACGCAGTACTGGACTTCATGGAGCGTCTTAAGCGTATCTGGAAAGCCGCTGATAATAATGAAGTAATGGTGACGGTAGCCTTGGATGGGGAGAATTGCTGGGAGTTCTACCGACATGATGGTCTGCCGTTTTTGCGGCTGCTTTATCGCAGTCTGGCAGAGGCCGAATGGATCGACCTCGATTCGATCTCCAATCATCTTGAACGGTGCGAGTCGCGAAATCTCAAGAACCTGAAGGCCGGCAGCTGGATAGGCGGTAATTTCTCCATCTGGATCGGTCAGACCGAAGACAATCTCGCCTGGCAGTACCTCACCCGTGTGCGTCGTGACCTGATTGAGTTCAGCGACGGCGTTCATCCCTTAACCCATGCCGGCATTTCGTTTGATCTGCGCAATGCCTGGCACGCGCTGTTCATCGCCGAGGGGAGTGACTGGAACTGGTGGTATGGGGATGATCACAACAGCGCTGACGATGCTGTCTTCGACACGATCTTCCGTTCGCATCTGCAAAGCGTCTACAAGGCGCTCAATAAAGAGATACCTGATTTCCTCCATAAACCAATTCCGATCAGCATGGCGCCGAAGGGAGAGCTGGTGCCGCCAGGCAAATCGGCCATCCGGCTGGATGGTATCGAAAGCCACTACTTTGAGTGGCAAAACGCCGCCTATTTCTACCTGGGTGCGCAGGGGACGGCCATGAGTCCGGCGCAGCGTCTGGTCGACGCGGTGCATCTCGCCTTCTCGGACGAGAGCTTCTGTTTGCGGATCGACTTCAACAAGTTCCGCCTGGAGAAGAGCAGGCCGGCGAGTCTGAGTATCGATTTTTCAGGTCCGTGCCGCAAGCGGTTCCGTTTGAAGCTGGCAGGTGAGGAGATTGTCGAGGCGGAGAGTCTCACCGACGATATCTGGCAAGCCAAACCTACCGAAGCCGAGTTCGCCTGGGACAGGATTCTGGAGATCGCCATTCCCTGGGCCGAATTTCCGGTAAGGTCCGGCCAGGCGCTGCACTTTACATTGACTTTCATTGAGGAAGCTGGGATTCTGGAGATCGTTCCGGCGGGTTTCCCGCTTTCTTTCACTATGCCGGACGCAGACTACGATTTGATAATGTGGAAGGTCTGATTTGACCTTCCCGCAAGGATGGACAAATTGCAGGATTTGCCGGCTTCAGATTCAGGTATGGAGAGCAACAAGACCGGCCGCTGGCCCGCCGCGATATCCTATCTGTTCGTCATCTCGCTGATTCAGTATTTTCTTTTCCCATCCCGACCCTATATCCGCTTTCACGCCCGGCAGGGGGTCGTACTCTGCATAGTGGAGATCTGCGCCCTGTTCATCTCGTGGATTCTCGATCACACTCTGGGCCGCATACCCTTTTTGGGAATCCTGATCTCGATCGCCATCCGGATGATTTTGAGTCTGCCGCTGCTGGCTTTGCTGATCCTGGGTTTTACACGGGCTATGTCGGGCGAGAAAACCCCGTTGCCCTGGATCGGGCACTGGGCGGATCAACTGCCTGAACCGCACGGGAGGGGTGAAAAGGTCACTTGAAACCGGATTTGGTGTTTGGCGCATAATGTATATTATGTTAACCGGTGATTGTCGGGTGAAGTATGTCGAGCGATTGCCCCGCGAGCGGTAAATCCAGAACCTTGCTGTTTTCTACCGAAGATGTGGAGATGGAAAAATGGGTACACGGACTCTTAATGATATCTTCTTCCATGCCACGCGCGATCTCTGCAGCGAGCGCGCATTTCAGAGGAAGATCGCAGGCACCTATGAATCGATCTCGGCAGCCAAGTTTGAGACGATGGCTTTTGAACTCGGACTTGGCCTGAGAAAACTCGGTCTGGTTCACGGTGACCGGGTTGCGATCCTGTCTCTGAATCGTCTGGAATGGGCAGCTGCCGATTACGGGATACTGTTGAATGGCGGCGTCAATGTCCCGATCTACCAGACGCTGCTGGCCGAGCAGATCCTCTATATTCTGGAGAATTCCGGCACCAGATTCATCTTCACATCGGATCCGCTGCAGACGGCCAAGATCATTGCCGTCAGGGACAGACTGCCGAAACTCGAGAAGATCATTCAGTTTGAAGGCGCGATTGATCGTGAAGACGTGATCAGTCTGGTCGATCTTGCGACTGCCGGGCGAGAAAATATTACCGCTGACTCGATATCACTGGAGGAGGCGGCCCGATCTGTCGAGCCTGACGACACTTGCAGCATTATCTATACCTCCGGCACTACGGGACAACCTAAAGGGGTCGTGCTAACCCACGGTAATATCGTCAGTATCGTCGTTCCGGGACTGAGGCGATTCCATGTCGATACCCGCGATTCGGTGCTCTCCTTTCTCCCCTTGAGCCACATCTTCGAGCGAACGGTCGGCTATTATGTGATGCTGCAGGCGGGTGCCTCCATCGCTTATGCGGAGTCAATAGATACGGTGCCGCAGAATCTGCAGGAGGTGCGGCCGACGATCATGGTGGCGGTCCCCCGCCTCTATGAGAAGATGTACGCCCGGATTCTCGATGCTGCGTTGGCCGGCGGTTTCATCAAGAAGAACCTGTTCTTCTGGGCGAAACGGGTTGGGGAGCGCTGGGCCGAGATGACGCTGGCCGGCAAACCGATTCCACGGCCCCTGGCGCACATGTACAAGTTCTGTGCGAAGGTGGTGTTCTCCAAGGTGAAGGAGCGCACCGGCGGCCATCTGCGTTACTTCATCTCAGGCGGTGCCCCACTGGCGGTTGATATCGCCCGTTTCTTCTATGCTGCCGGATTGCCGATCTACGAGGGTTATGGCCTGACCGAGACAAGCCCGGTGATTACGGCCAACAACGAGGTAGACGGATTGCGGCTGGGGACGGTCGGCAAAACGCTTGATAACATCGAAGTGAAGATCGCTGAGGATGGTGAGATTCTGACACGGGGTCCGAACGTCATGCGGGAGTACTACGCCAACGAACAGGCGACTCGCGAGGTGCTGGACGACGAGGGTTGGCTCGCCACCGGTGACATTGGCGAGTTGAGCAAGGACGGCTGGCTCAAGATCACCGATCGCAAGAAGGACATCATCGTGACCGCGGGCGGGAAGAACATCGCCCCCCAGTCAATCGAAAACCTCTTCAAGACCGACAAGTTCATTTCGGAGTGTCTGGTGATCGGCGATCGTCAGCCCTTCATCTCGGCGCTGATCGTACCCAACTTTGAATATGTCGTGAAGTATGCTGTGCGACACAACATCATCTACACCTCTATGATCGGATTGCTCAAGGAGCCGCAGTTGATCGATCTCTACAGGCGGCGAGTAGAGAAGCACAATGCCCGTCTCGCACGTTTCGAACAGGTCAAGAAATTCAGGATCATCGATCATGAATTGACGCAGGAGGATGGGCACCTTACACCTTCACTCAAGGTGAAGCGCAAGGTCGTGTTGAAGATGAAGGCCGATCTGGTTGCGGACATATATCCGGAAGATACGTCGACTCGTTAATCAGGTTTGATCAAATTAAGGAAGGTTGATACATGAGATTTCTCGAACGTGCCGGTTTGACACTGGCGATGCTCATGATTGCGACGGCGGCGTTCGGCGCCGGATTCGCGGTCTGGGAGATGGGTACACGAAGCTCCGGCATGGGCGGCGTCATGGCCGCGACGGCGGATGACCCGTCGGCCATCTTCTTCAATCCTGCGGGACTGGTCGGCCAGGAGGGGCAACAGTTGGGCGTCTACCTGACGAACGTCATCCCCCGCACCGAGTTCAGCGGCATAGCCCCGAATCCGGGCTACGGTGTCACGGAGCGCCTGGATGATCCCATTTTCTTCCTGCCTCAACTCTACTATACACGCACCATCAACGAGAATCTGGCTGCGGGGATCGGTTTCTGCACTCCTTATGGTCTGGCTGTGGAATGGAAGAATCCCGACACCTTCACAGGGCGCGGCATTGCTACCCTGACCGATCTCAAGACCTACTTCTTCATCCCCACCATCGCCTACAGGTTGAACGACAGGGTGCGCGTTGGTTTGGGGTTGAACATCGTGCTTGGGGAGGTGACGCTCAACCAGCGGCTCTTCAGCGAAATGCCCAATCCCGCTGAGGCCGGCAAGGTGGTCGTGGAGGGTGATGCCAATATCGCCGTCGGCGTCAACCTCGGACTGCTGGTGGATCTGAATGAGGACACCCGCTTCGGTTTCTCATACAAGAGCGGCATCAATCATGAATTCGAGGGTGAGGTCGAGTTCATCGAGATGATCGACAATGTCCAGTTGCCCAGCAACGGTGATGCCTCCACGGAGGTGCCCCTGCCGGCGATGTACACCATAGGTCTCGCGCGTGAGTTCACCGACAAGTTGATGATGGAGATCAACGTGATGCGGATAGAGTGGAGCGCTTTCGAGGAGCTCAAACTCGTGTTTCCCGATACGACCAAGGTCATCGAGGAGAATTACGAGAACACCATACAGTTCCGTTTCGGTCTGGAATATGCCTACAAGCCCGAGTTGACGCTCCGGACCGGATTCGTCTACGACGAGAGTCCCCAGCCCATGGGCAGTACCGGTCCGGTGTTGCCGGATTCCGACCGCACCGGTTTCTCCGTCGGCGGCACCTGGACCCACGGCAATATCGATCTGGAGTTCTACAACCTTTGTCTGTTCTTCAAGGACCGAGAGGTCAGGGAGAACTACGAGGGTTTCAACGGTGATTACCATACCTACACCAACCTGTGTGGCCTTGGCTTCACATACCACTTCTAGGACAAGGAGGAGACGCTATGAATCGATCACGCTTGTTAATCGCGGGAATCCTGGTCCTGGCTGTCGTTGTGACAGGATGTTCCGTTCTCTTCCCCGAGGAGGAGGCTCTGACGCGCGGGACACCCTCATCGGGGACTGCTGATTTCAGCGTATACGTCGCGCTGGGCAACAGCCTGACTGCGGGTTATCAGTCGGGCGCTCTCTACGAATCGGCGCAGCAGTTCAGCTATCCGGCACTGCTGGCCGATGTGATGACCACCACCTGCGAGCAGCCGCTGATCGCGGATCCCGGTTTGTACGATGTGGGACAGGGCCATCTCCAGATCACCTTTAATGATGAGGGTGAAGTCGTCATGGAGCCGATCCCCTGGCCCGGGGGCATGCCGCCGGCCGCACTCAACGGCGCCCTGGCGACACACTACAACAACCTCGGCATTCCGGGTGCGCTCACTGCCGATCTGCTGGCGACCACGTTGGCGACCAACTGCGTGGCGGCACTGGGTGGCGGAGCTCCGAACCCCCACTTCGACATGGTCCTGCGCAATGGCCAGGGGCTCTGGGGCGATATCGGTTCCCCGGAGGATGAGCTGACCGCCATGCAACAGGCGATCGCTCTCTCCCCCACCTTCCTGAGCCTCTGGATCGGCAACAACGAGATACTCGGATCCGCCACAAACGGTACCGATGTTCTCAACTTCGATCTGGCGACGTTCACGGATTACTACACCACGTTGCTCAATGGCCTGCAGACCGGCTTGTCGACGACCGGGATGATAGTCGCCAACATCCCGCCGGTCACAGCCACGCCGTTCTTCACCACGGTGCCCTTCTGCATGCTCGATTCGGATTCCAATCCGATCGACAATCCGCTGACCGACGGCAGCGAGTTGAACATGTTCGGCTGGCTGGCGGAGGAGGGTGTGGATGAGATCGACTTCACCATCGCGGGGGCTTCCGGTCCGACGATGCATCTCGTTCCCGGCGACCTGGTGTTGCTGCCGGCGAAGAACTACATCGCGCAGGGTATGGGGATACCGGACTTCATCCTGATCGGCGCCATCATCGCCGCCACAGGGATGGATCCCGTTGATGCCGCCGCCGCACTGCCCGGCCTCTATCCCCTGCACGGCACCCCCCTCCCCGCCAATCTGGTTCTCACACTGGCCGAGAGGACGAATATCGCCACCGCCACCGGTGAGTTCAACGCGGCGATCGACGATCTGGCGACCGCCCGGGGGATCCCCGTGGTGGATATCAACGGCTTCCTGGCCGCCGCCGCGATCGATGGCGTCGAATGGAACGGAACGGTCTACACCTCGGCGTTCGGTACGGGGGGGATCTTCAGCCTGGATGGCATTCACCCGACGAACATCGGGCAGGCCATGATCGCCGGTGAATTCATCAAGGTGATCAATGAGTTCTATGGGGCGGAACTGGGGCAGCCCAACATGCCCGAGACGCGTGGGGAACAGATGTCGGGTCGGGTGGATCGCCTGCCGGCGGGCTTTCCGAATCTGCCCTGACTGATCCAGTCAGACGCAAACTAAAAAAGGGGAGGCTCAGGCCTCCCCTTTCTATTTGCCCAGGCAATGATTCAGTAGCCTCGTCTTTTGATGGTCTTCCTCTTTTTGATCTGCATCAATTCTTCCCGCGACAGAGTCTCGGAGTACTCCAGAATCGTATGATAACTATCGAGGAGGACATCCTCATCGGGGGACGAGACGACCCGCAGGCGGCGCAGACCGGGGGTGAAGAACTGCACGGTCAGGCTGGACTCCATGATGCCCAACGGGAACGCCTTCTGGTGGTCGTTGGGGATCGTCACGTAGACGTTTACGAACTCCTGGCTCTTCGCCACGATCTCCGGTTTGCGGTAGAGCACGGGCAGTTCGTAGAGGCAATCCCTGCAGGTGTGATCAAAGACATAGAAAGCCAGTAACCGATGGGTGTCGGCGGCAATCCTCGTGGCGAGATCGATGTCGTTGTAGAAGTAGACCCGTGTCGGGTGCACTCTGATCTGGCCATCCTCAATGAATGTGATCTCGGGATCCAGGTTGGAGTTCTGATCGCCGATATAGTTCTGGTCATAGATCCACTGGCGATAGGCATGCCCCTCATACCAGAGGGAATCGCGCTCGGCGGTGCCCTTGAGGGTCAGATCCTTGTTTTTGGGCTTCGGAGGGGCCTCCGTCAGGGGCTTCGCGAGAACCGTTACAGAACATAGAAGTGAGATCAGCGTAAGGCTGAGCAGAACCGTTTTCAAACCGTGTCGCATGTCATACCGTCCATTTTGATGTATCCCCCACTAATCTAGCTATTTGATCTGTCAGGTTCAAGTCAGTCACTGGGGAGATAGCGTCCCGCCATGGATTCAAGGAAAGTGATCTCGACCAATTCCCGCTTCCGGTCATGGCCGCTACTCTTCAGCTTGTGATCCAGTTTTTGAAGATTGAATACCCAGGCCAACAGATGACGGCGGCTCATGGTTCCCGCCTGGGCGACATATTCGCGCGCCCGACTACCCCAGGTGGGCAGCGCCGACGCCACGCGAGCCGGAGGCAGGCCGCTGTCAAGCAGGAGCCGTGCGCGCAGGAGAATCGTGATCGAATAGGTCAGGGCGCCGACCATGGCGATCAGATTCTGATTGCCGCTGTCGAGTATCCCCGACAGACATTTCATCGCACCGGCTTCGTTTCCGGGGCGCAGCTCGGAGGCAAGCACCCAGATATCCTCCGTTTTTTCGCGATCCAGTATGCGCCGCAGAATATCGGTGGAGATCCGCTCAGGCTTCCCGCGAGGACCGTATAGCAGCTCCAGTTTGGAGATCTCACCGGCGATTTCACCCTGATCATCGCCGAGAATGTCTGTGAGCATGACGGGCACATCCTTGTCGCAGGCGAGTCCCTTGCTCTTCAACTGGTCCCGGGTCCAGGCGATCAGGGCGGCCCCCTTCAGGTTCTCGAACTTGAGGATGAGCCCCTTCTGCTTCTGGATGCGATTCTTGGCGGCCATCAACTGCGTAAGGTTGGGGGCGCTGATACAGAGCACATTCTGCCCGGGAGTCTCCTCCAGAAAACGACTCAACGCGGCGCGCGTGTCCTCGTCCAGACTCTCGGGAACCTCCAGGTGGATCAGCTTGATGCCACCGAAAAAGGAGTACTCCCGCAGGGAGGCCTCAATGTCGAGCCAGTCCCCCTTACGCTCGACTCGCCGCTCCTCATAGCTGAAGTCACCATCGGATTTGGGAACCAGAGCCGTTTTGAGGAGTCCCAGTGCCTCTCTGATTTGCCAGTGATTTTCACCATGGAACAGGTAGTATGGGCGCCTGTCGGCGCTCAGGTCGTTGCGGAGAGTGTCCAGAGGGTTTGTGTTGCCTGTTTTGCCAGCCATGTCTACCAGTCGCCGAAGATGGTGTTGAGGATGTCGTCCACGATCTTCTCGAGGGCCTTCTCCTCCGCGTCCTCCCGCGTCATCTCTTCCCCTGCGGCACTGCCCTCGATATAGAAATTGTGAGTTGCGGAGAACCGCTTGTCCTTGAAGATGCTTTCGCCGGTTGCCGAATTGTCGAAACTGAGAGTCAGCGAGAGTGAGAGCCTGTACTCGTTGGCTGCTCCCAGATCGCCGATGGAGAAGGGTTTCTCGGAGTATCTGGAGATGATGCCGCTGAGGACGTAGTCCTCGTTGCCGATGTTCACAACCGACAACAGGCCATCAGCGTCGAAGGCGTTGATCAGGGCTTCAGTGGCCAGGACCTCGAGATTGGGCTGGTTGGTCCTATTATCAAGAAAGGGTACGGCCACGGTGCCGGACATCGTCCGGCCCCGGCTTGTCGTGTGGTAATGACCGCAGCCAAGAGAAAGGGCACTCACGAAACACAACAGCGTGAGTGTCCGTGAGATGATTCGCATTGTCACGGAACGGCGCATGGCCATCAGATCTGGGACTCCTTTTCAATCGCGAGCTGTTTCATCCGGTAACGCATCTTGTCGCGTCCCAGCTTGAGCATTTCGGCAGCCTTGCTCTGATTCTGTCCCGATTGAATAAAGGCCTTCTCGATGAAGGAGCGTTCCACCTCTTGTACGACGTTGACGAGATCGACGCCATCGTCCGGAATCGGCTCCTCAAGTTGACGCATGAGACGGCGGGCAAAAGTTTCGGGCACCTCTTCCCAGGATCCGCTGAGCAAAGGCTGCAGTTGTTCGAACGTCAGTTCGGGTCCGTCCTCCATAAGGACCACCCTCTCGACGACGTTGCGCAACTCCCTGATATTACCCGGCCAGGGGTAATCCATCAACTGCCTACGTGCTCTCTCCCCGATTCTTGTGAAGTTCTTGTTGAAACGGGGATTGAAATCCTTGAAGAAGTGACCGATCAGGGGGAGGATATCCTCCCTCCGGTCCCGCAGGGCGGGGATCTTGATTGGCACCACGTTCAGACGGTAGAAGAGATCCTCTCGGAAGCGCTTCTCCTTGACCATCTGCTTGAGATCGCGGTTGGTGGCGGAGATGATCCGGACATCGACTTCGATATCCCGCGTACCGCCCACACGACGGAAGGTTTTACGCTCAAGGAACCGCAGGAGCTTGACCTGCAGGTTCATGCTCATCTCGCCGATCTCATCCAACAGGATGGAGCCCTTGTTCGCCATCTCGAATAGTCCGGGCTTTGATTCCTTGGCGTCGGTGAAAGCGCCCGCCTCGTGCCCGAATATCTCACTCTCCAGCAGCTCCGCCGGAATCGCGGCGCAGTTCAGCTCCATGAAAGGGTGCTTGTGTCGTGGACTTAAGCCATGGATGAGCTGTCCGATGATCTCCTTGCCTGTCCCGCTCTCACCGGTGATCAGTGTGGTCGTGTCCTTGCTCATGGCAACCATCAGCGAATCATCGTAAACCTTGCTCATCGATTCGCTGGTGGATTTGTAGTAATCCTGATCGCCGCTGATCTTGAAGAGCCTCCGCTTTTCGGACAGCTCCCTGTCGAGCCCCTTGTCCTGGAGAGCCAACTCCACGGAGGCGAGGAGGCGCGGCAGCGGTATCGGTTTGGGGAGAAAATCGAAAGCCCCCAGCCGCATGGCGTCTACAGCGTAATTCACATCGTTGATGGAGCTGAGGATAATGAAGGAGAGCGTCGGCAGAGCGCTTTTCAGATCGGACAACAACTCGGGCAGCTCCCGGGGGAGACCGACCGGATCGAGGATAAGCAGCTCTGGATTCTGTTCAACGATCTCGGGCATGGGATCGTCTGCGGGGGCCGTGCAGATGACCTCACGATCCTCGCTCGCCAGGCTGCCGGCAAGCAGGCTCCTAACGGCCTCCTGCCGGTCCAGAACGAGAATCTTGTCCTTCAACATCCGCGTATCTCCGTTTCGGGGCTAGCTCGCGTGGTTGCGATACCAGTCGACTGTTTCGCGCAAACCATCTTCGAAAGTGACGACAGGTTCATAGCCCAGCAGTTTACGAGCCTTGCTGATATCGGCAAGGGAGTGGGCGACATCACCCTGGCGCTCCGGTCCATGAATGGCTTCGACGTCGACACCGAGCTGCAGGCGGATCTGATCGAAGAGGTACTTGACGGAATAGGATCCGCCACAAGCCACGTTCACCGTCTCCCCGCCGGTTTTGGCCGCCGCCATACCCTTCAGATTGCCCTCGACGACATTGCGCACGAAAGTGAAGTCGCGTGTCTGCTCTCCGTCGCCGTCGATGACGGGCGCTTCCCCTTTCAGCAGCTTGGCCGTGAAAATCGGCAACACGGCTGCGTAGGGCGAGTCGGGATCCTGGCGCGGGCCGAAAACATTGAAATAGCGGATGCTCAACGTATCCAGTCCATAGACGTGGGTGAAGGCGCGGCAGTAGTGCTCCCCCACCAGCTTGCTGACGGCGTAGGGCGACAACGGGCACGGGATGATCTCCTCGTGTTTCGACTTGATGTCGCAGTTGCCGTAGGCCGATGAGCTGGCGGCGTAGATCACACGCTTGACCCCGGCATGACGCGCCGCGTTCAGAACGTTGAGCGTCCCGTTGACGTTGACGTCATTGCTGGTGACCGGATCATCCACGGAGCGGGGCACGGAGGCCAGAGCAGCCTCGTGGTATACGTAGTCCATACCGTCGATGGCGCGACCGACCTCCTCCGCATTGCGCAGATCAGCGTTGATGAAACGGATCTTCCCCCGAAAAGCCTCCATGTTCTTTTCATGGCCGGTGGAAAGATTGTCAAAAACCGTGACCTCGTTGCCATCCTCAACCAGGGCCGCTGCCAGATGGCTGCCGATGAATCCGGCTGCGCCGGTAACCAGTACCTTGGACATCTTCCCTCCTACAGTCTGAACAGCTTGGGTGAATCGACGCCTTTGTAGACATTGCGGGTGTCGACGACGAGGGACATCTTATCCAGGAGATTGGTGTAGTCGAACTCCTTGTGTCCCGTGACGATCAGGGCCAGATCGAAATTCTCCAGGTCCGCATTCGTGACTCCGCTCCGGCGTACGTCGGAGATCTCGGGGATCGGATCGGGCACCCAATCGTCGTGGAAACTCACATCGGCACCCTTACCAATCAAAAGCTTGATGATGTCCAGCGCCGGACTCTCCCGATAATCGTCGATGTCGCTCTTGTAGGCGATACCCACCACCAGGATCCGCGCGCCATTGACCGCGAGTTTGCGTGAGTTGAGGGCGTCGGCGACAATGTCGACGACATGGTCGGGCATGTGACCGTTGACCTCGCCGGCCAGTTCGATGAAGCGGGCCTCGAAGCCGTGCAGACGCGCTTTCCAGGAGAGATAGAAGGGGTCGATGGGGATGCAGTGCCCACCAAGACCCGGGCCGGGATAGAAGGGCATGAAGCCGAATGGCTTGGTGGCGGCGGCGTCGATGACATCCCAAACGTTGATGTCCATCCGTTTGCACATCTGGGCGATCTCATTGACAAGGCCGATGTTCACCGAACGGAAGGTGTTCTCCAGCAGTTTGACGGTTTCGGCGACTCGGCTCGAAGGCACGGTCACGACCGTATCGATGGCACGCCTGTAGAGCTCCGCTGCAGCTTCGGTACAGGCCGGGGTGATCCCCCCCACAACCTTGGGGATATTCTTGGTCTGGTAGATCGGGTTGCCGGGATCCACCCGCTCCGGGCTGAACGCCAGGAAGAAACCATCGCCCACCTTCATGCCCGTCTCCAGGAGTTTGGGCAGGATCACCTCATCCGTGGTGCCGGGATAGGTCGTGCTCTCCAGAATGACCAGAGTACCCTCGGAGATATATTTGGCGATCTCGTCGGTTGCTGCGACGATGTAGGAGATATCCGGGTCGCGGGTCTTACCCAAAGGTGTGGGGACGGCGATATTGATCGTGTCAACATCCTTGAGCAGGGCGAAATCTGTGGTTGCCTTGAGCTTACCGGATTTGACCAGCGGTGCCATTTTATCGGTGGAAACATCCTGGATATAGCTGACGCCCTCCATTATCGAGGAGACCTTGCTGGTATCAAGATCGACACCAAGGACGTCGAAACCGCTTTCGGCGAGTTCAACAGCCAAAGGTAAACCAACATACCCTAAACCGATAACGGCGCAGACGGCCTCACCGGAGGTAATCTTTGCCTTCAAGATTTCTGCATTGGACATACACACTTCCTGATTGTAGTCCCCACTTGCCCAGAGGGGGTAATGTAACATCGCCGAGCAAAAGGGTTGTTCAGCTATCTTCTTTGTTATCAAAGGCATCGGCAGATTCTCTCATCTCCCGCACGCAGGCCGTCAACGCGACGACGCTCCTGTACAGGGTGAAGAGAAAGAAAAGCGAGATCAGCCCGATTGCGGCAGGCAAAGCCCATGCCTGTGTTCCGTATTTCGTAAGGAAGTGTACGCGAACCAGTTGGATCGCTTTGAAACAAAGTGTGATCAAGGTTCCAAAAAGCAACATGCCGAGAACAACCTGGATCAATTTGCCTGTGATCTCCTCTACGAAATTGGATTTACGCTTAATCCGACGCGGGGTGTTGGAAGTGGTGTGGTGGGATCTGCGTCTACTCGGACTCAAATCAACTACCTGCTCTCATCATGGGGATCATTGATCTCCTCGAAATCGGCATCGAGTATGGACTCGTCCTCAAGAGGCGACTCCTCCCGCTTCTGCCTGCTCGGTTCACTGTTGTCTGAAGAGGAGCGCTTCATGGACATGAGGGCAAACATCCTCCAGACACGGCTCAAGAGCCAGCAAACGAGAATCACAAGACTTAGTCGAAATAACATCCTTTATCGGCCCTTCAGGTTTGATCCTGTGGCACCCGGTCCGAAAAACCAGGTGACCTGTGAGGGCACAACCTCTCAATCACGTTGATGGCGAAAGAACTTGATGTACCGGTTCCGAGGAAAACAGGATTGGGCAATCGGCATCCCCGATTCTATCGATACGCATTCTATCCATTGAGGGCAAAAAACTCAAGCACAGAGCTGTGCGGTCCACCGGCTACGGAAAAGAGCCGCGACCAGACCGGTAACGGCTCTCTCTCTTGCAGCGGTACGCCCGGCAGGATTCGAACCTGCGGCCTCTTGCTCCGGAGGCAAGCGCTCTATCCAGCTGAGCTACGGGCGCACAACCAGAGATCCGAGCAATGTTCCTCTGGCGTGAGGAGAATTTAGAGAAAACGTACCGAGAATGCTAGCAAAATGTACGTCCGAAATTGCTTTACGAATTATCGGAGGGGCGCCGTCGGGGATTCAGGCTCCACCTCGCGCCAGGAGAGCTTCGGCCAGTCGTCTGGTCTCCGAATCGGGCAATATCGAAGCGTGTGCCCGTGACTCACCATCGCCTGCTGGATCGGTCCCGCCGAGCATGCGGGAGATCTCCAACACTCTGTCGTCTCCGTGGAGCGCGAAAACGTCGACACGGGTGCGTGCACCGTCGAACTTCTTCCGCACGCAGAACTGCTGATCACCGGCGGCGGCCAGGGAGGCCTGGTGGGTGACCAGGATGATCTGCCGCTGTCGTGCCAGCGCCGTCAACTGCGCGGCCAAAACTTTGGCCAGGTCGGCCCCCAGACCGGCATCGACCTCGTCAAGTACGAGCAGCGGCGGAGAGGCGGAACTGATGCCGAGCAGGTGACGGGCCAGTGCGATTCGCGAAAGCTCCCCCCCGCTGGGGATCTCCCTCAGGCTCCCCTCGGGCAGATCCGGATTGGTTCTGATCAAAATGCGTATCCTGTCGATGCCCCGCGCACCCGCCTTGAGACGGCGCTCGCCGAGAGTCACCCAACCGTCAGAATCCTCATCAGCCTCCAGGACAATACGCAGCGTGCACCGTGCAAGACCGAGAACAGACAGCTTATCCTGCCAGGCAGTCGCCAGCCTGGAGGCTGCTGCGCGACGCTTGCTGCTGAGGATCTCGGCCGCAGTGGACAGTTCACTCTCCGCAGCCTCGATTTCGGCGGCGAGCATCGTCAACTTGTCCTCCGAAGTGGCGAGGCCAGCCAGCAATTCACGCTGCTCGTCCGCCCAGGTGATGATCTCGGTCAGCGGCAGCGAGTGTTTTCTCTCCAAAGCGTGCAGCGAACCGAGACGAGATGAGATCCGCTCCCCCTCATTGGCGGTCAGGGCGACATACTCCCGTTGTTCGCGCAGTTGCTGCGCCAGGTCGGTCAGGGACTCGGCAAGCAGGTCGAGATCTATATCGGATTCCTCGGCACCGAGATCGGCCAATTTCCTGAGAATTTTGGCCAGACGACCGAACTGCACGGTCAAAGCGTTATCGCCGTCCTCCAGCAGCAGAGCTGCTTCGCGCAGCTGAGCCTGGATACGGGTAGCATTGCGCAGCTGCTTCTCCTTGAGAGTCAGCTCTTCGAGTTCTCCGGGTTCCGGTGCGATGGTGTCGATTTCGTCGAGTTGAAAACGGAGGTAGTCCTCCTCGCGACGCAGCTCCGCAATGGCGGTCGCCAGCTGTCTGCGTTTGCGGTGGAGGCTGTCCACATCCTTCAGCGGTTGCCGATACTGGTCGAGCTCTTTGGCTGTAGCGGCGAAATGATCGAGGAAATCGAGTTGCCTTTCGGTCTCGATCAACGCGAGTTGCTCATGCTGATCCTGTCGCTCGACGAGAAGCGCTCCCAACTCGCGCAGACGCCGGATAGGTATCGGGAATCCTCCCAGGAGCGCTTGCCCCTTGCCCCCGGGACGAATCTCCCGCTCCAGAAGGAGTTCGCCATCCTCGACCTGGAAATCGTGTTCGGCCAGGCGGGCGACGGTCACCTCGTCAAGGCGGTAGAACGCCTCGACCCTGGCCCGGTCCGCTCCGGGACGTATCCAGTCAACCTGGGCGCGAGCCCCCGTGACCAGTCCCAGCGCCGCGAGGAGCACTGACTTGCCCGCTCCCGTGCTGCCGCTGAGCACATTGAAGCCGCCACTGAACTCCAGTGACGCCTCTTCGACCACGATCAGATCACGAATGCGGAGATGGGTGAGCATTCTCAGACGTCTTTACCGTTCTCATCGGGGACGCCCCAACCCAGTTTCTCTCTGATGAGACTGTAGTAGCTGAAACCGTTGGGGATGCAGAGCGGCGCCCCCCGGTCCGCCTTGCGAATCCTGATCTCGTCCGCCTGCTGCAACCAGACGTTGACCATGCCGTCCAGGGTCAGTACCGCCTCGCCGCTCCTGGCGCCGATCCGGATCATGATCTCCTCCTCGGCGCTGACGACGATGGGGCGAATGGAGAGGGCGTGCGGGCAAATCGGCGTGGCGACCAGCGCATTCATCGGCGGGTGGACGATAGGACCGCCAGCCGACATGGAGTAGGCGGTTGAGCCGGTCGGCGTGCAGACGATCAGTCCGTCCGAGCGGTAGACACCAAGATACTGACCGCCGACCGATATGTTGAATTCCACCAGTCGGCTGCCGTGACTCATGTGCATCACCGCATCGTTGAGCGCTGTATAATCCCCCTGCATCACACCGTTGCGGTGAAGTTGAGCCGTCAGCCGCATCCGCTCTTCGATTCTGTACTCGCCGCGGAGAATCGGCCCCAGCGCCGTTTCGATATTGCTCAAACGGAGGATGGTCAGGAACCCCAGACTTCCCATGTTGAAGCCAAGCAGGGGGGCACTGTTCCCCTTGAGTGTTCGTGCGGCGCGGAGGAAGGTGCCGTCGCCGCCGAAGACCAGGAACAGCTGACAGCGGTCCGCAAAGTCCGCGATGTTGCCGGCATCCCGGATCTCGCCCAGCCAGGCGGCCATGCTGGAATCCAGAAGGATCTCCCCCCCCTCGGAGCGGATGACCGCCATGGCTCTGCGTACGGCCTCCTCGGCCAGGGGGATCTCCTGGTTGGCCACGATGCCGATAGTCTTGATCGGTTTCATTCCTAACCTCCAGCAGCCAGACGTTGAGCAAGAATCAGGAACTCCAGGTTGACCTGATCCGGTCCGGGCTCCACCTCCGCCCAGTGTTCAACTGTCCAACCGCAGGTTGGCAGGCACGTGAAGACACCTGCGAGGGCCTTGTCGATATCTTTCGCATAGCGCACTCGCCCAGCGCTTGTGAGTTTGTTGGACGGCAATTCGAATTGCGGTTTGACCAGTGCCACGAGCAACGCATCGGGGGCGAAGGGCAAACGGAGCTCGGGCAAGATCTCTTTCAGCGAGACGAATGAGAGATCGAGCAAAAGAATATCACAGTCGGCATCCAGATCGGTGAGATTTCTGATGTCGAATTTCTCGATGCTCTGCACACGGGGATCAAGTTTGATCTCCGCGGCAAGCTGGTCGCGTCCGAGTTCGACCGCCAGAACGGACCTTGCGCCGCCCTCCAGGGCAATCTGAGTGAAACCGCCGGTTGAGGCTCCCCCGTCGACAACGAGACGCCCGCTGAAATCCACAGGATGTTTTGTCAGGAATGTGCGCAACTTGTCGTAGCCGCGGCCGACTCGATGGCGGCTGGCCTCCGTCTTGACGGCGATATGGGTCTGTGGGTTGACCGACTGAGACGGTTTGCGGCAGATATCTCCGTCCACCAGCACCTGACCGGCGCGGATGAACTCACGCCCCTGGTTCCGGCTTCGGACCAGATCGCGGGCGACGAGTGCAAGATCGAGGCGGGAGCACATGGGGACTGACCGTCAGATCCGGGCGCCGGAGGCGCCGTCTGCGTTGGTTTGCCGTTTGGACAGCGCAGTCAGAATCTGCCCGGCGATCCCCTCCGGATCCAGTTGCACCTTGTGCAGCAACTGCGAATGAGTTCCATGACCGACGAAGTCGCCGGGCAAAGCGAGATGAAGCAGCGGCGGCGCATCCGCGAGTTCCTCTCTGCAGAATTGATTGACCGCTTCACCAAAACCGCCAATGGGACCGTTCTCCTCCACGGTGATCAGCATGGTGGCGGCACCGGCTTCACGACGCAAGCGCAGCTCGTCGAGCGGGGCGACAAACCGTGCATCGACCACCAGTGGATCGTATCCCTGTTCGGTCAACAACTCGGCCGCCTTGACGGCATTGCCCACCATACTTCCCAAAGCCCAGATGTGGATTCCGGTCCCCTCGCGGGCCGTGACGGAGCGACCGATCTCCAGCGGCTCCGGCGGTTGCTGATCATCAAATGGCTGAACCGAACCGCGCGGGTAGCGGATGGCGACCGGGCCCTGTTCATGGCCCGCCGCCGTCGCCAGCATCCGCCGCAATTCCTCGCCGTCCGACGGGGCCATGATCACCATGCCCGGCGCCATGCGCAGATAACCGAGATCGAGTACGCCGTGGTGAGTAGCGCCGTCAGCACCCACCAGACCGGCTCGATCCAGCGCGAAGATCACCGGCAGTTTCTGCAGCGCCACATCATGGATGATCTGGTCGAACGAGCGTTGCAGGAAGGTGGAGTAGATGGCCACGATCGGCTTGAAGCCGTCAGCCGCTAGTCCGGCGGCAAAGGTGACGGCGTGCGGCTCGGCGATTCCGACATCGAAGAAGCGTTCGGGATAGAGCTGCGAGAACTCCTGCAACCCGGTACCTTCGGGCATGGCTGCGGAGATGGCGAGAATCCGCTTATCGGCCCGGGCCAGTTCGCAGACGGTCGCGCCGAAGACATCCGTATAACTCGGCAAAGGGACCTCGCCGTTGGTCCGCTTCTCGCCGGTATCCGGCTCGAACGGGGCGAAGCCGTGATACTTCGTCGGATTGGATTCCGCGAAGGAGCACCCCTTCCCCTTCTTCGTCAATATGTGCAGGAACACAGGCAGGTTGATCCGTTTGAGCTGGATCAGTGTCTGGACGAGCAGGGGTATATCATGACCATCGAGAGGCCCATAGTAGCGGAAGCCGAAATCCTGGAAGAAATTCTTGGGCACGACCAGATGCTTGAGGCTGAATTTGGTGCGGCTGGCCAGATTCCGCAGGCGGCGACCGATCAGGGGGACTCTCCCCAACGCCCGCCAGGTGCTGCGCTCGATCGAGAGGAAGGTGCGCGTGGCGGTCAGACGCGTCAGCACCCGGCTGATGGCCCCGACGTTTTTGGAGATCGACATCTCGTTGTCATTGAGAATGACGATCATCCGGCCGCCGTGCTCGCAGGCGTTGTTGATGGCCTCATAGGTCATCCCGCCCGTGGCGGCTCCATCGCCGAGGATCGCCAGGGTGTGCCTGGCGTCGTCTTGGCGGAGGATCGCACCCTGCGAGAAGCCGAGAGCGGCGCTGATGGAGGTGCAGGCATGCCCGGCGCCGAAGTGGTCCCATGGGCTCTCATCGCGGTTCAGGAAGCCGCAGAGGCCCCCCATGGTGCGCAGTGTGTCGAACTGCTTGTGACGACCGGTCAGCAGCTTATGGGCATAGGCCTGGTGTCCGGTGTCCCAGACGATCCGGTTGCACTCTTCGGGAAAGACATGGAACATGGCTACGGTGAGATCCACCGCTCCGAGACTCGAAGCGAGGTGGCCTCCGTTATTGGAGCAGACACGGATGATCTCCTCGCGAATCTCATGCGCGAGGAAGACCAGCTTGTCCACCGGCAATGCGGCGACATCCTTGGGCGATTGGATATTATCCAGCAACATGAGCCATAATCTCCACTATGACGACAGGGCTGTCAAGGCCCGCCCAGAAGGGAAATGATCATCCGTTCGACCAGTATACCCAGCAACACGCCGGCGAAAACGGCGATCCAGGTTCGCGCCGGGCTCTGCCCCAGCAGATCGGTCAGGGTGTTTTCGACATTCCGCTTTCTGCCGATCCGCATCAGTATCATGGCCTGTTTGGCCGCCGCCCGCTTCACGCCGTAAGTATCGTAGATAACAACACCGGTGAAACCGAGTGCGATGGCGGTGTAGTGGCTGCTCCAGCCCGTGGCCTCAGCCAGTTGATATGTCAGGCAGCCGCCCATAAGCGGATGCATGCAGGGGAAACTCTCGAAATCGAAAAACGAGGAGATGCGCCAACTGCGATGCTGGATCGAGTGAAAGACAACTTTGAGCAGTTGCCCCAGGAATGCAGAGCCTATGACCGGCACGACAATCATCAGAACCGCCTGTTGATCAATTTATCCGCCAGTTCGCGGATGGCCCCGGACTCCGGACGCTCCGGCAGCAGGGACAGGGCTCGGACCTGCAGATCAAGAACCCTCCGGTGAGTATCCTCCTCACCCAGGATTGAGACAATGGTCAATTTGCCCTGCGACTCATCCTTACCCGGAGTTTTGCCGAGTTCGGCCAGACTGGCGCGACGATCGAGGAGATCGTCGACGGCCTGAAAAGCGTTCCCCAGAAGAAGGCCGCACTCTCCCAGCGCCGCCAGTTCGGCATCCGGCAGATTGGCGAGGATGCCGCCAAGCACCAGCGGGCAGCGAAACATGGCGGAGGTTTTGCGTAGCTGAATCCACTCCACACGGGTCAGGGGATCGTTGTCGAGCGAGTCGGGGAAGGAGCAGGTGGTGTCGGCGGCCTGGCCACCAACAAGATTCTGAGGACCGGCTGTGCGGGCCAGTTCCCGCAGGGCGAGCAGCTTCCGCTCCGTCGGCAGATCCACATCATCCAGACCCGCGAGCAGCGTCTCGAAAGCCAGCGGCTGCAATGCGTCACCGGCCAGTATGGCCATGGTCTCTCCGTGGACCTTGTGGCAACTCGGCTGTCCGCGTCGCCAATCGTCATTGTCCATGGCCGGCAGATCGTCATGGATAAGGGAATAGCAGTGGATCATCTCGACGGCGGCGCCGGCCAGGAGCACCGGTTCGGTTGGGCAATTACCCAACCCGGCGGCCGCGGCCAGCAGACGCGGCCGCAGACGCTTGCCGCCGGAGAGCAGGCTGTAGGACATCGTCGCCAGCAACTCAGGCTGACATGTCTCCGCCGAGGGGAGACAGGCCTGCAGGCTGGACTCGAATCGATCCGGAAAGAGGTCGGCGACAGACATCAGTTTTCCTGTCCGATGTAGCGTTTGGCGGCCTGCAGGGCGTTGCTCATCAGCATGGCCACAGTTAAAGGGCCGACCCCACCGGGCACCGGGGTCATGGCAGCGGCTCTGTCGCCGATGCCATCGAAATCGCAATCGCCGACCAAGCGGTAGCCCGATCTCCTTTCGGGCGCCTCGATGCTGTTCATACCCACATCGATGATGATCGCCCCCTCCTTCACCATGTCGGCCTTGATCAGAAACGCTCTGCCGACAGCCGCGATCAGGATGTCGGCCTGGCGACAGTGTACGGCCAGATCATCGCTGGCCGAGTGGCAAACCGTAACAGTCGCATTACCCAGATCGCTTTTCTCCAGAAGGAGCAGTGCTGCCGTCTTGCCGACGATGAGGCTGCGACCGACGATAACGACATGGCGACCGCTGGTCGGGATCTCCTCCCGCTTCAGCAACTCCCGGATGCCGGCCGGCGTGCAGGGGACATAACAGTCGAGTCCGGAAATCAGTCGCCCCAGATTCACTGGGTGGAAGCCGTCAATGTCCTTGTCGGGGTCGAGGTATTCAAGCGCTTCACCCTCGTTGAGGTGAGCTGGCAAGGGCAATTGCAGCATCAGGCCGTCGAGATTCGAGGCGCTGAGTTCGGCCATTCTGGTGTTGAGGTCGCTCTGGCTGATCTTACCGTCGAGATGCACATGCTCGCTCTCGATGCCGGTCTTGCCCGCGGCGCGTATCTTGTTGCGGATATAGGCGGCGCTGCCGGGATCATCCCCCACCTGAACCACGGCCATGCGTGGTGCCCTCGGCAGTAGGGCCACTGCGGCCGTGATCTCATCCAGGATATCCTGACTGACTTTTTTTCCGTCCAGTAATCTCACGTCTCTCCTCGAATCGATTGTGACCGCACGTACCGTCAGAGTGCGAGCGGCAGGTCGATGGCTTCAATGGACAGGGCCTGGCCGGTATCGTCGTCGAATTCCAGCAGTGCGCCCTGCAGGCGTATATCATCCTTGCTGACCTGGAAGCGTCTCAGTGTCTGATAGCGGAAACGATGTACGACAAACTCGGTCTCCATGCCTATGACGCCACCGTGAGGACCGGTCATCCCCGCATCGCTGATCAACGCGGTGCCTCCGGGGAGCACCTGGGCGTCGGCCGTCTGGACGTGGGTGTGGGTGCCGAAGATGGCCGTCACCCGTCCATCGAGATGTCGCGCCAGTGCGATCTTCTCGCTGCTGGCCTCTGCATGCATATCGACGATTACCGGTCCGCGGTCCCCCCATTCGGCGAGTAGCGTATCGGCCGTCTGAAATGGGCAGTCGATTGGGAGCATGAATACGCGACCCTGCAGGTTGATGACCAGCATCTCTCCGCCGTCGGGCAGGGGGATGATCCCACGACCGCTGCCCGGATTGCCGGCGGGGAAGTTATGCGGCCGCAGCACGCGGTCCGTCGCGGCCAGATAAGCTGCGCCATCCTTGTTGTCGAAACTGTGGTTGCCGCCGGTCAAGAGATGGATGCCGAGATTGAACAGCTGTCCGGCGATCTTGGCCGTGAAACCCGTACCGCCTGCGGAGTTCTCGCAGTTGGCGATGACGATATCCAGCTTCTGCTCCCCGACCAGCTGCGGGAGATGGTGCTGGACGGCCTGGCGTCCGGGTTTGCCCATGATATCGGCGATGAACAGGAGCTTCATGAATCCGGTTATCCTCTCTGATCAACTGGCGGTGTCGGTTGCGCGGGTCTCCCTGATCACGACCACACGAACTTCCCCCGGATAAACAAGGTCACTCTCGATCTTCCTGGCTATTTCAAAAGAGAGGAGGGCGGCCTGCTCGTCATTGATGAGTTGTGAATTGACCAGCACGCGCACTTCGCGACCGGCCTGGATCGCGTAGGCGTTCATGACCCCGGGGAAGGCGCTCGCAATATCCTCCAGCTTGACTATGCGACCCACATAGTGATCCAGCGTCTCCTTGCGCGCACCGGGGCGGGCACCGCTGATGGCATCCGCGGCGGAGGTCAACCAGGTCATCAGGTGGGTGGCCTCGACCTCCTCATGATGCCCGGCGATCGCATTGATCACAACCGGACTCTCGCCGTATTGAGTTGCGATCTGAGCCCCAAGCGCCGCATGTGTCCCCTCCACCTCCTGATCAATCGCCTTCCCTATGTCGTGGAGAAGACCGGCTCTGCGGGCGATCTCCGCATCGAGGCCCAACTCCTCCGCCATGAAGCCGCAAAGCAATGCGACCTCTTGCGAGTGCTGCAGCGTATTCTGCCCATAGCTGTTGCGATACTGAAGTTTGCCGATCAGAGTGGCCAGATCGGGATGGAGATCGCGGATGTCCAGATCGAAGAGGACCTCCTCGCCGATTTCAAGCGCCCTGCTCTCCAGCTCCTCGCCGATTCTGGAGACGATCTCCTCGATGCGGGTGGGGTGAATCCGGCCATCCCGAATCAATTCCTCCAGACTCAGTCGGGCGATCTCCCGTCGCCAGGGATTGAAGCAGGAGAGGATCACGGCCTCGGGCGTGTCGTCGATAATGAGATCGACGCCGGTGATCTGTTCGAAAGAGCGAATGTTCCTGCCGTCACGACCAATGATCCGCCCCTTCATCTCATCATCGGGCAGCTCGACAATGGAGACGGTCAGGTTGGCGCTGTGATCGCCGGCGTAGCGTTGCAGCGCCATGGTGGTGATTCGCTGGCTCTCCTTCTTGGCCTGACGCTCATACTCCTCACGCAGGGCAAGAAGACGGCGTCCCATGGCCTGGCGAGCCTGATCCTCCATGTTGATCTGGAGCTTCGCGAGAGCATCCTCTATGGTGAGGCCGGAGATCTGCGCCAGCTTTTCATTATGCTCCTGCAGCAGAGTCGCCAGCTTGGACTCCTCCTCCTGCAGCCTTTGACGCAGTTTGGTCCCCTCATCCCTCTCCCCCTCCAGGGTCTTCAGACGCTCATGGAGGAATGTAGCCTGCTTGTCCAGCTCCCGTTCCCGTCGCTGCAGTTCTCCGCGGATCTTCTCGGTCTTTTGCCGCTCCTCCTTGGTCTCCTGTTCGAACTCCTCCCGCAGCCGGAAGAGCTCCTCCTTTGCCTCAAGATCGGCGTTGCGCCGCATGGACTCGACCTCATCGCGCACACGACTCCGAATCTCCTCGGCTTCACGGAGGAGACGGCGATGTTCACGTCTGAGATAGAAGAAGAGGACGACAATGGCCAACAGCGCCAGGGCGAGGATCCCCGAAATTATGAGAAGGCCAGGCGAAAGATTAGAGAGCATCGCAAGTCACCTGCAGGTCAGTAAAATAATATTCCCCACCATTGCCGTGAGAGAAGATACGTCATGGGCCTTTTCACCCATAGTGGAGAATCTATCAAGAAGCAACGAGTCGCCCGAGGGCCCTCTTATCTTCCCGAATCCGACTCTCCATAACGAAAGTGTTGGCTCAAGTGTCATCTTCCCGCTCGAACACGGTAGGGAATATCTATCCATAAGTATAACAGCCAGCGAAAAGGCTATCAAGTGTCCAGATCAACACCTTCATCAGTCTCGAAAAGGTCGTTATCCAGGAGCTTGAGCAAGTGGGCAGCTTTCTCTTCGCTGACCGCTTCGACCTGGCCGGCCTTGCGACTGGCGAACCAGTTTGCCGCAATGTTGAAGGCCGCCAGAATGGCGACGCGCGCTTCGGATGAATGCCTGCCCGATTGCGAGATATTCTTCATGACATTGTCGACGTAATCGGCAATCTCCTGGATCTCCTCTTCAGGTGCGTTCCCCCGAACCCGGTACTCATTGCCGAAGATAGTGACTTTGACGAAGTTATCTTGACTCACTCTATCCCTCGCTTTGCGACGGGCGATGCGCCGGCATCGCCGGGTGAGAGGACGTTAGAGATCAAGGAGTTCGAACTTTGAAAGAATACCGTCCACTCGCCCACGCAACGATTCCAGATTCTGGCTTTCGGCGTCAGCTTTATCCGATAACTCCTCCAGGCTGTGTAATCGACTCTGGAGTTCAGTGTTGCGGTCTTCCATTTCACTCAGACGGACCTCGACCAACTCCTTCTCGTCGCGGAGACTCTTGTTCTCATCACGGAGACGTGTGATCTTCTCGATGGCCATAGTGATCTTGTTCTCGAGAATGTCCATGTTCGATACTTCAGGCACTTCGCTCTCTCCCGTTTTGAATCACGAACGCAGCCCCACCTGGAGCTTGTGTTCCAGACTTCCGAGCATGCGCTTAAGCTGCTTATCTACCTGTTTGTCCGTCAGCGTGCCATCGTTGGATCTGAAAACCAGACGCACGGCGCAACTGCTCGCACCTTCAGGTATCCCTTTGCCTTTGTATACATCAAACAGGTTGAAACTCTCAAGCCATTTGCCACCCGATTTGCGAACTTCCTCGGCCACCTGTCGCCACTGGACATGAGCCGGGAGCATCAGGGCCAGATCGCGCCTGGATGCGGGATAACTGGGGAGCGGCGTGCATGTGATTCCAGGCAGATCCGCAGCCGGCAGTTTCATCAGTTCAAGATAGAAGACATCGCGCTTCTGCTTGAGATCGCTGAGCAGGGAGGGTTTGAGCAAACCGCCCTGGCCAAGTGAATTGCCGTTGGCCAGAACCTTGAAGGACATGCCGGGGACGAAGAACTGATCCGTGTCCGAAAAATCCAGTGTGATGTCCAGCCTGAAGGCAGCGGTCAGCCCATTGACCAGCCCGATTATATCCGCCAGAGAGAGCTCCTCGTCAGTCACGCTCCAGTGATTGGGGCTGAAGTGTCCAGTCAAAAGAGCGGCAACCTGCTCACGCTCCGCAGGCAGCGGCTCTCCGTCACGTCGGCGGTAGGTGCGACCGATCTGATAAAGACGCAACTCGTCCTGTCCACGGTGGAAATTCGTCTTGAGCACGTCGAGCATACCCGGCAAAAGGGAGCTGCGGAGCATCGAATTGAAACTGACCAGCGGGTTGCGGAGCGTTACAAGCTGACGCCGTTCGTCACTCTCGGGGATACCCATGAGATCGAGACTCTTCTCATCCATGAAGCTGCTCGTGACGACCTCCTGGCAACCCAGGCCCGTCAGTGTTTCATGACACCTGCGGATAACCCGCTCGCGCGGGCTCAGGCGCGCGTGGAGCAGGTTGGAGACCCGATTCTCCGAGGGGATGTTGTCGAATCCGTAGAGTCGCGCCACCTCCTCGATGAGATCAACCTCGATCAACAGGTCACGTCGGAACCAGGGGATGTCAACCAGCAGGCTCTCCCCTTTGATCTCCGATTTGAGCTCGAGTCGGGTCAGAATATCCCTCACATCTTCGGGGCTGAAGCTGGTGCCCAGGAGACCGTTGACCTTGGTCAGACGCAGTTCCAGAACAATGGGTGTCGGCTCGACGGGGATGACATCGTTGGCGCTGGTCGCAACGGTCGCCCCGGCAACCTCAGCCAGGAGCGCCGATGTTCTTGCGCTCGCGTAGGCCACCATGTCGAAATCCGCTCCCCGTTCGAAGCGGTAGGAGGCGTCGGTGGAGATATCCAGTCGGCTGCGGGTGCGCCGCACGCTCTTGGGTTCGAAGAGGGCACTCTCCAGTACGATCTCACCGCAATCATCCGCTACCCGGGAGTTGTCGCTGCCCATGATCCCGGCGATGCAGACTGTTTTCTCCTCGTCGGCGATGACCACATCGCCGGTCTCCAGCTTGACCTCTTTCTCCTCCAGGGTGATCGTGGTCTCCCCCTGCCGGGCTCGACGCACGATGATGCGCCCCCCCGCCAGTTTTTCCGCCGAGAAGGCGTGCAGAGGCTGGCCGGTTTCGAAGAGTACGAAGTTGGTGATGTCCACCACGTTGTTGATCGGGCGGAGACCTATGGATTCCAGTCGTCGGCAGAGCCACTCCGGGCTCGGACCCACTTTCACATTACGCAGACGACGGGCGATGTAGCGCGGGCACCCCTCGCCATCCTCGATCTCAACAGGAATCTGGGGCATATCCGCCAGCGAATCGTCGGCAATAGCGACAGCCGGCAGGCGCAGCTTCCCCTCATAGAGGGCGGCGACCTCACGGGCAACGCCCAGGTAGCCTAGTTGATCGGGACGATTGGGCGTAACCTCGATATCCAGCACCCAGTCCTCGGAGCCATGGAATTGAGACAGGCGCGTGCCGGGTGCCGCATTGTAGTCCAGCGCCATGATGCCGTCATGATCCCCCGAGATGCCGAGCTCCCTGCCGGAGCAGATCATCCCTTCGGATTTGACCCCACGCAGCTTCCCCTTTTTGATCAGGGTGCCGTCGGGCATGGAGCCGCCTGCGGGTATCACCGGCACCTCCAGCCCTGCCTTGACGTTGGGCGCGCCACAGACGATGCTGCGCGGCTCATCCTCGCCGATATCTACGGTGCAGACCGAAAGGCGGTCGGCATTGGGGTGCTGTTCGCAGGTGAGTACTTTGCCGATGCGGAGATCGTTGAACGGGTTGGGCTGGTGCTCGACACCCTCGACGTTGAGACCGATCATGGTCAGATCTTCGGCGAGTTGCTTTGGCTCAACATCAAAATCCACATATTCACGCAGCCAGTTCAGACTGATCAGCATGGCGGTCTCCTAAAACTGCGAGAGAAAACGGGTATCGTTTTCGAGGAACAGGCGAATATCCTCGATGCCGTATTTGAGCATGGCGATCCGCTCGATGCCGAAACCGAATGCGAATCCGGTAACCTCTTCGGGATTGTAGCCGGCGGAGCTGAATACGTTGGGGTGCACCATGCCGGCGCCGAGGATCTCAATCCACCCGGTATTCCCGCATACGCGGCACCCCTTGCCGCCGCAGATGAAGCACGTCATGTCGGCCTCAGCGCTGGGCTCCGTGAAGGGGAAAAAGTGCGGGCGAAAGCGGAGCTTGGCAGCGGGGCCGAAATACTCACGCGCGAAATGGCTCAGTGTCGTTTTCAGGTCACCCAGGGTAACCGACTTGTCGACATAGAGCCCCTCCATCTGGTGGAATTCCGCAGCATGGGATGCGTCTATGGCCTCGTTGCGATACACTCGCCCCGGCACGATGATGCGTACCGGGGGCGGGTTGTTCTCCATGTAGCGCACCTGCACGGGGCTCGTGTGGGTGCGCAGCAGCACGTCGTTGTCGACGTAGAAGGTATCCTGCAGATCACGCGAAGGGTGATCGTCCGGGAAATTGAGCGACTGGAAGTTGTAGAAATCGAGTTCCACCTCGGGGCCGTCGGCGACGGAGAAACCCATACCGTGAAAAATCGCGATGACATCGTCGAGCGCTGCGGCCAGAACGTGGCGATTGCCCCGCCAGGGCAGTCGTCCCGGCAAGCTGGGATCAAACCCGGCCGGAGTCAGTTCGTCTCCGCTGAGCGCGATCTCGGCGTTCTTCGCATCCAAGGTCTCCTGAACCAGCTTCTGGAGTCCGTGAATGGACTTGCCGAGCAGGGGCTTATCCTCTTTGGAGGCCGCGCCGAGTTGCTTGAACAAACCTGCAAGAATCCCCTTGCGCCCAAGGTACCTGACCCTGAGCGCTTCAAGGGATTTCTCACTGTCGACATTCGCGATCTCTTGCTCGAATTCTACTTTCAGGCCATCGATTTCCTGTTGCAAGAGCCCCCCTCTAGCTGGCTTTGGCTAGTTCAGTCTGAACGGATGTAGCGAGCTTGCCGAAGGCGGCGGGATCCGTGACAGCCATTTCGGCCAACTGCTTCCGATCAATCTCGATCTCAAGAGCCTTCAGGCCGAACATGAAACGGCTGTAGCTCAGACCGTGCAGGTGAGCAGCGGCGTTGATGCGGATGATCCAGAGTTTGCGGAATTCCCGTTTCCGGACACGACGATCGCGATAGGCGTATTGACCAGCGCGATGGACTGCTTCCGTACCCTGACGTATGGAGCTCTTCCTCTTGCCGCGAAAACCTTTTGCGCGTGAGAGGATCTTCTTGCGACGTGCGCGTGAGGCAACGTTATTCATTGCGCGAGACATTGTTCTTTCCTCCTGAATGGAATGTGATGATTCGACTCCGCCTTGCTGTTACTCGGAGAGGATCATCCTCTTGATGCGCGCGGTATCGGCTTTGGACGCAAGTGTGTGTTCACGCAGATTGCGCTTACGCTTGGTTGATTTCTTCGTCAGGATATGATTCTGGAAAGCCTTCTTACGGCGAATCTTCCCACTCTTGGTTGTGCGGAACCTTTTCATGGCTGCACGGTTGCTTTTCATCTTGGGCATTTTACCCCTCCTTTACGATCACTACACCGTCATTGGGGCAGCGATCGCCAAATGGGTTCCCGCCTGTCCAACTGATCGAATCAGTCGCGCGGGGCTTCGTTCTCGAGTTCATCTTTGGCCTGGGCTTTTTGGACCCTCTTTTTCTCGGCCTCGGGCAGTGGGGCCAGAACCATTACGACGGTTCGCCCCTCCACCTTGGGTTTCTGCTCCACTTTGCATAGACTCGACAGCTCCTCCAGGAGCCGTTCGAAGGTTTGCATGGCGAAATCCATGTGGCTCATTTCCCGACCGCGAAAGCGGAGAGTAACCTTGACTTTGTCCTTGTGGTCGAGGAAGCGGAGAATGTTGCGGACCTTGAACTGATAGTCGTGCTCATCAGTCTTGGGCCGAAACTGCACCTCCTTGACGGTGACCTGGTGCTGACGCTTCCGCGCCTCCTTGGCCTTCTTGCTCAATTCGTACTTGTATTTGCCGAAATCCATGATTCGACAGACAGGGGGACGGGATCCCGGTGAAACTTCGACAAGATCCAGTCCACGCTCCTGCGCCATGTTCATGGCAATAGAAGTCGCGATGATGCCGACTTGCGTACCTTCCTCGTCTATCAATCGAATTTCGGGAATTCGAATACGCTGGTTGACGCGGGGTTCGTCGGAATCTCTTCTGATGGATACACCTCCTGGTAAAAAAAAAAGAGCGGACGTCGAGACATCCACCCCACCAGGTGTTCTGAACTCTGAAAACTCGCACTGGGCGGTCGTCAGGTGAGAGAAGTCTCTTCTTTCCGTATTTGTATGTAAGGAACCAAATTAGCTCTTGGCAGCTATTTCGTCAAGGACCCTTTTGACGAAATCGTCAATCGGGCTGGACCCTTCGTCCCCATTTTTGTGACTTCGCACCGAGATTGAGGACTCCTCCATCTCCCGTGAGCCGACAACCAGCATGTAGGGAATTTTCTGCAATTCCGCATTTCGGATCTTGGCCCCCACCTTCTCATCACGTTCATTCAGTTCGACCCGGATGCCGGCGTTGCGCAATGTCTCGTAAACCTTCTGTCCGTAATCACGATAGGGGGCGCTGACGGGCAGGATAGCCACCTGGACAGGCGCAAGCCACAGCGGGAATTCCCCGGCGAAATTCTCGGTGAGGATGGCGATGAAGCGCTCGATCGATCCCAGCAGGGCGCGATGAATGATGTAGGGGTGCTTGTGCTGACCATCGGCATCAACATACTGGACATTAAAACGGCGACCCAGATTGAAGTCGAACTGGATTGTCGTGGTTTGCCAAAGGCGGCCCAAAGCATCTTTGAGCTTGATGTCGATCTTGGGACCATAGAAGACGGCTTCGCCCTCCATCCGCTCAACTTCCAGGCCGACCCGATCCAGCGCCACCCGCAGCGCCTGTTCGGCCTCCGCCCACTCCTCGTCGGAGCCGATATACTTGTCCGTGTTCTGGGAATCACGCACACTTAATTCTGCCTTGAACTCGACAAAGCCGAAGGTCTCCTGCAGCTCCTTGGAGAATGTGATCAGCTTCTCTACCTCATCGACCAATTGATCCGGCGTGCAGAAAATGTGGGCGTCATCCTGAGTGAAGCCGCGTACCCGGAGCAGACCATGCAGGGTGCCGCTCCTTTCGTAGCGGTAGACTGTCCCCAACTCGGCATAGCGCAGGGGCAGATCGCGATAGCTTTTGAGGTCGCTCTGGAATATCAGAATGTGGCCCGGACAATTCATGGGCTTCACGACATAAAGTTGATCGTCCTGCTCGAAGGTGTACATGTCGTCGGCGTAATAATCGAGATGCCCGCTGGTCTGCCAGAGTTCGCCTCTGAAGATATGGGGGCTGACCACCAACTGGTAGTCCCGTTTTCTGTGCTCGGCCTTCCAATGATTTTCGACCTGTTCGCGGAGAACGGCGCCTTTGGGATACCAGAACACCAGCCCGGAACCCGCCTCCTCCTTGATGCCGAAGAGTTCGAGCTTCTGACCCAGTTTGCGATGGTCCCTTTTCTCGGCCTCGGCCAGCATTTCGAGATGTGCCGTGAGGTCCTTTGCCTTGAACCAGCTTGTGCCGTAGATGCGTTGAAGTTGCTCGCGCTTTTCGTCGCCCTTCCAGTAGGCGCCCGCGACGCTCATGAGCTTGAAAGCCTTGATGATGGAGGTGTTCTGGACATGGGGACCGCCACACAGATCGGTGAACTCCCCCACATTATATAGGAAAATCTCCTCATCCTCGGGCAAGTCGCCAATGTGCTCGGCCTTGAAATTCTGCCCCTGCTCGGAGAAGAGGGCCACCGCTTCGTCACGACCCATTGACCTTTTGGTGAAGGGGACCTTCGTGCGGGCCAGCTCCTTCATTTTTTGTTCGATCGTGGTAAGGTCATCGGGCGTGAAGGGGGCATCAGCAAGGATATCGTAGTAGAAACCGTTTTCGACATCGGGTCCGAAAGCGAAGCGGGCCCCGGGAAACAGCTCCTTGACCGCCCAGGCCATGAGGTGGGCAGTGCTGTGGCGCAGAACGGCGAGACTGTCCTCGTCTCTGTCGGTCAGGACTTCGAAACGGCCGTTCTCCGTCAGTGCGGTGTGCAGATCCATCAACTTGCCATCAAGGCGAGCGGCAATTGCCCGGCGACGCAGACCCTCACCGATTGCCCCTACGGCATCGGCAACGGTCAGAGGCGATTCCAGCTTCAATACTTGTTCATCGGGCAGCGTTAACTCAATCGACATGGCATCCTCTTACAGTCTGGAATGGTCAAGTTCCGCAACAACTAGCAGCTTAGCGAAAATGTGTATATGAAAAAAGGGCCAGACTGTAACGCCTGGCCCTTCGTTCGGTGGGCACTACTGGGATCGAACCAGTGACCTCATGCGTGTCGAGCATGCACTCTAACCAGCTGAGCTAAGCGCCCTCCCATCATACTCAATGGCTAGCATATAAAACGTTACTCACGTCTTTGTCAAGTCCACTGAGTCTAAAGAGGGAGCGCTTCGCCAATAACTTTCAGCTTGGGAGCTTCCTTCAGGAACTCGAGTCCTTTGTCCTTATCGAGGAAATCGATGCAGAGATGATCGCCATAGTGGATTTGACCAGTAGAGATCAGATTCGACATCGGATAGACCAGGAACCTTTCGATGGCGCGTTTCAGATGACGGGCACCGTATTTGAGATCGACTCCCTCATGAAGCAGGAATTCCTTGGCGTTGTTGCTGATCTCGAATGAGAACTTCGTTTCGCCGGAGGACTGCATGATTCTCCGCTGCAGAGCTGTCAATTCGATCTCCAGGATCTTGCGGATATGGCATTCCGTCAAATTCTTGAAGACTACCGTGCTGTCGATTCGGTTCATGAATTCGGGGGAGAACTTCCGCCTTGCGGCCTCGATGACGGTCGCATTGACCTGCTGGCCGAACTTGTCATCCGCCACATCAATCTTGCTGCCGGCGAAGCCGATCCCGCCATCCAGCAGCTTCTCGATACCTTGGGCGCCGATGTTGCCCGTCATGATGATGATGGTCTTTGTCATGTCCACTTCGGTATTGTCGCCCAGAGTCAGACGACCCTTATCGAGGATACCGAGGAGCAGACTCCACAGCGTATCGCTGGCTTTTTCAATTTCATCGAACAAGACGAATGTGAGATCCAACTCGGGTGTTCTGTAACGTTCAAGATTCGACTGAGAAAGATAGGGTGTCGTCTCTCTATGGCCGAGATATCCGGGAGGTGAGCCGATCAAGCGACTGATTTCATGGCTGTGGGCGTATTCGGCACAATCAATTTTCAACACCGCGTTGGCGGTACCGAAGAGTATTTCGCAGGCAGCCTCAACAGTGCGAGTCTTGCCGCTGCCGGTGGGCCCCAGGAAAAGGAAATTTCCGATTGGTCTTTGCGGGGGGTACAGCCCAGCCAGGTAGATCTGATAAAGACGTGCCAGTTTTTCAACGGCTTGATCCTGTCCGACGATACGCTCGAAGAGTTGTTCCTCAAACCTTTCGGCGGCCATTGACTTCTTGCTGGGATCCAAAGTGCTTTTAATCGCGGTACTCATTTTCTCCATCCTCCTGTTTTCCTGCAGACAACCGCGATCAGTGCATGCGCTATACCAAGGGCGATATTACCACTATCCGCACTCCCTTTCTGCAATGGCCAATCCGGGGATGAGCGTATCCCCTTTAAAAAGAAGGGAAATCTTTGTTCGAGTGTGAAATGCAGAATGGAATATAACGGGCAGTATCTGCCTTGTGCCCAAGTGGTGAATTTCGAGGATTGGCGATACTCCACTACCTTGCGAAACGTATCGCAAAAGACAATGGGATTAAGGGGCAAGTGCGGAAAGTCAAGCTGGGTGGGAGTATCCCGTTCCTCAATCGGCACGGGGGTTCTCGAGTGTCTCCAATTGTTTCGAAACAGGGTTCAGAGTAGATCCATCTGCTTCACAGACAGGGCCCTGCGATGTTGCAATAATGAGAGGAAGCGGCAGGTGAACAGCGATAGATGTTGTGTGAATGTAATCCGGAGTGATTTGATCCTGTGATTAGGCCGCAGGTTCACAGACGACTCGCATTACGCGAAGGCGCACTATCTCCTCTATATTAGAAAGAGGAGGGGCCTGTTGCAGGCCCCCCCTCCTGGAAACACAGTCGTTGACGTGTCAGTCCATGACTTCGAAATCGGCATCAACAGCTTTGCCCTTCTCCTCCTTATCGGGAGCGTCACCGGCATGTTGCTCGGGATCGGCTCCCGTCTGTCCGCCGGCTGCGCTCGCCGCCTCTGCCTGCTGGGAAGCTGCAGCCTCCTCATAGAGCTTCTGAGAGAAACTGTGCAAGGCCTTGTTGAGCTTTTCCACCTTCTCATCGATAGCCTCTTTGCTCTCACCTTCGAGGGCACCTTTGACCTCCTGGAGAGCTGTTTCGATCTCCGATTTGATCGCATCATCGATTTTTTCCTTGTGCTCCTCAAGTTGCTTTTCCGTCTGATAGACAAGCGCCTCGGCGTTGTTGCGGGAATCGATGAGCTCCCGCTTGACCTTATCCTCTTCGGCGAACTTCTCGCTGTCGTTTACCATCTGGTCGATCTCGGAATCATCAAGACCGCTGGAAGCCTGGATCTTGATGGATTGCTCTTTACCTGTTGCTTTATCTTTAGCATTAACGGAAAGAATTCCATTAGCATCGATGTCAAAGCTCACCTCGATCTGAGGTATGCCACGAGGCGAGGGCGGAATACCGGCCAGCTGGAAACGGCCGATGGATTTGTTGTCATTTGACATTTGCCGCTCACCCTGGAGCACATGGATATCCACGGTGTCCTGATTGTCGGCGGCGGTCGAGAAGATTTGTGATTTTCGCGTCGGGATTGTCGTGTTGCGATCGATGAGTCGAGTCATCACGTTACCCAAGGTTTCAATACCCAGACTGAGAGGTGTGACGTCGAGCAGAACGACATCCTTCACATCGCCGGCCAGGATCCCGCCCTGAATGGCTGCGCCAAGGGAGACAACCTCATCGGGATTGACACTGTGATTGGACTCCTTCTTGAATATCTCCTTCACGACCTCACGCACCCGCGGGATCCGTGATGAACCGCCAACCAGGATGACCTCATCGATATCCGCCGCAGTCAGGCCGGCATCACTGATTGCACGGCGACAGGGTTCGATGGTGCGATTGACCAGCGACTCTGTGAGCTCCTCGAATTTCGCGCGTGAGAGCGACACGTTCAGATGCTTCGGGCCGCTCTTGTCTGCTGTTATGAACGGCAGATTGATGTCGCTGGTGGTTCGGGTCGACAACTCCTGCTTCGCTTGCTCCGAAGCTTCCTTCAGACGCTGAACAGCCATGGGATCATTCATCAGATTGATCCCCTCCTTGGACTTGAACTCGGAGGCGAGCCACTCGATTATCGCCTGGTCAAAATCATCGCCACCGAGGTGGGTATCGCCATTGGTCGATTTGACCTCGAAGACGCCATCGCCGAGTTCCAGGACGGAAACGTCGAAAGTACCGCCACCAAGGTCAAAGACGGCGATAGTCTGATCAGCCTTGTTTTCCAATCCATATGCCAGGCTGGCGGCTGTCGGTTCGTTGATGATGCGCCGGACATTCAGGCCCGCGATCTTGCCGGCATCCTTGGTCGCCTGACGCTGGCTGTCATTGAAGTAGGCCGGTACGGTTATGACCGCTTCGCTGACTGTTTCACCGAGATACTCCTCGGCCGTCTCCTTGAGTTTCCGGAGAATCAGGGCGCCCACTTCAGGGGGACTCATCTCTTTGTCGCCCAGCATGATGCGAGCGTCGCCGTTGGAGGCCCGGATGACCTTATAGGGCACCTCCTCCATCTCACGGCTGATCTCGTTGTACTTGCGGCCAACGAACCGCTTAATCGAATACACGGTGTTCTGGGGATTGGTAACGGCCTGACGCTTGGCGATTTGACCGACCAGCCGCTCACCGTCCTCAGTTACAGCAACTATGCTGGGGGTAGTGCGGTGGCCCTCGCTGTTGGGGATGATTTTGGGCTCGCCGCCCTCGATGACTGAAACACACGAGTTGGTCGTGCCGAGATCTATTCCGATTACCTTGCCCATTCCATTCTCCTTAGATTAGGGGTCACATCCTCTATAGAAAGCAATGTGCCAGAGTGACTAAAAGCACCGAATTGTAAGTGGTGATAATATAACAAGATATGGTATCTGTGTTTTGGGCTGCCAAGGGGTGACTGCATTGGCACTGTCATGATGGCAGAGTTGTGACACGCTGGCCGAAGAATACTGCCTGAACGCAGAACTCGTGACAGGGAAAGGGCTTGTCATGATCTGGTACAGCGGATAATCTATGCTCTATGGAGGGAGCTGATTTGGACTATCCGCTGTGGACGCTCGGTAAATTCGGCGTAAGACTCGTCGACTGTTTCAGAAAAACAGATTCGATTCGGGAGTATCCTCTCGTCGATCAATCCCAATGGTTGAGCCATGATGAGTTGAAGGGGCGTCAATGGCAGGCTGTCCAGGATCTGATCCGTCATGCAGTGGCCAAGGTCCCCTATTACAAAAGGATCTTCGGTGAATTGGGGTTGTCCGCCGAGGATATCCAGACTCCTGCCGATCTTGAGCGTCTGCCTGTATTGACCAAGGAGATTATCCGCCGCGAGGGGAAAGCCATGATGGCGGATGATTTCGACACCTGGCAACCTCGTCCCAAGGCCACAAGCGGTTCTACGGGGGTCCCACTCAAGTACTTCATCGATCGACGCAGTCACAGCTATCACTGGGCGTTCATCTGGCGCGCCTGGAACCAGGTGGGATTTCGACCCGGAGATGCGTGGACGACCCTTTCGGGTGGAGCCCTGGTACCCGCAGAGGTTGACTTCAAACAGCGGACCTATCTCTGGCTCAATGGGGCCATTCATCAGCCCAGCTATCATCTGCGGGACGAGGATTTCGCACGGTACGCAAAACTTCTGCGCGACCGCCCATTTCCCCTGCTCTATGCCTATCCCAGCAGCCTCCGTCTCTTTGCCGAGTGGCTGCGTGAGAATAGCGCCGAGATAGCTGTCAGTCACTTCTTCACAACCAGCGAGGCGTTACCTCCCGCCTGGAGAAGCGAGATTGAAGTGGGTGCAGGGGGGACCGTACACGATATCTACGGGAACAACGATGGCGGCATCCTCTCTTTCGAGTGTGATCAGTACGATGGGTATCACCTCAACATGGAGGGGGTTTTCGTCGAGATCGTGAACGATGATGGTCATCAGGTACCCGATGGTGACAGCGGTGAGATCGTCTCAACCAACCTGTTGAACTATGCGATGCCTTTCATCCGTTACGCACCGGGAGATGGCGGCAGTATCCGTCGGGATCCCTGTCCGTGCGGCCGGGGGCTGGAACGGATCTCCAACCTGCAGGGGCGGATTCGTGATTTCATCGTGACCGGGGATGGGCGCAGGGTTCACGGTGCGTTCTTCAATCACTTTGAACCCTTCTACAACTCGGATTGGATCGAGGCATTCCAGGTGCGGCAAACGGAGGTGGGTGCGATCAGGTTGATAATGCAACCCAAGCGCCACCCTGCTCCGATCGAACTGCAGGCAGTCCTGTCAGAGTTGAAGTTGGGTCTGGGTGAAGATATGAGAATAGAAGTTGAACTCCTGGAGGAGATCCCGCGCACATCCGCAGGGAAGTATCGGTTGATTGTCTCCGAACTGGATTAGCCGGCGGCGATACTCGTGAGCATATCAGGCGGGAAACAGCTCAACCTCTTCCCCCAGCTCCTTCTCCAGAACCGTCTCTAATACCATCACTCCGTTGCGCGCACAATCGGGATCCAGATAATCACGAATGGCGTTTTCAAGTGCATTGATGCGCGAGGTCTGGTCGGCTACAACACCCTGCAGGATATCAAAAGCATTTTGGAGTGCGAATAGCTTCCGTTGATGGTCGGCAGATTCCAGTATTGCCGCATCAAGTCGATTGAGCAGAATCTCGATCTCATTTGGGTTACTTGTCAGGCCGAGCTTGATTGCCGCCTCAAGCTGCTCTCTGGCTATTTTGATGTTGTGCTCCACGATTCACCCCTTTAAGACACATCCGGTGAACAGCATTATACACGCCAGAACAGAGTGGATACTCAAGGGTAGGATGGGGAGCAAACAGACCGGAATGTTAGGGGTGTCCCAAAGTAATACGGGAATAGATGAGATTTGAACCGATGGGCGCAGGTTCAGCAATATCCAGTAAAAAACCGCCTCACAATGTGAGGCGGTCACTGTTGGCTCAGGTACCGGAGGCGGGACTTGAACCCGCATGGCCCAAAGGACCGAAGGATTTTAAGTCCTTTGTGTCTACCAATTCCACCACTCCGGCAGATGTACCCGTTTTGCTCCATCGGATCATGCAGTATCCCAACAGATCCTGATTCGGAAGACAAATCAAAACCCCCACTTCAGCTTGATGAAGCGGGGGCTTGGGGAGGCGGCACCCGGACTCGAACCGGGGATAACGATTTTGCAGACCGTCGCCTTAGCCACTTGGCCATGCCGCCAATGTCAGTCGATAGGAATCCCTAACAACGTTGTAGAAACTATACTTAGCTCCTTTAAGCCAGTCAACCCTCATACGGCATAATCTGGCGACTGAGGAGCAAGAAAAAGCTCCTCGTCACAGACGAAGAGCTTTGAGGAGCGGGAAACGAGATTTGAACTCGCGACCCCGACCTTGGCAAGGTCGTGCTCTACCACTGAGCTATTCCCGCATCGCACGCATATGAATAGAACAAAGAGCCCCGGGTGTCAAGGGGCTAAGTCCATTATTGGAAAGAGATAGACTATAAAGTACCTACGTGGCGAGGAGTTCGGCAAGTAGATAGTCGGCATCCCGCTTGAGTCCGGCTTGTCGAAGAATGGTAATCTGATAGAGGCTTGCATATCGTCGTGCTGATGCTTCCCACGAATAGTCCAGACCCATTATGTGGCGACGGAGAGAATTGAAGTCCTCAGTCTTGCCGAAGAAGGCAGTGGCCCGCTCTATCGTGCTCAAAAGGGCCTCCGGCGTATAATCCCTGAATGTAAAACCGGTGCCTTTGGTCGCCGTTTCGACATCCTGCACCGTATCCATCAGCCCGCCTGTCAAACGGACAATCGGGACTGTCCCGTAGCGGAAGCTGTACAGCTGGTTGAGGCCGCATGGTTCGGTACGGCTGGGCATGATCAAGAAGTCCGCCCCCCCTTCGATCATGTGTGCGAGTCGTTCATCAAACTTGAGAAGCAGAGCCAGACGGTCGTTGTATTTGCTTGAGTAGTCATGAAACGCCAGTTCGATCTCCTTCTGGCCGCAACCAAGAACGATCATCTGGATGGGGAGACTCATCAAATGATCCATGACCGGTTCGAAAAGGTCGAATCCCTTCTGATTAATCAGGGGGGAGACAATGCCGAAAAGGGGCAGGGCTGGGTCGTATTCAAGTCCCGCCTCCTTGAGGATGGCGATCTTGTTCACCTCTTTGCCCGTGACGACACTCGCTGCATTGTAGTTGGTAGTCAGAAGGTCATCCGCTTCAGGAGACCACAGGACATCATCGATGCCGTTCAGAATACCGATAAGCGAGTCGGCGCGACTGTCCAACACCCCCTCCAGCCCATAGCCGAATTCGGCTGAGTTCCTGATCTCCCGAGCATACTGAGGGCTGACTGTCGAGATCATATCTGCGCACTCGATGCCGGCCTTCATGAAATTCAATTTGCCATAGAATTCGAACGGGCCGCCATGAAGCAACTCTCTGCCGTGCAATCCTGCCTGGGCGCAGAGTTTCTGATCGTACACTCCCTGGTGAGCCAGATTGTGAATGCTGAACACCGTGCCCGTTTTATCCAATCCCGGTTTATGGCGATAGTACATGCGCAACAGGGCAGGCAGCATGCCGGTATGGTAGTCATTGCAATGGATGACATCCACATCATCACCCAGACGATCAAGAGCTTCCAGAACCGAGAGGGAGAAGAAGAGAAATCGCTCGCCGTCGTCGGGATAGACCTGCCCGGTCAGCGGATCGGTGAAGAGACCTCTGCGATCGAAGTACTCAGGAGTGTCGATGAAGTAGACTTCGATACCGGCAGGATCCTGCCAGAACTGCAGTCGAAACGTCGAACCAGTCTGATCCATGTAGAAGGGGGTTCGTGCCTCAAAAACAGTCTTGCAGGGGAATTTCCGTCCGTCAATCCGGGAGTAGCGTGGCATGAACAGCTTGACATCGTGACCAAGTTCACGAAGTTTGCGGGGAAGGGAGCCGGAAATATCCGCCAAGTCACCGGACTTCGCGAAAGGCAATGCTTCTGCTGCTACGAAAACCACTTTGAGTTTGTCGAGCATGCCCGCCTCCGCAGCCAACAGTTTTTAATCAAGTTTCAGATTTCGGAGATACCCGGCCGCCTCCTCAGGTGGGGTCGGATTGATATAGAAACCGCTCCCCCATTCGAACCCCGCAACCTGAGTGAGCTTGGGCATCAGTTCGATGTGCCAGTGGAAATACCAGTCCTTACGGTCATTGATCGGCGCTGTATGAATCACGAAATTGTAGGCGGGGTTATCCAGAGCCAGATTCAATTTCCTGAGGATCACTTTGAGCAGACTCGCCAATTGCAGCCGCTGTGCCGGCTCCATCTTATGAAAATGGGATTCGTGTCGTTTGGGGAGAATCCACGTTTCAAAGGGGAAGCGCGCAGCAAAAGGTGAGATCGCCACGAAATCGTCATTCTCGAAAATCAGTCGCCGACCATCGAATCGTTCCTGATCGATGATGTCGCAGTATATGCACCGCTCCTTGATCTCGAAGTGGCTTGCAGCCCCCTCGAGCTCCTCGATCACCCGCTTGGGGATGATCGGCGTCGCGATCAGCTGAGTATGCGAATGTTCAAGGCTGGCACCAGCCTCCTCGCCCTGATTCTTGAATATCAGGATGTAGCGGAAGCGCTTGTCATGTGAGAGATCACGAAGACGGCTTTGATAAGCTTCCAGAACATTGGAGATATGGCTCTCATCATAATCGGCCAGGCTCTTGCCGTGATCCGGAGTATCGATGACCACCTCGTGGGCACCGATACCCGTCATCATGTCGTACAGACCGATCCCCTTGCGCTGAAGATCGCCCTCAATGATCAGTGCGGGGAACTTGTTTGGAACAACACGCACACTCCACTCCGATGTGCTGTCTCCGGGAATGGCCGGATAGGACAACACCTCGGGTGGGGTCTTCTTCTCGTGCCCGGGGCAGAATGGACAGAATCCCCCACGCAGTTTCTCCGTTTTGTGGGGGAAATCCATCGGTCTCTTGCCACGTTCGGCTGAGATGATTACCCAGCGTCCTATGACGGGATCTTTTCTCAATTCAGGCATGGTGTACAGTCCCGGCTTCTACTTCTGGAATATCCAGGCGTCCTTGTACCCGATCTGGGTCAACTCGCGTCTGAGTTCAACAGCAGTGTCCTTGAGGGGGAAACCGCCGACCAACACCTTGTAGTAGGGCTCAAGAAAGAGAATGCGCACTCGCTCCTCGATCTTGTTGTCTGCCTCAAGGGCGACCTCTTCGGCACTCTTGCGGCTGTTCGATGCGAAGATCTGGACCCAGTACAGGGGACCCTCTTCGATCTGGGGAACGACCTCGATCGTCTCCTCGGCCGGTTCCGCAACAGGAGGCGTAATCACGGCAGCCGTGCTTTGCTCCTCTTCGATTACCGGCAGATCAGCCGCCTCCTCCGCGGGGGGCGAAACTTCGGGTTCCGACTCTGCGAGGAAATTGTAGGTCAGAGTATCCTTGTCTGCCGAGTATTGCTCTTCAGCTGCTTCATCCTGCCAAGGATCAGTAGTAGTTTGCTGCTTGGCGGTGCAGCCTGCCATCAGAGCAATAATGGCAAACAGAATGCAGATACGTTTCAACATGTAATCCTCCCTTTTGACGAGCGGCGGGAGAATAGCAGTAGGTCAGGAATTCTGGCAATATGATTTAGCGATTTGTGAATCTTTGGTAGAGTTGCATGGTCGAAGCCAGAACGGTATCCGGGTGGAATCTGAGGCGGGCATCCTGCCAGGCCAGCGCACCGCGCCGATCACGTTCCGTATCAGAGGAGCCCCACTCCTCAAGCGTCGCGACCAGGGCATCCTCATCGCCCGCCGGGAAAAGCCAGCCGGTGTTCCCGTCCTGCAGCATATCGGGGATCCCCCCCATCGCACTGCCGATGATCGGCCGTCCCAGCGCCAGCGACTCCAGAAGCGAAAGTGGAGCATTCTCGTACCATTCGCTTGGCAGGACCGTGCCGCTCGAGGCCAGGATCAAGTCGGGGATCTCCTCACGTTTGCGACGTCCAAGGAATTCAACTCTTTGACCGAGTTCAAGCTCAGACGCCAGAGCTCGCAATTCGGCCTCCTGCGGGCCGTCACCCACCAGCTGTAGCGTAAACGGAACAGAAACCTGACCGGCGGCGCGCAAGAGTGTCCGCAGACCCTTCTCGTGGCTCATCCGTCCCACCCACAGGAGGATCGGTTTCTCTTTGGCCGGCGGCGCAATGTAGGATCGGGCGATGGCCTCCTGGGGGAAGGGGAGGCTGTTGGGCAGATGGATGATCCTCTCGGAAGACATCCCAGCGGCAATCATCTTTTCACGGAGGAAAGAGCTGGGGGAGGTGAAACAGGTGACGTCCTCGTAGGCACGGGTCAGTTTGTGAAACAGAGCCTCCGCAACCAGGACGGCGCTCGCGGCGAGACTGCCGTCCTTGCAGCGATGCTTGAGCAGAGGTAGAGGGCTCCCCCCCAGACACTCCTCGCAGGGGCGGCCGGCGCGCAGGAAGGTGTAAACCGGACACGCGAGCTTGTAATCGTGCAGGGTCATGATTATCGGAATTCCACGCTCACGCGCTGGCCGGAGAATCGAGGGGGTGAGTTGATGGTAGATATTGTGCATGTGGATGAGATCGGGACGTCGCCTGTCGAGCAGGCGGGCCATGCCCCGCCCAGCTTCCCGACAGTGGATGGTGCGCAACGCTTCACGCACTTTCTGGACGATCCCACGCTCGGCGTGATAGTCGATATTCGAGGGGAAACAGTCCTGATCCAGACAGGGTATGTTGCGCTCATCGGCCATGCCGAAAAACGAAACCTCGTGCCCTGCCGTCTGAAGTTGCCCAGCCAGACCGAGACAGACTATCTCGGCGCCCCCTTTGGGGTAGAGGAATTTGTTCACCTGCAGAATCTTCATCGCTCCCCCCCGAGGTAGCCAAGCAGTTCAAGATAGCTGGATGTGAATTTCGCCGGCGTGTGCGCAGCGACGATCTCCCGTCCCCAGGCGGCAAGCTCCTCCGGACTGGGCAGATTGGCCAGATAGATGTCCAACTGTCTGGCCCAGGCGGAGGGATCCTCTCCGCTGAAAAGCAGACCGCGACGTCCCTGGGCCAGAAGATCCGGAATGGCGCCCCGGGGAGTTGCCGCAACCGGGACAGCTGCCGCGATTGCCTCCAGTATGCACAGGGGAAGAGCCTCTTCGCTGCTGGTGAGGAGGAAAAGATCCAGTCGGGGCAGCAGGTCCGCTACATCATCTCGCCTGCCCAGGAAATGAACGGAGTCGCTGATCCCCAGTGCGTCACATTGCTTTGTCAGAATCTCGCGCATCTCGCCGTCACCGATCAGCCACAACTCAAGTGGACGGCTACGGCCCAAGACGGCTACCAACTCGAGCATCAGATCATGCCGCTTCTCCGGTCGCAGGGCTGCGACCGCTCCGATCACCAGTCGTTCACGGGCTGCCGTCTTCAGATTAACCTGCTCCCCGACCGGGGCCAGGTCGACCGGGTTGGGAATGGTCTGCCAGAAGCCCTCCGGCAGGCACTCTCGACGTCGCAGAGCCTCCTCCTGCCACGGCCCCAACGTCACCAGATTGGGACTCAAGCCAAGCAACAGACGATTATACAACCGGAATGCTCTGAGATCGCCCTGAGCCGAGTTGTGGACGGGAGAGACCGTGGGGATGAACCCGGCGAGGGCAGCGGCAAGGCGCCCCCAGAACAGGCAGTCATGGTGATCCTGGATATAGACGAGGCGATAGTTGCCGGAGCGCAGCACCTTGAGCAGATGCCATAAAACAGAGGGGCTACGCGTACTGCGCAGCCCCATCGAAATCACGGTACACTGTCTGGCCAGTTCATCTCCGACCGGCCCGGCCTCTTTGAGAGTCAGGAGAGTCAGGCCCAGACCCTGTTCCTGCAACTCAAGCAAGAGGCGGGAGAGAACCAGTTCACCCCCGCCTACTTTGAGCGTTGAAGCCAGGACGAGTATGCCGCCCGCTTTACACACGAAATCAGGATGGCGGATCGAACGGGCGCTCACGCCTGTCCGTAACGCATTTGAGTTCATAGATCGACTTGGTTTCCCGGGCCGGATTGCCAAAGACCACTGTCCGCGGAGCCACATCGCGTGTAACCACCGCACCACTGCCGATCAACGCTCCGGCTCCGATCCGGATCATGGGCAGCAGGGTTACATTGACACCGATATGAACGCCCTCCTCGATGATCGGACCGCGCATGCACTCCGCCGACTGCGGGCAGCCGGGGTGCATGTCGTTGGCGATCGTCACTCCGGGGGCCAAGAATACATTGTCATGGATTTCCGTGAACTGGGCAATGTAACCGTTGGCGTGAATCTTCACGCCGTTGCCGATCCTGCACCCGTAATCTATGACGGTGTTGTTCCAGACAGCGAAATCATCGCCGATCTCATTCTCCTCCCGGATCACCACATTGTGACCGGTCTCCAATCCCGAGCCGATTGTGCAGCCCTGGTAGATCACTGTCCCTGAGCGGAGATTTGCACCCGCCCCGATCATCAATTCGAGAGGCACGTTGCGACGTCCGGTTTTGTAGCCGACCAGCACGCCCGCATCGATATTGCGGGGATCGGTCAAGGTCACATAGTCCGGGATCTCAATCTTCGCCAAATGATCCCCCCTCTATTGATCCAGCTTGTAGTCGATGGCAATTTCACGTCCACCGCAGCGGATCGATTCGCAAGCCGTTTCAAGCGCCTTGACCACCTGGTGACCGTGGGCGAAACTGGAACGACATTCCACATTGTCCGTGATGCACTCCAGGAAGTGAGCTGTCTCAGCCTTCAGGGGCTCGCCGTCCTGCAGCTTGGGGATGTGGATATCGCCGAAGCGATAGGCCAGCTGGAACTCGCCGAACGTGTCGTAGTGACGATGTACGTCGACACCTTTGTCATAGACGCGGATTTTCTCGAGATTCGAGCAATCATCGTAAACCAGCATCTTCTTCGAGCCGACAAGCGTTGTCTTGCGGATCTTGTTGGGATCGAGCCAGCTCACATGGATGTGGGCCAGGCGTCCGCCCGGATAGGAGAAGGTCAGAAAGCCGACATCCTCGATATCAGGCTGGATGTAACTGTGCCCGACGGCGTGCACTTTTTCCGGGACCGAGTTGAGCAGCAGATTGAATATGGAGATGTCGTGGGGCGCAAGATCCCAAACGACGTTGATGTCGTCCTGGAAAAGGCCCAGGTTCACGCGCGTCGTGCTTACGTAATGGATATCACCAAGATCACCGGCGTCCAGAAGTTCCTTGATCTTCAGAACCGAAGGCGAGTAAAGGAACGTGTGCCCCACCATACCGACGAGATTGTTCTGCTTGGCAAGATTGACCAGAGCGAGACTGTCCTCGGAACTGTCGGTCAAGGGCTTCTCAAGGAAGACGTGCTTGCCGGCTTCCAGAGCCTCTTTGGCCAGCTTGAAGTGGGCGCGGACGGGAGTGGCGATGACGATGGCGTCTATGCCCGGATCGTCGATCAGCTCACGATAATCCTGTGTCGTTTTCAGATGGGGATAAAGACTGGACATGTGCTGCAGCCGGTCGCGCGATAGATCGCTGATAGCGGAGACTGTCGCATTGGGTTGATTGATGAAGTTCCGAACCAGATTGGGTCCCCAATAACCGGTTCCTATAACTCCCAGTGTGATCATAGCATACCTCCATCTCAAAAAAACAGGAGCGTTTGCCCCTGTGTATTTCGCCTAGTCGTGAATGTCAACCGAAAGATTGTCCTCAAACACCGCCGACTCCGAAGAGAACGACGGGGATAGTGCGCAGCAGAATCTTGATATCAAGCAAGAGCGACCAGTGTTCGAGGTAGTGGATATCCAGCATGACCATTTCATCGAAAGGTACACTGCTGCGGCCACTGACTTGCCACAATCCTGTGATTCCCGGTTTGATCAGCAGTCGTTGCTTGTGCCATTCCTGATAGTACTCCACTTCGTACTCGATTGGTGGCCTGGGGCCAACCATACTCATGTGCCCCATGATAACATTGAAAAGCTGGGGCAGTTCATCAAGGCTGCTCTTTCGCAAGAAACGGCCCACAGGGGTAACTCTCGGGTCGTTTGCCATCTTGAAGGAATTGTCAGAATTCCCCTGAGCCACCCAGCCATTGATTAGACGCTCGGAATAGGCCCGGTGAATCGAATCGTCATTCCTGAAGTACATCGTACGGAACTTGTAGAACTTGAAGGTATTGCCGTTCTCCCCAACTCGCCGCTGGGTAAAGATGAGCGGTCCGGGAGAAGAAATGGCCACAGCCAGAGCTACAATCAAAAAGACTGGCAAAAGCAAAAGCACCGCTATACACGCAGTAACCAAATCGAATAGCCGTTTGGCGGCAGCACCGCTGTTGTACGCTTCATTCATGGGCACATTGGAAACAAGAGTCAGGCTAGGGCCAGACCTTCCTCTGTACCCCTCGCCAGCAGAGTCAGCAATCACTGAAGTCTTCTTCAAGCTCGAACTCCTTGATGTGTGGCTGAGATGATCTTCAAGCTAATTCAGATCGGTAGCGAAGTTTCGATATGCCCTCCAAGAGAATGTAACGGCACTGTTTCACATGCTTGTTTGAGGTTGAAAGTATAGCATACTGGCAAAACGATTATCCAGTACTAATGGTATCATTTCATTGCAATTATACTCAAGTGTCCACCACGGATCCGGTCGGCGAAATTGGACCTCAAGATATGGCTCAAGAGGTCATATCTTTGAGCAGGGTATCCCAGCGTTCGCTGATCCGCTCCATATTGAAATTGTCGTCTACAAATTCCCGTGCGTCCAATATTCTCTTTCCTGAAATATCTTCAGGCGATTTCAGAATATCGGAAACATGTGCCGATATGCCGGATACGGAATCCGTAAACTTGCCAAGCCCTCGCTCTTTAAGCAAACCATCTGCGTCAACTGTCGCCACGACTTGAAGCCCCCGCTGCCAAGCCTCCAGGAAGGTGTTCGGGAAGCCCTCAGCCTCAGATGTGTTTAGCAGGATCTTACACCGGTCAAATACTGAACCAAGATCTCCGGGGGCAACGGGACCAAGATACTCGATGTTCGGCTGCGCAATCAGCCTGGAGATGATATCCTCGGCATACTTGGCATGACCGGGGGCGATCCCTCCGAACACTATGAAGTCAAGGTCAGGTCTGAGGTGGGCAAGTTCAAGGAGCCACTCGGGTCGCTTGATTGGACGAATGTTCCCCCCCCATAGAATGGCACTGCCCGGCTCTTCTTTTGTTGTTGCGGGGGCTGAATAGTGAGGGAAAGAGGGGAGAACCACCGCTTCCCTCTTATAGGCCCTCTCCAGCAGGCTGGCCTGGTCTCGGGTCTGGGCGACAATCCTGTCCGCTCTTGCAAGTCCCCATCTGTACAGCAGGCGATCCTGTGGATGAGGTAGAATCTCCGCGCCTCGCTTCAGATCGGTGTCACTTGCCAGACAAAAAACAAAGGGAATATTCAGTTTCCCGCATGCCCAGGCTGACAGTCCGGTCAGTTCCGATGCTCCCCGTTGGAGCACGACATCGCTCCGTTTCTCACGGAGGAATCTCACTATCGAACTGCCCTTGGGATGGATCAGTTTGAGAAGAGGTACCCCCCCCAGACGATAAATCGGCCAGATGGTGCCGGAGGAGGTCGTAACCGGGATTCCGGATGTCCCGGCTACGAGGAGGTCAACCTCATGTCCCCGTTCGGTCAGAGCATGTCCGAGTGCAGCCAACTGGCGTTCCGCTCCACCTATCGCAGCCGACGTTTCCGCCAGAAACGCAGGTGCAGCCGTTGGTGCCAGAATGGCGATCCTCAAGTGTCCTCATTCTCAGGGGGAGGTTTGTATACACTTGGATGAGAAGCGGCAACCGGTTTCATTTTGGGCTTGTCCTGGAACAGGACCCCGCCGATGACGAAGATCAGAATTGCCGAGTACTGTCCGTGAAAAATCAGGTCGGTGGTCAGAGATTGCAGGTACTGAGTAAGGCAGATACCGACGAAAACCATTACCTCCATCGTGCCGACGAAGGGATGTTCGATCTTTTTGATTAGCAACAGGAATACTCTTTTGGTCATCAGTACAAGGATGATCAAATAGCTGATAAGAAGCATCGGCCCCCCCTCCACCCACATCCGGATGTAGGAATTGTGGGCCGATGTGATGCCGTGGGCGTAGTCGGTCGTTACCGTATTGCCGAAGAAGGTGAAATATTTCTGGAAATAGGTGCCGAACCAGCCAAGGCCGGTACCCCAGACGGGAAATTGTTTGATGATCTCGATGCTGGTGATCCAGATTACCCAGCGGTCATTAACGGTACGGGCATTGGCTACCCGCTCCTGGAAAACGTTGGATTGGGAGATGAGCTCCCAGTTAGAGATGAACAGGAAAATCCCGACAATCGTCATTACGGAGAACATCTTCAGGAAGCGTTTATCCACCATAGCCAAGAATATCATTGTAGCGACATAGCCCATCCAGACGGAGCGACGGTATGTCCAGTAGGTCACGAATGTATGGACGACAACAATGAGTAGGCTGAAGAACTTCACACTGTTCCGAGCGGAATTTATCATCTGGTAAAAGAAGAACACAACTCCGCCAACCATCACTGACCCCAGAACCTGGGGGCTGTCGAATGGTCCCTGAATTCTGTCCGCCATGTCCTCCTGAGTCCAGTTCAACCTTCCGGAATCTGTGAAGAAGCTGTATTCGGTGAAGTGCTCCTGGAATCCCAGAACGGCGCAATAGAGGGTTACGATACCCAGCGTCCAGATCAGCGGGCGCATCATCTCACGAGAGGAGATCAGATTCTTTGATAGCGTGAAAACGATGAAGGGGGTGATGATGTGATCGAAGATCTGCTGACCGGCCTGAATTGGGTCATATGCATTGAATATCGCGGGCAGGATAATCAGGCCGAAACCCAGCATAGCCCACTCAAGGTCGGTAGTACGCTTGATTGTCCTGGTCTTCGAGGCTGCCTGAAATACAAGCGTCATCATCAATAGAATGATGGCGATTCTGTTGATGGTGATATCCGGGATCCCTGCGCCAAGATTGACGCGCACAAAATTGCTGAGAATGGGCGTTGAGCCGATCCAGATCAGAAACACCATCATGGTGTTCTTGATCAGGGCGTACATCAGGAAAGGGATGATCCCCACGACTACAATGTGAATCCAGTTGCCGCTATTGAAGGTTAACGAAAGCAGACATCCAATGAAGATTGCGGCGAAAAAGATACCGTTGAAGGCTAGCTTTCCGGCCAATCTCTCCAGAATGGGTGTTTTCTGAAAGACCACCCGCTGCATGATTAGAGCCGCCGATATAGGAAATCAGGTACGGGGAAGATGATTTTGTTAAGTATTATACCCGTAACCGGGATGTCGGCCTGTTTGAAGCCCAGGAGCATCCTCTCCAGAATCTGACGTTTGGTCGAACGATATTGGGATACAACCAACAGGGCGTCGGATCGCTTGCCCCACATCTCTGCATATTTGCTGAACCCTGGCGCGGAATTGAAGATAACGGTCCGGTAGAAGCGACTTGCCTCTTCAATGAAATTGTCCGATTTCTGATCCGAGAGATGGACGTAGGATCCTTTGATATTCCCGCTGTGAATTGCGGACAGGTTTTGCAGCTCGGTCTTGAAGGGGAGCAGCTTGAAATCAATATCCGAGAACAGGTATTCGCTCAGGCCCAACTCCGGCATGCTGTCGTCCACTCTTATCACCGGATGTTTGATATCACCATCGACAAAAAGACAATCCTGGTTCTCACGCATGGCGATGTAATAGGCCAATGCCCAGGCGATCGTGCTTGAGCCCTCGCCCCTGTTGGTGGAGGCCAGATATATGAAGTTGTTACTTTTGGCCAATTCCGGGCGAAGTACCGCATAGAGGGACTCCAACTCGGGGAGGATCTCTTCGTTGAAATGGGTGGGGTTAGGCTTCTCCCCTATAGCGCTTTGCTCGATGAAATGCTTCATGATCCTACCTTAGATCTTCCTGAACGATGCTAATACCGGCAAGCCGGTAAAGTCCTCAATATCTGCTGGCTTCTGGAAGCTATGATTGGTGGCCTCCATAAGGAAAGCAAGGGAGAGCGAGAGGAGCAGGGCGAAAATAGGGGCAACGAAAAAGGACACAATTTTGGGAGTCTGCCCCTCAAGCCCACCGATATTCGGAGGTCCCAATTGTACGACTTCGTTTTCAAGCAGGCTCTGTTCGACACTGGCAACGGCATCATTATATTTCTGAATCAACTCGCTATGAAGACGCCATTGGGAGACGAGGTAGGAGTTGTAGTATTCCAGTTGCGCTGCACCCGCCGGAATTTCGGCAAGACGTTTTCTGATCCGGTCGATCTCTTGTTGAAGATGTATCTCACCGGAAAACAGTTCCTCAACACGTTGTCTGTTCTCGACGATTACCGCTTCAATCATTGAGAACCGTTGAATCTTTGTTGCTTCGATTTGCATATGCTGAGCCTTGACCAGACGATGCTCTGCAGTGTAGGTACTGCTCAGACGGGAAAGCTCAAATTCCAATCGTCCCAACTCATATTCGATTTGATCGATCAGCTTGTTCTCCCTCAATCTGGTTGTCAGAACAAAGTTATCTGGGTCATCGAAGAACCGGGACTCAAGTTCAATCTGTTTTTCCAACATACCTCGACGCATCTGCATGTTGATTAACTCGCGTTCCAGGAGTTGAACAGACTCATTCAGGGCGCCAATTTCGTGTTCCCAGCTATAAAGGTCCTGCTCTGACTGAAGAACTACCTTCTTGGCGTTCGTCTCCTCGATTTTATTTTCCAGATCGATCAGTGCATTCTCAAAGAAATCCTTACCGTGGCTCTTGTGGGATATATGCATGAACTCCTTGATGAAATTACTTCCATAGAGTTCCGCCAGTACTAGAGCCGTATCTGCATCGGCATCCCGAACCAGGATGTTGATGATGTCGGTTTCGGGAACTGGTGTCACCTCAACGATAGTAGCGATGCTACCAGCAACCTCCTGCATTCTTGCCAGAGGCGGATTCTCCCAGCCGCGCAGTTCATCAAATTCACGAGCAACACCGGTCAGCACCCCTTGGCTGCGGCCCATTTCGGCCAGAGAGTTGATCTCCTCTTCCCATTCCAGAAGCCCAACATAGCGTAGAGACGCCTGTTGTTGCAGGGCGCGATTAATGTAGAACTTGACGGACGCCACATATACCCGCTCCCTCAGCGAGAGCCCCCACAAGATAGCGAAGAGCAGGATCAGGAAGGAGACAAAGATCGTCCATTTATGAATGAATACAACTGCGACAAACTCACGAACGGAAAGCTGTCCGGCTTCCTTGTGCGGGTTGGCAACAAGATCTGTATTTGTTCTCGGTGTGTCTTCCATCGTATTATCCGGTCCTAATTGCCTGTTTTGTAGAAATCAAGTTCGTTCTGAATTGCCTGATCGAGCCAGATCGCCTCAAGTCCGAAACGGAGTACAGCATAATTATTCGCGAAGACTGCGCTAACCCAATCACGCATCTTGGCAACACGGCTCTTCGGAACGATCACGATATCGTAGCGCTGCAACGGGATGTCCGGCGCCAGCGATTTGCCATCGAGAAGATCCGTGAAATCAACCTCGAACATTGTCGGCGCCTTGCCCGGATTGCGTCTGAGCACAATGATCTGTTTCCGCTGTCCATCCCGATGTATTCCGCCACAGGCTGTGATGGCGCTCGCCAGGGTCAGAGGTTTAACATTGACGGCCTGAGGCAACTTGACATTGCCCAGCACAAACACGTGCATGCTGCCGATTTCGATAATATTCAGATAGATCATCGGGTTGTTTATGTACTTGCCCAACTCAGACAAGATGCTGTCAGTTACCTCTTGGATTGTCATGCCTGCACACTGGATAGGTTTCTCAACGAGAGGAATCGTTATGAAACCGTCGGGTGTGATCAGTAGTGTTGTATTGAGACTGGAATCACCGATGAACTTGATCTCCAGTTTATCTTCGGGGCCCAGCAGATATCGCGGATTACTATCCATCGTCTCGGTTCCGGGTACCGTGTAATCCGCATCAATGGTGTGCACTTTGACCGGATTACTGCTCCCCCCGGAACATCCGGAGAGCATTGCTGTCAACACTACGACCCAGATACAGGACAACAAACGTCCCTGTGGCTTTGATTTATCAGGCATTCCCAAGCTATCCTCTTGTTTTTATAATGCTTTGAGGGGTTTTCCCACTTCGATATGCAGCAACAACGATGCCAGATGTCAAACTACTCAAGTCTGGTCATCTCAAAGAGATAAACTCCGTGATGAGAACTCTTCAATTGCGGATCATATCCCACAAATGCATCCAGAAGAGTTTGCCTGGTGCCCCACTCCCACTCTCTTGCACTGACTAGCCAGAATCGGGAGGGAGCTCCCAGTTCCTCGAGCTTGACTGCTATCTGATCTGCACTTTGCCCGGGCCAGAGCGCTCCGACAGTGCTCTCCCCATTGAAGTAGTGGAGGAACGGATCACTGATAATGGACACGATGATAAGATCGGATGAGGTCGCAAGATGCTCCATTTCCATGGCTGCTCCCCGACAATCTTCCTTGGCATAGGCCGTATTCCAAAAATGCTGCCCAGTGGAAACGGTAAAAATGATCAGTACTCCTGACATTATGCCTATCCGAAATCGCTTCCATGGGGTGCGCAAAGCTCCCGAACAGACCATAACTAGCAGTAGAGGCCAAACCATACTCACGTACCGCACATTGTAAACCTTAAAGTTCTTGATTGCCAGATAACTGGCCAGTCCTAAAACAGTTACGATGATTATGGTCCATTCGATTTGACGTCGTCTTTCCGTTTTCAGGAATCCCGTAAGAAGCGGCATTCCGATCAGGAGAGCGAAAGCACCCAATGCCGGCAGGTGAGCTTTGATCGCGCCGCCGACCCCCCAATGGAGTTCGATCAAAGATGGTCCGAAGCTGAATCCGGCGATCAAAGTGAAGATGGTGTAGACCAGGGCCAGGGGGGTAAAGGTAGTGTCGCCGCGCAGGGGGGCAACCTCCCATTCAGGCATGTCCACCACCAGTCGCTGCGGGGCCATCTGCTGGATGAAGGAGATCAGCCAGGGGGAGGCCAGCAGGGCTACGGCAACGGCAGCAAGAAGGAGCCAGCCCAGAGTGCGAAGTCTGCGCCCTCGATTTGTGGCCAACAGGGCCACTCCACATCCGATGACGAAGAGGGCGAAAGTGAGATTGGACAGCAATCCTAACCAGGCGCAGAGTACGAATCCAAGGAAACCTTTCAGTCCGGGATTGCCCTCCCGCCAGGATTCGTAGGCCAGGAGGAGGCAAGCGGCCAGAAGGAGGACAAAGCTGTAGTTGCGGATCTCCTGTCCGTACCAAATAGCGAATGGACTCAATGCGGCCAGCAATCCCAGGAGGGCAGCTTCGAGGTCATTGGAGACTCTCCGCCCCCAGGCCATGATCGGGATAACTGTCGCCGCGCCGGCTATCGCCGAGATGATGCGCAGGGATTCGCCCTGGATGAGCCCATGGCAAAGTGCTCCAACGGCAGTGTAGAGGGGCCCGTGCAGGTCCCTGAACAGGAAGAGCGCATCCTGATGCAGAATGTGCTGAATCGCTTTGATGGTGAAAATCTCGTCCACCCACAAACTCTGACCGTGGAGACGGTAAAGTCGCAGAATAAGGGCGAACAGGGCCAATCCCCAGGGCAGGAAGGGATGGCCGGCCAAGCTCCCTCTTTGCCGGCACTTCAAATTAGCAGGCACCTCTCTGAGCAATGATGGCAGGTAGCGTCATCAGTAGAATCTTGATATCGAAGATGAAACTCCTCATCTTCACGTACTCCATATCCAGCTTCATCCACTCATCGAACCCGATGGAACTGCGGCCGGACACTTGCCAGAGACAGGTGATGCCGGGAGTCACTTCGAGCCGACGGTAATGCCAGGGCAGGTAGCGCTCAACTTCAGACGGGATCTGCGGACGCGGACCCACGATACTCATGTCACCCTTCAGGACATTGAAAAGCTGCGGCAGTTCATCCAGGCTACTTCGTCTCAGGAACCTGCCCAGCTTGGTAATCCGGGGATCGTCCTTGATCTTGAACATGGGGCCGGCAGCTTCGTTCAGGTAACTGATCTCATCCTTCAGCTCCTCAGCATCGGCAACCATGGAGCGGAACTTGTAGCAGAAGAAGTGGCGGCGGTTTTTGCCTACCCTGATTTGTCTGAAGAATATCGGGCCCGGACTCTCCAACCAGATCAGTATTGCCAAGGGGATCATCAATGGCAAAAACAGAAGGATTCCGAGGAGACTGAAACTGATGTCCATCCCCCTCTTGACGATCCTGTAGTGCCAGGAATCGCGAATCGGAAACATGATGACATCGCTGTCAGTCTGCCCGGAACCCGATAGATCTTTTGCAGAGAAATCTCTCTCCACTTCAACATCACTGTCTTCGAGATATGTACTGGTATGAGAAGCCATAGCTATCGCGCCTCTTGATGTCTCGCTGTGTTGTAGACGTCAGGATCTCCCGAACATCACTTTCTATTCTCAGGGCTCAGATCGATAGCAAGTTGACTATATGGCCTCCGTATTGGTGAGGACACTATTTTATCAAACTCACGACAGTACTGTAAAGCCTTTGCGACCCCCATCACGCATCTAAATAGCGCTGCGAACCGTCTGCGCCACGTAAATCGCCTGCTCCTTGGACATTTCCGGGAACATGGGCAGGCTCAGGATCTCTCTGGCTCCCTTCTCGGCTTCAGGGAAACGACCGGGTTCGCCCAGGTGCTTGAAGGCATCCTGCAGGTGAACCGGGACAGGATAATGATAGCCGAATCCGATATCGGCCTTTTTCAGAGCTTCATCTATATCTTTCACTTTAGCGCTTCGAATCACATAGAGATGGTAGACGGATTTGTGTCCCTCGCGCTCTTCGGGGAGGAACAGCCCATCGATATCTCCCATGTGCTCACGATATGTCGCCGCTATGGCCCGACGATTCTCGTTCCACTGCTTGATGTGACCCAGCTTGGCCTTCAGGACAACAGCCTGGATCGCATCCAGGCGGCTGTTGGTGCCCAGCTTGTCATGCGTGAACTTTTTGGGGCTGCCGTGATCGCCGATCTGCCTCACCATCTGGGCAAGGTCATCGCGACTGGTTGTGATGGCTCCGCCATCGCCATATGCACCCAGGTTTTTACCGGGATAGAAGCTGAAACCGGAAATATCCCCCATCGAACCGCAAGGGCGTCCATGATAGGTGGCTCCATGCGATTGAGCGGAATCCTCGATGACCAGCAGGAACTTGCGTCGGGCAATCTCAAGAATCGGATCCATGTCGACGGGATCGCCGTAGAGGTGGACCGGAATGATGGCTCTGGTCTTCGGAGTGATGGCCGCTTCGATCTGGGAGATATCCAGATGGTATGTGGCGGGATCCATGTCAACCAGAACGGGTGTTGCTCCAGTCAGAGCGATGGCCTCAACCGTGGCTACGAAGGTGTTCGCGGCGGTAATGACCTCATCGCCCACACCGATGCCGCCGGCACGCAGGGCCAGCTGCAGCGCATCCGTACCATTGCCGCAGCCAACTGCGAAATCAGCGCCGCAGAATTCCGCGAACGCCTTTTCAAAATCCGCTAAAGCGGGGCCGCCGACAAAGGCGCCGCGCTCCATGATGTCAGTTACTGCCGGAATGATTTCATCTCTTAGGGATTTGAATTGGGTCCGGAGATCGAGAAATGGTACCTGCATATGTATCTATTTTCCTTCCCTTAACCTCTCTTGCATGAATGAGAGGTGCGAGATCTCGACATCCGGATTACCTTAGGATGTCGATGATGCCCTGTTGTTCCTTGAAAGATATCATCGTGATGAATCGACATTGTCACCAAGATTGCGAAGCACTCCGAGTGCCAGCACCTGCTTTATTGACGCAGTTGATTATGGGTGATAGCGTACCATTTTCCAAGCTGAAAGGACACCCCAGAAAATGCTCCGAGTAGCGATGGTCGCCTACACGTATTACAGCTCTGACCCGCGTGTCCGTAGGGAAGCAGAGGCTCTCGCGGCTCGAGGCGACAAGGTGGATTTTTACTGTTTGCGTAAAGAGGGTGATCCGTCTGAGGAGTGGCTGGACGGAGTACGCGTTATCCACCTGCCTCAAATTCGATATAGGGGCGGCAGTACCGTTCTATATACGGGAAGTTATGTCCGCTTTTTCTTCCGAGCACTGTTCGCACTGGGGGCCGCCCATCTGCGGAATTCTTACGATATCGTACACGCGAACAACATGCCCGACTTCATGGCCTTTACCGGCCTGGTGCCGCGACTGGGTCGCAAACCGATGATCCTGGATATTCACGACACGATGCCCGAGATCTACCAGGGCAAATTCAGGACAACGCCCAATCATCCTCTCATCCGGCTGCTCCGTTTCCAGGAGAGGATCAGTGCCAGGTTCGCGGGTCAGGTGATGACCAGTGAGCATACCAAGAAAGAGGCGCTGATCATACACGGCATGAAAGCGGAGTCGATTGAGGTTCTCCTCAATCTGCCCGACCCCCGTATTTTCATACCGGGTCTGGCCAGACGCCAGGAGAGGAGTCGGGATTCCGTGTTCCGTCTGGTATATCACGGGACGCTGGCCGAGCGGTTGGGTGTCGATATCGCACTGCGAGCTTTGGCGATCGTCAAGCAGGAGCTGCCGGCTGTCCGGTTCGATGTCATCGGCGACGGTGACCATCTGCCCGAATTGCATGCGCTGGCGGCGGAGCTCGATATTGAGGACGTAGTCAGGTTCAGCGATGGATTCGTCCCCGTCGAGGAGCTGCCGGAGATGCTGAAGGGGGCGGACCTGGCCCTGATTCCCACAAGAACCGAGATCAGCACTCGCTACATGCTGCCGACAAAACTGGTTGAATACAGCGCACTGGGAATTCCCGCTATCGTCTCCCCCACATATACGATTAAATACTACTTTGATGAGGATCAGGTGGCGTATTTCGAAGACGGCAAGCCGGAAACTCTCGCTGCGGAGATTCTGAAACTTCATCGTGATGTCGATCGACGTGATCGACTTGCCGAGGGAGCCGCGCGCTTCTTCGAGCAGTACAACTGGGACAGCCACAAGCAGGTCTACCTGGATCTGGTAGACAGACTCTGCGGCGTCTGAAGGGAGAGACCATGTATCTGGAATATTTCGGCCTGAAGGAGAAGCCCTTCAATGTTACTCCGGATCCCCATTTTCTCTATATGTCTCCCAGCCATCAGGAGGCCTTCGCCAACCTCCTATACGGCGTCAGGGAGAGAAAAGGATTCATCATGGTCACGGGCGAGGTCGGCACCGGCAAGACCACGCTCCTGCACAATCTGCTGAACAGTCTCGAGGACGAGATCCAGACGGTTTTTGTGTTCCACACCTGTCTGGAGTTCGAGGATCTGCTGGAGATGATCCACCACGAACTGGAGATTCCCGTCGTCTCGACCTCGAAGGCCGCACTGTTGCAGAGTCTGAACAAATACCTGATAGAGCAGTTGAGCACCGGCAGGAATGTGGCGGTGATCATCGACGAAGCTCAGAATCTGAGCCCGGAGATCCTCGAAAATCTGCGGCTGCTTTCGAACCTGGAAACGGCCAAGGACAAGCTCCTCCAGATAGTGCTCGTAGGGCAGCCAGAGCTCAACGAGAAGATGGCGCTCAACCAGTTGCGTCAGCTCAGACAGCGGGTCTCTGTCAGCGGAGAGATCAAGACACTGACCGGTGAGGAGAGCAAGGCGTATATCCTCCATCGTCTGGCCGTTGCAGGCACCACCGGTGCCCCCCTGTTCAGCGATGAGGCTCTGAGACTGCTGGTCAATCACGCAGCCGGTGTGCCGCGGAAGATCAATGTCCTGTGCGATAACGCCCTGCTGATCGCCTATGCGGACGGCAACAAGCTGGTTGGCGCCAGCCATGCGCTGGAGGCGATCAGGGACCATTGTGAAGCTCTGCCTGCCCCGGCGAAGGAGAGTACTCCCGATCCACTGACACCGCTTGAAGATTACAAAACGGACGAGCGGAAGTCTCAGCGAGGGAATCGCTACCTGTTCGGCACAATGGCTGTCGCAGCCATGGCTTTGCTGCTTTACATCAGTTTCAATCTTGGTTCACGCTCGACCCTGTCCGGTGAAGATATTACGACCCCGACTCTCGTCGGATCCGCAATGAACGGCATCCCTGTTCAAAACCAAGAGGACTCTGCTCCCGCGGACGATATTCCGCTCACTGCTCCTGGCGAGGAGGTCACGACACCCGCTTCCGTTGATGAGGATCGAGGTGGAGCGATGTCACGACCGCCAGAATCTCCGACACAGGCATCAGGCCGTGAAACCGGGGCTATCAATGCTGACAACATCGGGAACGATGAAAGGACAGCGACATCAGCTGAACTCGAAGACAGAACCGCAATCACCCCCGCGGCGGCGGTTGACGAAGTGCCGGGTAATTCCATGAAACCATCGAGGATATCTCCCCTTCAGCAGGAGTTCTGGAGCGCGGCCACTTTGGTGCAGCTGGAGAATCTGCTGTCGAGGTGTGGACGCATCCGATACACTGTTGCCAGCAATGACCATTTCATCGGCATAGTGTTCGATCACACCGGGCGTCAGGATGCGATCGTCCTCGATGCCATAGAGAGCATGAACCCCCACATTCGTGACTACGATCATATAGAACCCGGTTGGGTGCTTTATCTGCCCGATTTCAAGGAGTAGCGATTGTGAGTAAAACTTTCAAGGCGCTGCAGCGTGCAGCTCGCAACAGTGGAGACAAGGGCGTTCCCCAAAAGACGCCCGCGCCTGTCGCAGAGCGGACGCCGACTGATGAACCGTCACCGGAAACTCCTGCCCCGGACTCACCCGCGATTGAGTCGACACCGTTACCGGTAACTCCCCCGACTGAGGATCTGGAGGGGATATTCTCCCAGCCGTTCGATCCGGCGCTGGAGGCGTTGCTCTTGGAGAACTTCTGCGTGGAGGACAATTCGTGCACTGTCGAAGGTGGAGCCTGGTTGCGCGGCGTACCGGATGCGGATGCGGCAAGGGCCCTGCTGACGAGACACTCGCTGATACACTGCCTCAGGTTGGATGAACAGACGTGGTACTGGTTCTGGTCTTCGGAACATGATGCCCGGGAGCGGTCTGAAACAACTCGACTCCGCTGCGACAGCGATGCCTTTTAGCGGAAGACCGTCAGGGAGCGTTGAAGGACAACTTCGATCCCGGCTTGTAGAATTTGAGTTCGGATGTGAAGGCCCCCACCGGGGCTTTCGCATTTAGCAGAACAGGGATTCGCCGTTCGTCATCGCTGATGAATATCTGCATCTTCCCCTCGGATTTGAACAGCCCCTGGCTCTTCAGTTTCGGTTCAAGTACAAAGCACATGACCTCCGCCCCCTCCGTCTTCACCATCTCCCGCTTTTGAACCTCGATTGCCAGCGGATAGTTCTTCTTCCCGTCATGGACTGGAATCTCCAAAATCATCCCCACCTCCAGCGGAAAGGTGCGGATCAGGAAAAGAGCCGAGAGGATGTCCTGACTACCGGCGATGAACTCATGCACGCCACCATCATCGTATTTGGCCACACCCTCTTCGTGATAATAAACGGCCTTCGTGTTTTTCCTGTAGTTCCCCTCATTGAGCTTCTTGGAAAAATAGAGGCTACGCATGTTCTCCAGATCCAAAATGGAGCGGATCTCATCGCGTACCTTGTAGATCGAATCCACCCATCTGGCGCTCTTGCCGCGTGAGGTGACCAGCAGACAAGATTGCCCGCGGTACTCGAGCTGCTCCTTGACCTCCAGACGCGCTCTACCCATGGAGACGAAACCGTACTTGAGATCGTAGTCGATAACTTCACCGGGGCCGAAAGGGAGGCTGTCGGGTTGCAGCATCTCCGTGCGCCCATCGGTATAGTGGATCTGAAGGGGTTGCGGTCGGTAATCTCCGGCAAGGCTGACGCTGGCGGCGAAAAGCGACAAGATGATGCTTTGAAGGTAGGCCCGCATTGGAAACTCCAGGTGTGGAGGATTATCGCTTCACATTCGCCAGAAGTTCCCGCAAGTGAGCGTAGACCTTCTCTGGGGAGAGCGACTCCAGACAGTGTATTTCTTTGCATCCTTCATGCCCGCAGGGGCTGCATTCCAGATCCTCACCGACGAGGGCGGCGTGAGCCAGATGCAGATAGGGGAACTCGACAGCGGGATTCTCGGCACCGAAAATGGCCAGAGTCGGAACACCACAGGCAATCGCCAGGTGCATCAGGGCGTTGCAGGGGGTCACCAGGGCATCGCAATTTGCCAGAATGCCCGCCAGCGTCCGGATGTCGCACTCAGGCAGAATGCTGACCTGCGAATTGGAAAGCTGTCGAATCTCCTCCAGGCGCTCTCTTTGACCGGGCTGCCCGATGAAAACCGTAGCCATGTTCCCCTCCATCAGCACCTGGGCGGCCAGCCTGACGAAGTAACTGGCGGGCCATTCGGGTGAGGAGAGATCGGTGCCGCACAAGATGGCGACTCTGTTGGGTGCGATACTGCGGTCCTCAAGGATACGCCGACCCTCGGCGACCTCCTGTCTGTCGATTACGAATCTGGGTTGACCCGGTCGTACGGCCGGGCAGACATCCCCCATGAAACGGCAGAGGCGCAGACTGACCGGCTCCAGCGGCGCATCGCTCCACAGTTCGACAGCCGCCGGCTTGTTGAAGAACAGCGACGACAAATACGGCACCCTCCCCACTCGGGTCGGGATTCCACTCAGGCGTGATATCAGGGCGAATTGGAATTGGTTGGTGCAATCGATGAGGAGGTCGTAATTCCCCTTGAGTCGCTCCAGCACACCGCGCAAGCGGCCCCCTGTACCGGAGTCGAGTCCGATGAGGGAACGGACATGGGGATTGTGCCGGAGTACCGTCTTATACGGCTTCTCGCAGAGAATGTCGATCCCGGCGCCCGGATAGGCTCTGGTCAGGAGTGTTATGCTTGGCGTCAACTGGATCAATTCGGCCAAGCCGCCGAGCATCACGATGAGGATATCTCTCGGTTCCCCCTCTCCACCTCTGACCTTCACATGCACTCTCCAGAATCTTGCAGTATATGTTGAGCGGCGCCAAGGATATCATCCGCGATTCCGTGCGCCAGATTGCCGCTGGCCTCCTCCACCCGCGCACCGTAACCTGTCCGCACGAGCATACTCCTTAACCCCAGTTCCCGTCCAAGGAGAAGATCCGCTTTTTTGTCGCCGATTACCCAACTGCCCACCAGATCCAGTTCGAGATCGGCGGCAGCGCGCAGAACCAGGCCGGGACGAGGTTTGCGACAGTCGCAAATGGTGGTGTAGCCGGCGATAGTCCCTTCGGGATGATGGGGACAGTAGTAGACGCCGTCAAGTGCGACTCCTGATCGGGCCAGCAACTCCTCCAGGCGCCGATGCACGGCCGTGATCGCCTCTTCGGGGAACATTCCCCGAGCAACACCGGACTGATTGGTCAGCAATACCGTTTTGAAACCGGCATCCTGCAGCAGCTTGATCGCCTCGATACTGTTGGGGTAAAGCTCAACCCGATCGGGTTCGGAGAGGTAATGACACTCGTGAATCAGTGTGCCGTCACGATCCAGAAAGACTGCGCGTTTCCGTGCACTCACAGCCAGTCCCCCAGTTCTGTGAGAACCTGAGCTGGTTTGATCTTGGTCAAACAGGCGAAATCGTCGCGACGGCAGGTCTTGCTGAAGCAGGGGGAGCAGTTCGATCCGGAGTGCACCCAGCGCACCTGTTTACCGCGGGGGCTTGTCCAGAGTGGAGATGTGGAGGCGAACAGACCCAGCACGCGGCCTCCCGAGGCGGCGGCGAGGTGCATCGGCCCCGTGTCGTTGGCCACGGTATAGCGGACCGAACGCATCAGGGCCGTCAGCTGAGGTAGATCAAGTTGGCGACAAAGGTCGTGAACCGGACGGCCACTCTCACTCAGACGGGCGGCCAGCGGCCCTGTGAAGGGGCTGTCCCCTGCCGCCCCCACAAGCAGCACGGAGGTCTCCTCCGGCAGCAAGTGGGTCAGGTCGTAGAATCCGTTCCAGCGCTTGGTCGGCCCATAGGTCGCCCCTACGATGAAGATGCAGCACTTGTCGGGGTCGATATCCCGTTCGGCCAGAATGTCCCGTAGGCTCGCTTCGCACTGCGCGGGGACGTGAACTGCCGGCTCCAGGGCGATGGCGGCGAGATCGTCGGCGTGAAAAGGGGAGAGCAGTTCGGCCTGCTCCTCGATCCAGTGCTGTTTCTGACGAACCGCTGTCCTGACCGGATGGCTGAGCAGCAGACTGCGCCCCTCGTTCGGTCGACCGATGCGACAGGGGATGCCTGCGGCTCGGGCGGCCAGGGCCGAGGAGAGACTGTCGGGAAGAATCCAGACGGCAGCCGGTTTCGATCCACCGGCGCCGACTTCGTTGCGCCAGCGCATCAGACCGCCCAAGCCACCATGCCGCCCTTTGGGGTCGAACGGCAGTACACGACCGACATCGGGATGATCTGTGAACAGATCGGTGAACGCGGGACGGGACCAGATCTCGACAGGGTTGCCGGACATCGTCCGCAGTCGAGGAATGAGAGCGGTGGCCATCACACTGTCCCCCAACCAGGTCGGAGCGAGCAGGGCAGCCGTGTAGGGGTGATCAGGCAGGGGACGCATGCATGACCTGCTCGATGGCCTCATCGATTTCGCTCAGGGGAACCGACTCCCCGGGGCGGCCACGCAGGATGGCCACCTGCTCCCTTCGGCGCGGCTCCCAGCGGACGCCGTCAGATTCGGTGAAAAGACCGATCGAGGGGACACCGGTGGCGACTGCGACATGAAACAGTTCGGTATTACCGGAGACGAAAAGTGAACACTGCGACAGCATCGCCACCGTCTCGCGCAGCTCCTGACTCGGCATGTCCAACGCTTCGCCCCGGAGGCGACGTCTGAAATCGGCGAGCTCTTTTGCTTCGCTGCCATCGATCTGCATCAGCATGATCTTGGCCCGCATCTTCTCGATCAGGTGATCGACGAGGTAGCGCATGTTGTCGGTCGAGAAGCGCTTGCTCGACTTGCCGTGGCTGGTATCGATACCTATCAGCATCTGATCCTTGATCGGTTTGCGGAAATGGACCATCTGCTCGGCGGCCCGACTCTCCTCCTGGCGCATCGTGAAGCGCCAGGTGTGCGGGTCGAAACGGAGGCCGAGTACGCGGGTCATCTCGCCGGCCAACTCGTTCTTGTAGCGATCCTGACCGCGCCAGCGGACCATGCAGTTGAGGATGCTCTCACGCTCGGGCTGAAAAACGCCGAGCCTCATGGCGGCCTGGGAGACATAGGCGATCAGATCACGCGGCGGGTCGACATGTTCCCCCATCAGAATCACACAGTCGAAGGCGCGATTCCGGATCTCCTTGAGCAGGCGGAAGTAGCTGGAGGAGCGCACCTTCAACTGATCCTGTTTGTAGACGATCAGCCCGGCCAGCCCCGGCTCCTTGCGGAGGAGATCCGCCCAGCTGTCCATCACCATCACATGAATTTCGATCCCGGGATACCGTTTGTGGATCTCTTTGACAGCCGGCATGAAGAAGATGATGTCGCTCAGCTCACCGGAGTCAACAAGCAGCAGCTTCTGCATGCTGTCCATGGAACCACTGACCCGGAACTCCCGGTCGAGCGGCGCCATGCCGAGCGTGCGCAAGGCGATGCGTCCGAAGGGGCTGGTCAAAATGGAAGAACTCATTCCTGCTCTTTTGTTTCGCCGATGATGCGGCTGTTACTTCGATCCATATTGCCGGGAGTAATACTCCTTGTAAGCACCACTGATCACACGCTCCAGCCATTCGGGATTGTCGCGGTACCACTTGATGGTTGCGGCAATACCCTCGCTGAAATCCACCTCCGGACGCCAACCCAGGCTCTGCTCGATGAACGTGGAGTCCATGGCGTAGCGGCGATCGTGCCCGGGACGATCCTTCACGAATTCGATGAGATCCTCGCTTTTCCCCAGGTTGTCGAGGATCAGCCTGATGATCTCGATATTCGTCCGCTCGTTATCGCTGCCGATGTTGTAGACCTTGCCGAGTTCGCCCCCGTCGAGCACGGCGAGAATCCCGCGGCAATGGTCCTCGACATGGATCCAGTCGCGGATATTAAGGCCATCGCCGTAAACGGGCAATGATTCATCTCGACCGGCGCGCAGAATGATCAGGGGGATCAGCTTCTCGGGGAACTGATAGGGCCCGTAGTTATTGCTGCACCGGGTATTGACCACCGGGAAGCCGAAGGTACGGAAGTATGACTGGCAGATCAGATCGGCGCTCGCCTTGCTGGCCGAATAGGGGCTTGACGGATCCAGCGGCGTGTCTTCACGGAAGAGCCCGGTCGGTCCCAGTGAGCCGTAGACCTCGTCGGTGGAGACCATTACGAAACGGCCCTCACCCTCGCTCCAATTCTTGCGAGCGGCCTCCAGCAGCACCTGTGTCCCCTGGATGTTGCTCCGGATGAAGATCCCCGGTCCAAGGATGCTCCGGTCGACATGGCTCTCGGCGGCGAAATGGACGATCTGATCGATGTCCTTGGTCTCGAAGAGATTCTCGACAAATCGGCTGTCCGCGATATCGCCTTTGACGAACTGCAGCTTTTCGTCACCCTCAAGGGCGGCCAGGTTCTCGAGATTGCCGGCATAGGTGAGAAGATCGAGATTGAGTATCTCCAGATCCGGCCGCTCCCGTCTGAGCAGATGGATGAAGTTGCTGCCGATGAACCCGCAGCCGCCGGTTACGAGAAGCATTACTCCCCCCCTCCGTAGTTGGGATCCACCAGCTTCTGGGCATGAGCCAGCGATTCGAACGTGCCTGCATCCGTCCACCACCCCTTGAGCTCCTCATAGCGCATCAGGTTTTCCTGAATATAGGCGTTGTTGACGTCGGTGATCTCCAGCTCGCCTCGCCCGGACGGCTTGAGAGTACGGATGATCCGGAAAACGCTCTTGTCGAACATGTAGATACCGCAGACGGCCATGTTGCTCTTGGGGTTGCTCGGCTTCTCCTCGATGGCGACAACGCGTTCACCATCCAGCTCCGCCACACCGAATCGCTCGGGATGGGTGACCTCTTTGAGAAAGATCTTCGCCCCCTTGTCGGTACCGAAGCTCTGCACGGCGCCGTAGATGTCATCCTCGAAAATGTTGTCGCCGAGAATCACGGTCATGGATTCGTCATGGCAAAAATTTTCCGCCAGGGCAAGTGCCTGGGCAATACCCCCAGCTTCATCCTGCACCTTGTAGGTGATGTTGCAGTTGAAATCCTTGCCGCTGCCGAGCAGTCCGACGACATCGCCCATATGATCCGTACCCGTCACGATGAGGATATTCTCGATTCCCGCCTGCGTGAGTTTCTGGAGCGGATGAAAGATCATTGGCACATGGCCAACAGGGAGCAGATGCTTGTTGGTGACCTTTGTGAGCGGCATAAGGCGGCTGCCTGTGCCTCCAGCTAATATGATACCTTTCATGAGAACCTCCATTGGGTATAGCTGCATGCACCCTATCCTTCATAACCTGATGAATCAACAGGAAATGTGACTTGTCATCCGCTCTTTGCCAAACTATTCTCGCCCCGAGGAGGCAAAATGACTGGCAGGATATTGTTCGGTACGGCGGGTTGGAGCTATGAGGACTGGCGCGGCAGGGTATATCCAGCCAAAGCGGGATCCCGTTTCGACGCTTTGGCCTACATCAGCCGCTACTTCGACCTTGTTGAGGTCAACAGCACATTCTATCGCCTGCCCCGCCCGGAAACGGCGGACAGCTGGCTCAGACGAACCGAGACAAACGGAGACTTCCGCTTTCTGCTCAAAGCTCCTCAGGCGTGGACTCACGGCGGCGGGCCGGAATCGGGCGGTGAGGTCCGGATCTTCCGTGACCTGGCCGGAATCCTGGCCGCAGGAGGTCGTCTGGGGGCTATCCTGCTTCAATTCCCGTGGTCGTTCCGCTACAAGAGGCAAAACCTGGACCGGATCGATACTCTGACGGATATCCTGGCGGATCTGCCCGTGGCCGTCGAGGTGCGTCATGGCAGTTTCCGCCATCCCGACTGGCTCCCCTATCTCGCCGCGCGCGCTTGTCTGCCGGTTAACGTCGATCAACCGGTTATCGGTAATTCGCTGGACCTTGCGGAGAGCATCGGCCGCACAGGGGCCTACTTCCGCATGCATGGCCGCAATCACGATACCTGGTTCGACGACAGCGCCGGGCGCGACAACCGCTACGACTATCTGTATGACGCCACGGAGCTGGAGAGTATAGCGGGCAAGATCCGGATTGCGGGACAAGCTCTGCCGACGCCTGACTTGCCCGTTTTTGTCGTCACGAACAACCACTATCTGGGGCAGGCTGCCGCAAATGCCCTGCAGCTGAAATTCGCCCTCACCGGTTGCAAACTGCCAGTCCCGAGCTCTCTACTGCCCCATTATCCCGACCTGAAAAATATCGCCCTGCCCGCCGAATCCGGCGAACAGGGACAGCTTTTCTAGAGGTTTGCGGACTAAGCGGCTAGCGACTCTTGTAGATTGTCCGATCCTGAAGGTTCTGCAAACGGAGCGAATCCAACCGCATCTGCTCCAGAACCTCTTCAGGCACGACCTCGACAACCAGACTGTCGACAATACTCGGTCGCTGCCAGACGAGGCAGACCGTGGGCGCGCCGCTGACATTCTTGAAGGAGTGGAAAATCCCGGCGGGGATCTGGTAGAACTGGCCCGGACCATATTCAATTTCGCGATCCTCGACGATCAGTTGTCCGCGGCCGCGCCAGACATACACCCAGAGATTGCTGAGAAGATGGTAATGAGGATATTCGGCATCCCGCAGCTGCATCAGGGAGATTGCCATGGTGGAATCCTGCCGGAAGATATCGATGAGGCTGAAGTTCTCCTCCTCCGGCAACCGCTGCTCCAGGAGGATGTCCTGCAGACGACGCCCCTCGAACTCAAGAGGCGGAGGCAGGAAGATATCATCCATGTTGTCCAGACCGAGTGAATCGCCGTAGAGGAAGTAGTATTCGGCTGCCGAGTTCTCATCATCGGTAGCCAGTGAATCGGCGGCGAACTCCTCGTCGGAGTAGTCCAGATAGCTCCCCTCACCCAGACGGGGAACAGTCTCCTCGACCTTAACCGAATCCTCTGCGTTCACGTTGACCCAGGTGCCGTCCTCCGCTTGACCGGATGAATCCACGGCCAGAAGCAACGTCAAAGCGATAAACCCGTATGGGGATAATTTCCGAGAAAGCATCGACCCTCCATCTGATCCTACAGGCTGCTAGAGATGATCACCGCGTCCATTCGTGTAATCGTGCTTCGCCAATGCCCCCAGCTCCTCAAGCTCCTGAACTACTTTCCTGATCAGGACCTGTTTCCTCTGGTGCGGCAGGAACGAACTTTTGAATCCGTTGAGAATGATTTCGTAGATCTCTTCGAGGCCGAGATTGAAAGTAGTCACGGCGTCAAAAAGTTCCTTGGTCACAGTCGTGTTCGAAATCAGTCTGTTATCCGTATTCAAAGTCACTCTGAGCCCAAGTTCAAGATATTTCCTGAACGGGTGGTCGTGTAACTCGGTGACGGCCCCAGTGTGGATGTTGCTGTTCAGGCATATTTCCAGAGGGATGCGATGGTCGTTGACATAGCCCATCAGGCTCTCATCCTCGTAGAGCCGCGTGCCGTGGCCGATGCGATGGGTGCCGCAGTAGTGCAGGGCCTGGGCAATGCTCTCGGGGCCAAAGGCTTCACCTGCGTGCAGGGTAGAATTGAGATTGTGATTGAGGATGAAGTAAAACGCCGCTCGATGCTGTTTGGCGGGATAATCCTTCTCCGCGCCGGCGAGATCGAATGCGACAATGCCCTTGTCTTTGTACATCAGCGCCGCCTGAGCAAGCTCAAGCGATTTCTCTGGGGTCATGGAGCGGATGCCGCAGAGTATCTGACCGCAGACTATCCCCGTCTCCTCCTCAGCGCGGGAGAGGCCGGCGCGCACCGCATCAATGATCTCCATATTGTGCAGACCGCCGTCACGGTGAAGCAGAGGGCTGTAGCGCACCTCCATCAGCCGGACGTTCTCCGCGGCAGCGTCGATTGCCAGTTCGTAGGCGACGCGATCCAGCGCCTCGACCGTCTGCATGGCCGGAAGAGTGTAGGAGAAGGCGCGCAGGTAATGGGTCAGACTCTTGTCCCCATCCTGAACCTGGGTCAGTTTGCGGACCTCATCCTCTGTAGTGGCGGGAATCTCGATACCGGCCTTGTCGACCAGTTCGAGCAGTGTCGCGGGACGCACGGAGCCGTCCAGGTGGACATGAAGATCAGTTTTGGGGAGTTTGTACAACCATTCGTAATCAATCGGCAAAAGCGTCTCTTTCCTGTCCGGGGTATTATCTGATCGGATAGAAAACAATACCGCACCGGAGTCCCTGGTGGACTACAGGTTCGACAGGAAGGGCTCCTCCTGGAAGAAATCCTGGTAAACGGTACCGTTGAGGAAATCTTCGATAGTGTCTTCAGTACGGTTGAGGAGTACGCCCTCTTCCACCAGTTCGAAAACGATGGAACCGAAGTCGGCGCTACTCTTGATGCCCCAGCCTTCAAAGACCAGAGGGGCCATGGGTCCGAATCTGTCGTGGGCCATCTTATGGATGCTGCCAAGCAACTCTTCGCTGCTTACATGGCCCGAACAGTGCATATCACGTCGTACGCGTTCCAGTGCGTCCATGAGAAAGACGTAGGCTTCCGGTGCGTACTGGTTCTCGACCTGCTCCTCGAACATCGGATGTCCCCCTGTTTAATAACTGGCCGATGACAAACAAGTGAATAGGCGCGATTCTGTCAATCGGCCTTGCTGGTTACAAGGTCCTGAAAAAGCGATTCGTACTTGCCGATCACCTTCTCATCAGCGAAGTCGGCCAATACTCTTGCCCTAGCATTGGCGCTAACTCTCGCGCGCAGATCGTTGTCGTCAAAGAGCATACAGGAGGCGTCCACCCAGGCGTCAAGGTCGTCAGAGTTGAGCAGGTAGCCATTTTCGCCATTGCGGACGAATTCTCCAGGTCCACCGTTATCGGTAATTAACACGGGAACACCTGCGCTGGTGGCCTCCAATCCCGCCAGACCGAAGGATTCGTGCAGACTCGGTTGCAGATAGAGATCCGCCAGTGGCAGCAGTTCGCTCATGTCGTCCCAAGCGCCCAGCACACTGACTCTGTCGGTGAGCCCCAGCTCCTTGATGCGATGTTCGACCTTACAGAGCTCGGGACCGTCACCGGCGAGCAACAGCCGGGTGGGGAATCTCTCCTGCACCCTGGCGAAGATATCCACCACCTTGATGGCGCATTTCACGGGCCTGAAGTTGGAAGCGTGCAGCATGATCAACTCATCGTCCCGAGCGAATCGGCGTCGCAATTCAGGATCGTATCCCGGTTTGAAGGTCTCCGTGTTGACGAAGTTGGGGATGATCCTGATCCGCTTGTCCGTATGGAATGTACGGTGAGTCTCCTCGGCCAACCAATTGCTGACGGCCGTCACCCTGTCGCTCTGCTCGATGCAGAAGCGGGTTATGCGGTGATAGCTCGGATGATTGCCCACCAGCGTTATGTCCGTGCCGTGCAGTGTGGTCACCACGGGGATGCGCCGGCTGCCCATCTGACTGGCCAGGATGGCGCTGGCCGTGTGGGGAATCGCATAGTGAACATGGAGCAGGTCCAGCCCGTGATAGCTGGCTACCTGGTGCATCTTGACGGCCAGGGCGAGCGTGTAGGGCGGGTGTTGGAAGAGGGGATAATCCATGGTCTCCACGGTGTGTACGCAGACGCGCTCCAGACACTCCCGCACCCTGAAAGGGGATGACGAGGTGATGAAATGCACTTCGTGACCTCTACGGGCCAATGCCAGGCCCATCTCCGTTGCCACGATTCCGCTGCCGCCCGCTGAGGAGTAGCAGCTGATGCCGATCTTGAGGGGGTTAGCCATTTGAATCTCCTTCAATATTGTCGAGCAGGGCTTCCAGATTGCTGAGGACAGGTATTTCGCAAGAGAGAAGCGGTTCCCCGCAAGGCACTCCGGCCAGGCCGCCATAGAAGCGGTCGCGGGCCAATATCTGTTCCAGGAAATCGGGGGAGTTGATGCGTGTCGGGGCTGTGCCATCCGCTCTCTTGAATTGGGACTTGTAGCAGAGCAACGCTCCCCTTTTTGTCTCCAGGAATTCCGACGTGGGCACAACGAAAGTCGGATCGCAACGGCATAGATCCATGTACTGCAGGAGCAGACGAGGGCGGAACGCCTCCCCCTCTGCGGGGTAGCGCTTCAGGCCGGCGAGATAGGCTGCCTCGGTCACCAGGCGAGCGGCCTGAACATGGTCGGGGTGACGACTGGCCAGTGGCGTGACCAATACCAGTTCGGGGCGCAGGCGGCGGATCCACTCGATCACGGTCTTGCGCTGCTCCGGGTCCCCCTCGCGAAGAAGGCCATCGGGCAGACCGGCATTGAATCGTTCGGTCACTCCGAGTACCCGGGCCGCCCGGGCTGCCTCCTCCACCCGCATGGCCGGAGTGCCGTTGGAACCCAACTCCCCCGCCGTGAGATCCAGAATGGCAACCTCGTGCCCCTGGGAGGCGCAGAGGGCGATGGTGCCGCCGCAACCGATCTCAACATCATCGGCGTGTGCGCCGCAGGCCAGGATGCGCATATCAACTCTCCTCATGAACAAGAATGCAGTGATCGTCATTGTCGAGAAGATCCAGGTGCCGTTGTGCGGCGAGCAGCAGGAGGTCCGGATCGGCGAGTGGGGCGTCTGTCTGCAGAAGGGGGCTGCTCACACGACCGCCTGCCGGAAAATCGTAATCCATCTCCCCGTTCGCCTCTATCTGCAATCTGGGTACTGCAGCGGGAAACGGCAACTCGAGCAGGTCGAAAAGGGGACGAAGTTGACGGTGATAGGCCCACTCCCCGGGGCCCAGAACAGCGGCGGCGACCGGGAGGATGTAATCCTGAACCAGGGGCCGCAGCGATGCGTTGGGGCTGAGTGACGACGGATCGCGCTTCAGACGATCCAGGGCATCGCGACCGTAATTCTCAACAGAGGGCAGATTGCGGCGACGACGTCTCAGCAGGAACAGGGCCCTCTCACCCAGGCCCGCCCTGAACGGCCTCTCCAGCCCCGCCTGCTCCAGCTTGTCCCCGGAGCTGTCCAGGAGCGAGGCGAACTCGTTGCGCAGGTTCAGATAGCGGCTGAATAGATCGACGGCATCGGTTCGGACCGCAGCGGTTCGGGCGTCGAGAACGAGGAGACCATAGTCGGAGAATAGCCGTGCCAGCAGGCGCGCCTCGCGCCTGCCTAGATCCTCGCCCGGTTCGGGTTTGAAACGAGCGTGTACCTCCGAGGACACGAAAGGACGCAGCTCATCCCAGGCTGCAGCGATATCGAGATCCCCGACGAAGGCTCCCTTGCGCCGATAGGCGGCGGTCAGCGCGACATGCAGCGGTGGCCCGGTGTCGCGGACAACCCACTGGCCACTTATCTCCGCGAAATCGCTATCGTCGCTGCCGCTCCAGAACAGGGGTATGTGGCGGACACCGTTCAACTTCGTCATTTTGACGGCCAGCGCCACTGCGGTCGCTGCCTTGAACAGGCTCAGGCCCAGCGGAGCGGGAAAAGAGGGTTGTTGCCCCGTCACTACAACCTGCACCTCCCCCAGCGCCAGGGCCCGCCGATTGCGTTCGGCCTCGGCGCCCACACCATACAGAGAGGCGCACAGTTCAGGCGATGGCGTCATATTCCATGTAGTGGAGGATCCGACCAGTGTATCCGGCAGGGGTAGCTTCCTCAGTCCGCAATTCATAGTGCGCTCTTACTGACAAGGAGCAGGAGGCGACGGCTGGTTGCGGGAGCGAAGGGCTCACCGCTGTAGCCTCCCCAGATATTGACCTCGCTGAAGCCCAGCGCGGCGAGTTTTTCACGGATGTTGTCGGGGGAGAAGAGCCGCACGCTCTCCTCGTAATGCAGCGATTCTTCTCCGCTGGTGCTGTCCAGGATGCGCACGCTCTTGAGGACACGCCCCCCCTCGATCCGCCTGCTCTCGTGGGCGACCCAGTTGCCCGCCTCCCGTTTCGATTCCGCCACCAGATCGTTACCGATCTGATCGCGATTGAGGAAGTCGAACAGGAAGAAACCGTTTGGGCGGAGGATGCGCCGGATTTCGCCGAAGACGCTCCAGTTCTCCTCATCATTCTCGAAGTAGCCGAAAGAGCTGAACATGCTCAGTACGCCGTCAAACGAGTCGTCGGCAAATGGGAGGTGACGCATATCGCCCCGCACCAGCCCCTGGCCGGGGCCGACGGATCCGCGCGCCGCGCGCAGCAGATCGGACGACAGGTCCAGGCCGATCCCACGCACCCCCTTGCGGGCGAGGCAACGCAGGTGACGTCCCCCGCCGCAGCAGAGGTCCAGCAGGAAGCTGTCGGTCAGCCGGATACCTGCGCTCTCCAGAAGGTCGAGCGACAGACCGGCCTCACGCTCGCTGCGGTGAGCGTAGAGATCGAGGTAGTGGCTGCCGAAGCCGTCTATGTACCAGGGTTTGGGCAAGATCAACCTTTCAGGAAAGCGGCCGAAAGATAGCCTACGACCTGGGAGATATCTCCACTGGCGTCCGAGGAGTCGCAGCGGTGCAGTATCTCGATCGCCCCGCCGCGCCGTATGTTCTCCTCGAGCAGAAGCTGAAGGGGACCTGCTCCGCAGGCTTCGATTGTACCGGATCGCAGTGCCGTCTCGAAAGAGGTCGCGTCACCAGTAGCCAGGATTCGTGCGAGTTCTCCGTCAAGTTTCTCAGCCTCCCGCCGCGTGTGGAAGTGGGACAGATCGGTGCTGATGAGCCAGAGATCACCGGGGGAGGCGATCTTCTCCAGCGCGGCCAGGGCGTCTCCGCGGTTTGAGGCGTCGCAGTGTCCCATGACAATCGGGAGCAGTTCCACATCCGGCAATAAGCGCAAAATGAAGGGGAGTTGCACCTCAAGGGAGTGCTCCTGCGAATGCGCCTCCTCGCAGATGGCAAATGTCGGACCCGACGCCAGGAGCGTTTCGGCAGCGGCCGTATCCAGAGGGATATCGCCCAGAGGACAGGACCATTCACCCATACCGGTAAGCGCAAAGCCCGCTAGAGGCCAGTGATGGCTGGGCCCGATCAGGATCACCCGTTTCACGTCGGATGTGTTCAGACGAGCGAAAGCCGCGCCCGCCGTGGTGCCTGAGTAGATATAACCGGCATGAGGTACAATCAGCGCCCAGGCGGAGAGGTCGCTCAACCGCGAACCGAGCATGGCGTCAACCATCCGCTCCAGTTCATCCGCCGCCGCGGGGTAGAATTGTCCCGCCCATCTCGCCCGTCTGCTAGCCATAACGCCTCCCCCTTTGCAGGATTGTCGGTGTGGCCAGGTTGGGATCGGTGTCGGGATAATCCAGATTGAAGTGAAGCCCCCGGCTCTCCTTGCGTGACAGTGCCGAGCGGATGATGAGCTGCGAGACAAGGGCGATGTTGCGCAACTCGATCAGCTCGGCGCATATCTGGTATTTCCAGTAGAAGTCCTCGACCGACTTGCGGATCATCCGGATGCGCGCATCCGCCAGAAGCAGGCGCTCATCGGTGCGGACGATGCCGACATAGTCCATCATGATCCGTCGCACCAGATCCCAATCGTGATCCAGAACAACGGTTTCACGGTACTCCCAGCTCTCGTTGGCGCTCCATTTCTTCAGTTCCGGCGCCCTCTCTCGCGAATCGAAAACGTCGATTATGTGCTGCAGGGCCAACTCGGTGAAGACCACAGCCTCCAGCAGCGAGTTGCTGGCGAGACGGTTGGCGCCGTGTGCGCCTGTACAGGCCACTTCGCCGATGGCGAGCAGGTGATCGAGATCGGTGCGGCCATAGGCGTCGACGACCACACCACCGCAAAAGTAATGCGCTGCCGGAACCACCGGAACCAGGTCTTTCCTGGCGTCGATCCCCACATTACGGAGTGCCGAGAATATGGCGGGGAAGCGCTCCGGAATTCTCTCCGAGCCGATAGGCTTGAAATCGAGGAAGACCTTCTTGTCGCCCCGGATCTTGATCTCCTGGTCGATGGCGCGGGCTACGACATCCCGTGGAGCCAGTTCGGCGCGGGGATCGTACTTGCTCATGAAATTCTCACCGGCGTCATTCACCAGAATCGCCCCCTCGCCCCGCACGGCCTCACTGATCAGTTGCGTGCGCAGCTGGGGGTGATAGAGGCAGGTAGGATGGAATTGCACGAACTCCATATTGGTGATTTTGGCTCCAGCCCGATAGGCCATCGCCACACCATCGCCTGTGGCGATGTCGGGATTGCTGGTGTAGGCGTATACCTTGCCGCAGCCGCCGGTCGCGAGCACCGTCCAGCGCGCGGCAATCGCCAGCACCTGATCCTGCTTCTCATTCAGTACATAGGCGCCGTAGACGCGATTCTCCAGCCCCCGTTTCCGCAGATGGCGGGAGAGGGCGAGATTGATCGCCAGATGGTTTTCCAGAAGAGTTATGTTGGGATGGCTACGCACCCTGTTGAGGAGCGTCTCCTCCATGGCCTGTCCGGTGTAATCCGCAACATGGACTATCCGCCGATTGGTGTGCCCACCTTCGCGACCAAGAGACAGTTTGCCGTCCTTCTCACTGAAGGCCACCCCCCAGTCGCGCATCTCCTTGATGCTGGCGGGACCACGGGAGACCATCAACTCGACCATGGCCTCATCGCAGAGACCTCGTCCGGCCTCGCATGTATCGCGGACATGGCTGGCTATATCGTCGGTCGGATCGATAACCGAGGCGATGCCCCCCTGGGCGCGATTGGTGTTGCTGTCGGCGGCCTGCTTTTTGGTCACAATGACCACCTCGCCCAACTCGGCCGCCTTGATGGCGAAACTGAGTCCTGCGATTCCGCTGCCGATTACTAGAAAATCTGTTTTCAAAGTCCCACTGCTCCCTGGAAGGTCTCGATAAGACTGGCAAGATATACTAAGTCAGTGGAGAATTCCGTGCAATCTGAGCCTTCCCCCAAATTCCCGGTAGGTAGCTCACACCAGTACTCACCAACCTCAGGATTTCCTCTGGCTGCATGCTATTTCTTACTCGTCCCAGTGCTTTCCGGGCAAAAACGAAATGCGAAGATGGCATACAGGTTGCAGTTGGCTTGGCGAAGTAGTCATGCGCCACAGGAGGTTGGCATGCGCATTTTCGCCGCAACGGTTTGTTTCATCGTCCTTGGTCTCTCTCTGGCTTTGATGGGAGGCTGTGGTGACAGCATCATGGATGGACACACGTGGCCGACGCTGATATCGATCAATGAGGGTATTCCTGTTTATTCCGACGTCTGGGTTGTGGATACGACCCTGGCAGGCGGAGGGTATATCCCCCAGGAGGCCGTCACTTTCAAATTCACGAATTCTGCAAGCCAGCGATTCCTGGATATCACACCTGACGACCCATACGGTAACTTCATTCTTACTTCGTTCACGATCAGTTATGAAGTCGTGCAATACCTGGATGCGGGTGGAGTGATTACTCCCGGCACCCTGCCGACGGTGAGCGGAGCGATGAATCTGGTGCTGCCGGTCGGCAGTGAGGTCGAGACCTCCATGATGATTGCCCCCGCGGCCATCAAGCTGGAGAATCCCGTACTGTCACTCTTCCCTGGTGGAGCCGCACCGGCCGGCGAGGTGATCGTCGTCGCCGAAGTTCTATTCCTCGGCCATGAGCAGGGATCGGATCACGTTCAGGAAGTTTCGGGCGGCACCACGATACTGTTCGCGAATTACGGCGACGAGGACTGATCTCGCCTGATTGAGCGCAGCGTGTTTTCCAGCCACAGGGACAGTTCCGCCGGATTCTGCCAGCGCATCGATATCCGAAGAATATGGGGCCTCTTTCCGGAGAGGTCCCATTTGTTTTGCCAGCGGGCTGCATCCTTTTCGGTGATCAGTGGGCGGCTGTCGGGATATTTGCGCAGGAAGCGTTCTATGGCCGTTTCAATCGCCGGTGTCCAGGGTGCGTGATCCTTGAAGCGGAGACGGCCGGCCACATGAGCGATACCCGCAGCGCTCTCTTCGAAGCGCTCGGGCGCAGCCATTCCCGAGATGCAGACATAGCCGGTCCCGTCGGGCTCAACCGGGTTCCCGTTCCAGTTGCGCAATCCCTGCTCCACGATCCGATAGCGGAAGAGCGGTTTCCCGGAGGGGAGGTCGGCCATGCCGCAACCCTCGGGCAGGATGAGACCGGAGGCGCGGTGCAAGGCTCCCGGGAATTCACGCAGGCCCCCACCGGGCAGCACACGATCCACACGCAACGGCTCGCGGCCGGAGAGCAGAACCAGATCGATGTCACGAGCGAGTCGATGATGCTGGAAGCCATCGTCCAGAATGATGATGTCGCAGGCGGGATCATCGTCGAGAATCCGGGCGCCGCGCCACTTGCGATGGGCGGCAACCACCGGGCAGTCGGGCGATCCGGCGGCCAGCAGCTTGGCTTCATCCGGCGCCTCGGTGAAGAACCAGGGATCGACTGAGCGGCAGATCTTGTGGTTTCGCGATTGCCCCGCCAGACCGGTCAGCAGACCGGGTCTGAATCCGATTTTCCGTAGGAGTTCGCCGATCGCCAGCGTGGCGGGGGTTTTCCCGGTGCCGCCCACCTCCAGGTTGCCCAGGGAGATCAATGGCTTGCGGGTAACGATGCGCGATTGCCGATTGATCTTGCAGTGCGCCGATGCAACCATACCGTACAGGACTCCGAGAATTCTGAGCGGCAGACCCGAGCGGGATGGCACCTGGCCCGTCACTCCCCGCAGATCCGTCAGAGGGCTCTTCATTCCCCCCCCTTATCGTCGCGCACGGCGGAGATAGGCGTCATACCCATGGCGATATCGTTGCTGTCCACCAGCCGAGTCAGGCTGGCTTCAACCTCAAGGCGCAGCTCCTCCATCTCGGCATTGTTCAGACCGCGCGGCACCATGATGGGATCTCCGTAGCGCAATCTAATTTTGGAGAAGGGCCAGGCCAGCACGGTGCGATCCCAACTTCTGAAGATGTGCTCCCGATCCACCGCAGTCGTGAATGGGACGATCGGATTGCCGGAGAGTGCGGCGACCTGCAGGGCGCCTGGTTTGACTATGCCGCGGGGCCCACGGGGGCCGTCGACGGTGACGGCAATGTCCAGACCACGCCGGGCACAGGTCACCAGTTTCCTTAAACCGGAGGCGCCGCCGCGGGATGAAGAACCGGCAGGTGCGCCGAAACCGAAATGCTTGAGCATGCCGGCTATGAGCAGGCCATCGCGACTGCTGCTGCGCAGCGCCTGCATCCGCATGTCACGGTGCAGATAGGAGAGCATGATCATCCGGTTATGCCAGGTTGTGAAAACTATGCCGCCGGTAGGGCTGCTCTCCCGCACAGGGAGGATATCGGCGGGCGAGCCATCCACACGCCAGGTGGCTCCCCACGCGCGCATCACCCCTGCCAGCAGGCGCCCCTGAAATGCCAATTTGCGACGCTCCCTCTCAGAGAAGTCACGCTCGCCCCCCTGCCATTGCCGGTCACTCATTTCGATCCCCGATCAATGACGCGGCCAGTTCGGCGACATTGACGCCGCAACCGGGCCCACCCAAACGTTGCCTGATCTCCCCGAAGGCGGAGAGCTGTCTCTGACGCTCCTCTCCCGGACGATAAAGGACCAGGAGCTGTTCGGCCATGGATTCCGGACGCACATCCCCCTGGATGAACTCGGGGACGACGCGCCGTTCGGCGACAAGATTGACCAATGCGATGTTTTCGAGCGACACCAGCTTGCTGGCGAGCCAGTAATTGAAGCCGCTGGTGCGATAGGCGACCGCCATGGGGACACCGGAGATGGCCGTTTCCAGAGTCGCCGTGCCGCTGGCCACAATGGCTGCGCACTTGTCGGCCAGGAAATCGGAGCACGATCCGCTTCTCATGTCGATCGACAGAGGACAGGCGGCAAGCAGATCCCTGTAGAGAGAGGTCTCAAGCAGCGGCGAGGCAAGCAACTCGAACCGAAGCTCCGCATCTTTACCCGCCATGATCTCCGCGGTACGGAGAAAAACAGGCAACAGGCGTTCGACCTCCTGGCGACGGCTGCCGGGCATGAGCGCAACGGTCCTGCTCGGGATCTCAGGAGCTATTGGACAGTGGTTCTCCATGATCGGATGACCGACGAACACCCCAGGCACCCCCTCGGCGGCGAACCAGGATGTCTCGAAGGGGAGTATCAGAGCCAGCCGATCGATATCACGACGCATTGTCCTCACTCGGCTCTTGTGCCACGCCCAGACCTGGGGTGCGATGAAGTAGAGCACGGGCACGCCGTGTTTGCGGGCCGTCCTGGCCAGGCGGAGATTGAAGCCGGGGAAATCAACGGGGATGATGAGATCCACCTCCCCGCTTGCGAGCATACGCTTCAATCCGTTCAGGTGGCCGCGGAGGGCAGGCAGGTGCTTGACCACCTCGGTGAACCCCATGACGGCCACCTCGTCATTCGGGAGAATGATCTCGGCGCCCGCCTCCCGCATTCGAGCGCCGCCGACCGCCAGCAGACGCCATGAGGGGTGCCTCTCGCGTAGAGCCCGAACCACGTGAGCCGCGGCTTGATCACCGCTGGGTTCGCCTGCAACAAACAGAATGGTCTTGTCTGTCGACTCAGGAGACACGCTTCACCTTTTCCAGAATCTCCATGGCCAGTTTGAGGGCGCGCAGCCCATCGGCACCGCTGACGGGCGTTGCGATCTTGTCGGCGACTGCATCGGTGAAGGCCTCCAGTTCCAGACGGAGAGGCTCCGCGGCGGGAACCTCTATCTCTACCGCCTCGATGAAGTCCTCCAATTTGATATCCGCCATCCCGGCGGGGCTGCTTTGAGCCGTGGCCAACCGCCGCATGAAGTCCCCGGCTTTGCGATACATCTCGATCTTGCGCGCGAAGAGGTCTATGGAGAGATAGCTGTCGGTCTGGAAGAAGCGGATCTTGCGCATGCGGTCGCGGCTGATCCGACTGGCGGTGATATTGGCGACGCAGCCGGAGGAGAAGCTGAGACGGGCATTGGCGATGTCGATATCATGAGTCAGCACCGAGGTGCCGCTGGCATCCAGAGAGGATACATCCGCGCCTATGACCATCGTGAGCAGATCGATGTCGTGAATCATGAGATCCAGGACAACAGCTACTTCGGCGCCGCGTACCGCGAAGGGAGCCAGTCTGTGACTCTCGACGAATCCGACGTTCTTCAGATAGGGAAGAGCCGCAATCATGGCGGGATTGAAACGCTCGACGTGGCCCACCATCAATTTCAGGCCACGCTTGTCAGCCTCCTCGACCATCTTCTCTGCATCACCTATCGTCGAAGCGATGGGTTTCTCGACCAGCAGATGGCAATCGCGCTCCATGGCGAGCATGGCGGTTTCGTAATGGACGGTGGTCGGGACGCAGATACTGAGGGCGTCCGCCTCCGCAGCAAGTTGCTCTGCGCCGCCGAAGCACCTGCAACCCAGTTTATCCGCCACCGCGCCGGCGGCCCCCTCTTTGATATCGTAGACACCCAGCAGTTCGATGCCCGGGATTTCCGAATAGACCCGGGCGTGAATACTGCCCAGATGACCACAACCTATGACTCCAAGTTTCAACTTGACCTCCCGTTAATGACTGCTGGATGTTAATTCAATGTAGAGGCATGTCAATGCTCTTGACGATATCCCTTCTCTCAAACGGATGTAATCATGAAGGTCAATCTCGCAGAAGAATTACACGATCGGGTGCTGGCCGTCTACGCTGTTCTGACCGGTGTCACGCATGAAGAGCACCCCGATTTTCGATCCGAAATCGACACGGTGCAGGCGCGGATGATCTCAAATTGGCAGGGCCGCAAACCATCGTCAATTCCGCTCCTTGCCCCCGCCAGGAGGTTATATCACGCCGTGGGGATGGAGCCGACCCGCCATCGTCCATCCAGTGAGGCGCTTTTGCGCCGCGTGCTGCAGGGCAAAGGGCTCTATCGACTGGATCCGCTTGTCGACACCGGCAATCTGTTCTCATTGTCTGCTGGATTGCCCCTGGGACTTTACGATGCGGACAGGATTGTCGGTGATGTGACCATGAAGTTGGGGGCAGAGGGTGACTCGTTCGAGGGGATCCGCAAGGGGGAGATCAATGTGGCGGGCCGATTGTGTCTTGCGGATGCCTCTGGGCCTTTTGGTTCCCCGACCTCGGATTCACGGCGTTGCCGCATCAGACCGGAGACGGAGAGGATCCTGTTTGTCATCTATGCCCCGAGCGACTATGCCCCGGAGCGGCTCAGAGTGCAGGGCGGCGATTTGATTGCGCAATTCAAACGCTGGAACGGTGCAAACGGAACGGAGATCCGGGAACCGGAGATCTGACTGCGGGAGCACGCTGGATTTTACTTGGCGATGCCGCGCTCGGTATTCTTGACGAAATCGATGATGTGCCGAACATGTTCGTCGTCGCCGATCTCCGCCTCCATCTGCTCAAGTGCCTGCGAGGTGTTCAATCCGCTTCGGTAGAAAATGCGATAGGCGCTGCGCAGATTGCGCAACGTCTTCGGCTTGAATCCGCGGCGCTGCAAGCCAACGGCGTTGAGACCGGCCATAATCAGGGGATTGCCCGCACCACGCATGAAGGGCAGCACATCCTGGGGAACGCGGCTGCCGCCGCCAATGATGCTGTGGGCACCGATATGGACAAACTGATGGAGTGGTGTAATGCCACCTATGATGGCGCAGTCCTCGATCAGAACATGGCCGGCGAGATTGACGCTGTTGGCCAGGATGACACGGTCGCCGAGGGTGCAGTTATGCGCGATATGACTGTATGCCATCAGCAGACAATCGCTTCCGATCCTGGTAAGCGCGTTGTCCCCGGTGCCGGGATTCATTGTCGCATACTCGCGAATGCAGTTCCGGTCACCAATCTCCAGCCTGCTGTCCTCCCCCTGATATTTCAGATCCTGGGGTTCGCTGCCGATCACGGCGCCCTGGAAGATTCGATTACTCTCCCCCATGGTGACGCAACCCTCGATCCGCACATGGCTGCTGATCTCGCAGTTGTCGCCGATACGCGCACCGGCGGCGATAATCGAAAAGGGACCAACCGAAACACCGGATCCAAGATGGGCCTCAGGGTCCACGATAGCTGTTGGATGAATGTTCTTGTCTGGTTGCATAACTGCCTTCATCTACCTCTCGACCACCTTGGCAAGTAGATCTGCTTCGGCTACCAATGCGCCGTCAACGTAGGCCTCGCCACGCATCTTACAGCCGCTTTTACGTAGCCTGAGCATGGTGAGTTCAAGGCGGAGCTGATCGCCCGGGAGAACAGGTTTGCGGAAACGGGCATTGTCGATCGCCAGGAAGTAGACCAATTTACCCTTGGGGTTGTCCACTGTAGAAAGCAAAAGAATGCCGCCGGTTTGCGCCATGGATTCGAGTATGAGCACAGCGGGGAAGATCGGATGGCCGGGGAAATGCCCCTGGAAGAAGGGCTCGTTGATGGTGACATTCTTGATACCGACGACCTTCTTGCCGTCCTCCATGTCCAGAAGACGATCGACAAGGAGGAATGGATAGCGGTGCGGCATGAGTCTGAGTATGTCGCGAATGTTCCAATGCTCCGGGCTGCCGGCGTCAAAGACTTGATCCTGCCTGGCAGCTGCCCCCGCTAACATCCTGGCGAATTTGGCGTTAGAGGCGTGACCGCTCTTGTGGCTAATGATGTGCCCCTTGATGGGCATCCCCACCAGAGAGAGATCACCGATGAGATCGAGGATCTTGTGACGCACGAACTCATTGGGGTAATTGAGAGGCGCTTCGTTCATGATGCCGTCGGGACCGACCACGATTGCATTCTTGATGGAGCCGCCCTTGATCAGACCGCGCTCCTTTAGCCTCTCGACATCCTCCAGCAGGACGAAGGTCCTGGCACCGGCGATCTCCTCTTCGAATACGTCCGGAGTGATCTCGAAGGAGGCGTACTGGGTGCCGAGAAGCGGATTGTCGTATTTGATCGTGAAGCTCATGCGCAGTCCGTCATAGGGCAGCGCCAGAAGTTCGATCCCGTCCTCAATCAGGCTGATCGGCTGCTTGATCTCCAGATAGCGCACGGGGGCGCCCTGCCCCACGATACCGACCTCTTTGATGGCCTGCACGTAATCGTTGCAACTTCCCGTTGGAGGTTCGGCGGGTTCGTTTGAGTTCAACTCTATCGTACAGTTGTCGACGCCGAGGCCCGCGAGAGTCGCCAGCACGTGCTCGACCGTATAGATGGTCGCTCCATCTTTTTGCAGGGTCGTATTGCGGAAATCCTCCGTCGTCAGCAAAGAGTTTTCCGCTGTTGCGGCCAGCTCGACAGGTGGATCGAGATCCACGCGACGGAATACGATGCCCGAATTGATAGGGGCTGGGATGAACTTCATGGTGACGGGATTACCGGTGTGGAGGCCTATACCCTCAAACAGAAACTCCTTGGCCACGGTCCGCTGCTGACGAATCACTTCGACCCCCTCTTTTCATCGTTGGGCGCATTTGCACACTCAGCCAGTTTTTCCTCGAGATCCTTGACCCGCTTCATGAGCTCCGGCAGTTTGCTCAACATCGCACTCTGTCTCATGGATTGATCATGCGGCCGAGCCGGATAACCTGAGACACAAACATTGCTCGGAATGGATTTGGTCACACCGGACTGAGCGCCGATCTTGACGCCCTCGCCAATGACGATGTGACCCGCCAATCCCGCCTGGCCACCAATGACGCAGTTGGGGCCGATATGGGTGCTGCCGGAGATTCCGACCTGACCGACGATCAGACAGTATTCATCAATCTCGACATTGTGAGCGATGTGAACGAGATTATCGATTTTGCAGCCGCGTCCGATGCGTGTGATTCCGGTCGCGGCTCGATCAATGGCCACATTGGCACCGATCTCGACGTCATCCTCGATCACGACAATTCCGATCTGGGGAATCTTGTGGTGCACCTTGCCGTCATGGGCATACCCGTAGCCGTCGGAGCCGATAACGCTGCCGGAGTGGATGATGACCCTTTCGGCCAGCCGGCAGGCCTCGCGAACAACCACATTGGGAAAAAGGATGCAGTTGTCGCCGATGACGACCCGATCCAACAGGACGACACCGGGGGTAAGGACGACGTTTTTGCCGATCCTGGCCTGTTCGCCGATATAGGTATTGGCCCCGATGTGACAGCCCTCGCCAAAGACGGTCCCCTCGCCTATCACAGCCGTCTGATGAACACCGGCCGGATAGCGGTGGCGCAGAGGTTGTGAAAACAGGCGGACGATCATCAGGAAACTCAGATAGGGATTCTCCGATCGGATGGCCGGAATACCCTTGGTATCGACACCTGCGGCCACAACAAGGGCTGATGCCTCGGTTCGCTCGAGAAAGTGCAGATACCGTCCATTTGACAGGAAGCTGATCTGGCCCCGGCCCGCCTCCTTGATTCCGGCAACTCCTGAGATCAACAGGTCGGGGTTGCCCTCAAACTGTTCACCCAGCGCCGCCGCCAGTTCACTCAAAGTGAACTGCTTGGGCTCAATACTTAGGCCCATCGGTTCATGATTAGACTCTTTCAAATTTAGCCTTTGGCTTGGAGTGCGGTCTTGATCTGCTCATCGAGAAGCATTTCAGGCTTTTGGTATATGACAGCTCCTGAGACGTCGAGAACCAGATCGTAGCCCTCCTCCTCACAGTAGGTCTTCACCACTTCCCGAATCTCTTCGTAAATGGGTTCGCTGAGCTCCATGTTCCTGCGCGCGGCTTCGCCGTTGGCGCTGAATTTATCCTGGTCGAACTGATAGAGCTCGGCCTCCATTCGGGACAGTTCCGCCTCTTTCTCCTTTTGGGTATCCGGAGTCATCATGAGGCGCTGAACCTGGTATTCTTCCCGCGCAGCCATCAGATTGTCAAGCATCTGTTGCTTCTCGCTCTGCCACGCCTCCATATCCTTGAGGAAGATCGTTTCTGCTTCCGCAAAACCTTCGTAGCTCTGAAAAATGGCCTGGAAGTCAATGACTCCCACCTTGAGATCTTCGGCAACAGCTACACCGGCAAGCAGGAGCAAGAGAATGAAACTTGATAGAAAACGCATATCTGACTCATCTTTCAGCTAGAAGTCTGTTCCCATTTTGAACTGGAAGCGGCCTTTGTCAGGTCCGCCCTGGGGATCGAACGGGTAGCCCCAGTCGAATCCCATAACACCCATCATCGGCACTTCGATTCTGGCACCGATCCCCACCGAACGTCTCAATGTAGTGAAATCGGCCTGGGACAGCGAATTCCACGTGTTGCCGAAATCGAAGAAGGGCATGATTATCTGGATACTGTTGTTGACGCCGAGAATCACCTCGACCGTACCCGTCGTCATGGCCCTGCCGCCGAGGAAATTACTGTTCCCGTGGGGAACGATCGAATAGTCCTCGTAGCCACGAACCGGGTTGACGCGGTTGCCCCCCAATCTGAAGGTCTCCTGATCGGGCACATCGTTGGCGGAACCCAAACCGTCAACCAGTCCCAGCGTCTGGTGATAGCGCAAGACGAACTTGCTGACGAGACGCTGATACCAAGTATAATGGCACATATACTTCTGGTAAGCCAGATTGCCTCCGAGAGGGCCACCCGCAAGTTTGGCCGAGATTCTGAACCTGGTCCCCTTGCCCGGCAGGAAGGGACTGTCTGTGGAGTTGCGCCAGAAGGTAAGCTGAGAGCTGCTCTCGATTTCTGGCCAGTCGCGTTGGGTCAAGGTCCCACCCTCGGCAATATAGCTCTCACTGAAGTTGAACAGTTTCATGCTCTCCAGGCGATAGGAGAGGCTGACCCGTGTGTATTCCAGCCAGGGGAAGGCGCGACCGATACCGAAGGAGAAGCCCATCTTCTCATCTTCGTAGTAGTCGCGATAGAGATTGCTGCGACTGCGGTAAACACTGGTGTTGAGGGTCATAGGCAAGTCGCGGAACCAGGGCTTGATCAAGGAGATGTTGAACAGGTGCACCCGCTCGCCGAATTCCCACTGGAAATCAAGCGATTCACCTAGTCCACGGAAGTTCTGCGCACCAAGCTGTATGAAACCGGTCATACTGCGAGCTTCGCTATAGGTGACACCCGCCCCGAATTTGCCGGAATTCCGTTCGACGACGCGGAAATTGAGATCGACGTCGCCAGTTGCCGGATCGGGCCTTGGATCGAGTTGAACATCGTCAAAGTAGCGAAGCATGTAGATGTCACGCTGACTTCGCACCAGTTTGTTGCGGTTGAACAGCTCGCCCGGGAAGATCTTCACTTCGCGCCGGATCACCTTGTCGCGGGTTTTGCTGTTGCCGCTGATGGTGATGTCCCTCACCCTGGCGAGTGATCCCTCGTTGATCCGGATCAGCAGGCTGACCTTGTCTCCGTCGACCTGACGCTCCGGGTAGACTTGATTGTACAGGTAGCCGACGTCGTAGAGCCAGTTGGAGAGCCCCATGATGGCGAAATCCAGCCGATAACCGCTGAATTTGCTCCCCTCCTCGAAATAGAGGTACTCCTCGATAATGGAGTCGGGCAGCGCGGCATTGCCCTGCCAGTTGATCGTACCGAACAGATACTGAGGTCCCTCTTCGATCCTGTAGTTCAGGGAGATCCTGTCATTGCTCTCGTTGAAATCCGTATCGGTGCTGGTGATCTTCGCATCCAGCAGCCCCTCCTGATGATAGCGCTCCATGATGCGACTGACATCCTGGCTGACGCTGTCCGGTTGATAGGAGTTGGAGTTGAACCAGCTTTTGGGATTGTAGATCCGCTTGGGCTTGGATGAGATGGTCTTCATCAGGTCGGAGTCGCTCAGGTACTCGTTGCCGGTGAATTCTATATCCTTGATCTTGGTCTTGCTGCCCTCATCGACGACAAAGGTCAGACTACCCCTGCCACGCTCATCAACGTCCAGTTGCGACGTGACAATCGCGGCGTGATACCCTTTTTCCCGACAGTGAGCGATGATGGCCCGCTTGTCCGTCTCGATCAGCAGCGGTCGGGCATAGCTGCCGGTGGTGACTCTTATCTCCTTTTCGACATCCGCAGACTTGATCTTCTTCAAGCCCTCCCAGGTGATACTGACGATCCTGGGATACTCCTCGATCACGAGGGTCAGAAGAAAGCCCGATCCCGGGAGTTCCGAGATCAGCAGATCAATGCCGGAGAAGCGGTGAGAGCGATACAGCCGCCTGATACCTTCGGCAAGAGACTCGCGATCGGGATTGTCGCCCGCAGAGATGCCGAACTCCAGCAATACCCGCTCTTCGGGGACAAATCTGGCTCCGATAACACATACGGAATCTATCAGCGCGCCGTTCTCTGCAAGGACAGGCTTCACCGTCGTCAAACTGGCAAGAACGACAGTGATCAACATCAGAATTTTACGGGACATATTCACCATTATCAGGGTGGCCTTCGCTCAAAAAAACGGCTCCCAGAGGAGCCGTATGTCGAAGGCAATGTAGAAGATATGATGAAAAATGTAAAGGGCTTATTCGTGCGTCCCGTTGCCGTCAGGTTCAGGGGTTTTCGGTAGGGGCCAGCTCCTTATCACCTTCATCGTGGCTCGTCGCTACTACATCCTGAGTGAATGTGAGTTCCCCATCTCGCGTACTGATCGTGACTTGCGGCCCCCTTCTCAGTCGGCCGGACAGAATACTCTCGGAAAGCGGGTTCTCCAGATAGCGCTGGATGGCCCGACGGAGCGGACGCGCCCCCAGGCTGGGATCGAAACCGCGGTCAATCAGGAGCGATTTGGCGTCCTCATCCAACTCGAAGTGGAAGTCCTGATCTTTCAGACGCGACTTGAGTTCACCAAGCAGTATCTCCAGGATATGTATCATCTCCGGGCGACCAAGGCTGTGGAAGACGATGGTGTCGTCGATCCTGTTCAGGAATTCGGGACTGAGCTCCTTCTTGACCTCCTCCATGATCTTGAAGGTCATATCCTTGTGCGCCGAGTCATCGTGACTGAGCGAGAAGCCCATGGTGCGATTGTCCTTGATCTTCCTCACGCCGAGGTTGCTGGTCATGATGATGACGGCGTTCTTGAAATCCACTGCGCGTCCGAAGCTGTCGGTAAGCTGACCGTCCTCCAGAATCTGCAGCAGGATGTTGAAGACATCCGGATGAGCTTTCTCGATCTCATCCAGCAGAACGACACAGTAGGGGTTTCTCCTGACTTTTTCGGTCAGATGCCCCCCCTCTTCATAGCCGACATACCCGGGCGGCGCACCGATCAGGCGACTGACCGCGTGCTTCTCCATGTACTCGGACATGTCGATACGGAGCAGCTGATCCTCCGAATCGAACAGGAAGCGAGCAAGCATGCGGGCCAGATGAGTCTTACCCACGCCGGTGGGACCGCAGAAGAGGAAGGAGCCGATGGGTCTGCGCGGATCGCGCAAACCGGCCCGGTTCCTACGTACGGCCGAGGAGATGGCGTCAATGCCTTCGCTCTGACCGATGACGGACTCGCCCAGCATCTCCTCCATGCGCAGCAGTTTTTGCCCCTCCTGCTCCTCGACGCTGGCGATGGGGATACCGGTCATCATGGAGATGATGTTGTTGATATCCTCGATGTCCACCACGGCCTGAGTGTCGGTATCGCTCTCATCCGACTCGAAGCGCAGGGTGTCCAGACGGAGCCGCAGCGTCTTCTCGTCGTCGCGCAATCTGGCGGCGTTCTCGAACTCCTGATTGTGAATCGCGCTCTCTTTCTCCTTCTCGACGCGGTGCAGCTCCTTCTCGACATCCACCAATTCGGTCGGGATGCCGCTGACGGAGAGACGCGCCCGCGCACCCGCTTCATCGATCACATCAAAAGCCTTGTCGGGCAGGAAGCGGTTATTGATGTAACGCTGGCTCAGCTTGACGGCCTGAATCAGCGCTTCGTCGGTAAACGATGCACGATGATGCGCTTCGTACTTGTCCCGCAGACCGCGGAGAATGTCGATCGCCTCGTTCTCCGAGGGCGGATTGACCATGACCATCTGGAAGCGACGCTCCAGGGCGCCATCCTTTTCGATATGCTTGCGGTATTCGTCGAGTGTCGTCGCGCCGATGCACTGCAGTTCGCCACGAGCCAGGGAGGGCTTGAGCATGTTGGAGGCATCGATAGCCCCCTCCGCGCCGCCCGCGCCGACTATGGTGTGCAGCTCATCGATGAACAGAACTACGTCATCCGACTCACGGATCTCGTTGATGACAGATTTCAGCCGCTCTTCGAATTGACCGCGGTATTTGGTCCCCGCCACAACACTGGCCAGATCCAGCGTGCAGATCCTCTTGTCCTTGAGAATCCTGGGGACCTTGTTCTCCACGATATGCTGTGCGAGCCCCTCGGCGATGGCGGATTTGCCCACGCCGGGTTCGCCGATCAGCACCGGGTTGTTCTTTTTGCGGCGGGAGAGAATCTGAACGATCCGCTTGATCTCCTTGTCGCGCCCGATGATAGGATCCAGCTTGCCATCGGCTGCGTATTTGGTGAGGTCGCGTCCGAATTGATCCAGGGACGGTGTCTCGGATTTTTCCTTCTTGAACTCCTTATGCTTGCCTCCGGAGCTCCCGAGAAGTTTGAGGATCTCCTCACGCACCTTCTTGCGATCCGCTCCCAGATCGAGCAGTACGCGAGCTGCAACCCCTTCACCCTCACGAATCAGGCCCAGAAGCAGGTGTTCGGTGCCGACATAGTTGTGCCCCAGGAGGCGCGCCTCCTCGACGGATAACTCCAGAACGGTTTTGGCCCGCGGCGTAAACGGGATCTCGCCAACCATGACCGTGCCACCGGTTGCGGAAACCAGTTTTTCCACAGCCATGCGGATCTGTTCGAACTCCACACCCATTTTTTTCAGTACGGTACCGGCAATTCCCTCCCCTTCCCGGACAATTCCGAGCAGCAGATGTTCGGTGCCGATGTACTCATGCTGGAGTCGACTGGCTTCATCCCTCGCCAGGAACAAGACCTTCCTGACTCGCTCCGTAAACCTATCGTTCATAGGGAGTTATCCTTTCCGCGCCCGCTTTCCCGTTCGGCGAGCCATCTTCTTAACAGTTTAGCTCTAATCTGGCTGGTTGTCGTTTCGTCCAGTGTCTCCCCCGCCTGATAATGGATTCTGCCGGTTCCGGTCTGAGAGCGAATCAACTCAACATCATGTAATGTAATGTTTTGGATGATCCCACTCAACACACCGAGACGGATATTGCCAAGCAACTCATTGGCCTTCATATCATCGATGCAGCGACCATATTTCAGCTGTCCAAAAGCGGACCAGACGTGCTCCTCCAGCAAAGCTCGTGCCTCCGAAAGTAAGTAATCTCTTGCCTTTGCCTCGAACTCGGCCAGCTTGTTCACGGTGTTGACCATGGTCTCCAGGAAATCCTGCTCCTTGCGACCCAGGCCGCGGGCATTGGCAAGGAGGAAATAGGTCCCCTGGGCGGGTGTGGACCAATAGGCGGGTTGCGCCACCACCATATTCAGGGCGGTCAAGCCGCGGAAAACCCGCTGCAGATCATCCCCCAGGGACAGGGCCGGAAGGTGGAGCAGACAGGAGATCTCCAGGCCGGTTCCGGTATGGCGGGGATCGGGGCTGAGATACCCGAAATTCTCGCTGAAGGCGAAGTCGAGACGCTCCTCCAGAGCATTGTCGATGCGATCGGCCTGCATCCACGCATCCTCAAGATTGAGGCCGCTGGCGCGGCAGCGGATGCTCAGGTGGTCCTCCAGACCGATGACGAGCATCTGACAGGGATCCTTCAGGTAGATAAGTCCAACAGCTTTTTCCCGCCCCGCCTCCTCCCGATCAAGAAGGTTCACCTCCGCCAGATAGCCGACCTCATGGGGCGCCAGGGCCTCCTCACGGAGGAAGATGGCGTCATTGATGGAGTTGCAATCGCCTATCAGATCGAACAATCGGTCACGCAGCAACCGTCGCTCGACCATGTTCATCGTCAGCAGGAAGGGCTCATCGAGATTCCTGGCCAGTCTGACTCTGGTGGAGATGGCGACATCGTGGGCCGGTATCTGGGAGTCACTGGCCTGCAGACGGGAAAACAGATTGGGAACAGTCATGTTTTCGTCTCCCCCATGAGTCTCACGAGTTCCCGCTCAAGGTCCTTCACCTCATCACGCTGTCGCGCCGCCTCCTCAAAACGCTCCGCTTTCACGGAGCGGGCGATGCTGCTCTTGATCGCAAGGATACGGCGCCGCAGATCGAGTTTGCGGACCAGGGCAAAGGGGATCTTGCCGATGTGCTTCGAATTGCCATGATAATTCTGGAGCAGACGGGTCATGTCTCCCTGGAACGTCCGGTAACAGTGGGGGCAGCCCAGGCTGAGGCTCTTTTCAATACTGGCGAACGTCCATCCGCAACTTGTGCAGGAGAGTGGCTCGCCGCTCTTCTGCAGGGCCAGTTCGCTGACCAGCGCTTCCCAGATTTTTTCCGTGTCGATGACCCCCTGCTCCCTCCCCGAAACCGGCACGCCCAGCTTCAGGGCGCAGGAGGTACAGAGCATGAGAGTGCTCTTGCCTGCAGGGGTCAGTTCGGAAAAACTCAACTGGGCACCACGGTGTTTGCATAGCTGGCAGATCTGGTTCATACGGATATCCTGACGGCCGCGGCAGGGAGATGAGGGCGCAAGCTATTCATAGCCAGACGCCGCCGTGTTCAGACGCCCGGCAGTGAGGGTCAGACTCTTGTCCGCCCGCCCGGCGAAGGTCCGATCATGCGTGACCAGAATCATCCCCACCCCCTCTTCGCGGATCAGATCAAACAGGCAATCGGCAACCGCGGCGCCGGTCGACTCGTCGAGGTTGCCGGTGGGCTCGTCGGCCAGGATCAAACCGGGCCTGTTCATCAATGCCCTGGCCACAGCCACCCGCTGCTGCTCCCCACCGGAGAGTTCGCCGGGACGGTGATCGACACGGTCGCTCAAACTGACCCGTTCGAGCAGGAGACCGGCACGCGCAAATGCATCCGTCTTGGGCAAGCCCGCAATCAGGCCCGGCATGGCGACATTCTCCAGAGCGGAGAACTCCGGCAACAGATGATGGAATTGAAAGATGAACCCCAGTTCGTTCTGCCTGAAAAGGCTGATATCGCGGGCGGAAGCGTTCAACAGATCTCGCCCTTTGAAGAAGATCTGCCCCGTGTCCGGCCTGTCCAGCGTGCCGAGGATGTAGAGCAATGTGCTCTTTCCGCTGCCACTGGCTCCGAGGATGCTCAGGGCCTCACCCATCGCGAGGGAGAGATTGCACTCGGAAAGGACAGCCACGCTCCTGTGAGGCGTGACGAAGTTGCGACTGAGATCCTGGGCGGTCAGTAGTTCAGGCACCGGCTCTGCCCCCCTTGTGCAAGGCGTCGAGAGGAGTGCGGCGCAGAGCTTCCAGACCCGGCATGATCAGGGCAAAGAGGGCGACCAGAAAAGCCGCTACCGCTATTTGTAGGAATATAGACGGAGAGAGCATCACCGGCATGTGATCTATGAAATAAACTTCGCCGGGAAGTGACAGGGGATGGTTCTTGAACCAGCCGATAAGGCCCAGGCTGAAGAGTCCTCCCGCCGCCACACCCGCCAGGCCGATCAGCCAGCCCTCAAGCAGAAAGATCAGCAGGACGCCGGGTCGCCCGGCCCCCATGGAGAGCAGCAGGCCGATCTCCTTGCTCTTCTCGGTAACGATGATCGTCATGGAGCCGGCAATGTTGAAACCGGCCACCAGAATGATGAGGCTGAGAACCAAAAAGAGAACCACCCGCATTGTGCTCATCCAAAGAAAGATATCGCCGTTGAGGTCGCGCCAACTGGCGACCTGGAAGCGGGTGAAATCGAGATCCCTCCGCAGTTCGGCGGAGACTGCGTCCGCAAGGAGGACATCGTCCAAACGGAGTCCGATGCCATCCACCCCCGCTCCGTCGCGGAAAAACCCACTGCATGTTTCAATGTCGGCGTAGGCGAAACGCTTGTCGAATTCGTGCAGTCCTAGGCTGGAGAGGGCGATCACCGTGAATTCGTGATGGCGTATCTCCTTGCCCTCTTCGTCCAGAACGGTCGTGAATACCACCTTCTCGCCCGGGAGCACGCCCAGATCCTCCGCCAGCTTTGCGCCCAGGATGATCGCGTGTGAACCGGGGAAATCGAAACCGGCGACAGGTGGATCGCAACTGGCCAGGATGCTTGTGACATCGGGCTCACGACCTGCATCCACTCCGCGGAGTATCGCCCCCCGGAGTCGCAGATCGCGACCACCCTTGAGACTGATGACGCCGTTCTGCTGAATGAAGGGCGCCCCGGCGACGACGTGATCATACCCCGTGAGCGTATCGATCAACGCCTCGTCATCGCTGATGACGCCGCGCTCCATAGTGGACACGAACAGCGCGGGATTCATGCCCGTCAGCAGCTCCCGCACCTCATGTTGAAAACCCTGAACGAATGCGAACACGGTGAGCAATGTCGCCACACCGATGGCGACGCCGAGCAGCGCCAGCAAGCTCACTCGTCCCAGGAAGCCCCCTTTGCGGGCAATGGCCAGATGCCGCAGCGCGAACCAGAGGGAGAACTTCAAGTCACGCCTCTGGACGCATCATGGGGAACAACAGAATCTCCCTGATGTGATGCGAATTGGTGAGCAGCATGACCAGACGATCGATACCGATCCCCAGGCCGGCGGTGGGCGGCATGCCGATCTCCAGCGCACGGATGAAATCCTCGTCCATGACCTGAGCCTCATCGTCCCCCTTGGCCCGCAGACCCATCTGAGCCTCAAACCGTCGCCGCTGCTCGGCGGGATCGTTCAGCTCACTGAAGGCGTTGGCGACCTCCATGGTGGCGATGAACGGTTCGAAGCGCTCGACCTGGCCGGGCTTGTCCCTGTGATCCTTGGCCAGCGGACTGATCTCCTTGGGGTGATCCATGAGAAAGACCGGTTGGATGAAGTTGGGTTCGACCTTCTTGGACATGATCGCGTCCAGCAGCTTGCCCCGATTCCACGACGGATCCACATCGATCGACAGCTCATCGGCGAAGGCTGCCAGAGCCTCCTCGTCCGCCCCCCTCAGGTCGCGACCGGTGTACTTCTCGAGAGCATCATAGAAATCCAACCGCTCCCAGGGGGAGCCCAAGTCGATGGTATGGTCACCGAAGACAATCTGAGCGCTGCCCGTCAACTCGACGGCCAGGCGGCGGTAGAGCTCTTCGATGAAGGGCATGAGGTCGTTGTAGTCCCAGTAGGAGGCGTAGGCCTCCAGCATCGTGAACTCGGGGTTGTGCGAGCGGTCCATCCCCTCGTTGCGGAAGATCTTGGCGACCTCGAAAACACGGTCCAGCCCGCCGACGATCAATCGCTTGAGGTAGAGTTCGTTGGCGATCCGCATATACAGTTTCGTGTCCAGAGCGTTGTGTTGCGTCGTGAACGGGCGCGCGGAGGCGCCGCCATAGAGCGGTTGCAGCACGGGGGTCTCCACCTCAAGGAACCCCTGCTCCTCGAAGAATTCCCGGATCAGGCGCAACATGCGGGAGCGTGTGATGAACAGCTGCCGGACATCCGAATTCGCCGCGAGGTCGGTGTAGCGTTGACGTGCGCGCAGTTCGGGATCGCGCAGACCGTGGTGCTTCTCGGGCAGGGCGAGCATAGATTTGCCCAGTAACGTAACCTCCGCCACCCTGACGCTGAGCTCATCGGTCCGTGTGCGGAAAAGCACGCCGCGCACGCCGACATGGTCGCCGACCTCCATCAGCTTGGCGAAGCGCTTGTACTCATCCTCGCCGATCTCATCCTTGCGGAGGAAGATCTGGATGTTGCCGTCTCTGTCCTCGAGGTTGGCGAAGCAGCTCTTGCCCATGACGCGCTGGCTCATCAGGCGGCCGGCGAGCATTACCTCCTTGCCCTCCTCGATCCAGGCAGACTCGTTGGCGATGCACTCCACAGTCGTGGTGTTGCGGTCGAAACGGTAGGGATAGGGATTGATCCCGGCTTCGCGCAGGCGCTCGAGTTTGAGTTCCTTGTCCTGACGCAGCCGCTCTGTGGGAGCTATGCCTCGCTTTTCCGTCATGGTCTTCTCCTTGATCTTCCTGCCCGCTAATCGCTTGAAGTGTTGTTCGTTCCGTTCGCACCCTGAGTACGCACCAGGAGCCGGCGTGAACGTGGACCGTCGTATTCGCAAAAGTAGATGCCGCCCCAGCTGCCCAGCTCGAGGCGCCCATTGTTGACGAAGAGCGTCAGAGATGAACCCGTGATCAACGTCTTCAGATGGGCGGCGCTGTTCCCCTCCATGTGTCGGAACTGAGGATCATCAATTATCAGTTTGTCGAGAGCCAGCAGGATATCGTGTTTGACGTCCGGATCGGCGTTCTCGTTGATCGTCACTCCCGCCGTCGTGTGCGGCACGAAGAGATGACAGACTCCATCCGCGATGCCGCTCTCCTGCACGCAGGCGGCCACCTCGGCGGTCACGTCGATGATCTGCTGCCGAGCGGCCGTTTTGACCGGCAGGGTTCTCATGAGCCGGACCTCGCGACATCCATCCCCGAGTTCATCTTGAGCCAGGCCTCGATGAAGTCGTCCAGCCGACCATCCATCACCGCCTGCACGTTGCCCGTCTCCTCGCTGGTGCGATGATCCTTCACCATGTTGTAGGGGTGAAGCACGTAGGAGCGGATCTGGTTGCCCCAGCCGATGTCGGTCTTGGTCTCCTCCAACTTGGCGCGCGCCTTGGCCTCCTCCTCGAGGCGGAGCTTGTAGAGCCGCGCCAGCAGGATCTTCATCGCGCTCTCCTTATTGCGGTGCTGGCTCCGCTCGTCCTGGCAACTGACCACGATCTTCGAGGGGATATGGGTCAGCCTTATCGCGCTGCTGGTCTTATTGACATGCTGCCCGCCTGCGCCGCTGGCGCGGAAGGTGTCGATCTTGAGATCGCTCTCGTCGATCTCGATCTCACCCGCCTCCTCGACCTCGGGATAGACGAATACGGAGGCGAAGGAGGTCTGGCGGCGGCTCTGCTGATCGAAGGGGCTGATGCGCACCAGGCGATGCACGCCCACCTCGGCCTTGAGCTTGCCGTAGGCGAAATCACCGATGATTTCTATGGTGATGCCCTTGATGCCCGCCTCTTCGGCCTTCTGCATGTCCAGCACCTTGAACTTCCAGTCCTGCCGTTCGCAGTAGCGCTGATACATGCGCCAGAGCATCTCGGCCCAGTCCGCACTCTCGGTGCCGCCGGCGCCGGGGTGGATGGTCAGAATCGCGTTCTTGTCATCCTCCTCGTTCTTGAACATGAGCAGAATCTCATAGTCGTCGAGACCCTTGCCGATCTTCACGATCTCCTGCTCAACCTCGAGGAGAGTATCCTTGTCGTCTTCAGCCTCGGCCATCTCCAGCAAAACCTCGGCGTCGCCGCAGGCGGCCTCGAATTCGCCTAGAGGGGCGACCCATCTTTTCAAACGTTTGGATTGGCTTAGTGTCTTGCGCGCCGTTTCGGCATCATTCCAGAATTCCGGAGCGGCCATTATCTTCTCGAGCCGCGCCAACTCCTCCACTAGTTGCGGATAGTCAAAGACACCCCTTGAGGTGGGTGACCCTGCCGAGCAGAGCCGAGATGTCGTTTTTACTCATGTGCTATCTCTCACTGGCTGGCCGCAGCTGACCGCGGCAATACAATAACTTGCGAAGAGCAACAAAATGTCTCTTTTCTGTCGAATCGTCAAGGTATTAGGGTCGCGGGCAGGCAGATAGCAACGCCGGTGTCAGATCCCACCCGTGATGATTATGGTGGCCATCACCGACAAGACGGCTGTTTTACATCTGCTGTTATGCTATGACTGGTGTCGCCCGCATCGACAAGGGGAGAAACCTTTGGAGGACGCATGACCATCACAAGCAGGTTCTACTCAAACGAGGATGATTATCGGCGGATACGCGAGCTGTTGATGGAGTGCTATCGTCTGAACGGCAACCAGCACTCCTGGGCGGTGGATCGACTCGACTGGTGGCGCTACACTATCCAGTCGGGGGATGAGATCAGCGGCAATCATACCTGGCACGATCAGGTGCGTTTGTGGGAGACGGCAGAGGGGAAACTGGTAGGTGTGGCGCACCCCGAGGATGGACTTCGTCCGGGTCTGAATTGGGGGGATATCCACCTGGAGATCCATCCGGAGTTCAGGGAGCTCGAGGAGGTGATGTTCGCCTGGGCGGAGTCCAACCACCAGGCCGGACGTCCGGCGGATCTTGCCCGCTGGCCTCTCTACACTTACACATACGAGGGTGATGGGCTGCGTGAGCGTCTTCTCACCCAGCGGGGTTATGCGAAACGGGAGCAGGACGGGTATAAACGCTGTTGTCGACTGAGCGGCGACAGCAAAGCGCCGGACCTGCCCGCAGGCTTCAGCATACGTACGGTGAAGCGTGGCGATGATGCCGAACTGGTGAAGTGGTCCGAGGTCAACGGCAGCGCATTCGGTAATCCCGATAATTCCCCTGAGCGCTGTCGACTGTGGTTCAGGACCCCTACCCGTCACATCGATCTCGTTGTTGTTGCGCCAACAGGTAGCTTCGCCGCCTACTGTTTAATCTGGCTGGATGAGCACAACCTGATAGGCATGTTCGAGCCGGTCGGCACGCACCGGGAATTCCGACGCAGGGGGCTGGCGCGCGCCATGCTGCTCGAAGGACTCACACGTTTACGCGCCCTGGGATACCGGTGCGCCTATATCGGGGCGGGGATGGACCCCGCCGCCAACGGACTCTACGAATCGGTGGGCTTTACTGAGGCCGTCGCTTCATACGAATGGCTGAAACAGTTCTGACACTGAATACCCTCGAAAAGACAGGTTATGGCAATGAAAACAGGGCGGAGCATTGGGATAGTCAACCCGGGGCAGATGGGTGCCTTCATGGCATCCGTCTTGGTGCGCAGCGGCAATGATGTTCTGTGGTGCTCCAGTGGACGGAGCGAGGCCTCTATACAGCGGGCAGCGGAGCAGGGGCTCGTGGCGGTGGCTTCCCTTGGAGAACTTTGTCGCCGCTGCGACGCGATCTTCAGCGTCTGCCCCCCCCATGCGGCGATTGACGTCGCCGAATCGGTTCTGCAAGAGGGCTTTCGCGGACTCTTTGTTGACGCCAACGCCATATCCCCGGATCGGACACGACGGATCGCCGCGTTGATGGCAGATGCAGGCATCCGTTTTGTCGATGGCGGCATCATAGGCAACCCCGCCTGGGAGTCCGGACGCACCTGGCTCTATCTCTCGGGTGAACATGCCGATTGTGCGGCGGCGTATTTCACCGAACCGCCGCTGGTCGTGACGACGCTGGGCGACCAGATCGGGCGGGCATCGGCAATCAAGATGTGTTTCGCCGCCTATACCAAGGGCTCAACGGCATTGATCTGCAGCATCCTGGGCGCCGCCGATGGCCTGGGAGTGCGGGACGCTCTTCTGCGCCAGTGGGCCGAGGATGATTCCGAATTCGCCGATATGGCGCAACTGCGCGCCCGTCGGGTGACCGCCAAGGCCTGGCGCTTCGCCGGTGAGATGGAGGAGATCTCGCATACATTCGTCGCTGCCGGAATGCCGGGTGAATTTCATCGGGCCGCGGGGATCATCTATCAGCGATTGGCGCATTTCAAGGATGCCGGTGAAATGCCGACTCTCGCGGAGGTGATGGAAGCCATCCGCATCGAGGAGGGGTAGGGATCAATCGACACGCATTATGCGGTATAGCGTGCGGACGTGTTGCCTGAGCGTGTCGAGGTCGCAGTCGGTATTGAGAACGCGATCGGCTCTGCTGTTCAGGTCATCCCAGTTGCCCTGTGCCGCCAGCCGGGCGGCGACTTGACTCTCCGACAGTTTGCTGCGTCGGGTCACCCGCTCGATCAGTACGTCATGGGGAGCCCAGAGCATGAGGACGCCGTCCACGGGGAATGGCTCCGCCCTCTGCTGAAACCAGAGTACGACCTCGAGGAAGAGCAGGCCATGATTGCGGGCATGCCAGTCCCCGGTGGCTTCTCGCATCTCTTCGAAGACATATGGATGCAACAGCGCTTCGAGATCGCTCAGCAGTTGGGGTTGCTTGAAAACCATGTCCCCGATGTAGTCGCGCCGTGGACGGCCATCATCACCGAAGACCTCGCTGCCGAACATGTCCGCCAGCTCCCGGTGGACATCCTCGTGGCGGGCTAGGACGCGGTTGCTGAGAGCGTCGGCGTCCAGGCAGGCGGCGCCGCACTCGGTCAACATCTTCGCCACGGTGGATTTGCCGCAGCCCATTGGACCCGTCAGAACCCAGGTGCGTCCCATCAGTGCGCCTCCAGCCAGTTGCTGCCCGAACCCCAATCTACGAGAAGCGGCACTCGGAAGTCCGCCACCCCCTCCATGATCCGCTTGACGCCGGAGGCGAGATGCTCCAATTCGTCGGGTGTGGTTTCGAAGAGCAGTTCATCGTGAACCTGCAGGAGCATTCGGCTCACGAGTTTGTCCTCTTTGATGAAGCTGTCCACCGCGAGCATCGCTTTCTTGATCAGGTCGGCGGCAGTGCCCTGGATCGGGGTATTGATGGCCACACGTTCGGCGAAGCTGCTGATCCGGCCATTCTTGCTGTTGATGTCGGGCAATTCGCGGCGACGTCCCATGAGCGTACAGGTCGCGGATGCCGCGCGTGCCTGGCTCAGAGTTGAAGCCATCCAGATCTTGATCCCGGGAAAGGCCCCGAAATAATCATCGATAAAAGCCTGCGCATCCTTGCGCGGGATCTGCAGGCGGCGGGACAGCCCCCCCGCCCCCATGCCGTAGAGCACGCCGAAGTTGACCATCTTGGAGCGACTCCGCTCATCCCGGGTCACATCGGCCTCCGGTTTGCCGCCGATGCGGGCGGCCGTCCAGGTGTGGATATCCCGCCCCGATGTAAACGCCTCCACCAGAGCTTCATCGTTACTGAGATGGGCGAGGATCCGCAATTCAACCTGACTGTAATCGAAGGCGGCGAGCAGCCTTCCCGGCGGTGCGATAAACGCCTTACGTATCTCCTTGCCGAGATCCGTGCGGATCGGGATATTCTGCAGATTGGGATCACTGCTCGACAGTCGCCCCGTTGACGTGACGGCCTGATTGAAGCTGGTGTGGATTCTGCCGGTCAAGGGTGAGATCATCTCCGGCAGAACATCGATGTAGGTGTTTCTCAACTTGGTCAACTCGCGCCACTCCAGAACCCGCCCGGCAATCGCATGCTCGGTTGCAAGTTCGCTCAACACCTCTTCGTCCGTTGAAAAACCGGTCTTTGTCCTCTTGCCGGGCGGCAACCCAAGCTCATCGAAGAGCACAGCCGAAAGCTGCTTGGGACTGCCGATGGTGAACTCGCGCCCGGCGTCGGCGTGGATCTGATCGGTCAACTCCCCCATGCGCGCCTCCATGGTCGTGGAGAGACTCGCCAGATGCTCCGTGTCCAGGGCGACCCCCTCGTTCTCCATGCGTCGCAGGACATGCAGCAGCGGCATCTCGAGGTCTTTGAACAGCGACTCGACTTGCTTCTCCGCAAGTTCGTCAACCAGTTGATCCGCCAGGCGGAGGGTGAAGTCGGCATCCTCGGCGGCATAGTGTCCCAGCTTGGCCAGCGGCACTGTGCGGATATCCCTCTCCCGGTCACCCTTCTCGAACAGGGCCGAGTAGGGCATCATCTCATGTCCGATCCGATCAAGCACCTGTGCGTCCAGGCCGTGACTCCGTCGCGCGGGATCAACGCAGTAGCTCGCCAGCATCGTGTCGAAAAAGGGACCGGTCAAAGGGAGGCCGAATCGCTCGAGGATGTCGGCGTCGAATTTGAGATTCTGGGCGACCTTCTCGATACGAGGATCGGAGAAGAGGGCGGCCAGCGCCTGACGTATGACATCCGCAGACAGCCCGCGCTGCTCTTCGACATTGTCGAAAAGCGAGGTGTTCGCCCTCTTCTCCGACAACACCGGCAGGTAAAAGGCCTCGCCCGGCGCCAGGGCCAGACTGATCCCGACCAGTTCGGCAACATGGGTATCGAGTCCGGTAGTCTCGGTGTCGACCGCAAACCGGTCGCAGGCATGCAGCTTTTCAACGAGATCGCTCAGAGCCTCTTCATCCAGAATGAGCGAGTACTCCAGCTCTTCCCTGGGGAAATCCCCCTTTTCGAACTCGTTCAGCAGCGTATGAAAACCCCGATCGAGGAACCAGTTGCGCATGGCGTCATTGTCGCCGGGGCCCGGTGACCATTGATCGGGACCCTCGGCCAGATCCAGATCGCACACCAGACGGATAAGATCGCGGGAGAACAGAGCGCTCTCCTTGCCCGCAGCCAGTTTTTTGCGGGCGGCGGCCGAGCTGACGTTCTCGAGGTTGGCGAAGATCTCATCGATAGTGGAGAATTCCGCGAGCACCTTGAGGCTGGTCTTGGGACCCATACCGGGGACGCCGGGGATGTTGTCGGAGCTGTCGCCAATCAGGCTGAGATAGTCGAGTATCCGATTGGGAGAGACGCCGAACTCCTCACTGACGCCTGCCGGATCGAGGATGCGGGCCTCCTTGGCACCGCTGGCGGGTCGGAGGACATGGATCTTCTCGTCCACGATCTGGCAAAGATCCTTGTCGCCCGTCATGAGCAGGACATCCCACCCCCCGGCAGCCGCCTGGGTTGCGGCGCTTGCAAGCACATCATCCGCCTCATACCCCTCACGCCTCAGCCAGGAGTAACCCATGACGTCGCAGAAGTTGAAGATCTGCTCGATGCTGTCCCGCAGGTCCTCGGGCATCTTGGGGCGCTGCGCCTTGTATTCGGGATACAACTCGTGGCGGAAGGTCTTCCCCTTGGGGTCGAAACAGACGAGGAGGGCGTCGGGCTGGTGCTCTCTGAGCGTCGCTCTGAGGGTGCGTATGAACCCGAATTCGGCGCTCGTGTTCTCTCCGCGTTCATTGGTCAGAGGGTTGCGGATCATCGCAAAATAACCGCGATAGGCCAGCGCATGGCCGTCTACCAGCAACAACTTCATGAGGTCTCCCCCTCGGCCCTCGATTGATAGAGAGCATGGGTCTTGATGTAGGCGGCAACCCTGGCGGTCAGCCAGCGGACATTGCCGTTGCCTCCGATTGCGGAGCGGATCTCGCGACTCTGGGCCGGATGCGTCTCGCCATCGAAGATGCGACAGGGTAGAGTCGTTTCGCTTGCGTGTCCCGCGCGCACCAGGACGGCGACAGGCAGTTCGCGACAGAGTTTTTCAGGTTGACGCCACTGGTCCAGATCGGCCAGAGAGTCGCCGCCGATGATCAGTTGGAACTCACATTGCCGACCATGCTCCTGTTTCAGATGCCTAACAGTGTCGATCGTATAGCTGGTGCCCCCAAGCTCGCGTTCGACGGGATCGACGCGGATGAATTCGGACTCCGCGGCCAGCAGTTCGGTCATGGCCAGACGGTGATCGAATGAACTCTGTTCACTGGTGTTTTTGTGCGGCGGGGACCAGGCGGGCAACAGCCAGATCTCGTCAAGATCCAGAAGCGCTTTGGCGCGACGTGCCATCCACAGATGTCCTTCGTGCGGTGGATCGAAAGATCCCCCCAGAAGACCGATCTGTCGCTTGTTTGCACTTGTCATGGGTCAGGGCCGATCGTTCATCAATTCCCGGGCGCTCGCTTCCAGCTCGGTACCTGCATACTCGGCCTGGATAGCCTCCATGATCCGGTCCGCCTCGGCATCGGCACCCGTCAGCAGCTTCAGTTCGAGCAGCAACAGGATTGTATCCTGTTGATAGCTGCATCCGGGATAAAACGAGAGCAACTTGTCACAGTAGACGATCGCAGCTTCCGGTTGCTTCATCTTCTTGTACAGAACGGCGATTTCGAAACACTTGTGGGCCAGCATCTCATTGAGTTCGGCAATCCAGGTTTCGGCCTGGGTTCTGTAACTGCTGGTCGGATAATCGAGGATGAAGTTTTCCAGGCGGCGGATGGCCTGTTCGGTAGGCTCGGAATCCCGATCATATGATGCGGATTGCTTCATCCAGCAAAGAGCTTCGTAGTAGGCGGCTGCGACCAGGGAATCGCTCTGCGGATAATCCCGCTGGAAGATCTCGAACTCAACGGCGGCAGTCGGGAAATCCTTGTTCTCGAAATAGGAGCGAGCGAGCATGAAGTGCGCCTCCATGGTCTCCTCGCTTGCCAGACCGTCCTCGAGATAGAGCTGGTAGTCCATAATCGCTTCAGGGTAATCACCCCGCTCGAAGGCCTGATCGCCGCTGTCCCTGCGGGAGAGTTTCTCGCCGGCGCTACATCCGATCAGGAGGGCGATGGCGGCAAAGATGATCAATCTGGAGAGGAATCTTGTCTGTTTCACTTACATCACCTGAGTTTCGCTTTGTCGAGTCTGCCGAGTTTTTCGATGGCCGTATCGTAGTAGCGGCCGACACCGCCGACATTGGCGTTGATGATCTTGCGGTAACAGTCGGCCGCTGCATTGTAGTCCTGCATCCGCTCGTAGCAATCTCCCAGAACCAGAAGCGCCTCCGATGTCTTGGGAGGATTCTCCTTGTACCGGAGACTCTTACGCAGCAGCCTGACCGCATTTTCGTAATCCATACGGGCGTTGCTGTATTCCGCCTGCTTGATCAGGATCTCCTGGTAGATGAGGATCGCCTCAAAACGTTGCCGATGACGATGGTAGGCCGCCAGGAACTTCTCCAGCTCTACCAGCGACTGATCCCAGCGTTCCAGGCGATACAAACTCACACCGTAGGGGAAGCGGACGTTTCTGACGGCACTCGTGTCGGGATAGGCCGCCAGGGCGCGTCCGTATAGATCCGCAGCCTGTTGCCATTCCCGGTCATCGTAACACTTACTCGCCATGAAGAAGCTGTAGGGACCCAGATCGAGATGGGGAAATAGGTTGAGGGCAATGCGCCAGCGACGGGTTGCCCTGGATTTCTGGTTTGCCCTGTAGTCCTCCTGCGCCAACTCGTTATAGAGCATGGCGGCCTCTCTGGCATAGGCGGAGCTGAACTTGGCGAGTTCCCGGAAATAGGACTCGGCCTCGCTGTCCTTGTTCTGCATCAACAGGCTGCGGGCAATCAGATGCTGGGCCTCGGCATTCTCCTGCTCACGCATGAGAACGTAAAGCCCCTCCAACTGGGCATCCTCGTAATGCCCTTCGGCGAAGTAGGTGTGCCCTTTATCAAGATGCTTCTCCAGGTCGCCGTTGTCGCTGCAGGCCATTAAGAGAAGACCGAGCAGAGATAACAGTATCGCAACTCGGTATCTCCGGATGCCGGGGGCAATGTCCCTCATCAATCACTGCTCTGATTACTGAAGAAGAGGTAGATCAACCCCGTGACCAGTCCGGTCACGACAAAAGGCTCAACAGCCTTTGACCAATCTTTGGACGTATATTCCGGAGAGGTGAACGGATAGGTGCTGCTCTTGACCACCTCCAGCATGTCGCTGGGGAAATGATCGGTGACCAGCACCTCCTGCTGGAGCGTGGTCATCTCGATCATGCTGTCGGAGTCGACCAGACTGCAGGCCAGGACACAGGAACCGGCCCGTTCGATCTCCTTCTTGAGGAAGAGGGCGCCCCTGTCGGTGCCGGTATAGGCGATACGCAATTCCAGTATGCTGAAATCGATAATGTAGTCGCTCTGCGAGCTGTTGATCGCCAGCTCCAGGGAGTGTCGACGCGCCGCCTCGGTGAGCGCCGTCACGATGAGCGAATTACCGGAGTGTTCCCGTACCGGTCTGAAGGCAATGCGATTGCCGCCGATCGTTTCGCTAAGGGACTCCAGGGTCTTCTCGGCCACATCGGCGGCCATGCCGTAGGCAATGCCCAGGTTGGTCGGGATATCTTGGATGTGAAACACATCCTGGGGAACTGCCTCCGCCTCATCCGCAAACGCCTGCAGAGGGAATATCATGAAAAGGAAAGAGAGCAACATCGGGGCAACGATCGCCGGGGCCATCTGTCTGAAAATAGTCATTCCATTCTCCAGGCTAAAGGCATGTACTTGCATGACTTGGTATAAGAAGCTCTACTCATGCTGTCAAGGCAAACAAAAATCGTTCACAATCTTCCCTTTCAGGTCATAAACATCCGCTTCGGTTATCTCGACCGTTACCTCATCGCCCGTCTTCAGACCGTCAGCGCCGGTCAGGAAGACATGGCCATCCACCTCGTAGGCGTCACGTTCGGTCCGAATCGCGGCGCGTGCATCGGTAAACGGCGCGGAAGCAATGGGATCCAGCTTCAGATACTCCGGTAACCCCTCTGAAGCACCATGTATCGCCTCCACAAAACCGGTTAGCCGACGCCCAATCTGCTTCACGTTCAGCTCCTCGCTGATCGCCATCTGGATTACTTGAATCCGCTCTATCCGCTCGGCGATCACCTCGGGGGGGACCAGATCCGTCAAACTTGCGGCATGGGTGTTCTCCTCGGCGCTGAAGCCGAAGATCCCGAGCTTATCGAAGGGGTGCGCCTCGATCAGATCCAGCAACTCTTCGAAATCCTCGTCCGTCTCACCCGGATGTCCGACCAGTACCGTGCTTCGGAGCACAAGGTTGGGCACTCTGTACCTCAATCCGGTCAGAAGCTCTTCGAGAGTGGCTCTCGTATGCCCCCTGCGCATCAGCTTCAGCATCTTGTCGGAGGCGTGTTGGATGGGTAAATCGAGGTAGGGAACTACTTTCGGTTGGGAATAGAGTTCCACTATCTGCTCCAGATTCATAAGCGCCGGGTGCAGGTAGAAAATCCGGATCCAGGTCAGATCCTCGATTTGACCGAGTTCGGTCACCAGGGGCAAAAGCCCCCCCTCATCAAGATCGCGACCATACCAGGCAGTATCCTGGCAGATCAGGTTGATCTCCCGAACCCCCCGACCAACCAGATTCCTGGCCTCGTCGACAATGTCCCCGCGACTCCGACTGCGGAAGCGCCCCCTGATGGCGGGGATGGCGCAGAAGCTGCAGCCGCGATTACAGCCTTCGGCGATCTTGATATAGGCCAGATGTGGCGGTGTGAGCAGCGGGCGCTCCGTGAAACCCTCAAAGCCTGAGGCTGGACTTGCAGACAGAAGCGAATCGCGGACCACAGATCCGGCAGTGGAGGTCAGGTCCGCCAGCAGATCGACAACATCCTGTTGGCGCCCAACCCCTGCGACGAGGTCGATCTCCGGTACCTCTGTCAGCAGTTCCTCGGCATACCGCTCCGGCAGACAGCCCCAGATCACAAGGCGGCAATCGTGCTCCTGACGGTAAACCGCCAGCTCCATCATCCGGTTGACCGACTGCTCCCGGGCGTCGGCGATAAATGAGCAGGTGTTGAGGATGATCAGATCGGCACCTGGGAGCTCGGGTTGAATCCTGAAACTTCCGGCCGGCAAAAGGCCGAGCAGCGCCTCGCTGTCCACAAGGTTCTTGGAGCACCCGAGCGACTCAAGATAAACCTTGATCCGAGCCATCAGAGATCCTCCCCGATATCGGAGAGCACCTCAGGCCCCACCAGGACCTCACGCGCTTTGCTACCCGTATGGGGGCCGACAATGCCGCCGTCCTCCAGCATGTCCATGATTCTGCTTGCGCGGGTATAGCCGATGCGTAGACGGCGTTGCAGCATAGTCGTACTGCCGAATCCCTGTCGCACCACGATCTCCAGCGCATCGTTGTAGAGCGGGTCGTCGTGGCTCATCCCAGAACCGTGGCCGCCGCGCTCCTCAAGCTGCAGCTCCGCTTCATCGAGTTTGTAGTCGCGCCAGTGCGACACCACCTTCTCGACCTCTTCGGTGCTGATGAAGGCACCATGCACCCGCACGGGGATCGGCTGGCGGCCATGTTTGAACAGCATGTCCCCCCGACCGATGAGCGATTCGGCACCATTGCCGTCGAGGATCGTCTTGGAGTCGAAGCGGCTGAAGACCTTGAACGCCACGCGGCTGGGGAAATTGGCCTTGATGACGCCATCGATGATATCCACGCTGGGTCGCTGAGTCGCCAGCACCAGGTGGATACCGACAGCCCTCGCCATCTGAGCCAGGCGGATGATGGGCGTTTGAATATCCTTGCCCTGGGTCATGATCAGATCGGCGAACTCCTCGACAACCGCCACCAGGAACGGCAGTGTCTCCTTGATGACCTCCCCCTCCTGATCGTTGACGTCCCCGGCCTTGACCTTGTTGTTGTACTCTTCGATGCTGCGCACGGCTGCCGGTTTCAGCAGCTGATAGCGCCGCTCCATCTCACCCACAAGCCAGTTCAGCGCCTGCAGCGCGACTCGGTTATCGGTGATGACGGGATGGAGCAGATGGGGGATGTCATTGTAGACGCTGAGCTCCAGCATCTTGGGATCGATGAGGAACAGGCGCAGGGTCTCCGGGGTGTGTGCCAGGAGCAGGCTGATCAGGAAGCTGTTGATGCAGACACTTTTGCCCGTGCCCGTCGCGCCTGCAACCAGCATGTGGGGCATGGCCGAAAGATCGGTCCAGTAGGGCTTGCCATCGACATCCACGCCCAGCGCCAGAGCCAGGTTGCCCTTCTCGCCCAGGAATTTCTTGGCTTCGAGCACTTCGCGCATGTAGATGATCCGCGAATCCGGGTTGGGCACCTCAACGCCCACCGCCGCCTTGCCGGGGATCGGGGCGACCATCCTCAGCTCCTTGCAGCGCATCGCCAGGGCCAGGTCCTCCCTGCGGCTGACGATCTGACTCACCTTGACGCCGGTCTCCGGTTCAAACTCGTAGGTGGTCACGACGGGGCCCGTGCTCATCGCGCTGACCTTGCCGCCTATATTGAAACTGGCAAGTTTCTCCACCAGGGTTCTGGCCTGCTCCTCGAGGAAACGGCGATCGGTGCCGCCCTGTAGGATCTCCGGGGGATTCAGAAGCTCGAACGAGGGGAGGATGTAGTCCCCCGCCTTGCGCACGCGCGGGGTCCGACTCCTCTTCACCCCCTTGCGTACGGTCCTCTTCCGTTTTGCCGGGGTGACGGCCTCCGTGCCCGCCGCCGCAGCTTTCCAGACCTCATCCTCCACGATCGCATCGATGGCCTCGTCATCCTGCTCAGCGTCGGCCCCGTAGCCACACCTCTCGCCGGATTCCGCCTCATCGACGAACTCCGGATCTTCGTTCATCATGTCGGAGGTCTCCTCTATCCGACTCTCGCGCCACTCGGCGAGTTTGCCGGAGGTCCACTCGGAGAGGCCAAGTGCGGCAGCCTTGACGCCTGCCCCCATTTTGACGGGCAGGATGCAGATCATCTTGAGTACATGCCAGATCCCCTGTCCAATCAACTGCATGGTTCGGGTCAGGAGGTGACTGCTTACCTTGAAGAGAGAGACGATCAACGTCCCCAGCCGTTTGACCCACTTAACCGGCAGGATGGCCAGAACCCCGATCATGCTGAGGAAAAACAGGATAATCTGGGAGCCTGTGGCCCCGGTGAGGCTTTGCAGCCCCTCGCAGATCAACATGCCCAGCCAACCGATCCTGGCGATCTGGGGACCACCCAGCATCTCGCTACCGGCCCAGAGCAGAATGAGCAGGGCGCTGGTGGTCCAGATCAGCATCGCGTGACCCCGGCGGCGCCCGGAGAAGTCGGCCCCGGCCTGTATCAGAAACAGGGGTGGTACGATGATGATCGCCATGTTGCCGATCAGACTGATCAATGCCTTGGCGATGAGGGCGCCGACGAATCCGAAGGCGTTGTCGGCCTGCAGCAGGTGACTGCTGAATGACCAGTCGGGCCAGTCCTCGGGCTGAAATGTGTAGATACTGACGATCACCACAATCGTGAAAAGAATTGCCGACAGACCTCTGATCATGTGGCGTCGCTTCATCGTATCCTCCGCTGTGGCTGCAAAACAGGTGTTTTCTCTCAATGTGATGTCCAGGCCGATAAAGGAGACCTGTCACTTGCCGGCGGCGCGCCAGTCCTCCTCCTCGAGGAAGTGTGTGGTGATGTCCCCGCTGATGAACCTGTGGTGGAGCATCATTTTACGGTGGAAGGGCAGCGTGCTGGGCACCCCATCCACGACGCACTCATCCAAAGCCCGTCGCATCCTGTCTATGGCCTCCTCGCGGTTGGCCCCGTATGCGATAAGCTTGGCGATCATGGAGTCGTAGAATGGAGGGATGACGTAACCGGCGTAGGCGTGGGTATCCACCCGGATACCGGGACCGCCCGGGAGATGGATATCGCGGATCTTGCCCGGCATGGGGGCGAAATCGCGGCTGGTGTCCTCGGCATTGATACGGCACTCGATGGCGTGCCCGCGAATGACGATATCCTTTTGGCTGACCGAGAGCGTCTCGCCGGCCGCCACCCGAATCTGCTCCTTGAGCAGATCGACGCCCGTGACCATCTCGGTTACGGGGTGTTCGACCTGGATGCGCGTGTTCATCTCCATGAAGTAGAAGTCGCCCGTGACATCCAGCAGAAATTCAACGGTGCCGGCCGAGTGGTAGGAGACCGCCTCCGCCGCCTTGCGGGCCGCTTTGCCCATCTTCTTGCGCAGGTGATCATCCACCGCCGGCGAGGGGGATTCCTCGATGAGCTTCTGGTGACGCCGCTGTATCGAGCAGTCGCGCTCTCCGAGATGGATGATATTCCCGTGCTTGTCACCCATGATCTGGATCTCGATGTGCCGGGGCTTCTGGATCAGTTTCTCAATGTAGATGTCGCCGTTGCCGAATGCATTTTCGGCCTCCCCTCTGGCGGTGAGGAAGGCCCTCTCGAACTCCTCTTCGGTCATGGCGGCCCGCATGCCCTTGCCGCCACCACCGGCGCTGGCCTTGATCATGACGGGGAAGCCCATGGCACGAGCCACAGTCAGCCCCTCGACCTCGTCGGCGACGATACCGTCGCTGCCGGGCACCACCGGAACGCCTGCGGCGATCATGGTCTCGCGAGCCAGCGCCTTGTCCCCCATCCGGCGGATCATATCCGGATCGGGACCGACGAAGATCAAACCGTGCGAGGCGCAGATCTCCGCAAAGTGGGCATTCTCGGCCAGGAAGCCGTAGCCCGGATGCACGGCGTCGGCACCGGTAACCTCGGCGGCGCTGATGATGTTGTGGATGTTGAGATAGCTGCGGCTTGAGGCCGCAGGTCCGATGCATACCGTTTCGTGGGCGAATTTAACGTGGAGACTGTCCTCGTCCGCCTCGGAATGGAGGGCAACCGTTTCGATGCCGAGCTCTTCGCAGGCACGCATGATCCTGAGGGCGATCTCACCTCTGTTAGCGACAACCAGCTTCTTAATCATGCATACCTTCCCGTTACCGCCCGAAGACTGCCTCCCGGCGGATCAGGAAGGAGATATCACATCATCCTTCATCTGTCCAGTCAGGTTTGAAACGGATCAATCGGTTCGAAGATGTCATTCTCTGTTTTCTGTTGCCCGACTATGGGGCTGGAGGTCATGTCCATGGGCTGGAGCAGGTTCTCCGCACCTTCGATACCGGTCATTTTCAGCCTTATCTCATCCGGGTGGGTTGCGTGTTTCAGCGCCTCGTCCAGGGAGATAGTCTCGCTCTTGCACAACTCGTAGAGGGACATGTCAAACGTGCGTGTGCCGTATACCGTGGTTCCCTCCACCATGAAATCCTTGATGCGGGCCATTTGCTTGGGATCCTGCATATACTCGCGCACGGTCGAGCAGCCGACAAGTATCTCGGTGGCCGGCACCCGGCTCTGCTCATCCGTGGACTGGACCAGGCGCATGCTGATGATGCCCGACAGATTATGGGCGATCAGATAGCGGATCTCAGTGTGTTGATCGGGCGGGAAGAGTGAGAGCATCCGGTTGATTGTCTGGACGGCGTCCGTGGTATGCAGCGTGGAGAGAACAAGATGTCCCGTATCCGCAGCCGTGAGGGCCACCCGCATGGTGGCCGCATCCCGTATCTCACCGATGACGAGGACGTCGGGATCCTGACGCAGAACGTGCTTGAGGGCGGTGGAGAAGGAGACGGTATCGCCGCCGACCTCACGCTGTGTGATCATGCCACAGCCATCGAGATGGAGAAATTCGACAGGGTCCTCGATCGTCATGATGCTCACCGGCCGCTTTTCGAGGATCCGCTTGACCATGGCCGCCAGAGTCGTGCTTTTGCCGCTGCCGGTCATGCCGGTTACGAGAACCAGTCCTCGCGACTTCTCGGTGAAGGTGTCGATCACATCGGGGAGGCTGAGATCGGGAAGATTGGGAACCTCGGTGGGGATATGCCTGAACACCATACCCAGACTGCCCCGCTGCATGAAGATGTTCCCTCTGAAACGGCCGAGTCCCGGCATGCTCAGGGCGAAATCCACCTCTTTGCTGCGCTCGAATTCGATCCGTTGATTTTCGTCAAGGGCCTGCTTGAAGAGCTGAGCCATATCCTCGAGGTTCAAATTTTCCATCTCGGCGAACTTGAGATCCCCGCATACCCTGTATGAGGGGGCACGTCCCACTTTGAGGTGCAGATCGCTGGCTCCGCGATCCACCATTTCGGTCAACATCTGAGATAGTTCCATCACAGCCTCCACGGTTGTTGTGGAGGTAGCAAGAAGCCCTCCTTGTTCCGGGACGGAAGCATAGGAAGGCTTGAGGCAGGTTACGTATTAGTTGGAAACACTACGCCTTTTCGACAAGGAAGAGTGTCTGGCCGAATTCGACGGCCTGTCCGTCTTCCGCAACGATCTCCTTGACGACACCGCTGCAGTCGCCCTCGATTTCGTTCATCAGTTTCATCGCTTCGATGATACAGATCACCTTGCCGGGAGAGATGCGATCCCCCTCCTCCAGGAAGGGGGCCGTGTCCGGAGAGGGAGACCGATAGAAGGTGCCGACCATGGGTGCCTTGACAGGATGAAGATTGGATGCCGGAGAGCTCTCTGCCGCGGAAACGGTACTCACCTGGGGTGACGGTTGGGCCTGCAGCTGGGTGGCCTGCGGGGGCGTAGTGTTGCCGGCGGCTCTGGAGACGCGGATCTTCTTGAAGCCGAAGAAGGTCCTCTGGATCTCAATCTCTCCGACATCCTTGTGTTTTTTCAGCATCTTGATCAGCTCGAGGATCTCATTCTCGTGCATTGTTTTCCTTTCGCATCCTGTCCCTGCGAAGCCTGCTAGATCAGTTCGGCCAGTTGCAGGATCGCCAATTTATAGCCGTCGACGCCCAGTCCTGTGATGATGCCGCGGGAGACCTCCCCCGTCAGCGTATGACGTCTGAATTGCTCGCGTGCATGGATATTGGAGATGTGAACCTCCAGCACCGGAACCTCAATCGCGCTGATACAATCGCGCAGCGCCACGCTGGTGTGGCTGAAGCCACCGGGATTGAAAACCACGCCGCCGAAAACACCCTCAGCTTTCTGAAGGTTGTCGATCAGATCGCCCTCAATGTTGCTCTGCAGGAACTCCAATTCAAGTCCCTTTTCCCTGGCCCAGGCCTCAAGCTCACTAGAAATGTCCTTGAGACTCCGCTCACCGTAAACTTCGGGATCCCGCTTGCCCAGCAGATTGAGATTGGGACCGTGCAACACCAGCAGACGGGGCATGTCAGGCTCCCCTGCTGACGCTCTTGCGCCTGATGCTGTCCTGTGCTTCAGCTTCCCAGGCGTTTCGGTCCTCCAGAGATGGGGCGGGCATCAGATCTCTTTCGATATCATCGAGATTGAGATCGAGAACGGCTCTGGGGGCAGGATCCGGTGACAGATCGAAAACGGCCTCACCGGCACCGACCTGCAGCTCCTCGAGGAGGTCCTCAGCCTCTGGATCGAGCGGATCCCTCTCATGCCAGCGTTTGATGTAGTTCTCGGCCTCGAACAGATTGCCCTCCTCCATGCAGGCGGAGCCAAGTGCGCGCAGGGCGGGCAGGTTGCCGGAATCGTGGCGAGCGAGGATATGCGCATAGTGTCTGCGGGCGGACCTGATATCGCCCATCTGCATTTTTACCCGGGCCAGCAGCACCCAGCCGCTGATGCGATCCGGGAATTCGGCAAGGCCCTCTTCAAGAAGTTCAATGGCTTTAGCTGGTTGCCCGCCCCTTTTCAGCCATTCCGCAAGAGGTACGAAGAGCTCTCTTCGACCGCTTTCGTAGAGTCTGAGCAGATCCTGTTCGGTCAGGACTTGGGCGCTGCCGGCGCCATGTACGGGGTTTACATCTGATGTCATCTCTATCCTGTTGCCATGGTTGAAGATGGAAATATGGTAAAATCGGTAAGGCCGTACGCTAGCAAAGAGCCGGGACAGGGGTCAACGCATTTCAGGGGATGAGGTGAAACTATCGCTCTACGAGTTCACTTGGCCCGCTCTGATCAGCTCCAGAATCGTTTCGTCGTCGGCAGTTATATCGAGACGGGCAGCGCCCCACCCCTCAAGCAGGACGAATTGGGGACGTCCCTGCAGGTTCTTCTTGTCCGTCCCTATTATCTCAAGCAGCCGAGCGGGATCAAGGTCGGCGGGTATGCTCACGGGGAGATTCAAGCTGCGGAGAATCCTGTCCAGACGTGCGCGAACCCGTGGATTCACATCGAGCGCAAGCTCCCCCAATGACAGCGCGAAGATCATGCCGATCGAGACAGCCTCGCCGTGCAGCAGACCGGTGCCTGGAGTATAGGCCTCAATCGCATGGGCCAGAGTGTGCCCGAAATTCAGAACACGACGGCAGCCGCTCTCCTTTTCATCGCGGGCAACGATATCGCTCTTCAATTGACATGAACGGTGAATCAACTCCGCCATGGCGGGTGCTGCGGGATCGAGCAACCCCGCCCCCTGCTGCTCGATCCAGTCGACCAGGGAACTGTCGAGACACACGGCCATCTTGACGGCCTCCGCCAATCCGGCCCGAACCTGTCTTGGCTCCAGTGTGTCGAGGAGATCGATATCCGTCAGTACGGCCTGAGGCTGATGGAAACAGCCCAGAGCATTCTTCGCACCGGGAAGATTGACTGCAACCTTACCGCCGACCGCTGAATCCACCTGGGCCAGGAGGGTCGTCGGGACCTGAATGAACGGAATCCCCCGCATGTAGGTGGCGGCTATAAAACCGCAGAGATCCCCCGTGACACCACCACCAACCGAAACCAGAACTCCGTCACGTCCCAGTCCGAGCGCCAGCAGTTGCTCCGACAGCTGCCGGTAGAGCGTCAGGCTTTTACTGGACTCCCCCGCCGGTACGGTAAGGCGGGGGATGCCGGGCAGAAGTTGATCAAGTTTTTCGGCATGCAACTCGGCGACATTGGCGTCCACCAGACAGATCGCCTTGCGACCCCGGATATGTTCCGCGAAAACCTCACCGGACAGGTCTCGCCCGATGAGAATGGGATACTTTGCCGTTTTCGTCGAGACGAGTAGAGTCTTCATCTTCAGTTCTCCATCACATGCGGAAGGTCTCGGCCAGCGCCTCAAGCTCTCTCATCAGCGGATGCTTCTCCTGACCGGGTGCGTAAACCAGCAGATCGACGGCAATCAGGCGCTTCCTCTTCTTGTCGCGCATGAAGTAGGTGATGAAGGCGCCGCCTGTCATGTCGGCATCATTCTGCCAGACACCCTTCAGTCTGATCGCATGGAGGCCCGCAAATTCCGTCGCAGTGTAGACGCACTCCTCCTTCAGCATGTAATCACCACCGTATAGTGTGTCGACGATGGCTGCGCGAAAATCAAACAGGGCTGTCGAGTCGGCAAGCTGCGGAACCTGCTCGCACTTGTTTTGCCAGAAGAGACCGATAACCCGACTGGGCTCTTTCCTGTGTAATTCTATGGCCCCAAGATCAGGACGCTCCTGCAGCTTCAGATATTCGCTGGTATGTCTGACCGTGAAACCATATTGCTGCCAGAGGTATTTCCCCCCCCCTTTGTTCTCGCGGGTGCTCAACAGGAAATTGCGGTAGCGCTCCTTGGTGGATGTTCGCATCCGATCGCACATGACAGGCGCCAGCCTGGTGAGGACATACTCCTCCTCGACACTGCCGCTCACCAGCAGGAAGTAGACATCCTGATCGTTGGCGAAAAGGTTCTTCTTGTAGAGAATCAGATGTCCCGCTTGCTCCGTGCGGGGGATGATTTCCGACCCGAGAATCTTCATTACCCGATTCTTCAGTTTACCGTCCTGATCCGTGCGTACCAGCAGAACCAGGTTCTTCTTGTTCATGCACTCATTGAGATCATCAGCCGCACGGATATAGACATTGAACTCGTTTTCGGTCTCAAACACGTATTCGAGGGGATTGCTCAACGCATCGGCGAAACGACGGACCCAGTTTGACTGCAGACCCCGTTCACTGATCAGCCAGACATCCGAATAAGAACCGAGCGCCGAGGTCATCTTGTCGGAGAGACAAGCGGTGCCCAGCAGGAGCACGATCAGTAAAGGCCAAAGAGCAAGCCGTTTCATAAGAGTCCCCGTATGTTCAATTGGATCCCGAAATGATTTCCGTTTGATTCCACATATGTAGAATAGGAATGTATCGATCTGCGGTCAAACAATTACATCATCCGCCACGACTTGTGAAATACGAAAACGCGAGCACCGAAACAGTACTCGCGTTTTACAGTTGATTGACAGGTTGCTGCTATTGCCTATTCTCGTCCGTGGAACTCATCAAGCTGTCGGCAGCGCTCTCCGAATCGTCAAGCTGCACATTGTCCGGTAGGAATGGTCCCATATCCTCGGGTCGCGAAGGGAGGATGGTTGAATGGCCCTGGAAAGAGGCGCCACCATCCTGCTGATCGCCGACGATTGTGAAATTGGGAATCGCCGGTCCGAGTCTCTCGCCACCACGCCCCGCTGGAGAGGGCTGCATAGGGGAGGCATCCTCTACGATCTCGGTTGAGCTCTCGAAAATCGGGGACTCTATATCCGGAATGCTGCTCATCAGACCGGAATACCAGAACCAGGCTCCACAAAGAGCAATGAGCAAAGCGGCGGCAGCGGAGGTGGCAAATTGTGGCCAGAAGCTGCTTTTCTTCTGATGCTTCGCCAGAACCGCCTGCTCAGTGACTGCCTCGTTGATCTTTCTCTTCAGATTCCATTCGAAGTTCTCGGATGGAGACTCCAGAGGGAGTTCATGCAGCATATCGAGGCCTTCGCGCAAGTCCTCCAGATAGGAGGAGCAATCCGCGCAATCCTCAAGATGAAGATTGAGCTCCGCCTGTTCCTGCTGAGTCAGCAGGTCGTCGAGATAACTGCAAATGGACTCTTTCGCATTTTTGCAGTTCATAACATTGCGCCTCCGTCTGGTGTCTGTTCCATATCCCTGAATCGTGCCGTCCAGTGATTTTTGAAGTGTGCTCTCGCTCGATTGATCCGACTGCGAACCGTCCCGAGTTTCAGACCGGTCACAGCCGAAATCTCCTCATATGTGAGATCATTAACCTCGCGCAGAACAAAAGGCTCTCGATAGTGTTCAGGGATCTTCAGCATGATATCCGCGATATGCAGCTGAATCTCTCTCCTGTTTGCATCCTTGTCCGGTAATTCCCCTCTATCCGGAGCATCCATTTCGACTTTGTCGCCATCCTGACGGCCGATCATGGGCATCCTCTGGATCGGACTCCGTTTCTTGCGCCGGGCGTGATTGCGAACAAGGTTGATCGCAATCGTATACAACCAGGTGGAAAAGCGGGCGATCGTGCGATACTTGTCGGCGTTGACATAGGCACGAACAAAGGCGTCCTGCGTGATCTCCTCGGCGAGTTCAGGATCGTGGAGCATCCTCAAAACGAAGTTGTAAAGCCTGACTTTGAAGCGCTTCACAAGTTCATCATAGGCTCTTTTGTCACCATCCTGGACACGTAGGATCAGGTCTTCGTCACTTGGACGTCCTGTTGTGCTGGCGTATGGATTCAAAGCATTGGTCATAAGTGTCCTTGGGAATTAGCGACCTGCTAACAATCACCCTCGCAGGCGGTTCCACTTATCTGGATACGGGGGTAACAAAAAGCCACTCCTCATCCCCTATCTCACGCAATCGGGGGTGACGCGATTTAACCCGAATCAAACGGCCATCGGGGGACTGGATATCCAGAATGATTCTCCTGGCCTGCTCCAGCAAGCGCCAGACCAGACGCCACTCCCCATCCGGCAACTGAATCGTCAGTGAGCGACTTTGCTCCCCACTATAATGCAACCGCGCCTGTAGCCCCCCCAGGAGACCTGAAGCCTGATCTGACTCCGCGGAGTGGGGATCATCCTCGATTTTCATGAAATGCTTCAGGTCTCTCCCCGTCAAAAGGGCTTCCCAGCCGGCGGCGGGCAGCGCCTTCATAGCCGTAAGCAGGGCATGGTCATCCTGAAGAGGATCACGGGCCGAAGCGGGATCTACCCATTTCAGAAGCGCATCGCCATCTTTGACCAGATAGATCTTCTGCGGCAGTAGAGCATTAGAGGGGCAGGACAACCTGACGGAAGCTCTGTTCTCGGCGGGATGGAGAAGGAGCAAGGGGAGGTTAATGTGAAATGGTCCCTGAAATATGAGACATTGGGCCCTGATCACGCGTCCACAGTCGCTCTCGGTTCTCCGCACACCCTGAGCCTTCAGGTCGGCTGGATATAGAGCAGGAATGAGCATGGCCAGCAGTAACCAGATCGAAACAAGCCCTTTGGTCATACCAATGGTCGCGCAGGCATCCGGCTGCTGAAACAGGGCATGTCTCAGGAGTTATCCTTGGAGTCATCAGCTTCCAAAGCGTCTTTGCCCGAATCGGGTTTACCACCCTGTGACTCTTTGAGGCCGTGCTGGAACTCCCTGATCCCGGATCCCAATCCCTTGGCCAGTTCGGGGATTTTCTTCCCGCCAAACAATAAAAGCAGCGCCAAAACGATCAGGGTGAGTTCCGTCGGGCCCATTCCAAATGCAAGCATATTGCCTCCCACAGCCATAACAGGTTCATCTACAATGTAACGATATATCTCACAGACGGTTCTGTCCATGGGAAAAGTTCCGTACCCTCATCCTTGTCAAGTTCGTCCGGTTTTGCTTTACTGCGAGTAACCTGGAGGTTTTGACATAAAAGAGCTTGGCCGCCTGCTTCCATATATCCTCAGGCACCGGGGCAGACTGCTGCTCGGGGCTTTTTTTCTTGTTGTCAACAATCTGCTGAGTATCACCGTACCCTGGTTTGTCGGCCGCATAGTCGATTCTCTGAATCTGACAGCCGGTCAGGAGGGCATGCTGGATAATCGCATGCTGCAGAGCCAGGTGACTCTCCTGATCCTGATTGCGCTCGGCGCGGGCGTCTGCCTCTTCTTCATGCGCTGGCTGATGATCAGCACCAGCCGTTTGATCGAATTCGAGGTGAGGAACGATTACTTCATACATCTCCTCGGAATGGATCAGACCTGGTTTCAGCACAATCCCATCGGGGATCTCATGGCCAGGGCGACAAACGACATCAATGCGGTGCGTCTGCTGCTCGGCCCCGGCATCATGTATCCCATCAATACGACGGTGACTCTCGCCGTTGCCCTTTCGATGATGTTCACGATCAACTGGAAACTCACCCTGATCAGCATCTCCATGCTGCCCGTACTCAGCACACTCGTCTACCTCATCAGCAGTCGCTTCCACAAGGGATTCGCCAACATCCAGAAGCAGTTTGCCACGCTCAACAGCCGCGCCCAGGAGAATTTTTCGGGTATCCGCGTGGTCAAGGCCTTCTCCAGGGAGGAGTCGGAATTCGACAGTTTCGCCAGGGAGAGCAAGGGGCTCTTCAGGGACAACCTCACCATCGTCCGTCTCATGGGCTATTTCATGCCGACCATGATCGCTGTTACCCAGGTCGTATCGCTTCTCGTATTCCTCTATGGCGGTCGGGGAGTCATAAATGGGCAAATGGCTCTGGGCGATCTGGTCGCATTCATGATGTACATCAACATGCTCAGTTGGCCCATGGCCTCACTGGGTTGGGTCATGGGCGTCGTGCAGCGTGGCTCAGCCGCCTGGAAACGGATTCTCGACGTGCTGGATGCGGAGCCGAACATCCCCCTGCTGCCGAACTCGGAACCGCAACCGGCCGAGAATCCGGGTACCGATTCGCAAATGGGCAAATCGCTGATCATCCGTAATCTCGATTTCAGTTTCGGGGACGTCCGGATACTCAACGATATCAATCTCGAGCTACCCGCGGGGGGCAGTGTCGGAATCATCGGTCCGACGGGTTGCGGCAAATCCACCCTGCTCAGACTTATCCCCCGCCTGCTGGATCCCCCATCGGGAACCATTATCCTCGATGGTCGGGATATCCGGGAGATGCCTCTGAAGGACCTGCGACGCGCGATCTCCTGGGTGGGCCAGGAGCCGCTCCTGTTCAGCGAAAGCCTCTATGACAACATCACATTCGGAGTTGCGGATGGGGAGACGGTTGACAGGGAGACGACGCTGGCCGCGATTGCCGGTGAGACTGCGATTCTGGATGAGATCGAATCCTTCCCCGAAGCATGGGATACCCAGATCGGCGAAAGGGGGATCAATTTATCTGGCGGTCAGAAGCAACGGCTGTGTCTGGCTCGTGCACTGCTCAAAGGGGCCGGGTTGCTCATCCTCGATTCCCCCTTTTCGAGTGTGGATTCCCACACCGAGGAGTTCATCCTCCAGGCTTTGCGCAACCGTCTGGGCAGTTTTAGTATGATTCTCGTCAGTCACCGTGTCTCCACAGTGCGGATGGCGGATCAGATCCTGGTCCTGGAGGATGGGCGCATCACTGAGCGCGGGTCGCACGCAGAGCTGATGGCCCTGAACGGGTTCTATACGCGGTTGAGCGAGAGACAGTTGCTGGAGGAGGAGTTCAGGGAAATGGAGAGCGAAGCGTGAGTGCATATATTCAGGAGGACAAGATCACCAGGCGCACGCGCGACGGCCGTTTGATGCGCCGTTTCCTGCGACGCCTGACGCCGCACAAAATGAAGGTGGCGCTGATCATCCTGCTGCTGGCCCTCTCCTCGTTCGCGGGGCTGGCCGGCCCCTATCTGATCCACCTCGGAATCGACGAGGGGATCGCCAGAGGTAATCACGGCTATCTGCTGAATGTCGTCCTCATCTATCTCGCCTTCATACTCTGCGAGTTCGGATTGAACGCCGCCAAGATGATTCAGATCTCAAGCCTCAGCCAGAGATTCATGCTCGATCTGCGTCTGGAGTTGTTCCGCCACATCCAGAAACTCCCCATCAACTTCTTCGATCGCAATCCGGTGGGGCGTCTGATGACGCGCATCACCGGTGATGTCGAGGTCCTCAACGAGCTGTTCACTGCGGGGCTTGTGGCCATCTTCGGGGATATCTTCACGCTTACCTTCATCATGGTGATCATGCTGATCATGGATCTCCGGCTGGCCCTGATCACCTTCCTGGTCACCCCACTGCTGGCGATCGTCACGCTGTTCTTCAGAACCCGTCTCCGTAAGAATTTCCGCCAGATCCAGAAGCGGATAGCCGCAATCAACGCCTTCCTGCAAGAGCGTCTGGCGGGCATGGAGGTCATTCAGGTCTTCACCAAAGAGGACAGCTCACTGGGGGATTTCCGGAATCTGAACGAGGCGCACAAGGGCAGCCACATGGAGGCTGTTCTCAACTTCTCCTATTTCTTCCCGCTGGTCCGGTTCGTCGGTACTTTGACGGTGGCGATGCTGCTTCTTGGGGGCGGTCGTTGGGTGAGCAACGATACCGTCAGCATCGGCGTTCTGATCGCGTTTATTCAGTATGCTCAGCGCTTCTTCAGACCCCTCAGCGACCTCAGCGAGAAATTCAATATCCTGCAATCATCGATGGCCTCCGCCGAACGGATCTTCAAACTGATAGATGAGGTCCCCGAGCAGGATGATCCGGATGACCCAGTTGAGGTGCTGACCTGCCGGGGCGACATCCGGCTGGATGGCGTACACTTTCGCTACAATCCCGATGAACCTGTGCTCAGGGATGTCTCATTGCGGGTCAAACCGGGTCAGCGTGTGGCCCTGGTCGGCTATACGGGTTGCGGCAAGTCTACTCTCCTCAGCTTGCTGTTGCGGTTTTACGAGCCCGATGCAGGCGACATAACGCTCGATGGTATTCCGCTCGGGAAGGTGCGGATGCAGGATCTCAGGCGTCAATTTGCCCTTGTCCTGCAGGATGTCTTCCTCTTTCCGGGGACAATCGCCGAGAACATCAATCTTGGGGATCCCGCCATCGACCAAGCGCGAGTCGAGGAGGTGGCCCGGGCCGTGGGTGCGCACGATTTCATATCGCGCCTGCCTAACGGCTACCAGACCGTGCTGCAGGCGCGCGGGGGGGGGATCTCCACCGGCCAGAAGCAGTTGATCGCCTTCAGCAGAGCCCTGGCATATGATCCGGCGATTCTCCTGCTTGACGAAGCCACCAGCTCTGTCGATACGGCTACGGAAAATCTCATTGAGCAGGGGCTGGTCAGATTGATGTCGGGTAGAACATCTATCGTCGTCGCCCATCGCCTCTCCACCGTCCGACATGCCGATCTGATCTACGTGATGCACCAGGGTGCGATCGTAGAGGAGGGGAACCATGACGAGCTGCTGCGGAGCGGAGGACACTACGCCAGACTCTACCAATTACAGTTCCACTCGCAGGAGGATGGTGTTGACGACCGGGACTCATCCTTGCATACAGGCTGACTACCCTACCCTTCGGGTGCAATTGTTCCCCGGAGCGGCTTATTGGTCTTAGTGGGAGATTATTTTTGACTATTGACACCTGTCATCTTGCAGAATTGATGGAGCAAAACTCACCGGAACTGGGTGCCAGGCTGATCCCTTGTCTGGATACCTGGGCCGTTTCGGCCCCAAAGCTCGGCAAAAAAGGGATGACAATTGCCAAACAGGATAATCCCCGCCTACGCCGCATCGCCTTCTGGGAAGAGCTGCCCAATCTGGATATCCACGAACGCTCCCGGCTGCTCGAAGAGATTCTGAGTTCAGCCTGGAGAGAGGAGCGGGATGGATTGCGGCTGCTGTTCACTCTGCTCTGTGGACGCCCCACAACTTTTCTCTACCCCGAGCGGATCGCCGAATTGCGGAATCTCCGTCGCTTTGGCGGGAAGTTGCTTTTTCACGAAATGCCGCTGCCGGATGAGGTCGCCTGGATTGAGCGTCTGAAAACCACTGTTCGGGATACTTCGACCGAGGACAATTACATCAGATGTCTCGAGGATTACGGTGATCGTCTAGTACCGCTCCTCTCGCAGGAAACAAGGATGAGCAAGCCCTTCGAGAGGGAGTTGGCGGACATCGTGATTCTGGAGGGGGAAGCCGCCAGTCTGCGCGGCGGTCGCCTTGTGGAGAGTGTCGGCGATTACGATCCGCAAGCCCTGGCCCGACTTCTCCCCATCGTGGTTGCGCTTGACGAATGGCAGGGTGATCTCAAGGCTCTCGCCGAAAAGGGCGCCGATGCGCTGAAACACCCTCTTGATCAATTTTTGGGCGAGGAGGACATCAAGGCCTGGCAAAAGCATCTGAGGAGCTCAGGGCAACTGTCGGACCTGATCGGGTACAATTGGATCAAATGGATGAACACGACGGAGTTGATCGGCAATGAGCCGGCCGCCTGGGTTGCACTGCTGCGGACTCTCGCTCCGAAACAATACAAACGGACCCTCTACGCAGCTTTCATCCTCCCCCAGGCCTGGCGCAACGGCCGACTGCAGCTCAGCAAACGCCCTCCGCAAGAGCTCTTCTCGGGCAAGGCGGTCAACAACACCGATGATGCGTTCTGGGTAGACCTCTCCCATCTGCTCTGGTCGGAATGGGTCAGTCCGGACGGTCTGCCGATGAGTCCCGCGAAATGGCGCCTGGAGGAGACACCGCTGCAGTTGCTGCGCAGCAGATTGCAGGATGACAACTTCTGCGACAAGATCCTCAACAACGAGGGTTGGATCGCCCGACACGGTGTTGTGGAGATAATCGCCCGAGGCTCCCGCTCCCTGAAGATACTCCTGCGCATCTGTCGGACGCGCAAGATGTATACGGGGTCAGCCAACCGCGGAGTGCCCCTGGCAATCCTCAACAACCCAACCGGAATTCCGATCGGGGCCGTCCGCTCTTTCCTCTCCCCGCGCTATATCAGCCGCCTGGACCTGATGCGCATCGCCAGAGGTGGTCCCGATATACGCGAGGATATATCCAAAGAGGCGCAGCGTCTGAGCCAGCGCATCTGATCCGCCGCCGGGCGTCAATCAGCGAAGAACTCCCTGATGACATCGACGACAAACACCTGTTGCTCATCCGTCAATTCGGGATAGATGGGCAGCGACAGCACCTCCTCGGTCAACCGCTCCGTCACAGGCAGCGAGCGCTGCGCAGACGGCAACTCCTTGAAGCACTCCTGCCTGTGCAGGGGTACGGGATAGTAGATGGCCGCACCGATCTCATTCTCGTGAAGTCTTGTCAGCAGGGGATCCCTGTTCCCGACACGTAGCGTGTATTGATGGAAGACATGCTCCTCTCCCCGCGGCAGGCGTGGACAGGTGACATGCGATGCAAGTCCGGCCTCGTCGATCAGCTGATTGTAGCGCGCAGCCCTGGCGCGACGCTGCCGATTCCATTCATCGATATGCCCCAGTTTCACCTGTAATACCGCCGCCTGGAGAGCGTCCAGGCGACCGTTGATGCCGACCTCGCTGTGGTAGTAGCGCTGCTGGGCTCCATGATTGCGGAAGAGCCGGGCGCGGGCCAGCAACTCGGGATCGAGGCCGGAGAGCAGACCGCCGTCACCGGCACCACCGAGATTCTTGGTCGGGAAGAAGCTGAAAGCTGCCAGATCGCCCAGAGCACCGCTCCGACCCATGTCATCACGCGATCCTACGGATTGGGCGGCATCTTCCAGCAGACGCAGGCCATGCGCATCAGCCAGCTCCCGCCAGGCTCGCCAGGGCAATTGGCGACCATATAGATGTACCGGCAGGATCACTCTGGTCTTGGCGGTGATCAGTTGGGCGGCATCGGTGATATCCATGAGGAAATCCTCATCGACATCAACGAATACGGGGGTCGCGCCGGCGTGGATGACTGCCCCGGCCGTGGCGAAGAAGGTGAAGGATGGGAGCAGGACCTCGTCGCCGGGACCGACATCGAACATCGCAAGGGCCACCCGCAGGGCTTCACTGCCGCTGGCCAGGCCGACGCAATCGGGCACGCCCAGATACTCCGCCATGCTCTTTTCAAAGTGATCGACTGTGGGTCCCAGAATGAAACTCTGATTGGCGAAGTGCTCTTCGATCTTCGGCAGAATCTCGTTTTTCAGCGACTGATATTGAGTGCGCAGATCCAGCTGCGGAACCTTCATTTCTGACCTCCATTGGGATGCCGGGCATATTAGCACTCGGGGACCCTTCCCCCAAACAAGAATATTTGCGACCGAAATGGGATACGAATTGCAATTCTCCTTACGCATCAATGGAGGAGAACTACCATGAAGACTAAATCGTACCTAATCAATTACGCATGTGTCCTTATCATTGCTCTTCTGTCGACCCCGGCTTTCGGGCAAGATGATAACGACCTTGCAAAAATCAAGTTCTTCGAAGCAGGAAACTACAACTTCGATTTCACCGCAGGCAGCCTCGCTCTGTTTGGTCCCGGCTCCGCCGGCCTGCAGACGAGTGTCGCCCCCATCTACCCGGGGCCGGGTCGCCATCTGCATAATCCGGCAATATCGGCAATGTGTCCCCGACCACTGTTGGTGATTGATTACAATCCCAATCTCGTCCTGGATATGGCCTCCATGTTCGATCTCGATTCGGAGCTCAACGAGTCAATCGATGAGTCGATGGAGGATCACATGGAGGATGACGGTGTCCTGACCGATGCATCCAGCGCCGCCAATCTCGCTCATGCGGGCGGGATCCATTCCGCCGCGCTGGTTATCCCGATGGGATACTACAGCATAGCGTTCGGGGTGGACAGGGCGTTCAACATGGACTTCAAGATGATGGGCACGGGCATCAAGGCCTGGGCGGATATCGAAAAGGAGGTCGGAGACGATGTCGAAATCGTAAGAATGCGCACCGACATCGATATCACTGCCCGATTCAGAATGGACATGCAGCGCTACTCGTTCGCCATCAGCAATCATCCCCTGCCGAACCTCTGGACAGGAATCGGCGTCGACTGGCTGGCCTGCCGTGGTCGCGTAACGGGTCTCGTCGATATCGAGGGCTTGATGGCCACAGGCGGCAGGGAGTTCATCTTCGGCGATCCCAATGATCCCTGGGAAAGCTCCCTCGATCAGAGCGTCATGGGCGACTACAAGGGCAATACCTGGACACTGCGCCTCGGCGGCGGTTGGCACCCTCTGAGGCGGCTGGCCGTCGGCGCGAATATCAGCTTGGGGCACAAGCTCTCCATGAAAGGCGATACCGAACTTGTCCTTCATCGCCTCGTGGCCTACGACGACGATGACGGACTCGACCCCGAAAACCTGTCCCTCTCAAGTCCGACGGAGACGGAAAACATCGAGAGTCCGGTAGACAATGAACTCGGCATCGAGTTCCCCAGCAGCATGGCCCTCGGCCTGGCCCTCTTCACGGGCCCCCTGACCACCACGCTGGATTATCAGGGTTTCTGGGGCAACTTCTCGCTGGATTATCTCGATGCTCATTTCGAACTCAATCCCAACCACATGCTCAAATTGGGGCTTTATACCTCTCACTTCTCCCTATCGCTCGGCGGCATCCTCTGCTCGCCGGAGTTCGTCTCGGACGATGAGGACTGGGATGGCTCTCTCCTGCCGATTCCTCTACTGGCAATCGGCGGCGGAGGCAATCTGACCAGTCATCTGAAGGTAGATGTCGTAACCCAGATCGCTCCGGCGCCCGCGTTGAAGCTCAGCACTGAAATCCAGTTTTAGGGAGGTCACCGATGTTTGAGAAACTGATCCGGACCGGTATGCCCATACTAGCGCTGCTGGCCATTCTGATCCCGACCGTCGCAGATGCAGCGGTCGGGGATATCCATCCGACCTCAATTCCGGACGAACTGGTCGCCTTGACTGATGAGGTCACCATCACCTGGTTGGAGCCGGTTGAGGCGATTTTGCAGGTCGGCCCCTCGGCGCTGGAGTGGACTGTCGATGTCGTCGCCACCTCCTCGTCCGCGGGCACACTGACCTTTACGCCGCAGACAGGCGGCGTCAGCGCCGGTGTCTGGGCGGCGCGACTGCTGGTCCCGGGAACGGAGCAGAGCAGTCTCCCCTTCTATCTCCTCGTCGAGGCCAGCAATGCTCCCCTGATGACGGCGCCGCAGAACGGCAGCGAAATCGAGGGCGGCACGACGCTTCTCGCCTGGGAACCCGTGCTTGGAGTTCCCTACTACCATGTCGTCTTCAGCGATCAGGAGATCGTGATCGGGGAGGATGAAAACGGCGATGCCACCATCACCGGCGCCAACATCATCTGGCAGGTGATCGTCTCCAGCACGAGCGTCGAATATGGTGCGGGCGATCCCTCGGGATTCTTCAATGACATGAACGGCACCTCGCCCCCTCTCGTCCCGGGAACCGATTACAACTGGCTCGTACTGAACAACTACGGCAACAACCCCGGGTTGACCAGCACCAAGCAGGCCGGCGTATCCTCCTTCACCGTGGCCGACAATCTCGATATCCTGCCGCCGGATCTTCTGCTGCCCGCAGCGCAGGATACGATCACCGACGACACGATCACTTTTTCCTGGACTGAGGTCGATGGTGCGGCGCACTACCACTTCTATCTGAGCAGGGTCATCGATTCGGATGATAGTGAGGGCAGCGTTGCCGTCTACGATCAGCTCACCGGTCAAACCCTGATCGACCTGCCCGCCTCGAGCATGCTGGTTGAGGCGCGGCACATGTGGAAGGTCTTTGCTCTCGACGAAACCGGTCAGGGTGTCGCCAGCGAACTGCGCGAGTTCGTTTATGAGATCGGCATGGGTACTCTGAGTATCACGACTCGCAATGAAGCAGGCGCCACAATCCCCTACGTCGATGTCGATCTGACTCCGTTGGCGGGTGGCGGCAGTTCCGTCCCGATTCTGATCGGTTCGGGAGGAACCTCCTCCGAGGATATCCTGCCCGGCACCTATCGACTCACCTCCGGCAAGACCGGTTACGAAACGACAGTAACCGATGTCGTCGTCGCGGTTGGCCAAACGACCAGCGTTACGATAGTGCTGCCGGAGAGCCCTGCGACCATCACGGGCATCGTGCGCACGAACGACCTGACCCCAATTCCTTTTGCGGATATTCAGGCCGTCAATACAACTACGGATGAGATGCGTGAAATTGCCGCCGGTTCGGGCGGCGACTTCCAGATCGGTGTCCTTGCGGGCACATGGAGCCTGACCGCCGGCAAGACCGGCTATCACGCGGGGACCCCTGTCGAGGTTACGATCGTCCCCGGCGAATATCACGAGATGGCCGATTACCTGCCTTTGATCCCCAACACGAGTACGATCAGCGGCAGTGTCATCAGTGATTCCGGGCAGCCCATGATCTCGGCCACCGTGACCGCAATCAGCGGAGATGCAGAGTTCACGAGACTGACCGGCACGGACGGCATGTTTCAGTTCTCCCTCGATGCGGCTGACTGGACGATCACGGCAGCTAAATCCGGCTATGTCGCCTCGGCGCCCAGGGAGATCAACCTGGATCCCGGTGAGGATCTCACCTTGGACCCTCCGCTCACCCTGAGTGCGCAGGCGTCCATCGTCAGTGGCTTCGTCATCACGGGCGGCAGTGTTCTGGCCGGGGCTCAGGTTACGGCCACCCCCGAAGCAGGCGCTTCGCTGGTCATGCAAAGTGGTGCGCTGGGCAACTTCCAGTTCAGTCTCAGTTCCGGCACGTGGGTTCTTTCCACCGAGATGGCCGGCTATACGCCTGGTGAAACGGTGCAGTTGACATTGGCGCCCGGCAGCAGTCAGTCAGGTGTCGAACTGGTCCTGATTCCCAATCCCTGCACGGTTTCCGGCACCATCAGCGATGGTGGCGCAGGAATCGGCAGCGCTACGATCAGCAATGGCGAGGCGGAGATTCTCTCCAGCTGGAACGGCAACTACTCGATCGCTCTGCCCTCCGGAACGCAGACGTTGAATGCGTGGAAATCCGGTTACGGCAACGGTGAAGCCGTTGCCCTTGATCTGGCCCCGGGCCAAACCTTGACCGGGATTGATTTCCTGCTCAGTCCCAATGCAGCGACCGTCAACGGACAGGTCCTTTACGGTGACCTGCCCGTCGCCGGCGCCAGAATATTCCTGGCCACTGCGGTCGACACGCTGATCCGCGATTGCGATCAGCTCGGATACTTTACGGTGAGTTCGACCCCGGGTCAATTCACTCTGTGGGCCGAGAAGGAGGGGATGGTTTCCGACTTGCCCGGCGAGATCACGCTTGGCCCCGGTCAGGTCCTGAACGATGTGACGTTGGGGTTGGAGCCTGCGACAGCCACGCTGTCGGGCACAGTGACCTCCGGAGGGTCGACCTTGCGTGAGGTCGAGATCTCCGCAGTGTCGGCCGCTGGTGAGGCCAACACGACCAGCAACCTGGATGGAACCTGGACACTTGTCGTCCCCGCAGGTTTCAGCTGGGATGTCACCGTCTGGAAATCCGGTTACAACAGCGACAGCGCCCAGTCGCCGGAACTGTCCAACGGCGGCACCTGGGAGCATGACTTCGCACTTGCGGAGCAACCGGCTCTTCTGTCGGGCTATGTCTCCGACGACGATTCCTACCTCCTCAATTCGATCGCCATCTCCATCACGGGTGATGCGGCGACCGATATCCAGACCGGTTCGGACGGCTTCTACCAGGTCAGTCTGCAACCGGGCAACTACACGATCGCCATCGACCTGCCAGGATATCTATCCTACTCGCAGGCCGTAACGCTGGCGGTTGGCGCACAGGAGCTGGACATCGTTATGACTACCCTCTTCGCGTCGCTCACGGGCACAGTCCGCGATGGCGCGGGTGATATCCTGATCGGCGCCAATCTCACTGCTGCGTCGACAGAGGGTGGCGGCAGCGCCAGTACGGATGATGCCGGCGCCTATACGTTCCCCCGTCTGTTGCCCGGCGTCTACCAGGTGGAGGTTTCTCTGCCGGGATATGGTGAGGTTACGCAGGCGATCACTCTGGGCAATAACGTGAACGCCGTTGAGGATTTCGTCCTGGTGGCCTTCAACGGCTACCTTTCCGGAGCTGTCCTCGATGATCTTGGCGATCCTCTGGCGGCCGTTTCGTTGCAGGTCTTCGACGGCACCGAGATGCTGGCTCAGAGTTTGAGCGATGCTGAAGGTGAATTCCACATCGAAGCGTTGCCGATAGATCGGACGCTGTCCCTGTCGGCCAGCATCACCGGCTACGCGGCGCAGTCGCAGAATCCTCTGACGGGGCTGACGGCCCCGACCGAGGGGTTGAGTTTCTCAATGGTCGCGAACAGCGGCATCATCCGCGGCATAGTGCGCGACTCGGCCACGCTCTTGCCGATTGATGATGCGGCGATCAACGTCGATGACGGCAACGGGTTCTTCGGCTCCGCGGAGAGCGATTCCACCGGCGCCTTCTATGTCAGGGATCTCCGCGCCGCATCCACCTACACGGTCCGGATTGACGCGGCAGGTTGGGCGGCGACCGAGCTCACGAGTGTTGAGCCCGATTCGAGCCTGATCCTGGTCGAACTGGTGTCCGCTCCCGCCTCGGTGTACGGCCTGCTGACGGTCGAACGTGATGAGGAGGGCTTCACCCTGCCCGCAGGCAGCAGCCTGCTGGCCATTCCCATCGAGGGGAGCAGCCGTGAGGCTGAGATCCCGTTGACCTCCTTGGGCGATTTCGATCTCAGTGAGCTTTTCCCAGGCACATACAGTCTGATGTTGCGTGTCGACGGCTATATCACCGAACCGCGAAGCCGGACAATCGAGGTGACCGAAAACAGCACCACGGGACCGTTCAACTTCATGCTGATCGCCGCACCGCTGTTCAGCATCCAGGTCAATGGTGAGGAGGCGCTGGACAACGACGGCAGTTACCTCTTCCGTGGCGCCCTGACCAGTGATGAAGGTGAGCAGGTTGACTACCCGGTGACCTGGGCCTGCTATCCTCCGGATGCGGGTGCTCTGGACAACACTAGCGGCCGCTTCTCGCCGCGGGCGGATTACATCGGTGAGGTGCGCCTGGAGGCCATGCACGAGGGATCCGGAGTATCCGGATCGAAGACCGTGAATGTCTTCGCCAGGATCTCACCGACCGAAGAGTATGAACTCGACAACGGCAACGGTCTCAGCTTCCACGTGCCTGTGGGCGCCGTGACTCAGGCGGTGAGCGTAACCGTCAGTCAGCTTGCCCCCAGCACAATCAAGCGGAGAGCCGGGGATTATCGCGTCGAGGGGGATATCTACCACTTCCTGCCCGACGGTCTGTCGTTCGAGGAGGAGAGCAATCCCACTCTCGTGCTGCCGATTCCCAACAAGGTCTTCAACTGCGATATGGCGTTGGGCTGGTGGGATCCTGAGGGTCTGGCCTGGGAGGCGATGGCTGCCGTGAAGTGGGTGGATGGTCTGGCCAACGAGCTGGAGCACTTCTCGGACTATGCGCTTCTGGTCGCCAATGACAATCTCGGAATCCAGTCGCCCGGGATAGCTCCGAACCCCTTCAGCCCCGATGCCGGTGCTGGTGTTGCGAATATCACCTATACGATATCCAGCACAGTGATGGGTGCACCACCTGTCGACATTAAGATCTACAACATGATCGGCGATCTGGTCCGCACTCTGGTCGATCACCAAACCCGCACTGTGGGTGAGGTGCAAAGGGAGGAATGGGACGGGCGAACCGACGCGGGCAACATGGCTCGCAACGGTCGTTACATCGTCAGAATCACAGTCGAAGACAATTCGGGCACCGAGGAAAAGATCCTCCAGGCCGTCCTGATCAAGTAGGAGAATCACATGTTTGCACGTAAACCAATCGCACTACTTGTGCTGCTAATCATGACGGTCCCCCTGTCGGCCAACGCTTCTCTGAGCGCCATCCCCGGGGCATTCGTCGACGTCGGTATCGATGCGCGGGCCATGGGCATGGGCGGAGCCAACTCTGCCGGATCCGGCAAAGTCGCCGATCTTGTCTGGAATCCCGCGGGACTCGCCCGTCTCGGATCCACCGAGATCACCGCCATGCAGACCGAGCAGTTCGGCCTCGTTCCGACCTACTTCCTGGGTGTGGGTTTGCCCACTCTGTGGCGGGCCCCCATCTCCTTCGGCATCATCTCCTCGGGCGATGCCCTGATGCGGGAGAACACCCTTCTCGTGGGGACCGGCCTCAATCCGGTATTCATGAGAGGTATTGAAGTTGGAGCGACCATCAAACTGCGCCACGCGAGTTTCGGCTCGGGCGGTACGGAGGATTGCGTCGACGGCAGCGCTCTGGGCCTGGCGTTCGATATCGGCCTCAGCGGGCAGACGGGTCCGGTGCGACTTGGTCTGGTACTCGAAGAGGCTCTGAGCGACATGAAATGGGACAGCTCCGCCAAGGGGTCATACCATGAATCAGTTCCCCATACGCTGACCGGTGGCCTGCAATTCAACTCGGGGCCCTTCTGTTATGCCATGGATATTGAGTTCGGAATTCAGGAGGAGCGGGTGAGCAAGGGGAGCGCCGGCCTCGAATGGACGCCGCACCCCATCCTGCAGTTGCGGGGCGGTCTGAAACAGAATCTCGATGCCGATGCGGAGCGCTTCGCTACTATCGGTGTCGGTGTCGGGCACACTCTGCACGATGGGCGTCGTCTGCAGCTGGATACCGCCTACCTGCTCCATGACCTGGGGAACAGTCTCAGAATCTCTTTCGGATATCTGCTGCCCTAGCGGAGTTCTCCACTTTGAGACCTGACAATCACCTCCGCACGTGCTAAAACACTTGCGGAGGTATTTCATGCACCCTGACGCCTATGCCATTCTGGCTGCCAGAGCTGAATTCGAAGTCAAGATCAAGGGATCCCGCTTTCTGGCCATCGCCGCCCCCGCCGCAGACGAACGGATCGCAACGGTTTTCCGCAAGGATTTGCTGGAGACATATGACGATGCCAGTCATCACTGCTGGGCATTGCGCATCGGACATCCCGATCGCGTTCTGGAAAGGGTTGTCGACGACGGCGAACCGGCAGGGAGCGCGGGAGCCCCCATCGGTCGAGCATTGAAGTCATCTGGGATGTCGGACCTGGTTTGTGTCGTCATGCGCTGGTTCGGCGGCACCAAGCTCGGTGTTGGCGGTCTGATCAAGGCCTACGGGCAAACCGCCCGCGATTGCCTGGCTACTGCCGCCAGGGGCGAGCGCCTGCACATGGTACATCTAAGCGGGAGTTTCCCGTATGAGCTTGAGCCCCAACTCCGCTCGCTGCTCGCCAGAAGCCAGGGGCGGCTGATTGACAGCGTCTATGCGGAGAAGGTGTCCTGGCAGTTGTCTTTGCCTATCTCGGCCGTGGAGGCATTTAAGAGAACGACCGCGGATCTCTCACGCGGTCGTTCACAATTTTCGATTGTCGATGACGGCTCGCCGGATCAAGGGACCGTCAGGGGGTAAGTGTCGAGCTGTTCTGCAGTATGTCATAGTGGAAGACATCGGGCTGGAACTCCCGGATCGTCATGTCCTCGTAATTCATGGTCCCCGACTTATCCATATCCACACAGGTCACGACCATCAATGGTCCGATACCGGGAGCCAGGAGCATCAGCTGAATGTCACGACGAATCGGGTAGAACAGGGCGTCCTCATGGATGTATTCCTCATTGATCGCCTGTGTCCCACCGGCAGCATTGCGATCAGCCTGATTGGAGATCAGGAAGTCGGAATACACCGAAAGGGCGATCCACTTGCAATCGTCGAAGTTCATGCCGACGAGATTCGGGCAATAATCCTCAAGGAGTGAACCGATCTCCGGCAGTCTCTGATTCAGACTGATGAAGGCGAAGTTCTCCTCCGCACGGACCTGCCCTCTGATCGCGCTTCTGTAGATACCATCCAGGTATTCGTCGTTGTCGATATCGTCAATATCAAACAGTTGCGAACCGGGCTGGCCACTGCCGTCGTAGATCGTACGATCATATTCAAAGCCCAAAGCCTCGGAGGGGAGCACCAGGCCGATTTCGTCACCGTCATAGGGGGCGCTCATCGTTTCGCCGGTATATTCCTCACTCCACTCCCACTGGGTTGAACCAAACTCGATCCACTTGTGGGGCATCCTGTTTTCAAAGAAGAAATCGCTGCTGTCGTCGTTCCAATCGATAAGCGACACGGATTGGAAATCGATGCCGTTCTGATCCGCTGTGATCACAATCTCGAGCACCTCGTTATCCACAGTTCCGGTCATATCGGTATTGGTCATCACGAGAGTCAATTCGCCACCATTATCGACGACCGACCAATGGGTCAGACCAGCGGGCGTATCGGGATTGTAATATATCTCGGTCGGATTGCCCCCCTCGACCCCGCGTTCGATCCGCACGAAATCCCAGAAGGCTCCCGCCTCTATCGGCAGGTAATTGGCGGTAAGAGGGGAGAATTGTGACGTCGAACCTGTACTGGTTGTGGTGTCGTCATTAGAACAGGCGCTGATCATGATCAGACAGGTCAGAAAGAGCAACGTCAGGCTTTTCAAAGCGAAACTGCGCTTCATCGCGAATACCTCATGTTGGTAACAAAATACTGCCAGCCCATTGGGTATGGCAACGGTCCTGCGGATATCGGGATACTATAGGATAGTAGGGCATGATCTTTTTCGGGGCAAGTGGTATTTCCGTGCTTGCCTTTCCTGCCCCTTTGCATTATTGCGTTTAGGCTATACACGAGATACAGGAGAATCGCATGCGCCTCTTGATAATGTTGATAGCAATCGCACTTTTTCTGTCGATGCCTGTTGTGACGACAGCCTTCCCCGGCATGGGCGAGGGCAAGATGCCCAAGACTGAACAGGCTGTCGATTCTCCTCCGGATTCCGCCGCGATGCTCCCGGCCGCAGGTGATACTGCGCGTGTCGCGCATATCATCAGACGTCTCAGCTCGCTGGAATTCGCGGGACGTCGCTGCGGCAGCGATGGGGCCGCGGGTGCAAGAAGTTTCCTCAAAGGGCAATTGCTGCGAGCCGGGATAGCTCCGTTGACAAGCGACGGTGTCTACGAACAGCCGTTTACGGTCAACGGAATGGAATTCGAATCTCTCTCTGCCAGGCTCCTTGGGGCAAACGGCGTGGAGATCCGGATCCAACTGAACCTGTCCTCTCCACCTGAACCGCTGGAACTCAAGGATTTGCGATTCTGGAGAGAGGATGAGTCTGCACCTGTTGTCGGCGCCGGATCTCTTCTGGTCCACTACGGACCCTCCGGTCGCGGCGGAATGTTCCTACCCAGCGAGTTGTTGCGGGAAGCTGTTCGGGCAGGCGCATCCGGGTTGCTGCTGATCCCCCACCCGGAGGACAAGGCCGACATCTACTCCCGCTATCTGGCCAGAGCCCGGATGCGTGATGCGCGTCTGCATAGTCTGGCAGGTTCCGTCGGTGGTGATCCGACCGGAGCGACGGGAATCATGGGCTACATTTTGCCTGAGGATGTCCCACATCTGTTTCGGAGTTCCGGGGCTGCTGCAAATGGTCCCGCAGATCTCATCACCGCCGAATGGACTATGGAGATGCCTGCGGCAGAGAAGTTTCATCTTTCGGGATGCAATCTTGTCGGTCGTATCGTCCCGACCCGGGAGCAGGCTGAGGGCCACCTGCTGGTGGTCGCTCATTACGATCATCTTGGGCTGGCCGATACGGGTTACTACGCCGGTGCCAACGATAACGCCAGCGGCATTGCGACGCTGTTCGAAGTCGCCTACAACCTGATGGCTGAGATGTCGAATCTGGAGGTCCGTTTCCTGCTGACCGACGCCGAGGAGATTGGTTTGATCGGAGCACAGGCATACTTGCGCGACAATGACGCACCAGCTCTGGTCGTCAATATCGACAGTGTCGGTCGTGCGGCGGTGGCCGATTTCCGGCAGATGCGGGACCCGGCCAACTACAGTGGGGAGACAGTCGTGCTTTGGCGTGGGATTGATGACGATTCCCGCCTGGACATGTTGAGTGCCAGGATGGATTCTGTCGGACTTGCCCCCCACGAAGGGCGGGGACCGATGGTCGCGCGAGGTGGAGATCATGCGATCTTCGCAAGGGCCGACGTGCCCAGTATGTTCGTTTTCGGGGGTTACGAAATGAACGTCAACTCCGAGAAGGATACGCCCGCAGGGATACTGCCGCAGCGCCCTCTGCTCCTGGCCAGGGCTCTGGCTGAATTCATCCTGGAGGATCTGCAGGTGAAGTGAACCCTTTGGTGATCTGGATTTGCTTTCAGCGACCGGCCCAGATAACCATTCTTTCCAGTATGGCAGGTTGCCAGCGCAGAATGCTCTGCCCGCGCGCCCTGCAACCAGGAACCTCAACCTGTGTTGTCCATTCGGGAGCGGTCTTCTCTATTTTGCGCAGGCTGGCCATTGCCTCCTCATCTCCATCGCAGGCGACCAGGAACATCCTGTCCGGTCTCTTTACCAGTTGCATGTCGAAATCGGCCTGCAGAAGCGGGGCGAGGCAGATGAGTCTTGTGAAGCTGGAATCACGGGCAAGGAGTTCGAACGCTATTGCACATGATTCACCCGACCCGACGACGATCCATTCCCGTTTTTCCATCCCGATCTGAGCGGCGGCGAAGGTGAGGGCGCTTTCCAGGTCGTTCAGCAGAATTGTCCTCTCCTTTTGCCCCCATCTGGCGGCGGGGGGAACGGTCCCCTTGTTGCTTTTCGTACTGAAGCCCTCACCCCTGAAACTGGGGATGATCACGGGACTCCCCTTCTCCTGAAAACGTTTGGCGAGCAGGTCGTAGTGTTTGATCGCCTCCCCGCGGCTATGCAACATGAGAACGGCGGGCTCGTCACCAAGAGGTGCAGGGAAGTAGAGTCCACCTGCCGCCAGGGAATCTGCGGTCCAGGTTTCATACCGCACCCAGTTGCCTTTTTTGGCCAGGGCGGCGAAAGGGGAGAAGAGCGTCACGCATAGGAGGGCGATTGATAGGATAAGAAGCGAGTGTTTCATTAATCGAGGTACAGATACCCTTTCCAGCTTTGATGCACGGCGTCACAAACAAAACGCCTGAACAAGAGGGGAGGCAGCCACTGAGGTTCCACCGGTTTCTTGTGCAATCTCATATCCAGCTCCTCCGGCAGATGATTGCTCTTGCGGTGATTGCAGCGGACACAGCATGTGACGCAATTCTCCCACGTCGTCGGTCCCCCCTTGGGGTAAACCCGCGTCCTGCGGCTGCGCGGCACGACATGGTCGATTGTGAAAGGCCCTTCGGTTTTCCCACAGTATTGACAGGTGAAATTGTCGCGCGCAAATATGTTCCTGCGATTCAGTTGAACTTTGGCGGCCCGGTAGACACGATGGGCGATAGCAATGAACAGTCTGATCACACGCGGCAACTGCCAGGAACGGCCAGGTGAGCGTACAAATTGCTCAGACTGCTCCACAGCAACTGCTCTACCGCTGTAGAGCAGCGTGAGTGCCTTTCTTGCGCTGATGACATTGACCGCCTGGTAGCCTGCATCCAGCACAAGGACATTACTGTTCAAGGCCGCTTTCAACATATCATCACCTGAAGTTGTCCGAGCGGAAGTCCCGCAAACCTCATTCTTACACTTAAGAGTGTTTTGATCCGCCTCTACAGTCAAGACAATTCAGCCGGGAACTTGTACTCTTGCTCCGCATTCCCCTTTAGCCCCCTCCGATTGACAGTTCCGACAACACGCCTTTATACTGATATCGTCATTCAATCAGCAAGGTGAAACCATGATTTCGGTCAAACGCATGCTGCCGGGGATTACCTTGATAGCGGCCCTTCTTCTCTGTGGCGGTTGTTATACGCTCCTCAGTCACCCTGAGGGTGGCGATCGCGGACGTTATCCGAAGGGCGGCAGTTATAGTGATAATGAGAACCGACCCAGGAGTTGCCGGGATTGTCACGACAATGCTCAGTATCATCACCCCCGCCGTCTCACTCGTTGGGGATCAAGGTACATTCCGTACCGGCGCTACTACCGTCCCTGGTGGTATGATAATTACTGGTACAGGGATGATTACTACTCCTGGTATCCGGATTACTATCCGGATTACGACGGCGATTATGAACCGGGTACCAATTCTCCGCCTATAGCCGACTGGTGGTCTCCACGCAGAAAAAGGAATGGGGAACCTCCACTGCAACCGTTGATTGATCTGGGCGATGATGCGGAGATTCAGGATGACACATCCGATATCAATGATCAGGGAGAGGCGAATGACACCGAGACAGAGGTCAAGAAACCGAGGAAGAAACGTCGCGGCAAGGGGAGGAGATAGTATCCTGCGCCCTCTCCCGATTCTGTCATGCCTGGGGCTGCTACTGCTGATCAGCGTGCCCGCTTTCTGTCAGGAGAGCGGAATATTCGATGCGATCTACCTTGATCGCCTGGGATTGCTTAATCCTCAACTCAGCGGTGCCCGCGACATAGGTCTGGCGGGGACCGGAGTCGCCTGGACCGAGGATGTTCAGAGCCTTACGTCCAACCCGGCAGGCCTGACGGCGATCAGCAGGGTTGAGGCCGTGGTGGGATTCAATCATCAGGCCAACAAGATCGGGATCACCTATTTTGGTGAATACAATGAGTTTTCACCTGTGACCACCTCCCTTGATGCCTTCGCTGTCGCCTACCCTCTACCGACCTATCGGGGCAGCCTGGTGCTGGGAGCCGGAGTATTCAGTTACCAGAACTCGGTCACCGAGGCCCTGTGGACGGGTTTGAACGCTTATGACGGCGATGAGGAGAGAAGCACCTTCCTGCTGGAGGGTGCACTGAAGGGCTGGGTGGCCGGCTTCGGGCTTTCACTCGCGCCACAAACGGATATAGGGATCAGTTTCGAATATGTCAGAGGTGACCTGGATGTAATCAACAGCCTGGAGTACGGCACCCCGGGTGAGGAGATCCTTTACCGCGACACCTATACCGACCTGCTCACTATCGGTGGTTGGCGCTTCCACCTGGGACTCCAGACCCGGCCGTGGCGGGACGCCTCGTTCGGTTTCAGGATCACTACACCCACCATCCTTACCTGCACGGGAGAATCGGTATACCTCGCCGAGGATGTCGTTGGCACCGATGTCACCGTCGTTGAAGATGAACTCCGTCGGATCGAAGAGGAGATTCACCTGCCCTATCAGGTGTCTCTCGGATTCTCACAGGGGTACGGGCCGCTGCGGTTGTCCATCGCAATCGAACATGCCGGCTGGGCGCAAACAACCGTCAATGGTCACCGTCTTCACGACTCGAACATGCAAAACGCTCTTGCCAGTGCGCTGAACAAGCGTTTGGGGCTTGAACTATCCTATCCCGATATCCCCGTGCGCCTGTATATGGGGTACGCTCAGTTGGCGGCCCCGCTTCGCCTACTGGACAGCGGGGAGTACGATGCCGAGTATTATGTGATTCCCAAGCCGGTCGAGGAGAGCAGGGAGCAACGCCTTCTTACCGGTGGCGTCGGCCTCTTCATGTCGGACAACATCCTTTTGGAGGCGGCCATCTCCCACGACATCTATGAACGTAGAACCGTACCGGAGAGCAACGGACTGAGCGATGTCGAGCAGAAATTCGACAAGACCCGTTTGCTCATGACCTTCAGCTATCGCTTCTAGTCCGCCCTGGTCCACGCCAAAAAAATAGAAACCCCGGATCATAATGCGCCAGGCATTAAGATCCGGGGTCAATACGTTCAACCGGGCTGTGCGCTACTCCTCGGTTTGCTCTTCCCGCTCCTCGATCAGCTTCTCATCTTCAACCGAAAACATGTCGAGAGCAACACGGGCCGCATCCTGCTCAGCGTCCTTCTTGGAGCGTCCGCGGCCCGAACCGACCACGTCGCCCCGGATCAGCACCTCCACCATGAAATCCTTGGAATGATCCGGTCCGAAAGTCGCCCCGATTCGATAGCGGGGCGGCATCTTGAATTTCGCTTGAACCATCTCCTGCAATAGCGACTTGTAGTTTCTGGTACTGGCGTCGGAGAGGAACTCCTCCTGCCGACTGAGCAGGCTTCCGTGAATCAGTTGCCGCGCGGCATCCAGACCGGAGTCGAGGTATATCGCACCCAAAATGGCTTCGACAGCATCCGAAATGATGCTGTCTCGGTCTCGGCCACCGCTCTCCGCCTCATTGTCACTTATCCTGATGACATCACCCAGGCCCAGCGACTTGCCGACCTGCGCGAGCACGACACGGCTGACCAGCAGACTTTTAACCTTGGTCAGACGCCCCTCATTCGCATCTTCAAATTGAGAGATAAGTGCTTCGTTGATCAAAAGCCCGAGAACGGCGTCACCCAGGAACTCAAGACGCTCATTGCTGTGCGTCCTGTTGTGCCCCTCCTGGTAGGCGAACGAGCGATGGGTCAAGGCATGGACGAGGAGTTCAGGGCGCTTGAACTTATACTTCAACCGCTCCTGGAACTTCAGCAGTTCCCTCTTCTCCTCAAGATTACTTTCGATGGGTTTGCGAAAACCATCGATGATCTTACCAAGCCATGATCGAATGCTGTCCGCCCTTTCGCTTTCAGGGTCAATCTCCGCTGCCGTTGACGAATTCGAATCCGGCAACTATCGCTGTCCGGGATCCTTGCCGAGCAACAGAACGATGTTGTGCCCGCCGAATCCCAGTGATGTGCTGATGGCGAATTCGATATCGCTTTCGATCGCCTTGTTCGGTATGTAATCCAGATCGCAATCCGGATCCGGTGTCTCCTGGTTGATCGTCGGCGCGAAACGTCCGGCGGCCAGCGAAAGGCAGGTGACCCCCGCCTCGAGCCCCCCGGCGGCTCCCAGCAGATGACCGGTCATCGACTTCGTGCTGCTGATCTTCAGATTCCGGGCATGGTCGCCAAAGAAGCTGCGCAACGCCAGCGTTTCGGTGCGGTCATTGAAAGGTGTGCTGGTGCCATGTGCATTGACGTAGCCGACCTGCTCCCTCTCGATACCGCCCTCCCGCAGAGCCATTTTCATCGCATTGATGGCTCCCAGGCCTTCCGGATGAGGAGCCGTGATGTGATGAGCATCGGCAGTCAATCCCGCCCCCATCACCTCTGCGTAGATCTTCGCGCCTCTCGCCTTCGCGTGTTCGTACTCCTCCAGAACCAGAATGCCGGCACCCTCGCCCAGAACGAATCCGTCGCGCTCGCCATCGAACGGACGGCTGGCGCCCGCCGGATCGTCATTCCGAGTGGACAGAGCCTTCATATTGCCGAACCCGGCAACGGCCATGGGGCAGACTGTGGCTTCGGAACCTCCACATACCATTATATCGGCACGACCGATTTTGATCTGAACCGCAGCATCTGCGATGGCGTGAGCCCCGGTGGCGCATGCGGACTGCACGGAGAAATTGGGTCCCCGGAAGTTGTACCGCATCGAGACCTGACCCGAGGCGATATCCCCGATCATCATCGGAATGAAGAAGGGGCTGACCCTGCCAGGTCCCTTCGCTATGAGGGCTTTGTGATTTTTCTCGAACGTGTTCATGCCACCGATACCGGTGCCGATAACGACACCCGTGCGATCAGGATCCGGCTTGTCCTCAAGAAGACCTGCGTCCGCGAGAGCATCTTCCGAGGCCGAAATCGCGAACTGAACGAAACGGTCGGTTTTCCGAGCTTCCTTGCGATCCTGAATGAGACAGGGATCGAAATCCTTCACCTCGGCCGATATCTTGACCGAGTAGTCCGTGGTGTCAAAAGCTTCGATGAGACTGATTCCGGATTTGCCCTCAAGCAGACTTTGCCACGTTTCTGCACGGGAATTGCCAACAGGGCTAACCATTCCAATACCAGTCACCACGATACGGCGATTCATACACCTACCCCCTTACAAATACTGATCGCTCCCGTCCGTAGACGGGAGCAAGGCCAGCTCTACCCCTTTTGAGGTGGGCAAGCCAGATCAAGCGACGTATTTAATTGACGTTGCTCTCCAGGTACTCAACCACGGCTTTGACGTTGGTCAGCTTTTCAGCATCCTCGTCACTGATCTCCATGTCGAATTCCTCTTCAAAAGCCATCACGAGTTCAACGGTGTCCAATGAATCCGCGCCGAGATCTTCGATGAAAGAGGCATTCTCGGTGATCTGTTCTTTATTCACACCGAGCTCTTTTGCGATGATGTTGTGGACACGTTCTACGATATCAGCCATTTCCAAACCTCCAAAAACGCGAGGACACCTCGTCCCCGACTTTCGCTAAGTGCAACTTGATTAGGGGATTCTGACTCCCCTGTCAAACACAAACTGTAAAAACTTTAACCCTGCATCACCATGCCGCCATTGACACCAAGCACCTGTCCCGAGATATACCTCGCTCCAGGACTCAGGAGAAACAGAACGGCGGCGCTGACATCTTCAGCCTCACCAAGGTATCCCAGGGGGATGGAAGCCTGCAGGGATTCTCTGACCTCGTCGCTGAGCGCATCAGTCATATCTGTCTTGATAAACCCTGGCGCAACAGCATTTACGGTGATGTTCCGCGGAGCCAACTCCTTGGCCAGACTCTTGGTGAAACCTATCAAACCCGCCTTGCTGGCGGAATAGTTGACCTGGCCGGCATTACCGATCTGGCCCACGACACTCGTAATGTTGACGATCCGCCCCTCACGTTTCTTCATGAAGGGCCTCGCCAGTACGCGACAGAAATTATAGGCCCCGCCGAGATTGACATCGATCACCCGGGACCACTCCTCCGCCTTCATCCGCATGAACAGATTGTCTTTGGTCAGCCCGGCGTTATTGATGAGGAAATCCACCTCCCCCATCTCTTCACGAATCTGTTTGATCATCTCGGCCACGGCCTCACCATCGGCGATATCGCAGCCGTAACCTCGGACGGTATCCTCGCTCCCGAGTTCCGCAGCTCGTGCAGCGCTCCTCTCGGGATCGCTTCCTGTCAGGGCCACTCTGGCCCCGCAGGCCAGCAGACTCTTGACTATATCGAGACCTATCCCTCTGTTGCCGCCGGTAACCAGGGCCAGTCGGCCCGTGAAATCATACGTGCTCATGCCTGCGCCTCCCCCGTACGCGTTTCATTCAGCCAGGCGTCGATATTCTGCATGTCGCCCAGCGGTTTCACTTTGGCGCCCCTGTCGATGCGGCGCATCAAGCCCATGAGCACCTTACCTGGCCCGACTTCGAGCACGGGGCCGCTATCCAGCGTGCGCATGGCCGTCATCGAATCGCACCACAGCACGGGTTTGGTCAACTGCTCTATCAGCAGATCGCGCAGCTCGGCCCCGTCCCGGGTCGGCTGAGCCGTGACATTGGGGATGACCGGTACGCTCGCCGTCTTGAATTCCGTCTCCCGCAAGGCGGCTCCCAGCTCCTCCGCGGCCGTGGCCATCAGAGCCGAATGGAATGCTCCGCTTACCGTCAAGGGTACGGCTTTCTTGGCGCCGTCCGTAGTGCAGGCCTCCATGGCCCTTTTCACTGCGGCGATGGCGCCACTGATGACGATCTGCTCGGGACTATTGAGGTTGGCCAACTGCACAACCTCCCCCTCGGAGGCACGAGCGCAACAGGCTTCTACTTTGTCGCGTGCCAGGCCGATAATGGCGGCCATCGTACCGGGAGTCTGCTCGCCGCTGGCGAACATGAGGCGCCCACGCAGAGCAACCAGTTCGAGGGCCCGCAGGGGCTCGATGACATCGGCCGCAACTAGTGCCGAGTACTCGCCCAGGCTGTGTCCGGCGACAACTGCGGGCTTAACGGCATGTCGTTTCAGGTAGGATTGGCAGAGATGACTCACCAGCAAAATCGCCGGCTGCGCATAGCGCGTTTCGGTCAACTCCTCCAAAGGTCCCTCGAAGCAGAGTCGCTTGAGAGGCAATCCGAGAGCTGCTTCCGCCCGCTCGAAGAGATCGCGACTCTGCCCGTCGGCGTCGAAAAGCTCCCGACCCATGCCGACGAATTGCGAGGCCTGTCCGGGGAATATCATGGCGTAAGACATTGGGCTCCTCCCATTACCGTCAGAACCTGAAGAGTGCTGCTCCCCAGGCGAATCCGCCTCCAAAGGCGGCAACCAGAACATGATCGCCCGGCTTGATTCGGCCGGAGCGGCGCGCTTCGTTCAACCCGATCGGCACGGAGGCGGCGCTGGTATTTCCGTATTCCTGAATGTTGACCAGGAGTTTGTCCTCCGACACATTCAACCTACTGGCGAGGGCCGAGATAATGCGTGTATTGGCCTGATGCGGGATGAAGAGATCGATATCATCCAGTGTCAATTGCGCCTGATCCAGGACCTCGCGACAGGCACCGGCCATACTGCGTACGGCGTACTTGAATACGTCATTGCCCTTCATGTGAATCTTGTTCTCTTTGGCGGCGAGAATCTCAGGGGTCACGGGATCAGCCGTCCCCCCCTTGGGGCAATTGAGCATTTCGATACGTCTGCCATCGGTATGGGTGGCGATACCCAGAACGCCGCCCTCCTCATCCTTCACCTCGAGCACGACGGCACCGGCGCCATCCCCGAAGAGAACGCAGGTGGAACGATCCTCCCAGTTCATCATCCGGCTCAGCACCTCGGAGCCGACAACAAGTGCCTTGCGGCCCTGGCCCATGCGGAGGCAGGCGGTGGCCACGCTGATACCGAAAATCCAACCGGCGCAGGCGGCGGAAAGATCCATAGCGGTGGCGTTGACGGCCCCGATGTTCTCCTGTACCCGACAGGCGGTACTGGGGAAAATCAGATCGCCGGTAACGGTGCCCATGAAGATGAAATCAATCTCCTCGGGGGCGCAATTCGCGTCAGCCATCGCCTGAAGGCAAGCTGCGCTGGCGAAATCACTGTTCTTCTGGTGTGGTTCCGCGATATGCCGTTGCTTGATCCCGGTACGGGTGGTTATCCACTCGTCATTGGTGTCGACTATGCGACTGAGATCGTCATTGGTGAGTATATTCTCGGGCACGGCGTGCCCTGTGCCCGTTATGTGGACATTGATCTGCTTGTCCAAGATCAGCTCCCTGAATTAGGCCCCGCAGCCCGTACCTTTCAGGCTGCTAAGGACTTGCTCCATCTTCTTATTGGCGTTTGTCTCGTCGAAACACACGGCTGTTCGAATCGCGTTCATAATCGCACGTTCGTTGCTTTTGCCGTGAGCGATAATGACGCAGCCGTTCACCCCCAGCATGGGCGCTCCACCGTGTTCCGCATAGTCGAAATCCTTGCGGATATTTCTCTGGGCGGCCCTTAATTCATTCCTGATGAAGAAGGCTGCCAGTTTGCCTTTCGTATTGGTGAGGACGCTGTCACGGAACCTGTTCATGATCGCCCCGACGGAGTAGCCGACCATGCTTTCGGCCAACTTCAGGACGATATTGCCTGTGAAGCCATCGCAAACGATGACATCAGCAGCCCCCTTGAGGATGTCCTGACTCTCAATGTTGCCCACGAAATTCAGCTTCGAGTCGGACAACAACTCATGAGTTCTGACATAGAGTTCACGCCCCTTACTGCTCTCCTCACCAATATTCAACAGACCGATCCTGGGGTTCTCCCTCCCCAGGGCCACGGCAGCATAGAATTGACCCATCACGCCGAATTGCAGCAGGTGTTCGGGCTTGTTCTCCGCATTGGCGCCGACGTCAAGTATGACGCTGCCGCCATTCTTGCCAGGGAACCAGGTTGCGATTGCGGGACGCATCACACCGGGCAACCTCCCGACATGCAAAAGAGCGCCCGCCACCATCGCACCGGTGGAACCGGCACTGACGATACCCTGAACATTGCCCGATTTGATGTCGAGCATGCCCTTGACGATGGGCGCATCCCTCTTTTTTCTGACTGCCGCCGCAGGCGGTTCGCACATTTCGATTTGCTCGGTGCACTCCACGATCTCGAAACTGTCGCGGGACTCACCAATACGGGCGAGCTCCTCCTCGATCCTTGCAGGATCTCCGTACAGCACCAATTCGGGGGCGTTCTCCACCTCGCGGCGTGCCTTAGACGCACCACTCACGAGAACGGGAGGCCCGTGATCGCCTCCCATTACATCCAGAGCCACTCTCACTGGGCGTTAATCCGCATCAACAGTTTCGACCTGCTTGCCTGCATAGTAGCCGCAGTGCGGGCAAACCTGATGAGTGGGCTTCATCTGGCTGCAGTGTTTGCACTTGGCAATACTGGGCATTTTGGCGCTGGCAAGCCAGACTGCACGGGTCATCCGCGAACGTGAGCGGGATTTTCTTTTCTTGGGGACGGCCATTGCTCAATCCTCACTTTTGCCGGAATCGGCCTCTCCGGCCTCCTCCGATGTCATTTTCTGCTTGAGTTGCTTCAGGACGTTCCAGCGTGGATCAATATCCTCGCCGTCATCCTTGTTATCCTCGGCATCGTCAGAAAAGCGGGGACACTTCTCCCCACCCAAAGAGACGCAGGTCAACGTAATCGGTAGCTCCAGCCAGATGAGTTCGTTGATCTTGTCCGCAAGATCGATCTCCTGACTCTCCGCCGGCAAGACAACGACATCAATCTCGTCACTGTCATCCGGCTCGAGGCCCGCCACGGTTTTCGACAGAACGGTAAGGGCAAACTCACCGTTAATCTTTCCCTCGAACTCCTGGCTGCATTTGTCACATATGAAAGGGAATACACCCTCCATCGTGCCATTGATCTCCCAGCGATCACCGATCGGATCGACATGGGCGTTTACCTCGACGCGACCCTCCTTGACCCGGTCCCCGAGCCCCTTGAAAGCATAGCTGTCCTCCATGCGGAAGTCCTGGCTGCTCTCTTTCACACTTGAAAGTAGGATCTTCATGGGTGGTCCTGTCTCGGAAGATAGGTCATAATATGGCCGAAGTTGTCCACTGTCAAGGCCTTCCAGCTCTCTTGCTCTACCGGTCGCCAAAGATGATGCCAAGCTCGCGTTCCGCCGACGGATCGGAATCGCTGGCGTGAACACCATTGTTCTGCAGGCTGCGGCCATGCAGGTAACGGATTGTGCCGGGGGCGGCCTCCTCGGGGTTTGTCGCCCCGACCAGAAGCCGTAAATCCTTCACGGCGTTGTCTTTCTCCAGCCGAATCGCCACGACCGGTCCACTGGTGATATACTCCACCAGACGTTCGTAAAAGGGTTTCCCCTCGTGCTCACAGTAGAATTCCTGCACCTGCTCGGAGGTCAACTCCTTGAGCTCCAGATTCAAGACCTTGAACCGGTTATCGGTGAGCATCTTGATCACCTCGCCGATCACCTGGTCCCTGACGAGTTCAGGTTTGATCATCAGATATGTCTGACTCATTGTAACTCCTGTTATCGCTGTTACTTGTATACTTCCTGTAACTTCGGCACTATCTGGCTGGGGATCTCCGCAACCGGAATACCCACACTCTTCAATTTCTCTATCTTGTCTGCGGCGGTCCCAGATCCTCCTGAGATAATCGCACCCGCATGCCCCATTGTCTTACCCGGAGGGGCGGTCTGACCGGCAATGAAAGAGACAACCGGCTTGCTCATATTCGCCTTGATGAAATCGGCGGCCTCCTCCTCATCCGTGCCGCCGATCTCCCCGATCAGAACGACCGCTTCAGTGTCGGGATCCTTTTCAAAAGCCTCGAGGCAATCGATGAAATTGGTGCCGATCACCGGATCGCCCCCTATGCCGATGCAGGTCGACTGTCCCAGTCCGGCCATCGTCAACTTGTGCACGACCTCGTAGGTGAGGGTGCCGGAGCGGCTGACGAGTCCAACCTTACCCTGGGTCACGATGTTGCCCGGCAAGATCCCCACCTTGGCCTGGCCGGGGGATATGGCGCCAGGGCAATTGGGGCCGATCAGGCGGATATTCTCGGCTCGAATGACCGGCATCACCCGGTTCATATCCCGAATCGGAATCCCCTCCGTGATCGCCACAATCGTTTTGATGCCGGCATCGACGCTCTCCAGTATCGCATCGGCGGCAACGGCGGCGGGGACGAAGATGACGCTGGTGTTAGCGCCCTTCACCTCGACCGCCTGCTCGACGGTATCGAATACCGGCCGACCCAGGACATCTAGCCCCCCCTTGCCGGGAGTGACTCCGGCCACGACTTTGGTGCCGAAGGAGAGCATGCGTTCGGTGTGAAAACCTCCGTCGCGGCCCGTGATCCCCTGCACTACGAGACGTGTATCATTGTTGATGAAGATGCTCATGAGGTCGCTCCTTTCGCCAGGTCGATAGCCTTCTGGACGGCCTCATCCATCGTCGCCGCAGATTCGAGATCGGTCTCTGCGAGCAGTTCGCGGGCAGCATCCTCGTTGGTGCCGATCAAACGGACGATGACAGGCAGTTTGATATCGGCCTTCTCCTTGGCTTTGATAATCCCCCGCGCCACATCATCACAACGGGTAATGCCACCGAAGATGTTGAAGAGAATCGCCTTCACGTTCTGGTCGCGGCTGATGATCTCCAACGCCTTGACCACCTTGTCGGGGTTGGAGCTTCCGCCGATATCCAGGAAGTTGGCGGGCTCGCCGCCATGGTATTTGACCAGATCCATCGTGGCCATCGCCAGCCCGGCGCCGTTGACCACACAGCCTACATTGCCCTCGAGCTTGACGTAGCTCAGGCCCGCCACCCGGGCCTCATATTCCTCCGGAACTTCACCGAGATGGTCGCGCCAGAAAGCGATTTCGGATTGCCGATAGAGAGCATTGTCATCCAGGTTCATCTTGCCGTCCACCGCCCAGACCTCCTGGTTCGGCGTGACAATGAGAGGATTGATCTCGGCCAGGGTCGAATCGGCCTTGGCATAGGCGCGCCAGAGCTTGACCATGACATCGGCGATCCTCAGCGCAGTCTTGCCGCCGCAGATCCTGAAGGCGGCTTCACGCGCCTCGAAAGGGCGCAAACCGGTCTCCGGGTTGATGGGCAGTTTGATGATCTTCTCGGGGGTTTCGGCGGCCACCTGCTCGATATCCATGCCCCCGGCCGCAGAGACCATCAGGGTAGAGCACTGTTGAGTACGATCCTGGACGATCCCCAGATAGAATTCCGATTCGATATCCACGGCCTTGTCCACCAATACCCTGACGACGGTCATCCCCTTGATCTTCATGCCGAGGATCTTGTCGGCCAATTCGCGGGCCTCATCGGGATTCTTCGCCAGTTTGACCCCCCCGGCCTTACCGCGGCCACCCGCCAGCACCTGGGCTTTGATCACCACTCGGCCACCAAGCTCGATGGCCCGTTGCTTGGCTTCATCCGGAGTTCGCGCGATTACGCCATCGGGCACCGGAATGCCCTCCCGCCTGAAGAGATCTTTGGCCCTGTATTCATGGATTTTCAAGATTCCTCCCCTGAGGTATCGCAGCCGGGTTCACCAGCCTGATCCTGTTTTTTCAACATAAGTGTCGTAGAGTAACCCTGTTGCATCGGGAAGCGATAGATCCTGCCCCCCCAGCTCTTCACATCCTGAGCTCCTACAATGGCATCGTCACTGTACTCATCGCCCTTGACCAGTACATCCGGCTTGATCGCCCGGATCAATGCCAGTGGCGTATCCTCCTCAAAGGGGACGACCAGATCGACCGACCGCAGATGGGCAAGCAGACCGGCACGCTCAACAAGTCCATTGACGGGGCGCGAATCGCCCTTCAGCCTTTTTACGGAGGCGTCGCTGTTGATCCCGACGACGAGAAGATCGCCCTGCCGGGCGGCACCGTTCAGGATTGCATGGTGTCCGAAATGGAGCAGGTCGTAACAGCCATTGGTGAAAACGATCTTTCGCCCCAGAGCGCGCTGTTTCTCGACCCAGGCCACGGCAGCGGGCAACTCAACCACGAGTCCGCCGGCAGCCTCCCGATCGGCGCCGAGGATGTCACCCATGCAGGCGGTGAGGATCTCATCGGGCGCCACCGAGGCTGTGCCGATGCGACCGACGACGATGCCCGCCGCATGATTGGCCAGACGCGCACCCTCCGACAGTGTCGCCCCCGCGCCCAGCGCCAGGGCCAATAGCGAAACGACGGTATCCCCCGCACCGGTGACGTCAAAAACCTGACGCGCTTCAGCCGGGAAGGTCCGACGTGGCTGCCCCTTTTCGAAAAGGGCGATGCCCTCCTCGCCGAGGGTAATCATCAGAGCACGCGCCTGCAGCCGATCAAGCAACCCGCGGCCGACCGTCTCCAGATCCTCATCCGAGCGGATGGGGATGCCGAAGGAGCCGCCGGCCTCCACCTTATTCGGCGTTACGAGATCCACACCGCGATAGGCTGCGAAGTGCCCCTCCTTGGGGTCGACCACAATTGGGATCCCTTGAGCTCTCGCCCCCTTGACGATCTCCGCAACGAACTCATCGACCATGACCCCCTTGCCGTAGTCTGACAGCACGACGGCATTGACCTCGGGCAGCAGGGCGAGTGCGCTCTCACGCAATCCCTTCAGCGCCTCCCCGGACGCAGGAGTTCTGCTCTCCAGGTCGTAGCGGCAGATCTGCTGTCTGTCCCCCATGACACGCGTCTTCACAGTTGTGGGACGTGTCTCATCAATCACCAGATCCGCATCCCCGATTTCACGTTTCGTCAGAAGAGCGGACAGTTCAGCCCCGGATTCATCGCGACCGATAAGTGCCAGGAGACGTGGACGCCCGCCAAGCGCCTTGATGTTCCGGGCAACGTTGGCTGCGCCCCCCAGACGCAGCTCCCTCTCCCGAACATCCACGACCGGTACGGGACCTTCGGGGCTGATACGTTCGACGTTGCCCTGAAGGTAGACGTCCAGCATCAGGTCACCCACGACCAGCACCTGGGCGTCGGTCATGGCCGACAGCAGTTCGCGCACACGCGTTAACGGAAGAGAGTTTGTCTTCATGCATCCTCTTGATGATTATGTTTGGGCGCCGAAGTTATCATCGGTCCCAAAGACTGTCAAGAATGGGGACCGGTATCGTCGCGACCTGCATGGTAGGAAATGGGATCAATTCCGGCAACAGAGATCTGCCGACAACGAGGCACGGAATGCCCCCTTGGCGTCTCATCAATATGGGATCTGCCGCAAGGGATCGGCATGAGCGCACCACCTGCACAAGCGTCCACCTCTATTCGTCGGTATCTGAATTAGACGGGAGTGGTCCGGCGCGAAGAGGCAGGCCGTCCTCCCCCCTGGGTGCCCTCTTCCAACGCTTGTGCAGCCAGAACCACTGATCGGGGTAGCGGCGAATCAGGTTTTCCAACCGGGCAGTATGCAGAGCGGTCAACTTGAGAACCTCTTCGTCGGTGGCTTCAGCATTGGGCCAGATGGGTGGTTCGTACACCACGCGAAAGCCGTTGCCCACACGCAGGGCATAGGCTTGGAGTATGGGTGCACCTGTCTTGAGGCTGAACCAGGCCGTGCCCGGATGGGTCAGGCTGGTCATGCCGAAGAAGGGAACGGGGATCCCGTTCCAACGTGCCTCCTGGTCAGCCTGGATGCCGATGCCGTGTCCCTGCTTCAGCGCTCTGAGGACCGCACGCAACCCCATGCGTCTGCGGTCGACGATCAGGCCAAGACTCTCACGCAGATTGTTGACGACCTCATCCACAACGGGGTTGGCCAGGTCCCCGACAACAGTATGCAGCGGCACACCCAGTTTGCTGGTCGCAATGGCCGCCACCTCCCAGTTGCCGAAGTGGGCAGCCAGAAACAGCACGCCTTTGCCTCCCGCCAACGCCGCCTGCATGTGCTCCTCACCCTCATATTCGATGCGCTGCATTATATTGCGCTTGTGAAAGGCGGGCAGGGCGAAGTACTCCATGAACGTGCGGCCGAAATTGACAAAACATCTCGAAGCGAGCGACTGCAGCTCTTCCTCGCTGTACCGATCCCCGAAGGCCATGCGGAGATTTCTCAACGTCGCTGTGCGTCTGACCCTGAATATGTGGAAAGCTGTCCAGCCCCAGAATGCGCCGGAATCGCTGATCATTCGCCAGGGGAACAGATTGCCGATTTTGAGGCCGGTGCGGACGAAGGCCGCTTCTATGCGAAACTTGAGATTCATAATGGTCGCGCAGTGTACTCATCGCACCTGAAATTGGCAACTTAATCCGGCACCCGACTCCGTCGTTAGTGGGAAACCTGCTCTATCCGGAATCTCCCCCCGGACAGACAGATCAGCAACCCCTCCCGTTCCCACTGCGCCACTCTGGCCAGCGTTTCGGTCAACAGCCACCCGGTTCTGGCGGCCAGAGTCTCCACATCGTCGACACCCTCCTCCAGGCAACGAGCCGAGTCCCAGGGCTCATCGCCATCGGCGAAGAGGCGTATGTCCTCCAGCAGATTCGGCAGGTCCTCCGGTCCCAATATCAGGATCGCACCCTCGTTGAGCAGACGATTGCTGCCAGCTGCGGAGGGGTTCAGGGGGTTGGCCGGGACCACCCCCAGCGGTCTTCCCAGATGCAGTGCCTCACGCGCTGTACTCAAAGCCCCGCTCTTGACACCCGCCTCCACGACGATCAGCGCTCGTGACAGTGACGCGATCAAGCGGTTGCGCCTGGGAAAGTGATAGGGCAACGGCGGTACGGCCGGGGGAAATTCACTGAGCAATCCACCATTGCTGCTGATCTTCTGTGCCAGTTTCCGGGCCTCCGGAGGATAAACCGTGTCCAGCCCGCATCCGAGCACAGCCCAGGTTTCACCCATCTCCAGGCACCCTCTGTGCGCCGCCTGGTCGATGCCTCTGGCCATGCCGCTGACAACCGACAACCCCGTCGCCGCTACCTGCCCCCCCAGACGTCGAGCGAAATCAAGCCCTCCCCGGCTGGCCCGGCGACTGCCGACAATGGAGACCAGTGATGCTTGAGGCGGCGGCAAGGCGCCCTGATAGAAAAGTACGGGCGGCGGTGTCTTCAGGTCCAGCAGGGCTGTCGGGTAGGCGGGATCACACAACCAGGTGGCTCTGATATCATCGCGTTTACAGCTCTCCGCCAGACGCTCTATCTGCCCCCTGTCCGGCAATCCCTCATTCGGTCCCTCCCTTTCGCGCAGAAAATCGCGCCAGCTGACCAACCCGGCCTCCGCCGCCTGTCCCATTCCGGAAAGGTCGACCCTGTAGAGCAATCTATGGGAAATCTCGATAAGGTCTGCGCATGGATACATCTCCACCTCCGGAAGCTGTATCGCACAGAGTGTTCCCGTGATCGCATATACCGCTATTGCAGGAGGTTACGAGCATCACTTGAATCGGTTTGCCCGGTGCGACCCGTAGATACGTCAACCCGGGTCACAGGGGGCAACCCATCGTGTCAACGGCGTTGTCGGATTTATTGTCTGATGCTGGGGATCGCCGGATTCTCATCCAGATCCGGTGGCTCGATGTGCTTATCCAACTCAAGGCGCAACTCTTTCAGCCCCAGGTGGGCCACTGCGCTGATGCTGAGGAAGGGGACATTGTCCTCAAGACCGGGAGGACGACGGGGGCTCTCTCCGCCCAGCAGATCCGTTTTGGTCATGCAGAGTATCCGTGGTTTGGAGAGCAGCTCCGCATCATGGTTGTCCAGCTCCGCCAGCAGGGTCAAATAGCGATCAAGGGGATCTTCGCTGCTCGAATCGACGAGGAAGAGCAGGACGCGGGTCCTTTCGACATGCCTCAGGAACTCCTTCCCCAGCCCCTTGCCATCGCTGGCCCCCTTGATCAGCCCGGGGATGTCGGCCATGACCAGCGAATTGTACTCCGAGGTCCGGACTATCCCCAGGTTGGGCTCCAGCGTGGTGAAAGGGTAATCGGCAATCTTGGGACGCGCCTCGGACAGGCTGGCCAGCAATGTCGATTTGCCGGCATTCGGGAAGCCCACCAAGCCCACATCGGCGATGAGCTTGAGCTCGAGCTCCAGGGTCATTTCGATGCCGGGCTTACCATCCGTGGCGTAGTCCGGCGCCTGTTTGATCGAGCTCTTGAAGCGGGTATTGCCGTGACCGCCGCGTCCACCCTCGGCGATGAGAATCCGTTGACCGGGCTCTATCATGTCGGCGAGGATGACATCGTTTTCGACATCACGGATCAAAGTGCCCGGAGGCACGGGGATGGTTATATCCTCCCCCCCTTTGCCCGTCTTCTGCGAACCGCTGCCGGGCTTGCCGTTCTCCGCCTTGTAGATGTTGCGATAGCGGAGATCGAGCAGCGTGTGGATCATCTTGTCCACCTGCATGTACACGTTGCCGCCACGGCCGCCATCTCCGCCCGAGGGACCGCCTCGCGGGATGAATTTTTCACGGCGGAAGGCAACGCAACCGTTGCCCCCCTTGCCGCTGAATATTCTGATGGTGACTCTGTCGACAAGCATATTCTTCTCCGCTAGCCCAGGAAATCTTCCAGGCGGTCAAACGCGTTGGCGAGATCCTCTTGCGATGCCGCAAAGGAGATTCGCGCCCAGGAGGGCATACCGAAGGCATCTCCCGGGACCAGAGCCACACCCTTCTCCTCCAGGAGGTGGGTGCAGAATTCCTGGCCATCGGCCCAGCCCCTTTTGGCGCAGATCTCGGATGTATCGAAGAAGATGTAGAATGCGCCGCGCGGTTCCACGAAAGGGAGACCCAGGCGACTCATCCGCTCCTGGCAATAGGTGAGACGTTCCCCGAAAGCATCACGCATGGAATCGATGGCCTCCCGGTCACCGGTCATCCCCGCCAGAGCCGCTCTCTGGCTGATCTGACAGGGGCTCGAGAGCGCCTGACTCTGGTAGCTCGCCAGCGTCTTGATCACTTCGGCCGCCGCGATGGTGTAGCCTATCCGCCAGCCGGTCATGGCAAAGCTCTTCGAGACGCCGGAGACTGCAATAGTCCGCTCGGGCAGCCAGGGGGTGAGATTGTAGAGCGACTGGTGCTTGCCGCCGTAGACCAGATCCTCATAGATCTCATCGGAGATGATGATCAGGTCGTTTTCACGTGCAACCTCCGCAATCGCCAGCAATTCGTTGCTGTCGTAGACTGCCCCAGTGGGGTTGGTCGGATTGTTCAGCAGCAGGATCTTGCTCTTCGGTGAGCAGGCCTGATCCAAAGCGTTGGCCGTCAGCTTGTGGCCGTTTTCCAGAGTGGTCTGCACGGGCACGGCCTTGCCGTTGCACATGTTGACCATGGCCTCGTAGCTGACCCAGTAGGGAACGGGGAAAAGCACCTCGTCATCCTTCTCAAGAAAGATCGACATCAGATAATAGAGCAGGGGTTTGGCGCCGCTGGAGACGCAGACATTCTCCCCCTTCAACTCCATGTGCCAACGTTCCGAATAGACTTTGGCAATCGCCGCACGCAATTCCGGTTCCCCGGCGGCCGCCGTGTAGCGGGTGGCCCCTTCGTTGATCGCATCAATCCCGGCCCGCGCCACATGAGCAGGCGTCTTGAAATCCGGTTCGCCGGCCGTCAGGGAGATGATATCCTTCCCCTCGGCCTTGAGACGTTTGGCCAATGCGGCAACCGCCAAGGTCTTGGACGGCTCGACGGAGCGTCCGACTTCATTCATTTTGCTGTTGAAGATATCCATAATCGGGTTTCAACCTCTTGGGCATCTGGTCTGTTGTCTAATTCTGTTTCACGATTGCGTTCAGAACATTTGCCGGAACGAACTTGCTGACATCACCACCGAATTGCATGATCTCACGTACAAGGGTGCTGCTGACCGACATCAGCGATTCGCTCGGCATCATGAATATCGTCTCGAAACGATTCAGCAGCTTCCTGTTGGTGAAGGCCATCACCATCTCATATTCGAAGTCGCTGAAGACGCGCACACCACGTAAAACGGCGTGGACATCGTGTAATTGCACCTGTTCGGTCAACAGTGTGTCGAACTCGATGATCCGCACCCCTGTGAACTCAGCCGTCATGATCTCCATCAGACGGATACGTTCCTCCAGTGAGAAGAATGTACTCTTTTCCCTGCTTTCCGCCACTGCAATCAGCAGTTCGTCGCAGAGCGGCGCAGCCCGTTTGATCAGGTCCAGGTGCCCCAGCGTCGGTGGATCAAATGTGCCGGGATACATCCAGCGTCTCATGATCTGTCTCCCCCTTTGAGCAAGGTCACACGGGTCTCACCGCAGATCAATCTGCGCTCCTCCGTCAGGCCTTGCGGAATTGAAATATCCACGTCCGGTCCCTCAAATGCAATCAGTCCCAGACGCGGCCCATGCAGTCGGCCCAATTCGATCAGGCATTCGCCACCTTTCGGATCGCCGTAAGGCGGATCCAGAAAACAGAGGTGGACATGCCCCTGCGGCCAGCAACTGCGGATGAATCCGAGAGCGTCCTGTTTATGGATCTCGGCCGCAACCAGAGCAACTCCATCGGCGTCATGCAGCACCGGGGTCAGATTGCGATTAAGAGTCCGCAAACTGTCTCTGGCCCTGTCTACAAATATGGCACGTTCAGCCCCCCGGCTCAAAGCTTCGATTCCCAGCCCACCGGATCCGCAAAAGAGATCTACCACGACTTCATCGCCATTGAAAGGACCGAGGACGCTGAAGAGCCTCTCCTTGACCCGATCCGTCGTCGGACGCACACCACGGGCAGGCGCCAGCAGCTTGCGCCCCTTGAAGCGTCCGGCGATGATTCTCATGCCCGCTCCCCGGGCAATTCACCGGCGATCATTTTGGCGATCTCCTTGTTGCGTATCATCCTCGCAGTCGATCCGTCGGTATCGACCAGATCGATTATTCTGGAACTGACCTTGCGATATAGAGGATCACGTTCTCGCCAGCGCTCGTGGAGATCCTCTACGGCATCAGTCGCCAGAGGTCTTTTGCCGGAGGTATCGTTGAGGAGCCTCCTCTCCAGCGTTGCCCAAGGCCAGGCCAGATAGACGGAGTAGGCCTCTTGCAGATGGATCAGATTCTCCTGTCTCTCCACAATACCTCCGCCGGTGGCCAGCACAAGGTCATTCATGGCGGCGCATTCCGCCAAAGCCCTCGACTCCAGCTTGCGGAATATCTCCTCGCCACGCATATAGAAAATATCACGTATGCTCATGCCGGCCTGATCCTCTATCATGTCGTCCAGATCCCGATAGGGCAGGTTGCTGCGCCTGGCCAATACCGGCCCGATCGAGCTCTTGCCGGCGGTCATGAAGCCCAGCAGGAATATTCTCATCTCCTGTTAACCTGGCGTTTGTAGGCGCGCCACGCGCTCTTCAAGTCCTTCATGGTTTCCGAGCGGAACTCCTCCAGAATCGTGTCGGTCAGGACCAGGGCGATCATGGACTCCATGATCACTCCCATCGCGGCGACGGCCGTGCAGTCGCTGCGCTCCTTGCACGCCTTCACCGTTTGTCCCGTTTTGATGTCCACACTGGCGAGTGGACTGGAGAGCGTGGCGATGGGTTTCATCGCGCCGCGCACGATCAGCGGCTGCCCGTTGGTCATGCCCCCCTCCAGGCCACCTGCTCGATTCGTATTCCGCTTGAAGCGGGAGTTCCCCTTTTTGGCGGCGGCCTTGTCGAGTATGATCTCATCCATGACCCGACTGCCCCGCATGTGGGCATTCTCGAAAGCGGGTCCGACCTCTACCCCCTTCACCGCCGGAATGGAGAGCACACTCCCGCCAAGCCGTGAATCGAGCCGACGATCCCAGTGGGCATAGTGCCCCAGTCCCGCCGGCAGACCCTCGACAATGACCTCCGCGATGCCGCCGAGGGTATCGCCGTCCCCCCACACGCTTTTGATCGTCCGTTTCATCCTTTTGCAGGCTGCTTCATCGGCAACATGGAGATCGTTTTGACCTGCTGCCGCGGCCAAAGCCGTGAGATCGGAGTAGTCGGGCCGGGCTTTGACGCCACCGATGGAGAGGACATGACTGAAGATACCGATACCCAACTCCGCGAGGAGCAGACGACAGACGCCTCCTGCCGCGACCCGGGCGGCTGTCTCACGCGCACTGGCGCGCTCCAGGATGTTGCGGATATCCTCTGTGCCGGTTTTCTGATAGCCGGGCAGATCTGCATGGCCGGGGCGCGGCTGCGTCACCGGTCTCGGGTTGGATCCCCTGACGGGTTCCGGACTCATCGAGCGGGTCCAGTTGTCGTGATCCCGGTTCACGACCCAGAGGCTCAAGGGGCTGCCCAGAGTGACTCCGAGGCGGAGACCGCCGGTGATCTGGACCGAGTCGGATTCGATCTTCATCCGCCCCCCCCTGCCGTAGCCCTCCTGCCTGCGGGCCAGCTGTTCGTTGATCTTGCCCGTTTTGACCTTGAGTCCCATCGGGAGGCCCTCCAGGATGGCGGTCAGGCCGGGGCCGTGGGATTCGCCCGCAGTCAATAACTTCAGATGACGCATTTGAGCTCCGTTTCACGCCTGTGACAATCCCCGCATCGAGTTGGCGGCCAGACTAGCCGCTTCTCCCGTCGGTAGCAATCTAATATAGGATGCCGCACGCAGGGTACACCACAAAAAAGCCGGTCCCCGCTTGAGGACCGGCTTCTTTCTTGATCTACATCCGGCTAGTCCGTGGTCGGCCACTCCACATTGTAGTCCTCGAATGAGGTTTCACCCGCGGCTTCGGTCACCGACATAATCCTGGGCGTGATGAAGATGATCAGCTCACGCTTCTCCTTGGCCTCATTCTGGTAACCGAAGAGACGTCCGACCAGCGGCACCTTGCTCAGGAGCGGAACACCCTGGTTCAGGTCGGTCCCGCTTGTCCGGATCAGCCCTGCGATGACGGCGGTGTTGCCGTTGTTGACCATGACATTGGTTTTGCTCTCGTGTGTCGTAATGATGACGCCACCCTGAACAGTAGCCTCGCTTGAGAGGTCGCTGACCTCTGTTGCGAGTTCCATCATGATCTGACCATCGGGATTGATATGGGGAGTTACGGTCAACTTGATCCCCACCGTGGTCATCTGGGTGACGGCATTACCCGCCTCGTCAGCGACGATCAGGGGTACTTTCTTACCGACGAGTATGCTCGCCTGCATGTTGTCCATAGTCATCACCCGCGGATTGCTGATGATGTTCGCGGTGTTGTCCCTCTCCATCGCCTGCAGCGTGACGTTGAAATCGCCCCAATTGCGGATTGTCCCCAGCTTGAATTCACCCACCGGAGTCGGGAAGCTGCCGTCGATGACGGCCGACCCACCCATGCCCGCGGTGTTGTTGCTGGCAAGATTGAGGGCTTCCCAACGAACTCCCAGATCACGACTGGCCTTGTAATCGATATCGACCAGGCGCGCAGTGATCTCGACCTGAGGCATCGGGATATCCAGCTCTGCGGCCATTTTCAGGATCATCTCGATATTGGCCGGGATGTCGGTGACAAGCAGGCTGTTCGTGCGGGTCTCCGTCTCCATTTTGCCGCGGTCACTGAGCATCTTCATCAGGGGTTCCCTGAGATCCTCGCTCTTGGCGAAATTGAGGCTGATCACCTTCGTGATCAACGGTTCGTAATCGATCCGCTTCTTGGAATTGGAAAGGCGCTCCATCTCCTCCATATTGATCGCCGCCAGCGGGGCGATGCGCAGCATGCCGTACTCCTCGACAACCCCATAGCCGTTGGCCTGACATACGGCCTTCAACCCCTCGAACCAGGGGACGGAGGTCAGTTGAACCGAAACCTGCCCCTTGACCTCCTTGCCGCTGATGATGTTCCGACCCGAGAAGGTCGCAAAAGCGCGCAGCAGTGTTTTGAATTCCGCTCCACGCATCTCGATCGAAATCGGCGCATCCAGCGGTTTCTCGCCCTTCAGGTTCTTGCGGATCAAATCGGTGCTGCTCTTTCGAGCCGCACTCAGACGGGCCTGTCGGGCGATGTTCTCATCCACCGTTTTCTTCTCGACGGAAGCGGCCTCTGTTTTCGCATTGATGATCTTGACGGCTACTCCGGCAGCGGGTTGCTCGGGCTCTTTCGCGACCTGCAGCGCCTTCTCGGGCGCAGGCTCCTGCTCATCCTTGCCTGACGCCTGTTCGGTCACTGCACCTGAGGGAGTGGCCATACCCGCTGTCAGAAGCGCCGGCACCTGCTTGGCGGCTTCGGCATCGGGGGCGGGTTTGCCCTTTTCGACGACCTCGACCACAGCCGGTGCCGGTTTTGTCTCCGCCTCTATCGTAACGGCTTCATCCTCCGTCGGCACGGCGGTCATCTTCTGCGCCTGCAGCTCCTCCTCCGTCTCCACGGCTTCGGCGAAGGTCAACTCTTTTTGAACCGGAGCGGGCATGACGCTCTGCTCCCGCTCATGGGTTGTCTTGCCGCTCTCTCTCTCGTCCTTGGTAGGCAAAGACGGGAGATTGCCCATTCCCGCGCCCAGAAGCGGAGGGGCCGATTTCGCCGCCGCGCTCTCCTGGATGTCGGTTTCCAGATATAGCGGGGCTGCGACACTGTAGAGATCCGTATCGTCATCCAAGACGGATACATCCTCTGCGGCAGATCCCTTTTCCGGAATCGTTTCACTTTTTTCGACTGTGGGCAATTCACTCTCGAAGCCGGGTTCGGGGGTCAGCGCCTCCGCCTCGTCCTGTGCGGTACGATCCTCGTCGGGGCCTATCTCCAGAGGAGCGGGCTCCTGAATGTCCTCCGCAACAACGGATTCAACGGTTGTCGGCTGCTTGGCCCTCTCCGCCAGAGCCTGCAGCTCTTCACGACTCGGAACTTTCATGCTTTCGCCAAATCCGAGCAGCGACGTTTCGGCGCCAGAGGCCTGCAGAATTTTCGTCGTCTCTTTGGAGGTCTCAGGCTCGGGTGCGGTGACGGCGGGTTCACGGCTCTCCGCTACTGTCCGAACAGGTGCAACCACCTGCTGGTCGGGTGTCGCCGTCTCCTCCATCGCGAACTGACTTGTGGCTGGAGCATCGCTAACGCCGACATCCGACAGCTCCACAACATGGGAATAGTCAAACATCACACGGTAAGTGCCGCCGGCCTGGTCGACGCTGAATCTCGGTTCGGATTTCATGTCCAGCACAATGCGACAGCGGACACCGCTGTCGTCGTCCTCATAATTCTGCCCGACGCGAATACCCTCGATCTCACCTTCACCCGTAAATGAATGGACACGCAATCCCGATTTCATACCGGGAAAGTCGATAACGAGCCGATAGGGATCATCGAGGGTCATTGTCCGGTATTCGCATTCACTGCTCATGTCCAGGACAAGAGTAGTTCCCTCCCAGTTGATGGAGTTCAGTCGGACAGAATCATCCGCTTGTACACTCATGGCCATCAACATCAGGAACACACCCGCGAAGCATAGATACTTGCCGCGCATCACTATTCTCCTTCTTCGACGAGACTAAGACGAATTCTTTTTCGCAGGCCATCCTGGCGAACCCAGGCTTCCAGAGTCGAGTCCTCGATCCTGGAGATCTTGCCTCCGAGAATCGAGTCACCCTTCCGCAATGAATAGCTTTCTCCGGCTGCGTCTTCGACCATGGCTATCGCACCTTCATCGGTCATCATGATCCCCACGAGTTTGCAATTGCCGAGACTGAGCTTTCCCGTATCGCTTGGCTCAGTCGATTTCGAGAAGTCCGGAATCGCAAACGGATCGTGTTTGATGTATGGCTGATAGAATACCGTTTTCAGCTGCAACTCCGTGCCCTCCTCCGCAAGTACCGAAAACGGGAGAAGCAGCAGCAGACTGAGCGTTAAGATCTGTTTCCTAGTTACCTGCATTGCCTGCCTCCAGCATGAAAAGAGTTGCCTTGAAGCTCACTTCGACTGTCCCTGTTTTCTCGCCGCCTTCGACGTTCTTGCGGGAGGCCGTATTGGTCAGGCCCCCCATCGTCAGGGCTTCCGTCTTGATCAATCTCCGGGCATTGGCAATGTGACTGAGGAAGCGTCCGATCTCATGATAGCCGCCACGCGCCCGCATCTGGATGCTGCGCGCCCTGAAGCCATCTCCGGCAACCGGTGCGTCCGGCTGCATCAAATCGATTTCGATATTGGCTTTCGTCGCCAGGCGGGTCATGTCCTTCATGAATTCAGGCATGGCCTCCGTACTTGGGAGAAGTTGCTCAATGCGACGCCAATCCTGCTCCAGGCTCGCCATCCTCGCCTCCACTACCTCCAGGCGCCCCGCCTTGCTGCGCGCAATTACCAGCTTCCGCTCCAACTCCTTGTTCTCCGTGTCCAGACGGGCGATCTCCGCCTTGCGGACACGATGACAGAAGGGGAAGAACGTGCTGCCGAAGTAGAGGTAACCGACGAGCAGACCGATCAGGATTATGAAGGCTCTTCTTTGAACGACAGGATCCGACATGTTCATTTCGAGCCCCCCTTCGTCGCCGTCTGCGCCACTTTCCGTACAGTGCCCCAGTTGGCCACGACATTGAAGTAGATCAGAGAGTTGTCCTCATTCGAGCTGCGTTCGGACTTGATCATCTGCACTTCGGAGAAGGCCGCATTGAGCTCCATCGACTTCATCAGTTTCGCTACGGGACCATAGCCATCTGCCAGGCCCTCGAGAGTGGTTCTCCCGGCAGCTTCATTTCTTGTCAGGGAGGTCAACCAGAGATCTTCAGGGAGCACCCTGTTGATCGAGTTGAGCCACATCACATTGTCGTAGCGGATGTTTTCGAGAAGACCGACGACATTCAATCGCTCCTGCAGCAGCATGGTCCGAAGCTCCAGCCGTTCGATGGCCTTGGTCCGCTCCACCAGGATCTTCTGCTCCGCATCCAGCTCCTGCTTTTCGGCGATTTTCCGGTTGTACTCATTGCCCTGCAGGAATGCCATCCCCCCGGCGGTAGCCAGCAAAGCCACAACCAGCCCGTAGATCAGTACCGACCACTTGTTCGGCAACGGCATCTGGCGGGCTTTGGGGCGATCCTCAAAAGGGAGAAGATTGACTTTGATCATCTGCTCACCTCCCTCATTCCGAGACCGACCGCAACAGTCAGCAGGGAGGCCACGCCGTCATTCTGCAACTCATCCATCAATTCATCCTCAACTTCGAGAACAGAGATGGGATCGACGATCTGGACCGGAATCCTCAGACGTTCCTCCAGATTCGTCTTGAGATTGGGGAGGTTTGCCCCTCCACCCGAGAGGAAGACGCTGCTCAAGTCCTCTACTTCACCGGAGGAGCGCAAATAGGCCAGGCTCCGTTCGAGCCCGACGGCAATCTCTTCGGCCAGTTTGCCTATGCACTCCTTGCCGGCCTCGTTGTCCTGGGTCTGTTCCAGGTCATTCGTGCTGATGAGTTCAAGCGCCCCCTCATAGCTGATCTGCAGGTCGCGCTGCAGCGCTTCCAGATACAGACCGCAGCCGATCGAGAAATCACGGGTGAACAGAGGCATGCCGTCGCGAACTATATTCACGTTGGTGACCTCGGCGCCGACATTGACCAGCGTCGAGAGAGGTTGATCGGTGCCCAGCGATTCGTAAAGATTCTGGATGGCGAAGGAATCGACATCGATGACACTTGTCTTCAGGCCGAGATCCCGCAGCAGGGTCGTATGTTCATAGATCACCTCCCGCTTGGCGGCAACCAGGAGGACCTCCATCTTGTCGTCCGCAGCCATCTCATCGAGAACCTGGAAGTCAAGGCTGACATCCTCCAGTTCGAACGGAATATGGCTTGAGGCCTCCATCTCGATGACCGCTCGGATTTCGTCCTCCGGCATCTGGTCCATGAGCAGGCGTTTGACAATGACCGAGCGACTCGAAATGGCACTGATTACGTTGTTCTTCTCAATGCCTATCTTTTCGAATGCCTCTTCGATAGCCTCCACCAATAGGTCGCGATCCATGATCTCACCCTCAACCACGGCATCGGGCGAAACATGGCTGACACTGTAACGCAAAAGCGCAGGACCGCTGGTCCCATGTCCCAGTTCCACAACCTTGATGAGACGACTGCCTATGTCGAGGGCCACGACATTGCCGCGGTCTCTTTTAAATGGCAGCTTCACAATTCCCTCCAGCTCCTCAAGCTTCCTAGAAGTATCCGGTTAGTCCCCGGTATTATTTCCTGATCTATACGACTGCAAATGATGTGCCACGCTTACACATACGTCCTCAGTGCCCCTGGGCGGCCCCGGCTCCTTCACTTTCTCTGATGATTTTCTCAAGTCTCACCATATTTCTGTGTGCGCTCTCCTGCAATCGGCCATGTTCCGCGGTACTCGCGATGTCGGCCCACATCTCCCAGGCCACTCGCGGATCGCCCCCCAATTCATTGATGCGGGCCAGGAAGTGTCGCCAACCCGGTGTGCAGTCCTCCAGCTTCCCTGCGCGACTGAATGCGGCAATGGCCTCCGGGTAATCGTTCAACCAGAGGTAATGGAGGAATCCCTGCTCGTACGGATAAACCCAGTAATCGGGGTTTCTGTTCTCGGCGTTGCGCAGGATCTCCAGCGCACCCCGGGGATCATCCAGATCGGAAGCGATCACTGCGCTGGAGAAAATAGTGGCGCGATGGAACTCTACATCCAGATTGAAGAGCCTGTCGCTGCGGCGCAGGAAATCGGAGAGATCGTTCTGCCCCATGCTGTAAGCGCCGTAGTACTGCGTCAGGTCGAACCAGTAATAGTCGACAAGGACGGCTTCGCTGCCCATCAGCCAGGATTCCAAAGGCTTGCCGGTACTGTTCAACCGGACGTGATTATCGGCGTCCGAGACCTGCGCCAATATCAGAAACAGCAAAGTCGCCGCTAAAAAGATGATGCTACCGGGTCTCATCGAATGTCCTTGCGCGAGAAGATCGCCATGGAGAGGGCGAACAGCGCGGACAGGTAGAACAGAGAGTAACAGGCCGTGTGGAGGATCTGTGATACGGTAGGCAGATCACCACCGACGAGGGCGCCGCGAATCCGATACATCTCCATGTGGGGCAACAGCCAGTTCAGAAACATCATCACGCCCGACAACACGCTTGATTCCGCAAGCACGGCCGCGCGCAGCAGATCGCTGGACATGTGGCCGGCAAAGAATATGGCCATCGCCATGAATATGGTCATGGCGAAACCGGTGATGGATGAGAAGAACAGAACCAGCCCAGCCAGGAGGCTCATCTCCAGAAATATGAACAGAGCACCACGCCAGATTCCCGGCAGGATGCCGATACCCGTGATCATGGCGATGATTGAATAGATGAGTGTGCTGGCGACGATGGTGAAGGCCAGGGTGGTCAGCAGGCCCATCAAGCGTCCCAGCATGAACTGGCTCCTGGATATCGGACGCGTGAGGACCGTCAGCCAGATCCCCTTTTCCCGTTCACGATGGATAGTCCAGGCGCCCAGGAGCAATAGAATCAGCATCCCAGAGATGTGGATCCACGCCAGCCCGATGTCATGGAAGGTTTTGTCCCTGGCTCCCAGATTCAACGGCGACATCACGGCGATCATCCCCAAAAGGATGATCCCCCCGCCGAGCATGGTCAGCAGGAGTTTGTCCCGGACCGATTCCTTGAAATTGCCCAGTACCAGGATGCCGATCTGCCTCATATCAGCTCCTTCTCGCGGGCCATCTCCGATTCCCTCTCCATCGTGGTCACGTCAATTTCGAAACTGGAGAGGATGTCCTCCTTGACTCGATTCTCATGCTTCATTTCCAGAATGGGGATACCGGCCGCAACCCAGCGTTTCAACAGATGTTGAGCCTTCTCGAACTCCAGCCCCTCGTAGCACTGATTATCCCCTGTTTGCACCCCGATCAGGTCCGGATCGTCAGCCTCGATCACCTTCCTGAATTGCTGGGGAACCTGAATCGCCATCTCATTGGCACTATCCCCCTGCTTCTCACCAAGCACCAATTCGCTCTGCAGCCTGCCATTGGCCAGGACGCCCAGTTTGTCGCACATGACCTCCAACTCCGACAGGATGTGACTGGAGATGATCATGCTCATGCCCGCCCTGTTCTGCTCCTTGAGAAATTCGGTGACCCTGTTGCGCATGACCGGATCGAGAGCCGTAAGGGGTTCATCGAGGATCAGAATCTCGGGCCGGGCCAAAACCGCCAAAGCCAATGCCAGGCGCTGCTGGGTGCCGCGCGAGAGAGTGCTGATCCGGCTGGTGCGGTATTCTCCCAATTCGAATTGCTCGATCAGCCAGGCGATACGAGCCTTCTCGGTCATTATCCGATCTTTGGCGAGTGAACTATGGAAGCGGAGGATCTCTATAACTTTGAGGTTGGAATGGAATTGCGGATTCTCCGGGCAGAAACCGATTCGCATCTTGGCCTTTCTGCTGCCGGCCCTCTCTCCCAGGATCCGTGTTTCGCCTGCATCCGGGCGGCACAATCCCATCAGGATGCGAAAAGTTGTACTCTTACCTGCACCATTTTTGCCCAGGAGACCGTATACATCTCCCTTGGCCACATGCAGGTTCAAATCAGTGAGTATGCTCTTCCGCCCGCTCAATCCGCTGCGGTAACTCTTCTTTAGACCGACAATATCCAGTGCGTTGGCCCCTGCCATCTCTCTCCTCAGATTCATGAGATCCAGAGCACCTCCTCCGGGAAGCGCAATAGACGACCTCATCACTCCCTAATCGGGTTGTATCGGAAAGTTCATCGCACAAGCCGTTCCATATTCCCAGGAACAGGGAAAATAACGCCCTCCGTCGGGGCGTGGCGTATGATCCAAGTGAAGTATTTATCCGTTATTGATAACCAGAATACCGATTGCACTCAGGCCATAACAATTGATCCGGTATGAATTGGGGATGCCGAGAGTTATTGAGTCGATATAATCGACCATCCCCTCAATCGGGCCGACATTCACGGATAATCCCGCTCCGCCATTGAAGGGGTTGGTGAAGATGATTCCACCAGGCATGTTGCCGGCGATGTCAGCTGCGGCAGTACCTGCCGGCGGATAGGCACCGCCATTTTGTGCGCTGTAATCCTCTACCGCCATCTGGCACGCATGACCGTTGCACTTGACGTTGGCTTCACGCGCCCTGTTCTGCATCAGAATGAAGTTGGGTATACCGATTGCCGCCAATATCCCGATGATCACAACAACAATAACCAACTCAATGAGCGTAAACCCTTTACAAGTTCTCACCAGTCGTCCCCTCCACAAAATAGAATAAAAAAAACGGGGGGCCAAAGCCCCCCGTGTTTTTCTTTTGTCCTAACCGTTCGAGAGAGACAGGACGTTCGCAGCGCCCTTCCCGTAACAGTTGACCTGATACTGGTTGGCGGTACCAACCGCAGCAGGATCCTGATAATCGCACATACCTTCAGCAGCACCGGCACCGACGCTCAGACCGGCGGCAGCAGTGTTGAAGGGATTTGTGAAGACAGCACCGCCGGGCAAATTCGCTGTGATACTTGCCAGAGCGGTTGCCGCGGGAGGATAGGTGCCATTATTCTGAACACCGAAATCCTCAACGGCCAGCTGCGTCGTGTGACCATTTGACTTGACCGCCGCTTCACGTGCACGGTCCTGCATGGAGATGAAATTGGGGATAGCGATAGCCGCCAGAATCCCGATGATCACCACCACGATCATCAACTCGATAAGGGTGAAACCCTTGTTGGAAAACATCCAGATACCTCCTGTTGGTGCGCTGATTACGGGCTCCGGTGGCTCGCTGTCCGGCCCTCACGTTTCGTTCAGCAAAGCCGATGCCAAAGCTATCCTATTTTGCAGACACACCTAACTGTTGTCATTATTACACTTACCAAACATGACCTTCACATCCCCTAGACACCCTTGTGTTGGATTATGCAATCCCCCACAATTCGACTCGCTCAACAATCACTCCGCCAGGGCGTGTTGTTTCTTCTTGTCCAGATCATACCGTTGTATTTTCCTGTAGAGGGTCGATGCGTTTATCCCCAGGATTATACTGGCTTTCTTCTTTTGCCAATCAACGGAATCCAGAACCTTCAGCAGATACTCCTTCTCCAGGTCCTCCAGAGTCGCCCTCGGTGTTCCCTCGAACAGGGATTGCGAATTCTGTCGGGACCGGTTAAGTACGATCTCCGGTAATGAGGAGACATCCACATGATCTTTCTCCTCAAGAATCACGGTCCGCTCCAGCACGTTCTCAAGTTCGCGAACGTTGCCCGGCCAGTCGTATTCGGACAATACGGATATTGCCTGACTGCTGATAACCTTGTTCTCCAGCCCCCGCTTGGATGACATCTTCTCCATGAAGTGTTTGATCAGAAGGGGGATGTCATCGCGTCGCTCGCGCAGAGGCGGAACGACAAGCGGGATGACGTTGAGACGGTAATAGAGGTCTGCCCTGAAGGTCCCGCGCGCGACCTCCTCCTCAAGATTACGGTTGGTGGCGGCAAGAACACGCACATCAACCTTGATAGTTTCCGTCGCACCGACAGGCAGGAACTCTTTCTCCTGCAGCGCCCGCAGCAATTTCACCTGCAGGGACTGGCACACTTCACCAACCTCATCGAGAAATATCGTCCCGGACTGGGCAACCTTGAATAGTCCTTCCTTATCCCGAACGGCGCCGGTGAAGCTGCCCTTCACATGACCGAACAGTTCGCTTTCCAGCAGATTCTCCGGCAACGCCCCGCAGTTGATACTCACAAAGGGCTTGTCCGCACGTGAGCTTGTATAGTGCAGTGCGCGGGCAATCAACTCCTTGCCGGTTCCGCTCTCGCCGCTGATCAGGATCGTGCTGTCGGTATCCGCGATTCTCCTCACAATCGTGAAGATGCGCTGCATGGCTTCGCTGCTGCCGATTATGGATTCCAGGGAGGAGTCCGTCTTGATCTGGCGCCGAAGTTTTGTGTTTTCGCTTTTGACTTTGCGTATTGCCAGGGCGTTGCGCACAACCATCTTGATCTCATCGTTGCGCGCCTGTTTGATCAAATAGTGAAAGGCCCCCATGTTGACGGCCTCGATCGCAGACTCCTGGCTGGCGTATGCCGTCAATAGGATCACGGGGATCCCGGCATCGATTGCCTTGATCCCGGCCAGTAACTGAATGCCGCTCATCTCCGGCATGCATATGTCACTGATTACTACATCAGCGGACCAGGTCTGGAGGGTCTTCAAGGCCTCCATGCCGCTGGATACCGCACGAATCTCATAACCCTCTTTCTTAAGCATAATCGACAAGAATCTGATCATGCTCTCTTCATCATCGACGAGAAGAATTTTGGGCTGAGCCATGAATCGGGCTCCCTTTCGCTAATATTTGCTACGCAATTTCGGACAGTTCCGTTCGGACAGTATCGGTATCCCCCTGGATACCTGCAGCAATATGTGTCTTGATGCTGAAGAGGAATGTCGCGCCTGGATCTTCATCCGTGACCAATTCCAGATTGCCGTTATGCAGTTCCGCAATACGGTGGGCAATCGGGAGACCCAGCCCCGTCCCCTCCTTCTTTGTAGAGAAGAAGGGTTCAAAGATTCTGGCCCTGGCAGTTTCAGGCACGCCCGGTCCGTTGTCCTTGCAGACAATCCGAATGTCGGCCATGCCATCCTTTTCATCACCTTGAAGAGATACACGTATCGTGCCCAGCCATGACATGGCCTGACATGCATTCAGAATAAGATTGAGAATTACCTGCTTCAGCATTTTGGGGTCTGCGATAATCCGCTCGGAAATATCCCCCTCCTCGAACTCCAAGGTCAGATCGGGACCCGCTTCCGTGCGAATCTCCACCTCACGAATGACCTCTTTGACTACCGAGACCGGTGAGACCGTGACGAATTCCGGTTCCCGATCCCGAGTAAACTCGAGGAAACTGGTGATGAGTTCGTTGAGACGATCACTCTCCTTGATTATCAAGTCGAGCAATTCCTTGTTTTCTCCCGACACATCCAGATCAGCCGACAGCATCTCGACGCTACCGGCGATCGAAGCCAGGGGATTGCGAATTTCATGCGCGATCGAAGCGGAGAGCGTGCCGATGGCGGCCAGCCTCTCCTGCTTCTTCATCTCGTCCTGGATTTTCCTGACATCGGTGAGATCCTGAAAAACCGCCACAGCGCCGGTACCACCGGCACCATCACCGCCGAGGCGGCTAGTGGAAATTCCCAGCGGAATCGATTTCCCATCCGATCTCTGCACAACCAGGCTCCCTCTTTTTACAGTTTTTCCCATCAATGCTTCTTTAAGGAGAGCAACAATACTTTCCTGGCCGTTAATCGGCCATTGATCAACCATTCTGCCGACAATACCTCCCCGACCCATGCCGAGGATACGTGTAGCTCCATCATTCCAGCGACACACATGCCCATCTCGATCAAGTCCCACAAGACCGCTCGGGATGGCTGCGATTATGTCATCGGCCATTTGCGTGTCTTCCTGAAGCTTCCTTTCCTTTACCAGAGCAGTAATTTTTTCATGTCGCATCATCTGATATGACAAATATGTATACAACGCAGAGATGAAGGCGCAGCCGACCGCCCAGGCTCCTGCCCCCGCAGCGGTCAAGACGACCGTCATTACTGCCAGGGTCAATCCCAATCCATATCTCATATTGTCCCTCATGGAGATATGTCCGGTATCATGCTTACTCATGCTGACTCTCAATCCTTCTGATCTTGTTTCATCAACCACCGGCGACAACGCTTATCAACTTGAACATGGGCAGATACATCGAGATGAGCATGCCACCGACAATGGTGCCCATGACGACGATCATCACCGGTTCGATTATGGCGGTAAGCGATTCAACCGCGGCATCGACTTCATCATCATAGAAATCGGCAACCTTACTCAGCATCTCATCGAGACGGCCTGTCTCCTCACCGACACTGACCATCTGTGTAACCATTGGCGGGAATACGCCCGATTTCCGCATCGGATCCGCCAGGGTCGAACCGTTCGTCACCGCCGTCTTGATCTCTTGCACGGCTTTCGAGAGCACCAGATTACCGGCGGCTCGAGAGGTGACATATAGGCCGTCGAGAAGCGGAACACCACTTGAGAGCAAGGTACCCAGTGTGCGGGAAAAGCGGCTGACGGCACCCTTGCGGATGACATTGCCGATGACCGGCATCTTCAGGGACACCTTGTCGACGTTATAGGCCCCCTTGGGCGTCGACTTGTATTTTTTGAAAGCGATGAACCCGATGACACCGACAATGACGATCGCCCAGCCATACTCCTGGAGGAATTCGCTGGCCATCATCGTCAGCTTTGTCGGTAGAGGCAACTCACCGCCGAAATCGGTGAACATGGCCGCAAAGCGGGGAATGAGGAAGAGCAGCATAAAGGCCGTGGCCCCCATGCTGACGCTGAAGACGACGGCCGGGTAGGTCATCGCCCCCTTCACCTTGCGGATCAGGGCCTCCATCTTCTCCAGGTGGACGGCCAGACGCTCGAGAATCGTGTCCAGTATACCGCCGGCTTCACCAGCTTCCACCATGGCCACGAACAGCTCATTGAAAACCTTGGGGTGTTCATTGAGCGATTCGGCCAGGGTCTTGCCGCCCTCGATCCGTTGCGTCACCTGCTTGATGGTGCTCCGCAGCGTGGGGTTTTCAATCTGGTGAGAGAGGACCTCAAGACACTGGATCAAGGGGAGTCCCGCACTGATCATCGTTGCGAATTGACGGGTAAAAAGCCCCAGATCCTTGACTGTTATCTTCTTGGCCCGGGATGAGCTGAAGAGCTTGGATTGCTGAGCTTTCTCCTTGACCATCGTGATCCGGATCTTCTGTTGCCGCAGATTCTTCAGAACATCGTTCTTGTTCTCCGCCGCCAGTTCCCCCGAGATCTTCTTCCCGCTCAGCGAGATCCCCTGCCAGATAAATGTTGTTGCCATTTCGGCCCTTCCCTCTTTGGGGCTACATGTCCATTCCCACGAGATCGCCCAGCATCTGCCTCAACTCATTGGCATCGCGACTGCGTCCGATTGCCTCATCGATCGAGATTTGGCGATTCACGTAAAGTTCATACAGACTCTGATTCATCGTCTTCATGCCGTGCTTCGTACCAGCCTGCATCATTCCGTACAGCTGGTGCACTTTGTCCTCGCGGATCGCACTCTTGATCGCACCGGTACAGATCAGGATTTCGGCCGCCATGGCGCGTCCGGTCCCCTTGGCGTTGGGGATCAATTCCTGGGTCACGACTCCCGCCAGCACAAACGCCAATTGGGCCGTGATCTGAGCCTGCCTCTCGGCAGGGAAGATGTCGATCACCCTGTGGATGCTCTCGTAGGCGCTGTTGGTATGCAACGTCGCGAGGCAAAGATGGCCCGTCTCGGCGATGGTCAAAGCCGCCTGCACAGTCTCCAGATCCCGCATCTCACCAATCAGGATGACATCCGGGTCCTGTCGAAGTACGCTGCGCAACGCTATCGGGAAGCTCTCGGTGTCGGCCCGCACCTCCCGCTGATTGATGATGCACTGCTTGTGATGATGCAGGTATTCGATCGGATCCTCGATCGTGATGATGTGCGCATTTCTGTTCGTATTGATCCAATCGATCATACTGGCCAGTGTCGTGCTCTTGCCGCTTCCCGTCGGTCCGGTGATGAGAACCAGCCCCTGGGTGCGCTTGGCCATGTCCCGGACTGGCTGCGGCAATCCCAGTTCATCAAAGGACATGATGTCGAAGGGTATCTGTCTGATGGCCAGGCTGACCACACCCCGTTGCAGATAGACGTTCGCCCTGAAGCGGGACAGATTGGGAATACCGAAGGAGAAATCGAGCTCTTTCGTCTGCTCGAAACGGGAACGTTGGTCCTCGTTCATGATACTGTAGGAGAGCTTGCGCGACAGCTCCGGGGATACCCGCTCCTCCCCGACGTGCACAATCCCGCCATTAATGCGTAGAACGGGAGGGATACCCGCAGAAAGGTGCAGGTCGCTGGCGCCCTTTTCAATCATCTCGCTCAGCAAATCTCTGAGATTCATGTAGTCACCTAATCTTGGCTGGTTTCACGAAGTACCTCTTCCAGGGTCGTTGAACCCTGCTTCATCTTCCACAGTGCATCCTGACGCAGGGTGATCATCCCCTCAGCGACGGCCTTGTCCTTGATCTCGGCGGTCGAAGCGCGGTCCAGGATCATCTCCCTGACGGAGGGGCTCACGACCATGACTTCATACAGACCCACTCGACCCGAATACCCGCTCTTGTTGCAATTCGGGCAGCCGGCCCCCTTGTACAGGGTCAGGTTCTCCGCCTCCTCCCGCTTGATGCCTGCGTCCACAAGGATATCGGGGGAGATCTTGATCTCCTCCTTGCAGCGAGTGCAGATCCGCCGAACCAGCCTCTGGGCTAGAATCATTTGTACGGAACTGGAGATGAGGAAGGGTTCGATACCCATATCGACAAGACGCCCGATAGAGCTGGGCGCATCATTCGTATGGAGGGTCGAAAGCACCAGGTGGCCGGTCAACGCGGCCTTGGTGGCGATTGAGGCCGTTTCCAGATCACGGATTTCACCGACCATGACGATGTTCGGATCCTGACGGAGGATGGATTTCAATGCGGCCGCGAAACTCAGACCAACCTCGTCATTCACCTGCACCTGATTGATCCCCGGCAGGTTGTACTCGACGGGATCCTCCGTGGTGATGATGTTCACGGAGGTGGTATTGATCTTCGTCAATGCGGAATAGAGAGTTGTGGTCTTGCCGGAGCCGGTGGGCCCCGTCACCAGGACCATGCCGTAGGGACAGTGAATCGCCTCCATGAAATTGGCCAGAGGTTCCTCCTGAAAACCCAGTTTCTCCAGATTGACCTCGAGATTCTCCTGATCAAGGATACGCATCACGATCTTCTCATCGAACATGGTCGGCAATGAGCTGACCCGCATATCGACCGTTTTCTTGCCGAGGCGGAGCTTGATGCGCCCATCCTGGGGGATGCGTCGCTCCGCAATGTTGAGCTCCGCCATGATCTTGAGTCGACTGATGATCGCTCGTTTCAACCTGACCGGAGGATGCATCATCTCCTGCAACACACCATCAATGCGATAGCGCACCCGCATCTCTTTCTCGAACGGCTCGATGTGGATGTCACTGGCGCCACGCGTCACCGCGTCCGCCAGGAGGCTGTTCACCAGCTTGACGACGGGAGCCGATTCGCTCTCCTCCTCCATCTGCTGGGTTTTGAGCATCTCCTCTTCATCGTCGACGAACTCGATATTTTCGTCGAGATCCTCCATCACCGATGCCAGCGTTTCCGCCTGATCGTAGTACTTGTCGATGGCCTCTTTGACCTCGTTGTCGGGTACGACAACGGGGGAGATCTCCAGACCCGTATAGAATTTCAGATCATCGATGGCGAAGAGATTGTCGGGATTGCACATTGCCACGACGAGTGTGCGACCCTGTCGCGAGATAGGCAAAAGGTGAAAACGGGTTGCTATATCTTCGGAAACGAGACGGATGACGTCCTGTTCGATCTCAATCGTACTCAGATCGATGGCCTTAACGCCATATACCGACGAGAGGAAGTCCCTGAAGGCCTCCTCGGTCATATAGCCGCTCTCCATCACATGTTTGGACAGAGGTCCACCCATGCGCTGTTGCGCTTCTATGACGGCACCCAGTTCATCAGGGGACAGTAGTTGGCGCTCAAGAAGCGCTTCGCTCAATTTCTCAGGAGTCACACAGCCTCCGCTAGATGGAAGAACGGTTGGTTTCGCCTTCCATGCCAAGGCAATGCATATGCCAGATATAGACTCCACTTTGCTGATCGCAAAGTGCCCGGTGCGTTCCGGTGCTTCCCCGTAATGCCACGAATAAATATGGTTATTTAGAGTCTGGAATTATGGTGTTGCGAAATTGACCATCCTAGTGGTCAAGATGCCAATCGAACCCCATACGGAAGGAAACTGGAGGAACGGGAAAACTGACGATCTCCTCCCCTGCCCAGTCGAGTGCGTTTTCGAGTTTAACCCAGAAACGGGCCTTGATTATTCTCAGCTCCCCCTCGAGGTTGACCCGCCACATTGACCGGAGATCCACGAGTCCACCTCGGTATTCAAGCGTGGCGCCAAGACCGAAACGGGCATCGGTTTCAAAGAGGGGCCGGGACAGATGCAGACGCCAGCTGCCCGCCCAGGGATAGGTCCTGGACAGGTCCAGAGCAATCTCGCCCTGCTCCGCGTCGACGCCGGGGCTGCGTCGCTCTTCGAGTTCCGCCAATAGGGAGAGTTGTGTGTCGACGGTCCCCAGACGACCATGCATGCGACCTCCGAGATCGAATCCCAGCGCATGTGCCGGATCCCTGTCCGTCTGTTGCCACTCCAGAGCGAAAACCCCGGAGCGGCGGCAGGTCCACAATGATCCGCCCTCCTCCCTGAAAACATAGAGATCGGCACTGACCACTCCCCTGTTCAGACTGAGGCCTAATCCCGTTCTGCGCCCCTCCGTCAGATAGCTTGTCGTATCAGGGGTGCTGAATCCTGCAGGCCAATCTGAGAAATCGGCCAGGCGATCCCGATTCCAGGGCGCCTCACTATCTCCGGCTGACGTGAACAGTCTCAGTTGAAAGGACCTCCCTCCCACCGGCCATCCAAGACGCGCTCTGTAGCGCAGCAATCGTCTGAGCTCCAGTCTCGCATCACAGCGTCCTCCGACTTGATACTCCAGCGCTCCGGGCAAGCTGCCGTCCAGATCGGCACTCAACCAGGCTCTGCTGGGTCGGGGCAGTTCGGAAGGGGCCCCCTGACTCAATCCCAGCATATGACGCTCACCACCGGCACTGATCTTCAATCCCGTATCGCCTTGCGCCATGCGAGGCGAATCCCAGCGGAGGGATATGCCCATATCACGCGCGAGCCAGCCGGGGATTCTCTTCTCAATCTGGATCTGTTGCATCCGTATTGCGCCGACCGGTGTGGCGGGCAGTTGCGCGTCCAGGATCAGGCTGTTGCGCAATATGTTGTAGGATGGGTCACTGTTGTAGGTGTCCATGTGCCACTCACTCTGAACCAGAGCGCAGCTGAAAGGTCCCCAATCGCCGAAGTCGAGATCAAGTCGCACTGCAAGGCTGCGTCGGTCAGAGTTGCGAATCTGGGGTTGCGCCGACACGGGGCTGTCCGGTCCTCCCCAATAGAAGGAGAAGGGATAGCCGTCTCCTATGAACTCATCGAGACCCACAGCCACACCAACCTCTCCGGGGGGCGTTTCGTAGGACAATCTTCTGGTGCGCTCGTCGAAAGGCCCCTGCGTCAGATGCAGCCTTGTCTGAACGCTCGCCTCCTCGCGACGCCTGGTCGTTATCCTGATCACGCCGCCGATGGCCGACGCTCCAAATTCGATGCACGCCGGTTCAGGATCCACCTCAATCTTCGCGAGCAGGGACATAGGCAACTCTTCGTAAAGATTCTCACCTCGCCAATGATCGCGCCAGGGCATGCCATCGACAACCAGAAGCAACTCCTCCGGTGTTGACCCGCCACTCATTACCCTGAACGGCAGACCGGATGCACCATACCGCTCGACCCGGATGAAAGGGACCTCACGGAGACAATCCTCCAGCGTATCGTAATGCCGTTGTCTGAGAGCCTCCCCCTCGATCGTCCAGACCCTGGCCGCGGCGGGCAGGGCGAGGAGGCACAGGGCCGACAGCAGACAGATCCGATACAGTCTGATCAACACGCGCTACCTCCCCGAACTCCGAATGCAAGCCTTCGCGTCTGACGAATCAGCGGTTCGAAGCTGGTCAGAAACACGATCATGTTGAAGAGGAAGCCCCAGGCCGTCATCAGTCCTCCGAGAAACAGCCAACCACGCCACTCTCCGCCACTGAACAGCGCAAAGCTGATGGTGGGCAGGATCGTCAGCATCAGAGCGGATGTCGCGGCAAAGGGGATGAGCAGAATCCTTCTGCCCCAGATGGCGCTCCGGGTTTCCCGATTCAGGAAGCGTGTCAACAGAGCAAACAGCGCTCCCAGTGCACTGATCACCACACCGGCAGTGAGTTGGGAGAGAAACAGCGGCGGGAACATGAGGCTGGAGCCGTAGGGATTCAGACCATAGTAGATGAGGGTGGCGAGGAGACCGGTTGCGATACCGGCACGCAATCCCTGGATATAGCCGGATGTAAACAGGCAGAAGGTCAGGAGTTCTATGTTGGGAACCCCCGCCAGCAGGAATCCCAATGCTGCGGCAAGGGATGCGAACAGGGCTATCCGAACGGTTTTGCGCATCTGATCCCTTACCCGGTTCCTCAAGGTTTATCCTGTTTACAGGGGCGAGTCGTCGCCCGGAGGGGAGTCGTCGCCCGGAGGGGAGTCGTCGCCCGGAGGCGAATCGTCGCCCGGAGGCGAATCGTCGCCCGGAGGGGAAGATTCGCCCCGGGAGCCAACTTACCGAATGGGATCGGGGGGGTCAAGCAGGGCTTGCATCAACGTCGGGCTTCGAGCTCCCGGATCGTCTCGCCAGAGACGCCATGTGAGCCCAGAGCGCGCGAGGCAATGCCTGGGACGTGAAAATCGCTGCCCCCCGTCGCCACCAGATCGTGTTCACGGCACAGGGCGCGCAATTTGGCGGCGACATGCACACCCTGCTTGGGATGATCGACCTCCAGACCCTGCAGCCCCCTCTCCAGGAATTGGGGCAGGATGTTCTCATAGTCGCTGAGCTGCGGGTGCGCCATTACCGGTACGGCGCGATAGGTCCTGAACATCTCGAAGGCGCGGTCCATGTCCATCTTGCTCTTCGGGTAGAAGGCGGGACCGTCATCACCGATGAATTTATCAAAGACCTCCTCATTGGAGAATGCCAGCCCCTGCTTGATCATCGCCCGCGCAATGTGTGGCCGCCCGGGAGCCCCGCCATTCGCCCCCTTGATAACCTCATCATAATCGAGCGGATAGCCCATATCCCGGATCCGGTTCACCATTTCCCGTGCGCGGTTCGTCCGCATGGAGATGATCTCGTCCAGTTCGGCAATGAGGGCCTCGTTCTCATGTTCGATGAAGTAACCCAGAACATGGATGTCCCGGTTGTTGACCTGGATGCTGAGCTCTATTCCGGGTATCACATGGATATCACGCTTCGCCCCTTCGGCCAGCGCCTCAGCTATACCGTTGACGGTATCGTGATCGGTTACGGCGAGACCGTCCAGACCGGCGGCCTCGGCTTGGGCCACAATTTCAGTCGGACTGTAGTAGCCATCGGATGCAGTGGTATGGCAGTGGAGATCGTAGCGCAATGTGCGTCCTTCCGTTGGAAGGACAAACTATTCCCGGCAGGTCAATATTTCAAGTCTGGCTTTGACATCTCTGAACTCCGTATCCAGAGAGTACACTTTAGTGAAGGAATCCACCGCCTTGTCGGGACGGTCGACTGATTGATACGCTTGCCCAATCAAGTAGTACAGCTCCACGAGACTCTTGCGCGGATAGGACTCGTTGTTGAGGTAATCCCCCAGCAACTCGATGAGATCCCAGGGCATGTTGAGACTGAGATAGCAGCGGGCCATCCACTCGCGCGACTTGATGCTGAGCATGGGGTGATCAAGCGTGAATCGAAACTCCTCCACCGCTTCGGAGAAGAGCTCCATCTCCATATAGGAGACGCCTAGCTGATAATGCTCCTCCGCCGACATCTCACCCATCTGGTGAGCCATCTTGTTGCGGAACTCCGCCAACACCTCTTCGATGTTGTCGGTCTGCATCGCTTCGCCGATTGTTGTGGTCAGCTCGACGGACAGGACCTCCTCCTTGTTCGACATGAACTGGTCCAAAGTACCCAGTTTGCCGAGATCGGGTGATACCTCATCCTCTTCCGAGGGTGCCTCGGAAGAGGCCGTTTCGGTTTCCGCCTCATCTGGCACTTCGAGCAGATCGCTTGCCGACTGGATCTGAAACCCCTGGACGGTCATGTCCAGCATATCCGCATCGCCATCTTCAGCGGACAGGGCGTCCATCGCCTCCTGCAGTGCGATGGCAGGCTCAACCTGCTCGTCGACATCCTCCTGCAGGGCTGTATCAATGACCTCTATCTCGCTCTGAGTATCGGATACTTCGGTATCCTCTCCGGCGGAATCTCCGATTTCGATGTTCTCGTCACTCTGGCCGAGATCAAAGATCTTCTCATGCCCGGTTTGGGTCACCGAGTCGTCGGGCGCACCCATGTTGGTCGTTATGATCTCCAGATTCTCCCCGTCGCCAACTGAATCGGAGCCGACCAGTGTCCGGAGCAGATCATCTTCGTTCTGCTTTCTGTCATTTATGGCTTTGGGTGCATCGGGCTCATCGGTCAGAGTCGACTCCTGGGGATTTGGCGCAGATGCGACCGTCTCCGCAGTTTCCATTGAGGGCACTTCCTGCGCCGATTCCGGCTCAATCACCGGAGGAACGGCGGCAATCTCAGCCGCAGGGGGCGAAATACCAGGACTTTGATCTTCAGCCGATTCGGGTATACTGGGACAGAAACCATCAGCCAGTTGCCTGAGCGTCTCGGCTTTATCCGTGTTGCCCTCTCTCTCCTCGATATCGGCAACCCTCAGCGTAACCTCACGCGCATGAACGCCCTCACCAGCCTGGGCATAGGTGGTAGCCACGAATTCGAGAATGCTTTTGTTGCTGGGTTGCAGACTCTCGGCGGTACCCAGCCGATGCACCAGTATGTCCTTCGTGATCATGGGATCTTCAGCGTAGTAATGCAGGGCCTCCAGCATACGCTCGGCTCCGTCGGCCAGGAACCCCTGCCTCGTCTTCATCTCGCCCAACCACCAGGTCGCCTCTCTGTGCCCAGGTTCGAAACGGAGGATTTTCTTGCACAGCGCCGCCCCGTTGGGGAACATACCCAACTCATTATAGATCTCAACTCCCGTCAGGAAGCTGACTATGGCCTCTGCCTGTTTGCCCGTTTTCAGGAGAATATCGCCAATCTGGTTATGGTAGGCGGGTTGATTCTCCTCCTGCTTCACGAGTTTGTTCAGAACATTGAGTGCGTCATGCCAATTCGAGTCCTGCATGGCAAGGCTCAGAATCCGTTTCAGCTCCTGGGTGCGACTCAAAGGTGCTCCTTTCCCAAACACAGTTACCCCTATCTTGAGGTACTGTCGTCAACAGCAAGCCCCATTCCACCGCGAGCAATATGAACGATTGTCTTTATCCGGTGATATATAAAGAGTTACAAGACCTACGTGGCTTGGGCCAACCTCTTGGGATGTGAACGACTGTTCAACTTTACCATCCTGGTTGCAAAATAGAGGTCGAGATTGCCGTGGGGCGTCAATTCAACGGTACGATATCTCTGATATCATTGGCACTGAATCCGATATCCTGTCCACCGGCGAAAACTTTCCGGACCGAATTAAATCCCATGTGATAGGGCAACTCCCTGAAATCCAGGCAGTCGTGAATCAGGATGTCGGCCCGCTTACCGGGAACCAGACTGCCCGTTTTCGTCCCCTCGCCACACGCCCAGGCGGCATTGTGCGTAGCGGCGCAAAGAGCTTCAGCCGGAGTCATCCGCAGAGCGCTGCAAGCCAGGGAGAGTACGAACCCCATGGATTCCGTACAGCTGCTGCCGGGATTGAAATCGGTGGCCAGGGCCACCGCTATTCCGGATTCGATCATCTTGCGCGCAGGTGCAAACTCGACGCTGGCCAGCCCCAGACTGGTGGCGGGGAGAAGAACCGCCACCGTATCACTCGCAGCCAGGACGGGCATGTCGGCATCGGACATGACGATGAGATGATCCGCGCTGCAGGCGCCTAGCCTGGCGGCAAGAGCCGCAGCGCCATAACCTGGAGCAATCTCGTCAGCATGAATCTTGATCCGTAGCCCGAGCTCCCTGGCGGCACTCAGGATATATTCGCTCTCCGTCAATGTGAAGACCGTCGGCTCGCAGAATATATCCGCGAAGCGTGCGATCCCCTGCTCAGCAACTTTCACCAACCAGGTCTCCACGATCTCCCTGATATGGACTTCACGGTTCTCACGCCACTTCGGCGGGATCTCATGGGCGCCGAGGAAGGTGGCAATCAGAGGTATCGGCAGCTCCCGATCCATGTGAGATATCAGCTCAAGGGCCCTCAGCTCATTGTCGAGATTAAGAGCGTATCCACTTTTAACTTCGATGGTTGTGCTGCCGGACAGGATCATTCTCCTCAATCGCCGCAAATTCATCTCCAGCAGCTCTTCATCGGAACGCTTATTGAAATCGGAGACGCTCGCATGGATCCCGCCACCCATGGCGGCGATCTCAACGTAGGGTTTTCCGGCGACCCTCAACGCATATTCATCCGCGCGATATCGACCAAACATGGCATGCGTATGGGGATCCACGAACCCTGGCGTGACCAATGCCCCCCCCGCATCCACCTCAATCGTCTCCTGATCGAGCTCCAGCTCCCGCAATACTTCGCTCTCGGGACCTGCCGCCACTATATCTCCATCAAGCGAGGCGACAGCCCCATCGGCGATGACCCCGATATCCGCCAGTTGATGACCCCGACGGGGTCCCTCCGGTCCGCTGAGTGTACAGAGTTGCCCTGCGTTCCTGATCAGGAGATCCGCTTTCATTTGCCCTCCAGGCGCGATGGGTGAAAAGGGCTCCGCGTCAATGACTGCGGAGCCCGGGTAATCTCGGCAGATGCGAGACGCCTCAGCTCCCCGGGTCGACCAGGGGGGTCCGCACACCTCTCTCTTTAGCGCAGCGCAGCGCCTCATCGTAGCCCGCATCGGCATGACGGACGACGCCCATGCCGGGATCGCAGGTCAGCACACGGCTGAGCCGCGAGCCGGCCGCCTCGGTGCCGTCGGCGACGATCACCATACCGGCGTGGATCGAATTGCCGATACCCACGCCGCCGCCATGGTGCAACGACACCCAGGTGGCGCCGTTCACGGCGTTGATCAACGCATTGAGCAGGGGCCAGTCGGCTACGGCATCGCTGCCGTCCTTCATCGCCTCCGTCTCCCGATACGGACTGGCCACGGATCCGCTGTCCAGATGGTCCCGCCCGATCACGATGGGAGCGGAGATTTCACCGGAGGCCACCATCTCGTTGAAGGCCAGCCCGGCTTTTTCACGCTCGCCGTAGCCTAGCCAGCAGATGCGGCAGGGCAGCCCCTGGAAGTGGACCTTCTCACGCGCCATCTTGATCCAGCGCGCCAGAGCCTTGTCCTCAGGGAACAGTTCGAGAATCTTCCGATCGGTCTTGTAGATATCCTCGGGATCTCCCGACAGCGCCGCCCAGCGGAATGGCCCCTTGCCCTCGCAGAACAGGGGGCGTACGAATGCGGGCACGAAGCCTGGAAAATCGAAGGCATTGGGCTCGCCGCCCTTTACGGCTCCTCCGCGCAGGTTGTTGCCGTAGTCGAAAGTGATCGAACCGGCCTCCTGCAGAGCCAACATCGCGCGGACCTGCTTGGCCATCGCCTCATAGGCCAGCACGACATGGCGATCGGGGTCCGACACACGGAGACTCAGCGACTCCGCCAGCGTCATCCCGTCGGGCACGTAGCCGTTGAGAGGATCGTGGGCGCTTGTCTGATCGGTGACCAGCTCCGGCTTGAAACCACTCTCCACCAGCTGAGGGAAGATCTCCGCCACATTGCCCAGCAGACCGACCGACAGAGCCTCACCTTTGGCTTTCGCTTCGTTGCAGATAGCCAATGCTTCGTCCAGATCGTGGCACTTCCGATCCAGGTACCGATGCTCGATCCGTCTGTCGATCCGGGTCTCATCGATCTCCACCACCAGGGCCACACCTTCGTTCATGGTGACGGCCAGGGGCTGGGCGCCGCCCATTCCGCCCAGGCCGCCCGTCAGGGTGATGGTCCCCTTCAAGGTGCCGCCGAAGTGCTGATTGGCGGCTTCGGCCAGGGTCTCATAGGTACCCTGAAGAATCCCCTGGGTACCGATGTAGATCCAGGATCCGGCTGTCATCTGGCCGTACATCATCAGGCCCTTCTTCTCCAGCTCCCAGAAATGCTCCCAGTTGCCCCATGCCGGGACCAACTGACTGTTGACGATCAGCACACGCGGCGCATCGGCATGGGTGCGAAAAACGGCAACCGGCTTGCCCGACTGGACGAGCAACGTCTCCTCATCACCCAGGTCCTGCAGACCGGCCACGATGGCTTCGAAACAGTCCCAGTTGCGGGCGGCTTTGCCTGTCCCGCCGTAGACGACCAGGTCCTCGGGTCTCTCGGCGACTTCGGGATCGAGGTTGTTCATGAGCATGCGCAGGGCGGCCTCCTGCAGCCAGCCTTTGCAATGCAGCTCCTTGCCGTGCGGAGCCTTGACTTTGCCTGGACGCAAATCCATGCGATTCTCCCTTCACAAATTCAAAATGTCCGGGGCGGTTTCACCCTCAGTCGATAGCAAGTAAAACCGCCCGGTTGGTTCAGTCAAGCTGTTGTCTCGGCCTGGAGACATACCACTCCTGAACATCCTGCCTGTAGGCCTCCAGATCGAAGCACAAGCGGGCCTTCAGCGGCAGGGAATTGAGGAAGCGGGGACCGTAGCTTTTATGACCCAGCCGGCTGTCCAGCAGCAGAACCAGCCCCTCGTCTCTGGCGCTGCGGATCAACCGACCAAAACCCTGCTTGAAGCGGAGGACAGCCTCCGGAATCATGTACTCGGGGAAGGGTTGGCCGCCGGAGATGGCTATCTTCTCGCAGCGCGCCTCCACCAGCGGCTCGGTCGGAACGGCAAAGGGTAAGCGGCTGATCACGAGAATCTTGAGACTCTCGCCCGGGAAATCGACCCCCTCCCAGAAGCTGCTGGTTCCCAGGAGCAGAGGAGCATTGCCAGCCGCACGGAAACGTGCCGCCAATGCGTCCCGCGATTGCCGGGGAGCCTGGTACATGAGTCGCTCTTCGGACATCCCCTTTTCCAGCAACCCACGACGAACTCTATCCAGCGCGCTGTAGCTCGTAAACAGAATCAGGGTGTTCAGAGGACACGTCGCCTGCAGGTCGAACAGCAGATCGACGATGGCCTCCATATGCCCCGGCCGACCGGGATCGGGCAGGAAGGTCGGCAGAATGGCCCGGGTCTGGGTTTCGTAGTCGAACGGGCTGTCGAGGTTGAGGTAATGGGTTTGCCGTCCGTTGCGCTCGATTCCCGATTTGCGCGCAAAGTATTCGAATTCACCCTGCACGGTCAGCGTGGCGCTGGTGATCACCGCCCCGGACAGACTCTCCCTGAAGTAGTCGCCCAGTTCGGTCGACACATCCACCGGACTGGCGACAATCTCCCTGAGCCCCCCGCGGCCATCCCCCTCGAGGTAGAAGACGAAATCCTCGGCTTCGCCCGCCAGCAGAAACTGTATCCGCTCGTGGAATTCGTGAAGATTGCGGGCCATGGTCTCCAGTTGATCGGCTTCATTTTTCGCCGCCTGCTGCTCTCGCTCGGGCAGGTTCAGATCCTTCACCCTGTCGGCCATCTCGCGAGCTGTATTCGTCAGAGCCTGCAAAAGGCGTAGGAGCGCAGCGCGCGGCTCATCAACCGCCTTGTCCAGATTCTGTTCATCCCTGTAGCGGACGCGTCCGTTGCGGGCCAACTCCTGCTGCACGGGCGGCAGGTCGGCGATATCCACGAGCAGCCGTTCGAAGCAGTAACGCAGTTCGAGGAGGCCATCGAGCAGGGCGTCGCGGCGGGACATCAGCTCGACGTCGGGCGCATTCTCGGCGCCTCTCTTGATCGCCGGGAGCCAGCGCTTCATGGAGTTCGTTTGCCAACGAACCTGCAGGTTCTCCGGGGCCGCCTCCTGCAGCATGTTGTCCAGGCTGCGGAACGATGCCTCGACACCCATGATGCGGGTGGCGACATCATCAAGATGATGGGCCTCATCCAGAATCAGGTATTTATAATCTCCCAGAATCCCCTTGCTCACCGCATGATCGACAAGCAGCAGGGAGTGATTGACGACAACCAGTTGAGCGGACTTCACCCGATCGCGGGCCATCGTTACGGCGCAATCCTTGCGGGCGGCGCAACGGCTCTCCTCGGCGCCCTGGCTGCGCGCCCGCAGCTCCTTGAAGTGTGCAGGCTTGATGAGTGGATTGCCGTCCAGCTCCTCGATGAGTTTCTCCGCGCTGCGGCAGCGCCAGATGTGCAGGGCGGCCGCGGTCACCCTCTCCTCACGACTGTCGCCAAGACCCTCCAGCACCTGGTCCAGTTTGCGCATGCAGCCGTAGTTCTCCCGGCCCATCAGCAGAGCTGGCCGTACAGGGAACCAGTCCGCCTCGCAGATGCGGGGCAGGTCGCGCGCCATGAGCTGGTCCTGAAGATTGCGGGTGTGGGTCGAGATGACAACGCGTTCGCCGGTCATGAGGGCGAAGAGGCCGGCGGGGATGCAGTAGGCCAGACTCTTGCCGATGCCGGTGGGAGCCTCTACGACGAGATCATCTCCCGCCACCAGACACTGCCAGACCGAGATGGCCATCTCCACCTGCTGAGCGCGCGCTTCGTAGCCATCTCCCAGCAATTCCCGCAGCTTGCCCTCACCCTCGAAGATCTCGCGCACGAGGTCTTCACCACGCTCCAGATCGACCTCCGAATAGGGGTTGGGAGGTGCCCCCCCCGCGCCGATCCGTTTTCCCAGCTCCGCCTCGGCCGCCAGACGGCCCCCCTCGGAGGCAAACGTCTGCCAATCCCCCTCCGCTTTGGTCAGGGTCGTGAACAGCCCCTGGAGACGTCCCCAGACACCTGGATCGAGAGCATGCCAGTCGAGGCGTTCAAGCTGCTCGATCAACTCGTGCTTCTCGGCATCGTTGCCGGGCAACGGCATCCTGCCGGAACCTGCCGGATCGAATACGGCCAGGAACAGCGCCAGGGGCAGATGTCTGTCGCCGCTCCGCCACTCGCTCAGCAGCAGCCACTCGCCCTCGCGCGATGTGCGCACCTCGTCTATGTTGAATAGAAATGTCCCGCTCAACTCGACTCCCTCTGACCGGAATGGCTTAACTGGGATACACGGCAAGTTTCTCACAAGTCGTGATCAGCCGCCATTATGCAGATTTGCGGGTTGATGAGCAAGCGTATCAGGGGACGGGGGACGAGGCCATGATGATCCCATTGCCGCCGACGACGCGCATCCGGCCCCATTCGTCCACCGCAATTTCATAGAGGGGGCGCCTGGAGTAATCGAGCAACGCGGGTAGGCTGCTATTGCCGTCCCAGTAGATCATCTCACCACCCATCGTACTGATCCAGAGCTCCCCCGTGATGCTGCACTTGATATCCGTGGGATCGATCGTCTCATCCACGTGAACATATCGCCCACCGAACAGATCACACCAGAGAATGCCCGGAACGCCGATGACGTAAAGCGTGCCGTCGGTTGAGATGTCGGCTCCGGTCAAAAGGCTCCTGCACGGCAGCTGGGTGTGAATCCAGCCGGAGCCATAGTCATTGAATACAGCACCTCTCCCACCGACAATTACATGCCGTCCATCCTGCCAGAATGCATCGCGGGGGGTGAAGATATAGTCTATCTCCCTCTCCTCCCAACCCTCGGATCCCCTGTGCGCCATCATGCCCAGATCTCCGATGACCCAGATCTCCCCGTTGCCGTCCAGCCAGATGTGTCTCCAATAGTGGAAGGAGTCAAAGGGGATCTCCTCCATCTCCCAGTGATCGCCGCGCCAGAAGCCGATCTCGTTGCCATGCCAGTCCCCATTCAGGCAAAGCAGGACACCCTGATCGTCTATCAGCAGATCGCCGATCATGAAATCGGTCTCCAGGGGGCCGACATCAATCCATTCACCCGTATCCCGATCCAGATGCAGGAGCAGACCATCCCTGCCGCCACACCACCATTCACCATCGAACGTAGCCACCGACACCAGATCGGAGCTCAACTTTCTTCTCACCCTGGCCCAGGCTGAGGTCGACCCGCTGTAGACAAGTCCACCCTCCGCAGCCACGTAGGTCTTGCCATTCGCCCGGAATCCGGCGAACACATCCTCCGGCACCAGGTTCAATCCCCATTCCCAGCCTTCGCTGGAGAGCCGGCAGCAGGTCAGCCTGCTGCCATAATAATCCCTATCCTCCAGGATCAGAATAAGACCGTCTTCAGCGAACCAGGTGGAGACTCTGATATAATTTCCATTGGGGATATCCGGGAGCAGATCCTCAATCGTACCGTCGTGACAGTGAAGCAGATTCTCCGCCTCCATATCGTAGATGTAGAAATGACCGGGTTCACCACCCTGAACCTTTACATCCCCCGCGAATTCGACATCAAGATCCACCCGGGTCCAGTTGCCCCCATCGCATATCAGCAGGCAGTCGATGTTCTCGCTGAAATCGCGGGCTATGATGGCGGGATTGCCCGCTTCATCCAGTGCAAAGTGTCTGAACTCCAACTGCTGTCCGATCGATGCGGCGGAACCGACATCAACCCAGCTCCCCCCGCTCAACCTGAAGAATTGCTGTTGATTCATGGCGTACAGATTGCCGACCGGATCATGCTCCAACCAGTGAACATAGAGGGGGGCCTCCAGAGGTTCCCACAGACCATCCCTAAGGCGATACAGTCGTCCCCGGCCAGTGAGTATGCACAGCTCATCCGCTTGAGACACGCTCATACCCAGGGGGGAATATTCAAAACCTTCACCCGGATTTCGGATTTTACGCCAGAGGCCGTCCCTGTTGCTGGAGATCTCGAAAAAAGTCGAAAAGCCATCCTTGTAGAACTCCTCAAGGAGATAGATCTGATCGTCGGCTGCGACCTGGATATCCCAGGTTCTTTTATGTTCGTATTTTTCGATCAGCGGAGTGTCGGGTTCGATACTATGACTGGCATCATCCGAGCCCATTGAGGGTCCCTCCAGCCAGTCAAGACAACCCACGCCGAGAAACATGAATCCCGCCAGCAGGGCAATCATCGGCAATCTATTCGGCCATCCAGTCAAATCGGCCCCCGATAATTCAGCAGTAATATCGAGCGATCCCCCTTTTCCGGGATCAACAATACACTTTTATTATGCTTAATGGAGGAACGGAGGACAAGGCATTGTTTACCCTCACGCTGCGACAGCCTTCGACGGAATGATTTGGCGCCACTTTCATAAGTTGCGCATAACGGCAACCGTAAGCTGTTGACTCTATATAAGTTCAAAACGGTTGCCCCCCATCGGTCCGATGTCTTACATTGTGCTGAAACCCAGTCCTGAGAGGTCATGATGTTCCAGTTCAAACTGCCGCCGATATCGAGTCGTGCGGCAATACTCTTGGTGTCCCTGTTCTGGCTTGCGGTTCCGCTCCAAAGCAGCGGTAGCGACGATATCGTCGAGGATCCCTTCGCCGCCCCAACAGTCGATGTCCGACTTGAATTGATGGCTGACCGGGCTGTCGCGGGCGCAACCGTCCCTGTCGCCGTAATCTACTCCGTACCCGAGGACACACACATGACGGAGACTTTCTTCTTCGTCGAGTTCTCCAGTGACCCTCCGCTCGTTTTCTCCGAGCCCGTTTACGCCGAACCGGTCGTCTGGCACGATCAGAACGTCTTCAAGGGTGAGGTGCCCGCCTGGACGACAGTCACTCTGCCCGACGATGATGTCACGATTACCGTCAGCGCCGAATTTCAGATCTGCGCCGAGGGTGAAACCGAAATGTGTTTCCCACCCGACGGCACAACGGTCAGTCTGACTCTCTCCCCGGTCGAGGCCGGAACGGATTGGCAGCTGCAACCGGTTGCGGGAGTATCCCTCTCGGCTCTTGAGGCGAGTTCAACCCCCGGAACGGTTGCGGGCATGAGCGAAGAGGCGCCCACCGATCTGGCGGGTCGTCTGCAAAACGCTCTGGCCAAGGGTAGCTGGTTCGCCTTTCTGATGGTCTTCCTGGGCGGCGTGCTCGCCAGTCTCACCCCCTGTGTCTACCCCGTGATTCCGATGACCATCGCCTTTATCGGCGGCAGCGCAAAGGGCAACCCCCTCAAGGGATTCATTCTCTCGCTGTGGTTCGTTCTCGGCATAGCCATCACCTATTCGATCCTTGGCCTTCTGGCCGCAGCAACCGGCGGCGCCTTTGGGCAGGCGACCCAGAACGTCTGGGTCAACGGCGGCATCGCCGTGGTGATCGGCGCCATGGCCCTCTCCATGGCCGGGTTTTTCGACATCCAGTTGCCCAGCGCCTTGACCAGCAAGGTCGGTGGCGCCAAAACGGGATTCCTGGGACCGATTCTCATGGGTTTCGCCACCGGACTGATTGCCGCCCCCTGTGTCGGCCCGGTGCTGATTGTTCTGCTCACCTGGGTAGCCACAACAGGCAGCATGTTCCTTGGGTTCTGGCTGCTCTTCACCTTCGCGCTTGGTATGGGACTGCTGTTCATCATCCTGGGCACTTTCTCCGGCGCTCTGACAGCTCTCCCCAACGCCGGTGCCTGGATGGATCATGTCAAACACTTCTTCGCCATCGTCCTTTTCGGTCTCGCGCTCTGGTTCCTCCGCAGCGTCTTGCCCTCATGGTTGCTGACGATGACATTCGGTTTGATCATGGTGATGGGTCTGGGTGCCTGGGGCGCATTTGCCCCTCTGCCGGAAGGTGCCACCCACAAGCAGGGGCTGGTCAAGAGTCTGCTGCTCCTGCTCTGGATCCTGGGGTGCATTCTGGCACTCAGCGGCGGCCTACGCGGTTTCGCCCCCGATCTGCTTCCGCAGGGCGGCGGGCAGAACACCGCCGACAATACACTGCACGAGCCCGATTGGATCTGGGATGACATGGAGGGCTTCACCATGGCGGCCGAGAACTCTACCCCCATCATGATGGATTTCTGGGCCGAATGGTGTACGGCATGTAACGAACTGGACCATCTGACCTATAACCAGTCAGAGATCCTGGAACTTGCCTCCGAGTTTACCTGCATCAAGATGGACATGACGGAGAAAAATGACGAGAATTCTGCAATCCTCCAGAATTACTCCGTGCGTGGAATGCCGACTGTGATATTCTTTGATTCTGAGGGAAACGAGATATCACGCTTCTTCGGATTCAAGAGTGCCGAAGAGGTCGGTGAGATAATGCGCAACGTGCTGGGACGATGACTGCAGATATGAATTCACTAGTGCCGATTGAACAAGACCATGTGCAAGGAGATTGAAATGAGCGACATGCTTCACGTCACCGACGAGAACTTCGAAGCGGAAGTACTGAACAGCGAGATACCGGTTCTCGTGGACTTTGGAGCTACCTGGTGCGGCCCCTGCAAGAAACTGGAGCCCATCGTTGCCGAACTGGCCACCGAGTTCCTGGGCAAAATCAAGGTCGTCCACGTCAATGTTGATAACGCCCGCAACGCCGCCGTCAAGTTCGGCGTCATGTCGGTTCCCACCTTGCTGTACATGAAGGGCGGCGAGGTCAAGGAGTCTCAAGTCGGTCTTGTCGCCAAAGAGAAGATCGTGGAGAAGTTGAACGGGCTGCTCTAAGCTGGAGCTTCAACTGAGAATGGCAGGGGTCGGTCTCCGATGAGATCGACCCTTTTCATTTCGGGGACAAAAGCATTTTTCTGGTCAGTAGATAGCTCATACGATCAAGAAGCCGCGGCAGGGAGATGGCCAGCAGAAGGAGCGCGGCCAGTTGAAGCATCGATCCCGTCAGCGGCACCGAGCGGCAGACGGTCGTCAAACTCTCGGCAAGGCTGTCGCAGGCGATACGCAACCAGCCGGCCGGATCCATCAGCGACACGAGAGACACCAGGGCGGCGCCCGCGGCGCAAAGTCCCACCAGAGCCAGTATACGATATCTGAGATAGCGACTGCGCAGTGAGGAGTACTCCCTCAGGCTTGCCAACGTATCGGCGGCCAGAGTGTCGGGACACCTGACTTGCGGCAGATCCCGCAGATCGACCTCGAGAATCGCCATCGCCGCCAACTCCTCCCGACAGCCCCTACACGATGCGAGGTGCCTGACGAACTCATCTCTGTCCACCCCTTCGAGCTCACCCGTCAGGTAGTCGAGTTTGCGGATATCGTCATTACAGATGATCATCCAGGTCACCTCCCAGCTGTTTGCGCAACTCCTGCAATCCGCGGAAGAGATTCGTTTTGACGGTCCCCATGGGGAGCGCGAGGATAGTCGCTATCTCTCGGTAGCTCCTCTGCTCCAGATAAAATAGCGTCAGCGGCAGACGGTGTTTCAGAGCCAGGGCGCCAAGTGCGCTCTCCAGCCGCCCCCGCTTCAGACGGGCCGCAATCTCGTCCTCGCCGGACGAGACGGGTTCCCAGGCCTCCCGCTCCCTCCTCTCCTCCAGCGATTCCTCCATGTGCGACTTGCTCCTCTTCAGATGGGCCAGACAGGTGCGATAGGCAACGGAATAGATCCAGGTCGACAGGTGAGCATCCCCTCTGAACCGGGGCATGCCGCGCAGCACATTGAGGAATATCTCCTGGAAGAGATCCGGGTGCAGAGCGCGATCCGATATCGTGCGGTGCAGCACGTGATAGATCAGATCCTTATGCTCATCCACAATCCTGTTGCTCTTCATTGCCTATTTCCGACACGGTTCATTTTAACTGCCCAATCGGCACTCTACTGTTTGTTGCCCGATGTCCGCGGATGTTTCAGAAATCTTCAGTGATCTTATCTGAAACATCCAGTGCAATATCGCCACTAACGGGATGTCACTCTTCAGCAAGCGAAAGGATAGCGACATGAATCCGATGCTCGGTTTAATCTTCATCTGCGCCGCCCTGCTGGCATTCCTGGCATTTCTCAGGGACAGAAGCCGGCGCGACTACATGCAACTGATCGATCGTCTGGACGGGGAATCGGGCGAGCAGGCGAAGAGAAAGCTCATGATCATTGATGAACACAAACGGAACAACAATCTCCGTCGCGGGATCCTGGCCCTGATCATGGGGGCGGCATTGAGCATCATCCCGCTGGCAACCGGTTTCATTACCGACGATAGTCTGGCCGACACGATGATCGTCGTCGGGATCCTTATCGTCATCTACGCCATTGCCACCTTCATCATCTGGCTGCTCGTGGATCGGAAACACCCGCCCATGTACTAGCGGGTTTCCGATCGACCGGATCGATCGGCAGATCCGCAGGAGTGCGCCACTGCTGGCGATCGCTCCAATCTCAATCTATCGGAATTGCATCATGTAAAAAACGGAGCCCTGCAGGGCTCCGTCTCCTTATCAGATGATCCTATACGGCAGGACACCGTCAGCGTATATGCCTAGGAGGTGGGCTTTCGCGCCACCAGGCTGGCTACGTGGCGATCGTTTTCCGGACTGCCCTCCCTGTAGGCGATTATCTCGAGATCAGCGAACGCTTTCATCAACTCCATCGGCTTGAGCAGCCATTGCGGATTTGAGGGGCGCCCTACGAGTCTGCCCTGAGCCTCCGTGAAAGTCTCATAGATGATCACGCCGCCGGGGGCAAGCGCCTCCTTGAGGTGGGGCAGCAGCTTGCGGTCCAGGTAGTTGAACACCGTGATGCCGTCCCAGCTGCCGGCCTCAAGCGGATTGGGGCGCCGCAGGTCGCCTGCCCTCGTGTCGACGACGACACCGTGACGCCGCGCCAGCTTGTCGGCGAATTCAAGGGCATCGGGCAGGATATCCTCTCCCGAAACGCGATACCCCTTGAGTGCCAGAAAAACTGCGCTCCGGCCGCTGCCCATCGCCACGTCGAAAACCCTGCCCCCCTCCGGGATCAATTGCCAGTTCTCCTTCAGCCACAGATTCGGACTCCAGAGAGGTGCTGGCGGGGAATTGCCGAGAAGCGTATCCGGTTGTCCGGTCAACTCTTCGTCCGACCAGACAATGTACCAGCGTCCGCGCTTATGCAACTCCTCCGCTGCCCGTCCGGCCATTGCTCCACCGACGACATACAACTCCCCACCCTTGCGGGGCATCTCATGCACTCTGTCCTCAATCTCTGCAAACGGGATGTTCCCGGCTCCGATCAGGTGACACATTCGGAAATCCAGCTCATTGCGGACATCCAGGCAGGGTACACGATGCGTACTCTCCGCCCATTTCGCGATCGACAGGTAGAGCATCAGACCTCCTCAGCCAATCTGGCCGCCAGTTGCTCCTCATCCATGGTCGACACACCCAGCTTTTCGGCCTTTGCCAGTTTGCTCCCCGCTTTGGCTCCGGCGAGCAGAAGATCAGTATTTTTGGAGACCGAGCCCGTGACCTTGGCGCCACGCGCCAGGAGCAGTTCCCTCAATTCAGATCGGGTATGCTCTTTGAAGGAGCCGGTGATGACCACCGTCTTCCCGTTGATCCAGTCGCCTCCTGCGATGATTTTCTCCGCGTCGGTATGGACGTTCTCAAAGAATCCCAGCTGCTCCAGCTCAGCCAACTCCTTCTGAATCTCATCCCGCCGGAAGTAGTCCAGTATGGCCGCGGCAACGATCCCCCCTATCTCATCCAGATCCTCGAGCTCCTCTCCGCTTGCGCCGCGCAGAGAGTCGAGATCGGTGTAGGAGCGAGCCAGTATGCGGGCGGTTTCGGCACCGACGTGCCGGATGCCGAGGGCGAAGATCTTGCAACGCCAGGGACGTTCAACGCTGCCGGTTATCGCGGAGAGCAGGTTGGCCACACTTTTCTCGCCCATCCTCTCCAGCTCACTCAACTGCTCGGAGGTCAAGCGGTACAGATCGGAGAACCCCCTCACCAACCCGGTATCCACCAGGATCTCGATCCACTTGCCGCCGAGTCCCTCGATGTCCATCGCGTTGCGCGCAACGAAGTGCTGCAACCGTCTTTTCAGTTGTGCGGGGCAGAGCGGATTCAGGCACCGAACCGCAACTTCATCATCACTGAACGCCAATTGCGATGCGCAGGCCGGGCAAGCCGTGGGGAACCGGAAGGGCACCTGCCCACCGTCTCGATTCTCCTTGAGCACTCTCACGACCTTGGGGATGATCTCTCCCCCCTTCTCGATGATCACCCTGTCCCCGATGCGAATATCCTTCCGCTCAAGCTCCTCGCGATTGTGCAGCGTAGCCCTGCTGACCGTGGTTCCGCTCACCGGTACGGGGTCGAGATCGGCGACGGGCGTAACCACGCCGGTACGGCCGACGTTGAGTTCGATATTCAAGATCTCCGTTTCAACCTGAACGGCGGCGTATTTGTAGGCGATTCCCCAACGTGGACTCTTCGCGGTGGTGCCCAGGACGTCCTGCCCGGCGAAGTCATCCAGCTTGATCACCGCGCCATCCATCTCGAAGGGCATTTCGTCGCGCACGCTGTCCAGGTGCCGCACCCACCCGATCACCTCATCGCCGCCGCGACACAGCTTGCGCCAGGGCATGATCGTCAAACCCAGCCGCTCCAGCTCCGACAGCGCGGCCGAGTGTCCCTGACCGAACTCCCTGCCGGGTATTTCGTAGGCGACAAAAGAGAGGCCGCGCCGGGCGGTCTCCCTGCTGTCGAGCAGCTTCAGGGAGCCTGCCGTGAGATTGCGGGGATTGGCAAAGGGTTCCTCGCTCCTCGCTCGCCGTGCCTCGTTGAGCATCCGGAAACGTTCACGATCCAGATAGGCCTCGCCGCGGACTTCGCAGGTTACGGGACGCAGCAACTGAGCGGGAATATTCAGGAAGGTGAGGGCGTTGGCCGTGACGACATCGCCTGCGGAACCATCGCCGCGCGTGACGGCTGTCTGCAGAAGCCCTTCGCTGTAATGCAGCGCCAGTGCGACGCCGTCCACTTTCGGCTCCACACTCCAGTGCAGATCTGTCGAACCTGCCGCCGCAAACAGATCACCGGTCGTATCCGGGACACCGCCCTCCGCCTCAAGTCCTTTGGCGACCCTCCCGAAGAACTCCTCCAACTCCTCGATATTGTAGGTATTGGCCAGACTGAGCATTGGCCGTGGATGGGTGAAGGGGGGAAAATTATCGTCCCGTGCACCACCCACCCGACGGGTAGGACTCGCCGGCGAGGCCAGCTCCGGGAACTCCCGCTCAAGATCCGACAGCTCCGCCAGCAGGGCATCGTACTCGCCGTCCGTGATCACAGGTGTTGCGCGCTGATAGTACAACTCGTCATGCCTGCGAATCTCGGTCACCAACTCGCGCCACCTGCAACCGGCTTTATTTGAGGGGGAATCCCCCATGTGCATCTCCCGTCTTTTCAGCGAACGCCAGATCCCCTAGAAGCCCGTGTCCACACCGACATGGACTCTGATATCCCCCAGCCGCTTCTCCTCGCCAAGAGCCAGTGAAAGCGTCAGAAGGCCGCCCGGCGCCGGTGCCTTCAGTCCCAGACCGACACCCCAACCGGCGAACGTCGCTTCCGGCTCATCCCTGCGCAACCAACGCCCCCAACCATAGTCCATGAACAGGGAAATCTCAAGTGGATCGCCCAGCGCCAGTTCAAGTCCTGTCCAGGCGACCCGGTCGCCCCGGAAGTGCTCCTCATCAAATCCGCGCAATGTGTTGGTTCCCCCGATACTGAAGATCTCAGCTACATTGAAGCCGCCCCCCTCGGGCAGCAACCACTTGCCGCCCCCCCTGTTCCTCACTTTCCAGTTGCCTGCCGGACGCCAGATCCAGGACCAGTTCAGGCTACCCTCGAACTGATTCATCTCCGTCGTCTCGCCGGGGAGATCCGACTTGCGGATCAGATAGTCCATGATCACCCCCACCCGACGCTCCCCGGGCACGAGTGTGTTCAGACTGCGCCAGTTGAAACCAAAACGATGCCGCCTCCGGTTCATCTTCCGCTCAGTCAAGCTGAACAGACTTCTCTCGTATCCGAATCCCGCCACGCCCTCCATGCCCGCAGGCAACAGCAGCCGCAGATCCGCTTCGTAAGCCAGTTGCAACCAGGTACTGTCCTGGGTCACGCGATTGAAGCCCAGATCCAGGGCCAAGCCCCTGCCCAGCAGGCGAGGCTCACTCAACTTGATATCCAGCAGACTGCGCTCGTCACCCTGCCAGTTGCCGGCCAGCCGCCAACCGCGACCGCCGCCGAAGGGGCTGAAGATATCGATCTCAAGCACACCTGTGGTTTTTCCGCCGCCCCCTCCGATTGCCGCAACAACCCTGTTGCTCCGCCGTCTCTCCTCGACCGCATAGAGAACGCAGACACGTTGCGTCACGGCGTCCCAACCCAATTGTGGGTCGGCGACCCGTTTGAACCAACCGGTCGCAGCCAGTCGATCGCGGCCATGTCGCGCGCGCTCCAGACTGAAATCTCCGCTCCGCTCCAGATGCAGATAGGACTTGATGAATTTCTCGGAGAGCCGCTCAAGCCCCGTGACACTCACCTCCCCCAAACCGCCGGACGGCCCGGTCACGAACACCGCCTCCAGCAACAGCGTGTCCCCGGCGGCATCGCAATTCAGCCAGACCTGAGCGAAAGGGTGTCCCAGACGATCAATCCCGTTCAGCCAGTGATCACAGAGCTCCTCAAGTCGGGCCGGTGAAGAGGCGCTCTCCCCGATCGCGAACAGGTTCTGCTCGGTGGCTCCCCGGACGGAGGTGACGATCAACGCCTGTTGCTGCGGTCCGACCAGCCGAATCGCCTCGCCATCCAGAATCAGACTGTCGGCGAACCAGCCCGCTTCCAGAAGAACCCGGGCAGCCTGATTGAGTTTGACCATGGCCTCGGCATTGCCCCGACCCAACCGCTCGACCCGCCTGGCCAGATCATCCGGCAAAGGCGCTGCGACGGCTTGCGCCGCCAGCACCAGCGTGAGAAAGATCAGTCGAACAGTCAGAGGCACAACAGGTCTCCCCAATTTCTAGAAATAGGCTCTGCTCTCCATACGGAGGCTGTGCTGCTTCTCCCTGTCCACCTCGTCACGCATTTCGTAACGGAGGCTCAAGGTCAGATTACGACCAGCCTGAATCGTCCCCTCCACCCGCAGTATCTGCTCCCAGCCGGGAGGATCAAAAAACCAGGGGCGTCCGCCGGCCGGATCACCCTCGCTATAGCTGCTGCGGGTCATGCGCAAGGATAGGTTCAGCCGCAGGTCGCGCCAGGGGCGCACCCCCAGCGCCGGTTCCGCCAGGAGTTCGTTGACGGTCAATTCTCTGCGGAGATCCCTGCGACGCGCCAGGCCGCCTTTCACGGTCGCACTGAACATCTCTCCCAGATGTCGGGTCCAGGAGAGGTCGCCGACATACTCGGATACGTCATAGGTACCGCCATCGAGAGAGGATTCGCTCTTCCGCTCCCGCGATGTACGTTCCAGCATCAGCTCCAGATTATTCTGCTGCCCGGTGTTGCGGACTTGGAGCTTGTGGCGATTATCATTCTCTCTGCGTCTGCCTGCGGCATCGCGATCATCGAGTCTCTCGTTGATCAGGTAGTTATAGCGGAAATCGACATTGCTCGCCTCCATGCGGTACCGCAGCTCCTGTTTGAGTTCTATCGAGCCAAACAGCGTGGAGTCATCTCGACGGAGGCGAGACAGATCCAGCCGGGCTACCCGCCAGAGTTCATCGTCGCGGGTCTCCTCCCGCAGGGTGAGCCGGGTCTCGCTCCCCAGCCGCTTGTGCAGGGGTCCCTCGCGCGCCTCATCATGAACGACCTGCAGCTCCAGCGCCAGATCTATGGTGCGCACGGCGTCGCTCGACGGCAGCGACACGCGCCTGTAATCCCCCTCACCCTCGCCCAGGTAGATACCCTCCTGGTTGCGGTCACCAAGACCGAGACCGATATACACCAACTGAGTCCTGCGCAGTCTCTGCTTCCTGCTGCCCAGTCTGTAGAGGAGATCGCCCCCCCAGCCTCCGGGACGCGCGTACCAGTTGAGATTCGTCTCCGCCTGGAATTGCTCGCCAGCTCCCATCCCCTCCCGGTTCTGGTAGTGTCCGTGAAATTCCAGCCGGCCGTCGCGGGGCAATCCGGATTGCATGGCCCCGGTGAATTGCCGCAAATGCCCCTTGGTGCCCGCTCCCGAGCGGATGCTCTTCTCGGACCATGTCAATCGCCAGTTGCGTCCACCCGTCCCTCTGTTGCCGAAGCGAACCTCCGCCTGCTCCCACTCGTAGTTGTTGCGTAATTCCGGCAGACGCAGATCATCCTGTTCACCCGCCTTTTCGTTGGCGGCAAGCTCACGTTCGACCTGGACGCCTCGCAGAAGCGGCAGGGGGAGCGTCAGCCCCAGACGGGAGTACTCCAGACGCCCCGCACCCTGCAGCTCGTCCTCTGTTTCGGTAACCCGGATATCCGAATTGATCGCGACCTGGCCCCAGCGCTGCTCGGCACCGGCGACCAGGCGATTGCCGGTGAAGCGATCCCCCAGTTCCATCCGCTCGGCATTCAGCAGGATGCCGCCGCTTTGCATCTCGCCCCAGATCAATCCGGCGGAGTACTCACTCTCGCTCAACCGGGAATAGGAGTTCGTAGCCAGCGGCAGATTCCAGGCGCGATAGTGATCCGATCCGTAGCGGACACCGGGGAAGCTGAACTCGGCGGCACGCGTTTTGACCGAGGAGACGGCTGCCAGATCCCGTTCGCCCACCGCGCCCAACTCGCACCGCAGATCGGCGCGAACCGCCAGACCGGCATTGTCGCCGTCATCAAGTGTCGATAGCGAGTTCCTGTCCAGATTGCTCAGGGCAACCTCCGCGTTCACCGTGCAGCGTTCGGTTTCGAGATCCAGCCGGAGACTCTCGATCATATATGATTCCGGGGCAGTGAGGAGCAGACCCAATTTATGCGTACCCTGGCCCTCGCCCCTGTAGCTGAAGATCCTCTCCCCCTGCGAGCTGACACTGGAGAACGTGTAATCGCCCAGCCCCGCGCCGACCTCATGGAACCGCAGGTTGTAGTTGCCCAGAGTATCGACCCAGGCGTAGGTAACCATTTCGGGATTGTCGGGATTTTCATGGGTGAGGACATAGTGCCCCGTGCCCGGCGCCTCCGTTGTGCCCGAGGTGATCACCGTGCTGTCGCCGGCTGCGGCGATGAGTTCACGGTTGGCGCTGGTCAGCGAGAAGGCGAGAGGGTCCGCGGGATCATCGCTCTCCGAGAAATGGAGGTAATCCAGGCGCAGCGGTCCCAGCGATGTAGCGCCGCTCACGCCCCATGCATTTCGCCGCCAGTCCTCCTGGGAATAGCGGAAGTCGACGCGAATCACATCACCGCTGCCTATGCTGATGATCGTGTTGAAGGAGATGGTGCCCAGATCATAGTCGATCGTGAAGTCGCGGTTGCGGCCGCGAGTCAACAGACGACCGTTGAGCCTGACCCGCTCGCTGCCCGCCAGGATAACGGCTCCGTTGCTGCGCATCGCGCTCAGCAGTTCATACGGCCCCTGCAGTCCATCCTCACCGTAGAATTCGAGGCTCTTGAACAGGCCGCGGCTTTGGGCCAGCCAGGCCGACAATTGGCCGCGCCTGTGGCGCAGGTCTCCCTGCAATCCCTGAAAATCCCTGTTGAACGGGGTCAGCAGACGACCCGGCGCGGTGAAGACGAAATCGCCCACTTGCGCCTGTCCGGCGGGACCGTTGATGCGGATGAAGATCTTGTCAAGTTCATCCAGCCGTTCGGTGTTGCCCTCCGGTTGGAAGGGGAGGTCATCGTCGCGCAACACGGCCTCGACCATGGTCGAATCGCTCAACATGCCCCGCAGATTCAAGCGGAGATTCTGCTCAAGCACCACGCTTTCGCCACTGCCCATGCGGAGCATCAGGGACTTGCTGCCCCCCATGGTGATACTGCCGCCACCAGGTTGCCCGGTTCGGGCCTGCCGGTCGTTGATCTCACGGGGGGTTCTTTCCAGTTGATCCCTGACCATCTCGCGCCAAGGGCGCAAGGGGTTCAGCATATAGACCCGTTGCAGGGGAATCCGAAGGCGACGGGCGGTTACCTCGAGCACACCCTCCTCTTTGACGAAGTCCAGCTCCAGGCTGCCCGCCTCCGGATGGAGACGATATTCGTCCCCCGGGATCATGATCACTCCGTTCCACCAGACCGTCTCGCTCCCGGGAACCAGGTAGGTTACCCCCAGGTCGAGATTGACCTCGCCCGCCGCAAGATGACGTCGGAATGAGAAATTCAGCAATGAGTCGAAGGGGGCGGATATAGCGGCCGGGGATTCATCCGCGGTCTCATCGGCGGCAACCGCTGTTGCACATACCGATAGCAGCATCAGGGGGAGCAGCAACATCAAACCGGATAGTTGCCGCAGCGGCAGGTCGCCCCATTCTCCAGCATTTCTGACGGAGGTCATCCGGATTCCGATTCGCCGTGCGTGAGGATCCGAATCTCCCCGCCGAGCAGAAGCAACAGCTTCTCACGCCAGGGCAGCAGCTTCGCTCTGTCCTCTCGGGATAAGGGCAGCAGCGCTCCGGTTTGCTCCCTGTCGGACCACATCAAGACCGAGCCGGAGTCGATTGTCCGCACGGTTACCCCCTTTTGGGGATTACCTGCAGAATTCAGATGGCGGATGGTCCGGCCGCGGACCTCCAGCAACCAGAGCCCCCCCTGTCCATCCGGGCACCAGGCGGCCAGCGGGCCACGGAATCCGGGCAGCAATCGTGTCAGGTCCCAGCGCTGCAGCTCCTGCCCGCCTGAACTCAGAGCCAGCAGTCGACCGCGGATCTCGTCGACAAGCCAGATCCTGCCGGAGCGATCACCCGAGATGTGTCGCCACGTTTCATCATCGGTAAGGTGGATGGATCCCAGATCCTCACCGCGACTTCCCAAACGGAGAATCCGTCTGCCGCGATCCAGCAGCAACAGCCAGTCGCCCCCCTCCGCCGCAACCGCCTCGGGCCGGTCACGGGGATCGAGATCGCCATCGAACACCTCTGTTGCGGAATGGTCATCGCCGCCGATCAGCAGCAATTCACCCTTATCGGTCAGTATGAGCAGATCGCCCATGCTCGAGACGCACATGTCGCGCACACGGGGAATATCGATATGTCCGGTCACCTGTACCGTGTCGGAATATGTTTTGCCGGAGGGGGTGAAACACTGCAATGGCACAAGGACCCCGGCGACGCCATCCGGCGGGTTCTCCTCCACCGACAGCGCATCACCGGTGTTGATCAGGGTCAACAGCAACAACGTCAGAACGCAGAGGCGGGATATCTGTGACATGGACCTCCCGCAGGGTCGGCCGGTACCGGACCGGGACGGATCAGAAGTTCTTGAACCAGCCGAAGGACATGCCGAGACCGACCTCGTCGGGTACGACACGGACATCGAATCCGGCATACTCTCCAGCCGTCTCGACGGCGATCTCATTGTAGACCCGACTGAGACGCCAGACATCGATCATGGAAACGACTCGATTGATCAGGCAGGCATAAAGCGTATAGGTGGCTCTGCGCCCGGCGTCCAGACTCGCCTGCCGTTTATAGGCGAAGTCACGCATGCGGGCGGTACTGTTCCAGACCCAGCCGTTGGCCTCCGAGATCTCGTGGTCGTCGATATATGCGGTGTACTCGGATGTTCCGAAACCGAACTCGCTTTTCGCGTATGTGCGGAGCCATTCGTTGAACTCCTGGCTGCTCAGATGCAACCCCACATACTTCCAGTAGTCGGAATCGTGATCATCACTGGCGACGGCGGCCGTATTGCGCGCCATTTCGATGTAGTTGCTCTTGCGGAGATGCTCCTGGATTTTGAAGGTGCTCCAGGTGCCCCAGATGCCCACTTCGGTGCCGAAGAAGATGCCGCCTCTTCTGTTGGCGCCCAGATACATCTCTCCCCAACCAGGAACGACTGCACTGCGCCACAAAGCCTGAATGAGGCTGACCTGCCCCTCCGGCTTCTCCTCGATGCCCGTCTTGCCCTGAGGTTCCGGCTGCTTTCGGGTCCAGGCGTAGACACCGGTCCCCTGGCGAAACTCTTTGAGCGAGCCGCCCGAGAGGCTGGAGCTGAAGCTGGCGCCCTGTTCAAATACTGCGGTATCCGCCCACCCGGCGGCGGCCGTCAACAGCAGTGCGACAAGGGTCAATGCAATTGCGAAATTCCGGGAGATCATGTTACCAGCTCCTTGTCAGGGCAACCCGAAAACCGCCATCGACGATATTCGTGGGCTCAAAATCCAGATGCCAATCTCCGGACGCATCGAGATCAGGATTGCTTTCCAGACGATGCAGGAGTATGAACGTGTCAGCCAATGAGACGACACGTGCGACTATCATCAGCGTGATGAACTTGTGCGCACGATTGAAATTGTCGTTGCTTTCGTTTCTGAGGTCGGTGTAACGATAACGATTCACCGAGTAATCGGCGTCCACGTCATAATCGTCCCAGCCCCAGCGGTACCAGTTGTACTTGCCTATATTCTCGTAGTAATGCTGCGAGTCGTCCTGGAAGGCCGCGTAGTGACTTTCCAGGTAGCCCGGGTGATCCGCCTCGAATTCCATGGCGATCTGGAACGGCTCGGCATACTTGACGGCATCGTTCCAGTCCTGCTCGGTGAACCACTCCTCCAGCCAGACGGGCATCTCATCGCTCCATGAGGAGGCCCAATGCATGGAGTCCCAGTGTTCACGCGCAAAGGCTTCATACCTGTGTCGCGCATCGAATCCCTGTTCGCGATAGTAGAAGTTGCCGGCCCAGCACCCCGCTTCGACGACCCAGTGCCCGACAGCGCGCTTCTTGTATCCGAGAGACCACTCTCCGAGGCCGGGTATCAATGCCGAGTAAAGCAGGGGTTTCAGCTCCATGGCTCCACAGGAACCGACCGCAAACGAAATAAGGAGCACACCCAGCGCCATGCGTCGCATCATCTCACAACCCCCAGTCGACGGATGAATTGGACAGATCTACCGTCAGCTTCAATCTCGATTTTGCAGATGTAAACCGCCGGTGCCAGCCCTGTCAGATTCAGGGGCAGTTCCCAGGGTCCACCGGCTTCGGAGATCCCCTCCTTGCGGAAACAGAGTTGACCCTCAATGTCAAAGACCTCCACGTGCGCCCTGGTGCCGGGTTCCGTCGCCCCATGGTACACGCGAGCCGTCGTCGCCGCCGGGTTGGGGTAGATGAACCAATCCTCGGCTTCGGGGAAAACCGCAACCTGGGAGATGGCGTGCCAGCGCGACCAGGTGCCGTCGCGGGTCGAGCCGCCACTGTCCAGGGGCCAGTCCGCGACCAGGCGGCTCCCCTTCAGCCCCTCGAAACAGAGGAGATATCCCTCTTTGCTCACGGCGTAAACCTTGCCCGAGGGCGTGTAGATATCCCTGGGACCGCTTGCCGCCATGGAGCGCGGCGTCCCCAGAATGGGCTCGCCGTCATCATCGATAATGAGCAGATGTCCCGTTTGCGAGAAGAAGATCAGCTCCGACAGGTTGTCCCCGTCAATGTCGCTTGCGCGCAGCACACTGCCGACACGCATGGTCTCTTCCAGATAGACAAGTTCCTCCAACCGCACGGGCCAGTTCAGATGCTCGTGGCCCGCCATCGAGAAACGATGGACATGGGATCCGGCGGGGATAATCAACTCCGGCAGGCCGTCGCCGTTCATGTCAGCCGGAATTGGCGGCGCCGTGACGGCACCCACACCCAGGTCGGCGGCGAACAGGGTCACCGGCCCCCCTTCGGTCAACTTGGCGACATGCCCCGAATCATCGATCCAGAGAATCTCGTCACTGTCGTTCCCATCCGTGTCCATGACCCTGATCCAGTAGGTGGAGCCGGAGGATTGAGGCATCTCCAGGTCGATTGGCGGGAGAACGTTGGGGTCCACGATGTTGCGGATATCCAGGACCGTGGCGTAGCTGGTGTCCGCATCGGCATAGCAGTGAACCAGCTTCTGCTGCCCCTCCATCTCAATCCTCACGAGGCGGGTCTTGACATTCTCCGCGCGGTCCCGATCGCCGCGCTCTATCACACGGGGGGGTAACCTCTTCACGGTCGGAGAGCGATCCGAGGTGACCAGCTTCAGGCCGTCAACCAGAGTGCCGGGTGTCGTAACCCAAAACAGATAGGTGGTGTCGGGCGCCGCATAGACTATCGGACCGGCAATCAGGGAATCCGCCAGAGGTATGGTCGCCAGAGGTTCCGGCGGCGGATCCGCAGCTTCATCACCACCAGGCATTTCCCAGATATCCACCCTGTCCTTGGTCGCCACCCCCCAGTAGGAGATGCTGCTCAGCGCAGTGGGTATCCGGAAAGCTCCCAGAGGCAATCCCTCTATTCGGGGCAGGGGGGTCACCGGGGTCAGGTCGGGATCCGTGTCGAGGAGCGTCTCGCTCCGTACCCAGTGCGCCTGCTCCTCGGCATCGAGATTCAGCGAGGACATCATGTACCCGAGCCAGGTCCCCATGGGCAGAAGGGTGCCCGCAGCCGGGGAGATGACGAGTGTGCTGTCGACGAGTTCGCTGTCATCCCGCGGGAAACCGGGGGGGAAACCCTGCAGGGCGATATCGAAGGTGATGATCGAATCCACCGCGCTCGTCTCCGTCAGGTAGGGGCTGGTGACGAGATCCGTCAGGCTGAAACCGGAGGAGGTGCCGTCGCGGAGACGTGTCGAGGGGACGGTGGTGTCTGTCCACTCGGTATTGTTGCCGGTGTAGAACGGATCATACTCGTCGCCACGCCAGCTCCAGGAGTAGGGGTTGCCCAGATCCCCGACACCGTCGGCCTGCACCAGCTGTACATGTTTGTCATGGTTCGGGTTGACGATGTTGCCGTCATAGATCCCGGGGAAGCCCCGCTCATCGATGTGCCAGGCCAACAGGCCCGCCTGCTCGATGAAGTAGTCGTACTCGCCATTGTTGAGCGCGCTGTCGGGGAACAGCGGGAAATTGAAGGACATGAACTGGAAGACCTTGGTGTCGGGATCCTGTTTCACGAAACGGTCCCCGACGTACAACTGCTCCTGTCTGTTCTCCAGGATGAAGTACTCGCTGTCGGTCAGATCGATCCTGACGGCCTTGTGCCCCTCGTCCTGAAGGTTGCAGGCGCGCAGCTCAACACTGCGGGAGCCGCCGCCTGGACGCAGCAGCGAGCCGTCCTCCTCCTCGACCCAGCCGAGGATCATCCTGTGCCAGATGGAGAAACTGGTCGGCAAGGCGCCGATTACGAACAGGTTTTCAGGCTCTCCCGGTCGCTCGAAGCCATAGAGAACCTGATTGCCGCTGTCCATGAGATCCCAGTAGCCCACGCTGGGCCAACCCCAGTCGGTGTTATAGGTATCCACGAGCCCCAGCTGATGACCGAACTCGTGGGCGGTCACCGCATTGATCGCCCCCAGTACGTGATCGGCATCGGCATCCTGGGTTGCCGTTTCGGGCAGGAGCACCACCGAGCCCAGCAGAGTCTCACCATCGACATCCACGGGATGCGGACCCAGCGGGTCGCCGAAGAAGATATTGAAAGTCGGCAGATCGTTGGGACTGTTGCGCAAGACATCATTCTGGAAATCGCTGCCCGCATGAAAGATGATGACGTGATCGAAATCCGCAAAACGGATAGTGTTGCCCGGAGTGTCCAGCAGCTGGGTATTGATGCTGTCCAGAGCGGCACGCATGAAGGTTTCCAGCAGCTCCAATGACCAGGATTCCCCCTCCGGGGGAGCATAGTCCGCGATATCGGAGATCAGGAACGCGCCATCGGCAGGTGAAGGTCCCTCGGCGATAGTCCATTCCATATCGAACTTGCCGTAGCTCTGAATAAGGTAGAACTCGCGCAATGCCCTCATATGGGCCTCGAAATAGGCGGTATCGTGCGGCGGAGGATCCACACGCAGCGCATATTCCGGGACATCGGCGGCATCCATCATCAGGCCACCGTCCGCCGGGATCGTGTTCAGTTCCGGCAAACGATTGGATCTGTAGGCCAGACGAAGCACCAGGATGTTGACAAGCTCAGCTCGCCCGGCTCTGTCCATAGACTCGTCCCGTTCCCGAAACAGTCTGTTTTCATATAAGGGCGCTACCAGCCGCTGAACCTCTTCAGCCCTCTCGATCCTCAACTCGATTGAGGGACTTTCACCCTCAATCGGCTTGATGGGCCGGAGCCGTTCATCTCCGGCAAGAGCGGGAGCGGTTGATAGAAGGGCGATGATAACAAGCATCGCGGAGAGAAGCAGCAGGGGGCCTGATACGTTTCCGGCGGCCCTTGCCGCCGGAAGCTGCTTGCATAAACTCACTATATATACCGTCCTAGAAATGCAATTCTAATGAAAAACGGTGAACCCTGTCCAACTCGGAGGCCTGAGGAACGCTGGCGTAATCGATGAACAGATCCTTATTGGAGAGCGGAACACAAACGCCGCCACCAAACGTGAATGACTCGATATCGCCATCCTGATCGTAGATATAGCCCATCCTGAGGGCGATCACGTCGGTATATTGCACCTCAAAACCGCAGTTGGCGATGAAGGGGCCGCCATCAACCAGCATCTTGCTGGCATCGAATGTCGCCAGTAAGTGTCCATATTCGTTGACGACAGGGATTGCCGAGATGCCGGCCTTGAAATGACGGGGCATGGGATCACTCTGCTCCTCGTCAATGAAGCTGATGTTCGGTCCAAAGTTCGACAACACGGCACCGATGTTGAACATTCCCAGACGCCTCATCAAACCGATATCAATCGCAACCGAAGAACCTGCGCCATCACGATTGATGTCGTGAGTAGCGGTGTCCGGAGCAAGATCAACCCTCACATATTTCAAGCCCATTCCGAGGGATGTGTTCTCATCCAATTTCACGCCATAACTGATGGCAGGCGAGAACTCATATGAGTTGAAATAGCCCTCGACGGTGGAGCTGGTGCTGGTAATCGCACTCTCCCCATACGAAAGATAGATCAAGCTGATGGCGTAGGTGCCCCAACCATCTTTCTGATGAACAAAGGCCGCGTACTCGTAGTAAATGTCGTCGGCGAGGTCGGGAACGAGTTGACTGTGCATCATCCCCAAGGTCCTGCCTGTATGGAAACCCAATCCTGCGGGGTTCCACCAGGCGGCGGTGGCATCATCTGCCAATGCGACATAAGCCTGCCCTAATCCATTAGCCCTAGCTCCCGGGGGGATCTGGAGACATTGACCACCTGCAATACTCGCCATGACAGGTGCAACGCTGACGAGCATAAACAGCACGGTTAGAAGTATCAGGCTGTGTCGATTCTGGATCCAACTCATGAAACAATTCCTCCGAAAGGGTTGATTCTGCGCAATATAGAACCAAAATGGTTCTCAGGTCAAGATTAGTCCCCGATCTTTACCAGGGCTCCGGTAGATTCGCGAACCCTGTCCGGGTCATCCCTGTAAATCGCTCGCAAACGATACAGATATGTGCCGAAGCCGACGGGGTCTCCCCCCTCGCCACGACCATCCCAGTCAAAGTGATACTTCGCAGCATCGGGGCATTCAAGATTCAGGATCCGCACGCGTCTTCCGGTGATCGTGTAGATCCTGCACTCCACGTCGGCCGGCGCCGACACTTCAAAACCGATCATGCAATTATCCGCAAACGGATTGGGGAAAGGCTGAACATTGAACAGACCAACCCGCCCCTCTTCATAGATCCGAACCGTCAGGGTATCATGTCCGACATTGCCCAGATTGTCGGCAACGGAGGCCACGATCGTGTTCAACCCCTCATCGATACCGCTGGGCAGGACGCTGGAGACAGAGCCAGAGGTGGCGCTTCCCAAATCGTATTCGAATCTCTCGGTAAGGTTCTCAACCTCGCCCATCTCAACGTACTCCAGGAATATGGAGTTATGCGGCCTGTTGCCAAGCATATTGATGCCTGCGGGAGCAGAGGCAGTAAGGTTCATGGCCATTCCAGGGACACCGCTTGTCGTACCGTTGCTGATCTGGAGGTGAACTTCCGGCGGGGTGTCATCTGAAGGCAATACCCCGGTGACGACCTCCAGCGAATCGATACACCCGACCGCGCAGCCGGTTTCACTGGTGGCGAATGCACGTATCTTGCCCAAAGAACCCAGGGCAACGGTGGACAGTCCGGGGATGAAGAATTCAGGCGACTGGAATTCGCCATTCGTGACCTGAACGCGCCCCCTGAAGACCTCCGGCCCCTTGGTGTTGTAGATGTGCCAGAGATCGGGCAGATACTCGCAACCCCTGTCGTCCTGAGATGCCCTGACACTGAGCATCACCTCACCATTGAAATCAGCTACGGGCAAACCTGCGTTGACGACTTGACCATGGATACTCATGAGCTCCCCGACCTTCATGGTATCGGCAGGGACACATTCCAACTCCACCTGCATTTCAGGCATTGCCAGCGTAACTGCGGGATCTCCCAGATGGACATAACGCTCCAGAACTCGGCCGTCATTTCCATCCTGGAAGGCGACTTTCGACTGCATCATCGCAACCCCGACAGGTGCCGAGTCGATCATGGTGCGATCCGGGAAAAGCCTTGAGATGATATTCCTGTGCCAGAGTGAATTATTGCTCGGGTTCGAGGTCGAGGTCGAGGCCAAGGTAGCGATGGCGCCGCCATTGGAGATGCCGACCATGGTCTCGGTCATGCTCTTGATCAGGGGACTGTCGAACTGCCCCACATTGCAGCTGGAGGAGATGAACAGAAAACGACGACCTGCGTTGTGCAGAGTGTTCAGATTCTGAGTGAGCAACAGCTTCTCATCGGTGAGAACTCCGTCCCCTCCGTGCCCGATGAAGTTGAACAGCAAGATCCCCTCATTGATCTCCTCCAGGAGATCCATCTGGGCCTTGATCTTCACATGGGACGGCTCCATCTCATATTCGCAGAGATAGATTTTCTCGACATCAAATTCCGGCGGCAGATAGGATTTATCCAGCATATCCGCCTGCGGCGTATGCTGGATCGTATCAATCCCGGGGTAGCCGGGCTTGTAATTGTCATCGGCGGCAATGACTACCCGGTTCCTCCAGATACCCGGTTCGGTATCGGATTCGTATTCGATGATCCTGCTGACCATATTGCCGGCCTGGATGACGTCCTGGGCAGGCAAGCGGCCAATCGCCAGATCGACTATCGCCTGGGGCGCGCTGGAATCGACGAGATCCATGAAGCAGAAATAATCGTCGGTCGAATGATCCCACGACGGGCTCTGCTCCGTTATCGTACGGTCGCTGAGTGCAGGCACCAGACAGTTCGTACCGTCGCCGAATACCTCATGATTGTAGAAATTCCTGTAATCGTAGCTGGCATCACCGAGCAGAAGTACATGGAGCAATCGGCTGTCGGGAGCGTCGTAACGGTACTTGAGGAAGTTGCGAATAGCGGCGACATCCTGCATTCCGTGGCCGAAATTGGCGTAGATATCACTGACAGCCACCGTCTCCACAACGCCTGCACCGCTCTCACTGGGGAAATTCGTCTGTCTGAAAGCCGCATAGGTCATCGCGGATGCCTGGAATGCGTCGTGATAGATGACGATCATGTCGGGATTGATGTCGTCATTGCGGAGGGGAGTCGGATTAACGGCCTGCACCCGAACCGGGGTCTTGATGCTACCGCCGTTGGTCGGATCCACGACCAGCAGGTGGCGCATGGTGGCGGTATTCAGCCCCATCCTGAGCTCGTCCTGATCGAATTCGGCGTTCGAGAGAATCTGCGTTGCCTCGGGATCGGTGATATCCCAGATCTCGGGTTCGGCATTCCAACCCGCAAGCGTCACCTCGCTTCTGCCCCCATTGGCGGGAACGTAGATATCAAGGGGAGCCGAATCGGTTGTCTCGAGCTGCATGTCGTAGAAGAGTTCGTACCAGAGCAGGTAACCGAAGTCCTCCTCCAGCCCCAGCGGCGGGTCATTGGGCATGAACAGGTAGAAGGTACTGGATTCGACCCCCACAAGATCCGCAGGAAGCGCGATGGTTCCATCCAGAACGTGGTCATAGCGGCTGCTGACGATATCGAAGGACTCATCGTTCACCATATGCTCCGCATCCCGTGAACCGAGGAACCCCTGGACATGATGAGGTCCTCTGGGGTGCGAACTGTCCTTGATGGCGTCGAAACCTATCCGCATGCGCAGATCGGATCCCGCAGCGGGTTTCTGCAGTGAGACGGGATCCGCAGTGAACCCCTGCTCCATACTTTTGTTGTACACGCTCCATGCCCAGCCGTCCTCAAGCAGTTGGCTGGGGGAATAGGCGAAGTTGTTCTCCTTGTGTAGCCTTACTGGCAGGCGGTCCAATACGCTATCTCCGACCTGAGGTTCCGCATCACCATTGCCGACGGTTGATCCCGGATCGGTTCCCCAGGACAGGAAGTATGTGTCCCAGACGGCATAGAAACTTCTGTAGTACTCCGTCCAGTCCGCCGTCGGATCAAAGGTCGAGCGAAAACAGTCCAGACCGACAGCATAGAACCGGATCTCCGAATCGACATTGAACGTGTCGCCGCCGAGGATTTGCAGGGGGACGTTCCGCGGCTCCCATCCCCTCTCCCAAGACCCACTGCCGTCGGTTAGGTTGAACGGCTGCGCCTGCCCAAGCGCTCCCTGGAGTTTCAGGGTGGTCAGGTCCGTACCTACGGGAAGGTTGGCGTTGCGAAGTGCGTTGTAATCCAGACTGTAGATACCCGCATCCGAAACGTCGATCCTGATGAATCTGTAGTTGCCATCGAAGATTTCCGAAGCGACGGCGCGCCCGCTCGTCCCCTCGGAGATCTGACGGGCCTGTCCCGGGTTCACAAACAGGTTCCTGAGGGCCGGATCGGTCATGACACCTCGATCGGCCGGTAACGATTCATCGAATGCCAGGTGGATGGTCACATCACGCCACAGAGGCGTGTTGGCGACAAAGCTCAAACACCCCACCCGTGTTCTGCGGAAGACACGTGGGGGCATGATGTCGATGACCCGCTCGGTCTCGACCGGCACGCCGTCGATCTGAACGGCGCGTACGTGCCAGGAGCCGGTTTCCGGCAACGCGACGACATATTCCAGGGGATCCTCACCACTGCTGTCCATGCCTGAAGATGTCAGTCTCAACGTGCCCTGATGGCCGCTCCCGGTCCATTCGGCATCGACCGCTCCGGCCACAGTGGCCAAACACACCAGCAGAGCTGCCAGTAAACTACGCCTCTTCATCCATGCTCCTTCCGCTTTCTGGAAGCAAATCAGGTATTCCGTCCTGCACTGGATACCTAACGGCACACGCATCGCAACAGAGATGCGGGTTTACCTCGTCCGCATCGTCCTCAATGCGCAAGGCACCTTTGCATACCGGGCAGGCAAGTGTAGCGAGAATGGAAGAGTCGAACTTCATCGGTTGCTCCTTGAGCGTTCACAATAGCCCGTTTTGCGGCGAAACGAATGCGCACGCAAAAGCCTCGCCAGGGTTCTGATTACCCTGACAATTTCTATTGGACACAGGGGAGCTCGGGCAAGCCCGAAATTGAAGTTCTTCCCAAAAAGTGGAAAGATCACTGACTGGTAAGGTAGATCATAATGCTTCCCGATACTTAAATCAAGTATGGTCTTCCTCCTGGAAAACCCCCATACGTGCAAACTTGGCGATCCGTCGCTCCACCAGTTCGTCCCCATCAATCCCCTGCAACTCCGTCAATTCCTCCTTGAGAACAGAGCTCAATATGGTCGCCATGGCCTCGGGATCGCGATGTGCCCCGCCGAGAGGCTCCGTGATGATCCGGTCCACGACCTCGAATTCCGCCAGGTCACGGCTGGTCATCTTCATGGCGTCGGCAGCCTCCTGCCGCTTCTGCGAATCATTCCAGAGGATCGATGCACAACCCTCGGGCGTTATGACGGAATATACGGAATGTTCCATCATGAGCACTCTGTCCCCCACAGCCAGGGCCAAAGCCCCGCCGCTGCCGCCCTCGCCTGTGATCACGACGATTATGGGTACGGGCAGCAGGGCCATCTCGCGCAGATTGCGGGCGATGGCCTCCCCCTGCCCCCTCTCCTCCGCTCCGAGTCCGCAGTGAGCACCGGGAGTATCCACAAAGGTGATGATCGGACGCCCGAATCGGGCAGCCGTCTCCATCAATCTCAGCGCTTTTCTGTACCCTTCCGGGTTGGGCATCCCGAAATTGCGCTCCATCTTCTCTTTGGTCTCCCGCCCCTTCTGGTGGCCGACCACCATTACCGGCATGCCCTCCAATTCGGCCATACCGCCTATGATCGCCGGATCGTCACCATATAGACGATCGCCATGCAACTCCAGGAACTCACCGAATATCAGTTCGATGTAATCCGCCGTGTAGGGTCGACCGGGATGGCGAGCCAACTGAACCTGTTGCCAACGGGTCAAACGGCCATAGATCTGGCGCCTCAGCTTGTCGGCCTTTGCCTCAAGCCGGACCAGTTCGTCGTTGACCTCAATATTCTCGCTGTTCGAAAACGAGCGCATATCCTCAATCCTGGCCTCCAGTTCGGCCAGGGGCTTTTCGAAATCGAGATAGGGCCCACCAGTCGGCATGCCTAGAAACTCCCCACGTAGCTGATCATGAATTGCCTGTCCACTGCAGTTCTCTTGCCTGTGGCCGGATCACGATAGTTCGACAAAAGGTCACGTAAGACGAATTTGAGCTCCAGACTACCCTCCAGTGTCCAGCATAGCCCGAAATCAAGCCAGCCCAGGCCATCGCCGAAGCGGCGCTCCGAGTCGAAGCCCGCGGCCTCCTCGTCCTCGCCCCTGCTGTCGTTGAGACCCAGCGAGTAGTCAACCAGCAACGAGAATTGTCCGTCGAAGGTCTGCTCCAGACCGAAGAAGGCATCCACCGAGGACTCGTCCTCCTTCTCCAGCGAATAATTGATCCCGCCGGTAGTGACAATCTCCGTATCCCAGGGACCATACCAGTGACGCGTGGCGCAGGCGTAGAATCCCTTACTCTTTCGCTCGTAGCGTTCGAGGGACTCGTACCAGTGACCATAACCCTGATTCGTGAAACCGATGGCGATACCAGGATACTGCATCTCCTGCACCAGGAGCAAACGGACCGACAGGCCGGTGTTCTCGTAGGTCTCGACATCATCGCGACCGAGCAGATTAGTCATGCCCCAGGAGACGCCGATCGACACCCTGTCCTGAATACCCACATCGGCATGGGCGATAACCGAGCCCATGGCCATCAGGCGGCACCCCAGTCGGTACTCACCGTTGCGCAGGACCTGGGCTGTAGGGCTATCGATGATATCCAGAGTGGTCTCGCCGTTGCTCAGATAGACATCATCCACATAGCCTTCATCCTGCGCTTCAACGCCAGTGGCCAGCATCAGAATCAGGAATACTTGAGCCATAATCTTGTATGTTCTCCACATAATCACTCCACCTCTCGTTTTTTGCCCGGCCCGGGGGGATCAGGGCAGGAACAGTTGCGGTTTCTCCAGCTTGCGCGGGAGGTATTCATCGATGACATAGTTCAGTCCGTGCTTGGCCAGCGCCTGCTGCTCGGCACGGACCCCCATGTTGATCATGGTCTGCAGCGCTTTCTGCCACTGTTTGTAGTGCTTGACGAAGGGGTCGTTCTTGAGGGCATCCTGGGCGCGCTTTTTGTCGACCTCTTTTAAAGGGTGCGTCGGCAGGTCATATTCCGTGATATCCTTGGGTGTTATGCCAAGGAAGCTGGCCTGGGGCACGCAGAAGTACTCGTTAAGATGCGCAGCGTTCCCGCTCCCCACCTTGAGAGTGCGATAGATGTTCGTAATGCCGTAGGGATCGCCATCCACGAAGACATAGACAGGTACATTCTTGTCATCAGCCAACCGGCGGATGAAGCGCCTGCAGGCTCGGGTCGGCACCCCCCCCATGCTGACCAGAATGCAATTGGCGGTCTTCCAGTAGCTGTGCTTCACCAGACGCTGAAACATACCGGCGGTTTCGATTGCCAGGATGAACGAGGCGTTTGTCTCAAAATCCAGTTGCTCGACGCTGATGGGGATCGAGTAGGCCCCGCTGCCGAACTTGGTGCAGTCGATGCGCAGTTTCTTGCCCGTCGAGGGATCGACATCCATCACGACCAACTCGCCGGCCACGTCGCCGCCCTTCTCCTCGGGGACAAAGCCCAGCTGCTCACGGTTGACTCCGAACAGGGCCTCGACATCGTCCATCACGGTGTCACTCTCCGGCTGCTCCCGGAAACGGGCGGCTCCCCAGTTCTTGGAGACGTAGTAGGCCTCCCTCTTGGTGGCGATATCGTTCTGGTTCACCAGCTCCTTGGACAGGGCCATCATCTTGAGCGTCTGCGCAAACGACTTGACCGTCGCCACGGTCAGTGTCCGCTCCTTCTTGCCGCCCTTCATGGCGAAGTGCCCCCTACGGGGATCGTAGCGGACGTTGGCCAGGCTGCGCACGGGAAACTTGAGGCAGGGTTTCTTCCCGCCCAGAATGCCCGTCTCAACCTCCCGGGCCTGATTCTTGATCTTCTTGACTACCGGATTCTTGACCAAAACTGCTCCTCGCTAAAACTTGCGGCTGCGTTCGAGTGTATCGGTAAGCGTCTCTATGATCTCTTTCTCTTTCCCTTCGGAAAGCTCAAGGATCTCGCGCAACGCTTCACCAATATACGGGATGTAGCTCTTGATGTAGTCAGCCTTCTTGCGGGCCTCCGCCAGGCGTTTGCCCTTTCTGATATAGATCCCCAGCTGCCGTCCGCAATCCTGCAGAGCCAGCTTGATCTGCTTGAGCACCTCGGGGTAGCTGGCCACCGCCTCCTTGCTCTCACTGGTGAACGGCACCCAGGCGCTGGCGATGTGGACCACTATCACCAGCGAACCTGCGGGCAAAGCGCCACGCGACTGGCTCAGGCCATAATTCTTCCAGGCCGTATTGATGACGCTTTTCGAGATCGCACAGGCCCCCTGCTGGTACTGCAGCGGCACCCTGTTGGCGAAACGGTGGAGGACCGCCAGGTCATCCGCCTTCTGACCCTGAACATTCCAGGCCAGAGCCGCCTCGACCAGGAAGGGATTGCCGCGGTAAACCGATGGCTTGCGTGAGATCGAAGTGTAGAACTCCGCATCCACGACCTTGGCCAGCCCCGCCTCCAGCTCATCGGCGCCGATCGGCGAGAGGCAATTGGTCGGCGGGTTCATGATCTTGGTCTCGGCGATCCCCTTGAGCAGCTGCTCCACCTGATCCCGTGTGGCCCGCTTGGGCCTGAGGGTGGGCTTGAGCATGGCGTTCCCGATGATGGAATCCGCGATACCCGGACCCACCCGTGCAAATTCATCCTGCAGGAAGCTGCGGATGTTGCGCGCCTTCGACTTGTCGAGCATCGACATCAGGATACCCAATTCGACACCGTAGGGATGCGGCTTGATCGATTTGGCCTCGTGGGGCAATTCGTCGCTGACGCGCGGATAGTGAATCTCGTCCCCACCCGGTTCGATATAGAACAGTTCCAGATGCGGATTGGCGACTGCCGTCAATTCGAGGTAGTCGTCAATGGAGCGACGGCCCCTTTTATATGAGGCCTCCAGGTTGATCTCCACTCGCGTACCGTGATCGACATCCCAGTCCACGATCTCATCGCGGCTGACGATAGGCTCATTCTTGCTGGTGTTGATCTTCACCTCGTACAGGTGCGCTTGCGCTCGTGGACCAATCCGGCTGATGATCCGCACCGGTTTGCCCGTGGTCAACTGGCCATACATCCCGGCCGCGCTGATGCCGATCCCCTGCTGACCGCGACTCTGCTTGAGATTGTGGAATTTCGATCCGTAGAGCAGCTTGCCGAAGATCTTGGGGATCTGCGCGCGCACAATGCCGGGTCCGTTGTCCTGTACGATCACTTTGAAGCGGTTCTCCGCCGTCTGATGCGCCTCGACCCTCAGACTGGGGAGAACCCCCGCCTCTTCGCAGGCATCGAGACTGTTGTCCACGGCCTCCTTGATCGTAGTCAACAGCGACTTGATCGGATTGTCGAAGCCAAGCAAATGGCGATTTTTGGTGAAAAACTCGCTGATCGAAATCTCGCGCTGCTTCTTGGCCTGCTCCTCGGCGCTCCCCTTGCGGGGCTTGCTCCCTCCACGACGGGCCTTGGCGTTCCCGTTGCCTTTCGGCGTCGCTGGGGGCACGGGCGGATCCGCCTCTTTGCCAATCGTCTCCAAAGCGGGCTTGGGGACGGTTGCGGGTTCAACCTCCGTTGTCCCGCCGCCGAAAAGATCCAGCGTGTCCTCCTGGACGACATTCTTGTATAATTTGGGTTTAGCCATCTTACTCCTGATGCGAAAATCCTGTCAGATTCGGGCTCAGCGCCCCAAATCAAGACGGCAGTCTAGCTGAAGTTCGGAAAAAGCGTCAAAGGAAAGGTTTCTTGAGATTCACTTTCTCGGCTGTCGCTCCCGTCTCTCGAGTCTCCTCAGCCGACACCGGTCCTCTGCATAGGCACGACATTCAAACGGGGTGCCTACTTATTGTCTTTATTGCACTTGCGACTATCAGCCCTTGGCCTTCTGTGACCAGTTGTTGTTCTTGTTCCAGCGTGGTTTGACCTCGGCATGGGGACGGGCCTCGAACCGACAGTGCAATTGCTCCGCATACTCCCTCTGGAATTCGGTCAGCCACATCCCCGTCTCCACACGCGTATTGCGGGCTCGGACGGTTATTGGACGCCCTTCGCCATTCACGGTATGGAACAGCACTTCACGCCCGCCCGGATGCTCCCTGAGCACCTCTTGAATGGAGTCCAGCTCACGAGCTCCGCACCCCTCCCTGAGATGAATATGCACATTGCGCGGCCATTGGGTCAGGGCATCATCCACGGTGAACGCCTTGTCCAGCAGTATCTTCACATCGCCCGCATCCTTGATGTTGCTTCGCCCCTCGAAACCCAGGATCGCATCCTCCACCAGCAGGTGGCCGCATTCGCCGTACACCGAGCTGAAGGCGATCACCTCGTAACTGCCAAGATAGTCCTCCACCGTGAGAAAGGCCATCGTCCGCTCTTTGCTGTCGATCTTCCGCTTCACGCCGGTGATGATCCCCAGCGTCCGCACCTCCTTGCCGTCCTGCAACTCCTTGATGCTCTCGGCGTTGCGCACCGGCATCGCCAGCACGGTCTCGCGCATCGAATCCAGAGGATGTCCCGAAACGAAGAAACCGAGCACGGCCTTCTCCCGCATCAGCTTCTCCCGCTCATCGAGATCCCTGAGTTCGGTAACGCTCTTGCGCACCTGCTCCTGGTCCGCCTCCTCGAGACAGTCGAGCAGGTTGAACTGACCGGCCTCCCGCTCCCGCTGCCTGCTCTGCGAAGCGGCGACCGCCTCCGGCACGGCCGCGTGCAGGCTGGGACGGTTGGGGCCGAGGGAGTCCATGGCCCCGGCATCGATCAGACACTCCAGCACCTTGCGGTTGACCTTGCTCATATCGATCGATTCGCAGAAATCGTAGATATCGCGGAATGAACCCGCCTTTTCCCGTCCGCGGATGATCTCCTCGATGGCTCCCAGACCGACATTCTTCACCGCGCCCATGCCGAAGATGATCTCGCCGTCGATCACCCGGAATTCACTGAAGCTCCGCTGCACATCCGGCGGCACCACCTTGATATCCATCTGCCGACACTCGTTCATGAAGACCACGATCCGGTCGGTACTGGACATTTCGCTCGTCATGCAGGCGGCCATGTACTCGGCGGGATAGTGGGTCTTGAGATACGCAGTCTGGATCGAGACCAGCGCGTAGGCCGCCGAGTGCGATTTGTTGAAGCCGTAGCCCGCAAAGAAGGCCAGCAGATCGAAGATCTCCGCCGCCTGCTTGAGGTCATACCCCCTCTTGCCCGCACCGTCGACGAAGAGCACCTTCTGCTCCTCCATCACTTCGACCTTCTTCTTGCCCATGGCCCGCCGCAGCATGTCCGCCTGTCCCAGGCTGAATCCCGCCAGTATCGAGGCGATCCGCATCACCTGCTCCTGGTAGACGATGGTGCCGTAGGTCTCCTTGAGCACCTCCTCCAGGTCGGGATGGGGATACTCGATGGGTTTGCGCCCCCGCTTGCGGTCGATGAAATCGTCGACCATGCCGCTGCCGATCGGACCGGGGCGGAAGAGCGCATTGGTGGCGACGATATCACCGAAGACCGTAGGCTGCAGGCGCTGCAGGACATTGCGCATGCCGGCGGATTCGAGCTGGAAGGTGCCGATCGTATCGGCGCGACGCAGCAGTTCGTAGGTCTGCGGATCATCCAGCGGGATATCCTCGGGGCGCAGGGAATCCTCTTTGCTCTTGCCGGCGTTGATGAACCGCAGGGCGTCCTCGATCACGGTCAGGGTGCGCAGGCCGAGAAAATCCATCTTGAGCAGGCCGACGGTCTCGACCATGCCCATCTCGAACTGCGTTGTGACTTCACCCTTGTTGTTCACGTAGATCGGCGCATGTTCGATCAGCGGTTTGGGCGTGATGATCACCCCGGCGGCATGAGTCGAGGTGTGGCGCACCTGCCCCTCGAGCACCAGGCAGTACTCAATTAGATCCTTGTAGCGATGGGGCTCGTTGCTCTTCGTCAACTCGCGCAATTCGGAGTTGACCTCCAACGCCTTGGCGATCGTCATCTTGAGATCCTCAGGCACCATTTTGGCGATGCGATCCACCTCGCCATAGGGGATCTTGAGCACGCGCCCTACATCGCGCACGACGGCTCGGGCCTTCATCGTGCCGAAGGTGATGATTTGACAGACCTTGTCCTGCCCGTATTTCTCGGTGACGTACTTGATGACCTCTATCCGACGCACATAGTCGAAATCGATATCGATATCGGGCATGGTCACACGTTCGGGATTGAGGAACCGCTCGAACAGCAGGCCGTGCTCTATGGGATCGATATCGGTGATCCCCAGGCAGTAGCAGACCAGGCTGCCCGCAGCCGATCCGCGTCCGGGACCGACGGCGATGTCCCGATCACGAGCCGCTTTGATGAAATCACGCGTGATCAGAAAGTATCCGGGAAACCCCATGTTGTTGATGATATCGAGTTCATACTTGATCCGCTCTCTGTGCTCGGCGGTGATCACCCCGAATCGCTCCGCCAGCCCCTCCTCGGTCAAGGCGGCCAGGTAGGACTCCGGAGTGGAGAAACCCTCCGGCAGAGGAAAATTGGGCATGATGTTCTTGCCCAGCTCAAGCTCGACATCGCATTTGTCTGCGATCTTCAACGTGTTCTCGACCGCTTCGGGCATGTCTGCGAAGAGTTCGATCATCTCCTCGCCGCTGCGGAAATAGAGATCCTCGGTCTCGATCCGGAAACTGTTGCTCTCCAGGTCCTTGCCCGTGTTGATGCAGAGCAGCACCTCGTGCGCCTTGTGATCCCCTTTGCGCAGGTAGTGGCAATCATTGGTGGCGACCAGGGGGATACCCGTCTCGGCCGACATCCGCTTCGCCCCTTCGCGGATGGCTTTCTCCTCGGGGATGCCGTGATCCTGCACCTCGAGATAGAAGTTGCCCTCGCCGAAGATCTCCTGGAGCTCGAGCGCCGAGGCCTTTGCCTCATCGTAGTTGCCGTTGGCCAGTTGCCGGTTGACCTCGCCGGAGATGCAGCCGCTGCAGGCGATCAGTCCGTCCGAATATTTCCTGAGCAATTCCCGATCGATCCTGGGCTTGTAGTAGAATCCCTCTTTGTAGGCCAGACTGGAAAGACGGGAGAGGTTCCTGTAACCCTCCAGATTGCGGCAGAGGAGCACCAGATGGTTGATCTCCTGACGGGTTCCGTCCGCACGCGCCCGTTCATGACGGTCGCCCCTGACCGAGTAGGCCTCCATCCCCAGTATCGGCTTGATCCCCGCCTTTTTGGCCTCCAGATAGAACTGGATGATCCCGAACATGTTGCCGTGATCGGTCAGGGCCAGTGCCGGCATCCCGTACTCCACGGCGGCCGCCACCATTTTCTTGATCTGCAGCGCACCGTCGAGGATGCTGTAATCGGAGTGGTTGTGCAAATGGACGAACGGAGTGCTCATCGGAACCTTTCACTGCATGTCAATGAGGGTATGTCGCCAGACTTGGTCAGAGGGCACGGCATCTCAGCCAGCACTTTATCCTTTCTGCCGACCCGCAACAACCCCCATTCCTGCGCCACGACGGGAAAAAACCGGCCTCTGCCACTTCAGCAACGTGATCATTACCTCAACCATCGGCCAGGATTCCACGTTAATCCATTGTCGAGTCTTTTCGACCTCCCCGAACCATCCGTCGACAGTATGTGTCCGTTTCATCTTGCCGGACTGATGATCTGAGACTGGCGTCCGACATCCCGGAATTACTGCTCGAAAAACCCCCTCCCTCCCGATTTCCGGGATCCGCCGGCGGTTTAGTCCAATGCAAGTCATCAGTCTTACGGTTTCCCGTTGCGAGATAGCTCTTTGTGTGCTAACTTTTGTCTTCTCATCATATTGCCGCCCTCGGCGTGGGCGGTCAGGCTAAAACTCCCCGGCAGTTTTTTTGTTTTTGCGGGCTTTAGGAGGGCTTTGCATGTTAACCCAGATGCGCGAAGGCAAGTTTGTTAAAAACGTCTTCATAATTGTAATCGTCACTTTCGTCCTTTCCATGGTCTTTGTTTGGGGCGCGGATTATTCCGGCACGGGTTGCGGCACCTCTGCCCCTCGTGGTCAACAGTGGGTCGGCATGGTTGGCGATGTGGGTATCAGCTTGGCCGAATACGATGATTTCTATCGTCGTAATCTCAGTCAACTCACCCGTGGCCGTCAGGCGGGACAGAGCGTTTACGATGACGAGATCCTCCGTCTTCAGGACCAGGTGTTCGAGAGCATGGTCGCCAAGTCCATCATCGATCAGGAGGCCGCCCGCATCGGTCTGGTCATCTCCGACGAAGAGGTGCTCAACGTCCTGACTCACGATCCGCCGGATTTCCTGAAATATCAGTTCATGGATGAGGCCGGCAACTTCGATTGGGATACCTATAATCAGGCGTTGAACAATCCCAATATCGACTGGAAGCGTTTCGAGGATATCATCCGCGACGAACTTCCCGGTGAGCGCCTCCAGCAGCTCAACTCGACCAACATTCACATTGGTGAAGGGGACATAGTCGGTGAGTTCGAGCGTCGTTTCGGCCTGGCTCAGGTGGCCTACGTCAGCCAGCCGTGGCGCGATATCACCCTCGAGAACGAGGAACCGGGTGACGACGTTCTCCGCGCCTGGATGGCCGAGAACGCCGATCAATTCGAGCAGGCCGAGCGCTACACCATTCAGGCCGTCAAACTGTCCCGTGATCCCAGCGCCGCCGATGAGGATTATGTCCGGCAGCGGATGGAGTACATCAAGGGTGAAATCACGGGCGGCAAGGCTTTCGAGGATCTCGCCCGCGACTTCTCGCAGGATATGGCCAACGCCGAGAGCGGCGGCGATCTGGGTTGGATCGGCCGCACCGGCATGGATCCCCTGTTTACCGAGGCGGCTTTTGCCCTTGGTGATGGCGAGATCAGCGAACCCATCCGTTCCGATTTCGGATATCATCTGATCAAAACTGAGGAGCATCGCACGGATGGTCCCACCGAAGAGGTGCGTGTACGTCACATCCTGATGCGCGTCGAGTTGAGCTACGCCACCCAGGACAGCCTCTCCTCACTGACCGATTCGCTGCGTATCGCCGCACTCGATAGCGACCTGGCCACGGCAACGACACAGTTCGACTGCGAGCTGCTGTCTCCCGCGCCCTTTGCGGAGCGTGAAGCGATTGAGGGGCTGGGCTACAACAGTGCGGTCAAGGCCCGGGTCGCCAAGATGAAGGTCGGCGATGTCAGTTTCAACATCAGTTCGCGCGATGCCAACTACATAGTGCAGTTGCTGGCGATCGAGGAGGCAGGTCCCGGCAACTTCGACGATCTGCGTGATCGCGTTCTGACGGGTTGGAAGCGGGATCAGCAGCTGAAGCAGGCCCGCGAGAAGATCGAACAGGTACTGCGTGTGCGCACGCGCGACAAGTTGTCGCTCAAGGCTGCCGCCGAGAATCTCGGATACGAACTCAAAGAGACGCCCGAGTTCGTCCGCGCCGATTACCTCCCCGGCATCGGCGGCGAATCCGCTTTCCAGAACGTGGCTCATATGCTCAACACGGGTGAAGTATCCGGTGTGATCGAGACCAGTCAGGGTTTCTTCGCCCTGGAGGTGCTGACCAAGACTCCGTCCGACAAATCCATCTTCCAGAACGAACATGACAAGATTCTGGAGGAGTTGCGCAACGCCGCGCAGCAGGTCTACCTTGCGAGTTGGTTGACCGAGATGAAGGAGAAGTACGAGGTCGAGGATTTCCGTGATCAGTACTACTACGACTACAGTCGCCGGTAGCGACCGTTCGCAGCAACAAGAGTATCCAAAGAGGGTCCGGCCTGCGCCGGGCCCTCTTCCTTTTGAGGATCGACTTGCGATCCAGCTCAACGAGAATCCCCCCCGGGCATGCCCGAGGGGGATCTATTTTTCTCCTGATATCTCAGGCGGTTACTTGGTCTGCTCCCCCTCCCGAGGGCTGTCCGCAGGCTCTGTCGCGTCCTGATCCCGGTTCTCCTGTCGACGATACAAATCGTCCACCTCACCACTCCCCATCGGCTCCCCCTCCCGGGTAGCTTTGCGGACTATCTCCTCCGGATCGAGATTGCTGTAGATCTCGCGCTGGAACTGACGACTCGCCTGCCGGACCTGCAGAGTGATCTTGCTCAACGATTTGGCGATGGCGGGAATCCGCTTTGGTCCGAAGATTACCAGCGCCACCGCCAGAATCATCAGAATCTCCTGCCCGCCCATGCCGCCGATGAACGCTACCATGACCACTTCAGCAACTGAATCATGATGAATATCCCCAGAATTCCCAGCAGATTGAACTTGATGCTGACACCAAAGGTTATGCTGAAAACCAGCAGATTGAGCGTAACCGGCTCCAGTGTGAAGCTCTTGGCGTAGGTCAGGACATCCCGCGGGATGCCCTCGGGCAGAATCAACCCGAGGAGATCGCCAACCAGAGTACCCACAGCGATTCCGAGCAGGATACTCAGCACGATCATCTTAACCGATTTGCGAGTCAGGGACATTCGCTACCTCTTCTGCCGCTGGCCGCCCGCTAGTTGGACGCGGGCCAGTTGTACTTTTCCCAATCATGCCCTAGAATGAGCGTTCCGTCCAGCATCAGATCGGGTCTGCGCTGGATGACGACCGGAATTCCGTCAAGTTTTCTGGCCAGTTCGTAAATAGCCCGTCTGTGGCCATTGCGGACTATCAGCATTGTTTCGGGGAACGGCCATGAAGGGGCGTTGCCCCTGTCGACCGCATCCACATTCCAGAGTCTCAGTTTCTCCCCGGTCTGGAGCGCCAGATCCTTGATGCCGGTGGCATTGAGAATCTGCAACCGCAGCGGCTCCTCGCCGCTCTTCTCGCTTACGACCTCCGCCGGTGGGCTGTATACCGACGCGGGCGGAGATGTTTCGCCTCCATCACGCTCCAGTAATCTCCCGATATCGTCCAGTCCAATATCGTAACGCAACGCCAGCGAGTACAGGAGCAAAAGGATAAATGAACCCGCCAGGACGATGCCGCCAACACGGCGACCGCGCCCCTTGCCGCTCCGTTTTTTCCCTCTGCGTCCCGCCATGCTCTATCCCGCCAATGCTTTTTCGATGCGATCGAAACTCTGCTCCAGACTCTCGGGCAGGATTCTGGTTTGCGCAACGGATGTCATGAAGTTGGTGTCGCCCGCCCAGCGCGGCAGCAGATGAATGTGCAGATGTCCAGGAACGCCGGCACCGCCCGCATCGGCAAAGTTGATCCCCATGTTCATACCCTCGGGGTCATACGCCTGCCGCAGTGCGGCCTCGGCTCGAGCCAGCAGCGGCGCCATCTCCGCCAGCGCAGCCGACGACAGCTCGGAGAGCCACCTGAGATGATTTTTGCTCACCAGCATCAGGTGTCCGTTGCAGTAGGGATAGGCATTGAGGCAGAGATACCAGTGCTCCGTCTCCAGAAGTCTGTCGCGGGCACTCTCATCGGCAGCCAGGCGGCAGAAGACACAACCCTCCTCGGCCACGCCGTCAACCACATACTTCCGTCGCCAGGGGGTGAACATGTACTCCATCACTCTTCCCTCTCAAGAAGCGCGACCTCCATGGCCGCCAGCTGCTCGGTGTCATTGATCCCCGCAATCTCCACTTCGTCGTCGCACAGATATGCGGCGATGACCTCCCCCTTGCCCCGGAGAATGGCGAGGGTGTCGGTGAGATAGAGTTCCCCCTGATCATTGTCGGGCCGCAACTCGGCCAGCGCCTCAAGCAACTCTGGCAGACGGAAACAGTAAATGCCCGAGTTGATTTCGCGGATCAGCTTCTCCTCGGCACTCGCATCGCGGTGCTCACGGATCGCCGCCACATTGCCCTCGGTGTCGCGTATCATGCGTCCATAGCCGGTGGGATCGGTCAGTTCGGCGGTGAGGACAGTCGCCGCCGCTCCCTTTTCGCGATGCAGAGCGAGCAGATCCGCCAGGGTCTCCGCCCGGATCAGGGGTACGTCTCCTGCCAGAACGAGAATATCACCCGTCAGATCCTCCAACTGGGGACGGGCCATCTGCACGGCATGACCGGTGCCGTTCTGGGGCTCCTGCAACGCGAAGCGGAGATCGTCCCCCTCGCCGCTCAATCGCTCACGCACCAACTCGGCCCTGTGCCCCAGGACCAGGATCATGGGACCCAGACCTGCAGCCCGCGAAGCCTCCACGACGCGCATGACCAGGGTTCTGCCGCAGAGTTCGTGCAACACCTTGGGCAGGTCGCTCTTCATGCGGGTGCCCTTGCCGGCGGCCAGTATCAGGGCGGCGCAGTTCGCGTCGCCCGCGCCACCATCATCGGCGGGGTTAAAAAAGCATGCTTTCACGAACATCATCTCCTTGGATTCTATAGACGTGGTTATCGATCAGACGGGTTTTGCCCAACTTCGCAGCGCAGGCGATCAGCAGCAACCCATCGACCTTGTTCTCATGCGGAGCCAGCGTGGCGGGATCAACCACGACGAAATATTCGGGCTCGACACCATCGATTCCGCTCAGCGCGCCGTTGCCGATGGACTGAAGTCGACCGGGATCCCTCTCTCCCGCCCTCAGACTCTCCCCGACCCGCGTCAAAGCCCGGGACAGGGTGAGGGCCCTCTCCCGCTCCGCGGGGTCCAGGTAGATATTACGGCTGCTCATGGCCAATCCGTCTCTCTCCCTGACAATCGCACCCAGCACCGTCTTCACGGGAAACAGCATGCTCTCGGTCATCCGCCTGATGATCAGCGCCTGCTGCGCATCCTTCTGACCGTAAACAGCCACATGGGGCTGCATGGCGTTGTACAGGCGGGACACCACGGAGGTGACACCATCGAAATGGCCCGGCCTGCCCGCTCCACAGAGGGCCTTTTTGCCCCATTCCACAGTCAGATTGTCAGCCTGCCCGTGGGGATACATCTCCGCAACGGACGGGGCGAAGCAGACGGAGACCCCCTCGCCGGCCAGGGCATTCAAGTCGGCCTCCAGACAACGGGGATACTTCTCGTAATCCTCACCGGGACCGAACTGGGTCGGGTTGACGAAAATCGACACCAGCACACGGTCGCAGGACGAGGCCGCCACCCGCACCAGGGAGAGATGTCCCTCGTGAAGTTTGCCCATGGTCGGGACAATGCCCAGCCGCAGCCCACGCGACCGCGCCGATTCGCTCCAGGCCTGCATCTTCCCTGTGTTATTGATCAGCAGCGGAGTGTTCACGCTTTCGGAACTCCCTTATCCTCGCTCGGCTTTTTGACTTCGGCTTCAAAACGGTGCTCCTCTGACGGGAAGGCACCTGAGCGGACATCCGAACAGTAGCTGCCGGCGGCAGAGAGCAACGTCTCCTCAACATCGGCATAGCGTTTGACGAACTTGAAATCGCCATCGCCAAGACCGATCATATCGTGGAGGACCAGGATCTGCCCGTCACACTCCTCGCCGGCTCCGATACCGATCGTCGGGATCTCTATCGCTCTACTGATCTCACCCGCCAGCTTCCAGGGAATCCCCTCCAGAACCATGGCGAACGCCCCAGCCCTCTCGAGTCCCCGCGCATCTTCGAGCAGACGGCGAGCCGACTCCTCCAAACGTCCCTGAATTCTGTAGCCGCCGAACTGGAGGTAACTTTGGGGTGTGAGGCCCAGATGACCCATCACGGGGATACCGGCGTCGGTAATCTTCCTGATGGTCTCCAGGCTCCGTTCGCCCCCCTCCAACTTGACGGCGTCCACACGCGCCTCCTTGATGAAGCGCCCGGCGTTCTCCAGCGCCCGCTCCGCGCTGATCTGGTAGCTCATGAAGGGCATGTCGGCAACGACCATGGCCCGCTTCACGCCTCGCGCCACGGCCGCGCTGAGCATCAACATTTCGGGCATGTCCACCGGCAGGGTGGAATCGTAACCGAACACGACGTTGGCCGCGCTGTCACCGATCAGGATGATATCCAGCCCCGCGCCGTCCAGTATCCGCGCGGTCGGATAGTCGTAGGCGGTCAATGCGGCGATCTTCCGCCCCCCGGCCTTCATCTCACGCAACTTGAGATTCGTCACTTTCCTGATTGCCATATCAACTCTCCCAGTTGGGCACATAATAAAGCGTGCCCTCGAACGGCGCCAGAATGCGTCGCGTCAGATCGTCCAGGTGCTCTGGACGGGATACGAAGTCCATGTTGTCAGTGTTGACAACAAGGAGCGGCGAATCCTTGTAGTGGAAAAAGTAGTGCGTATAGGCCTCGGTCAACCCCTCCAGATAACTCGACTCGATATCCTTCTCCATCGGACGGGCGCGCCGCGATATCCTGTCCAGGAGAGTTTCGAGCGAAGCCTGCAGGTAGATTACCAGATCCGGCTTGGGCACCCTGGGCGCCAGGGCATCCGCCACATGGTTGTACAGGATCAATTCGTCATCACTGAGCGTGATGTTGGCGAAGATCCTGTCCTTGGCGAAGTGGTAGTCGCTCACGATCCTGTTGCTGAAGAGCTCCCCCTGAAAAAGCTCCTGCTGCTGACGAAATCGGGACAGCAGGAAGAAGATCTGAGCCTGGAAGGCATGCCGGATGGGATCATTGTAGAAGTCGGCGAGGAAGGGGTTCGCCTCGACCTCCTCGAGATTAAGGCGTGATTCCATCCTTTCGGAGAGAAGACGGCAAAGACTCGTCTTGCCCACGCCGATGACACCCTCAACCACGATATAATCGAGTCTGCCTCTATTGTTGTTCAAAACGCCACCATTCCGTGACCGTCTCCCGTCTTTTGACAACCTGTTTCGGACCCAGCCGGGCCAGCAACTCCAGAACCGTTGCGTCCTCGTGGGGGTGGCGCCAGTCCGGCTCCAGTTCAGCCAGCGGCGCCAGTACGAAACGACGTCTCGCCAGCCCCGGATGCGGAAGCGTCAAGCGCTCCGTGCTCCGCAACTCATCTCCACAGAACAGCAGGTCGATATCCAGCACCCGAGGGGCGCGATGGGTCGCGGCGGGTCGACCCGCCTCCGTCTCCAGCCGCTGACAGAATGCCAGTAACTGCTCAGGATCGCAATCAATGTCTCCCGTGGCGCAACAATTCAGGTAGGCCGGCTGCTCCCCGGCGACCTCCACCGGAGCGCTCTCCCACAGGGAGCTCACCTGCAGATTGTCCAGCCCCCCCGCAGCCAAACAGCGCAGAGCCGCCGCCAGACTGGCGCGCCTCTGACCAAGGTTGCTGCCCAGGGAGAGCGCCGCGCGCAAGCTCATCGCTCCCGCTCGCTGGACACCACCACCTCGATTTCACGGCAGTTGTTGGGAAAGGGGAGATTCATCTTGTGAAGCGAGACCGTAACCCCCTCGATCATGGCAAACTCCCCAAACAGACCGGCGCTGATCCTGCCCGCCAGGTACTCCAGCATCCGGCAACTGGTTTCGCCGGCGATCTGCTGGACGAGCTCGTACACGGACACATAGCTCACCGTATCTTCGAGGTTGTCGCTGGCGGCGACTTGCGAGAGATCAAGGCGCAGATCGAGATCGAGCAGCAGGCGCTGCCCCATCTGGCGCTCCGTTTCCGAAGCTCCGAAATAGCCGTAGATGATGATATCCTTGAACCTGATGTGATCCATACTTCCACTTCCGATTGCCGCAGTTGACATGATTGGACCGTGAGCCGCAGACGCTCTCACCTGACCGTATCGCTCTTGGAGAGACTAGGTAGCATGCGGCGGACTGTCAAGCCGACAGGGCATCTGCGTGCCGAGTCCGATCAAAATAAAAAGGGGACCCGGCGAGCCGGATCCCCTGAGACAATGACCATCGGTCAAAGATCGTCGGCTAATACATGCCGCCCATGCCGCCCATGCCGCCCATGCCGCCAGGGGGCATCGCCGGTCCACCCTTATCCTCTTCGGGCTGGTCGGCTATGATGACCTCTGTGGTCAGGAGCAGGCTGGCGATACTCGCCGCATTCTGGAGGGCGGAGCGGGAAACCTTGGCGGGATCCACGATGCCGGCCTTCAGCATATCCTCGAACTTGCCGGTAGCGGCATTGTAACCGATCGGGCCCTTCTCCTTCAGCAGATGCTGAACGACAACCGACCCCTCGGCGCCACTGTTTTCGGCGATCTGGCGCACGGGAGCATCCAGAGCCTTACGGATGATCGACACGCCGACTGCCTCCTCTTCGGACAGGTCGGTGAGCGAATCCAGAGCCTTCATGGCGCGCAGGAAAACGACACCACCGCCGGGGATGATCCCCTCTTCCACCGCGGCGCGCGTGGCGTTCAGAGCATCCTCGACCCGCATCTTCTTCTCTTTCAGCTCGGTCTCGGTGGCTGCGCCGACATTGATGACGGCCACGCCGCCGGCCAGCTTGGCCATGCGTTCCTGCAGCTTCTCCCGATCGTAGTCGCTCGTGGTGCCCTCGATCTGGTTCCTGATCTGGTTGACCCGCTGCTCGACGGCATCGGCTGTGCCCATACCCTCGACGATGATCGTGTTGTCCTTGTCGATGGTGATCCGCTTGGACTGGCCGAGATCCTCGAGGGTCGCGCTTTCGAGCTTGCGGCCCATCTCTTCGGCGATCACGGTGCCGCCGGTCAGGATGGCGATATCCTCAAGCATGGCTTTACGACGGTCGCCGAAGCCGGGTGCTTTGACGGCACAGACGTTCAGCGTGCCGCGCAGCTTGTTGACGACCAGCGTCGCCAGGGCTTCACCCTCAATATCCTCGGCGATGATCAGCAGCGGAGCACCAGTCTGCGCTGTTTTCTCCAGCACCGGGAGCAGGTCCTTCATGTTGCTGATCTTCTTGTCGTAGATCAGGATCTGGACGTTTTCCAGAACCGCTTCCATCCGCTCGCCATTGGTGACGAAGTAAGGACTCAGGTAACCGCGATCGAACTGCATCCCCTCGACGACCTCGAGCTCAGTGGTCAGGCCCTTGGCCTCTTCGACGGTGATGACGCCATCACGACCGACCTTCTCCATGGCCAATGCGATGAGTTCGCCGATCTCGTTGTCGTTGTTGGCGCTGATGGCGGCGACCTGGGCGATCTCGGTCTGACTCGAGACCTCCTGGCTCATGCCCTGAATCGCTTCGACGGTCAGAGTGATGGCTTTTTCGATGCCACGCTTCAGATACATCGGGTTCACACCGGCAGTGACGTTCTTCAGGCCTTCGGTCACGATGGCCTGGGCCAGCAGCGTGGCGGTAGTAGTACCGTCACCTGCGACGTCGTTGGTCTTGGTGGCAACCTCTTTGACCAGCTGAGCGCCCATATTCTCGTAGGCGTCCTCCAGCTCAATCTCCTTGGCGATGGTTACACCATCGTTGGTGATCGTCGGGCTGCCGAATTTTTTGTCCAGGATGACGTTGCGACCGCGGGGTCCCAATGTGACCTTGACCGCGTTCGCGAGCTTGTCCAAACCGCGCTTGAGGGCGTCGCGGGCTGCAATATCAAACTCGATCTGCTTCGCCATTTCGTTCTCCTTCTATGCTCTGCCGCTTGTCGACAGGTTTCCGATTTAGATAATCGCGAGAATATCGCTCTCACGGAGGATCATGTATTTTTCGTTGCCGACAGTGACTTCCGTGCCGGAGTACTTGCCGTACAGGACTTTGTCGCCTGCGCTGACTTCAAGCGCGATCCGATCGCCGGTTTCGCTCAAACGGCCCGGGCCGACTGCAACGATCTCACCCTCTTGGGGTTTTTCCTTGGCAGTATCCGGAATGATGATTCCGCCCTTGATGACCTCTTCCTCGTCGGTGGCCTTGATCAGAACCCGATCGGCCAAAGGCTTGATGGACATTCCACTCCTCCTGATATCAACTCCGGGAGAAGCTGCAATCGCCGCCCCGGAATAGCATGTAAGCCTATTGTTTTCAACAGCATTAGCAATCACAACCTGCGACTGCTAAATCTTAAGGGCCGAATATAGCCAAGGGTCAGGGACAATGCAAGTCCTTGTTATCAGCTTTATTCCAATGACCGTACAAGTGGGAAAACAAATGCGTCGATTCGTCATACACGACGAAATCGACGCGCTTTCGTAAGGTTATCTAAACAGATCGCCGGATTCCGGCAGAGGTAGATTGACTGACGGTCTGAACTCCCGCCGAACCGGTTTGTGCAGGTAGGCTTCCGCCGGATCGAGCATGAACCGCCCGGCCAGGCAGGAGCGGCCCAAATGCAGGAAGTATCGTGGACGGCTGCCCGGCAGCAGCGCCAGCTCCCCCTCCCACTCCCACTCCCCGAGCTTCATCGGAGCCTGAATCACATAGCAACGCTCCGCCTGCTCGGCCAAACGGGTTCGTCGATGGTAAAATGCGTAAACGATCTTCAGGCGATCACGTCCATGAGCCATGGGCACGGCGAGACGGAGCACCTGCCGTCGACGGCCGTCCGAGTCCCGGATTTTCCCCAGAGGTTCCACTCCGGTAACGATCAAGGTGGACAGGGTAGCAGAGGGATCGATCAAGGTATTCAAGGTCAGCCCCCAGGCGGGAAAAGAGACCTTCTCTTTCCACCCGAGAAAAGGCGATTCCTGGCCAGCAAGAGACATCGGAAGCTCCTTGCGCCCGGCATTCCATGAATTCCTGGCTTTTTGCTCAAGTTTCAATGGTGTATGCCGATACAGAAAGTGGCAGGCTTATGACGCTTCTCCCTGAAAGCCTGCCATTGCTCCAAATCTGTCCCGATTTATTTCAGGACAGGCTTCTCCCGGAATCTCGGCTCTATGAGTCGAGATTCTTTTCGTTTCTCACCCTTCCATAAAAGCGGTTCTACCGACGCCACTCGCCAATATCGGTTGCCAGCGTCAGAATGCCGCGCATCGTCCAGTCCGGCTCCAGGCGTGGCTTTCCACCCCGCCATCTCTCCGCCAGTGAAGGGGCATCACCGCCGGTCAAAATCACCTCATGCTCCACGCCCCGCTCCTCATTGAGCCGGGTCACAAGCCCCTCCGCCGCCGATTGCAGCCCCCAGCTCACACCCGCCGCCAGGGCATCGGCGGTATTGACGCCGACAATCTCTTGCGGCCATTGACTCCCAACCTCAAACAACCGCTCTCCTCCATGAGCCAGGGCCCTGGCCAATATCCCGCGACCGGGACAGATCAGTCCCCCCTCGAATTCACCCGCGGCGTTCACGATATCCAAAGTCATGGCCGTACCCGCGTCTATTATGATCGCCGGCATAACCTGCTCCCGCCAGGCGGCGGCCACATTGCACAAACGATCGGCACCCAGCGTCCCCCTCTGCTCAACCTTCACGGCAAAGGGGACGGAGTGGGTGGATTGCACCTGCCAGACCGGGAGTCCCAATTCCCGCAACACCCCTTTGATGTGGACCTCGCGCGATGGGGTCACGCAGCACAGAGCCACCCTGATCATCTTGGGATCAAGTCCCGCCAGTTCACGGTTCAACGCCCCGGGTTCATCGTCGGTGACGTGGAAGGCGCGAACCGACTCGCCCCCGTCATAGAGCACCCCTTTAAGGCGCGTATTCCCCTGATCCAGACAGAGTATCTGCGTGGACATCGCTGTCGGTCCTCCTCAAGCAGCCCGCCGTGACATGTCGGATTCCAGCCGGTCTCCCACTATACCGGTACAGCCCGGCCAGATCCAGTGCCGGGGCGAGATATCCGCAATTTGGGTACGAAATTCAGTTATCGAGGATCAAGGCTCAGATCCCCGGCCTGGAGGCTCTCCAACCCGGCGGGACCATCGACCAGCATCTCGCCGTGATCCCCGATGTCGAGCAGAGTCAGGGTGCGCCCGTCTTCAGCGATGGCCCTCAGTCCCCTATGGGGCCAAACCTCACGCCAGGATGCGATCACCTCTCCGCCGCGACCGCTGTTCAGAGCGCTCAGTATTCGCTCCACCTCCAGAAGCCAGATGGCCAGGATCTCCCCGCGCGCGACCCTCTTGCCGCCTGTCGCCAGATCCAGCGAGGTGGCGATATCCCGAATCTCCCCGGGGAAATCGCCCCTCCCCTGATGCACATTGATGCCTACACCGAGAACGAGATGGCGATATCCGGATGCGGTCAGACGCGCTTCCATCAGAACACCCGCCAGCTTGCGGCCTCGCCAGAGGACATCATTGGGCCACTTCACCTCGAGTTCGCAACCGAACACTCGCCCCGCACGCACCAGTGCCAGGCCGACGCCCAGCGAAAGGATACCCGCCAGGTGCGGATGCCATTCCGGTCTGAGGAGGAGCGCACAGAGCAGAGAGGACCCGGGAGCGCTGTACCAGACTCGCCCCTTGCGGCCACGCCCTTTTCGCTGCCAGTCGGAGACGACCATAGTCCCCTCGGGCGCACCCTCCTCGGCCATGGAGGTCAGCGTATCCATGCTGCTGGGCAGATGGTCATAGATTCTGAGCGGTTGCCCCAGACGTCCCCGAAAGAGCCCGCCCCATAGCGTCTCACGCTCCCGCAGACGCACGGGCTCAGCCTGCGACTCGTCCTTCACCGGGTCTCAACTTCAAGCGCCAGATCCATGGCCCGCACGCTGTGGGTCAGGGAGCCGAGACTCGCGGTCTCCACATCGGCATAGGCGCTCTGTCCGAGATCCGTTGCGGTCAATCCGCCGGAGACCTCGAACTCCGGCTCCCCTTCCATCCGGCGGCGCAGCTCGATTGCGGTCCGCACATCATCGTGGCTGAAGTTGTCCAGAAGAACACGCATCACCCGATTGCAGTTGGCGTGGCTGAAGACCTGCTCCAGTTCGGACAGGTTGTCCACCTCGATGATCAGGGGGATATCCGCGGGCAGATCACCCGCCCGCTCCATGACGGCGGGGATGCCGCCCAACGCGTCCTTGTGGTTGTCCTTGACCATGGCGGTATCGAACAGCCCGAGCCTGTGATTGTCGCCGCCCCCCATCCTGACGGCATACTTCTCCAGCAGGCGGTAGCCCGGAGTGGTCTTCCGGGTATCCAGGATCCTGGGTCCGCAACTGAGGGCAACGGCTGCGGCGGTTATCGTGGCCACTCCGCAAAGCCTTTGCAGGAAGTTGAGCGCCGTGCGCTCCGCGCCGTGCATGACCATGGCGGGCGCCTCCACCCTGGCCAGGGTTTCAGAAATCGTGGCCTGATGGCCATCGGCGACCGTCGTCAGTATCCGCACCGAACCGGGCTGGCCGCAGCGCTCCGCCACCGTTTCGAATGTGCGCAGAAACAGGGGGATGCCGGCGATCACACCCGGCTCCCGCGCCACAAGCCGCGTTACCAGAGGGGCGTCGTTGCCGGCGCCGCCGAAATAGCGGGCGGTGACATCACCAGACCCGAGATCCTCAGCCAGAGCCATGTCGAGCAGTTGCGCTGCTGCACTCTGCAGTTCCGGCGACCAGTCGGACCAGCCGGTGTTTATATTGTCCTGCGAATTCGTGTTCATTGCTCCTCCCCTTTTTCCAACCCCTGTATCAGGCGCATCTTCAACTCCGCGATCAGGTCGCGCAGACTCGCGGCGGCCTCGAAGCGTTGGGCATCGGCCTCCTTGAGCATCTCCTCCTCCAGCTCCATGATCCTGTCCTCGAGCGGCAGACTGGCGAAATTCTTCGCTCGCGTTACCGCGCTCTCCATCTCATCCTTCCGTTTGCCCCCGCTGTTCAGTTTCGAGGGCATGGCATCCAGACTCTTGCTGATGGTCCTGGGGGTGATCCCATGTTCCGAGTTGTACCTCTCCTGGAGGTTCCGGCGGTGGCGAGTCACCTCAACGGCGCTGCGGATGGCCGCAGTCTCATTGTCGGCATAGAAGATCACCTTGCCCTCCGCGTGACGGGCGGCGCGCCCCGCGGTCTGGATCAGACTGGTATGACTGCGGAGGAAGCCCTGCTTGTCGGCATCGAGGATAGCGACCAGCGACACCTCGGGCAGATCCAGCCCCTCCCGCAGCAGGTTGATCCCCACCAGGACATCCACCTGCCCCAGTCTGAGCTTGCGGAGAATCTCCACCCGCTCCAGCGCTTTGATGTCGCTGTGCAGGTAGGCGACACGCACACCCGCGGTTTGGAGATAATCGGTCAGATCTTCGGACATCCGTTTGGTGAGCGTCGTCACGAGCACCCGCTCACCACGCTCGGAGTGCACCTTGACCTCCGCCAGCAGGTCATCCACCTGGTGTCGCCCGGGACGGATCTCGATCACCGGATCGAGCAGACCCGTCGGGCGGATCACCTGCTCATGGATGTTCCCCATGCTCTTCTCGAGTTCCAGCGGCGCGGGCGTCGCGCTGGCGTACAGGATACGCGGCGCCAGCTCCTCGAACTCCTCGAAGCGGAGCGGCCGATTGTCCAGTGCGCTGGGCAGCCGGAAGCCGTAGTTCACCAGCGTCGTCTTGCGGCTGCGATCACCCGCGTACATGGCGCCGATCTGCGGTACGGTGACGTGGCTCTCGTCGAGAATGATCAGGAAGTCGTCCGGGAAGTAGTCGAGCAGACAGAGCGGACGCTGTCCGGGTTCACGGCCATCGAGATAGCGGGAGTAGTTTTCGATCCCGTTGCAGAAGCCCATCTCCTGCAGCATCTCGAGATCGTAGCGGGTCCGGCTCTCCAGCCTTTGCGCTTCGAGCAGTTTATCCTGGTTGCGGAATTCGTGCAGTCGCGTTTCGAGATCGCGCGCAATGTGGTTGACCGCCTCGTCCAGACGATCGCGGCCCGTGACGAACTGCTTGGCCGGGAACACCACCATCTCATCCAGAACTTCGAGTCCCTTGCCTGTGAGCGGATCGATGATCTCCAACCGCTCAACCTCATCCCCGAACAGTTCGATCCGGAAGCAGCGCTCCTCGTAGGCCGGATAGACATCGATCACATCGCCCCGCACGCGGAAATTGCCCCTCCCGAAACCGATGTCGTTGCGCTGGTACTGAATCTCGACCAGACGTCTGATGATCTTCTTGCGCGAGGTCTCCTCGCCCATCTTGACCCGCAGCACCATCCGCTTGAACTCGTCCGGATTGCCCAGCCCGAAGATGCTGCTGACGCTGGCGATGACGACGACATCATCGCGCGTGAGCAGACTGCTCGTGGCGTTCATCCGCAGACGGTCGATGTCCTCGTTGATCGAGGCGTCCTTCTCGATGTAGGTGCTCGTGGCCGGCACGAAGGCCTCGGGCTGGTAGTAGTCGTAATAGCTGATGAAGAACTCAACGGCATTGTCGGGGAAGAATCCGGAGAATTCGCCGAACAGCTGGGCCGCGAGGGTCTTGTTGTGGCTGATGATCAGCGTGGGCAGATCCACTTCCCGGATGATGTTGGCCATGGAGAAGGTCTTGCCGCTGCCGGTGACCCCCACCAGCGTCTGGTGCTTGTTCCCAGCCAGGATGCTCTCGCTGAGCCCCCGTATCGCCTGGGGTTGATCGCCCGTCGGCTTGAAGGCCGCCTTCAGAATGAATCGGGACATAGTTCTCTACTTTCCTCCCCGGGCGCGGAGGGTTGCTCCCCGGGGAGATAATCCGAATCAGTTGCCCGGTCGGGCGCCGCGCGTATCGAGACGGAACGCCATCAAACGGCCATCGCCGGTCGTCGGCAGCGGATAGTCCTCGCCGTTGAAGCGGAGCTTCAGGTTCTCGCTCCCCTCGGCCGAGATTATGAAGAACTCCCGCCCCTCGATTTGCCACAGGCCGCCCTGCTGTTCGAAATGACGGGCAAGGTGACGGCGATCATCGACATTGATCTGCATGTTGCAGACGCCGATCGCCACGACCTCCAGCACCAGAGTCACCTCTGCGCCGGCAAGGCTGCGGTCAAACGGCTCATTGCCATCCAGGAAAATCGGCAGGTCATTCTGTGCGAAGGTGCGCGCAGTGTCCGCCTGGTGGGTGGCAATCGACCTCGTCCCCCGAACGGCTTCCGCGGTATCTTCCCGATTGACGGGTGGAGTCGCTGCCGTTTCCTCGGCAGTCTCCTCCTCAATGACCTCGTTATTTGCCGGGGAGTCCGTTTGCCCAAACGGAGACCCGGTCTCTGTCGGGACGATGGCTACCGTATCCGGCACAGGCTCCCTCTCGAAGAGATTGTCGAAGTAGCCCAACCGCCAGGAGATCAGCCCACCCGCGATGATGATGAAACCCGCAAGCAACAGCCAGAATCGTACGCCCGGCCGCCACCCCCGAACCTTGACTTCGGGAACCGTCTCCTCGTGCCAGACCGTGGGATCCTGCCCGCTCTCGCCCGGGGGGATTTCGATCTTCCGCCCCTCCTGCAGGTTCGCCCACAGCTCGGCGAAATCCAGTTCGAGAAATTCTGCTATAGTCCTGACGAAATTCCGGGTGTAGATACCGGCGGGCAATTCGGAGAAGTTATCCTCCTCAATCGCGCGCACAACCGAGGACGACAACCGGGTCTCCCGGCAGATATCCTCCTGCGTCAGTCCCCGCTTCTCACGCGCGAACCGGATGCATTCACCTACGGTCTCTCCAGGTTTCACCCTTCCTCCTGCAGGTTCTCAAGGCTTTCTTGCAGCTTGGCGGCCTTGCTGGCCACCTGTTCGAGCCGAATCCTGGTTTTCTCGACGACCTCCGGCGGTGCCTTGGCCGTGAATCCGGTGCTGCCCAGTTTAGATTCGAGTCCCTTTAATTCGCCGCTGGTCTTCTTAAGTTCCTTGGCAAGTCGCGCCCGCTCCTCCGCCAGATCCACCAGGCCGACAAGCGGCAGCCAGATCTCCAGACCATCCAGGAAACCGCCTGCGGCCGGCTTGGGTTTCTGCTGCGAAACCGGCTCGATGCGGAAGTCCTCCACCCGGGCCAGGCTGGCCAGGAAGGGGCGACAATCCTCAAGCTGCGTCACTTTGATTTGATCATCGGTGCGGAAGATCAGTTCGATCGGTTTGGCCGGGCTGAGGTTGATCTCCTTGCGCAAGCCACGCACCAGCGAGATCGTCTCCATCCAGAAAGAGAGATCGGCCTCGGCCTCCTCGTCACGGAACGCGGCTGGCAACTCCGGATAGGGTGCGACGATGATCCTGTCCTCCGAACCGGGGAAACGCTCCCAGATCGCCTCGGTGACATAGGGCATGAACGGGTGCAGCAGACGCAGCGTCGCATGAAGCACGCCGGCCGAGGTCAGCAGGGCCGTGGCCGCCGCCTGCTTGTCGTCGCCGTAAACGCGGGGCTTCGTGAGCTCCAGGTACCAGTCGCAGAACTCTTTCCAGAGGAAATCGTAGATACCCCGCGCCGCATCGTTGAAGCGGAAGCTCTCCAGGTCGTGCCGCACCTTGTCGGCCGTCGCCGCAAGACGGCTGAGGATCCAGCGATCCTCCCGGGTCGGTTCGCCGATCAACCCCTCCTCCAGCGGCAACCATTCGGCAGCCGCCCAGTCGGCCAGCAGCCCGGCGGCAATCGGTTTGTCCCCGCCCTTGCCGACCATCCCGTCGAACGTCAGCTCCAGGGGATCCAGCTGCCCGAGCACGTAACGGCTCGCGTTCCAGAGCTTGTTGGCGAAATTGCGCCCCATCTCCATGTGGGTATCCTCGAAGAGATAATCGCCGCCGAGCGGGGTCAGCATGGTCATCGAGAAACGGACGGCGTCGACGCCGTAGACCTCCATGAGGTCGATGGGATCCGGGCTGTTGCCCAGACTCTTGCTCATCTTGCGCCCCTTGGTGTCGCGCACGATGCCGTTGAAGAACACCTCGCTGAAGGGGATCTCACCCTGAAAGCGGAGGCCGGCCATGATCATCCGCGCCACCCAGAAGAAGATGATGTCCGCACCCGTGACCAGGGTGGTGCTCGGGTAATACTTCTCAAGATCATCGGTCCGGTCGGGCCAGCCCAGGATCGAGAACGGCCAGAGCCAACTGGAGAACCAGGTGTCCAGCACATCGGGATCCTGCACCCATTTGCCGCTGTCGTCCGGAGCTTCGATGGCGGCAATCTGCTCACCCGAATCGGCGTGGGTCCAGACGGGGATCCGGTGACCCCAGATCAACTGCCGACTGATGCACCAGTCGCGGATGTTCTCCAGCCAGTGCATGTAGGTCTTTTCCCAACGGGCCGGCGTGAAGCGGATCCGACCATCCTTGACGGCCTCAACCGCCGGTCTGGCCAGCTCCTCCATCTTCACGTACCATTGGGCGGAGAGATAGGGCTCGATCGGAACCCCGCTGCGCTGGCCGTGGCCGACCGAGTGCCGATAGTCCTCGACCTTGTCGAGCAGGCCCAACGCCTCCATGTCCGCGACGATCCGCTTGCGCGCCTCCTCACGGGTCAATCCGGCATACTCGCCCGCCTTGTCGTTCATCCTGCCGTCGGGTCCGATCACCACGACGCTGGCGAGTTTGTGCCTGCGCCCCATCTCGAAATCGTTGGGGTCGTGCGCGGGTGTGACCTTGACGAACCCCGTACCGAACTCTGGATCGACGAAATTGTCCTCGACAATCGGGATCTCCCGCCCGACCAGGGGCAACTTGACCCGCCGGCCCCGGAAGGGATCCTTGCTCTCATCCTTGGGATTGATAGCCACGCCGGTATCGCCGAGCATCGTTTCGGGGCGGGTTGTGGCCACCACCAGATAACCGTCGCCGGTAGCGAGCGGATAGCGGAAGTGCCAGAGGTGACCATCCACCTCCTTGAACTCCACCTCCTCGTCGCTGAGGGCGGTCTGATCCTGGGGATCCCAATTGACGATGTACTCGCCCTTGTAGATCAACCCCTCATTAAAGAACTCGATGAAGACCTGCTGTACCGCCCGACTGAGCCCCTCGTCCAGAGTGAACCGCTCTCGCTCCCAATCGCAGCTGCAGCCCAGTTTCTTGAGCTGGCCGATGATCCGGTCGTGATATTCATCTTTCCAGGTCCAGGCGACCTCGAGGAACTCCTCCCGGGGCATGGCCTTGGGATCGCGCCCCTCGTCACGGAGTTTCCTCGCCACGACATTCTGCGTGGCGATACCGGCGTGGTCACAGCCGGGAACCCAGACCGTCTCGATCCCCTCCATCCGCTTCCAGCGGATGAGGATATCCTGCAGGGCATTGTTGAGCACATGCCCCATGTGGAGGATGCCGGTGACATTCGGCGGGGGGATTACGATGACATAGGGCTTGGTGCCCTCCTTGCGGGGAGGTCGGGGCTTGAAGTAGCCGTTCTCCTCCCAGATCCGATACAGGCGCTCCTCGACACTCGAGGGTTTGTAGGCTTTGTCCATCATCTCGGAACGACTCATGTCTGGATAACTCCTCGCCGCCCGCAAGGCGGCCATTCAGCGGAAAATACTGGAATTTGATATCTTAGGTCATGATACCGGGCTGGTCAAGACGGGTACGTGTTGATCAGCCCCTGAATACAATGACCAGGATGCCGATCAGAGATGCTGTCCAGCAATACCAGGAAAACTTCCAGAATGAATCGCGGGCCAGCAGGCGAATCAGCCAGACCAGCGCGAAATACCCGGATAGAAGTGCGGTCAGTGTGCCCACGGCAATCGTCGCCCAATCCACCATAGCCAGAGACTCAATCTTGGCGATATCGAAGATTGCAGCTCCGAGCAGCGCGGGGATCGCCAGCAGGAAGGCAAAGCGGGCCGCCTCATCACGTTTCAGACCGGCCGCCAAACCCATGGCGATGGTGCTGCCGCTGCGGCTGATGCCCGGCAGGATGGCGAATGCCTGGGCCAGACCGATCATGACGCCGTTGCGCACGCCGAGCTCCTTGCGGTCGACTCTGTTGCCCGTCCAGCGGGTTGTCAGCAGTATGAAGCCGGTGACCGACATGAAGATCGCGGCGGGCAGAGGTTCGGTGAACAGCCTTTCGAGGAGGTCGTCCAGAGTCAAACCGATCAGAACGGCGGGGATGGTGCCCAGGATGATGATCCCGACCAGGTTCAGCGTGGGGCGATCCTCGGCCCGCGGACGAAATCCGCCGCCGATCCAGCGGAAAACGGCCATGATCATCTCGAGCAGATCTTTGCGATAGTAGGCGAGAATGGCCAGCAGCGTACCGAAGTGGGTCATGACGACGAAGAAGCGGTAGTGATCACCCTCACCGCCACTCACGTTCAGAAAAGCTCCGAACAGCGTGAGATGCCCACTGGAGCTGACCGGCAGGAACTCAGTCAAACCCTGGATGAGACCCAGAAGGAAACTCTGCCACAAATTCAATCCGCACACTCCTGTATGTTACTAGGCGTGAGCGGCTTTGCTCATGGACGCCTTGTGGCCGAGTTCATCGGCCCGTTGATAATTCTCCCGCGCCAGATCGGGCTGATTCAGTCTGTCGTATACAATCCCCAGGTAGTAGAACCCGCGACCCTCGTTGGGATGCAAGACCAGGACCTTCTCGAAGCAGGGCAACGCGGACTGACAATCATCAACATTCACGTAGCAAACACCGAGATAGTATTGAATCCTGGGATCATTGGGGTTGAGCTTTGCTGCGCGCTGGAAGCTCACCAGCGCCTTGCGATGAGCTCCGACACGAGCGTGGCAGGAGGCCGAATAAAAGAGAGCGTCCTCATTCTGCTGATTGTTGACCAGGATCTTCTCGAATTCGGCGAGGGCGTCGCTGTAACGGCCTCGGCTGTAATAGGCCTTGCCCAGGCAAAGCCTGCCGTCCGTGTTGCCCGGAGCAAGTTCAAGCGATTTGCGGAACATCTCGACAGCCATGTCCGTCTCGCCCCGCTCCGCATAGAGGGACCCCAGATTCAGATGACCCATCGCGTTTTTGGGGTCGAGTTGAATTGCCCTTTTGAATTCAAGGATGGCCCGCTCTTGCTGCCCGCGTCTGTCCAGGACGAAACCCAGATTGGTGTAGGCTTTACCCATGCGGGGTTCGATCGCCAGGGCTTGTCGGAAGGCATCCTCGGCCTCTTGCAGCAGATCCTCCCTGAGGAGCGTGCAGCCCAACTGGTAATAGCTCTCCGCCATGTCGCCCCCCATCTGCAGGGCAGCTCTATGCAGTTCGTGCGCCTGCTCGTGACGTCCTGCCAGAGAGTGAAGACGTGCAGCTTGATTGAGTGGACGGGGCGATTCGGGATTGCGGGCACGCCAGGCATCGGCCAGCTTGAGGCCGATTTCGAAGTATTTGATGCGATAACTCGCCTCGATGAGATCGGTAAAGGAGTCAACGGGCAACTCCATTAGATCCGGGAGTTCGTCCAGTAGACGCTCCACTTCATCTCCGGCCCCCTTCTCCAGACAATCATCAAGCCATTTGCCCAGCACCTCGCCGCCATTCGCGGTGTCGGCGAGAAACCGCGCCAACATCTGTCTGCGCTGAGATCTGCTCTGTATTTTCCTGTACCAACTCAATGGTGTCATTGGGTATCCCCCCGGCTGCATTCCCTGGAATCGGCCGGAGAGTAATCGCGCTGTTTTCAAATGGTCAAGGATTATCAGCGGAGTTACCGCATTGATTTCACGTCGGTTTCGGGATTTAGTCCCGTAGTGAGGTCGGGAAACGCTGGACACCGTAAAGGGAGTTCATCCTGGACTGATATAAACCGAGTCCGGAGTTCCTCCCCATATGAGAATATTCCAGGTGAACACTGAACTTGTCGTTTGGCTGCCAGTGAATCGCAGCGTAGGGGAGAACGAATTCCCCGCTGCCCTGGCCGTTATCAAAACTGTGCGTGGGGACGAAACTCAGGCCGAAGCTGGCCTCGAAATCAAGCCCCGGCGCCAGGTTCATCTGCATCCCCTTGAGCAACAGGCCCTGGGAATAGTTATGCTTCCCCATCCAGCTCGAGCTGTATGAAATCGAAGTGCGCCCCCACTCGATGAGACCCAGGCCGCTCCCGGGGCTGGCGGTATTGAATGATTGGGCGAAGGGATGATCCAGCGTCGAGGCCAGACTGGAGGTTGCTGCGATCAGGAGTAGAATCGATAGCAGGATGTAAGTTCTCACAACGCCTCCAATTGAGAATTGAATAGTCAGTCGGCCAGAACCTCATGAACCTTGCTCAGCAAGGGCTCCATATCCGATGATTTAACAACATAGGCTTCAGCCAGCCAAGAGGAGAAGTCCTCTTTGAAACTTCCGTACGCGCTGCAGATGATCACCGCAAGATCATGGTAGGTTTCCATGATTTCACGCAGATAGGCGAGGCCGTCATCTTCCCCGAGCTTGATATCGAGAATCATCAGGTCCGGCTTCGCTCGGCTGATGGCCCGATTCGCCTCCGCGGGAGATGCAGCCGTATCGACATCATACCCCGTATCCTCGAACTCCTGTCTGTACAGCTCGCGGATGCTGGCTTCATCGTCGACGATGAGAATTCTTTTCTTCATGGCGGCTCTCCCTTCAAGGGGAACCTAGTGCAGTATTCTCATTGATGTCAAGGGTTGCTCAATGCTGATCGACCAACTCCACCTTAGCCTCAACCTCACCCAGTTCCCCATCGGCAGCGAGCACTATACGCAATCTCAGCTCTCCGGATTCCAGAATATTCTTTGGTACACTGACAACCAGTTCGGGAGGATGTGTAACGGGTTTCTCGGGTTCCGACACCCAATCGGGTTCATCGACTCTCGTAGCCCCATTGTCGGACCAGTCTGTCTGGGGCTTGTCGGCCAGGGCCGATTCTGCGCCCTCCTGTGTCTGCTCCTGAGCTGCTGTCACAGATTCCTGCGGCTTGTTCGGCCCTGGATACTCCACGATCTTGGGCTCGGGCAGTTCGTCGTAGTTGAGTTTCTCGGTGACGGGTACCTCAATCTCACCCCTGGCGTCACCTCCTGATTCAGCCGTTTCGACGGCAGGCTGTTCCACAACCGGCGGTTCGGCGTTTTCCGTTTCTGATTGCCCCGTTGCCTCCGGTTCCACACGGGGCTCCTCGGGTGCACTGGGCGCCGGCGGCGTATAGTCACCATCGTCACCGGGCATCATTATCAGAGCCGGGATCTCTGTCGGGGCGGGCTGCCTAGGTGCTGTCGGCGCTGCAGCTCTGGGTGGCTCCGGTGTGATCTCCTCGGTTTGCGATTGTGACGCGACCGGGACTTCGACCTGCACCGGCTCCTCTGGCGCATCCATCTGAACAGATTCCTTCAGGATCGAGACATCGGGATTGTCGGATGCTGTCGTTGCCGGAGTCTCTGCCGCCTCAGGAGGTACAGATGGTTGCTCCTGCGCAGGCACAGCGGAGGATTCGGCCTGAGGTGCAATGACATCACCATCGTCACCGGGCATCATGACCAGAGACGGAACCTCCATAGGGTTATGCGTGATCGGAGACGTCGTCGGCATCTCGGGTTTGACTGCCGCAGGGGGGGCCTCAGGTATTTCGGGCATGATCGTGTCGATCTGGCCATCAGCGTTCGACTCTGGCGTCGGCGCAACCGGTGCGCTATCCGCCTGGATCGGCGGCGCCGATGCGACAGGGACCTCAGGCGGAGCCTCCCGCACACTCTCTGCCTGTTCACGGGTGATGTTCAGCATGTCGCTTGGAGGACTGTCCGGAGTGATAATCTCTTCGCGCGGAGACTGGACAGCCTCCTCCTTTCCATTCATCGCGCCCGAATCGGAAGCGTTATTATCAGCGTTCATGCCGATCTCCGCCTCGACCTGACTCTGAATACCGGGACGGAGGAACTCGACGACTCCCCTCATGGTCTCCTGAACACCATCACCTCTGGAGGCAACGGCTTCGAATGTGGGCACACCCATCGGGTTGAGCGCTTTCTGCAATTCGTCAATGCTCATTACGTCGGGAAGATCGCGTTTGTTGTACTGAATGACCCAGGGTATCTCATCCACGGAGATGCCCATATCCGTGAGATTGGCGCGGAGGTTTTCCAGACTTTCAATGTTCTCCTGAAGTTTATCCCGCTGGCTGTCCGCGACGAAGACGACCGCGTCCACACCCTTGAGCACCAGCCGTCTGGTGGCGTTGTAATAAACCTGACCGGGCACGGTATAGAGGAGGATCCTGACCTGAAAATCATGAATCGGTTCGGAGTTGATCGGCAGCAGATCGAAGAACAGCGTCCGATCGGTTCTGGTCTTCATGGAGATCATCTTGCCACGATTTGTCTCCGGCACCTGCTTGAACATGATCTCGAGATTGGTTGTTTTCCCGCTCAATCCCGGACCGTAATATACGATCTTCGCACTGATCTCCTGGCCCGCTCTGTTAATGAGAGCCACACTGCACCTCTTGGAAAGGGTTCCCCCCGATAATGGCGGCATCAAATGCCTTTGTCATCGTGTCTTCGAATACATGGCCGCAACCCGCATAAGCACGCGAGCGCACCCATCCGACGATCACGTATGCAAGATTCGTACAATTGTGCAGAAGATCTGAATTTAAGGTATGCGAGTGCTATCCTCAGCTATCGCACCCGTCTGCTGATGCATGGGCGCGGATTTTGCTTTTCGTCAGATGACATAAGGGAGTTAAAATCCCAATCCCTAAGTACTGCAATATCAATGAGGTGCACACTTCATGGCCGAGACGCGTAAGACTGTAGCGGAAATGTTCTCCCGTTTCCTGAATATTCAGCTCACCGATGATGTCTACGATAAGCTCATCCCTTTGGTTGAGAAGGTTGAAAAAAGCATAACGGACGACCTTGATCTGACTACGGTCCAAGGGCAAAACACACTCAAAGTCCTTCTCAGCACACTGATGGCCTACTGCTGGGGTATCGGCATGCATCCGTATCACAATCCCATTGAGGACAATGGCGGCAAGCCGCTTGAGGTTCGGGCCAGCAAGGATATTCTGGTTCCCATCAAGGATATGCAGGCAGTGCGCTATTTGAAGAAGGACAAATACGGGCGTGTGCGTAAGGCGCTCTTCGAAACCGATCAGAATTCCCGTGTCCGTCGTCAGATAGATGATCTGCTGGAGGAGATCACTGTCAACAAGTGGCAGGAGGAGGAATTCTGATCGTCTGAGCGTATGCGGCGATCGGTTCGTAAGTCGTACGTTGAGATCAGCGCAAGCAAACGGGTGTTCGTCGCCCGTTTTTTTGCATCAGTCTCTACCGCCCACCCCGCTGGATATGCATAGTGATGATTCTCCCCCCCTCCGCGAAACTGACGCGATCCATCATCTCTCGCATGAGTAACACACCTCTGCCATGTGCACGCTTCAATGAGGTGCCGCTTCGGGGATCCGGCAGGGCGCGGTAGTCAAACCCCTTGCCTGGATCCTCCACCCTGATCTTCAGGACATCCTGCTGTATCCAGATCTTAACCGACACCTCTTTGCTTGGGTCGGAACCGCAACCGTGACGCACGGCATTGGCGAAGGCCTCCCCCAGCGCCAGTGGTAGCCGCTCCGCCCAAACGTCCGAATGGTAGGCATGTTCTCGCGCAAGACGACAGATGAAGCCGGCCGCCGGTGTGACGAATCGCATCTCGGCCGGGAAGGTGAACTCCACCCTGGTGCGGAGCCGCGCCTCCAGATCGGGCAGGCGTTGCGTCAGCGGCAACTTCCGCCCCTGGCACCGCAGCTCGAATTCAAGATCCAGCGCATTGAACGGTGGCGCAAGGACATTGCAGAATCCCCTGCTGGTCAGATGTTGCCAGGTTCGGCCATCAACCTCGGGAAGCAGGAGGAGTAGACGGATCCTCCGCTGACGCTTCAGTTCATCAATGGAATCCCAGGGCAAATCGTCCATGCCGGGTGCAATGATCGCAACCGCGAGTTCCTCCTCTTCAGGCAGGGCTCCCCAGTTCTCACGTGAAGGCAGAGGGATGAGTTGGCAGGACTTCGCTTTCAGGTCCTGCCGCAAACGCTTGGACAGATCGGGATTCAGATCCCATATGTAAACGGGAATGTTGATCAATTCCGGCTGCTCTGTCATATCAGAACAACCGCCTTCCATCTGCAAGGAATTCATTTAAAGCGTCCCTGAAATAAGATGTATTGCGGGCAATATCCTGACCGACTTTTTCCGTGTACAGATCCCAGTTCTTGCGAATATCTTCACCGAATTCGAGAAGAAGACTTCCCTCGGCCAAAGCTTTGTCACGTCTCTCCCTCTGGCCCAGCACCATCTCCTGGATAAGTGCGCGGGAAAGGCGTCTGGCGCGCCTGATCACGACCCGGAGGTCCTCCTCTTTGGCGGGGGCACCTACCGCTTCCGCAGCATTCTTCCAGTTGTTGTTGGCGATCGGTTCAGCGGGAGAGGGGTCCTCTCCCGGAGGTGGGTCAGCTTCGACCGGAACGGCAGGCCAATGTTTCCCCCCCGTGTCCCGCTTTTCCTCATCGAGGTCTTTGATGCCTTTCACCGATTCGGCATCCTCGCTTACCCTCAATCCGAATCGCTGCCCACACCGGGGACACTTCACGCGTAATGTAGTACCTGATAACATCTTACCCGGTATTACATATTCGCGAGAACAGCCAGGACAGCTGACTTTCTCAGGCGTCATACTAGAGCTCCGTCAAAGGAAATAGTCACTCCTGGAATACTGCAATCCATATGCCTGACCATGACGGGCAGATGCCGTTACCCGACTCCGGACAGAACCAATCTATCCTTATAAGCTCTGAGCAGCAAAGAACGTAATGGACGCAGATCGACCGCAACCAGCTCAGGGTCGTCATCGGTCAATGCCCTGGCCCTGATACGCGCCAGCTCCACCAACTCCGCATCCAGGAGCGGATGCGCGAGACTTAGTTCCGGACGGCCATGTTGACGTGCGCCGAAGATCTCACCCGGTCCCCTCTGTTTTAGATCCTCCTCGGCCAGCTTGAAGCCATCCTTGTGACGCACGAAGGATGTCAGACGCTCGCCGGCCGATTCGCCCAGCATCTCGGGCGGCGCCAGCATGCAATAGCTCTTCCTCGTTCCACGCCCGATCCGACCCCGCAACTGATGCAGCTGACTCAAGCCGAACCGCTCGGGATTGTGGATCACCATCAGCGTCGCCTCGGGGATGTCGATCCCCACCTCGATCACGGTCGTGGCCATGAGCAACCGCGATTCTCCGCTGCGGAAACGCTCCAGCGCCTCGCTTTTCGCGGCCGGGCTCATCCGACCGTGGACAAGATCGCAGGGGATGTCCGCAAACACGCCGCTCTTCAGCTCCTCGAACTCCTCCTTGGCCGACTTCAGCTCCAGCTTGTCCCCCTCTTCGACCAGGGGAAAGATCAGGAAGGCGCGCTCATCCTCCTTGAGCAGCCTGTCCCTGATGAAACTGTAGATCTCCGGCAATTTGGATTCACTGCTCAATCGAGTTACCAGCGCTGGCCTTCCCGGGGGCAGCTCATCAATGATACTCAGATCGAGATCACCGTAGAGGGTCATGGCCAGGGAGCGGGGGATCGGTGTGGCACTCATGACAAGCATGTGCGGCATGCCCTGGGACAACAGGTGGGCACGCTGCATTACACCGAAACGGTGCTGCTCATCCACAACCGCCAGACCCAGCCGGGCAAAATCGACCCCCTCCTGAATCAGGGCCTGCGTGCCGAACAGCAGATCGATTTCTCCCGACTTGAGCTCGGCCAGGATGCGTCGTTTCTCACGCGCAGGTGTCCCCCCCGTCAAAAGGGCCGTGCGCACACCGAGGCTCTCCAGGGGGATCGCCCACTTCTGATTATGCTGCCTGGCCAGCACCTCCAGGGGCACCATGAAGGCGGACTGCATGTTCCCCTCGACGGCGATGATCAGAGCCGCCAGCGCAACCACCGTCTTACCGCTGCCGACATCCCCCTGCAGGAGTCTGTTCATCCGTCCACCAGAGATCAGGTCCTCACGGATCCTCTTCAGGACCTTCCGCTGCGAATCGGTCAATTCGAAAGGCAGTGCCGCCAGGAAGGGCTCCAGCAACCTGTCCCCCCCAGTCAATCGTATTCCGTGCTCCTCCTGACGCCGCTTCCGGCGCAAGGCACCCAGCAACTGCAAGAGAAACAACTCGTCGAACTTGAGACGGGTACGCGCGCGCTCGAGGCTGCCCCTGTCGGCCGGGAAGTGCAATTGCCTGATCGCATCAATGCGTCCGGGCCAATCCATCTCCGTCAGCCACTCCTGCGGCAGTATCTCCCTCAGTTCGCCCGTAAACTCGGGCATGGCAAGAACCCGCTCCAGCAACTTGCGCAGCCATCGCTGGCCCACTCCACGCGTAAGCGGATAGACCGGCAACAGCGGCCGCTCAAGCATGCTCCGGCTGTCCGGCTCACTCTCCAGAATCTCGAATTCAGGGGAGACCATCTGCAACGCCGAGCGAAACAGGCTCACCTCGCCCGCGGCGATGACCTCCACGCCGTTGCGGATGATCTTTTTGAGGTAGGGCTGATTGAAGAAAGTGAGGGTGATGCGACCGTGGCCATCCTCCAGCAGAACGGACAGGATCCGCATCCCGCGCCGGGGTTGTCTCTCGCCGGAGGCCATCACCCGTCCACGCACCGTCGCGCGCTGCCCCGCCTGAAGGCGGTTCAGCGGTTCCGGTGCCCCCAGATCCAGATAGCTGCGGGGGAAGTGGAGCAGGAGATCCTCAACCGTCTCTATCCCCAGCCGGGATAGATCTTCGGCTCTCCTCGGGCCGACACCTTTGATGAACTGGCAGGGGCGCTCCAGCGGTTGCTCTTTGTTGAATTCCGCACTCATATTTCCAGACTAGGCGTTTTCCGGAGGTTTGACAAGGAGATGCCCCAATTCCCTGCTCAGCCCGGCAAGGTGATCCGCTTTTCTGTCGAAAACGGGATTGTGCGGTCAGAGGAGGTCATCCGGATCGATGAAAGATGAACCCAGCAGATGACGTAGCTCCACATTGCCCGGATTCTCGGCCGCAAGCTCCTTGAGAATGCGAGCGGCCTCTTCGGTACTGCCCTGATTGCGCAGCGCCAGGATCAAACCGAGTTTCGGTTCGAGATATCGCGGAGCCAGTTCCAGCGCTTTGCGATACTCCTCCTCCGCACCGGAGTAATTGCCGATTCTGAACCGGATATCCCCCTGAAGTTTCCTGAGATCGGGATACTCCGGATACTTTCGCAGGAAGGGGGCGATCAGGGTTTGAGCCTTGTTGTTGCGTCCCAATTTCAGTTCGCAACGGAGGCGTCCCTTGAGAGCGTACAGATTCTCCGGATCCAGCTCAAGCGCCTTGGAGTAATCGCCCAGAGCTTCGTCGAGCAGGCCGCGCTCCAGGAAACACTGGCCCCGAAAACAGAACAGGCTGACATCACTATTATCATTCTCGGACAGTTGCGAGAAGATGTCGCCGGCGGCATCCCACTGCCCTTGATTGAGGTACATCAGGGCCAGATCCCGCTCGGCCGCATTGAGGTGGGGATTATCGCTGAGCGCACCGCGCAGCATGTCGATCCCCTCATCGAACTTGCCAAGTGAGTAACAGACAAGCCCACGCAGATACAGGGCCTGCGGGAAATCAGGTTTTCTCTCCAGCACCTCACGCAGGAACGTATCCGCCTCTTCGTATTTACCGAGGTGAAATTTGCACTGTGCCAGATAGAAATGGATGTCGCAGGAATCATTGCGGATCTCATGCGCGAAACCCAACGCCTCCTCCGCCTCCATGAACCGGCGCTCCCTGATCAACGTCACTCCCAGGTAGTAGGCAGCTTCGAGAAAACGGGGATTGACGCTCAAGGCGCCTCGAAACGAATCGATGGCCTCGTCAGTGCGATTGACCTTGAACTGGGCCAATCCCAACTGGCACTGCAGGTCGGCATAGTGAGGTTTGAGAGTATGTGCACGCTTGAGCAGGTCCACCGCTAGATCATGTCGACCGAGATTGTAGTTGCTGATCCCCTCGCTGTAGATCTCACGGAATTCCCCGGAGCTTTCCAGCAATTCAAGAACCGGACCGATCTCGGGCAGCACGGTCTCCCGCTCCTTGAGGTTGACGATCAGATACTTGCTCGCCTGGATGGGCACCTCCGCAGGAGCCTCCGTCACCAGACGCAGGTTGTCCCTGGCATCGGTCTCGTCTCCCTGGGCGTGCATCGCCACCGCCAGGAAGCAACGCGCCTCGACATAGTCCTGGTTGATCTCCAGCGCCCTTTTGAAGTGCTGAATCGCCTCCTCCAGTTTGCCCAGCATGAAGATGGCGACACCATAGTCGTAATGAAGATCGGGAAAATTCTGGTTCTCGGTCAACGCCTGCTTGATATGCTCGGCTGCCTCATCATACCGTGAGCTCTGCAATAACGTGCGTCCGATATTGGCGTGGGATTCGGCGATGTAGAATGAACTCAGGCGATAGGTGGCGCTGCTTTTGGAGATCTCCGTCAGCGCCAGCTTGAAACAGGCAATAGCATCTTCAAAACGCTTCTCGTTGAAGAGAGTTATACCCGAGTTGTAATTCTCATTCTTCCGGCTGCTGAACAGTCTCTTCAGGATTGATGGCAAAGTGTCTTCCTAGTCGCTCTGCTTGCGAAGGAACGTAGGCACTTCCCAGTCATCAATCGAACTGGCGGAAACATTGGCAGGCGTGAGATCAGGCAACACCTCGGCCTTCATCTCGTTGACTTCCCGACTCAGATTCGTGACAACCTCATCCGCTTCGCAGCTGGTTTCAATAGACGATTTCTCAACTGTCTCCCGTGCTGTCGCCACAGTGGTCAACGGGCTGTTATGCTCAACGGTTTCCGCCGCCGTGAGTGTCGAGGTACTATCCCGGTCCGTATGCCCCACGTCCTCTTTCTCATGACGTGAAACGATCTCAATCACCTTGGGCTCCTCGACGTGTTGCACGGCTTCCGGTGGCGCTGCCGCCGCAGCCGCTCCCGCAACCGCGCTCATGGCCTTGGGCCGTTCGACAACCTGAGCATCATGCTCGGTTACGAACGCTTCACGTCCCTGACCGAAACCGGTTGCAATGACGGTAATGCGCATCTCGTCGGTCTCCTCGGGAGCCAGAACGGTACCGAAAATGATATTGGCATCCTCGCCTACCGCATCGGTGATGATCTCCGTGGCAATCATCATCTCGCGCATCTTCATCGAGGCATCGCCGGTGAGATTGATCAACACACCTTTCGCTCCGGCGATATCCTGCTCCTGGAGCAGCGGGCAGCTGATCGCGGCCCTGGCCGCCTCCTCGGCACGACGCTCACCACAGGCGCTACCGGTCCCCATCAGGGCCGGCCCCATGCCCTCCATGATGCTTTTCACATCGGCGAAATCGAGATTGATCATTCCGGTGACGGTGATGAGATCACTGATGCCCCGCGTCGCCTGCAGCAACACGTCATCGGCCGTTCTGAAGGCTTCGTAGAACGGAGTGTCCGGATCGACAACCTCAAGCAGTTTTTGATTGGGGATCGTGATCAGAGTGTCGACTTCGCTGCGGAGAGCGGCCAGACCCGCTTCCGCAACCCGCATGCGGGGGCGCCCCTCGAAGTTGAAAGGCTTGGTGACGACGCCAACGGTCAACGCACCCAGCTCACGGGCGATCCGCGCGACAACAGGTGACGCGCCCGTACCGGTGCCGCCACCCATGCCTGCGGTGACAAACACCATGTCGGCACCATGCAGCATCTCGCCGACCGCATCCTCATCCTCGAGAACGGCCTGGTAGCCCCGATTCGGGTCGCCACCGGAGCCGAGTCCCTTGGTCAGCTTGTGTCCGATCTGCAGACAGCGCAGCGATCTCTCCTCGTGGAGAACCTGGGCATCTGTGTTGATATTGATGAAGTCCACACCGGAGAGTCCGGCGGCAATCATCCTTGCGACGGCGTTGCCGCCTGCGCCCCCGACTCCAACGACCTTGATGGAGGCCGAAGCCGAGAAGTCCGAATCAAACTCGAACATCATACCGTTTGGCACGTTAGACATTTTCTCTCACCTCCGAGTCTCACCTTGGGGCGAAAGTATCTTGTGCCAGAAAAACAGTCTACCATTATTTTTGCCCCTTGCGTCCCACCGAACGCAGCCACCGCTTGAGATTCCCGCCCAGGCGCCCCTTGTCACCGGCACCGTCTCTCTGTTGCGTCAGGTGCCTGTAACCATACTGTAACAAACCGACCGTTGGCGTATACCGCGGGTTCTGTAATTCGGCCGTCAGCCCCTGTTGCTGCAGCGGCGAAGCCAGCCTGACACTGCGCTCGAATAGCTGCGAAGCCAGATCGGACAACCCCGGCAGCAGTGACCCGCCACCACAGAGGACAACGTTGCTGGTCGGCCTGCGGGCGGCAGAGCAACTCAGAGCGCGCTCCCAGGCAATCTCGAGCAGCTCCTGGACTCTCGGTTCGATAATGGAGCGGAGGGTCTTGGGTGTTACGAACCGCTCCTCCTCACGCCCAACCTGCCTGATCGGTACCCGCATCTCCTCGTCTGTTGCATCGTCGCGGTGGATCATACCGTGATCCAGCTTCAGGCGTTCGGCATCCTCCAGCGATGTGTTCAGACCGATCGAAAGGTCCCGCGTAATATTCGCGCTGCCCAGCGGCAGAACCTCGGCGTGGCGTGCCGCCCCTTCGCGAATCACCAGGATCTCCGTGGTCCCGGCCCCGATGTCCATCATGATCACACCCTCTTCACGCTCGGCATCCTGCAGGGCGGCCAGAGCGGTGGCCAGTGGGCTGAACACCATGCCCTCGACGGATAATCCGGCCCTTTCGACCACCTTTTCCGTGTTGTCGAGCACGGATGATTCACCAAGCAGCAACAGAACCTCCGCCTGCAGCCGCGTACCCGTCATGCCGACCGGATCCTTGATCCCCTTGCGGCTGTCCAGGATGAAGTCGGTGGGCAGAGTGTGCAGAATTCTGTAACCGGAGGGCAGTTGCAGACTGCGCGCCACCCTGATGACCTGTTCGAGATCCTCCTCGTGGATCTCACGCCCGGGTCCTTCGGTCGCGTGCACACCTTCACTCCGAATCGCCCGGAAATGGTCACCTGTCACGCAGGGGTAAACCGATCGGATCTCCAGACCACAGGCCCTCTCGGCCTCCTCGATTGCGCGCCGCACGGAGTCCACCGCCGGTTCGAACCCGACGACAACGCCCTTGCGAATACCCTCGCTCGGAACGGTACCCAACCCCAGAACCCTGCGCGCCCCCGATTCCTCCACCTCGGCTACCAGTGCCGAGACGCGGTGACTGCCCAGATCCAATCCTACAATTATTTTTCGTTCATTCATGTGTCACTCCGCAGAGATGCTGTCTCGGGCGACCACCTGGTCGCGAAATCTCAGATCCAGTTCCGGCGGGAAACCATCAACGACTATCCGCTGATAAACCTCCCGGTAACATCTGACTCTCATCATGAAATCGTTCCACCCCAGCAGCACGCGCGTCGCGCTTTCGCTGCGGATATAGACGATCCCCGTCTGTTCGGCGCAGACCTCGCTCACCTCCTGGATGAGATCGAAATCACTGGCCTTCAATGCTTCCAGCGCCAGCAGGGCCAGCCCCCGCAGGCTGTCTGCCGGGATCACCTTGCTGGCCCGGATGATCGGCAGGTCGGGTGGAGGATTCCCGAAGCGGGGCATCAGGGTGCCCTGCCTGTCGATCTCGACGAACCGGCCATCGAACCACAGGGCCGTGGGTACCGATTCCTCAATGCGGCAACGGAGCGTCCCCGGCAATCGACGTTGAATCCTGAGCCGATCAACCCGCGGGATATCACTCAGCGCCCTCTCCAGCGAATCTGATTTGACCGTGTGCAGAGGTCGGCCCAGCAAGGGTTCGAGTCTGCGCAGAACCAGCGAATCGGGGATCACGCGGCAGCCCTCCAGCTCCAGATACTGCAGCGTCATGAAATCGCTTTCGAGCAACGCGCACCAACCGCGCCAGCCACCCCACCCGATCAGGCAGAAGACAAAGACGATGAGAGCAAGCAGGACCTTGGTCCATGGTCCCCGTCTCCGGACGGCCATTTTCCCCACTCTACTTCTCGCCATATATCTTCACCTCCCTCTCCAGGCTGATCCCGCACTGCCGTTTCACCTCCCCGGCAACGGCTGCGATCAACGTCTCCATGTCCGTCGCGGTGGCCTCCGGTCCCACCACCTCCATGAAGTTGGCGTGGATGTCGCTGACGCGAACGCCGCCGACCCGCATCCCCTTGAGTCCGCAGGAATCGATCAGCCGTCCCGCGTGCTCACCCTCGGGGTTCTTGAAAGTACTGCCGGCGGTGCGCAACCGTCCCGGTCTGAAGGCGCGCCGTTTCTCGGCAACCCACTTGTAACGGTCGCGTGCGGCCGCCAGCGATTCATCGCCCGCCTGGGGCAGCCTCAACGACACCTCGGTGATGATCGCCCCTTGCGGCAACGACGTCCGGCGATAGCCGAACTTCAGTTCATCCCGCCCCATCTCCAGGGGTGAGCCGGCCGCCGTCCAACCACGGCAACCGGCAAAGCACTCGGCAATACGCCCGCCGTAGGCCCCGGCATTCATGTGCAGCGCCCCGCCGAGATTGCCCGGCAGACAGGCTGCCCACTCCAGGCCCGTTCGCCTCGCGCCCAGGGAGCGTCCGGCCAGTGTGCGCGTTGGTAAACCCGCACCACAAACCGCCAGTTCGCCCCGCCATTCCAGCGAGTCCAGGTTGCGTGAGATATGTATTATCGCACCCCGAAAGCCGCCGTCGCGAAAGAGGATATTGCTCCCCTCGCCTATAACGAGAACCGGAACATCCTCATCGTCCAGACAGGTCAGCAGCCGCCCTACCTGCTCGTGGTTTTCCGGAGTGAACAACCAGTCGGCCCTGCCGCCCAGTTGGAAACTGGTCAACTCACTTAGAGGGGCTCCCTCGCAAACAGGCCCCCGATAGACCCGCCTGAGATCCCGCATCAGGATTCACCGGTCCCGGCGTTGCTGGTCAGGCGGCACTGAAGCCTCTCCACCAGATCATCGGCGAAGCTGTTCAGATTGCCGGCGCCCAGCGTGATGACGATATCGCCCGATTCGACGACCTGGAGCAGATGCGCCGCCAACTCCTCACGATCACTGATATGGCGTACGTCACCATGCCCTGTGTCGGTGATCTTTTTTACCAGCATCGCTGGAGTGATGCCCGGGATAGGCTTTTCGCTGGCTTCGTAAATCTCGGTGACGATCACCGTGTCGGCATCGTCAAACGCGGAGGCGAACTCATCCGCCAGAGCCTGGGTGCGGGTATAGCGATGCGGCTGAAAGACGGCATGCAGCCGCCTCTTGAAATGCTCTCTGGCTGCCCGCAACGTATGGATGATCTCCGTGGGGTGATGACCGTAGTCGTCCATCACCATCACGCCGTCGACTTCACCCTTTTTCTCGAAGCGTCGCCCGACGCCCCGGTATCCCGTGAACCCCTTCTGGATAGACAACAGCGGCAGATTCAACTCGAGCCCGATCGCCACCGCGGCCAGAGCATTGAGAACATTGTGCGTACCGATCAGGGGCACATCCATTTCACACTTCAGACCATTGGTCTCCCAACGGATACGCGATCCTGCGGATGACTGCTCCAGAATCAGCCCTCTCACATCGGCGTCGGCGCTCAGGCCATAGGTGATGATACGCCCCTGCAAGCGTGGTCTCAGCTCCCGGATGACGGGATCGTCGATACAGATGATCGCCGCACCATAGAAAGGCAGTTCATTGAGGAACGCGACAAATGAATCCTGCAGGCGTTCGAAGCTGCCGTAGTGATCCAGATGCTCGTGGTCAACATTGGTGAGGATCGCCCAGACCGGCGCCAGGCGGAGGAAGGATCCATCGCTCTCATCGGCTTCGGCCACCATGAAATTACTGAGGCCGAGCCGGGCGTTGCTGCCGAAACTGAGCAGTCTGCCACCCACCACGGCGGTGGGATCGAGGTCGCCGGCATTGAGGATCTCCGCGACCAGACTGCTGGTGGAGGTTTTACCGTGGCTACCGGTAATGGCGATCCCCTGTTTGAGGCGCATCAACTCGGCGAGCATCTCGCCACGGGTGATCACCGGAATCCCGAGTTCCCTGGCGTGAACCAGTTCAGGATTGGTATCCGGCACCGCACTCGAGTAGACGACTACATTGGCGCCCTTGATCTGCTCCGCCCTGTGGCCGACGTCGCAACGGACACCCAGTCCACGCAATCGCTCCATGAGCGCACCATCCGCCAGATCGGATCCTGTCACTGTAAATCCGGAATTGACAAGAATCTCTGCGATTCCGCTCATGCCGATTCCACCTATGGCGACCAGATGGATATGTCGTGTGCGTCCCAGTTGCAAGCTAGCTCTCCTCGTCGTATGTGGAGCTTTTTGTGTATCACCGCCCCCCCACACCAGCAAGGCTTTTCTCCATCTCGGCGAGGATTCGTTCCGTTGCATCGAGCTGTCCCAGTCGAGCACACTCAGCCGCCATCCGTTCGCCGCTCCCAGGCGTCCGCCATAGTTCAGCCAGCTCCTCAGCCAGACGCCGACCGTCAAACTCACTCTCCCTGATCAGCAGAGCGGCACCGGCATCCTCGAGCACCTTCGCATTCCTGGTTTGATGATCATCGATGGCGTGGGGAAACGGCACCAGTAGAGCCGGCAGCCCCATGGCGGTAATCTCAGCAAGAGTCATAGCCCCGGAACGGCTTATTACCCAATCCGATACAGCCATCACCTCGGGCATGTTCTTTAGATAGGCCTGAACAGTAACCGCTGACCCGAGGTCGGCCAGGGCCTCTCTGGTGATACTCTCCTCCACCTCTCCCGTCTGAACCACCGCCTCGAAATCGAATTCCCGGGCCAGCAGGGGCAGCGCCTCCCTGGCAGCCCTGTTCAGTACGGCCGCTCCCTGACTACCGCCGAAGATGAGCAGACGGCCTGCCCCCCTCCGCTCTCTCACCTGGGTGCCTCCACGCCTCCGGCGTGCAAGATCGATCATCTCCCGCCGCAACGGATTGCCGGTAACCACCTTGTGCGGCTTGTCCGAGATCAGCTGTCCCGTCCCCTGCCAGGCGAGAAACACCGCGCGCGCCGCAGGCGCAAACAGCCGGATCGCTCGACCGGGGACGCTGTTCTGCTCCAGCAGGAAGATTGGAATGCGCATGATGCGTGCTGCCGTCAGGGCCGGCAGACTGGCGTACCCCCCCGTGGCCAGGACGGCCTCCGGGCGAAACTTGCGCATCGCCTCCATCGCCATTAGCGTGGCCGCCATCAGGTCCCCGACAAAGGCTATGCGATCGAGCAGCCCCCGCTTGCCGAAGAATCCCCTGGCCGGCAGGGCTTTGAAGGGGATGTCGGCCGCCGGGACGATTCGGGATTCCAGTCCCCGTTTACCGCCCAGGAACAGAATCTCATTGGTGGGATCTTCGGCGACAAAAGCCAACCCCACCGCCACGGCGGGATAGATGTGGCCGCCGGTTCCCCCGCCCGTCAACAATAGGCGCTTCATCTTGACTCCTGCCTGAACAGGTTCTCATAAACGACCCGCTCCCTTTGCGGCCGCCCTCGCTTCGTTTCGGTTTTGCGGCTGTCGGCGCTGATCGAAAGCACCATACCCAGGGCTATCAGATTCATCACCAGGGCGCTGCCGCCATGACTGATGAAGGGGAGCGGCACGCCCGTCAGCGGGAATAGTCCCAAGGTCACGGCGATGTTGAGTGTCGAATAGATGAACAACATCCCCCCCACGCCCGTGGTCAGATAGCGCGCAAACAGATCCACCTGTCTGCCGGCTATGCTGAGAACCCGTAGCGCCAGCGCACTGAGCAGCACGAGGAGCGAGAAGGTGCCCAGCAGACCAAACTCCTCGCCGACGATGGAGTAGATGAAATCCGTGTGGTGATCCGGCAGGAATATCTTCTGCCGTCCCCGTCCGGCACCCTGTCCCGTTACTCCGCCAGCACCGATGCCGATCAGCGATTGTCTCAACTGGTAGCCCTCATCGGTAATGACGGCCGGATCGTACTTCACGGTCAGGTTGATCCTGTCCCTGATCCGATCACTCCCCAGATAACCGCCCACAATCAGCAGAGCCAGAATCAGACCGCCCGCGAAGAACAGACGCTTGGGCAGATGTGCAATGAAAAGGATGACTGCTCCCGTGAGCCCCAGAGCCATCGCCGATCCGAAATCCGGCTGCAGGCATACCAGCAGACAGAACAGAGTCAACGCACCGAGCGCCCAGCCGAACCGTCGCCAGAAAGTTATCTCCTCACTGGCGACGGCCAGCCGATTCGCCATGAAGACAACCAGGCCCACCCTGGCGACATCCACTGCCTGGAGCGTTATCCCGAAGAAGGGTATCCAGCCACGGGTCCCGCGACTGCCGGTGGTGAACAGAACGGATATCAGGATCAGGACCGAGGCTATGGCAACGGGGAAAGCCAACCTCTTCAGCAGACGGTAGTTGATGAGACTGACGCCGATCATCAGCAGGCAGCCAAACCCCAGATGTTTCAACCGGGTGAACAACAGCGATCCCCCCGAGCCGCTGGCGGCGAGGATAACCAGTATTCCGGCCATGGCGGACAGACCAATCAGAACCAGCAGCCAGTGGTCCATTCTGAGTAGACGGTTCAGCACTGCATCTCCTCAATCAGATTGCGCAGATGGTCGCCTCTTTTCTCGAAGTTCCGATACTGATCGTAACTCGCGCAGGCGGGGGAGAGAATCAGAAGCTCCCCGGCGCGTCCCTCCTCAAGCGCCGCGTCCAGCGCGGTCTTCATCTCCCCTTTGACGACACCCCGCGCCCCAAAGGCTCGGACAATGTCGGGGCCCGCCTCGCCGATGCCGTAGAGACGCCGAACCTGAGGCAGTTCGCGGGCCATCAATTCGAAATCGCCCCCCTTGTCCTTACCGCCCGCAATGAGCAGCAGCGGCTCGGTCAGCCCCCCCAGGCTGGCCAGCGTGGCCTCCACGTTGGTCGCCTTGGAATCGTTGTAGCACCTGATGCCGTGCAACTCGCCGAGATCCTCCATTCTGTGCGGCAATCCCGGGAAAGAGCGGAGGACCTGGGCGATGGCAGCGGGACCGACGCCACAGGGTATCGTAGCTGCTATCGCCGCGAGGGCATTGGCCACATTGTGCCGCCCCACCAGGCGGATCTCGGCAACCGGAAGTATGGTCTCGCTGCGCTCGTCGTGGCGATAGTGCAGGGCGGCATCGGCAAGCCAGGCGCCGCTCGTCACCGGACTCTCCAGACTGAAAGCGTACCGGGATGCGGGGCAGCTCTCCAGCCTTCCGGCGATATCGTCGTCAGCGGGCAGGAACAGATGATCACCGGCGCCCATCCGCTCGAAGAGACGCAACTTCGTCCGGAAATAGTCCTCGAGATCATGGTAGCGATCAAGGTGATCGGGGGTGAGATTGAGCAAGCCGGCGCAATAGGGTCGGAAGGTGGCGAAGGTCTCGCACTGGAAGCTGCTGATCTCAACGACATAGAAATCGGCGGCGGGCTCCTGCTCGACCAGTTCACTGAAGGGCCGTCCCAGATTGCCCCCCGCGGGAGCGTTGAATCCCTGAGCTTCGAGGAACAGCGAGATCAGGGTCGTCGTCGTGCTCTTGCCGTTGGTTCCGGTGATGGCGATCACCGGCGCGCCGGCCAGGCGGAAAGCCTCCTCCACCTCACCGCTCACGCGAATCCCCGCTTTCCGCGCCGCCACCGCAGCCGGTACTGTCGGGGGGACACCTGGGCTAAGTGCCAGACAATCGATACCCTCGAGCCACTCATCCCGAAAAGGGCCGTGACGGTAGGGTAGCCGCTGCAGATCCTCAGGCAAATCGGTCTGGGGTTTGCTGGCATCGGCCAGGATCACCGGCAATCCCCGCGAGCAGAGGAGTCGCGCCAGCGCCAGACCGCTCAATCCCGCGCCTATGATCAATGTCCCCTTGCCGTTGTCTCTCTTGCCGTTTTGCATCCGGATCCCTAACGCAGTTTGAGTGTGCTCAGTCCAACCATGGCCAGCAGTATCGCCAGAATCCAGAAGCGGGTGACGATCTTGGACTCGGGCCAGCCCAGCAACTCGAAATGATGGTGCAGAGGGGCCATCTTGAATATCCGTCTGCCGCGCAACTTGAAGCTCCCCACCTGCAGGATCACACTGAGACTCTCGATGACGAAGACACCACCGAGGATTATCAGCAACAGCTCCTTCTTCAGCAGGATCGCGATGGTCCCCAATGCGCCTCCGAGAGCGAGACTGCCGGTATCCCCCATGAATATCTCCGCCGGGTGGGAGTTGAACCAGAGGAAGCCGAGGCTTGCTCCGACCACCGCTGAACAGTAGATCGTCAGTTCACCGGCGCCGGGCAGATAGGTAATCCCCAGATATTCACAGAATACGCTGTGACCACTGACATAGGCCAACCCGGTAAAAGCCACGAAAACAATGCTGGTGATGCCGATCGCCAGACCATCCAGACCATCGGTGAGATTGACTGCGTTACTCGTCCCGGTTACGACGAGTACCACCAGCGGAATGTAGAGCCAGCCCAGCGGCAGAACGACCCCCTTCAGGAAGGGGACCTCCGTCCCTAGTCCGACCTCCGGCGCCAGGGGGGAAAAGTAGATGAACAGCCCCAGCGCCAGTCCCAGGCTGAGTTGGCCGGCAAGTTTGTATCGCCCCACCAGCCCCTTGCTGTGCTTCTTGACCGTTTTCAGATAATCATCCATGAAGCCGATGAGGCCGGTCCACACGGTGACGATCATCACCAGCTGAATATAGCGATTGGTCAGATCTGCCCAGAGCAGCGTGGGGATCAGGATACTGGTGATGATCAGCAGCCCGCCCATGGTCGGCGTGCCCCTTTTCGCCTGATGGCTTGCCGGACCCTCCTCGCGAATCTCCTCCCCCAACTGCATGCGTCGGAGGAAGCGTATGAAATGGGGTCCGACCAGGAAGCTGATCAGGAGTGCCGTCACAAGGGCGTAGGCACTGCGGAATGTGATGTAACGGAAAACATTGAAGCCTGAAAAGTACTCCACCAGTAGGTAATGCAGATGGTATAGCATTAGTTCAGCGCCTCTCTTTTATATCCGGTTTTCTCTTCGAGCAGTGCCGCTACGCACTCCATGGCGGCCCCCCTTGACCCCTTGAGCAGAATCATATCCCCGGGCGCCAGATCGGACAGCAGCGCCTCGGTCAACTCCGCGTGTGTGGTGAAATGTCGCGACAGCGACAGACCCGCCGCCCGTGCGCCCTCCGCAGTTGCGGCAACCAGCTCTCCGCAGGTCCACAATCCGTCAATCCCCCCCTCAGCGACCTCCACGCCCAGAGCGCGATGAAGTTCGTCGCTTTGCTCCCCCAATTCCAGCATATCACCCAGTACCGCCCACCGACGCCCCGTACATGACGCCTCACGCAACCAGCCCAGTGCGGCACTCATGGAGGCGGGATTGGCGTTGTAGCTGTCGTCAACCAGCAGCCAGTCGCCCAGTCGATAAACGACACCGCGATCCCCCTCGCTCCGCAGCTGCTCCAGTGCGGAGGGGAAGCGCGCCGGATCGCCGCCGAGATGTACGGCAGCAGCCCAGGCGGCAGACAGACTGAGCAGCGTGTGACGGGCGGGCCTGCGAATCTCACCCTCCACATCGCCGATGCGGAAGGCCCTGCCACCATGCCCCTGCAAGCCGAGGTCGGTAATCCGTGTGTCCGCCGCGGAGGTGAAACCGAACCGACGACAGCGGGCAGTGCTCTTGCCGGCCAGCGTCTCAGCATATGGCTCCTCGTCAGGCAACAGCAAAAGTCCCGTCTCGGGCAGAGCTGCGGGCAACTCCCCCTTGGCGCGAGCCACCCCCGCCAGATCGCCCAGGATCTCAAGATGCGCAGCTCCGATATTGGTCACGATTCCGATCTCCGGACGGAACAGCTCGCACATGCGGGCGATCTCGCCGAAGCTGGAGCACCCCATCTCCAGAATCAGAAGCTCCGTCGCGGAGGGCAGGCCGAGGAGGGTCATCGGCAATCCGATCAGATTGTTGTAATTCCCCTCACTGGCGAAGCTGGGACCTATCGTCTCGAACAGGCAGCGGCAGATATCTTTCGTGGTGGTTTTGCCGTTGCTGCCCGTGACTGCCACGATGCGCGGCGCAACCGTCGCCACCCTCACCCTGGCCAGCTCCTGCAGCGCCCGCAGGGGGTCGGGGGTGAGAAACAGCGGAGCCGTTGTCCCCTTCTCAAGAAGGTCATAGGTTGCGGGGTCACCTAGCAGAACCGCCGCCGCCCCCTGTTCCAGCGCCTGATGCGCAAACAGATCACCCCGGGTATGCTCCCCCGAGAGGGCTACAAACAGCTGCCCCGCGCGCAATCTGCGCGTATCCTGACAGGCCCCCTTGAATTCGCCATCGTCCCGTCGCTCTTTCGTCAGAAGTCCGACGCGGGTCAATGTCTTTGCCAACCATGCAAAGGTGATCACTTTCTCTCCCCGATCTCCAGCCAGGCCGTCTGTGCAACCTCCAGGTCATTGAAAGGTTGAAATCTCCCCTCGATCTCCTGGGTGCGTTCGTGCCCCTTGCCCAGCAGAACGAGCATGTCGCCCGCGCCGCATGATTCCAGAGCCAGGCCAATCGCCCGCGCCCTGTCCACCTCTTTGTGCCAGCTTCCGGCGGATTGGTCCATCCCCTTTTCAATTGCGGCCAGAATCGCATCCGGATCTTCACCCCTGGGATTGTCGCTGGTCAGCCAGACATCATCCGTCACGGCCTGCGCCGCCTGTCCCATGAGTGGACGCTTACCCTCGTCCTTCTCGCCTCCAGCCCCAAACAGAGCGATCAGTTTGCCGGAGCACAACGGCCGGCAGGCGGCGAGAATCTTCTCCACCGCGTCCGGTGTATGTGCGAAATCGATAACCACAACCGGTCCATCCTCCAGCTGCAGCATCTCCATCCGACCCGGCACACCGGCGAACGTGGCCAATCTCGAAGCCAGGCGAAGCGGCTCCGCACCCAGACTGATCGCCAGCGCCAGCGCGCCTGCGGCATTGCTGACGTTGAACATTCCGGGCAAAGCGGTTCTGAAACGGGTTTCGCCTCCGGGATGACACAGGGTGAAAACGCTGCCGGCGGCACTATGCTCCTCTGCGGTGATGCGATAATCCGCTGCGGCATGGCGACCGTAGGTGTAAAGCCCACCCCCTCCCATGGAGTGCAACTCGGCCAGGCGGATATCATCCTGATTCAGGAGAACCGGTGCCCCCTCGGCGCGCAACGTCAGCAGGCGACGCTTGGCAGCGAAGTATCCCTCCATGTCGCCGTGGTAGTCCAGATGATCGCGACTGATATTCGTGAACATGACACCTGCGAAAGCGCATCCGGCCACCCGATGCTGATCCAGCGCATGGCTGCTCACCTCCATGGCCATCCCGGCCTGCCCGGCGTCGACGGCCGCCGCCAGCAACCGCGCCAGGCTCACGGGATCCGGGGTCGTATGCGTACTCTCCATGGTCTCTCCGCCGGCTTCATAGCGCAACGTTCCGAGCACGCCCCAACTCTCATCCGCATGGTCGAGCAGATGGTGCAGCAGATGGACACACGTGCTCTTGCCGTTGGTGCCGGTGACGCCCAGGAGCTTCAGTTTCCGGCTAGGATCGTCGGCCATGATCTGGGCTATCATCCCCGCGGCAAGCCGCGCCTCCTGGCAGAGGAGATGCGGAACATTAGGCGGCGCAGCCGATCCTGTCGGCAGGAGCAGTGCCGCGGCACCCCGCTCCAGCGCCTGGGGGATGAAGTCGCGTCCATCCAGTCGACCATGGACACCCACGCCGGGCAGGGCCGCGAAGAGGTCGCCCGACCGCACCTGTCTGCTGTCGATGGCTATGCCCGCCAGCTCCAGATCCTCACCCACGAGTGTGCAAGCGGGCAGTCGGTTTGTCAAATCGGTCATGCGCAGCTTGGTCATCGGCCGCCCCTCTCTCCGGGTTGCTTCAGTTGCACGGATATCGCCATATCCTCCTCGGGATCGGGGGCGCCCTGCCAGACCACAACCCCCTGCCCGCGAGGGATGATCCTGTAGCCGCGCTCCAGCGCCAGGCGGCGCGCGGCGCGCAGACTCATCCCCATCAGATCCGGCGGAGCTCCCGCCCGGATTTCGGGATCACCCAGGATCAGCACCAACATCCGGTCGGGAGCCATCATCGCACCGGGGGAGGGTTCCTGGGCCACCACTCTCCTGCCCTGCCCGCGGTAAGTCACTTTCAGCCCCTTGCGCAGCGCCAGGCTGTCGGCCCTTTTTGCGCTCATCTCCAGCAACATGGGGACGATCACCCCATCCTTGCCTTCGGGCATTTTCACCACGACCTCCTCCGTATTGCGAAGATAGGGTGTGGTGATCGCCAGCTTCTCGACGATCCGGGAGAAGATTGGAGCTGCGCTCTGGCCGCCGTGATGCATACCCAGACGCGGCTCATCCAGGAAAACACCTATCACCAGACGCGGGTTATCGAGCGGAGCCAGCCCTATGAAGCTGGCCATGTATTTCCCGACCTTCAATTTGCCATTTTCGAATTTCTGGGCGGTGCCGGTCTTGCCCCCCACCCGGATTCCCGGAACCGCCGCTGTTGTCCCGGTGCCGCTTACGACCACATCCTCCATGAATTCCCGCAGGAGCGACGCCGTAGCCGGTTCACAGGCGGTACGCAATTGAATCTGCTTCTCAAGCGTCAGCTCCCCGGTCAGCTTGTTGCCCGTTGCCCGGAGAATCCGCGGCTTCATAAGTATGCCCTCATTGGCCAGAGCGCCGTAAGCCACAGTCATCTGGAGCGGGGTGGCGCTGATCTCCTGGCCGAAGACCATGGTCAGACGGCTGCGGCGAGACCACTCTCCCGACTTGTGCAGAACACCGGTCCTCTCCCCGGGCAAGGAGAGGCCGAACCGGTTGCCGAACCCCAGGTCCATATAGGTGGCGAAGAGTTTCTCGTCGCTCAGCTCCTTGGAGAACTTCGCAAAACAGATGTTGCTGGAGACCCGAAACGCCTCGCGCAATGTGTGGAAGCCATAGTGTGGCCGATCATCTCGAATCGTGAAGCCGTCGATCACCGCCACGCCGTCTTCTGCATCGACCTGCGATTCCTCGGTCACCTGCCCATGCTCCAGCAGCGCGATGCTGCTCAGCGCCTTCATGGTCGAACCGGGTTCATAGCATCCCTGCACCGGCAGCAGTATCCATTCGTCCGGCTTGTAGATGGAGCGCGATTTCGGCGCAGGGAAACTGGCCAACGCCAGGATATCGCCGGTAAAGGGGTCGAACACCACCACGCTTCCGGTCGCAGCCTCGGCGGCCATCGCTCCGGCCAGCAACTCGGCATCGGTGATCGCCTGCACTTTTTCGTCGATGGTCAGGAAGATATCCATGCCGCGAACGGGCTCCACCAGCACCGACTTGCGGGCGGCGATCTGCAGGCGGCCATTGAAATCCCGCTGGTACATGGCCTCACCGGGCATTCCGGCCAGCTCCTCCTGCAACCCGGCCTCGACGCCCGAGACACCCTTGCCCTCGGCATTGATGAACCCGACCAGAGGAGCTCCGACCAGCTCCAGCGGATAGATCCTCCTGGAGATCTTCTCGGGGTAGATGGCGCTGATATCCATTAGCGCCTCCAACTCGTCGATCTTCAGGGATATCCCCTCGTGCAGAATCGAAAAACCCGACCTCTTGTCGAGAGCTCGATTGATCTCCCGGCGGGAGAGTCCCAGAATTGTGGAGAGCTTTATCTTGAGGGAATCGCTGACGGCTTTCTCTTTATATTCTTCGTTGAAGACCTTGGGGGAACTTGTGACCTTGTAATGTATCGAGCTGATAGCCAGCGGTTTGCCGTGTCTGTCGAAGATATCTCCCCGCGGCGCGGGCATGCTGATCTTCTTCTCCCACTGACGATTGGCGATATTCCGATAATAGACGTGTTTGAATACCTGAACCTGGATCAACCGGCAGGCGATGATCAGGACCAGCAAAAGACAAAACCGCTCCAGCAAGCGGAATCTGTTTTGCGAGCGGGAGGGGTTCACGGTCGCTCCTGTAGGATCTGGTACTACCTCTCCGAGGCCAGCGCCTCGGCCACGCTGAAATCGATTCCCGCCAGCGTGGTCATGGTCTTCTCTCCTACCTTATACATCTCCGGGAGCGGTTCGGCACGCACAAATACGCGTCCGGTGAGATCCGTATTCTCAAGATCCGTTTCGTCGGTCGTGTCGATCAGGTTGCCGATCTGGCTCAAACTCAGGACAACGGCCTCTCTTTGACGCAAAACGTCCTGCAGACTCTCTTTCTCCATCTCCAGCCTGGCGATCTCATCGGCTATCTTGATGCTCATACTTTGCTGTCCCACCAGATAGATCAGGACCGACAGGACGAGTAACCCGATCCAGAACCAGATATCAGCCCGCTTCAGGAGACGATTTCCGGAGGTACCCTCACCGCGCCGACTGTCCGGATTCCAAGTTCTGCTGCCGGTCATCACACTGATCACTTGCCGATCCTCCTGACTGCTCTCAATCGAGCACTACGCGCTCTCGGGTTTCTCGCTATCTCATCCTCATCGGGGCTCATTATTCCGTTGAACAGCGTCTTGAAGCGCGGTTCATGCCCGCAATTGCACAGAGGCAGCTCGGGCGGGCAGAGACAGCCCGTACTCTCCAGCTTGAACATCTGTTTGACGCGTCGATCTTCCAGCGAATGGTAACTGATCACTACCGCTATGCCGCCGATTGTCAGCACCTCCGGCAGAGCCGCCAGAGCCCTGTCCAGCACCTTCATCTCGCCGTTGACCGCTATTCTCAAGGCCTGAAACACACGAGCCAGTTCGGCGTGGGAATCCCTTTGCCCCACGACTCCCTCAACGGCCGTTCTCAAATGGGCCGTACTCGCCATATTGCCAGCGTCCCTTTGCACGAGTACGGCCCGGGCAATCCGCCGCGCTTTCCGCACCTCGCCAAACTCCGACAACAATTTCTGGAGCGGATCCAGTTCAATCTCCCGCAAGAGATCCGTTGCCGAAGCGTTGGCACTCTGATTCATCCGCATATCCAGAGGTCCCTCCCGCATGAAGGAGAAGCCCCTGTCCGCTCTGTCGATCTGCATGGAGCTCACTCCGAGATCCAGCAGCACACCCTGCACTCCGTTCGGCGCCTCCTCTGCAATCAGATCTGTCAGATCACCGAAATTACCGGCAATAAAAACGACCCGGTCCCCCAAATCCCCGAGACGTGCTTGCGCCATCTCCAGGGCCAGGGGATCCTGGTCGATACCCAGAATCCTGATTGCGGGATCCGCCTTGAGCAGGGCCTCGGTGTGACCACCAGCACCCAGGGTCGCATCGACAATGAGTCCGGGGCCCGCCTGCGTCAGGAATTCAACGCTTTCACGGCAGAGCACGGGCTCATGCGACACGCTCACCTCCCCGGGACTGTTGCGACGGCGCGTGACGCCGTCTCCGTGGTCTCTCTCTCACCATCCTGCAGGTAACTCAAAATGGCAACGGAGGGACTTTTGACTCCCAAAGCCGCACTAGCCTCTGAAGGGAAAACAGGAATCCTCCTGGGAACATCCCCCGCTGCCAAAATCTCAAGCAGGTAGGGACTCGGTGATGCGATCACCAGATCCCCGCCGTATTTACCGATCCGCTCCGCCAACTCCAGCAGAGCCGGGATCACCTTGAACTTTATGTGCTCCGTACCGCACAGATCGATGACGAAACTCTGGACGCCGATCGCCCCTTGCCCCAGAACCTGGGCCTCCACCTCGTGCTGCATGGTCTCGTCCCATTGGCCGAGGGGCCGCAGCATCAGGCAATCGTCGCGCCGTTCGGAAAAGAGGGCCATCGTCTGTCCTTTCTCTCACTCTCCTGCCGCTGAACCCGAAGGCCGGCGGGAAGGGGTCGCAGGTGGGAGCGACCCCTGCCGGCCAAGGTGGGCTCAGAGAAGATGTTCCAGTTCGCCAAGGGCGTCAGCCGCAGTTTCGATCTGCTCATCGAAGTCCTGCGGATTCCAGATTTCGATATTTTCAAGCGCCCCGACGAGAAGCAGATCTCCCTCGATCCTGCAGGACGCGAGGAAGCCCTTCGGCATACTGATGCGCCCCTGCTTGTCCAGCACGAGGGTCACCGAGTTCTTGCTGAAGTAGCGGATCACCGTCCGCTTCGCTTTGCCCGTGGGCAGGGAGCTCAGTTTGCTCTGAAAGTCACGCCATCCGGCCGGGGCGTATAAAGTGAGACAGTCATCGTCGAAACCGCGCGTCAGTACGAAGGTTTCGCCCCCCTCCGCACCCAGGAACCTGCGAAAACTCGCGGGGACATTGATCCGCCCCTTGGAGTCCACTTTGCAGTTATGTGTGCCGATGAAGCCTGCCATTTGACTGTCCGCTCTTTAGGGATGAAGTATGGATACCGGTGGAATCTCTCCCTATCTGCCCCACTCGACCCCACCTTACCCCTCCGACAAGGGTACGTCAACCCCTTTTCCAAAAAGATTCCGGATACGGACAACCACCGGGGACAACCCCGGCGGCCGCTTCGATTTCGATATTGGGAATGACGGTTCAGCGGGTCGTTGCCCGATACGGCTAGCGGTCGTCGCCGGGATTCTCGAGAATCGTCAGCAGATGCTCACGTCCTCGGGTGGAGAACCAGGGTGTGGTGTCCCAACCGGGGTGGCCGGTGAACAGGCAGACCCGCTTTTGCCGGGGGTCCATCTCGACACCAAATGGGATCATGAGGCGCCAGACCCTGAGGCTGTCGCCATCCGCTCCGGCAAACGGATAGGCGCGGCTGAAGCGGATCTCAAGCGCACCGCGGGCGCACGCCCTTCTGAACTTCGTACGGCTGACCTGCCTGTCCTGCCGCTGGGCAGCAGCGACGATTTTCTCCACCTCGGCCAGCAACTGGGGAATGCGGGGATCGGCAGCGGGGATGGGGATCTTCTCCCCACCTCGTGAGCCCGTGATGTACATCTCGAGTCCCGCCGGCAGCGTGCTGCTCCCGCTTTGGGGGCTATCCCGCTCCCCGCAGGCCACACCACAGAACAGGAGAAGCAACAGCCACACTCCAATCATCCCCGGGCGCATCACTTCAACAGCACCAGACGTTGAGTCGCACTGCCGCGCGGTTGCGACATCCTGGAGAGGTAGACCCCGCTGGCGAGGCTTTGCCCAGCGCTGTCCCGACCGTCCCAGGTGACCTCATGCGGACCCGCCGTCAACGATTCGTCAATCAGTGTCCGGACATGTCGCCCCTGCACGGAATAGATGGCAAGCCGCACGGGCCCGCTGTGAGCGGTTTCGAAACGGATGGAGGTGCTCGGATTGAAGGGATTGGGCCAGGCGCCCACGAAGCGGTCGCGCCAGACCGGCGTTGCGGTTTCGATCTCACCAAGAACCATATCCACGAGCAGACCACCGCCATACCAACCCTGCGTGCTGTACCGATAGGTGGCACCCGATTCGACGGACTCATCCAGATACGTTTGCCGCCCTTCGACGCCCATCAAACCCGCAACACAGGTCACCGCTTCGCCCCACTGGCCTGAGGCAAGTTGCTCCCGGCGGATGAGATCCCAGGTATCGACCTCACCGTTCACCGACCACACCACCGACACGCCCGTGGTGCCCGCAGTCAGTTGCACATCGTTGACGAACACGGGGACATCGTCCCAGTCGCCGAAGAGACCGTTGCGATAGTAGTTGCCGGAGGAGGTCGGCCAGGGGCAGGTATCGGGTCCGAAAACGCCCTGCATGTCCCAGACGAGTACCCGGCGGTTCCAGGTCGTCACGATCAGCTCGACATCGCCGTCCCTGTCCAGATCCGCCAGGGTCGGCGTGCCCCGAACCTCACCTCCGACGTCGATGGGAAATCCCGGCTGCATCGAGCCGTCCATGTTGAGTCCGTATATCAACCCCTGCTCGCTGCCGATGATGAACTCCAGTTCGCCATCGCCATCGACGTCACCGACGACTGGACTGGTCTGGGAATGGAATTCAATGAATATGGGCCAACCGGGTAACGAGGTGCCGTCATGGTGAACGAGATTGATCCAGCTTGCGCCGCCGCCAATCGTATCGACAAGCAGCAACTCGAGATCGCCATCGCCATCGATATCCACGGGGGCGGGTGCAGGCGCCATATCGGTATCCAGCGACCTGTTGTACAGCGGGAAACCGGGGAAACGGGAGCCGTCCTCGCGGAAAACGTAGAGCGAATCGATATCCGACTGCAGGATGATCTCAAGCCCGGCGTCGGGGGCGTCATCAATATCGGCGATGATGAGAGGTGAACGACTGACCTTGTAGTGTCCACCCTCGGGATCCAGCGGAACCGGGAATCCGGGATAGTCGCCACCGTCACCGGTCAACACGTACAGCTGCTCATAGGTACCGGTCAGCACCAGCTCCTCCGCGCCGTCGCCATCGAAATCGGCGGCGGCCGGACTGGCCAGGGACCAGGGGCCGATACTGGCGTGAAACAGGCCGCCGCTGCCGGGCAGGTAGTCGGTGCCATCGTGATTGAAGGCGTAGATATTGCCGTTGATATCCTGCACCACCACCTCCAGATCGCCATTGCCGTCGAGATCCGCGCCCAGGATATTGCACCAGACCCAGGAGCTGGTCTGGCGAGGCCAGCCCGGCAGAACCGCCCCTTCATGATCGAAAGCGTAGATCATGTTGTCCGCTGATGAAGCCACCACGATCTCACGATACTGATTCGAGATCAGCGGCAGCAGCGTAACGGAGCCCGTGATGCTGGAGGTAACGTCGGTGAACACGCCGAAAGTCTGGCTCTCATTGTCGCCGTCATGTACCTCTTCGCCATCGTGGTGCCAGACATGAAGATTGCCGCCCGCCGAGATCAACTCCAGATTGTTGTCCCCCGCCACATCGCCGACCGCTACCGTGGCGGCGCAGGCCTCCAGGGTCTCCAGCGGGAAACCGGGCAACTGAGCGGGATTGGTCGAGGTATGCAGCGTATCGCTGGGCACGCTCTCCATCCCCCCGGAATCAACGGACGTGACATAGAAATCGGTCAGGCAATTGACCTCAAGCCCGGTGATCTCCAGAACGGAACCGGAGATCGGCAACAGATTCCGACGCACATATTCAGGCATCACTGCCTGCTTCATGTAGATGTTGTAGCCGAGCAGATCGGCGGTCGGGCTTGAGGTCCAGGTCAGGATGGCGACATCCGGTTCGCTGCTCGCGCCCGATTTCAGATCGGCCGGCGGTTGGGGCGCATTGAAATCCACGCTCCTCGTCCATGAACGTCCTCGCTGATCGCTGAGCGTGAGGGTTGCCTCATAAGCGGCGGCAGGGTCTGTGAGCGAGATCAGAAATCCCGGTTCGGGGATGCCCGAGGAGAGGTGATCGACCGCTGCCATGGCCACCGGGCTCTCCACGATCGTCAATCCGGGAGAGGTTGAAACCAGGCTCGCGCTGAGAGGACCTGTCGCACTCTGCCCCAGATTGACCCATCGCGGCGCTGCGCGGAGAGGTTCATCCGCATCCCAGACACCATCGCCATTGCCGCCGTCCTCAACCGGATCGCTGAGCGTCCACTCGGCCAACATCGGGTTCGACGCGGATACGACCAACGTCAGCGAATCACTGCGTGTCTCACTGTCCGCAATGATCTCGACCAGCAATTGATGCAGGCTGCCGTCCTCGCATCCGGGAGCCAGACTCAGGGCCAGTTCGCCAGCACCCTCCGTGGATCCGTTGCGCGGTACGTAGCCGAATGTCTCCCGGTCATCAAGGAGGATCAGCGAATCGCTGAGGGCATGGAGTCGGACCTCGACATTCGACGCCGCAGTGGCCCCGCTGTTGGCCAGGGCCAGTACGAGGTGTACGGTTTCTCCGGCGGCGCAAACATTGTCATTGATGTTCAACGGATCGTACGTCGTTTGATCGTCGATAATGAAGCTCGAAAGATGGACACAAGCGCCCTCACCGACAGTGACGGGGATCGCCAGCGTCTGCATGAAGGCGTTGGCCCCCCACACGGTGACGGTCAGGTCACCGGGGGTCAGCGCACGCACATTGAGGTTGCAATCACCGGAGGCATCGGTTTGACCTGTGGCCCAGACCTCGTCCTCTTTCCAGGCTGTGACGTGAGCTCCCGCCGCCGGCGAACCGGCCTCCGCGACATTGATCGTCATGACCTGGTCATCGATATTGACGCCAGCCGGAGCGGTTACGGAAAAGGTACGCGCCTCCCCGGCCCAGAGATCAAGCAAAGGGTCGCCGAGCAGGGTGATGATGAAGTATGTCCAGCGGTTAAAACCATCACGCATGCAGGCGGGGGCCCAGTGTGTGCGCATTTTCTTGACGGCTTCACCGGCGCGCGTTTCGTCCGACTGGAATATCCTGGTGTAGTAGCTGCTCATGAACTGCCAATTCCAGTCGGGAAAACTGTTCCGGCTCGTGCCGAATACGGCGATCGCCCCGTGATCCGGATTGCGCAGAATATTCTCGCCCAGGCAATCGAAATCATATGCCGTCGAGGTGCAGTTCATGAGGGAGATATGAAACGGCACGGGGTTCGTCAGTGATTGCACATGCTCCGGCGAGATACTGCCGTCACCCACGGACATGGTGTAGCGATAGCCGTGACCGCAGTGATCGATGAAGGCGTAATTGCCGGTGTTCATCGTGTCGTAGGCCGCCTGCCGGGTCAATGCAACCGGATCGAGATGGGTCCAGAGCAGATCGCTGTCGTTCTCCAGCATGGCCAGATACTCTATGTCCGGATCGAGAAGGTTGTTGACGGTCGAGTTGACGAACTCGGCGCCGTCACGATTGATGTAGTCGCCGAAGGACCAGTTTGACGGGAACAGCACCTCAGCCATCAACGCCATTTTGTTCTGATAGCCGCTCTCCCCATTCTCCCGGTAGGCGATAGTCTTGTTGATCAATGCCTCCGCCTCAGCACTCGATCGGGTCGTCATGCGTCCGACCGCCAGTTGCGGAACCAGATTGACATCGTCTCCCGCAGGATTGCCCGCCTCACCCCAGTAGCTGTTGCCGTTGGCGTTCCAGTCCCCCTCCAGACAGGCATAGTAGGCATCGGTCGGCACTTCGAAGTATTCCGCACCCTGCGATCTGGCGTGAACGTAGCGAGTGGGAATCTGATCCGTGTCGCCACCCAGGATCACGGTCTGCAAGCCCCAGAGGCGGTAGGCATCCTGCAGGAACAGGCGGATGCTCTGCTGCTTGTCGACTCCCGTGATGTAGTTGGCTTCGATCCAGTCCATTGTGCGAATGATCGTGCGTGAACCGCGTTTGATGTGCCAGTCGGCGAGCACCTGATACGCCGCCGCCATCTCCGTCGAGGTGACGATCACGGCATCCACGGGACTGCCATCCGTCGAGGGGAATTCCCGCGGAGCGAAAGGCCCCGCGGCGAAAGCACCGCGGTCATTTCGTTCTCGCGTCATCACATCATCATCAGCCTCGCAGTGGAGGGTCAGTTCAATCGTTTCCCGGAGATAGAGCTCATCGTCATCAAGACGTAGAGGTCGCCACAGGAATACCGCTTCGCGCCCGGATAACTCGTCGGCGGCGTAGCCGAGCAGTGTCAGGACCTGCTCGTCATCGGCGATCGTCGGGGACAACATACCGGTACCGATATCCGGCCCACCTTGCACCCTCTCGATACGTGCCCAGGTTGCGTGTCGCCCCAGGCTGATCTCCGGCCCCGTTGACCACTCGCAGTCGACAATACTTTCGCCACCGGGGATAGCTACGCGGAGAAGACGGGCCGGCAGATCAACTCTGCCAATCGCGGCATCATGATCCGCACCCGGGAAATCGATCCGCCATTCACCATCGATTTCGTCGACGGCAACATCCGTCGCGAGCAGATTCGCCCTGTGGAGGATCTCGGCCGCGTGAACCGGCAAGCTCGGCAGCAGGAGCATCAGGATTGCCGGGAAGAGCTTTCTTGTCATCATGAATCTCCTGTGGCTGTTCAGTCGTGCTGCGTTATTCATGTTCACCTGCTCCAGGACCCGAGGCCGATGCCTCATCAATATCGAGCGATTCCTCTACCGCAGGGCCTCTGCCAATTCGATACAGGGTGTAATATAATGGTTCGGGGTTCCGTATTCCCAGAGCTTCCACCTTTTGCACCTTTACGGGAAACAGGAATACGCCCTCGCGCGGCTGCGCCGGCAGACTCGCCGGTTCGGATGCACGATCCACAAGGTAATCCGCGCTCCGCAATTCCAGGAAGCTGCAGCTCTCCATCATCTCCCGATACCCGGTCTCGTGCCAATGCGAGGCGATATCCGGATGAATGAGGCCTCCCAGATCAACGATGTAACGTTCGGAACGATATCCCAGCAGACCGATGTCAGGCGCCGCAATCCGCGCATCGGCCGCCGAGTGCTCCTTCAGGTAATTGGCGAACTCCCCCAGACCCAGCTCCAGATCAATCGGGAATTGCCTGGCGTGATGTACGACCCGCTTACTCATCAGCCAGATATTCGGCCCCAGGGTCAGGACTATCAGAATCGGGAGCACGCGCAGCAACCGGGGATGCTCATCGCTCCAGAGATCGAGAAAGTAGAGCGCTGCCAACGGCAACAACGGCGTAACCGGCAAGAGGTAGCGACTGATGACCTGGACATCACCGATAATGAAGACCGCAGGCAACCCCGCACCCCACAACAGGGCCAGTAATGCATAGAACCTGATCGGTGTTGGCTTGCGACCACTCCGCCGGGGATGACCACTTCGCCGACATTTGCGGCTGCCCAGACAGTGCAGAGACCCCGCTCCGGCCAGAAGCAGCAAGACACCCTGACTGGAGACGGGTGTTTTCAGCAATTGAATCGTGTGGCTGAGCAGTTGCCCCCAACCCTGGAAGCCGCGGCTCTTCGCGGCCGCCGTTGTGGGGAAAGCCCCCCCCAGATGCGAATGCGCAAACAGAAGCCAGGGCAACAGGACAAGCGCCATCCCCCCCAACAGAGAGAACCAGTGCCGCCGCCAGCGTGGGCTGAACAATGCCAACCCCAGCAACAGGATATTCAACATATAGAACTCGGGCCTGGTCAGACTGCACAATCCGCAAAGCAGACCGATGACGAATGATCCACGTCGTTTGAAAGGTGACGTGGCCAGCCGTTCGAAGAAGAGCAGCAGCAGCAAAACAGCCAGTGCGCTCTCCATGCCGGTGGCGCTCCAGCGTAGGAACCAGACCTCGGTCGCCATGAACAACGTTGCGGTCAACTGGTAAACGGGGCGACTGATGGCCATCCGGGCGAGGCGGAAAAAGACGACAATCGCAAGCAATCCCGCGATGATGCCGAGCAGGCGCGCGGCCAGGATACCGGCCGCCTCCCCTCCGGCAAACGGCGCCAGCAAAAGGATCCACAGCGGGCTGGTCGAGCCGTAGGAGGGTTCTCCCGAATTGAAGACCCACCCCTTGCCCAGCAGCAGATTGTGGGCATAGGCCAGGTGGATGTAAGTGTCGTCGGTGACATAGCCCCAGAGCGGCACCTGGGCTACGATGTAGAGCAGCAGTATCCCCAGGAGGACGATTTTATGGTTCCGGTCAAGCCTGCTCATTGCTGCGCTCCTCCAGAAGGTCATCGAACAATGCAGCCATTTGACCTGTTTGATATGGGCGCGTCAACTCCTCGACAGTGCCGCCGCGCGGCTCGATCCCCTGAGACAGCGCATCCAGCGCAGTTGCGAGCCCCCTGGCCACACTCTCCTCGCTCGGCCGGGCAGTCCATCCAAGTCGATATTGCTCCATGAGCGTGTCGATCTCACCCTCTGGCGTGATCGCCAGTATGGGACGATCCGCGGCGACATATTCGTAGAACTTGCCGGGGATGAGATCCCTGTAGCGGGAATCGTCGTGTTTGATCAGAAGCAGGAGATCGGCCTGACGTTGCCTGGCGACGCTGCCGGCGTGATCGACAGAGTCGATCCACTTCACGATATTGCTCAGCCCCAATTCACGAGCGATTCTTTCGTTGTCGCTCTCCCTGGGACCGAGGAGGTGAATCTCGAATCGATCGCGCAGATCGGGCCGCTCGCCGAGCAGGCGTGCGACGCCATTCAGCATGGGGGCCACCGAACGGGTCAGGCTGAGTTTGCCGGCGTGCAGCATGATGATTTTCTCACCCGCACCCGCGGTAGCGGCCTCCGGCAAACCGGTGAAGTCGGCCGGATCGAAACCGTTGCGAATCAGTCGGGGAGGCGCACTGGTCCGCTCGGCGTAATAGCGTCGCCAACCCTCGGTAACGGCCACGATCCTCGCTTCCTGAAGCACCATCATCTCCTTGCGGAGATGCCAGGATCGGTGCAACGCAGTGGGTGATCTCTTGAGATGGAGGTTGATCCAGGGATCGCGGAAATCGGCCACCCAGGGCAACCCGGTCTCCCGTGCAAGTCGCGCCGCCGCCAAGTGGCTGCTGTCCGGCGGACTGCTCGAGTAGATGAGATCGACATCATTGGCCGCAAGGATCTTCCGCCCCTCCCTCACGGCGGGAGAGATCCAGCCCGAATAGGAATCCGGCAGACAGAGGAAGTCACCAAGCGTGCGCAGATGCCTGAACAGGCCGCTCGAGCGACTGCCCGCACCCGCCTCTTTGCCCGTCGCCGCAGAGGAGCGGGAGCCGTCCCCTGCTCTGAAACCCGATCGCAGTCGACGCAATACGCTCTGCCCCGTCAATCCGCCTATACGTGTGACCGCCAGATCGGGCGGCAACTGGTCCAGGAGAGATTCATCCCGCACCCAGTAGTCTTCGGCTCTGCCGCACAACACATGGGGCGACCAGCCATGTTCGGGGAGATAACGAGCCAGTTTGAGATTCCTGAAAACCCCTCCATCCCCCATGGGTGGGAAAAAGTAGGATATCATCAGGACTCGCTTCATGCCCTCTCCTCGACTAACCGCATCAGGGCTTCTCTGATGCGCAAAAGATTATCCTCCCGGATGCCGCTGGCGGCGATCTTCTGCCGGTTGGCGTCTATCGCTGCGCGACGGCTCTCCAGGGGCAACGCCACGGCCTTCAGTAGAGCGCGCGTCATGTCATCGGCGCTCGTCGGATTGAAGAACATGGCGCGCGGCTCCTCCTCCAGCCAATCCCGATTGAACGGACAATCGGTAACCACCGGATACGCACCTCGGGCCATGGCGGTCAAAAGCGCCTCGCCACCATCCGCATCTCCAGCGGCTGAGATGAAGATCTGGGCATCGGCAACCGCCTCACCCAGAGCCGAAGCGGACAGTTCGCCCGAGAAGTCCAGGTTGCCCTCTATCCCCCGACTCTGCGCCAGACCGACAAGCGTCTGTTTCCGCTGGCCATCCCCCACCAGGCGCAGACGCCAATCGGGGAATACCTGGAGGAATCCCGCCAATCCGTTCACTACGATCTCGACGTTGAATCGGGACTCCAGGGGATGATTGTGCAGGATCACCTTTCGCCGCCCAGAGCCGGTCCCCGCTTGCTCAAAGAGATCACGATCTATTCCGCTCACCGATTGGCAGAACCGGGGGGACTCGTCTGTCAGCGATCTCACATGTTCGAACACTCGCGCCGAATCGCTGATGACGAGACGAGTCGCCGAGAGCACACGCCTTGCCCGCCAGCGGTCAAACAGCTTGCCGCGCCTCTCCTCAGGGAGGTCGACGGCGGTTAGGGCCAGTGCCAGAGGAGCATTGCCCACTCGCCCCCCCAACCAGCCATAACCGGAAACACCGTAGGCGATGATCACATCAGGTTCGAATTCGTCAAGGTGTCTGCGCAAGGTCGAGAGAGTCAGGGAGCAGTTAAGCATCGTTTTTACGGAAGTTCCGCTCATGTGAACAATGTTGTCATCAAAATCGGCAGGTCGCTCACAAGTGAACATCTTCACGTCATCACCATGCGTTGCATAATACTCCAATGCGCGAATTGAATGCACATTGCGAGGATCACTAAGCATGGCGATTTTCATCAATTCACCTCTGACACACCAATAATCCGCCCGACAAACCCGCGCAGACGCGCTACGGGCAGGCGGCTCAGGAACCAAAGTTTTTCATCCGTCCGCAGAAACCTCTCCCCGCGCAGGATGATCACCACACCCAGCAAAAGCAGGACCATTCCGACAGTTAGGCCACCCAGGGAGGGTTGCAGGAAGTTGCAGCCAGGCATCGTGAAAGCAGCCGTCAGGGCAGGGAGAAGAGGCATGAGGATCCATGGGGAAGTTCTGATGAGCGTACGCCCCAATCCGGATACCCAGCCCCGTTTACGGGCACAACCGAGAACCCACAACACCTGTAGAGTCATGCCGCACAGCTGGGCCAGACCCAAGCCCACGAGTCCGAATTGCTCCGCGAACCAGACCAGGCTGCCGAAGTAGACGATCGTCCACAGGATGTTGCCAACGAGCACAACGCGCAAACCGTTGAGACCGCGGAACACCGCCTCCAGCGATGCGATCAGACTACCCAGGGGCAAGGTCAGGAGCATGATCGCCAGTAATGGGATCGCCGTCAGGTACTCACGGTTCGAAAATATGATGATCAGAGGTTTGACCAGCAGCAGAATGGTCGCCCCCATCCAGATCGACAGCGCAAGCTGCGCACGGATGAAGAGCTGGAGATGGCGCGACAATTCGAGTTCCCGTCGCTCCTGATAGAGGCGGCTGATCTCCGTCTGCAAACTGAGCATCGGCGCCGCGAGGAATCTCTTGCTCACACCGGTAATCCGGGATGGAACATGGAAGAGGTGAACCAGCTCCAGTGCGACCAGACCCACGACGTAACGGTCGAGCTCCATATACGAGAGGGCAACCCAGCGGAGTGGCAGACTGAGCAACCAGTAGTTGAGCATGTCCGTTTTGGCAATACGCAGCGCGCCGCGCGCGCCGCTGGCCCCCTCCCGGCTCGGCAACATCTTGGGGAACAGCGACAGCAGAACCAGGCCACGCAGGATAAAATAGATGCTGAAAAGATCGAGCGCCCTCTCAGTGGTCAGACTGTGCCGTAAAATGAGGAGATGCGCCGTCAGACACGCCAGAGCGACGGTATCCACGATGCTCATCGGCCCCATGCGCCTCATCCCCTGGAACAGATTGAAGCAGAATTCGGTCAGGGCCATCGCCGCCGCCAGAAGCAGCACATGACTCATGAGCGACGCCGCCCCGGAGAACTCCTCGAAGTTCCCCGCCAGAGGGAGCCGGAAATGCCAGGCCAGCAAGCCGGTCACACTGCATGTCAATATCATCCCGAGCAGCAGCAGGCCGCAGAAGCGCAGGATGCCGCGTCGATCGCCATGCGTCTCATACTGGGGCAGGTACCTCAGCGCCAGCGAGGGCAGGCCGAGAACGGCCAATGAGGTGAGCAACATCGCCAGGCCGCGCATGGCGAGGTAGACGCCGAAACTTTCGGTCGCCATGTAGTTGGTGAAAATCTTGAGCTGAAAGAGACCGAACAGACTGCCCATCATCCCCTGCATCAGCAGGTACAGAGCATTGCTCCCGGCTCGGGATCTGCCGGCCATCAGCTGCCGCTCCGCAGTTGCCTGACCTTCTCAACCAGCGTCAGCAGCCCGGACTTGAGTCGCAACCCCCGATACTCAACCGGCACGGCGCCAAATGACGCCTTAAAATCGAAAAGGGGATCGTTGACGCCGCTGCCGCCGAAGTTGAAGTACTCATCGCCGTCGAGACATGCACGTTCGAGATTGGCCGCATAGAGCGCCACACTCGGTGCCAATTGGCGGCAGCTCTTGCGTGCGGTGCCGTTCCAGGCAATGATCATCCGCCGGAAATGCAGATTGAAGTGCCCGCCGATGATCTCCCCCTCCAGACGCGCGGTCCAGAAACGGACACGCTCCCCGTCCCGCACCAGTTGTTGCAGATGGGCAAGAGGGGTAGGATCGGAAAGGCCCCAGTCGCGCACATGCTCGAGGTAGATCTCGTAGTAGGCTGCAACCGCAGCGGGATCGGTACTCCGCTCCACCTGCACGCCCCCCCTCTCCGCCTTGCGCATCTGGCGCCGTTTCTCCTTGCGGATCTTCGTTGCCAGCACCTGCTCCCAGCCACCGCGCAGATCGAGGATCTGAGTCTGCAGAATCTGATGCTCGACACCGTTTTCGTCACTCGTCGGCACGACCCCGCTTTGCGGCGCGCCAAACAGACTGACCCTGTGCACTCTGCCGCTCAGATTGTCCATGAAGGCTGCGACAAGGGGATTGACGGCAGAGGGATCGAGATCCGCCGCCATGGCCGGGCCGCCGTAGGTCCCGAACGGCAGGCTGACACGGTGGATCAGTCCCAGCTTGCGGCTGTCCAGAAACGGTATGACCGCCCGCAGGTGATCTCCCTCCCGCCAGGTCAGACACCCGGGTCGATAGCCGTAATTCTGCTCCAGACCACGCAGCCAGGTCGAGGTGTGATAGAAGGTCGCACCCCGCGCCCGGGAGAGGAAGCTGTCGTGCTCCTCCCAATCGATCTCCGTTTCCAGAGCGATGTTCACGTTCAGCTCCGGTACCAGTGAAGCAGTTTTTGAACGGCGGCGCAGATGCCGTCGATCTCCCCGTCGGTCATATCCGGGAACAGCGGCAAGCTGAAACAACCTCGGTAGAACTCTTCACTGTTGGGGAGTTTCGCACCAATCTCACCCATGTCCGCCCGGTAGACCGGATGATGATGAATCGGTATGAAGTGGAGACTCGGCGCCACACCCTCGGCGATCAATGCTGTGAGAAATTCATCACGATCGATGCGCAGCGCCCCTTCGCGTAAACGGGGCGCATAAAGGTGCCAGCTGTGTACGGCATCCGCGCGGGTCGCCGGCAGGATGAGTGCGCTCTCCCCCGCCAGAGCAGCCTGGTAGCGCTCGGCGGCGCGGATACGCGACCTCTGCATCTCGGGCATCCGCTCGAGCTGTACAGAGCCCAACGCCGCCTGGATATCCGTCATGTTGAACTTGTAGCCGTACCGCTGGACTTCATAAAACCAACTGCCGCGATCCGTGTACCGTTTCCATGCGCCCGTATCCATACCGTGCATGCTGTTCAGCGCGATCTCCTCCTCCAGGCGCGGATCCTTGCAGGCGAGGAACCCTCCCTCACCCGTGCTCAGGTTCTTTGTCACGTAAAAGGAGAAGGAGGTGGCGTCGCCGAAATCACCGGCGTGCCGTCCTCCGGCATAGGCCGCGAAGGCGTGAGCGGCATCCTCGATCAGGAGCAATCCCTTGCGGTCGGCGAGTTCGCGCAGCGCTTCGATACGGCAGAGTTGTCCGCCGTAGTGCACGGCCAGAATCGCTTTGGTGGCCGGAGTGATCGCAGCGGCAACGGCCTCGGGATCCAGACCGTAGGTGGTCATCTCAATGTCAGCCAGAACGGGTACCGCACCGACGTGATGGATCACATTGACGGAGGAGACGAATGTGTTCGGCGTGGTGATGACCTCGTCCCCCGGTCCGATTCCAAGCACCTTGAGCGCCAGGAACAGGCCGGAGGTACAGCTGTTGACGGGGTGCCCGTGTTTGAGTCCGGTAAACTCCAGGAACTCCTCCCGGAACTGGCGGGTGCCGGGACCGATAGTCAGCCAGCCCGACCTCAAAGTTTCGACCACAGCCTCGATCTCCCGTTCCGACAGGGCTGGGCGGAAATAGGGTATCCGCTCCTCGAAAACCGGGGTGCCGCCCTCGCAGGCAGGCTGTCCGCCGCTCCCTCCTGACACATTCTTCATAGCAGATCCTTCATGTCTCGAGCCAGATTCAGCAACCGCTGCCGCAGTTCATCGTCTCGTCCGGCCGTGGTCAGCACTTCGAATTCGGTCAGCAGACCGGCGATATCGAAATCCCTGGAGAGACGGGGGCGGATGATCATCAGCTGCTCGCCGAATTCACTGACCTCCGCCTCCGCCCGTGTCATCAGTTTTTCGTGCATTTTCTCGCCGGGGCGCAAACCGGTGAACTTGATGGGGATATCCCGCTCCGGCTCCAGCCCCGACAATCTGATCAGGCTGCGCGCCAGCTCCAGGATCTCCATGCTCTCACCCATGTTGAGGATGAAGACCTCCCCCCCCTCGCCGCTGCAACCGGCTTCGATGACCAGTTGACTCGCCTCCTTGATCGTCATGAAGAAACGGGTGGCGTCGGCGTCAGTGACCGTTACGGGTCCGCCGTTGCGGATCTGGCGCATGAAAAGCGGAACGACCGATCCCCGGCTGCCAAGCACGTTGCCGAACCGTACGGAGATGAAGCGGGTTCCCCGCTCGCCGCCCGCGGCCTCTCGCGCCTTGCCCTCGATATGGGCAGAGAGCAGCAACAGCTCCGTCACCCGCTTGCTTGCCCCCATGACGCCATGAGGGTCCACCGCCTTGTCGGTGGAGAGCATTACCATCTTGGCCGTTCCCGCCTCGCGACAGAATTCAATCAGATTGCGGGTACCCAGAATTGTGTTCGTGAAGGCCTCCGTCGGCCAGGCCTCCATGAAGTGGACGTGCTTGTGCGCCGCGGCATGGTAGATGATATCCGGTCGCAGATCCCGTCCGAGTCTGAGCAATCGCTCCCGATCACGCATGTCCGCGATCAAAGCCAGGACATCGAGCCCGGGATGCAGTTCCCGCAGTTCATTTTCGATCTCGAAGATGGAGTTCTCGCCGCGCCCCATGAGGATCAATCGCGCGGGGCCGAGCGGCGCGATCAGTCGCGCAATCTGACTGCCGATCGAGCCGCCGGCGCCGGTGATCATGACCACCTGTCCCGCGATCTGACGTCGGACGGTATCCGTCTGGAAATCCACCGATTCACGACCCAGCAGATCCTGGGGATTCACTTCACGTATCTGTTCGAAGCGGACATCGCCCTTGACGATCTCCCGCAGTCCCGGCACGATCTTGAAGTGTAGCGAAGCCTCCAGACAGACGCGGATCAATCGGCGCACGGTGCTGCCGCCGGCGCTGGGTATGGCTATGATGGCCTCATCGATTGAACGCTCTCTCGCAACCGCGGCGAGTCGGGTCGTCGCGCCGAGAACCGGTCGGCCCAGGATCTCCCGCCCCTGGAGAGATTCGTCGTCGTCGATCCAGCAGTCCAGAGACATACCGAGTTCCGGAGCATTCTCGATCTCCCGGGCCACCATCTGTCCGGCTTCGCCTGCGCCGATAATCAGGATCTTCTTCAAAAGCTGTCCCTCCGGTTTCCCGTTATTGCACGATCACGATCTCTCGAACCGACACGACTCCCCTATATTCCAGACGCGCCAGGTAGACACCGCTCACGGCCTTGTTGCCGAAACGCGTCTCCAGATCCCAGAGTATCTCGCCGGGCTCCACCAATCCCGATTCGGCGACGATTTGACCCTCGATATTGTAGATGGTAACCAGCACGGCGTTATCGATCCCGCCCAGACGGATCGCTGTGTGTCCGAGCGAATAGCGCGCGGGGTTGGGGTAGACGTACGCCTGCTCCACCAACTCCGGCGCCGCCGCCTGAGTCGGGGTCACCTCGACCTTGGTCACGCCAAAATTGGTGCCGCAATAGATCGTCTTGCCGTCAGGACTGATCTCCACCTGCCTCAACAGGAAGTGGGACAGAGGGGCTAATATAGAGGAATCAAACAGATCCTCATCAACGCCGGCCAGCCCCAGTTCGTTCGTCCAGTTCTCCACGGTCCACATCCACGAGGTAGTTCCATCCTCCTCGAAGAGGGTATAATCCACGTGGGCCAATCCCCGCTCCGTCGCCGCCCAGACCGAGCCGTCGGGAGCTGCAGCGACATCATTGACGTTGGGGTTGATCAATCCGTTGGCGAAGCTGCTTTTCTCCCCCAGTCGCCCCCTCACATCAAATCGCCTGAATCCGGATTCGATCCGTACGATGCCGTCCTCCTGTCCGACCCAGATATCGCCCTCCGGAGTGGTGCACAGCGAGGAGGTGTAGCTGATACTGTCCAGGTAGTTGTTCACATCCAGGATCGGATTGGCCGTACTGCTCTGGGTGGTGCGATAGATGGTGTCGTCGGACTCGTCGAGCAGCGTTCCGTTGGTGTCCCAGACGATCACCTTGTGGGAACGGACCAGCATGGCTACCCGCCCGTCGGGGAGGAAGTCGATTTCATCCACTACATCTCCGACGAGATGACCGCTGCCGGCGGACAACGTATTCCAGCTGTCGTCCTGCCCCAGGACATGAATCCCCTGCCCCTCGTGGCTGAACCAGCAATTGCCATCAGCATCCTCGGCCATGCACAGGATGAGCACCGAGCCGGAGAAAATGATCTCACTCTCCGTCGTGCCGGGGCGGAACCAGCCCAAAGCCCCTCCGCTGCCGCTGTATCGGGAGAACCACACTCTGCCGGAACTGTCCTCCATGGTCGCAAGTCCGAAGCGGGGCAGGCTGCTGAAAGCCGGATCGCTGGGATAGCGAGTCCAGAGATCATCGGCCAGGGAGGCCCCCCCGACGGTGCTCATCGCCCAGAGAGTTCCCGACGGTCCCAGGTTCATCACGTTGATCTCACCGCCGAGCGGTCTGTCGTCAAACGGCTCCTGCACCCAGGCATCTCCCGACAGGGACACCAGACCGGTGCCCATGCCGCCTTCGTAGAAGCCGCTGAGCCAGATGTCTCCCGTTGCAGTATCCGTCTGCATGGTATTGATCTTCTGCAAAGAGTAGGAGGGGAGAGAAACGCCGACCAGCGCGGGCAGCGCGGTCCAGTCCGCACCATCAGGATCGTAACGGTAGATGTTATCGGCGCCACCGCTCTCCCTGAGGGTCACCAGAATCTCCGAGTCGCTCTGGCAGAGCGCGGTTGCATCAACATCCCCTATGGGCAGCGGGAGAATCGTCCAGTCGGTGCCCGGCAGGTCCCGATACCAGATATTGCCGTCGCTCAGGCACCAGATCCGGCCATCTGTCGCGAAGATGCTTTCGATGGTCGAGAAGGGCGCCTGTGAATCGAAAACCAGCGGTTCACCGGGGGGCATGTAATAGATCCCCCCCCTGGTTCCGATCAGCAGTGTGTCGGCCCGGAAGGCAAGACACTCGACCTCCTCGGACAACAGGCCGTGCTGGTCGTACCAGACCTGCCCCGGCCCATTGCTTTCGATGACGCCAAATCCCCCCAGAGTGCCGTACCAGATCCGGCCGGTCGGTCCCACCTCCAGGCAAAGCATCTCATCGCTGATGAGAAAATTGGGGATCGCCTGGTAGCGCAACCATGGATCGTGAGCGTTTGGCGAGTAACAGAGGAGTCCGGCGGCGGTTGTCGCCACCCAGATATCGCCGTCATCATCGCAGACCACATCCGCGATATCCAGCATCGGCAAACCGTCCGAGGTCGTGATGTAACCCGTGGCTCCGGTCTCCCGATCCACTTGCACCAGTCCTCCCTGTCCGCCCGCCCAGATGAAATCATCCGTGAAGGCGATGGCGTTCAACGCCGCCGGATCGGAATAGGCCCTCCACTCCATGTCAGCCAGAACAGGAATGGACACGATAAGCAGAAGCAGGGCAGGGGCGATGTGTTTGAGCCGCATATCACTCTTCGCCTTTCTCAACAGGTTGATTCAAATCTAAAGACTCTATTAAAAATGTCGGGTAGCGCCCTCTCATCTGGGCACCCAATGTTGCCAGCCAGATCTGAGCATCGAGCCCGAGGCTCCAGTTGCGCAGGTAGAGCAGGTCCATGCCGCCGGCCTCCTTCCCCTCCCCCTCTCTGCGCCAATAGCCCGTAAGACCGGGGCGCATCGCCAGGATATCCTCCATATCCATGTCCCGCATATCCGGACGCAGGCGGGGCGCAGGTCCCACCAGGCTCAGATGTCCCGTCAGAACGGCCAGGTAGAGCCAGGGGTTGCAGAGATCGGAAAGGATACGATTACGGTCATTCATGACCAGCGGCAATTGTACTACGTTGCCGCCGCGTCCCAATACAGGCACCTGCATCGGCACCCGCACACCCCGTCCCCGCAGGGTTGAACGAACCAGGAGTCCGGGCACAAGCGAGATCAGACAGAGCGGCAGCGACCAGACAATATCGAATGCTCTCTTCAGGAAATGTTGGAGCGGGTAGAGCCCCTCCATGCGATAGGCTATTGCCGGACGTCCGAGAAAATCCTCCACCGCCGCGCCGCGACTCATCACACCGGCCATCTCGCTGAGCACACGCAGATCGATGCTCCGCCTCTTGCACCATAGCAAGGTCGAGGCCACGGCCGTCAGGGCGCTGAGCGACGGGGCGAAGATGATCTCCTGCACCCTTTCGTCGACACTGATCGTCTCCAATTCGGCCAGACGGCCCAGGGCTCCCTGACCATCGATATCGCTGGCAGAGACCCGTCCCACGAGATCGAGTCCCAATTCGGGGTGTTTGAGGATCAGCCCGCCAAGCTCATGAGCCTCTTCGGGGCTGCCCACGATCAAGACCCGGCGCAGGTCGAAGTTGTAGCGGAGGAAAGCCCTGTGCAGACGGCGCAGGCAGGTCCGGAGGAAAAGCGTGAAGAAGATCATCAGGGTGACGCTCAGCAGAATCACGACCCGCGACACTACCCGTTCATGGGTAAGGTAGGTAGCCGACATCAGCGTGACGCCCGCCAGCAGGGCGGCGCGGATCAACGCCAGCAATTCCTCGCTCACGCTGACGCGCCGATTGGTGCGATAGAGACCGATGATGAAGAACGTTCCCAGGATGATCACGTTGTAGAACAGCAGGAAACGTTGATAGGCCTCCGGGACGTAATAGGTGTGTTCGAACGCCCCCGCCAGACCGATGGTCCGCAACCAGGTGGCGGCCTTGACCGCCAGATTGATGGCCGTAAAATCGAGCAGGAGCAGGCCGAGCCCCTTGATCGGGTCGCGATAGCGCTTGAGAAGATAGCTGACCGGATTCCACTTCTCGGTGTAGTGGATGAAGCTGGTGACGTGTATCAGCAGACTGCGGCTGAATGGATTTCGCCGCGCGCTCGCCCGCTTGTGGAGGTGATTCATCACGGCATCGGCCACATACCAGACATGCCAGCCCCTCTTGCCCATGCGATAGCACCAGTCGACATCCTCGAAGTAGAGGAAGAAACGGCGATCCATCCCCCCCACGTCGGCCACGGCCTGAGGGCGCACCAGCATGCAGGCGCCCAGCACCCAGTCCACCCGCCTGTCCTCGGCATGATCGTAGTCGAGCATCAGATGGTGACTGAGCGCATTCGAGCGGGGGAGGAGTTTGCCCAGGGGTGTGCGACGAAGCAGGATCGTCCAGAACGTGTAGAATGAGCGACAGGAGTGCTGGAGCGAGCCATCCTCGTTGAGCAGCTTCGCGCCTGCAATGCCGGCATCCGGGTGGGTCTCCATGAACGCGACCAGGCGATCAATAGAACCGGCGTTGACGGTCACATCGGGATTCAGGATCAGGTAGTAATCTCCGTCGGCCGCCTCGATGCCGAGATTGACGGCTCGGCCGTAACCCAGATTCACCTCGTTGGCGATCACCTGGATCTCGGGATCGCCGACCAGCATTTCGGCGCTGCCGTCCGGGCTGGCGTTGTCGACGACGATGATCTTCAGTTCGTGACGGCAACCGTTTTCACGCAGGCTCCGCACACTGGCGAGGATCTCCTCGCCCGAGTTGTAACTGACATAGATTACCGTAATCCTGCTCAACCCCTGCCACCTTTCCACCGACCGTCGCGCAGGCGGTTGAAACGCATGCGCCACACCATCCAGACGGCTTCAAAGATGATCTTCTTGCTCATTTTGCTGACCCCGACACGCCGATCCGTGAACACGATCGGAATCTCCTTGATGCGGAATCCGCGCTTCCAGGCCTGGTAGTTCATCTCTATCTGGAAGCTGTAGCCGTCACTCTGGATCAGCTCCAGCGGGATGTACTCCAGCACCTCGCGCCGGAAGCACTTGAAACCGCCGGTGGCGTCCCGAATCTTCATTCCGGTGACGATACGCGTGTAGATATTCGCGCCAAAGCTCAACACCAGACGCCGCAAAGGCCAATTGACCACGGTTACACCTTCGAGATACCGGCTGCCCAGTGCGAGATCGTAGCCATTCTCCACCACGGCCATCAACCGCAGCAGATCTTCCGGGTTATGGGAGAAATCGGCATCCATCTCGAAAACGCATTCAATCTCGGGCCGCTCCAGCGCCCACTGGAACCCCCGGATATAGGCGCTGCCCAACCCCATCTTGCCCGGACGCTCGATAATGTCCACCCGCTCGCCGAATGCAGGCAGGGCCTTGACCAGAGCGGCCGTTCCATCGGGTGAGTTGTCATCCACGACCAGCACTCTGAACCGTTCGTCGAGCGCCAACACCGTTTCGACAATCGACTCGATATTTTCCATCTCGTTATAGGTCGGAATGATGATCAGGCCCTTCATGCCTGCCCTCCTCGGTAAATATCCCTTTGCCCAATTCCGGTCTGCAGCACCGGCTCATGCAGCAATATCCGACAACCCTTTTTGTCTGCGCGCCTGGAAAGCGCCTCCCAGCAACAGCAGCAAGATACCACCATAGCCAAGCCAACGCCAAAGCATGTACCGCTCCATCCCGGACGGATTGAAACGGAAGTTGACGGTATGGCTGCCCGCCGGCAGCGACGCCGCCCTGAAAAAGCCGTCGGCCGTCATCAAGTTCGCCGCCGCACCATCGATATCAACGCACCAGCCGGGGTAGATCATATCCGCCAGCACGATCACGGCCGGCTGCTCCAGGTCGACCTCGCAACTCACGCTCTCCAGCCCCCACTCCACCGCAGCGATGCTCCCCGGTGCCGCATAGTCACCCTGGTCGGCGACAACCGGGGGAAATCCCGGGTCGCCATCAAGATACAGTACATCCTCGGTGGCCTTTCCCTCAAGCAGCCGTTTCCGACTCCGGACGACATCCTCCACGACAATCTTCCGATTGGCGACAAAAAGCCGCGGGCGCGCCCGTGTATTTTCGAAGACGAACTCCTCCCCCGAGTCGGCAAGTCGAAAGTCCGGTCCGAAGTTGCCGGCTTGGGGCGCCACCAGATAACGGACGGCGAAACGACTCAGCAGTTCAACGCCCCCCTGGGGCAGCGCCTTCAGCACGGAGTCCGCCAACGCCAGCTTGGCGGCATGGTAACCGCCGAAATTCGCGAGTCCCTCCGCGGCGGCCTCGTTGCCCTGGAAGCGGCTGCCGGGCAGGCCGTAGAAGCGCTGGTTCTCCAGATTCTGATTAAGAAAGTTCAATGTGTTGCGCGGCAATTGCTGCGCAGGCGTCTGCTCACGCCCCCAAAGCTGCACGTTCGCGCGCTGCTGCCAGTGCGCGGAGGGGTTGAGGATCTTCTTGTCCAGGGGCAGCATATCCACCAGCAGCGCCAACCCCGCAGTCAGCAGAACAAGGGGGACGGCAAGCCGATGATCCCCCCTCCTGCGCAGGAACTCCAGAGCGCCCAGGAGGAGCAGCAACAGCATACCCGACCGGAGCGTTTCACCGCGCACCCACTCCGCCGCCTGCTCGGCCAGGCCATTGACGAAGGCCCGCGCCTGCGGTTGCGGCGCTCGGGCCAACTGAGCCCCGTAACGCTCCGTCAGTCCGCTTCTGGCTGCGCTCTCTACCTGTCCCGGTCCAATGACCATGACCAGCAGGAGAAATACGATTCCGATAATCGTCAGCTGTCGCATCCCCTTTAGAGCCGCTCCATCCCGAAGCGCTCTCTCCAGTCCGCGGGCAAGCAGCACCGCCAGGGCCAGTTGCTGCAGCAGCAGGATCATCACCGGCACCCGAAAACGGTTGAACCAGGGCAGCAGATCGTACAGCGGTTTGTAGAGGATGGGCAGGTATTTGCCCGCAGCCACGATCGTCGCGAAGAGCAGCAGCGCGGCGAAGAAGATATCAAATGGTCTGCGTGGACCCCTCCAGAAGAGGAGAATCGCCGCCAGGAACGGCAGCACACCCAGGTAGTTGGGATAGTTGGTCATCGGCATCTTGCCGAAGTAGCTCTCCTCGCCGAATCCCCTGCTGCTGGGGATCAGGAAAGTGATCCACTCCGTCGGCGACAGACTCCAGGCGGTGGCGTATTCGTAGGCGGCTCCGCCCCCCTCGCCCACGCCGCGGATGGAGTGATGGCTATACTCCTGAACCGGGCCATAGAGCAGCACGGCCGTGCTGACGGCAAGCAGGATCGCCAGGACGCCAAACAGCAGCGGCTTCACAACCTGGCCGCCCCCCTTGCTCATCCCGGCCTGCACGAGCCGGAACAGGGCAAACAGCCCCAAGGTCATCAGTCCGTAGTAGACGACCTGAACATGGGCGGTCAGCAGCAGGCAGGAGATGCAGAGCGCCAGGAGGCCGGCATCGAGCAGCAGTCTCCGTCCCCCGACGAGGCGATCGCAAAACAACAGCACCCAGGGGATCCAGGCCAGGGTCATGACTTTGCTGCCGTGTCCGTATGCGCCGATGGCGACTTGCGCCGGCAGCAATATGAACCAGGCGCCGGCCAACCAGGCCAGCCAACCCCGCACACGGCGATTGCGCAGCAGCAGAAAGATGCCGAGTCCCGCCCACAAGTAGTGGAACAGAAGCCAGGTCAGTGGTTGCGCACCCAGATGGTCGATGACGAAGCGGATGAGAAGGGATACGGGGTATAGGCCGGGATTGTAACTCAGACTGGCGAACGCGGGCATGCCGTTGAAGATGAACGGATTCCACCGGGCGACATCCAGTTCATGCTCCTGGACGTAGCTGGCGAAACCGAGAGGAGCCAGGCTGTCGGGACTGATGAAGACCTTGCCCTGAAGAATGGCTTCGGGGTAGAGAATCGTCAGCAGAACGGCGAAAAGCAAAATCGCGCCGATCGCGCCTTGCCAGGAGGAGAGGTGCAACAAGTGCTTGAAGTGGCCTCGTTCGACATTCTGATCGTTCACGGACCTGACCCTCTCTTCCCCCATGGCAGGATGGATTTGAATAAAGACATCACGATCCCCCCCTCACCGCGCAGGATTGCCGCCAGTGCCCCCCTGCAGGCGAACAGACTCCAACCCGCCCAGGCAATCGGCTGCAGAGCGGGATGCCTGTGACGTCGCACCAGAGCGCCGACGGCTATCCGTTGGGCTCGCAATTTCCGCGCGGTGCCGCCGCCGCCGCTCGAATACCCGACCTTGTGATAAAGCAGTCCCGCAGGTACGTACCTCAGGGTCCAACCCAGACCGGATGCGCGCAACGAAAGATCGACATCTTCGGAGTAGAATCCAAATTCTTCGTCAAATCCCTCGGTAGTGCGCCAGAACTCCGTGCGACCCATCAGACAGCAACCCGTCAGGTAGCCCGTATCGGCGGCCTGCAACCAACGTCCCTGCGCTTTTTTACGGATCCCCAGATGACGGCTGACCAGAGTCAGGCGCCCAACCTTTCCCCCACCATACCAGATCCGCTCCCGCGGCTCGAAATAGTGCATACGGGGGCAGGCCGCACCGCGTCGCGCCTCCGTCTCCAGGTCAATCAGCAGGGGATCAAACAGGCCGGAATCGGCTTCGATGTCATTGTTGACGACACAGATGTAGTCGACATCCCGCTCCAGATATTCCCGGATTCCCAGATTCATCCCACCGGCGAATCCCAGGTTCGCGGAACTGCGCAACAATTCCCAATCCGGATATTGCTCCGCCAGCAGTTCACAGGATCCATCGGTGGAGTTGTTGTCCACCACCATCAGATCCATATCGTGACGACTGGCTGCGGCCGCACGACTCAGGCTCTCCAGGCAAAGCGGCAGAACCTCGACGCCGTTCCAGTTGAGCACCACCACGGCCACCTTCAGAGTTCTACTCTCCACGAGCGCCCTTCTCGGCAGCTATGCGATACTTCTCCTCCCCACCGCGCAGATGGATCATCAACTCACCCAAAAGGCCCAGAGACGCAAACTGGAATCCGAGGATCACCAGGATCAGTCCCAGGATCATGAGCGGGCGCACATGGAGAGTCTGCGTAACGATCCAGACGCCGGCGAAGTAGAGATTGATCGCCATGCCTATCGCCAGCAGGTAAAACGCAATCCGACCGAAGAAGTGGAGCGGCGCGGCGGAGCGTCTCGCGATAAAGGTGACAGTCAGCAGGTCGAAGATGCCGTTGAGGAATCGGCGCCCACCGAATTTGCTTTGACCGAAACGCCGGGCATGATGCTGCACGGGGATCTCGGTCACGCGGAAGCCCTGCCAATTGGCCAGTACCGGTACGTAGCGGTGCATCTCGCCGTAGAGCCGGATACTCTCCGCGACCTCACGGCGATAGGCCTTGAAGCCGCAGTTGAAGTCGTGAAGTTTCAGACCGGACACCTTGCGCACCAGTGCGTTCCAGCACTTGCTGGGCAGGGTCTTGGTAATGGGATCGTGCCGCTCTCTCTTCCAGCCGCTCACCAGATCGAACCCCTCCTCCAATTTGGCGATCATGCGGGGGATCTCTGCGGGGTCATCCTGGAGATCCGCATCCATCGTGATCACGAACTCGCCACGCACCCGCTGAAAGGCCGTGGCCAGCGCGGCGCTTTTGCCGTAGTTGCGGCCAAAGAACACATAGCCGACGCACGGATCCTCCGCAGCCATCGTCTCCAGCATAACCCTGCTGTCGTCCGTGCTGCCGTCATCAATCACCAGAATTTCATAGGGGGCAAACGCCGCGGTATGCTGGTGAATCATCTCCACCAGTCTGGGCAGACTTTCGATCTCGTTGTAGGCGGGAATCACGATGCTGAGTTTCACACGAGCTCCTCTTCGCGGAACCACGCAACCTCCCGGGCCAGCCCTGCGGCCAGTCCGATCTCCGGTTTGAAGCCCAGTTCACTTTCGATTCTGTCCGTCGCCGCCAGCGTATCGGGGACGTCGCCCCGACTGGCCGGCTGATAATCAAGCTCCAGAGGGAGGCCCACGGCCTCCTCAACAAGTTCCAGGGCACGCTTCAACGTAACGCGGCTCCCGCCGCCGGCGTTGAAGACATACTCGTCGCCGTCATAGGCGGCCGCCCGGAAGTTGGCCTCTACGATATCCTCGATGAACGTGAAATCCCGGGTCTGCGAACCGTCACCGTAGATCGTCAGCTTCTCGCCGGCCAGCGCAGCACGGATGAAGATATTGAAGGCCATATCGGGGCGCTGACGCGGTCCGTAGACGGTGAAGTAGCGCAGGGCGGAAGCCCGGACTCCGTAGTTGAGTCGGTAAAGATCGACAAGTTGCTCCGCCGCCAGCTTGGTCACGCCATAGGGGCTGAACGGGCGGGGCAGACTCGTCTCCCGCATCGGCAGTTCGGATACCGCACCGTAGATGGAGCTTGAGCTGGCATACACGAGTTTGATCCCCTGATCCACCTTGACGGCCTCGAGCAGCCGCTGGGTCGCATCCAGATTGCAGTGCAGATAGATCGAGAACTCATCGCCCCAGCTTGCGCGGACGCCGGCCTGGGCGGCCTGGTGGAAAATCGTGTCGCACCCATCGATCAACCGCGACAGATCCGCCTTGACGAGATCCTCCTCGACGAATGTGAATCTCCCGCTCGTCAGGGCCGCGGCAATATTGCGCCGCTTGCGCCCGGGGTCGTAGTAGTCGGTCAGGCTGTCAATGCCCACCACATCGCGCCCCTCGGCGAGCAGACGGTCGACGATACTCGACCCGATGAAACCGGCGGCGCCGGTTACGACCGCCTTGCCACGGTCACCCATCAGCCGTCCTCCCCGGCAGGAGGCGCGGTATCCGCGCCCTGCAGGATCTCAAGACGATCACGTGCCGGCGGGCTGTCCGGATGTCGGCGCAGGTAGTTTTCCAGCAGACGGGTGATGTACTGCAGGTTCTCCTCGGTCGGATAATAGCCGATGATGTAGTCCGCCAGCGAGATGACGGCCGGTTCGTAATCCGGGTCGAGTTTTATAACCCGCTGCAGGGCACTGATGACCTCCTCGTTCTTCTCGGCGGCCTCGCAAGCCTGGGCGTAGCGTGCCCAGAGTTGAACGTTGGTCGAATCCTGCTCCAGAAATTTCATGTAGGTGGCCATGGCCCGCTCCGGTTCGCCGTTGCGGGTGTATAGATAGCCCATGTACAGCACCACGGGAGCCAGATCCTCACGGATGAGCTGAGCCATCTCCATGGAGCGCACCGCCAGCTCCGAATCCTGCTCGACCCCATTGCGTCCGCGATCCATCTCAATCGCCAGCCTGCTCCAGGCGGCGGCGTAGTTCTGGATCAGATAGACCGTCGTCTGATCTTTGTAGAAGTCGGGCAGAGCGAGTTCAGCGTCGTCCGGTGATCCCACCTGGTTGAAGATCGTCTGGGGGACCGCACCATCCCCCTCACGCCAGAAGCCCTCGACAGTCGAGTTCCCCTCGGTCAGTATCCCCCGCCATTCGAAGACATGCTCCAGGTTGTGCCGCAGCTTGTCGATATCCACCTGGTCCTTCCCCTCGGTGAGGGTCATGCGGTAGGCCATCCCCTCCATCTTCAGGAAGTTCTCGTAGGGTTTCAGCGTCTCCCGCGGAACGGTTACGGCGAAGTAGAAGGGCAGACTGTCCCAGCCGTCGGGCAGACGCTGGGCATTGACGAAGAGGTGGTTGATGATCTCGTCGCGCGGCTGGATGATTCTCCCATCCTGGGCGCGATAGTAATGGGTGATCACCTCCGCCAACTGCTCATCGCTCATGGAGAGCGGCAGCCTGGGCTCGTAATCACGCAATTGCCGCGAATACCAATCAGTGTTCAGAAGGCTGAGATTGACGACACGCACATCCTTGCGGAAGCCCTCCACCTCCTGGATATACCAGAGCGGGAAGGTATCGTTATCGCCATTGGTGAAGATGACTGCGTTCTCCTCCAAAGGGGCCAGCATGTTGTAGGCGTAGTCCCTGGCGATCTGGTTTTCGCTCCGATCATGAGTCTCCCAGTGGTAAGCCAATGGACCGCAAGCCGACAGCAGCAGCAACGGTGCGGCGCACATGGCCAGGAGACGTCCCCTCTGCTCCTCCAGCAACAACTTCATCAGACCCACGACACCGAGACCGATGAAGATGGCGAAGAAATAGAAACCGTTGGCGTAGAAATAATCACGCTCACGCACTTCGGAGTCCGAGAAGTTCAGGAAGAAGACCAGACCGATCGAATTGATCAGAAGAATCGTGATCAAAGCGGCCCAGTGTCGCTTGTTCTGTTTGAACTGGCTCCAGATGCCGAGGAGCCCGAGTCCGATGGGGATCGCCGTCAGCGCCTTGCCGAGACTCAATGTGAATTGCCCCATCGAGGCCTGCTGCGAGAAGGGCATCCGGAACTGCTCGCCGAAGTAGCGGAAGAAATGCATGAACTGCCATCCCATATCCGCCTTGCGCTCCGTCGGCAACTGGAAGGGGTACTGCTCACGCTTGAGCACAGCCCAGAGGCTTTTCCAGGTTGAGGGATCCGCCTCGTTGATGATGGGGTTCTGCCCGGCTCGGATCAGCAGGAAGATATGGACGCTCAGGCCGAGGACGAACAGCCCCAGAGCCGACAGGACGAATACGCGCCCTTTCTCCTTCCACAGAAACAGCGCCGCCCCCACTACGGCCACCAGGCCCACAACCATGATCGCATCGGACATATGGAGGATAGCGCTGCCCAGGAAGAGAGCCAGCGCAAGGCCGATCAGCCAGAGCTCCAGGTTGCTGAAATTCTTCTTTCGCAGCATGAGGGCCATGACGAAGAAACCGGGAAAGACGAGGATCGTCCCCAAGTGAAACCCGACAGCCAGGCTCAGCAGGTAGAGGATCAGGTAAACGAGGGCATTGCCGCGCTTCTTGTGCGCGTGCTCGCTCCAATCCAGCACCAGCCAGACGGTGAGCCCCATGATGAAGGCGCTGAGGGAGTAGACCTCGGCCTCGATGGCGTTCACCCAGAAGGTATCACTGAAGGCGATGAAGAGGGCGGCGACCAGGCCGCCGACGATCCGGAGCGCCAAGGCCAGATCAACTCCGCTCCCCCGGGTATCATCCCGCTCACCGATCCCCCTCCAGTTGACGGTACCTTTCAGCACAAGCAGGTACATCATCATGCTGGCGAGGGAGGCGAAGAAGGCGCTCATGATGTTTATCCTGTGCGCAACTCCCAAACCGAACGGAAGAATGCTCACCAGACGGCCCACCAGGATATACATCGGTGTCGCCGGCGGATGGGGGATTCCCAGGATATAACTCGTTGTGATGAACTCGCCGCAGTCCCAGAAATTGAGAGTGGGCGACAGGGTGGCCAGGTAGATGCCGAAAGGCATCAGGAAGGCCACGGCACCGGCCAGGATGACCGCTAGTTTTCGACCGTGCATCGATACTTCCAGAATACGGGTAAAAGGGTGATTTTGCAGCACATATAAGATGAATCCTGCCCTAAAGTTCCTTGAGATTCAACCTATTTTTCACTTATGGAAGCACTGATATCCTCCGGCTCCCTTCGCCTGAGGAACAGAATGCCCCCAATGAGGCTGACGGACAGCATCGTCAGGTAGGCCAGAAGCTCAATCGCAACCGCCACCTCGCCGCTAACTCCCAGTGGGGCAAAGAGCTTGATGGCCAGCCCCTCCCGCAGTCCCAGCCCGCCCAAAGTGATCGGCAGCGTCAGAGCGAACGCCAGAGGCGGGATGACCAGGAAGAAATCCGGCAGAAAAAGGAAGGTGTCCCCCAGCAGTGCGCGCCCCACCAGGAAGTGCACCGTGACTCGCAGGGATTGAATGAGCAACGAGAAGCAGAACATACGAAACAGGAGTCCGCGTTGAGTTCTGAGCATACGTACCTGCTGCAGCACCCGGCCCCGGAATCCGTCTTCGCTGAGCAACCCCACTATCTCTCCGAGACGCCGGATCACCCGGGCCACGGGATCGAAATAGAACAGCGCAGCCAGCAGGAGGAACAATGCGCTACCGAACATGATCGGACGGACCAGTACGGTGAGCGACTCCCTCCCCTGAAGGTGCCAGGCGGCTATCAGGGACAGGCAGGCAAGGGAGCAGAGACCGGTCAACCTGTCGGCCAGAGTGGCCGTGGCCGCCGCCAGAGGATCACGTTTGGAACGGCTGAGATCGACAACCTTGACGACATCGCCGCCGACATTGCCCGGCATGAAGTTGTTGAAGAACAGGCCGATCCAGTAGATCTTGAGTATCTTCAAGGTAGACAGCCCGATCCCCTGGGCGTTGAGGAAACGTCCCCATTGCCAGGCTCCGGCCAGGACGCTGATGGCGAAAGTGAGGACAGCAAGCAGGAACAGGGGCCAGGAGACCCCCTTAACCACGTTCCAGGCCTCGGCTAAGGAGATGTGGCTCACGATGATTGCGACCAGAATCACGGTCACGACCACTTTGAGCAGAGTTGTCGGTATTCTCCGAAAGCGGTTGCCGTCAGCGCCGCTCACCGGACATTCCCCCCGGCCTCCGCCACCAGTCGGTCGAGCATCCCCTCGGTCTCCAGGGCTGTAGTATCCCAACTGAATTCACGCGCCCTCCGAGCCGCAAGGCGACCCATCTCGCTCCGCCGATCCTCATCTTCCAGAAGGGTCAGCGCGGCCTCCGCCATGGCGGGAACATCGCCATAGGGGACAAGGATGCCCGTCTCGCCATCGCGCACCGAATCGCGCAAACCGGGTGAATCCGCGGCGATGCAGGGCAATCCGCAGGCGGCGGCTTCGATCACCGTCAACCCCCACCCCTCCTTCGGGCTGGCATTGAGGAAGAGGTGGCACCGGTAGAGGATATCCACCAGCGTCTTCAGCGGTACATGGCCATGGAACCGCACCGCATCGCCGATCTGCAGCCGCGATGCCAGTTTCAACAGCTCGGGACGCTCGGGGCCGTCACCGATTATGTCCAGGGTCGCGGTTGGAATCCTCTCCCGGATCTTCACGAACGACTGGAGGACGAGATCCGCACCCTTGTATTTACGCAAACGTCCCAGGTGAACCAGCCGCACCTGATCCGGATCGGGCGCGGGCGGGTTCGGCATGTCGTAGATCCCGGCCTCGAAGCCGCAGTAACTCACATCGATCCTGTCCGCATCCAACCCACGCCTGATCAGGTCGTCCCGTGTGCTCGGGCTGATCGCCAGCACGCGACTTTTCCGATAGACCCTGGGTATCAGCAACTCGGGCAGAAAGACGTAGGTGGCAAACAGCGGGTTGGTTTCGCGGAATACGGTGCCGCCGAAGAGGTGGGGAATAACCAGCAGGTGCGGCAGCTTGCTGAGCCAGGGGATGAAGAAGGGGATCTTGTTGACGTCTTCGATCACAACGTCGAACTTCTGCTCCCGCATCAGACGCCGCGCCCGAAATGGGAGCACCCAGTTGGCGTTCCAGCCGTTGCCGGCCCGCAGGACGCGCAGACCGTCGTAGTGCGTCTCCGGTTCCGCTTCGGGATATCCGGCCGCGAGCAACGTGATGTCATGCCCCCGATCGGCAAGACGCCGGAGTATCTCGTGAATATGCGTTTCGGCGCCGCCGGCCTCAGGATTCATCCTGTCGCGCCAGTTGAGAGCCAGTATCTTAAGCCCGTCGGTTTCGCGATTGATCTCGCTCAAACACATCACCTCTTTTACGATTCCGGTATCATCGTCGTAGCATCCCGCTCCGTGCAGGACCTCAGCTCTTGCGAGCCACGGTGCCTACCACCATCGCCGTATACTGACCCGCACGCCGGTAGCGCAATCGCCGCTTGATCAGGTTGAACAACGGACCCAACAGCGGCAACGGACGCGGATGCATCGGCAAACGCAGCCCCATCCGAGCCAGCAGCTTGCGCAGCGCCCGGTAAGGCAACCCGGGCTCAGCCCAGGCTCCGTAGCTGCAGACGATCTCGAGTCCCGTCTCCGCAAGCAGGTTCTCCAGCTCACGGGCACTGAAGGAACACTCCCAGCCGGCGAACCAACGGTCAAGCGCTATCAACAGCTTCTTGGCCGGAGTGTAGTAGTGCCAGCGCTGCGGGACATCAACCAGCAGTATGCCGCCGGGCGCAAGCACACGGGCGTTCTCCCTGAGCAGAGGACGCGGATCACGGAAGTGCTCAAGCAATCCCTGATGAAAAACCACGTCGAAAGAGTTGTCGGCCAGGGGCAGATTGCGGGCATCCCCACGCACCAGAGTCACACCTGCGTCACCCGACCAGGCCTCACGCGTGCCGGTCAGGGCTGCCTCGGAATAATCGAGAACCGTTACCCGCGCTCCCTGTCTGGCGAGGTGGAGCGAATCGCGTCCGCTACCGGCGCCGACCTCCAGGATTCGCGTCCCGGACGCTTCTCGGTGCCGCAGGATCTCCTGCCAGACTTTGCCGACCGACTCGTAGATCTCGTCCAGCGGCTTGGCCGTCCAGAAACGATCCCAGTGGCCCCGGCTACTCTCCCTCTCCGACCCCATCGCCCCTAACTCTCCCTCTCGCTCACCAGCAGCTTCTCAAGAACGCCGTTGATGAAACCGGTTGCTTCGTCGCTGTCGTACTTGCGACTGAGCTCCACCGCCTCATTGATGATCACACTGATCGGCACCTCGGGCGCATGGCGCCCCTCCGCCAGGCACTGACGCAGGATGATCCGCAGCACCAGACTCACGCGGTCGAGTTTCCAGTTCCGCAGCTGTCCCGCTATCGCCTTGTCCAGCGAGACCTGCTCGTCGAGCGTCCAGCTGATCAATCGCCCTGCATATTCTATGCTCTCCTTCGAGCTATTGCGTCTATCCGCCGTCGCCTGCAGGACCTCACCCGGATCCTTGCCCGGTTCCTCCAGTTCATACAGGCTCTGCAGCGCCAGTTCACGCGCTTTTGATCTCTTCCCCATCGTATCCTCTAACCTTTCAGCTTTCCGGCCAGATCGACCATTTCGATCGCCGTGAGCGCGGCTTCCCAGCCTTTGTTGCCGCTCTTGGTGCCGCTGCGTTCAATCGCCTGCTCCAGCGTATCGGTGGTCAGGACGCCGAAGATGGTCGGAACGCCGCTGTCGAGTCCCACCATCGCGATCCCCTTCGCGGTTTCGGAGGCGATGTATTCGAAGTGAGGCGTCCCGCCGCGGATCACCGCTCCGAGGCAGATCACCGCATCGAACTTGCCGCTGTCGGCGGCAAGTTTGGCGGCATAGGGCAATTCGAAGCCGCCCGGCACACGGATCTCGGTGATGTTCTTGGCGCTGGCGGCGTGACGGATCAGGCAATCTTTCGCCCCGTCGACCAGCTTGCTCACCAGGAATTCGTTGAACCGACTGACCACGAGCGCGACCTTGAGCCCCTTCGCATTCAGATGGCCTTCCATGATATTCGCCATTTTTCCTCCTTGGCCCTCGGGCCCATCTCTCCAGAGTTCTCAGATCGAGCTCGCTCTGGCAAGTAAAGAATCACCGTTCGTAAGACGCCGACCTGTTAGAGCATGTCCAGTATGTGACCCAGCTTGTCCCGCTTGGTCGACAGGTAGCGATGGTTCTCGTCTTTCGGTTCGACCTCCACGGGTTCGCGTGCGACTATCTCCAGGCCGTAGGCCTCCAGCCCCACGATCTTGCGCGGATTGTTGGTCAAGAGCCGGATCCGTTTCAGACCCAGATCGGCGAGGATCTGCGCGCCGATGCCGTAGTCGCGCATATCGGCCTTGAATCCAAGATGGTGATTGGCCTCCACCGTATCCAGCCCATCCTCCTGGAGCTTATAGGCCTTGAGCTTGTTGGCCAGACCGATGCCGCGCCCCTCCTGAGTCATGTAGAGGAAGACGCCATGGCCGTTCTTCTCGATCAGGTGCATGGCCAGATCACGCTGCTCGCCGCAGTCGCAACGATTGCTCCCGAGCACATCGCCCGTGAAGCACTGGCTGTGAACGCGGACGAGCGTATCCTCCTCGGAGGCGGGATCACCCTTGACCAGGGCGACGTGCTGGCTGCCGTCCATAGTGGACTCGTAGAGGTACAGATGGAAATCACCGGCGAAGGTAGGCAGATCGACATCGACCACCGGCCGCACCAGATGCTCCTTGGTGCGCCTGTAGGCGATCAGCTCCTCGATCGAGGTCATCACCAGATCGTGCTCCTTGCAGAACACCTCGAGATCGGGGCGACGCGCCATGGAGCCGTCCTCATTGAGGATCTCGCAGAGCATACCCGCAGGACGGAGCCCGGCGAGTCGCGACAGGTCGACGGAGGCCTCGGTATGTCCGGCGCGACGCAGGACCCCACCGGGTTCGGCGCAAAGCGGGAAGATGTGCCCGGGACGTCCGAGGTCGGCCGGGATCGTGTTGGGATCGGCGATCAGCTGCACCGTCAGCGCGCGATCGCTGGCGCTGATCCCCGTCGTCGTACCCTCCCGCGCATCGACGCTGGCGGTGAACGGGGTGTTCATCAGCGACGTATTCTGGTCGATGATCTGGTAGAGATCGAGCCTTTCGAGCAGGTTGCGATCTGCGGGCGCGCAGATCAAACCCCGCCCGTAACGGGCGAAGAAATTGACCGCCTCCGGCGTCACCTTCTCCGCCGCCATGATCAGATCGCCCTCGTTTTCCCGATCCTCATCATCGACGACAACGACCATGCGCCCCCGCCTGATCTCCTCGATGGCCTTTTCGACCTGACTGAAATCCCTCATCCTTTGTTCCTTTCCCCTGTCATGAATCCATGCTCCTGCAGCAGATCGAGCAACCGCCCGTCGCGGTCCCCCGCCGGCTGCAGAAAACGGAGCACGTATTTGCCAAGGATATCGGTTTCGATATTAACCCGCTCCCCCGCTTTGGCGGCGCCGAGCGTGGTGTGCTCCAGCGTGTGGGGGATGATGAAGATGTCGAAGTAATCGGCGCCGGGTGACGGCCCGACGGTCAGCGAAACGCCATCGACGGTGACACTCCCCTTGGGCACGATGCCCGTCGCCAGCTCCCGTGGAATGGAGATGCGCAGGCGTCGCCAGTTGCCCTCTACGACCGCCTCGGCTATCGTGCCGACGCCATCTACATGCCCGGTCACGAAATGCCCCCCCAGCCGACCGGCGGGGGTCAACGCACGCTCCAGATTGACCGTGTCGCCCGGCAACAGGGCACCCAGAGTCGTTGCCTGCAGAGTCTCCCCCATCGCAAAGAATCCGAAGCGGGGACCCTCCAGACAGGTGACGGTCTGACAGGCCCCATTGACGGCGATGGAATCCCCCAGAGCCAGTTCCGGCCCCAGGCGCTCCGCCTCAACCGTTAAGGTCCTGCCGCCACCCTGCGGTTGCGCGGCGACGACCTTGCCGTATTCCTCAACCAGCCCCGTGAACATGGTCACACCTCTCCGCGCTGCCCGGCATCGTTGCCGCGCCTCTTCGGTTTGATAATCACCCTGAGATCATCGCCGACCTGCTCCACCGCCTCGATGAGCAGATCCTGCCGTTCGGCCAGCATTGTCCAGAGGGGCCTGCCGTCCGCGGGGAACAGTTTCGGGGCCAGGAACAGCTCCCAACGCTCCCAGAGTCCAGCGTTCAGAAAGGCCGTCGTCAATCTGCCGCCCCCCTCGACCAGGATGGAATTCAGCCCCTCAGCCGCCAGTAACTGCAGCGCCTGCTGGAGGTCGAGATGTCCATCCGCACCATGTTTGATCTTGTGACAGCTCCAGCCCCGACCGGCGAAAGGGGCGGTATCGGCATCCGGCGGAGTAAGCAGCAGGGGCGAACGTCCCCGCCAGTCGAGATCGATCGGGCAGCGGACAGGGGATCCGTCAAAGACAACCGGTCGCGGCAAACGCTGCGGCGCCAGCTCCCCCAGATGGCGCAGGTCAAGGCGTGGCCTGTCCTGCATGGCGGTCTCGCCGCCCACCGCCACGGCGGCGACACTGGCGCGGAGATTGTGAACGTGGTAACGCGACTCCTCGCCGGTGATCCACCGGGAGCTGCCGTCGGCCCGAGCCAGCATGCCGTTCAACGTTGCCGCACTCTTCAGCAGGATCCAGGGGCGGCCGGTCTTTTGCCTGTGGACATACATCTCATTGAGAGACGCCGACTTCTCGTGCATCAGGCCACCCTCGACCTGCAGACCGGCATCGCTCAGCAACCTGTGGCTGCGCCCCGCCTCGGCAGGATTGGGGTCCTCAAGCGCATAGACGACGCGGCTGATCCCCGCCTCCAGGATGGCTTCCGTGCAGGGACCTGTGCGACCATGACAATGACAGGGTTCAAGCGTGATGTAGATGGTGGCGCCGGCGGGATCCTCGGTGCAGGCGGCCAGCGCCTCCCTCTCGGCATGGGGCCTGCCCACGGCCTGGTGCCAACCCTCACCGATGATCCTGTCATCCCTGACGATCACCGCCCCCACCTGGGGGTTGGGCTGCACGGCAAAACCGCCCCGTTCGGCCAGTTCCAGTGCACGGCTCATCCACTTTGTGTCGCCGTTGGCGTCGCTCATCAGCACCTCTGTCAGGGCACAAAAAAAACCGGAGCGACCCCGGGGCATACAGCGTCCCCGAAACCATGCTCGGGTCGCTGCGCCTTCTCTCATCCGGACTTTAACCGTCGGCTCCGGAATCAAACCGGATCTGCGTTTCCGCTCGCGGGCTCATGTTCTTTGAATCAAGAACCATTACCGCCGGTGGGGAATTACACCCCGCCCCGAAGGCCTGTTATTAGACTGTATTCATATAAAGCCCCGCAAGGATGGTTGTCAAGCCACTCATGGCGCCAGGCAGATGACCAGACGATAATACCGCCGGAGGGATGCAGCATTGAGCGGGAATGATTACAATACGGCGATCAAAAAGGGGAGCTGTTTATGTCGGAAGTGATCAGACGCAGAGCGGATGGCCAGCAGGTCAAGGCCGTGGGTATGTACTCGGGCGGTCTCGACAGTTTACTGTCAGCCCGAATACTCCATGATCAGGGGATCGAGGTCATCTGTTTCCATGCTGATATCGGTTTCGATGGCGGTAGCCGCCGCTGGCTCCCTCTGACCGGGAAATCTGACCCTGCGCATGCGGTTCTTGAGGACCGCATCGATCTCGGTGCCGGTCATTCGGCCCGTCTCCTCACGGTAGATCTGCGGGAGAGGTATCGAGCGACCCTGCTCAATCCCAGCCACGGCTATGGCGGCAATCTCAACCCCTGCATCGACTGTCACGCCTTCATGGCGCAGGTGGCCGGCGAACTGATGCGTGAGCACGACGCGGACTTCATCTTCACGGGTGAGGTGCTCGGACAGCGCCCGATGAGTCAGCGACTTCAGGGGATCAAGCTGGTCGAGAGGGACAGCGGCCACGCGGGACGATTGCTCCGTCCCCTGTCCGCGCTCAATCTGGCCGAGACCGAGGTCGAGAAGCGGGGTCTCGTGGATCGTGAGCGACTTTACGGATTCCAGGGCCGCACGCGCAAACCGCAAATGGAATTGGCGCGACGACTGGGCATTGTGGAATTCCCCTCCCCGGGCGGCGGTTGTCAGTTGACCGAGCCGGTATTCGCCTCCCGAATGTGGGATCTCCTGCGTCATCTCCCCCCCGGCAGGTGGCCGGCCGAGGAGGATATCGTCACACTCAGGATCGGTCGCCACTTCCGCATTTCACCGGATCTGAAGCTCGTTGTCGGCCGCCATCATGAGGAGAATGAGCTTCTGCGCAAACTGCTGCCGGATGCCGCCTGGCTGGAGGCCGTCGACTTTGCCGGCCCCACGGCTCTGTTGCGGGACGCGTCCACTTTCGGCAAACGGGACATCGAATCGGCTGCCGCCGCCGTCGCCCGCTACGGCAAGGGGCTGAGCGAGGAATCGGTGCTGATGAGAATGCGCATAGGCGATTCGGAAGAGGAGACGCTCCTCACCGTGGCTCCAGCCACCGAGAGGGTGCTCGAGGGCTACCGGATTCCCGAGAAGTTCGAACCGCGCAAACTTGTCGGACCGGAGGGGTTTGTGGAGGATCTCGGTCAGAGTTCACGGCGATAGGCGGAAGACATAGCGGGGCGGTTATTCCGGAGCAGGAGCCATGTTGAACCTGGTCTCCATCTCCAGTATCGCCCTGCTCAGCTTGGGCCGGGGACTCTCCGCATTCATCTCGCGCATCCGATCCAGCGTTGACCCAATAGCCTGTCTGTCCCCCAATTTGTCCGCCACGATGCAGATATCGCAGAGCAGATCAACATCGGCGGGGAATTCCGCCCGCAACACCTCAAGCTCCCGCCGGACCCGTTCATAATCTCGGTACTGGTAGAACAGACGCGACAGCGCATGGCGCCCCTCAACCCCTCTACCCAGCCAGTTGATGTGCCCTGCGCCACCGATCCAGTAAAGTTTGCTCTCCCGCCAGCGATTCTCATTTTCGGCCATCTCGTTGAAATCGATTATGAGCGTGGCCGCTTTCAACTCCGGGAAGAAAAGCGCCAGCGCCGTACCGTCCCGCAGAGCTTTCCAGACCGGTACGAACCAGGCGCGTCGAGCGTTGGGAGCGGCTCTGAGCCCCTTGGCCAGATCCACCTTCTGGCCCATGAAGGGCACCAGGAAGATGGCATTCCCCTTGAGCGGCGACTCCATCTCACGCAGATCGTTGACGGCAACCTTCCCCAATTCGGCGTAACGGAGAATGGGATCGGCGATGAGCTTGCCGTCCAGTTTGGCCTCGTGGCGCATGGTCCCCTGCCAGACATTGAGCAGAAGCAGAAGCAGCGGCGCCAGAAAAATCAAGCGGCCGCCCCGTCCGGGGATCCGGGCGAGTCCAGCCGCAGCCAGCAGGTAGACGGGTATCAGCGGCACGTAGAGGTAGTAGAGATAACTGTGCCGCACCAGAGGCAACACCGGCACCAGCAGGGCGAGAAAGACCAGGACGGTTTTGAGCAGGACCTGTCGCCAGGCGGGACGACGCCAGAACACCATTACCCAGATCAGCGGCAGCACCAACCCCCAGCGCCAGAGTGCAGGATTGAACTCCGGTTTCTGATCGGGGAAGAAATCCCAGGGACGGACGAGCCAGGCGGTGTAGGTCAGGAGATTCTGCACCACATTGAAACCCATTTTCGTGGCGTAGGGATCGCCGATCTGACGTTCCATGAATGCGCCGGCACCATAGAGAATCACAAAACCCACGGGGACGCCGACACCAAGCAGACGGTATGCGCGCGCCTTGTTCTCTACGGGCGATCGTCCATCCGGCTGCGGCAACACGAGGACAAGCACCGGCAGCAGCAGGAAACCCGCCTCCTTGCTGAGCATGGCCAGTACGTAACAAATCAGCGCCGCCAGTTCCCAGATGAGTCCCCGTCTGGTCAGACACAGGGCCGTCAGCAAGGCGAAGAGGGCAAGCAGCACATCCTGCACACCGCTGATCCAGTGCAGGCAGGTAAAGCCGACCGGCGCGAGCAGGAAGAACAAACCGGCGAGCCGACTGCCGTTCTCGCCGATCCGCAGCCTGCGGGCGAGAAGGACGGTGAGCCAGGAGCTCAGGGCGTGCACGCTCAGAATGACAAGGTGGTAGAGCTCGGCGCGATCACCGAACAGATTCCAGGCGGCGGTGAAGAACCACTTCACCGAGAGGAGGCGTCGCAGGGGATACTTGTCCAGCCACTCTTCAAGACCATCGGCCCGCATCAGGAAGAGCAGGTCGTCGGTTGCGAAGAACACTCCGAACGCGCGGTGATAGATGAAGAAGGTCAGTGCGAAACACAGTGCAAGGAGGCCGATTTCAACCAGGTTGCGCCGTGCCTTGTTCACGATCTACTCCTTGGCCAGCAGTGCTGCGGCGAATGACTCGGCGGCGAAGGGCTGCAGGTCCTCCATCGCCTCCCCCAGACCGACATAGCGAACGGGTATTCCCAGTTCACGACAGATGGCGAAGACGACTCCCCCGCGGGCCGTGCCGTCCAGTTTCGCCAGGACGATGCCGGTGACATCGGTCGCGTCTTTGAAGACTCGGGATTGCTGGATGGCGTTCTGGCCGGTATTGGCATCGAGAACGAGCAGCACTTCGTGCGGCGCCCCGGGCACCTCGCGCTCTATCACCCGCCGCATCTTGGCCAGTTCGTTCATGAGATGCTCTTTGTTGTGGAGACGACCGGCAGTGTCGATCAGGACGACATCGACGGCACGGGCCTTCGCGGCGGACATGGCATCAAAGACAACGGCGGAGGGATCGGAGCCATCCTTGTGCTTGATCACCTCGCACCCCAGACGGTCGCCCCAGATGCACAACTGATCGATGGCCGCGGCGCGGAAAGTGTCCGCCGCGACCAGAAGCACTCGCTTGCCCTCGTTTTGATAGCGGAGAGCCAGCTTGGCCACGCTCGTGGTTTTGCCCACGCCGTTCACACCCACAACCAGGATCACCTTGGGCTGCCCCTCACCAACACGGGGTTCGGGCCAGTCGGCGATCTCCTCCTCCATGTATTCCCTCAACACATCGAGTACGCCGGCCAGATCATCCCCGGACACCTTCTTGCCGCGCAGACGCTGCTCGGCGGCCTCGCTGATGCTCAACGCCAGTTCGACACCCAGATCCGCTTCGATGAGCATCTCCTCCAGGGCCTCGAACACTTCGGGGGTGTAGTTCTCCCTGCCCGCGAATATGTCGGTCATCTTCTCGGCCAGATTCCTGCGGCTCTTGCTGAGGCCATTCTTCAGTTTGGAAAAGGGATTCATGAAACTGCCTTCGCTAGAGCGTCGCCATCATTAAGGTCATCGGGGACATCGTCGAAAGCGACGCTCACCGTGCGTGAGATGCCGCTCTCCTGCATCGTGATGCCGTAGAGATGATTCGCCACTTCCATGGTTTTCTTGTTGTGAGTGATCAGGACGAACTGCGTCCTGTCCGAGAACTCCCGCACCAGACGCAGGAACCTGGCGATATTCGCATCGTCCAGGGGCGCGTCGACTTCATCGAAAATACAGAAGGGGCTGGGTTTGCTGAGGTATACCGCGAACAACAGCGAAAGCGCGGTCAGCGTCTTCTCCCCCGAGGAGAGCAACTGAACGCTGCTGATGTTCTTGTCCTTCGGCTTGGCCGTGATGACGATGTCCGCCTGCAGGGGGTCATCCCCCGTCGTATAGACCAGATCCGCCTCACCGTGTTCGAAGAGCGTATTGAAGATCTCGATGAAATTCTTGCGGATGATCTTGAAGCTCTCGTTGAACCTCTGTTTGGCCTCCCGGTTGATCTTGTCGATCGTCTCCAGCAGACCCTCACGCGCCTTGACGAGATCCTCCTTCTGACTCGACAGGAATTCGAAACGCTCGTTCTTCTCCTCAAACTCCTCAAGCGCCAGCAGATTGACCGTACCCAGACGCTTGATCTTGTTGCGCAGATCCTCGAGCAGGTCGGCGATGAGCGTACCCTCCGGCGGCCGCCACCCCTCCTGCAGAGCAGGATCCAGGGCGGGATCTATCTGTTGCTCCCAGGTCTCCTGCAGGTGTCGCTGAAGGTCCTCGATCTTGACGGTGATCGTGTTCCGCTCCAGATCGATGGCGTGTCGCGCCTGCTCCTTCTCCCTCTGCTCCTCGCGGAGAACGCGAGCGCTCGTCTGCAGCTCCTGCGCCATCTCCCGCTTCTCGTTGATGCCTGCGAGTACCTTGTCTATGTCCTCGCGGCGATCATTGAGCCCCCCCTGCAATCCGGTCAGCATCTCGCGCAGCTCCGCCGAGCGCTCCTGATATTCGCTCGCGAGACGGCGACACTCCTGACCGCCCTCCTCACTGCTCTTGCGTCGCGCCCACTGGCCGGCGACCGATCGCTCCAGGTTCTCCTCACGCAGCGCCAGGTTTTCGCGACGCCCTCTGGCGGAGGCCGACTCCAGTTTCTTTTCGGCGAGCAGCGCCGATGCGGCGTCCCGCGTTTTTTCCAGTTCGATGACCTCCGTCTCCAGGGCGGGCAGGTCGACATCATTGCGCGGTCCCTCATCTTCGAGGTTGTGCAGCCTCCGCTCGGCCGCGGTAATGGCCTCTTTCAGGGAATCCAGCTGCCGCGTCTGGTATTGACGCTCGGCCTCGAGGGTCTCCTCCTCCTCATTGAACCGACTCAGTCTGGTTTCGAGGCGGGTCCGGGCCATCTCCCGTTCGGCCAGCGCCTGGCGCGCCTGCCCCATACTCGCTTCCAGCTCCCGCAATCTCACACGCAGCATGCCCAGCTCGGATTCGGCGGCGAGCCGACCCTGCTCCAGACGCGCCAGTTCGGGCTCCAGCTCCGTCAGTTCCGTGCGGAGCGCCTCAATCTCCTCGGCGCGTCCCAGGGGTTGACCCTCACCACCCTCACTTGCTCCACCGGCCATCAGACCGCCGCGGAACATGAAACCCTCTGGCGTGACGACCAACGGCGCCACCTCCGCGTGCTCTGCGATAGCGGTCAGGGCGGAATCGACGCTCTCCGCCAGGTAGTGGTTGTGCAGCAACGGACTCAAGGCCGCCGCCAGATCGGCATCGCAATCGATCAGGGAGATTAGAGAGGTCAGGCCGCTCAACTCGGCGGGTGTCGCCACATTGTCGACGCCTCCGCCCAGCGTCAGAATCAACGCGCGCCCCTCACCCGACTCGCGCATCTCGTGCAACCAATCCAGCCCCTCGGCATGACTGTTGACGACGACCGCGCTCAGAGCTTGAGATAAAGCAGTCTCCACGGCTTCGCGGTATGCGGGTTTGACCCTGATCAATTCCGCCAGTGCGCCGCGCAGGGCCGGATCGGTCTCCTTCTCCAGCAGCAGACGACGGGTGCCCTCCGGGTATCCCGCCCCCTCATCGCGCAGCTTCTCAAGCAGCTCGACCCGCGCAGTGGCTTTGCCCCGGCGGAGCCGTAGCGTCTCGCGCTCCTCCACCAAGTCACCCAGGCGCTCCTGAATCTCCTCGCGGCGCGTTCCGGCATTTTCCCGCTCCGCCAGCAATTGCCTCAGCTTCTCGCTCGCTTCAGCTTCGGCGCTGTTCTCCTGAGCCAACTCCGAACGCAACTCCTCGAGTTTGCTTTTGATCCCGGTCTCTTCGATCGCCAGCTGTTCGAGCCGCGTTCCTGTCTGAGCGAGACGCTCACTCAGACGCTCCAACTCACCACCGGCCTCCGCGCGATTGCGCGCGAAATCGAGCTGGAACTGCTTCTCCTCTCCGAGAAGATTCCGACGCAGCCGGAAACGGGAATCCACTTCGCCGTATTCGATCTCGGCCGCGGCCAGCTCCTCGGCCAGAACCTCACAGGCGACCTCGAGATCCTTCCGCTCCTGCTCGAGCTCCTCACGCTCCCTGGTGAGACGCTCAAGAGCCTCAACCGCCATCCGCGTCTCCTGTTCGAGATTCGCCGCCTGCCGCTGCTCGGCCCGGCATTTCTCATCGAGAACGGCCATCTCCTCCTCCCGCTTGCGGTAGGAATCCAGTTCCCGTTCAAGAACATCGCGATCCTCGGTGTACCGGGTTTCGTCCGCCACCAGTTCGGCCTGTCTGCGTGCGATCTCATCGTCCAGCATGGCCAGTTTCGTGTCGCTGGCCTGCGATTCGTCGCCCAGGCCGGCAAGGCTCTTCTCCAGTTTGCGATCCTCGATCCAGAGATCATGGGCCCGACTGGTCGCGCTGAAGATCTCCGCCTCCTTCAACTCCCCCTGCAGACGCTGATAGCTTCGGGCGCGACTCACCTGATATTTCAGGGAGCGGACAGTCTTCCCCAACTCCTCAAGGATATCGTCCAGGCGGGTCAGGTCGCCTTCGGTGTTCTTCAGCTTGGCCAGGCTGTCCTTGCGGCGCAGCTTGTAGCGCAGAACGCCGCTGGCCTCCTCGAACAGGAGTCGACGCTTGTCGCCCGCTTCGGCGAGGACATCCTTGATCATATCCTGTTCGATGATCGAATAGACGTGATTGCCCAGACCGGTACCGGCGAGCATGTCGCGGATTTCATGGAGTCGGTAGGGTTGATTGTTCAGATAGTATTCGGAGCCGCCGCCACGTGTGACGCGTCGCTTGAGAGTGATCTCCTCCCAGTCAACCGACAGACGGTCGCTGGCTCCGGAAAACGTCATGGCGACCTCGGCAAAGCCCATCGGCGCCCGTTTCTTCGTTCCGTCGAAGATCACGTTTTCCATCTTGGCGCCACGCAGCAGCTTGGCGCTCTGTTCGCCGAGTACCCAGCGCATGGCATCGACGATATTCGATTTCCCGCAGCCATTGGGGCCCAGGACAGCGGTAATGCCATCTCCGAATTCCAGCGTGGCCTTGTTCATGAATGACTTGAAACCAGCAAGTTCCAGTTTGGATAGGCGCACGCTTTACTCCTCTTGGTGCTATTCTAGACGGTATGGAATGACCGTGCAGTAATCCTTGCCGGCCTGATCCAGCATTCTATCCCTGAAGTCCGTTGCCGCTTCAAGCGTGGGGAAAGGTCCCACACACAGACGGAACCATTCGGATCCTTTAATGAGGGCAGGCTTCAGAATGAAGCCCATTTCAGAGAAACCCTGCTTGCGGGCGTTCCAGGCGCCCAGGGCACTGTCCTGATAAGACTCCACATGTACGAGAAACGACCCGCTGTGGTCAAGGGCTGAACGCCAAGTTCCTCTGCTTTCGAGACGTCTTCTGGCCCCCGCCTGAACGCTTTTCGTTACGCCAGAGTCACCGGATAGATAGAAGCTGGCCACCCTCTCCGCGCGTGACGAAGCCGCCCCAGAGCCGGAGCCGCCCGCATCCCCTTTATTTAACGCCACTTGCCTCTGCGCACCTCGAGGGATGGATGAAGTGGATGTTTGCTTTTGCACATCAGATTTTGCTTTGCCGCCGCTTGCCAGCTCCCTACTATCCCCCGATTTTTTTTCCGAGCCTTCACCCAGCCAACGCCCCTCATGATCGCTCAGGTGTTCGATCTCGATCCCCTCGTCGGCATCGGCCTCGGCCTGAATATCCGTCAGTTTTCTCCTTGTCTCCTCGTATTCATGATCGACAAGCTGGGGAATCTCGTCAGCCATCCCGGCCTGCATGGTCTCGGAGCCCCCATCGACATCCCCGGGCTGATCGGCGTCCGAACCTTCGGAATCGCCGCCGCCCGTCCCGTAGGGTGCAACCACTCTATCCGGCAGTCTTGTGGAGACGGAGGCGATGCTTTCGGGGACATCGGTCGTCTCCGCCAGATCGGCCGAGTCGCCGGGCAGGGCGAAACCGAATTTCTGGATATACATGTAGCCGCCACCAGCCATCAGCACCGCGCACAACGCCAGAAGCGGTATCAGTATTCTCCTGCGACGGGCTTGAGCGATCTTGGCCAGATCGAACTCGGCCGGACCATCCTCGTCGCCCTCCCCGGTGAAGCCGTCTTCGTCCCCACCGGCATTTTCCTCTCCATTGAGGGTATGAGGTACTCCGGTTTTATCATCGACGGAGACATCAAAAGGCATCACCTGTTCGGGGGTAATGGGGCCAATATCCTCCTGCCCGTTGACGCTCACCCCCGTGATCGTGGCTGGTGTCGCTTCAGATTCCTCGGCAGATTCCTCGGCAGCATCCTCCTGAGCCGCCTCAACGGCCTGCTGATCGCTGTCGGGGGTGGTTTCCCCTTCGGCATCTCCCTGTTCGGCAACCGGATCGTCTGCGTCAGTGGCGTCTTCGGCACTGACGGTGTCTGCCGTGACCTCTGCCGCTAATGGTTCCGACGATTCCTCTATCGCCTCCATGGCCTCCTCGGCCTGAAGATCGCCGTCGAACATGGGTTCATCCTCATCATCGCTTTGACCGTCAGCGGTGGCGGCAGCTTCGATCGTTTCGCCTGAGTCGGCGGGATCCGCCCCACTCTCATCAGCAGACGGCTCCGGCGATTCGGTAATCGTATCGACGGTCTCCCCCGTCGGTGTCTCGGGAACCGTTGCAGCCTGAAGATCGCCGTCGAACATGGGTTCGTCCTCGGCATCGCTCCGGTCGGCAACCGGGGCGGCAGTCTCAACGGCATCGACGGAGTCGCCGGCATCTGTTGCGGACATCTCCGTTGCCACGCTCTCTTCAGTCAAAACCAGGCGGTAATGGCTGCCAATCTGCAGATCAGACAGAAGCCCCTCGCCATCACCGGCATCGGCCATCAGGAGAACCCTGTCCGCCTGCTCCGCCATCAATCGGAGGCATCGCTCCGGCTCCTCCGGGGACTCCAGAGATGTTGACCAGGGAGCTCCGGCACCGATCCACATGCCCGACGCACCCTCACGTCCCACGGCCACCCGCTCCGGGCTGAGACCGTAGTGCAGCATTTCGCAAAAGCCCTCCTGATTGCTCTCGAACTGAGCGCTCATGAACGGCAGTGCCGGATGGGCATCCACGATCAGGCAGGTAAGCCCCTCCTCCTCCCACTGCAGGGCCATCCTCTCGGTAAAACGGACCAGTTCGTCGGCTCCCTGCTCGGGAGCTTCGATCAGAACCACAGTTCCGCCCACATCATTACCGCACTCGGCGATCTCCGTTGTGAGTTCCACCACCAGACCGGCAATATTGGGGACGACTCCGGGCTGCAGCGGCCATACCAGTTTTCTGATTCCGCTCTCACTCATGACTGACTCGCTTCCTTTTTGAGCACACGCTGAAGTGTTCGCGCCAACTGTGGTATCTCTTCATCTCCAACCCCCGCCATGTCCAGCAGGAACTCATCCTGCCTCAACAGCCCCATGACGGCGGGCTTATTATTTCTCAGGGTCCTCGCCAGGCGAATCGCCGGACAGCCCCTCAATTCGATCTTGAGCATGACGCTGGGCCAATTCGATTCGGCGGCCGCACCGCCGCCACTGCGCCCCTGGCTCGGTACGATCTGCAATTTCAAGCCGGGGATAGCCGTGGCGCCAAGCTCCCTCTTCAAATCCCGCGCCAGTTGCTCAATCTCTTTTCTCGACCGCTGCAGACTCCGGGTCGTGGGGAGGACCCCACCCTGTTGCAACCGAACCGCGATGCTCTCGATCAGGGCCGCCAGCGTCATCTTGTCCAAACGAAGCGCCCTGGCAAGTGGATTCCTCTTCATTGCGCCGACCAGTTCAACGCTTCCCAGGATGACCCCCGCCTGCGGACCGCCGAATATCTTGTCGCCGCTGAATGTCAGGATATCCGGTTTTGCGGCCAACCCCTCCGCCAGTGTCGGCTCCGCCAGCCACTCCATTCCATCATCAAATCGTCCACTACCCAGATCGTAAATGACGGGGCAGTTTTTCCGCCGCCCCAGGGCGGTCAACTCCTCAAGGGTGGTATCCAGGACGTAACCCTCCTGGCTGAAATTACTCCGGTGCACCTTAAGGAGAACATCACCTTTGCGAGTTATACCCTTCTCGTAATCAACGATACGAGTGCGATTCGTTGTGCCGACCTCGACCATTCTCCCTGCAAATCGCTCCAGGATCTCCGGCAGCCTGAAACTGCCTCCGATCTCCACCTGCTCCCCCCGTGAGACGATCAGCCGCCTCTTGCGAGCCAGCGTATCGACCGCCAGCGTCAGAGCCGCCGCATTGTTGTTGACGGCGAACGCCGCCTCCGTCCCTGTCAGGATTCTCAAAAGCAGTTCGAGTTTGCGGGTTCTGGGAGCACGTTTCCCCGTCCCCAGATCGAGTTCAACATCCACCGGCCAGCGAGCGGCAGTCGTTACCGCTTTGAGCGCGGCCGGCGGCAATACCGAGCGACCCAGATTCGTATGGAGCAATACTCCCGTGCCATTGATCACGCGGCGGGTGCCATGCTTGACCAGAAGCACCCACTCCTCAGCCCAGACTTTGGGCAAAGTGGTCAATAATCTGTCACGGGACAATGGCGGCTGAGATCCATCACGCAGAGCCTGCCGATACTCGTCCAGTCGGATTTGCAGATAATGGCGCAAACCCTCACGTCGCCACTGCTCCGCAAGGGTTTTGAAGGGGGCGCTTCCAAGCAGCCTGTCAACGGACGGAATGGCCTGTAAAGCGCGGGCCATCTCCTGTCTGGATACACTCACGAGGATCTCGCTTTCTCGGATGTCCTTCGGTAGACTGCTGGAAAACGGAGTCGGTCAATCATGGACATTGAATTCTGGCATCGGCTGGCGATACGGTCAACCCTGCAACACTGCCCGAACGACTTCGAAACGTCGCCAGCACGTATTCGGCAGTCAGTTCAAGACAAACGCTATCACGGCTTCCATGGTCCGTCAATAAAGCGATCCGTTCCCGATTCGGGTTCGAAGAAATCCGTGCTCCCGTAGGGTTGAATCTCCCCGTCCCGGATTGTCATCAAGGTCACCTGCTCGGAGAGAATCTCCCGCCGCAGGTCCTCGTCGCCGAGATCGGCCATCCGGAGAGCCAGTTGATTACGCAGCTCCTTGCGGTCCAGCGCACCGTCTCCCATGATCTCCAGCAGCGTGGTCATCCCCAGGAAGCTGCGGGCGGCGATGGGGTTGACGTTTGAGCTGTAGCGGCGCTCGTAGAGCTGCAGAAACTCCTGATAGAGTTCGCGATCCCTTTTCAGCAGAACATCGCTGGGGAAGATCGCACCGCCGGCGCGGGCTCCGGCCAGACGGGCCAGACGCCTGGAGTTCCAGGCCTCATTGCCCAGGAGCTGCCCATAGATGCCATGATAGGCAAGCTGGGGCACAATCAGGACAAGCTGCTCCACCTGCCCGGGTATGAAGATAACCTCGGGCTGGGCATCCCTGATCTGGATCATGACATCGGAAAAGTCGGTAACGCCGATGTCGTAGGCCACATTGGCCACGACCTCCCCCCCCAGCGTATGGACCGTGTTCGCGAACAGAGTGGCCAGGTTTTCGCCGTTACCCTGCTTCGGGTAGAGGATGGCGAAACGGGACGAGAGCAGTTCATGGACCGCCAACCGGGCGAGACTCAGCACCTGCGCCTCGCTGGTGATGTTGTTCTGGAAAACCCAGGAGCCAATCTCGTGAATATCCTCGGCCGTGGCCGATGGGGATAGAAGCGGTACCTGCCGGGCATTGGATTCGATGGCGGCGGCCACCGTCGGGTTGCTGAGCACCCCTCCGAGCAATACGCTGACCCCCTCCTGCAGGATCAACCTGCGGGAGGTGAGCGCCGCATTGACGGGTTCGCCGCCCGTATCACCCGCCACCATCTCGAAGCGGGACAGCTGTTCACTGTTGTAGCGGGCCAACGCCAGCCGGGCACCATCCAGGAAGGCCTCGCCGTAGACACTGTAACGGCCGGAGAGAGGTGCCAGCACACCGATCACACCCTCCCGCTCGGCGACGGCTTCCTCGGGCGCCAGGCCGATATCGCCGATACCCATCTCGGTGAGCCTCTCCCGCGCCACCTCCCGGTAACGATTCTGCTCGGGGTCGGCGGCAACGGTCTCCAGCAGGCTGCGCGCCTCCTCCCTGCGGCTCTCCAGCAGATAGCGCTCGGCCAGCACCAATCTGGCCTGCCCGGCCTGAACCGAACGGGGACGCCTTCTCAGAAACTCCTCCAGGTCGGCCGCATTGAGCCCGCGGTCGATCAGGCTGATCAGGTAGGTGCGCGCTCTCTCCAGCCAACTGCCCTCCGGCCAGCTCTCCAGCATCCGGTCCAACCCGGTGGCTGAATCCAGGCGACGTCCGGTTTCCGCCAGGGCACGAGCCTTGAGGAGATGGGCGGGCCAGCATTCGTTGCTGTCGGGATAGTCCTCAAGCAACCGCCCCACGTGATGCAATACCAGGTCCCAGCGTGCCTCACGGGCATAGCTCTCGGCCAGCCGACGTCTCAGATTGGGGGCTGCGTGATATCCGGGCACCTCCTCCAGGAGGGCCACCGACAACGCGCGCGCGTCCTCCACTGCGCCCTGCCTGTAGGCATCGACGATGGCGGCATGCCGACTTTCCAGTTCGGCCTCGCGCGCCGGCTCCAGATGCTCCCGTTGCACACCGCCTGTCGTCCTTGGTGTACAGGCCATCTGCGGCAAGAACAGCAACACGATTAGCAGCAGCGAGAGTGCACGCAGCATACTGGTCATTTGTCCGCTTTCCGATCCGTCGCCGCAGTGTCGGCGCTCTTGAGATGTTTGATGTAGTGGGCAGCTTCCTGCACGTAATGTGCGGCTGAGGAGCGATGCCTGGTCAACGTCCCCTCCTCCTCCAGCGTTTTCTTGATGACGGCGGGCACACCCGCGACCAGGCTGAACGGAGGGATCTCCTGCCCCTCGCGCACCAGCGCTCCGGCGGCGATCAGACTCCCCCGTCCGATCCTCGCCCCGTTGAGCACGGTGGCCCGCATCCCCACCAGCACGTCATCCTCGATCGTGCAGCCATGCAATGTGGCTCCATGTCCGACCGTCACCCGCTCGCCGATCCGCAGCGGGTAGCCGTCATCGACATGCAGGATGCTGCCATCCTGCACGTTGGTCTCGCAGCCGATGTCGATATCCGCCATGTCGCCCCTGACGACGGCGTTGAACCAGATGCCGACACATTCGGCGATTGTGACGCGACCGATCACGTAGGCGCCGGGAGCGATCCAGGCATCGCCGGCGATATTCGGTGTCCAGTTGTCGAGGCGGTTAACGGGCATGTCAATCCTTTGGTGTAAAACCTTCATCGTCGATCATTGTTCGTTTGTGAGCCTCAAAGAGCGATCTGTCCAGAAATATCCCAGCTTTCCCGGCCAACGCAAGTGCGATGCCATCCTCCGGCCGACAACTCACGGCCACATACTCATTTCCCTGTTTCAGCAATATGCGGGTGATATATGAATTGCCGTCAAGATCGGTGATCTCGGTACGCAGGTGCCTGATGTCAAAACCTGACAGGGCCAGAGGGAGCAACTCCGCAAGCCGGGGGACATCGGTAGAATCACCCGTGCACAGCCGGGCGATGGTCCCGGCCTCATGTTCACCCAACCACAGGGTGAACATCCCCTGCTCCTTCTCGGCTCCGAGCAGGAGGATCGGCTGACCGGTGCCGGCTTCACGGGTGAAGCCGGCCACGCGCATCTTCAGCCATTCCCTGCCGTTGCTCATATCGGCTCCCCGGTTTCCCTCACCATGGGGATCAATCGTCGGTCTTCTCGAATTCGGGCTCTTTCCCCTCTATCGCCTCCAGCATATAGCGTGCGTCCTCCATCAGGTCGCTATCGGGAAACAGCTCGGCAAACCGCTCGAAGGCGGCGCGTGACCGTTCGTTGTCGCGCAGCTCCTCGGAATAGACAAACCCGATCATGAACTGCGCGCGATCCGCGTGTTCGCTATCCTGAAAACGCTCGACAATCTGCTCGTAGTGTTTGATCCGTTCGTGAGGACTCTTGGCGCTCTGGGCCAGTTCGAACAGCTCTTCGGCGGACGAAGCCTGAGCAAAATTCTCCTGAACGTACTCGACGCCGAAACGTGTCTTCAAAGCCTCGATACTGTCCTCGAAGAAGGTCTGCCTGATTTTGGGCGACAGACGATTGATGATCTCGTCCCTGGCATCCTCCCGGCTCTTCGTGTGGGCGGCCTCTTTCTCGATCACCTGGATCACTGCCCACCCCTTGCCCTCCACCTCGATCGGATCGCCGACGGCACCGACGGCCTGCTCGAAGACGACGGAGGTGAATTGGGGATTGACCCCGATTGAGCGGACATAACCGTCGGCCGTGAACCAGCCGAGGTCCCCGCCACCGGACGCGGTGGCGGCATCCTGGCTGACCTCTCCAGCCACTGCCGCGAAAGCCTCGCCGCCACGCACGCGGTTTGCCGCTGCGACGGCGGCAGCACGGTCAGCTGTCAGGATCAGGGAGCCGTGCAGTCTCGCCGGCATCTCGTACTCCGCCTTGTGTTCCGCGTAGTAGTCGCCGATCTCCTTGTCGGACGGAACGGCCTTGGCCTCGATGAAATCCTTGAAGTACTGGCGCATGAGGATCTGCTCCTGGACGCGCTCGAACTCCTTGATGACATCCTCATCGTCAGCCAGTTTCTCGGCCTCGGCAGCCTTGAACATCACTTTCATCTCGACCAGGCGCTCGACCAGCTTCCGCTTGCCCTCAGGATTTTCGTATTCCCGCCTCTGGAAGGGGGGGATGCGCTGCAGTTCCGTATTCATGGCAGCCGTATCGATCCTGAAGTCGCCCACGGTAATGAGGACATCGTCATTGACATAGTCCTCACTGACGTATTCGACGCCGAAACGGGTCTTCAACTCCGCGATCTTGCTGTTGAAGACCGTCTCCTTGAACTTGGGGGCCATCCGACGGCCGATCTCATCCCGCACCTCCGCGAGCTCCTTCTGATGAGCAGCCTCCTTGTCCTCGATTCGGACGACGGCCCAACCCTTGCCCGCAATCTCGATCGGCGCACCAATCGCGTTCGTCTCCTGGGTAAAGACCCTGGCTGCGAAGTCGGGGTTTACGCCGATCGACCGGATATAACCGTCAGTCGAGAACCAGCCGAGATCGCCATCTTCGGCGGCCGTGGGTCCGTCCTCGCTCTCGTTGCGGGCGACCGCACTCATGTCCTCACCACCGTGCAGGCGGGTCGCAACCGCATCAGCGGCGGCCCTATCCGCGGCCAGAACCATGCGCGCCTTCACACGCGCCTCAACCGCGAATTCGCTCTTGTGCTCGTCGTAGTAGGCGCTGATGTCCGCATCGCCGGGCACCGACTCCGCTTCGATGTAAGTCGTATAGTACTGGCGGATGAGAACCTGCTCCTGCGCCTTGGCGAATTCGGTCTGAACGACCTCGCTGTCGGCCAGCCCCTCCGCCTCCGCGGCCATGTACAGCAATCGCATCTCGATCAGACGATCGAGGAGTTTCTGTTTGCCGTCGGGTGTCTCGAACTCCTTGCGCTGGTATGCCGGAATGCGATTGAATTCGGTTTCGAATGCTTCTGTTGTGATCGCATAGTCCCCTACGCGCACCAGCACATCGCCCCCCTCGCCGCCGGTCTTGTCTCCGCACCCCACGACAAACGTCGCCAGTAACAGAATCATGAAAACGGTAACCTTACGCATGCTGACTCCTTCTTGATGACTTACAGGTATTTGGCTCTGTCCGTCTCCTCCAGGCGGCGCACTACTTCACGAAGCGCCTGGGCCTGGTCGCGATGACAGACGAGAACGGCGTCGCCTGAGCGGACGACAACCAGATCTTCCACACCCACAAGAGCCGTCAGCCCCTCGTGGTTGACTACAATATTGTTTTTTGCGTTTACGGTGAGGAGATCGCCCAGCGCACTGTTCCCCTCAACTTCCGGCAACTCCATGCCCAGGGCCAACCAGTGTCCGACATCGTTCCAGGCGAAATCGACAGGGATGACCTTGACGTTGGCGGCTCTCTCCATGATCGCCACATCAAAAGCGACACTGGGCAGGGATTGATAGCGGTCACGGAGCGACCCGGCAAAACCCTTTGTGCCGAATTCGGCTCCCAGCGGCGCCAGTGTATTCCAGATTTCGGGAGCATGTTCCAGAAAGGATGCCCTGAGAGCGCGGACGCTGAAGAAGAACATGCCGCTGTTCCAGAGGTGGCGTCCCCCCTCGACATAACCCTCCGCCGTTGCCAGATCGGGTTTTTCCACGAACTGGTCGACCGGCGCAATCGCCCCCGGCTCCAGCCCCGGAGCAGTGGCGATGTAGCCGTATCCCGTCTCCGGACGGTCGGGCCTGATACCCAGCGTCATCAGGGTCACGCCCGACTCAGCCTCACGAATCGCGGCACTCGCCATGTCGCGAAACGAGTCTCCGTTGCTGATATGATGATCGCTCGGGAAGACGGCCAGCACGGCATCGGGGTCGGACGCTTCGGCGAGAATACCCGCCAGGGCCAGCGCCGGCGCAGTGTTGCGCCCCACCGGTTCGCCGATTATCTGTGATGGGGGCAATTCTGGCAATTCGCTCATACAGCCGGCGGCCAGATCATCCGCCGTGATGACCCAACCGTGTTCAGCGTCACTCAGATCCCGAACACGATCCCAGGTGTTGCGCAGCAGACTGTGCTCGTTGAGCAGCGGCAGGAGCTGTTTGGGCTTCCGGCGACGGCTCAACGGCCAGAACCGCGTACCCCGCCCACCGGCCAGCAAAACCAGATGGATAGCCATATCAGCCCTCCTCCGGAACCAGCTCTTTCACCGCGCCCATGATCAGGTCGCGGATCTCCTCGACCCGCTCCTGAGTCTTCGCCTCGAAGCGGAGGACCAGCACCGGACCCGTATTCGATGCCCGAACCAGGCCCCAGCCATCGGGGAACTCCACCCGCACGCCATCGATGTCGATGACATCGTATTCCTGCGCGAAACGATCGCGCAGAGTCGCCACGACATCGAACTTGACCTCGTCGGCGCAGCTGATGCGGATCTCGGGAGTCGCAACATAGGTTGGAGCATCGGCCAGCAATTCGCTCATCGGCTTGTCCGACTTGGCGACGATCTCAAGCAGACGTCCGGCCGCGTAGAGAGCATCATCATAGCCGTAGTAGCGATCGGCGAAGAAGAGATGGCCGCTCATCTCGCCGGCGAGCAGCGCCTTCTCCTCTTTCATCTTGGCCTTGATCAATGAGTGGCCGGTTTTCCAGAGAATCGGATTACCGCCGTGAGCGGCGATATCCTCACCCAACGCTCTGGAGCACTTGACCTCGAAGATAACCGAGGCTCCGGGGTGCTCGGCCAGCACGTGACGCGCGAAAAGAGCCAGGAGACGATCACCCCAGAGGATGTTCCCCTTCTCGTCTATGACGCCAACGCGATCGGAATCGCCATCGAATCCGATACCGAACTCGTAACCGCCGCTCTTCACCGTTTCGATCAGATCGACCAGGTTCTTGGCGACGACGGGATCGGCAGGGTGGTTGGGAAAGGTACCGTCCGGCTCCTCGAAGAGGATCTCGCAGTCGGTGTTCCAACCTTCAAAAAGACGGCGGGCCACCAGGCCCGCCGTTCCGTTTCCACAGTCCACCGCGACCTTCACCCGACGGGCGGGCTTCAGATCCTTCAGCAGACATTCCAGATAAGCCTCCGTGAAGCTCTCCTCCCGATAGGCGCCTTCGCCCTTGGGGAGTTCACGGTTCAGCCGCTCGTACAACTCGCCGATCTCGTCACCCGACAGTGCTCTGCCCGCGGACACGATCTTGACGCCGTTGTACTCCGGCGGATTGTGACTGGCCGTGATCATGGCGCCGAAGTTCCGCCCCTCGCCCAGAACCGCCTGGGCATAGTACAGAACAGGTGTCGGCACCTCACCGATGCTGAGTACATCCAGCCCGGTGGAACACATCCCGGTCACAAACGCAGCGTGCATTTCAGGAGAGTGCGTCCGGTTGTCGTAACCGACTATCCCCTCCTTAGCCCCATCCTCCAGAAACCTCGAGCCGATAGCGGCGCCCAGTTGACTGTAAATCCCTGCATCGAGATCTTCACCAATGACTCCGCGAATATCGTACTCGCGAAATATCCGGCGGGGGACATCCATGGCACACCTCCGGGTAGTGCGGGTTTATTCCTGGATAACGTTAACCTTGATCAGCGCCTCGACACCCTGGCCCCGGTGGAGCAGGATCTTAATCTCGTGCTCTCCCAAAGTCTTGATGTGCTCCTCCATGGCGACCATGCCAGCCTCGACCTTGAAGCCCTTTCCCTGGAGCTCCTTGACGATGGCCTGCTCGTTGATCGAACCATAGAGATGGCCCTCTTCGTTAACCTGAGCTTTGAACTCCAGCGCGATGCCGTCGATGCCATCTTTGATGGCCTCGGCGGCGACGACGTACTTCTTGTCGGTGCGCTGACGCACCTTGTCCTCCTCGGCCTGCTTGCGCAGGTTGCCGTCGGTGGCCAGTACGGCCATCCCCCGGGGGAACAGGTAGTTGCGGAAGTAGCCTTTGGCCACGTTCACACGAGCGCCGCGCTTGCCCAGATTATCCACGTCCTGAACCAACAGGATTTCCATAACAATCGTCTCCCTTGGGTCTAGCGGTAATGCTCACGCACGAACGGCAACAGGCCGATATAGCGGGCCCGCTTGATCGCACGAACGAGGATGCGCTGGTGACGTGCACAAGTGCCGGTGATCCGCCTCGGAGCGATCTTGCCGCGATCGTTCACGAAACGGGTGAGCAACGTGGAGTTCTTGTAATCGACGACGTCGATCTTTGTGATACAGAATTTACATGGCCGCTTGCGACCAAATACCTTCCGGATCTTCTTCTTCTTTCTGCGTCGGGCTCTGGGCATTACTCACCTTCCTTATTGGCTGGAGCGGCGGGTGCATCTTTTGCCTGAGCAGCTGCGGGCCTGTCATTATTTGCCGGCGCCGGTCTGTCCTGATCCTGGTCGGGACGGCTGTATTCGCGACGACGTCCACCGCCACCGCCACCGCCGCCACCGCCGCCACCGAACCGACCGCCTTTGCGGCCGCGGCCGCGACGATCACGTTCCTTGCGCTCGGTCAGCTGCATCAACTCATCGCTCTGTCCGGCACCTTCGGGGATTTCGTAGCTGGTCATGTAGCGGAGGACACGGTCGTCCACGCGCATGAGGAATTCCAGCCCCTCAATCTCTTCGGGTTCCGCTTCGAAACGCATGAGGATGTAATGTCCGTCACTGAATTTCTGGATTTCGTAGGCGAGTTTGCGTTTTCCCCACTGGTCTACCTTGAGAACGTTGCCGCCCTTCTCGGTAATCAGATCGCTATACTTAGCGGCTGATTTCTCCAACTCGGTGCTTTCCGCGCCCGGATGGACTATGTAGAGACACTCATAGGATCGCAATGCCTTCCTCCCTTCGGTCTTTGGTCTCCGGCTTCCACAGTGGGCTCCGGAAACAGGGTTTGGTCGAATGCTCGACCAGGCATCAAACTGTATTAAATAACTTGGGCCGGGAGTTTGCACTCCCGGCCCGTCAATATAACAGGTTCTCCAATTTTGTAAACCCCGTAAGGGCTTATTCCACTAGAGGAAGCCCTTCATCAGGGGGGCCAGAACCAGACTGACCACGCTCATGAGCTTGATCAGGATGTTCAGGCTGGGACCCGCGGTATCCTTGAACGGATCGCCGACGGTATCCCCCACCACTGCGGCTTTATGGCTATCGGAGCCTTTGCCACCGTGGGCGCCACCCTCGATGTACTTCTTGGCATTGTCCCAGGCACCACCTGTGTTGGACATGAACAGGGCCATCAGGACCCCGCTGGAGGTCACGCCGGCCAGAACTCCACCCAGCATCACGGGGTTACGGAGTACCAGACCGAAGAAAACCGGGGTCAGGACGGCCAGCAGACCGGGCACGATCATCTCTTTGATCGCGGCAGTCGTGGAGATATCCACGCAGCGGGCATAATCGGCCTTGGCCTTGCCGTCGAGCAGACCGGGGATTTCACGGAACTGACGACGAACCTCTTCAATCATCTTGAAGGCGGCTCTCCCGACAGCGTTCATGGCGAAGGAGCTGAACAGGAAAGGGAGCATGGCGCCGATCAGCAGGCCGGCGACCACGTTGGGATCCAAGATCGAGATATCGACGCCCTTCTCAAAGAAGCCGACCGTCTCGCTGAAGGCTGCGAACAGAGCCAGGGCGGTCAGCGCGGCGCTGCCGATGGCGAAGCCCTTGCCGATGGCCGCAGTCGTGTTGCCGACCGCATCCAGTTTATCGGTGCGCTGACGCACCTCCGGAGGCAGCTGAGCCATTTCGGCGCAACCACCGGCGTTATCGGCGATCGGGCCATAGGCATCAACCGCGAGCTGAATACCGGTCGTGGCCAGCATACCCAGAGCGGCGATGGCGATGCCGTAGAGGCCCGCAAACTTGAAGCTGAAGACGATGGCCAGGGCGATGACGATCACGGGGAGAGCCGTGGACTGCATGCCCGTACCCAGACCGGAGATGAGGCAGGTGGCCGGTCCCGTGTCACAGGCCTTGGCGATGGTATGGACCGGTTTGCGGTTCTCCGCCGTGAAGTATTCGGTCAGCAGCCCCACCATTACGCCTGCGGCCAGGCCAACAACCGTGGCCAGGAAGATGCCGCTCGCGGACCAGGTCCCCTCGGCGGTGGCATAGCGCTGAATAACGAACCATGAGGCAACCACCATGATAATGGCCGCACCGAACGTACCGATGTTCAGGGCCATCTGGGGGTCGCCCCCCTCTTTCGTGCGGACGAAGAAGGTGCCGATGATCGAAACGACGATCCCCACACCGGCCAGGATCAGGGGCAGCAGAACGTAGTTCAGGTTCTGACCGGCCAGGCTGTTCGCGCCCGCCGCCAGAACCATGGCACCTACAATCGAGCCGACATAGGACTCGAAGAGGTCCGCGCCCATACCGGCCACGTCACCCACATTGTCGCCCACGTTGTCGGCGATGGTCGCAGGATTGCGCGGATCATCCTCCGGAATCCCAGCTTCGATCTTGCCCACCAGATCGGCGCCGACATCGGCGGCCTTGGTGAAGATGCCGCCGCCCACGCGGGCGAACAGGGCGATCGAACTGGCGCCCAGCGAGAAGCCGGACAGTATCTCCATGATGTGTGGCAGATCAGCGCCCCCCTTGACTCCTCCAAAGAGCAGGAAGAGCGTGCCCAGACCGAGCACACCCAGTCCGACCACGCACATGCCCATGACGGCACCACCGGAGAAGGCCACCTGCAGGGCGGCCTGGAGGCTACTGCGGGCAGCCTGTGTTGTACGGTTGTTCGAGGCCGTGGCCACACGCATACCAAAGAAACCGGCAAGCCCGGAGCAGACAGCGCCGACGACGAAGGAGAGAGCGACCATACCGGTCCCCCCACCCTTGTTCGCGAAGAATAGCATGGCCGCAACGGCGGCCACAAAAACAGCCAGGACTTTGTATTCCCTGGCCAAAAACGCCATGGCGCCTTCGCGCACGGCTTTCCCGATCTCTACCATCTGTTCGTTACCGGGGTCCTGCCGATTGATCCAGGTCGCCTTGGCGAGCGCGTAGATCAGAGCCAGAACACCAGCGGCAAGAACAAGGATGATTTCCGTCATCATAAGCGGAATCCTCCACAGGCTACATGCAAGTTCTTTTGTGACTATTCTCAGGTGTATTAGAGAGATTTGTTGAACTGCGACATCGTTTTCTCCAGACCGTAATCCAGATACATCGTCGTCGCATCGGCGGCAACGTTAATCATCCTCGCCGCTGTGTCAAGATCTTCCTCCGGAAACAATGCAAGAACATATCCGGAGGTTGGTTGGTCAGGTTGACCTATCCCCAATCTCAGACGCGGAAAAGCCTCATCGGACAAGGTTAAAATCAATGATTCCAATCCCCTCTGCCCCCCCGCGCTCCCTTTGCCGCGGAGTCTGATCCGCCCCAGGGCGAGGTTGATGTCATCCACCACCACGAAGATATCGGCCACAGAAAGGTTGGTCAGCTCACGGATCTGCTCGGCGGCCACACCCGAGTTGTTCATGAAGGTGGTTGGTTTGACCAGCAGCACGTCGCCATCGTCGCGGGTCCAGCGGGCGGCGTGGAAATCCCCCCGACCGGGCCTGAACTGCAGGCCGGCGCGACCGGCGAGTTCATCGACCACCATGAACCCCACATTATGACGGGTCGCCGCATAGCGACGACCCGTATTACCAAGTCCGATAATTACCGCAGTCAGGTTGTCGTAATCCAACCCTGACCGCCGGAACAGACGTAAGAGCTTACTCAGCATCGCCCTCAGAGGATTCCTCCGTTGACTCCTCGGCACCCTCTTCACCCTCGACACCCTCTTCCTCTTCACTGGCTTCAGTGGAGATACGGGGCGGCGAGACGGCGACGATGACCCGTCCCTGATCCGCAGTCAGTTCAACATGTTCGATGTTGATGTCACTGACGTGAACCGAATCGTTGATCTGCATTTCGGAAACGTCGATGAGAATCTCTTCAGGGATATGCTTGGGCAGACAAGTGACCTCGGCCATCCGGAGCAGGTGCTCCAATGTCCCGCTGAAGTCCTTGACGCCGGGCGCCTCACCGGTCAGATGGACCGGGACGTTGAGCAGAATCGGTTTGTCCATGCTGATCCGGAGGAAATCCATGTGAATCGTTCTGCCGGAGACAGGGTGCCGCTGACGCTCCCTGACGATCGACATGACGGAGGTGTCATCATCAATTCCGAGATTCACGATGAAGTTGCTGCCCGACTGTGAGCGATAAAGCTCCGTGATGAGCGCTTCGGGGATAGACAGGTTTACGGGATCCTCTTTGGTTCCGTAGAGGACGCCGGGGATGATGCCATCAACCCGCAGCTTGCGTGTCACCTGTTTGCCGGTGCCGACGCGTTTGGAGACTTTAAACTCGATTGTCTGCATTCTTCCTCCTGGCCATCCGCCCCAGCGCGGGTAGCCGGGATACGGGGGCAGAGCTTGTGTTTTTCGATCCGAAACGGGATTCGGCTCTCTTTTTCTGCTTTAGATGAAAAGAGAACTCACTGATTCAGAGTTATGTATGCGCCGAATCGCCTCTCCTAGCAAGGGGGAGACGTCAAGAATTTTGAATTTTTCGGGTAAATTCTTCGGCGCCATGTCCAGAGTATTGGTGATGGCGACCGTTGCGATGTCGGAGGAATCCAGCCTGGTGATGGCCTCTCCGGAGAGAACACCGTGTGTGGCGACCGCACGCACGCTCAACGCGCCGAGCTTGAGGCACAACTGGGCGGAATTGACGATCGTCCCGGCCGTGTCGATCATATCGTCAAAGATAACGACATTTTTGCCCTTTACCTCACCGATCAGATTCATCACCTCGGAGACATTGGGCTTGGGGCGACGCTTGTCGACAATCGCCAGATCGGCATTCAGACGTTTGGCGAAGGAGCGCGCCATCTTGACGCTGCCCATGTCCGGTGCGACAACCGCAATATCGGCCAGGTTCTGCTCTTTGATGTGGGTGAGCAGCACGGGTGCCGAGTAGATATGATCCACCGGGATATCGAAGAAGCCCTGCAACTGCGGCGTATGCAGATCCATGGCCAGGACACGATCCGCCCCACTGCTCACGATCAGATTGGCCACCAGCTTGGCCGTGATGGCCACCCGCGGCTTGTCCTTACGATCCTGGCGGGCATATCCCATATAGGGTATGACAACCGTGATCCGCTGAGCCGAGGCGCGCCGGCAGGCATCGACCATTATCAGCTGCTCCATAAGCGCATCGGCGGAGGCGGGTGTCGGCTGGATGATGAAGACGTCCACACCACGGATATTCTCCTGGATGTGCGCGTAGATCTCCCCATCCGCAAAGCGTTCGATAGTCGTTTTAGTCAGGCTTCGTCCGAGGTATCTGGCGATCTTCTCTGCAAGTGGTGTGTTTGAAGTACCTGTAATGAGTGCGAAGTCTTCCCGGCTGGAAAACACCGTGCCTCCTCAATGGATTAGGGGATGAACTGACTAAAAATACCAAACACCGAGCAGGTCGGTGCTTCTCAACTCTCAAAAGTTGTCAGGTTGGGGCGGGAGGATTCGAACCTCCGCATGCAGGTACCAAAAACCTGTGACTTACCGCTTGTCGACGCCCCAATTATCCGGTCAGCGCGAATCGATCGTGATCCGAATTCCATCTTCCTACACTGCTCAGATCTCTTCTCCGGCCGCGTAGGATGCCTCCCCGGACTCCAGCTTGACTACCTCATTGGCGTACTCGCTCAGGATTCTTGCTTCAATCCTGTGCCGGGTCTCATTGTTTACAGGATGGGCAACATCCTGATAAGTGCCATCATTCCGTTTGCGACTAGGCATGGCGACGAAGGTGCCGTTGGCCCCTTCGATGATCTTCAAGCCCCTTACCACGAAACAGTCGTCAAATGTAATACTGGCAAAAGCCTTCAGCTTGTCGTCGTTGCGCAGGGAGATGCGAACCTCAGTGATCTCCATATCTCCTCCTGGCTTTCAGTCCTCGGGATGAACGACTCGGCTGAACGTGAGTTATCCCAATATGACCCCATTTGGGTGCGGACAGGCAACAATCCCCTGCCACTTCCCCTCCAGATCATCTCGGGCTTTCTCAGCAGCTCGCCGGTCAGGGAATGTGCCATACACTACAGCACCGCTCCCGGACATACTTACATGAATCGCACCCACCTCGTCCAATCTGTCAACAATTGCGTTATATTCTGGATATGACGGATAGACGACATCTTCAAACCTGTTCCGGATAAGCATTCCGGATGCCGGGAAACGATGTAGATATGCCTTAACTTGTTCGACCCTAATCCGATAGGGATTACCTGTCAAGCCCATTTTGAGCCCTTCGTAAGCCCAGGCAGTCGAGATGGAGAATCCGGGATTCACCAACAAGAAAGCACCCTGACTGAGGTACGGCATTTTCGTCAACTCTTCGCCCCTGCCGCGCCCGATTGCCGTGCCCCCCTGAAGCAAGAAAGGCACATCGCTCCCGATTTCAAGTGCCAGAGTTTGAAGCCTTTCATGGCTCAATTTGAGACGCCAAAGTCGATTGATGGCCAAAATCGTCGCAGCGGCATCGCTGCTCCCGCCGCCAAGCCCTGCACCCAGCGGAATGGACTTGTCCAGAACGACTTTCAAGCCGGTCTTCCGCTCAGGATAGTCCCGGCACATGAGATTATAGACTCGGGAGACGATATTATCATCCCCTTCAGGGGAAGAGATCCCTTTAAGTCTCAGACTCAAGTCATTAGTTTCGGGGCAGATCGTAAACTCCAGCTTATCCTGGATATCGATCGTCTGAAATAGGGTCTCGATGTCGTGATACCCATCCCGCCGACGCCGAACCACCTCGAGGCCGAGGTTTATCTTGGCCGGGGCGAGCGCCTTGAGCGGGCGTAGGATATGGTTCGGTCGCATTAGTGGAGAACCACCTTCCAGACGATGAAGAGAAACCAGAGAAACACCGTGATCAAGATCGGGCGATCACGGAGGAGAATCTCGGAAGGATCGCCTCCACAGTCAAGGCGGTAAACGAGAAAGAGATACCGCATTACACCATAAGCGACAAAAACATTGGTTGCCAGAAAACCCATCCCGTAGCGGGCGACTGTGCTGGGCCAGAGCGTGTACAGAGCATAGGCGACCATTACGGTCCCGGCAGTAAGCGTGACGAGGTGATCCAGAAGAGCCGGCGTATACTCCGCCAGAACCCGTCTGTGGGCGCTGGGGTCGTCCAGGCTGAGTAATTCGTTGCGGCGCTTGCCGAAAGCCAGGAAGAGGGAGCCGAAGAAGGTACAGATCAACAACCAGGGTGACAGGAGGACGCTACCTGCGACGCCAGCCATATTGGCCCCGCCAAAATCGGTGACCAGCACCGGGGCCAACACTGCGACGCCCGCCACGGCCCGCAACACGAAATTGATGGCGATGCCGAAGACATCCAGCAGCACAAGGTGTTTCAGCCAAAGAGAGTAGAGTACGTTGAGTGCCAGGAAAACGAGCCCGAGCAGGAAGAAATTACGTCCCAGAAACCAGGCTCCGGTCAAAGCCCCCACCACGATGATGAACAATCCGAAATAAAGTCCGGATAGCGGAAGACGTCCGGAAGCCAGGGGACGCTTGCTCTTGCGAGGATGTCGCCGATCCTGGTCCAGGTCCATCCTGTCATTGAAGTGATAGATTGCGCCGGAAAACAGACAAAAAAGGAGAAAGGCCGTCAGGCTTCTCAGAAGCAGGTCATGATCGCCCGTCTGTTGGGCGAAGATCACGCCGAGAAAAATTATCAGATTCTTTGTCCACTGCTTGGGGCGCATCCCCTCTACAAATGCTCGAATCGCCTTCATCCCTTCCCTCCATTTTCATCCCGCAGGCCGTTGAAACTCTCCTTGCGCTGCAGGACATCCCTTATTTTGACCGCCATCAAGTCGATGGCCACTTCGTTGTGCGCCCCCTCAGGAATAATCAGATCCGCGTACCGTTTACTCGGCTCCGTGAAACGCATGTGCATGGGGCGGACCGTAGTCTGATACTGCTCGATAATCGATTCGACGGACCGGTCCCTGTTGCGGATATCCCGCTGCAGCCTCCGGATGAACCGTTCGTCAGGATCGGCATCGATGTAGATCCTGATGTCCATCCTTTTCCGCAGCTCCTGATCATCCAGAACCAGAATCCCCTCAACCAGGAGGATATCAGCCGGTCCCACGGGGGTGCCCTCGACCAGGCGGGAGTGGGTCTCATAGCAGTAACGGGGCTGAATGATCTCCTGCCCCCCCTTCAACTCGCTCAGGTGCTGCAGCAGGAGATCCGTCTCGAACGCGGAGGGGTGATCGTAATTGATCTTCGCCCGCTCCTCCATCTCGAGGTGACTGTTGTCATAGTAGTAGGAATCGTGATGCAGAAGCTCAACCCGCTCGTAGGGGAAGAAGCTCTTCAATTTCAAGGCCACGCTGGTTTTGCCGGATCCGGTGCCGCCGGCAATACCGATAATGACAGGTGCGGAATCCATCTTCCTCCATGTTAATTCAAACCCTGAATCGATCGCTCAAACGATGAATCCGACAGTCAGCTAGCCGCTGGTCTCCAGTAATTGATCTACTTGCTGACAGATGATGTGCCCCATCGTAATGTGCGCCTCCTGAATCCAGGGCGTAAAATCGGATGGCACCACAAGACTCAGATCACACAAGTCCTTCAGAGGTCCCCCCCGCTTGCCCAGGAAACCCAGGACACAGCTGCCCTTACTCCGCGCCGCCTCTGCCGCAGCCAGGAGATTGGGGCTTTTACCGCTGGTCGAAAACAACCAGACGAGATCCTCTGGGCCGACCCAACCCTCGATTTGTCGAGCGAAGATACGATCAAAACCGTAGTCATTCGCAACGGCCGTCAAAGTGCTGACATTGGCGCCGAGGGTATGGACAGGGCGGGCCGGACGCTCAACCAGGAAACGCCCCTCCATCTCACCGGCAATGTGCAGGGCATCTGCGGCGCTGCCTCCGTTGCCTGCAAGCCAGATCGAGCCACCCTGTTGGAGAATCCGGGCTGCAAGTTTACCCGCTTCACAAAGCGTAGAGGCCAAGTCGGCAACTCCCGCCAATGCCGCGGTGTGCCCCTGCAGATATTCCTGGATTTGAGCCTTCATTTCCGGAGCCATCCCTCCTCCTTGATATAACGCCGCAGGGCATCCTCCCACGTCGGGATGGTGCGACCGATAAGATCGGTCAGGCGCTGCCCGCCAAGTCGACTGTTGGCGGGTCTGGGTGCCGGACGCAGGTACTCGTCGCTCGTACAGGCGCTCACCTGACTGGCCGGCAGTCCGAGTTCACTCGCAATCGCACGAGCAAAGCCGAACCAGGTCGTCTCCCCACTGTTGCTGAGATGATAGATCCCCGAGTGATCCTGGATGGCCAGATCCAGAATCGCGGCTGCGGCATCGCGCGTATAGGTGGGTCCTCCACGCTGATCGTCCACCACCTTCAATTCGCGCCCGGCCAGCAACAGCTCCGCAATCGTCGCGACGAAGTTCTTGCCCGTTGGGCCGAAGGACCAGCTCAGCCTGACGATGCTGCCCCCGGCGGCGCGGACTCTCTTCTCGCCATGCAATTTGCTTCGTCCATAGACGCTGGGAGGATCGACGGGATCCTCCTCCAGATAGGGGACGGCCTTGTCGCCGGCGAAAACGTAATCCGTGCTGATATAGATGCATCGGGCATTCATCGCGGCTGCAGCTTCCGCCAGAACTCCCGTGGCCTCACCGTTGATCAGCATGGCCTCCTCTTCATGACTCTCACAGCCGTCCACATCGGTCAACGCGGCGCAATGGATCAACAGATCGGGATTGGCGGCCCGCAAGAGAGCGGCCGCGTCATCCGGTTTCCCCAGCTCCAGCTCCGGGCGATCGAAGGCGGCAACCTTGTGCCCCCGTAGTCGGGCCTCCTCCGTAATCCGCGAACCCAACATCCCGTTGCAGCCGGTGATGAATAGTCTCATGTCAATTATTCCTGGCCAGTGCCGTGATGGCCACCACGAGACTGGTGATCGAGACGGTCGATACCAGAACCTCGGAGAAGAGGGCCCACCGCGACTTACCAACGATCAGGACATCTCCCCGATGGAGATTGCTCGTCTCATCCACTCCGATCTCAACACCATCAATGTTGATGATCTTCAGTTTGTTCGTGCTCCCCTTGCTTGTCGTTCCGCCAGCCATAGCCAGGTACTGCCCGGCCGTACGAGATGGTATATAGGGGATCGGCCCGGGGGAGTTGACCTGTCCCAGCACGAAGATCTGCTGGCTGCGCCGGGGGACATAAAGTACATCATCGTTTTTGATCGGCAGAGTCACCGGTCCCTCTCCCTGCAGAACTTCACGCAGATTGACCTGAATGAACTCGTTGCGGTCCGTCCCCATGCGTTCGAGAACCGCCTGTTCCGGCAACGCCTGTCCCCGTGTATCGCCAAGGCGGTGAACCAGATCACCCAGGGTTTCATCGGGGCTCAGGTAGATCTCACCCCGCCGCTCACCGGCCCCCTCGATGAACACTCTGTTCATCAACGGCTTACGGCTTCCGACAACGAGGACATCTCCGGGCCGGAGAGGCAGATCGCGATCCAGAGCCGCGGTCATTCTGATCTCCACCTCGATCTCGTCCCGCTCAAGGAGGATTGAGCCCCGCAACGCGTCCTGGGTCAGCCCCCCAGCGTAATCAAGGAAATCGCCGAGTGTCTCCCCCTCTCGCCACTCGTATATTGCGGGGCGATTGATCTCGCCCACGACACTGACGGTATCGATCTTCAACGGCACAAACAGAACCTTGCCCGAGGGGAGGTAGGGATTGGCGCGCCAGTCCCCTCTGAAGGTGAAGGGATAGAGATCAAGAAGCATATTGTCATAGCCATCCTTCAACTCGATGAAACGTCGGCTGCCCCTTCTAGTCGTACCTCCGGCGGCGAGAATGGCTGTGCTGATCCGATCCGTGGCGCGCAATTCCACCGCACCGGGTTTGTTCACCTCACCCAGCACATGGATGACGACCTTGCGCGGCTCCAGCAGAAGCAGAGAGACGGCTACGTCGGACAGGATGGGCGCCAGTTCGGCCTGAACCGCCCCTTCACACTCTGCCAGGGTCAATCCGCTGACGGTCAGGTGGAGCCCCCCCTCCCAGTCCAGGATCCCCTCGGGGAGAACGGTCAGGGGCACCCGGACTATGCGCTTGCCGTCAAGCACCAGCAGGATTCTGTCGCCGGGGCCAACGACATATTGCTCCCGATCCAGATCGGCATCGAGAGCCCAATCCTCCTCCGGCATCATCGTGACCGCTCCCTGCAGGGCAGCCCTCCGGGCATCGGCATCTCCGCCAGGTTGTGCCGCAATCTCCATTGGATTAAGGCTCAGCAGCATGTGGACAACCACCAGCAAACACCGTGTCCGCATTCGGGACCCCCTCGACGAAAAACGATACATCTTATCCCCCTTGCCCGGTTAACCCAGAGCCTTGCCGATCTCATCCAGTACCTGTGAAAACTGTTCCGGGTCGCTGAGACCCGCCTGGGCGAGGGTCGGACTGCCGCCGCCCCGTCCACCGATGGCCTTGGCCGCCACGCCCGTAATCTTGCCGGCATGAACCCGGTCGGCCAGAGAATCCGGCACCAGGATCAGGAAAGACATCTTGCCGCCGGCTTCCGCCAGCAATACGGCAATCTGCCCATCCAGCTTTTGCCGTATGGAGTCGGCCATGCCGCGGATCTCCTTGGGGTTCTCGGCCGCGAGACGCCCCCGCATCAACTTGATGTCACCATACTCGCCGATCTGCTTGAGCAGGTCGGCGCTGCCGTCAGCGGCCTGCTTGGCTCGCAGCGCCTCGAGATCCTTGCGCAGCTTCTGCCGCTCGGACAGGGCCTCCGCCAGCGCCCGGGGGACATCCCCCTCAGGCACACGGAGGGTCTGAACGACCTCGGTCAATGCCCGACGCTGCAGGGCCACCAGACGCTGCGCTTCGAGTCCCGTCACCGCCTCTATGCGGCGCACGCCGCTGGCCACGCTGCCCTCGGCGGTTATCAGTATCAAACCCACCTCGCTGCTGCCGTTCAGGTGAGTACCGCCGCACAATTCCAGCGAGACATCGCCGATACTCACGACCCGAACCTCATCGCCATACTTCTCGCCGAACAGCGCCATCGCGCCCATATCCCGAGCGGCGGACATCGCCATGTTTTCGACTGTGACCGGCTGGTTGTCGAGAATCCACTCGGCGGCCATCGTTTCGACGGTCGCCAGTTCATCCTGTTTGACTGCCTGGAAATGGTTGAAATCAAACCGGAGCTTGTCCGGTCCGACCCAACTGCCGGCCTGAACGGCATCATCACCTATCACCCGATGCAGCGCCGCATGCAGAAGATGTGTCGCCGTATGGGCCCGGGCAATCGCCCGCCGCCGCACGGCGTCGACCTCGGCGCGAACGATCTTGCCGCGGAGGAATTCGCCGGCGCCGGAGAGTTCGAAATCATCCGGGACGGACAGTCTGTGGACAATGCGGCTGCCACGATTCACGACATCCGTGACGGCGAAAATGCACCCACCCGCCTCGATCCGACCCGTATCGGCGATCTGGCCGCCGGCCGTGGCGTAGAATGGCGTCTCGGTGAGAACCACCTCCAGCTCCTCGCCGACCGCCCGCCATTCGCTCACCCGGGCATCGCAAGCCAATCCGTCGTCACCGACAAATCGGGACGGTTGCGGATCCGCGGTCAGGGCTTCGTAGACAACCTCCCCCGCACCGGGATCCCCACTGGCGTCGAACGCGCTGGAATCCTGCGACAGCTTGCGGTCGGCCTGGAGCGCAGCGTTGTAGCCCTCCTCATCGACGGTGAAGCCCTCCTCCTCGGCCATCTCGCGGGTCATCTCCCAGGGTATGCCGTATGTGCTGTAGAGCTTGAATACCTCGTCGCCGGGCAGGGTGCGGGAATCGTTCAGGCCGTCCACCACCTCGCGGTATCGCAGCACCCCCTGTTCCAGCGTACGGAGGAAACGCTCCTCCTCGGCCTTGACCATCACTGCCGAGCGCTCGGCCTTCTCGCGCAGCTCCGGATAGAAATCCCCCAGCCGATCGGCCACCAGCCCCATGACCCTGTAGAGCATGGGCTCGTGGACACCCAGCGTGCGCAGCGACATCATGGCGCGCCGCAGGATGCGCCGCAGGACGTAGCCGCGACCGACGTTGGAGGGGGCGAGCCCCTCCGACAACGTGAAGGCCAGTGCGCGGGCGTGATCGGCGACACGCCGCAGAGCCACCTGCGCCTCACCCTCATCGGGACCGTCGTAACCGGAGAACTCCCGCACGCCATCCATGAGATGACGGAAGGTATCGATTTCGAAAATATTGCTCTTGCCCTGGATCATCAACGCCATCCGCTCGAATCCGGCACCCATGTCGATGCCGCGATTGATCAGGGGCAGACGGCTCCCGTCCTCCTGCTGATTGAACTCCGGGAAGACGGCGTTCCAAACCTCGATGTAGCGATCATCCTTGCCCACGCCGCCGCCGATCTCGCCGGAAGCGGCCTCCGGTCCCAGGTCCCAATAGATCTCGCTGCTGGGTCCGCAGGCGCCGGTGCTGCCCGCCGGTCCCCAGAAGTTGTCCTCGACACCGAGACGTACGATCCGTTCGGCGGGGAAACCCACCTTCCGCCAGGCCTTTTCGGCGTCATCATCATTCTCGAAGATGGAGACCCAGATACGGGACGTATCGACACATAGCACTTTGGTGAAAAAGTCCCAGGCCATCGCAACCGCATCATCCTTGAAGTAATCGCCGAAACTGAAATGACCCAGCATCTCGAAGAAGGTGAGGTGACGCGGGCTGCGTCCCACCAGTTCGAGATCGCTGTCCTTGCCGCCCGCCCGGAGACATTTCTGGATCGTTACCGCGCGACGGTAGGGCAACTCGCCCGTCGTTGAGTACAGGGACTTGAATTGCACCATACCCGCCGTCGTGAACAGCAAGCTGGGGTCGTCCCCCGGCACCAGGCTGGCGCTCGGGACATGGACATGACCCTTGCCGATGAAGTAATCCAGAAAGATACGGCGAATCTCTTCATAACGCATATTAATCAAAAGCCTCTCTATCCGACTCCGCTTCGCGCAGAAGGGGTCGGCACAGTTCGATGACGATTCCCCTGTCGAAGCCCCTTCGCTCCAGGAAGCCCGTCATGCGTCGCCAGCGTCGTTCCGGCGACAGATTACCCAGCGCGGGCAGCCGCTTGTCCAGCAACCGTCCGGCCAACTCAAGTTGAATGGCCCAATCCCGGAGGGGGGCGATCGCAGGCTCGGCATCGCTCTCGCCGATCCCCCTCGCCCGCAACTTCTCCCGCAGGCGGCGGGGTCCGACAGGATCGTGCCGATTATGCCAATCACTGATGTTTTCGGCAAGGGCCCGGTCGTCGACCAGGCCCCTCCGACTCAGCGTTTTGAGAATCGACTCACCGGTTTCGTCAGCGACACCCCAGCTCCGCAATCTCTCCCTGATCTCCCTCTCACTCCGATCCCGTCGAGCGAGCCAGTTCAGGACCCGGCCCAGCGGTTCACGTGAGGCGGATGAGCCCGGCATCATTCACTCTTGGCGGCGCGACCCTTGGCTTTGGGCTCGGCCTTTCCGGTTTTATCCGGCGTCGCACTCGCTTCATCGGGAGCCGCCTCGGCATCCTCCAGCCCCAGGGAGGCGCGGACGAGTTTGTCCAGTTCATCCCGCAGCTCCAGATTCTGCAGCAGGAACTGGCGCGTGTTCTCCTTGCCCTGACCAAGACGGATATCGCCGTAGCTGTACCAGGTGCCGCTCTTCTGCACGATGTCAGCCTGGACACCCATATCGATCAGGTCACCCTCGTAGCTGAACCCCTCGCCGAAGAACAGCTCCGTCTCGGCCTGTTTAAAGGGGGGAGCCACCTTGTTCTTGACCACCTTGATCCTCGTGCGGCTGCCGATCACCTCGTCACCCTTCTTGATCGCCTGGATGCGGCGGATGTCCATCCGCACCGAGCTGTAGAACTTCAGGGCATTGCCGCCGGTGGTCGTTTCGGGGTTACCGAACATAACGCCGATCTTCATCCGGATCTGGTTCAGGAAAATGAGGGTGGTGTTGCTTTTGGAAACCACCCCCGTGAGCTTCCGCAGAGCCTGACTCATCAGCCGGGCCTGCAGACCCATGTGCGAGTCCCCCATCTCCCCTTCGATTTCGGCTGCCGGCACCAGTGCCGCCACCGAGTCGACCACGACGCAATCCAGCGCACCCGAGCGCACCAGGACCTCCGTGATCTCCAGAGCCTGCTCACCGGTATCCGGCTGGCTGACCAGCAGTTTATCCACATCCACACCCAGCTTGCGGGCGTAGATGGGATCCATTGCGTGCTCAGCATCGACAAATGCGGCAGTGCCACCACCCTTCTGGGCATTGGCTACAATGCTCAGCGCCAGAGTGGTTTTACCGGAGCCCTCCGGTCCGTAGATTTCGATCACACGACCGCGGGGGACGCCCCCGATACCCAATGCGTAATCCAGTGCCAGACTGCCCGTGGAGATCTTCTCGATCTCGGTCAGCACCGAATCATCGCCCAGGCGCATGATCGAACCCTTGCCGAACTGCTTCTCGATCTGACTGCAGGCCAGGTCGAGGGCCTTTGTCTTGCCGTTCTGTTCCTCTTTGCGTGCCATATGTTGTTTCTCCCTAGGTAGGGGCCTGATCAGGCCCTTTGGACAGACGGCCCATCTTCCGGCGCACAAGGTATCACCAAGGCTCCCAGCCGTCAAACAGTCTTGCAGAGTGTTTCCGTCGCTATCCGCCAATTCGCCTTGCCGCACGCCGCATGGGTGTTACGGATACCTGTCGGATCCTGCCCGATGCGCTGTACATGCGGCTGGACTCGTGTAGTTGCTCACTATTGTGAGCCCGCACTCAAAGCATGAAGGAGTTCATCACCTGACCAGAGCGTCGGCTGCCGTATATGCCTTACTTTATGAAGGTTATGGAGTATTGCGGCCGGATTGCCGCCAGTGTGCCGGTGCCGGTGTGACCCGGCGTTTCGGTTTCGGTACTATGCGGAAAGGCCGTTGCCGCCCGGGGAACCACCATCTGCGCACGGGAAGCGGCGGGACGATCCCCCCACGACTCGCCCCCTCCTCAATCACTGATATGTCGGATCTCCGGTTGCCCGGAGCAGGCTAGCTGCTGGAAAACTTGGCGGCGAGGTCATTGTCGATAACGTAGATGCACACATCGCGGGCACTCTGTTCGGTATACCCGAAATTATCGCACAGATTATTGATCAGGAAGCCGACATCGTCCCGAATCCGCTTGTCGTAGGTGCGAAACTCCTCGGTATCGATATCCTTGATGGCACGGCGGAAGTTCTCGTTCTCCAGGAAGGGTTCGAGCACCTTCTCCTTCAGATGATAGACAAATCGTTTGTGCAGCTCCAGGTAGAGATCGGTCTCCGCGACATCCTTACCCTCGACCAGGATCTCCTGGGTCAAGGTGCGTGCCGTATACCTGTTCTGGGTCTCCTGCCGGAAAGTGCTGCGCTGGGCGGAGGCGACATCGCTCCCCAGCATCCTGTCCTCCACCCCCTTGAAGAACTCCTCGGTCACTTCGATGCGATCACCGGTGAAATTGCAGGTTTCGATCGATCCGACCTCATAGTTAAGGGCGAACAGGTAGTTACGGATGTTCCGCGAGATCTGCTCCTCATTGTAGTAGTACAACGCCTCCTTGACCTCCTGGAGGATCATGTAGTCGTACATCCTGTGGAGCGAATCGATGAACCCCTCGGGCACCGCCTCCGCCAGCTCATTGTGGGTCTTAACCAGGAAATGGCAGAGCATCGACATGTCGATCAGCTTGTTGTCCCGAAGCTGGGCCGTTAGCAGATCGTTGAAGATATTGAGTGCGTCGCGACCGCTGAGTCCGATGTCCCCCTCGGTCTCCGCCTCGACGATGATATTGCGTCGACGGGAGGCGGTGAACGCCTTGCGATCCTCCTCGCTGAGCCAGGCCGGGATTCGTCCCGAGTAGATCTCCATCTTAAGCAGCTGCAGTTTCTCGTCGCAGTAGGACCTGTACTGGGCTGGATCCTTGATCCAGTCCTGAAGGGCCGGAGAATCGCTGTTGAGACGGGTGGAGATCACAACGCGCGCGAAGTTGTCCAGGACATGGGGCAGGAACTTGTTGTCGATGTGCCGCCCGTAGATGTCGCGATAGATCTGCACTTCCGTGCCGATGTCCAGCACGTAGGGCAATTTGATGAACTCGATCCGGTCGCTGAGCGACTGGAAATCCTGGAGGTGCTTGTTATCCTCGGGATTCATCACCGCGAGGAAGAGCGAGTTCACATTCTCCTCGATTTCACCGACCTTGTGCACGCCATCGCTGATGATGTTGTGCAATTCGATCACCCGCTCCTTGTTGTGGCTTTTGATATCCATCAGGGCATAGATGCCGTTGTTGGTGCGCGCATATCGGGAGAAGACGTACTGCACCTCGTTGGAGTCACCCAGCATGCTGTTGATTCTCTTCTGCAGGATTGGATTGCTCTGCACGATCTGGCGACTGGAACGGTCCCCCGGGTTGAAGACGGTTATCCCCTGGCCGAGTCGACGATTGAAGCGGACCGGTCGAGCGTAGACCATGCCGAATACATGCTGGGGGTTCTTGAGCCGCGCCAGAAGCGCCGAGTAGAGTGAGCTGCAGATGGTGCAGGGGTTGTCGCGAAAGACCCAGTCGTACTCCTTGCCGTAGGAGAGATTCCACTTGAACTCGTCATTGCTGAACAGGCTGTCGAAGAACTCCTGCCGCTCCATCTTCGGGATGATGAGGATAGGGTTGTCGTGACTGGGGCATGGAACCTCGATGTACTCACCGTCAACCCGCGGCAGATGTTCATCGTCCAGGTCTTCGAGGCTCTCGGTGGAGCCATCGAGGATGCGTGACAGTTTGGCGAGGACGGGATTCGTATCCTCCGGAAACGAGCTCAACAGACGACGATCAAGTCGCCAGACGATTTCGTAGCGCAACCCCTCTTCGCTGTTCGCATACTCCTCGAACTTCTTGAGGAGGTTGTTCAGAAATGTGCTCTTGCCGCAGCCGGGCGGTCCGCCGAAGATGTAGATCTTGTTCTGCTGCGCTCCACTGCGCAGGGCTTCCGCCAGGGCCATGAAGCGGTTGGCGAATATCCTGTCGGCGAAGAACGCCTGATCGGCGCCTTCGGAGAGGAGAGGTCCGCAGTCGTACGAGGCGTAACGGATCGATTCGGGATCATCGATATACTCATCGTGCCCCTCGCCGACATAGAACATCACCATGTCGTGAAACACCTGGAAAACATTGCGGATATGGGTTCGCGGCTGCTCGCAGAGATGGCTCAGGAAAGTGGCGAAGGGGATTGGCTCGACCTTCTCCAGCTCATGCCGGTTGTTTTCCAGAGATCTCATTGCCGCTTCGATTCGATCCATCGTTTCCCTGCTCAGATAAAGGTTCTACTCAGCCTGCGATCACGCATCGTATAGACTACGCGGCGCCACTCGATCTCCTGCATCTCCTCCGGTTGGGACGTCGGCGCGGAGCCGGGTCCGGCGGCGGATTTTTGCCTCGGTTTGACCTCGCTCGTTTCAAGTCGAACCTGCGCCCCCCACAAATACTCGAGTCCGAGCAGAGTGTTTTCGATGAACTCCCTGACCAGCGGCTTGCCCTCAAACTTGTGAACCAGATAGAGGCTGCCGTGACGACAACGACCGATATCCACATCGATATGCGGCGGATGATACAGCGAGTCCATGACCATCCGCTTGTAGTCCGCTGCCTTGCGGCTTTTGACATACCACTGCCACACCATCCGTTGCTCATCCAACCGCTTGCCGGCCTCGAACAGTTGAAAGTGCGTGACGAAATCCTGGGTGATGAAGGAGTTGATGAACAGGAAATCGCAGTAGTTCTCCCGCACATCGAAGATGTAGTCCCGACCGCGACCCGACTCCTGATCGAATCGCGCTCTCTGCGACTGGTCGGACAGCTGATCATATTGCAGGTCATAGCATCCGCGATCGGCGGCCTCTTCGATGAAGTTGAACAACCTCATCCCCAGGGCATATGGATTCAAGCCCACGCGCGGCATACTGGTGACCGCGGCATTGATGCGGGCGAAATCGACCTCATGTCCCGTGATGCGATCATCCTGCAGGAACAGCTCCTCGTGCCAGTAACTGGCCCAGCCCTCGTTCATGATTTTCGTGCGGATCTGCGGTTGGAAGTAGAGTGAGGTCTGCCGCACAATCTCCAGCACGGTCTTCATCCAGCGGTTCTCCTCCTTGTTCAACCGCTCCGAATGCTCCAGTACGAACTCGAGAAGATCCTGCGGACGTTTCCTCCCCTCATCGCGATGCTTCTTGAACAGGGCGTTGAATTCAGGGAAGCGGTTCTCGACATCCGAGAAGAATGTCGCCTCATCATGCCGTGAGGTGACATCGTTGTAGCGGTTGATCTCCGCGACATACTCGGAGATCCGCACCTTCTTGATCGACTGCAGGAAGATGTCGAAGTAATAGTTGATCCGCGTGGGGAGACTGCCGCAAGCGGGATTGAGCATGCAGGAAAGGTCGTTGAAGTGACCGACCAGATTGTCCAGACCGCGACTGAACTCGATGACATAGTCGACCCAGCGCCCATGCTCGGAGCGGAGCGATGCGATAGCGCGCTTGTCGGCCAAGGCGCGACCCGTGAAATCGTACTCCCGGGTTCGACTGAAGTAGAGGTTGTTCTGGAAAAAATCGATATGCGCCAGGACGTGATAGAAGATCATCACGTTCAGCCAGTCGGGGTTGTTGTCATTGTAGAAGCTGATGGCCGGGCGCGTGTTGATCACCGTCTCGTAGGGATTGCTCGGGTACAGTTCGTACTTCCCCTTTTCGCGCAGCACCTGCACATCATGCACCCAGTAGTCGTACAGCGTGGGGATCATCACCTTGGGCGACAATTCCAGCATGTCGCGATTGGTGACGACATATTCCAGGGTTTCATCCAGAAATACCAAACCGGCCGCCCGGGCGCGCTCCTTGCAGCCCTCCATTATCGCCTTGGTATGCTGGTCGATCAACTGCATTGCACGTTCACTTTCACCGGGCGCACCGGATGTGGTCCCCTCTATGAGATCAGGGTCTTGATCCCCTCGATCAATCGCTTTTCGTCAGCGTTCTCCTGCAGGACATCCATGCGGATCTCCTCCGGGCGTTTGGTCAGTATCCCGGATCCCTCCAGGTACTTCTCCACCTCCGTCTTGCTGTTGCCGCCCCAGGAGTTCCTGGCCACAGTCACGCCCACGCGATTGGTGTAGCCGAGCATCTTCTCGATCGCAGGCAGGGTCTCCTTGCCCTCGGCATCCCAATCATCGCCATCGGTTCCGTGGAACACATAGATATTGTACTCGTCGGCCAGGTTCTCGGCGGTCACCATCTCGTTGACCATGTTGTAGGCCGAGGCCACCCTCGTGCCCCCCGCCACCTTGCTGTTGTAGTAGGTGTAGAAGTCCTTAACCTCGCGGGCATCCGTGTCGTGGAGGATGAACCGCGTCTCCACACGACCCGCATACTGGTAGAGAATCCAGCTGTAGATCAGCACATGCTGGGACACCACCAGCTCCGTGGGCTTGCCGGACATCGAACCCGAGTAGTCACGCAGGAAGAAGACCATGGCCTGCGCCTCGAGCTCCTTCTCGCGCGAGAGCACCCGGAATATGCGATCATTGGGGGAGACCAGAAACTCCGAGGGATCAATGTTGCTGACGTCGGGCAGACGCCCAAGGTTGAGATTGGTCTCCACTATCTTGCGCAGTGTGGCCTTCTTATCAAGGAGTTGCCCAAAACCGCGATTTCTGTCGGTGAGATCGTAGGTGTAGCGGGTCAGAGAACGCTTCATCCCCTTGTTCTTCAGATTGGGCAGTTCGAACTCCTCGGTCAGAATCCGACCCAGTTCGTAAGCGCTAGATTCCGTTTCGTGCTGCCCGCTCTCGCCTTCTCCGGCCCCTGTGCCCGAGCCCTGTTCGGGTCGAACGGGCTGCTCGCCGATCACCTCACCCTCTTCTCCATCGCCGCTGCCACCTGCCCCCCCCTCCTCCTCATCCTGGAACGAGTTGTCGTGGAGCAGTTTCTCCTCAACCGTACTGGGCACAACGACGACCTTGTCCTGCCCCCCCTTGCCGGGTTTGACGAGTCGCCCCACCCGGATCTTGCGTGGGAAACCGTCAGCCTCCCGCTGCTTGTCGCGTGTGAGTAGATCATCGAGTGAACCAAGGCGAGATGCTGCCGAAGTTTTACCGAAGGAGACCGCCTGCAGCAGCGGCAGGTCGTGCCAGTCATAGAGGCTGCGCAGAACCGGCTCGAAGCCATCGGCACCTGCGCCACACAACTCCGGAGGCAATACGGGCAAATCGTGTTCTCCGGCTTGCTCCATCTCGCGCAGGATCATCGCCTCCCGCTCCGGAGTCAATCCTGCGGCTCTGAGCTCATCGAGCAATGCCTGGAGTTTGGGGTCCATGTGTCAGCCTCGTCCCGTCAATCCTGAGAATACGTCATCGAGCTCGAAAATCAGCCTAGTTCTCATCCTCCTGCGTACAGAAGTACTCAATCGTCTTCTGCGCACAGGTTTCGCAATAGCCAAGTTTGTTCAACATCGTGTCGATCATCCGGTCATACAACTTCTGGTTCGCCTCGTTGGTGCGGTTGGCCAGTGCTCCGATCAAGCTGCCCGCGCCGGCGATGTCGCTCTTCAGGCGCACGTCGGTCACCGCCTTCACCAGTTCGAGGTTGTCCATGAAATCATAGTTGGGATCGATGGAGATCTTCTGCCCGTAGATCTTGCGAATCGATGTGCGGAAACTGTCCCGCTGCTCTTCGGTCTTGAGCTGCAGACGGTCCTCAATGCTGTTCACGAATCGTTCATCCACCTTCAGCGCCTTGAGTTCACCTGTCTGCGGATCCTTGTACTTCCACATCTTGTCCGGACCCAGATGCTCCGCATCGATGCCGATGATCATGTTGACGTAATTGAGCACATCCCTGCGGATGGCCTGAGGTTCATCCATGTAGGCGTTGAACATCTCGGTCATGATCCGCTCCCGGTAGAGCCCACGGGCTGTTTTCAGATCCTCCAGGTACTTGCTGCGATCGTTGTTGTCCGTCACATAGTCGAGGACAACTCGCTCCAGCGTCTTGAAGACGTCGTAGGCGAACATGCAGCAACCCTCGTTGGTCTCCGAATTCTCCATGAGCAACTGGATCGCCCGGCCCAGGTTCCGCTGTCCCATCCCCTTCTGCCCGAAACGCACCGTGATGTCGGTCTCCTGGCTGAGCACATCGATCACCTCGGCCAACGTCTTGATGCTCTTCTCGCCCGCCACCTCCCCGGCGGCCAGTTTCATCGTCTCCACCGGAGTCAGCTTGTCGGAATGGGGCAGACGGGTAAGCACCACGCCGACCGAGACTGCATAATTCAGATTGGGATCCTGATGCAGTTCCTCCCTGTTGAGTGTGGTTTTGGACTCGCTCCCGATCGCATAGGCCGTCAGTTGCTCCTGGAGCTTATAGTTCGTGTTGTGGGAGATGTAGCTGATGCGGCAGCGGTCGACAATCGGCGCCTCCTCCTTCTCCGCCAGGAATCGATTGAACTCCGCGTTGTTGCTGGTTGCTATGATCAGCGTATCAATCGGCCACTTGTACCCGTCAACCTCAAGGCAGCGGTTCTGGATCACGCCCAGGTATACCTGAACGAGATCCTTCTTGTTCTTGTAGATCTCGTCGCTGAAGTGGATGCCGCCGCCGGCGACGCGCGCCAGGGCTCCCCGCCGCAGATCGAAGCGATAGGGATTATGCGTATCGGTGAGATGGAGCAGGCGCTGAATCGACTCCTCCCCGAGCAGATCCACGGCACTCGAGGTGATCTTGTCTTTGGCCGGATACTTGCCCGTGACCGTACCCAGGCTCTCGATGAGTGGCACCTGCACTACTTCGATGCAATCGAGCATACGGACAATATCACCGTCGAAGTGCTGCCGCAGGTCATTCCAGATGTATGCGCTGCAAGCGCCAAGCGGTCTGTAGTTCCTGTACAGATCGTCGATCTCCGTCGCCGTGAAACCGATCTCACGCGCCAGGAATTCGCGATTGTCACCATCCCTGTCGAACAGACTCATCGCCAGGATAACCGGATCCTCATAGGTTTGAGATTCGACGCTGGTGATTTTGCCGTAGGTGCCGATCCGATCCATACCGTTAAACTTGAAGGTGTATTTCCGGTTGCGGGGCTCCATCAGGAATTGACGGTAAAGGGCGCTGATATATTCCACGAAGAAGGTCTTGCCGTTGCCGGGTTCACCAACCAGAACATAGGCCATCTCCTTGGAGGATCCACCTTCCGCCGCATCCTTGACATACGACACGAAACTGTTGATCTCTTCATACATGCCAATGATGTGTTTGGGACCCTCACGAAACAGTTTGAAGTCGTAGGTGGTTCGCCCGTTCACAACGGCTTTCTCGATCTCACTATCCAGAATCATCCTGGATATCGACTGAAAGGCATTTTCAAAAACAAGTTCATTGTTCTTAACTGCCAGCAGATGATTCTTGAGCGTATTAGCCTTCTCACCAGACATATTCGTCCCCGATTCGGTAGCCCGTTTCCGCCGGGCGCATCTGAATTATATATCCTCTGTCCGAGAATCTCAGGGGATAATTCACATGCCCCTGGATATCACGAGACTACCCGCAAGTGCCATGCCGGGGCTATCGTTCTCTAAGGATATTGACCAGAGGAGTGCACGCGTAAGATAGGTGACACACTTTATTGACGGAACATATTCCCGAATACAGCACTGCCGGAGCAATGAGAAACTACAGGGACCAACGAGATACTATGGGGAATCGGACTGTCATACGTCACGCACTTCACCCGTTGTAATCCCAGTTGAACATCGCAGGTTAGGGATATAGTCTGACCTCAATACCGGTCGGCAAACCGGAAGCGAATTCGATAAGGTACTCCCTGAGTTCCACCGTCCCGCTCCCATCCAGAGCATAGAAGCTGATGGTCTCGTCGCCCAGAATCACGTTGTTTTCCACAACCCATTCGCCGGTTTTAACCCAGGTTTCCGGGACAATATCGGCAAAGATCCTGTCGTGAACAATGGCAACGGATGCACCAATCCTGGCGGCAAGACTGTCAACGAACGCCGGCGTCAGGTTTCCGGCCTTTCTGGCCGCCGCGACCTCTGGCGAGGCCAATCCCATGAGGTCGAGATAGGGGCGCCCGCCGAGATAGCTTGCCGCTCCCAGATCACCGATCACCGCCATCTGCCCGGGGTAGTGAGCCTGAAGGAACAGCCCGACCTGCACGGGCTGCTGATGAATGTTCCTGGTCGCAGGTACGATACGGGTCAGGGATACCACTCCCCGCGCACCCAGAGACACCCCCAATGCCGCCATCAGGATGATGATCACGACTCGCAGAGCAGCATTATGTCCCACGCCCAGATGCAGCGCCGCAGCCGGCAGAAGGGCACTCAGAACGTACAGGCCCAGAATGACAAGCCAGGTCTCGTAGCGGAAAAACCAGCCAACCCCACCGAAAAGCAGTTGCAGAAGAATTGCCGCACCAAGCAGCACCCAGGCCAATCGACCTCTGACCAACCCCTCCCGCAGCGACACAAATCGTTCACCCTCGAACCTGCGCAGCAACGCGCCGGCTGTAAGCGGCAATATCAACGCCAAAAGCAACAGCAGCAGAAAATGGAGCGAGAAGGGGCTGAGCGGCTGGCGCAGATGCGCCAGAAGAGGATCGATCACCGAGTTCAGCCAAGCGCCCGGCGATGTGAAACAGAGCCCCTTGCCCTTCGCCATGATCGAGTTCGGCAGCCAACCCCCGCCATGGAATCTGGAGTATCCGGCAAACAGTCCGAATGGGAGCAAACCCGCGATGATCAACGAAAGCGCTTGCCGCATCCGCAGAGGAGGTGCGATCCGAAAACGGACAAGATAGCTCGCGGCCATGGGCAGCACCAGAAACAAACCCTCCAACCTGGTGGCCGTCAGCAGGAAGGCGCAAAACAGTATGGCCACCCGCCGCATCCCGCGGAGAATGGCGTCATCGCCATCCCGACGATAGTCATCCAAGAACAGATAGAGCAGCAGCAAAGCCAGGAGAGCTTGCAGAATATGCTCCATCCCGCTGAATACCAGCGCTGGCAGAGGCGCCAGGAATATGAGGATCAGCAACAACAGATAGCGGTGCACCGATCCCAGTCCCACATCACGCAGTCCTCGATCAAACAACATGATCAGCATTGTCGCCAGGATGATATTCAACAGAAGCGGAGTCAGGGATTCCAGGCCGTGCGGCAGGTATCCGGGTGACAGCAATATCGGCCACAACAGCGAGGAGGAGACGGAATCGAAGCTGTTCGCCTCTAACCCCCAACTGCCGTTGTGCGCCAGATTTCTCGCAAGACTCAGGTGGATGTAGGCGTCATCGAGAGTATATACCTGACTGCCGTCACAGGCGTTGGTGGTCATCATGAACAGCATGGCGATCGTCAACCAGAACAGGAGCAACGCCGTCACGAGCGGCCAGGTTCGATTGGCCGATACTCTCTCCTCGACGCCACTCTTTCTCCCCTCAGCCATCTCTTCTCCCCTCACAACGGAATGCCTCAATCACCTCGTACTCCGGTCCGTTTGCGTGCAACCGGCTTGCGTAGAGATTGAATTCTGATACTGATAGCGTGGGCAAAATCGGTGCCTGAAGCACAGTTGGTTGCACTTCAGGTGCGATGTACCCACCCCGTTCCGCCCTCGCCAAGGTCAGGTGGGCCGTGAACGGTCGCTTTTCACGCCGGACTCCGCAAACCGCAGTCGCCTGCATCACGGCAGCGGCCAGAGAGGTCAACTCCTCACCCCCCTCTGCCAGGGACAGAGCCAGAACTCTCCCCCCGGGACCAGAGGGGAGAGTCATCAACTCCCCGGTTTTGACTCGAAACGGATCACTTGCAACACTCCTCAATGTTTCTCGCAACAACGGCAGCTCCTCATCAGGAAATACACCGATAAACTGTAGAGTCAAGTGAAACAGGTCGGGGTTTACCCACTTCATTCGAGGCGCAATCTCGCGCCAGGCCTGCTGCGCGGCAGCCAGACCGACTCTCAACTCATCACTGATCCCCACACCGAGAAATAGCCTCATGATGATCCACGTACGTTTTTCCAGAGTAGCGTCAGGGCCTGAAGCACGGCGTAATTGCGATTGGTATCGCGATCCCATGCGCTCTGGAGGTGTTGAGTCGTTGGTGCCTCTTCCCCCGGACCGGCGAGGGCGATATGAATTGTGCCCACCGGTTTCCCGGGACGCGCCCCACCTGGTCCCGCAATTCCGGTTATCGCCAGCGCCCAGTCCGCATTGAGTGAATCACGTGCGCCTGAGGCCATGGCACAGGCTGTTTCCGAACTGACGGCGCCGTGCTCCTCGATCAAAGCGGCCGGAACACCCAGGAGCTGTGTTTTGACGCGATCGGCGTAGGTCAGGAACCCGCCGAGAAAGACATCGCTGGCGCCGGGAACCTCACCGATTCGTGCGCCAAGCAGACCTGCGGTGCAACTCTCCGCCACGGCCAGGGTTTCTCCCCGCTCCCTGAGCAGCGACAGGACGCAACTCTCCAGCCGTTCGTCGTCGGTGGAGACCAGCCATTCAGAGAGTAATTCGGCAAGTGCTTTCCGATCCAGCTGAGGGATATCGGTACTGTCCACGGTCGGCACCCTGAGACGGTAACCTTTGATTGACGGGTAGAAGCCGAGACCTTCCCGTCCGGGAAACCCCTCAAGCTGCGCGGCAAGGGTATCCTCCCCCGTTCCGGCCAAGCGCCATTGCTCGTACCGGGGCGTCACACCGGTCACCGGAAAGAGCGCTTCGCAGATCGCGCGATACTCCCGCGGCACGCCGGGCAGAACGAGCAGGAATCCACCCTTGTCGTCATCACTCGGAATCAGCATACCCGGAGCCGTCCCCTGGGGATTCCAGATCGCCTCCGCCGATTTCGGCATTAACGCCTGCCGATAGGTGTGCTGCGTATACTGGCGACCGCTGCGACGGCTCCTCTCCCGGATCCAGTTCAGTGCCTGTCCGTTTTCGACAAGGACTTCACCGAGCCCCCGGGCGATCTCCTCGCGTGTGGCGTCATCCTCGGTGGGTCCCAACCCGCCACCGACGATGAGCACCCCGCCCCGATCGCGCCACCTGGCGACAGCAGACTCCGCCGCCCCAGCTTTGTCCGCCGCTTGACTGATCGTATCTGGCACAAAGCCCAGCGTGCTGAGACGCCGGGCTGCAAATGCGGAATTACTGTCGATCTGATCCCCCCGGAGCAGCTCATCACCGATGGCCAGAATGCTCACCGGCCTCTGCAGCCGCTTCAGGAGATTGCGGTTCAGAACAGCCATGGCAGGAAGCGGACGATCAGCCACAGAGTGATGAAACTGTAGACGCCGGCCATGGCGTCATCGGCAACGATGCCCCACCCACCGCGGAACTCCTCGAAACGATTCCCCGGCCAGATCTTCAGGATGTCATAGAAGCGGAAGAGGAAAAAGGCCACCAGCAGAATCTTCCATGAACCAGGAGCGGAGAGATCCCGCCCTTGCAGAGCGATGATGTAACCGACGAATTCGTCGATTGTACACTCGCTGGGATCCTTGCCGAAATCGCGTTCCATCCCGAACGAAACCGGTACGGAAACGACGAGCGAGACGAGCATAGTAAGCGCTAGGGCCAAGGGCCCGGGGGCCCAGAGCCAGAACATCCCGGCCAGAGCCAGAGTCGTGAATGTTGCCGGCGCAATCGGGAAGAAGCCGGTCCAGGCGACGCTTCCCAGAAATGTGTTGATCCTACCGGTCATAATTCCACCCTACCTTCAAAAGCTCGCTGCAATGTGGCTTCGTCCATGTACTCAAGCGTACTGCCTGCGGGTAACCCTCGAGCCAGGCGCGTTACACGGACATCGTACTCAGTCAGTTTTTCGGAAAGATAGAGGGCGGTGGTTTCACCCTCGACGCCGGCCGACAGGGCCAGAACCAGCTCGGAGATCTCTTCGGCAACGATCCGCTCAAGTAACGGGGAGATGGTGAGATCCTCGGGATGGATGCCGTCCAGGGGACTGATCACCCCGCCCAGGACATGATACCGGCCCCGATACGCACCGCTCCGTTCCAGGCTGAGCACCTCAACCGGCTGCTCGACAACGCAGAGTAATCCTTCGCGTCGCCGCATATCGGAACAGATGAAGCACAGGCGTCCTTCGGTATAAAAACCGCAGCGGGGACAGAACCCGACCTTTTCGCGCACCGACAGGAGCGCGTTCGCCAACTCCCGGCAGTTCTCCTCCGGTGAATGCAGCAAGTGCAGGGCAATCCGCTGGGCGCCCCGCTCCCCGATCCCAGGGAGACGGGTCAGACGTTTGATCAGGTTTTCCAGTAATTGGCTGCCGTATTCCAAGGGCTACATCCCGGGCAAGCCCATGCCGCCCGTCAAGGGGCCCAACTTGGCGTCGCTCGCCTCGCGGGCAGCCTCCTGCGCGGCACGGAAGGCGGCCACGATCATATCCTCGAGCTCATCGACATCAATGTCTTCAAGGACTTCAGGCTTGATTTTGACACTCTGGAGATCCATGGCCCCGTTGATCGTGATCGAAATCATGTCACCCGCGGCCTGCCCAGTGAAATCGGTCTCGGCCAGCTCCTTCTGGGCGGCCATGACCTGGGCCTGCATTTTCTGGGCTTGCTTCATCAATTGGTTCATGTTCTTCATTGTGCTCCAGTCCCATATCGTTTGGCGACGCCGTGAGGTCGCCGGTCAGTCTTCGACAATTTCACCGTCGAACCGTTTCAACAGGTCCCCGACAACCTCGTTGTCGGCGTACTCTTTCAGGTCCTGGGTGCGTCGTGTATCTTCCACGTGCTCTTTACTGATTCGTTCGGGCTCCGGTTTTTCCTCGGATGAAGCCAACTCCAGGCACATCTCGACTTTGCATCCCGTCAAATCGGCGAATTTGTTGGAGAGTAAAAGCAGATTGTCCGATGTGTCCAGCATAGACATCGCAAAAGTATTCTCCGCATAGACGATAAGCTTCTTTTCCGTCAATCGCCCAGGTCGCGTGCGCTCCAGGAAGGAGCCTATACTCTTCTGTTCATTGCCGATGATCTGGCAGAGTGTGCCCCAGACCTCCCCGGGGTCGCCCTTGAAGTCTACCTGCGGAGTCGAGGCAGGGCTTGCCGCTGGCTCGGGGGGTGGTGGCATAGGGTTTCGGCGACCGGTTCCCGTCGTCTGCCGGGTTACCGGGGCAGAGCGCGGCGATCCCTCACCCCGCTTCTGCTCATTGCGGCTGTCAGCCCCTGCAGTCGGGGAGCCGGTGCCCTGTCCACCTCCCAGCGTCCGGAGACGGGTGAGGATTTCCGAAAGCAGAATGCGGCTTTCGAAGCGGCTGATCTCAACTACGAGTGTCTCCAGGAGTACCCGGGGTTGGCTGGCATAGCGGATCTTGTCCGCCCGCTCTCCCACAATGCGTGAGAGGTAAAGCAGGTCCTCAACCTGGAATGATTCCGCATAGACGCAACAACGCTGGCGGTCCTCCTCGATCATCTCGGCCTCCAGCAAAGTCGGATCAAGTTTGATCAGGAGTAGATTACGGAAATAGCGTGACAGGCCAAGCGCGAACTCACGGGTCTCCAGGCCACCGTCCAGAATTCGGTGCAGTTCCCGGAGGGCGGCTGCGCCATCCCGGGCAAGGATTGCTTCTGTAAGTGAGAAGAGATGATCGAAACTGGTCAGCCCAAGGATCTCCGTCACTTGAGCCAGAGTCAGCTTCCCCTCGCAAGAGGCGAGGACCTGATCCATCAAAGTCATGCCGTCCCGCATGCTGCCATCCGCGCGTCGGGCGATGGCCTGAAGCACATCCGCCTCAACCTCTATCTTTTCCCATTTGAGAATATTGCCGAGACGATGCGCGATATCATCAACCGAGAGAAGACGGAACTGATAGTGCTGGCAGCGCGAATGCACGGTCGGCAGCATCTTCTGCGGTTCGGTTGTGGCCAGGATGAAGACCGTATTCGGAGGAGGTTCCTCCAGTGTTTTCAGGAGTGCGTTATTCCCGGCGGTTGATATCTGGTGCGCCTCATCGAGGATATAGATCTTGTAGCGACCACCGATCGAGGCGAGAGCCGCCTCCTCACGCATGTCGCGAATATCCTGAACGCCACCTGTGCTGGCGGCATCAATCTCTATCACAGCCAGATTGGAACCCTTGGCAATGGATTGGCATGATTCACATTCGCCGCAGGGCGATGGAGTTGGACCCTTTGCACAGTTGAGTGCTTTGGCCAGGATTCTGGCGGAGCTAGTCTTGCCGCAACCGCGTGGACCGGAGAAGATATAAGCCTTGGCTATCCTGTCCTGTTCCAGTGCCCCTTTAAGGACATCTGTCACTTGAGCCTGTCCGACAACTTCATCAAAATTACCGGGCCGGTATTTCAGCGCAAGGACCTGATAATCCACACCGTCTCCTTGTATGGAAAAAAAAGGGCCAGGTTGAACCACGGCACATCCGATGGATTTTCGTACCGCTGCTATCTTCCGATCCTGACGGAGTTGGAAAAGTCGGATTGCGTGGGACCTGGCCCAATTTCAGGCAGATGCCGCTGGGATATCAGCGGCATATCTAGGCGGAGAGGCAGGGATTCGAACCCTGGGAACCCGTGAGGGCTCAACGGTTTTCGAGACCGTCCCGTTCAACCACTCCGGCACCTCTCCTATTCAACTCAGGCGGAGAGTCTGGGATTCGAACCCAGGGTAGCTTTCACTACACACGATTTCCAGTCGTGCCGATTCGACCGCTCTCGCAACTCTCCAAGATGTACGCTCAGTTTCGCAGCTTCTGAAAAAAGCCCCGCATCAACCTGGCAGACTCCTCAGCAAGAATGCCCCCCTGAACCTCAAGTTTGTGATTCCACTTGGGTTCCGCAGGGACATCAATAATCGATCCGCAAGCTCCAAACTTTGGATCCTGAGCGCCAAAGACCACCCTTTTGATGCGAGCTAGATGCATAGCACCGATACACATCGTACAAGGTTCCAAAGTAACATAGAGTGTGCATTCGTTCAACCGCCAACTTTTCAAAGTTTGTGCGCCGGCGGTCATGGCCAGCATTTCGGCATGCGCCGTCGGATCTTGCAGTCTTTCCACAGAGTTATGCCCGCGTCCTACGATGAAATCCTGGTGGACGAGTACACAACCGACGGGTACTTCATTCTCCTCGGCCGCCAATTGAGCTTCATCGATCGCCTTCCACATCCAGCGTATATCCAGCTCCAAGCCTTTCATCGTATCTCCATATCAGCGTGAAAGTCCTACCCAAAGTCATCGGATCATCGTGGCACCGATAGTATATGTACATGTAATGAATCTCCCCAATCTTTTCTTTTAAGACACCACCGACAGTCTCGTTTTCGCAACATGCATCCATTCGCCTACAACACGCATATCAAGAGGCGTTGTGGGCGAATGGCTGCAGAAAGATAGCCCCTGCTTGAGTAGCAGAGGCTATTGGGGATGCGAGATCCGTAGACATGTTGTCCTAATCTTGAGGGCCCAGTTTCCTGATGACCGAACCCATCACCTTAACCGGCAGTGCGACACGCACTCTCTCATTACCGGAATCAACGTTGATGAGGAGATTGCGTCCACGCTTCAATACGAGCACCGTTTCGTTGGCGGTTTCAACATCAACGAGGTGTGCGTCAGGACAGTTTTCCAGGTGCCGACAGGCCTCCTCAATCGCTGGCCACCATTTGGCAGTCTCCTCGCCCATTTCCCGACGGATATCGTCAAACACTCGATCAGGCACTAGGTGAACAGCCAGATTGACCAGAATTCCTGGAATAAAGATGTTGAGATTTGGGCCATCAGCCTCATCGACGTTCACGCGCAGCATTCCAGCACTCGCAATGGGCCAGGAGAGCATGGCTATCAAAGCCAATCCTACTAATAAGCCAACAGCCCAGGGGCGAGGTGTAATTCGGCGGGGATTCGAGGTCATGACTCAACCGTCCTTTATAACTAGATGCCCTGCATGCTGGAATCGACCCAAACTCGGATCATGTTATCGCCGTCCTCGACGACTACCAGAGTAGTATCCCCCTCCTTGGCCAACTCCTCCAAGGCGCTGACGATGTCGAGTTCATTGTCGTTATCCCCCTCAACCAGAGCTTTCATTACACTGATCGGGACACGGATATTGACCTTCTCGCCATCTTCATCGACCTTGACCAGCAACTCATCCTTCTCCTTGCAGACACGAACCTCTTCATCGCTGTATCTGCTGTGATTCTCGATCATCACGAACTCGCCATCTTCAGCATCCACAATCGCCGTAAGAATGGCATTGACCATCTGCAGATCGAATTCACTATCATCAATCCGGATCGCGCCATCGCGGAACTCATCGCACTCCACATTCTCCAGGATTGCCGAAACCATACTGAGGGGCAGGTTCACAGAGACATTTTCATCGGAACGTCCCCCCTCCACAACTCGCACATGCAGCCACTGGCTGGTCTTGCCGTGGGCTGCCATCCCCAGACTCAGACAGAAGAAGAACAGAATGGTGATCAGGGTTATTCTCTCTCGCACGGGGCACCTCCAAAACGGGGCAAATCAAATGTGTTTGACTCGCAGCTTACGAGGCAGTTCACTCTCTGTTTCCCGGAAACTTAATTTCTTGAGTGAATAGCGAATTTCCTCCCATTCGAGCCCTTGGAGCATATACTGATATTCACATTGTGGCTTTCTTATGAGGAGGATCATGGCATCTCGATACACGGCTCGTCACTGGGAACCGCTAGAGGATGGCAGAATCCGATGTCTACTATGTCCCAGACTCTGCATTCTCGGGGATGGGCAGCAAGGTGTCTGCTTTGTCCGGTCCTGTGAAGCCGGTAAGATGCGCCTGAATACCTGGGGGCGATCCAGCGGATTCTGTATAGATCCGATCGAAAAGAAGCCCCTCAACCACTTCCTTCCCGGTACTCCAGCCCTATCCTTTGGCACTGCTGGCTGCAACATGCTCTGCAAGTTCTGCCAGAATTGGGAAATGAGTAAGGCCAGGGAGTCTCATATCCGTGCAACCACGGCCACTCCCGATGAGATCGCGACAGCAGCTGCACATTACGGGTGCCGCAGCATCGCATATACCTATAATGATCCCGTGATCTTCCTCGAGTACGCAGTTGATACTGCGCAGGCTTGCCGTGAGCAAGGCATCAGATCCGTGGCAGTAACTGCAGGTTATATTCGGGATAAAGCCCGGGAGGAGTTCTTCAGCCACATGGATGCTGCCAATGTGGATCTCAAGTCATTTGATTCCGAATTCTACCGGAGAATGGTCGGCGCCGAATTACAGCCCGTGCTGGAGACACTCGAATATCTGGCTTTGGAGACAGACATCTGGCTTGAGATAACAACCCTTCTCATCCCGGGTGAAAATGATTCCGAGACAGAAATCGAGAATCTCAGCAGCTGGATAGTTGAAAAACTGGGTAGCGATATCCCCCTCCATTTCAGCGCTTTTCACCCGGCATTTCGACTTAAGGGACATTCAGCTACACATCCGTCCACACTGATCCGAGCCCGCAACATAGCTCTTAATTGTGGGATCAGACATGTCTACACCGGCAATATCCATGATGTTGAAGGTGCCAGTACGTGGTGTCATTCATGTGGAACTCTCCTGATTGAGCGGAACAGGTATCAACTCGGTGCCTGGCATCTGGATGAAGTCGGATGCTGTAAAAGTTGTGATACACGATGCCCTGGAGTATTCGAGGAACATGCTGGAAACTGGGGGCCAAGGCAGTTGCCGATTCGCATCAATGGACGAATGTGATGCTGATAAGGCGACCTTTCCGTCAAGAGAAAGAGAAATCTCTCCCGGATACCGTATCTCGAAACGCAATATGTCCGCTATCGGACGTCATCATACTCGATGGGAGACAATTTTCCATTTCGCGGTAAGTATATGTAACCTTTAACCATACATGTGGTACTAATATAGTACCCACACACGCCACGAGATGATCAATTCATCGATTCTCAAGTCGGAAGACGTCTTCTGAAAATGAAGTGCGTCAAGTAATCATGAGTATCTGTCTTTCACCAATTGCCTAGGGAGGATCCCATGGCTCACCGTTTCAAGATGTTCTTACTGGCGACCCTGCTCGTGGTCTTGGCCACAGGTAGTGCATTTGCCGCTAAAGGATATTTGAAAACTCCTGATATTCACGGCGATCAAATCGTCTTTACCTCCGAAAACGATCTCTGGATCTGTTCGGATGAAGGTGGAGATGCGCGTAGGTTGACCACGCATGTTGGCGACGAATACTACCCGCACTTCTCCCCCGATGGAAAGTGGATCGCTTTCACCGGCCAGTACAACGGCAATCGGGACATCTTCGTAATCTCGACCAGTGGCGGAGAGCCACGTCGTCTCACCTGGCACCGCGCAACCGATGACTGCATCGGGTGGACCAAAGACGGCAAGAAGATCATTTTCCGCAGTTGGCGTGAGCATCCCATGTTCAACCGCGAACTGTTCACAGTGCCGGTCGCCGGCGGCAGCGTCGAAAAGCTGCCCTTGGGTCGCGCAGGTCGGATCGACATCGACAACGAGTCCGGCCAATACGCATTCTCCCGGACGATGAGGGAAAGAGCCACCTGGAAAAGGTATCGCGGCGGAAGCCACGAAACCATCTGGGTCGGCGATCCGACCAAAGAGGATTATCGGGAGGTCACCGACTTCGACGGCACCAGCGCTTTCCCCATGTGGCACAAGGGCGATATCTTCTACCTGTGCGACAAGGGCGGCACCTACAATATCTGGAAGATGGACGCTGACGGTTCCCACCCGAAACGTCTCACCGATGAGGGCAAGTGGGATGTCCGTTTCCCCGCAATGGGCGAGGACGGGAGAATCACCTACATGCTGGCCGGCGGCATCAAAGTCTTCGATCCCCAGTCCCGCTCCAGCAAGGTCATCGAGATTGAATTGCCTACTGACCGGATTCAGACACGCGAACGGTTCGCAAATCCCAATCGCTGGATGACAAACGGGGCGCTCTCACCCGATGGTGAGAGGGTTGCAGTCGTCACGCGCGGCGAGATCTTCTCGGTTCCCGTGGAAGATGGCGTCACACTGCCGATCACCGAGGGGACCGGTGCGAGAGAGCGCTATGTCACCTATCACCCTGACGGCGACCGCGTTCTCTACCTCAGTGACCACAGTGGCGAAGAGGGATACTACAGCGCCGACGCCTGGGGGCGTGGCAAAGTGGAGACCGAGCTTGCCCCGGTGCGAGAGGGCTACCTGTACAGCCCCTCCTGGGCGCCCGACGGCGAATGGATCGCCTATTGCAATAACAACCAGGAGCTCTGCATCGTGAACGAAGACGGCAAGATAGAGGCCATCGATCGCGGTACACAGAGATCGATCCGTGATTTCGAATGGAGCCCCGATGGGCGCTGGTTAGCCTACAACAAGTATGGCGACAACAACTTCGGTACGATCTACATCTATGATACGGATGAGCAGGAGATCCACCAGATCACCAGCAATAATACCGATGATCGGTCCCCCACCTGGGACCCCGACGGCAAGTATCTTTACTTTGCCAGTGATCGTTTCCTTAATCCCTACTACGGCAATCGCGATTACAATCTGATCGAGAAGCAAAACACTCAGTTGTACATGATGCTTCTGCAGGAGGATGGCGAGAACCCCTTCCTGGATACAGCCGGCATCCCGCCCCTCGAAGAGGATGAAGAGGAGGCTGAAGAAACTGATGGCGAAGAGGCTGAGGGTGATGAGGTTGAAGCCGAAGAGACCGAAGGTGAAGGCGATGAGGAAAACGCTGACGCCGAAACCGATGAAGAGGATGAGGACGAGGATGCGCTGACTCCGGTCGAAATCGACTTCGCGGGTCTGATGTCCCGTGTAATTGAGCTACCCACCTCAAATGGTTCCTATGATGGACTCGGCGCTGTCTCCGGTAAGCTGTTCTACTTCAGCTATGAGATTTCCGGCCGCAGCGAAGACGGCTCCCCGACAGCGCTGATGTGCTTCGACATCGGTGGCGAAGAGGCAAGTGTTTTCGTCGGTGATGTCAACGGCTATGACCTGGCTCCCGCCGCCAACAAGATTGCCATCTTCTCAAACGGCAGTATCTATGTTGTCGGCACTATGGCTCCTCCGGGACCCGGATTGTTCGATAGCCAGGTATCTCTGGGCAACATCGTTCTCGAACTGGATCCCACGGAGGAGTGGGCCGCGATATTCGACTTCGTCTGGCGTCGCGCCCGAGATCGGTTCTGGGACAAGGACATGTGCGGTCTGGACTGGAAAGCCATCGGCAAACAGTACAGAGACCTGCTGCCTTTGATCTCCAATCACGATGAGCTCAACGATCTGATCGGTGAGTTGATCAGCGAGTTGAACATGGGGCACACCTATGTCAGTGGCGGAGATGCCAATGCTCGCGTCAACGGCATCGGCACCGGCCTGCTTGGCGTTGATGTAACGCGCGAGGGTTCCGCCTTCCGCCTGGATCGCATCTATCGTGGTGAGGATGCCGACAACGTATTCTCGCCTCTCCTGGTGCCCGGACTCAATATCAACGAGGGGCAGTATGTAGTGGCCGTCAACGGACGCCCGCTGTACGAGAAGCGGCCCTTCTGCGCCAATTTCGAGAATCAGGCCAACAACGAAGTGATGATCACCGTAGCCGACGATGCTGCAGGCGAGGATAATCGCCGGGACATCATCGTTCAGCCTCTGGGCATCGACAACAGTTTGCGCTACCACGACTGGGTGCGGCGCAATCGTGAGTATGTGCTCGAGAAGACTGAAGGGAAGATGGGCTATATCCATATTCCCAACATGAGCTATGCCGGCATGGTTGCCTTCAATACCTGGTTCTATCCCCAGTTGGACAAAGAGGGCTTGGTCATCGACGTGCGTTGGAACGGCGGCGGAAACACTTCGCAGCTGATCCTGGAACGTCTGCGCCGCCCCATTACAGCTTGGGACATTACCGGTAACGGCAACTTGAGCACCTACCCCTACGCCACTCTGAATGGACCCTTCGTTGTTCTGTTGAATGAGGAGGCCGGTAGTGACGGGGACATATTCCCCCATGCCGTCAAACTGGAGAAGCTGGCGCCCATCATTGGTCAGCGTTCCTGGGGTGGCGTGGTCGGTATTGACTCTGCCGATCCGACCGTTGATTTCGGTATGATCACTTACCCCCACTATGCCTGGTGGGACAATGTGCTTGGCTGGGATCTTGAGAACCATGGCGTCGATCCGGACATCGAGGTCGTGAACCTTCCTCAGGAGGAGGCCAAGGGTATCGACAGCCAGCTTGATCGCGGTATCGAGGAGCTTCTCAGGCTGCACAAGGAGCATCCTCCGCTCAAACCCACGCCCAAGGACGCAACACCCAACACGCGTGAGTACTACAACCGCATGGAGAGGTAAATCCTCGTCTGTCGAGAGACGTTACCTGATTTGATTGCTTTGAGCCCACTCCTCCGGAGTGGGCTTTTTCCTTAAAACCCAATTGTCGTCATGTCTGGCTTATCAATTGCTGTCTTGGGTTTCGGTTCTCCAAACACCGTAAATGAAGATGGGCTAATAAGGGATCGTCGGGGACTATGATTTCGCATCGCTTCCAATTGATCTTCAAGGCACGTTTCAAGAACCACACTTTTCAAACAATCATGCATGCAAACAGCAAGAGGAGTGCATAATGAAACAACTGTTTATTGCTTTTCTAATGTTGAGTCTCTTCAGTACGGCCGCTATGGGCGACACCTATTTCGGAATCTATGCCGATGCCGAGGGCACAGTTTGTAACATCGATGTCGAACTGGCATCCCCCGTTACGCTGTACATCATCGCTCATCTGGACGAAACGATTCCGGTTCTCCGGGCTGCGGAATTCCGTATCGACAACGCAGTTAACTCGCTGGACACCTCCAAAGGTATGGCGACATATCATTGGAACACCAACCTCGTTATCACCCATTTTGTTGATCACAGTGTTGCTCTGTCCTTCCCGACACCGCTCACAGGACCGGTCGCGATACTCGGCACCATTGATATCATTGCCTTCCAGCCCGACTATATCAATGACTACCTGGTGATGAACATCATGCCCACCATCGACTACGGGTACAGACAGGTTGTCGACGGCAACTATGACCTGCATAATGTCGGTACTTCACGGTTCACATTCAACTGCACAAATCTTGATCTGTGTGAGTGCATGGAAAATGTTGCCGCCAAAGAGGTCAGCTGGAGTTCGATCAAAGCTCTCTACTAGCAGTACTGATCGATATGCATAAAAAAACCCGCTTCTCCGGAAGCGGGTTTTTACTTTTTCACACCACACTGCGGACAAACTCCCGGATCGCCAATCCTCTAGTCGAGTGTCGCCGCAACCGGAGTCAGCTTTGAAGGAACCTGCGCACTGCCGGGCAGGATTCCAATGATGCGCCAGAAAGCCGCCCCCTCGGGCAGGATCTCCCCGGCGGATTCGAAACCAATGTTCGTGACGTTGCCACAGTTGTAGCGCCCCAATTCGCTCAGATCCTCCGCATAGACCAGCAACAGGTAGCTTTGGGCGCCGGTGACCTCATGCCAGCTGAAGCTGCAGCTGCCATCGGGCTTGACCTCAAGCAAAAGGCCATAGTCGGCCATTTCATCCTCACCACGCATAACTCTGTCGGATGACGTCCCCCAGTGTTCCCTAATCTGATAGAACCCGAATACCAGCAACAGCAGAACTGCCGCAACCAGGAGCGCACCCGTTCGCCTGTCACTCAGCCGCGCAACGTTGCTGAGACTAAAACGGTTGCGGGTGGTCTCCCCCTTTTCGATCTCCTGTGATCGTCCGGCCAGAATCTCGCCAGCGACGAAACTGCTCAGCCGCGCATCGGCATCATCAGTATTGGAACCCGGCGGCAAATCGGTATCGTGTGAGTCATCGGAGTCCAAAAAGACCCTCAATTCTGCGGCCAGAGCAGCGCAACGGGGGCACTCCTCCAGATGCAGACGATGAGGATCATCATCGAGAGCCGTCAGTGCTCGTTCGATCTCTTCAATACTAAGACATCCTGCCACTATTGCCCTCTCCTTTCGAAACGCTCGAAGCGGTCAACCGCAGCGCGAAGTTTGCGTCGTGTATTCTGAAGCATGCTGCGCGCCCCCGAGCTGTCGGTTATACCCAGAATCCTCGTGATCTCATCCACAGGCATCATCTCCACACAGCGAAGCCAGATCGCCTGCTGTTCAACGGGCTTCAAGTAATCGCGTATTATACGCAGTAATCTCTCCTCACCCAGTTTGCTCAGGAGATCCTCCTCGGGATTGGCCCGGGGATCATGCAACTCCTGAAGATCGACATCAGCCTGCGGCAGGCGGTTGCGTTTCATCTCGCTAAGGCAAATGTTGCGGGTCACGACAAAGAGCCAGGTGCCGAAACTCGATCGTTCCCGAAACAGATCAAGTTTCCGATAGGCCCGCATCAGAACCTCCTGCGTCATTTCCAGCGCATGCTCATGATCCCCTACATAGCGAAAACACCAGAGGTAGATCTTGCGTTGATAACGTGCGAAGAGTTGGGATACAGCTCTGTCGCCTGCCGGTTGTGCAGGATTGCTGCGTATTATCTCGAGCAGAGCCAGATCCGATACCTGTTCGCTGGCTGATCCCTTGATGAACTTGGACATGGGTTACACACCGTAATCATGAAAAAAGTGATCCGAACGCTCCAGATAGGAGCATACCACACCACTGCTGCCGTCGGAAGTTTTTCGGTAATGGATATCCGGCCGCGATTCAAGCACCGGAAAGATTCCCGCCCCTTTGCCGGACTTCAAAATCCAGACGAACGGATGGATTGCCCGATAACCGCCGGTATTCTCCCAACCCGCAAACATTTTTCGTGATCACCGAGCGAAAGTCCCGTCTCTACCTGAACCAGGCTACAATGGCCAGGCCGTGCTTGATAATCAGCCAAGGAGGAGTCGTGTTTACGCAATCGGGAATCAACGTTGTCGCCAACACTCTTTCAACAAAAGCGGTACGGGGTCCCCGTCGGACGCAAAAGTTTGCGGGATTCCTGCTTCTCTGCTTGCTCCTGATGTCAGGAACGGTCCAAGCCCAGGGAGTGCTGCAACTGCACCCGGATCCCTGTCACAGCACCTCAGTCATGCCTCAAATGTTCAAGTACTGGCATCAGCAGACCGGTTGGATGGGTGTTGCCGTGGCGAAACAGCTACCGGCCAATGATGCCTTTTTGCGCGCCTGGGATAACGAGTTCGGCAGCGGGTCGCCCATTCACAGCTCGAATCTGCCTGACGCCACCAACTTCCTGATCCGGAACTGGTCCGGCGATGAGGATTGGGGCTTTTGCGAGGTGTACACCAGTGGTCCGTATAATGGCACTCACCTGACCGACTACGATCCCGGTCAGGGTGCTGCGGTTCCGGACACTGAATATAATGAGAGTTACGGTGGTCTCGGTGGAGGCTGCGGGTTGTTCAGGGTCTGGGATCTTTACCTTGTCGCCGGCACGAGCTATCGACTCCACCTCAGCTACGATTCCCCCTCGACCGACTATGTGAGCGCGGCTCTGCTGCGCACCGGTGGTGTGGGTGGATGGCTGTCCCGCGCGGACGCCATCGAGGAGTACCCGGCCGGCGAGGGTATGACATTGAGTTATGATTTTACCGCGGCCACCAGCGGCACCTACGCCCTGGTTCTCTTCCACGAAAACTACTCCACCAACGGTGGAGACTACACCTTCCAGATCGAGGAGATCGAGATCACCACGGGCGCGCCGGATCTCGAGATTGCCTATATCAACCCCGGCAGCGTACCCGAGGGCACGCCGTTCGACATCAAAGTCTTCGTGCGCAACAACGGGTCGGTGGATTCCGAGCCGTGCATTACGAGTGTCTCCGTGGATGGCTCGCTTCTCTGCCCCAATCTGTACACGCCGGCCATCGCGGCCAACGGCGGTGTTGTTGAAGTCACGACCTGTGCCGCCGGTCCCTACGGCGCCGGTCAGATCGATGTGTACGCCTGTGTCGACACGTTCAACACTGTCCCTGAAGGGGATTACGAAGGCAACAACACCAAAACCGAATCCATCACGATCACGCAGGTGGTCAGTACGATCGATTTGAAGATCATGTCGATCGAGCCCGCCGTCATCATCCCCTTCCGAGATGTCGAGTTCGAGATAACCGTGGCCAACCAGGGCAATACCGAGGCTCCCGCCTCTTTCACCGCATTCGAACTGAATATGGAATCGAATCCCTGCGGCGACATCGCCACTCCGATCATACCGGCCTATGGCGAGGTGGTCGTCACCTGCTCGACTGCAGGACTCGTGCCCGGGCCGTACATGGTTTCGGCAAGGGCCGACGTCAATGACAGCATCGAAGAGACCAATGCAACAGGCACGGCCGAGGTTAACAACGAGGCTCTCTATGCGCGTCAGGCCGACGGAGTGGAGGTCCATGTGACCGGGTTCACTCCGACCGAGGCTTCTGCAGCGGAGATGCTCACCTTCGAAATCACCTTCAATAACAGCGGCAACTCGCTGATGCCCAGCAGCCACGCCTCATTGGAGGTCGATGGTATCTCCTACGGAACCATCCCGGTTCCGGCCATTACCCCGGGTGTCCCGTTGACGGTCAGCAGCGGCCCCTGGTCCCCCCTCACTCCGGGGCATCATTCGATCGAGATCTGCGCCGACGTCAACAATGTTGCGGAGGAGTACGACGAGGACAACAACTGCTTCACCGGCACATTCCTCTCCCGTCCGATGTCGACCGTTGTCTTTGCCGATGGGCATGGACATTTCGCCACCATCCAGGATGCCGTGGACGGAGTGCTCGACAACGGCACCATCCTGTTGGCGGGCGGCACCTACACCGGCGAGGGCAACAGGGACATCGAATTCGGGGGACGCGATCTGAGTGTGATCGGCCTCGGGGATGATCCCGCCAACGCCATCATCGATTGTAACGGCTCCTCCGGAGACCCGCACAGGGCCTTCCTGATCCTCAACGGCAGCGCCGCCGGCTCCCATCTGGCCAATTTCACGATCACCGGGGGCTGGACCGACGACAGCGCCGGCGCCATCGGACTCGACAACGTCGAGTTGACGCTCGAAGCGCTGGTATTCGAGGGCAACAGCGCCAACTACAGCGACGGCGGCGCCATCGCCAGCAACCATTCCAGGCTGACCATCGAGGACTGCCTCTTCCTTGACAATGCGGCCAACAAGCTGACCGCCAACGACACGTTCGGAGGCGCGATCCACTTCGCCGGTATGTCCGAAGACCTCTATCTGAAGCGCAGCACGTTCGTGGGCAACTCCGCGACCAACGGCGCTTCGATATTCATGCAGCACGGCGATGCCGAAATCGAGAACTGCCTGTTCACGGGGAACTCGGCAGATCAGAGCTGCCTCGACGCCTCCAGCTACGGCGCACTTTCACTGGAATGTTGCGACGTCTGGGGTAATGCGGGGGGCGACTGGGTCGGCGCCATCGCCGGGCAGAGCGGCGCAAGCGGCAACATCAGCTCCGATCCCCGCTTCTGCGATCCGATCGGCGGCGACTACACGCTGCATTCGGACTCCCCCTGCGCCAAGGACAACAACGACTGCAGCCGGATCGGTCTCTACGGTGTCGGCTGCGGAGCTGTCGGCGAAACTGTCTTCCTCGTCAATCCCGACGGATCTGGCGATTACTCCACCATCCAACTGGCGATGAACGCCTGCGTGGATGGCGATGTCATCGAGTTGGGTGACGGCATCTTCACCGGTTCCGGCAACCGGGATCTCAGCTTCAACGGGCTCGAGATCATCATCCGCTCCGTCAGCGGCAACAGGGACGACTGTGTCCTGGACCTGGAGGGATCAAGTTCAATACCGCACCGGGCTTTCCTGTTCAATAACGGTGAGGGGAGCGGCGCCAAACTGGAGAACTTCGCAATCCGAAACGGTTGGAAAGGGAACGGTGGCGCGCTCTACCTGAATGGTGCAGTGTCTCCTATCTTTACCAACATCAAATTCGAGTACTGCTACGCCGGCACCAACGGTGGCGCCATCTATATGGACGGCGGCGCCCAGGCCACCTTCAGCGAGTGCCAGTTCGTCGCCAACAATGCCAATACCGATGGCGGCGCGTTTTTCGGCTACTACGGCGGTGCCCAGATGCGCGGGTGCACATTCCAGTTCAATCACGCCGTCAATGATGGCGGCGCAGTCCATATCCGTCACGATGATTTCACCTTCGAATCGTGCACGTTCTCGGGTAACTCCGCTGGCAACCGAGGCGGCAGCGTATACGGCTACGCGCTCTCGATCGCCAGCCTCTTCCAGGAGTGCCTGTTCAACAACTGCAGCGCCACCAATGCCGGTGGAGCCCTCTGGGTGACGAACGGGTATCTGAATCTATTCGGATGCACGCTTCATGAAAATCAGGCGCCCGAGGGTGGCGGAGTCAATGTCCGCAACAACGTGACCTATTCGCTGGATCACTGCCTCATCACCAGTTGCTGGGTAGGCGAGGGTGTTTACTCGGAGCCTGGTTCCAATCCCGACATAGAGTGCACCAACATCTGGAACAACGCCGGCGGTGACTGGATCGGGGATATCGCGAGCTATGCAGGTGTCAGCGGCAACCTGTCGGTCGACCCCATGTACTGTAATCCCGGCACGCTTGATTTCCATCTGAATCTGCTTTCACCCTGCAACGGGGACATCAACCCCTGCGGGCAGCAGGGCGCATTCGGCATCGGTTGCGGAATTCGGACCCACCTGCTCGAAGCCGACGGCAGCGGCGACTACCCCACCATCCAGGCGGCGATCAACGCCTGCGGCTGGGGTGACACCATCCAGCTTGCCGACGGCGTCTACACCGGCGACGGCAACCGTGATCTGGGTTTCAACTTCACCAGCATCTATCTCCGTTCGGCCAGCGGGAACCCGGAGGCCTGCATCATCGACTGCAACGCCGGCGAGACCGATCAGCATCGGGGTTTCACACTCGGCAGCAGCGCAGAATGTCCCCAGGTCACCATCGAGGGTATAACCGTGCGTAATGCCTGGAAGAATTATGGCGGCGCGATGAGGATCGTCGGCGCCCTCCCGAGCATCACCAACTGCATATTCCGCGACAACATCTCCAATAATGGTGCGGCAATCGCCATGACCTCCGGCTCCGGCCCGGTGATCACCGACTGCCGCTTCTTCGACAACAGCGCAAGTAACGCAGGCGGGGCCCTGCACTGCATGTCGGGTGCGGCTCCCCAGGTGAGCGACTGCGTCATCGAGAACAACTACGGCCACTACGGTGCAGGAGCGGTATACGTGTACGCGCCGGCAGCACCTGTTTTCACCGATTGCATCATCACGGGCAACAGTTCGAACAGCATGGGCGGGGCGGTCCATTGCCAGTATTCGGGCGCCGAACCGGTGTTCACCAATTGCACTTTCGACAGTAACCACTCGCCCCAGGGCGGCGTGGCCTACTGTCGGAATGAAGGAAATGCCACCTTCATCCGCTCGATCCTGGCGAACAGTACGGAGGGATCGGCGTCAGTCTGTGTGAACAGCGGCAGTGTTTCTCTGGAGGACAGCGACGTGTGGAACAACAGCGGCGGCGACTGGACCGGTTGCCTGGCCGGACTTGAGGGTGAGGACGGCAACTTCTCCGCTGACCCGCTCTACTGCGGTCCTGGTCTCTACACCCTGCACGGAGAATCTCCCTGCGCCCCCGCCAACTCCCCCGGCCATGAACTGGTCGGTGCGGGTCAAGTTGAATGCAGCGTGCTCTATGTGGTGAAGCCCGACGGCAGCGGCGACTTCCCCACCATCCAGGCGGCGCTGGACGGCACCGGCGACGGCGATGTGATCGAACTTGCCGATGGTGTCTTCCGGGGTACGGGCAACCGTGATCTGCTGGCAAGCGGCGCGGCGGTCAGCATCCGCTCGCAAAGCGGCAATGCGGAGACCTGTATCATTGATTGCGAGGGTACCGCCGAGGATCAACATCGCGGCATCAAGTTCTATCTAGGCGAGACCAGCACGACCGAATTCTCAGACATCACGATTCGCAATGCCTACGCATGGTTCGCCGGCGGCATGTTCTGCGAGCATGAATCCTCACCAACCATTCGTGGTTGCATCTTCGAGGACAACATCGTCGATAGTCGTGGGGCGGCCATAGCGGTGCACAACGCCTCCGCACCTCTGATCATCGATTGCATCTTCCGGGATAACCATGCGTCGAGCGATGGCGGAGCTATCCGTTGCTACTTCGGATATCCCACCATTGAGAACTGCATCTTCACCGGCAACACCACCGATAATCGTGGAGGTGCGGTGATGATCTACAACTACTCGTTCGTCACCATCAGGGATTGCTGGTTTGAGGACAATCACAGCGCCGTCGGCGGCGGCGCCCTGCATATCGAACAGGGTTCTACTCTGAAGCTGTATTCAGCCACAATTGCCAACAACACATCCGCTGGAACCTGTGGCGGAATATCCGTAATCGATTCCGAATACATCAAACTGTATGACAGCACGGTCTACGGTAACACCGGTGTCAACGCCTGCGGTGTCTATGTCGATGGCACCCCGGCACAGGCGGAGGGTATGTTATTCGCCTTCGGCAATCGTGCCCCCGCTTTCGAGTGTGTGAATTCCGGTACAGCGACCCTGACCTGCTGCGATATCTACGGCAATGCTGGTGGCGACTGGACCGGCAGTATCGCCGGTCAGTATGGGGTCGCCGGCAACATCTCCGCGAACCCCTACTTCTGCGACGCCCATGTAGGGGATTTCACCATCGATACCAACTCGGTATGTCTGGCGGCCAACAACGACTGCAGCGAGCAGATCGGTGCCTATGGAGAGGGTTGCAGCTCTGTGGGTGTGGAGGATGAAACCGCCCCGACGGTCAGCTACCTGATGCCCAACGTACCGAACCCCTTCAACCCCACAACAGTGATCTCCTTCGGACTCGCCGGCGACTCGCAGGTTGACCTGCGCGTGTTCAGCCTTGCCGGGCGTCTCGTACGGAATCTGACTCAGGGACGGCACTTCACGGCGGGACATCACAGCATCATCTGGGACGGTTGCACCGATGAGGGCAGGCGTCTGGCATCCGGCGTCTACCTCTACAGATTGCAGACGGCCGATTTCCGGGAGACGCGCAAGATGATAATGATCAAGTAGCGTCGTCGGGATTGGGGTTTGATTCAACTGGGGACACGCACCTGAAAGGTGCATGTCCCCTTCTCTTTTCGATTTGAATCCCGTTCGAGGTCAGGGGCTTTTCCACGGATAGCTCAACGGCGGCGCAGTGCAATGACCAGCAACAGGATTATGCATCCGGCGACCGGCAAACTCATGCGGCTCCAGGGCCGTCGCCGCGGCAGGTCCAGTGTCTGGGCGCCATCGCCGGCCACGTAGAACGCGGCCCAGACGGCTGGGTGTGCCCAGCGCTCCATCCCCTGCAGCCTGTTCCGGGCGATCTGCAGCGAGCGGTCGACCGAGTGGGTGGGCAGAGCCCGGTAGAACTCCTGCATGAAAACGGCGGCGGCAGCGTCGGCTACAGGCCAGCGCGACAGAGTCACGCATCGCGACCCGGCGCTGAGCAGTGCGTGGGTCAAGCCCAGCAGCCCTTCGCCGGCCACGACTTGTCCCCGCCCGCTGCTGCACCCGGACACCACCATGAGGGAGCAGTCGAGCGGCAGGCGGGCGATCTCACGCACCTGCAGGTAACCATCCTCGCTGGAGGTAGGCGCGAACACGATGCTTGAGCGGTTGGGATGCTCCAGGTCGATGAGCGTGTGTGTCGCCAGGTGGATGAGCTGGTAGCCGTCGACAAGGTTCTCTTTCACCTGCTCCTCGTCGGCCTCCTGCAGCACCGTTGAACCGTGCGCCAGGCGCCCGACACGGATGGCCTCGACAGGCGTGTCCTCGAGTTGCGCCAGTGCATCGGCGCCGACGGCGGATTCGTCAAAACGGGTGTTCGCCGTGGCCAGGATGCGGCGGTTGGCGCCCGCCGGGAGTTGGGTCAACCCGTGGAGTATGGTCAACGACGGCACCAGCGATACGGTCATCCTCTCGCTCAGATAGCGGCCCTGATCGTCACGCAACGCGGCAAAGGGGAGTGACCAGAGACGGTCATCGGGCACGATCACCAGTTGCTCCGAAGCGTGCCCCTCCAATTCGGGACCCAACAGCGTCTTGAATAGACTTTGCCCGGCCACACGATGATGATCACCGGAATCGGGATCGGCGATAAGATCGAGGTACAGAGAGATGCGCTCCAGCAGTTGCCGCGCAGCGGCGACCTTGCGCAGGCGCAGGCCATTCGGCCCATTGCTGTAGACGCGCAAGGTGTCGCCGGCAACCGCATAGGCTACGGTCACGACGGGACTCGCGGGCAACTCGAATTGACTCTCCGATGTGATACCCGAATTGCCGGCGCTCCGGCGGCAGGCGCGATTGTACTCGTACTCGGCTGCGACGATCTCCGCCCGCAGGTCAATCTGCTCTGCGCCGGTCAACGCTTCGGTCCGCAGGCGTCGCTGCAGCGTGCTGATGCGGGTCAGCACCGTCAGTTCGGCCGGGGTGAAATCGACCTGGTGACGCCCCTGTTGAATCCGCAACGCCAGTTGCCGGGCCCGCCCCCGATCCAGAACCGACCAGGCGCGCAGCAGATGCCCCCGATCACCCAGCCAACCGGAGTAGGCGCTGTAGATGGCGGCCACCTCCGCGAACAGGCTGACGCGAAATTCCCCCATCGCGATCCGGGCGTCGAGTTCATCGATGTGCGCGAGGCTGTTGTCGAAGGCCCGCTCCGCGTCTTCAATCCGGCCCAGCGCCGCCAGCGACTGCCCCAGCCGACTGTAGTAATAGTGGAGATTCAGATTCGTCTCCAGCGCCAGGTGCAGATCAATTGCGTCCCGGAATCCGGCTACGGCGGATTCGTGATCCCCGGCGGCGGCCGCCCACTCCGCCCTTTTCGCCATGATGATGGCCAGGCTGTTGCGATCCTCAACCTGCCGCGCGTTGACCTCAGCCCTGGACAATTTTGCAACGGCAAGATCGCCGTCGCCGTTCGTATAGGCCATTTGCGCCTGCTTGACCTCGAGGTCCGACAGCAGGAAGGGATCGCCGAATTCGGTCGCCCGGGCATGTGCCTGCTCGAAATAGTCCCGCGCCTGTATCAGATCGCCCAGGCTCACGTGCAGTTGCCCCAGATAGGACATGGTCTGGATGATGCCCCGTTTGTCCTCGGTCTGGATTGCCAGCTCCAGCGCCTCGCGGCGCAGCTCGGCCGCGTGCTCCAGGTCCTGCAACCGTTCGTAGACGGAGGAGATGTTGCTGAGCTGGACACAGATGCCCCGCTGGTAGCCGCTCTCGCGATGGATGGCCAGGGCGCGCTCGTAGCAGTCCAGCCCCGCCTCGAAGTCGTACAGGCCGAGGTGGGCGTTGCCGGCGTTGCCCAGCACGATGGCGATGCTGTGCGTCTCATCGATCTCGCGCACGGCCGCCAGGGCCAGGTCGAAGTATTCCAACGCCTTGATGTTGTTGCCCTGGTGCATGTGGATCAGGCCGATGTTCTGGTTGGCCGTCGCCAGCGCCGAGACGGCCTCCAGATCGCCTGCAAGTTCGGCCGCCTTGCCGAAGGAGAGGATGGCCGCGGCATATTGCCCCTGGTTGAATTGCGCCGAACCCATGGCGTTGGCGATGTTCATGCTGAACTGCCGATCGCCGCTCCGCTCCGTGTAGATCAGCCCCTCCTCAAGCAGTTCGATCATGCGCGCCGGGTCGGTCCGCTCGTAAAAATAGGCAAGGCTGTAATAGGAGCGGCCGATGCCGGTGTCGTCGCCGATCTCCCGGAATATGCCCAAGGCTCTCTCAATCGGCGGCAGCGTTTGCGCGTGGTTGCCCAGGTAGTAGTGCGCGTCCGAAAGTTTGAGCAGGGCCGCGGCCAGTGATGGTTTGTCGGCAGTCCGTTCCGTCTCGAAGATAATCGCCTGGGCGGTATCCCGCGCCGCGGCGAATTGTCCCGCATAGAACAGGCCCTGGAGATTTTCCAGACGCTCGGCCATGTCGGCCCCGGCGCGGGTCGCCACGGTGGACATCGATAGTAAAACGCAGCTGAAGATAAGGATGATGCGGCCCACGTTTTGCCGCCGGGCGGATCGGGAACTGAGGAGACTCACGGGATGGGACACGGCTCTGCGCATGAAGTTCGGCATATGAGTTCAATTCCCGGGAAGGGTAGACGGCAGTAGGTCTGATCTCGAAGGATTGTCCCCGATGATCGGCGGCAAGTCAACCGACACGGTATCCATTCGGGATACTGTCATGGATTTGATCGGAAGCGGTTAAGGGCAGTTTGGGAGAGGGTCAGCCTGGGAAGCGAGGTTGAACCCCTGCCCTATCGGCTGACGGCCTGCTCCAGATCCCGACAACGACGGGAGAGCTTGCGCCTCCTTCTCTCCACCCCACTTGAACTCATCCTACTTGATTAGTATTAACGGAATTGAATCCGAATTGTAGCTTGTTTCAAGTCGACATATGTACAAACCTGAACTCATCGCCTTCCCTTTGGAATCACAACCATGCCATTTCACTTGATGGTGCCCCTTGGATACGCTCTCATTCTCCTCCAAAAGGAGGACCAATCGGCCCGCCAGATCATGTATTGCAAGTTGCACATGAGATTCCATTGGCAGCACATATGATATCATAGCAGATGGGTTGAATGGATTAGGATAACTCTTAAGCTGCAAATCCATCTGTGCACCAACTGGATTGGAAATTGAGGATACACCATCATAATACATACCCGCATCCCAATCGTGGTCCAGTTCACCCTCCTCCAGGTAAATGTAATCAGTTCTTCCAGTAGTTGGATTCACATCGCTATCACAAGATTCATCTGCTACATCCTGTGGACTGTACCTATAACCGGCAGGTCTTACAAATTGCATAGAGTAGGTACCAGGTCCTAGATCTGTGAAGGAATAGAAACCTGATGAATCTGTACCTGTGGTACTGATCAGAACACCTGAGTCGTCGAAGAGATTAACGAGAATATCAGGAATTCCTTGTTCGTTCACCTCCTGCAGGCCGTTATCATTAACATCATCCCAAACGAAATCGCCTATTGATTCATTGTACCGATATACATCTATTTGATCTGCATTACCGTTAAGAACGAATATTCTATTCTCGCCATCAAATGCAACACCACATGGGCATGGCGGATGTATGCCGGCAAGATCTCGAAGAAAATCATACGGGACAACACCAGAGTTGTCGCCGACACCATTCAGCGGATTGAAGCGACTTATGCCGGAGTAACTTCGATAAACACTCCAAAGTTCTCCTGCTATATGGACCAATCCCCCGTTGTCTGTCCCATGAGAAGATAAGCCAGGGTCATGGTATCTTCGCAGCAAGGATCCATCCATGGCATTGAACACTGAAACATAGTCGGCTATTAGTTCAGTATGAACTCGCGTAGTCAGGAGATAGAGTTCGTTGTCAATGATTTCACATGCCATTACTTCCAATATATTGGGCAAAGCGCTTCGTAAGTCATAGTACTGATATGGCTCGCCTGTTATCAGGTCCATGTAGCAGACAATGCCATCGATATTTACAATCGCTATTCTGTTGGAATTTACGCACATTCCACGCAATTCAGTACTGTTTGGATAGCCTTGAAACGAGTACGGGATAGTTCTCATTTCCTCGCCCGTCTCCTTGTCCAAGAACCGGATCAAACCTCCGCTGTCAACGAGGAGATGAGTGCCATCAAATGCTATACCTTCTCCTGCTTCATTTGGAAGTGGGATGCTATACTCATATTGAATGCTAAGAGGATTATGGACACCTGCAAACGGACAGATGGGCTGTAACAGAATCCATGTTGTGAGTACAGACGCAACGAAGGAACTCAGCCTAGTCATTCTATCCCCTTCACTCCAGTACTCCGTATGCTGGAGTGCGAATAGTAGATTGAAGGAGGCAGATTGAACCTGCTCCCCAGAGTGTCGATGTATGCAGACTACTTTTTCCTCCCAAAAGGCTGGTTATGCCTGCCAACAGTTTGGGAATTGGTGCCAGTATGCAATCCCTGCCCAGTGGCATCGCCTTCACCATAGGCAGATATCCTGCTCAGGTCTCCCTTCTTGATTCCATTAATCAGGTCACCAGGCTTTTGAGTGATTTTGAAGGTCCCTTCGGGAGTGTTGATTTTTACATCAGCCATTAGAAGCGCCTTTCGTTTTCATTCAAAGTGGGCTTTCATTCAGATATTCAAATCTGAGAATATCACCTCTTGTCAGATGATTATTCAGATCTGATACATTATAAGATTATCACAATTACGGCACTCTTTTCAACTAGTCCCCGACTCCGTCGACGATATCGGGGCAAAGCTGGAAGCAAGGTGGGCACAAAAGCCAGACAAGCAAAAGGCCCAATCGCGATCTCACTGCGATTAGGCCTATTTAATGGTACCCCCGGCGAGACTCGAACTCACTACACCTGGTTTAGGAAACCAGTGCTCTATCCTGATGAGCTACGGGGGCATATTCAGTTTGTCGGCGAACCGCCCTCAAGGCTGTTCCAGGACTCGGGCAGGCCGTCTTCGGCCGTCAGGATCAGACGCAGTTTGCGCAGCGCTTTCATCTCAATCTGCCGAGCGCGTTCGCGGGTGACGCCAAACGCCTTGCCCGTCTCCTCCAGCGTCTGGAACTCCCCGCCCGATTCGAAGCCGTAGCGGATCCGCAGCACGGCCCGCTCCCGTTCGGACAGCTTGTCCATGAGTTTGTGCAGCCTGTCGTGCTCCATCTGCATGGAGACGACATCCTCCGGCGTCTTGCTTACCTGATTCTTGTCCTCGCTGTAAAGCTCTTTCAGCGCCCCCTGACTCATCATCAGGTCGAGCGACATTATGCCCATCACGAGGTTGCGCACCAGGTGCGCCTTCCGCTTCGAGCAGCGCAGCTTCTCCGACAGTTCGACATCGTCCAACTGCTTGATGGTCTGGTCCTTGTTGGCCAGCCTGGTGTAGCGATTGACCAGTTGAAAAACGTGGAAGGGGATGCGGATCGTCCGCCCCTGGTTCGACACCGCCCGCGCCATCGCCTGCTTGATCCAGTACGAAGCGTAGGTGGAGAAACGGAAACCGCGCTCGGGGTTGAATTTCTCCACGGCCCGAATCAGCCCCAGATTCCCCTCTTCGACGATATCCATCAGCGCGACACCGCGACCGGTGTAGGAGCGGGCGATGCTCAGCACGAGCCGCAGGTTACTGACGATCAGCTTCCGACGGGCATTCTGATCCCCCGCCTGAACCTGCCTCGCCAGCAGCTTCTCCTCTTCGGCCGTCAGAACCGGTATCTGGGTTATCTCGTTCAGATAACTGGATTCCGCATCGTATCCCGCCATCAAAACTCCCGGAGTATTTAATCCACGGTTGCTTCCGCACCTGCACTCACTCCTCAACCAGATGGTAATGAATGAGTTGCAGGAAAGCAAGACATTGTACAAAAACGTAACCGCTCCCCCTGACGAGAGAGCGGTTATAGGGTCGGGGTGAGAGGATTCGAACCTCCGACCTCCTCGTCCCGAACGAGGCACGCTAACCGGGCTGCGCTACACCCCGAGGTGTCCCAAGAATCTACTTAAGACACACTGCCGTGTAAAGAGTGAATCATCCGCTTACCGGCAGCTTTGTAAAGATAGTGACTCCGCCGGCCCAGGCCAGACTGACGATGATACCGGCCAGCAGCACCCCGATTATTATCGCAGGCAGCGACCGTTTCAGCGGCACGCCGAAAACATAGGCCGCGGCGGCGCCGGTCCAGGCCCCCGTTACGGGCAGCGGTATCCCCACGAAGAGGATCAGACCGAAGAATTTGAAACGTTCGATCAGCTTACCCTTGCGACGGCTCCGGGCGAATACCCAGTCGAAAAAGCGGCGAAAGAGGGGCCAGCGACCGAGCCAGCGCTCTACCGGCCCCAGGGCCAGCAGGATGGGCACGATCGGCGTCAGATTGCCCAGCACGGAGACCAGATAGGCGTGGGGATAGCTCATCTCGTACACCGAGACCCCGAAGGGGATGGCCCCGCGCAGTTCGATGATCGGCAGTGTGGCCAGCAGAAACACGGCGATATTGGGCGGCAGCGCCTGAATCCATTCGACAAGACTGTGCATCTACGCCTCCACCACGCGCGCCTTCATCGGCACGAAAGAGCAGGGCCCCAGGTCCTCGCGGTAGGCGCGATTCCCCTCCAGACGGAGACGCAGCAACCGCTGCTGCTCCCCCTCCTGGATAGGCATGACGAGTTGCCCCCCCTCCCTGAGCTGGGTGAGCAGCGTGTTCGGCACCTCGGGGGGGGCGGCGGTGAGCAGGATGCGGTCGAAGGGCGCTGTCTCGGGCCAGCCCAGATAGCCGTCACCCACGGCCACGTTGATCTCATCCAGGATGTTGAGCAACCCCCAGGCGCGACGGGCGCCTTCGAGGAGCTTTGCGATCCTCTCGACCGTCCACACCTCCATGCCCAGCAGGTGGAGCAGCGCTGCCTGGTAGCCGGAGCCGGTGCCGATCTCCAGCACCTTCATCCCCGGCGTCAGCTCGAGCGCCTGCGTCATGAAGGCGACGACCTCGGGGTGGGACATCGTCTGGCCGAAGCCTATGGGCAGGACGTCCCGCCCGTAGGCGCGCGGCGCCAGGGCCGGATCGACGAAGATCTCCCGGGGCAGGTCCTCCATCGCCGCCAATACCATCTCACCGGCGAGGCTGCGTCCACGGATCCTGTCCACCATACGGCGCCGAGCTACCTGAAATAATCCCGTCATTACCCCTCCACCCACTCTTTGAGGTCCGCGATGCGCTTGCGGTCGGTCAGATCGAGCCGCAGCGGCGTCACCGAGATCCTCTCCTCCCTGTGCACGGCGTAGAAATCGGAGTCCCGATCCTCGATCCAGGTCGGCTCCTCGCCCCCGATCCAGAAGTAGTCCTTCCCCCGGGGGTCCTCCTTGCGGATGATCACATCGCCATAGAAACGGGAGCCCAGGTGGGTCGCCGACACACCCTTGATGTCGCTGTAGGGCAGGTTGGGCACGTTGACGTTGAGCAGCGTCCCCTTGGCCCTGATGCGATCCTCGTGTTTGGAGACCAGTTCGCAGATGTAGCGCACGGCGCCGTCCCAGACCTGTTCGCGGAAGGAGGCCACCGACACGGCCACCGCCGGCACGCCGAGGATGGCGGCCTCGATGGCTGCGGCCACGGTGCCCGAATAGTGGACATCCTCACCCATGTTCGGCCCGTGGTTGATGCCCGAGATCACCACATCGGGCGGAGTATCCTGCATGACGCCGTTGATCGCCATCAGCACGCTGTCGGCCGGAGTGCCCTGCACGCTGAACACCCGTTCGCTCCACTGGCGACGGCGGAGGATATTGCCCAGCGTCAGGCTGTGGCTCGTGGCGCTTTGCTGCGACGAGGGGGCCACCACCCAGAGTTCGCAGAGGGGCTCCAGCGCCTCTTTCAGAACCTGAAGTCCCGGTGCGTGGATGCCGTCATCGTTGCTGAGAAGTATGCGCATTGTCTTTGGACCTTTTCATTACATAGGGGAAGGGAGTTTCAGAGTAGCTCAAGCGAGCGATTTTGGGTAGGGATTTTCCCCTGCGGAGGGGGAGAAAAGGGAGCAGGCAGCAATCCGCCCCCCATCTGCCCGAAGGGGTGCCTATTGTTGTTTGTGGCCTGGTTTTCAAGGACTTAGCGCCTCTCCCAAGCGCAAGAAGCCACAATGTGTGAAGAATCCCGGCAATCCATCCTGCCAAGATCCTACACTGCTTGTTCTTCTCTCTTTAAAGCCAGCGACCGGTTATTTGAACCCAAACGAAGGGGGCCTGCCTACGACGCAGGATCGTGTCCGGGATCAGGCTGCGGCTCGTAGCGCTCTGCTGGGACGAAGGGGCCACCACCCAGAGTTCGCAGAGAGGCTCCAGCGCCTCTTTAAGGACCTGGAGGCCCTGTGCGTGGATGCCGTTCATCGTTATTGAGAAGAATGCGCATTGTCTTTGGACTTTTTTCGTTTTCCAGCGGGAGGGGATTTTTCAGATTAGCCCAAGATCGGGGTATTGGGTAGGGCGCGGCGGAGCGGTTCCACCTCGCCCCCCGGTGAATCCGCTCTTAGCGAAGGAGTACGAGCCTTTGCCGTTCCGTCGCACCGGCCGTCTCCATCTGAACGAAGTAGACGCCACTGGATTGATCGCGCCCCTGGTCGTCCCGTCCCTCCCAGATCAGTTCGTGTCTGCCATTGGCGAACTGACCATCGGCGAGTCGACGTACCAGTCGGCCGCTGACGTCGTAGATGCTCACGCGTACAGCCCCCACCGCCCCCAGCGTGAACTCGATATTCACCTGCGGGTTGAACGGGTTCGGGAAAGGTGCGAGCAGTGCGGTGTTCAAAGGCGCGACAGCGGGCATCACGGACAACATGCCCAGCGGCAGCCACTCCTCGCCGACCAGCCGCCCGAGAAGCCGGTAGACGATCTCCCCCGGCTCCTGAGTTGCCAACTCATCCCGCGCCATGAAACTGCGCGGCGCATCCTCGCTCCAGGCAACGGTGCGGGTCACGTCATCGCGAACGGCTTCGAGAATAAACTCGGGTGCGGCGAACACCTCGCTCGTCGTCCAGCTCAGAACCACGGCGCTAGATTCGCTTTCGGCCGAGAAACCCGAGAGCAGCACCGGCACATCGACACACCCCTGATCGTACGCGCCCATGCGCACGCCGCACGCGTTGCCTCCCGGCAGACATGGTGAGGCCGCCGCGAGGGTGAAGTCGTCCTCGGCATACATGCAATAGAGCGGATCGACGGAGACATTGCCTCCCACCTGCAGCAGGTCGGGACACTCGCCGTGGAACAGGGTCGTCTCCGTTATGAAGAAGTTGGAGCAGGTGACCGTAAGCACGTCCTCCACCTCTTCGACCAGAATCGCGCAGCCCTCCGTCGCTCCGGAAATGATGCAGGCGTCGACGAACGCGTTGGTGCCGCCGCCGAATTGCAGCGCGCCGCCCAACGTATCCGCGTGGGCTTCGGCGACGTTGTCGTGGAACGTACACTGCTCGAATGAAGGCCCACCGTATCGGGCGTAGACTGCGCCGCCGCGCCCCGGCTTGCCTATTCCAGCTATCGAGGTCGGCGAGCTTTCCGCCACATTCCCACGAAAGATGCAATCCGTGAACGTGCTGGTCGAACTCCTGAGGTACACACCGCCGCCGAGACCCGGCCACCACGTGTATTGATAGCGGTCCCTTCTCGCCACGTTGTTCTCGAACCTGCAGTTCAGGTAGGTCGCCGATCCCCGATCGTGAATGGCCCCTCCGTAGTTCCCCCTGTTGTTCTCGAAATGACAGTCAATGAAGACGGGGGTGGCGGTTCCCCAAACGAAGACTGCGCTGCCATATCCATTTTCGCTCCCCACATTATTCTCAAACAGAACATTCTCGAACACCGGTGTCCCTGAACCGATCGATACCACGGCGTTCCCGGACTCATTGTCTCGTATGATCGAGTTCGTGAATCGAGGTGAGGAGTCCTCCCAGGTCCTGATCGCCACGGGGCCGCAACAGTCGTAATCAATGTTGTTGTCAAGACCCTCAATCACGATGTCGTCGAACGAGGGGGAGGATTCATCGGTGACGACGATCGCTTTCCGATTGCGGCAACTGATATTGTGATCCAGGGTGAAACCCCGCACCAGGCAATCCGGGCCCTCTCCATCGTCGAACCTGATGTTCGCGACCTCTTCATGCATGGGGTAAGGGCAGACCTCCAAAACCAGGGTCGTCACAGCGGACCCACCAGTACCGATCAACGTCATGCCTTTGCCGTTGAAATCCAGTTCATGGTTTCTCTCGCCGCCGTAGGTTCCCGGCGCGACGAGAATCGTGTCGCCCTCCAAAGCGAAATCCAAGGCATCCTGTATATTCGGGAAGTCCGCCGGCACATGGTAAGGTTGCAACCCGCGGGTCAGCACAAAGTTCTGTTCGACATGATCGGACACAAGTTCCACGTAGTCCCTCTGCGGCGGACTTGTCTCGTACCCGAGGATGTAGGGCGCGATCGCACCGGACCATCCCTCGTGGATGACGATACTGTAGTTGCCCTCGGCGTCCGTCGTAACCTGGAAGCCGCCGTCACAGGAGAAGACGAGACCGGCAAGCGGCGATCCGTCAGACAATGCCACTCTGCCGCTGATGGTGTGTGTCGCGACCTCGTCGCATCCCTGGGTGAAGGCTCCCATCAACTCGCCGCAGCCATTCACAGCGGGCAGGCACCTGGACGCTGCGCTCAGCGTGAAGTCGCCGTTGTCGACGTCGCAATAGAGAGGATCGATGCTGATGTTGCCCTCCGCCAGAATCACATCGGGACACGCGCCGCCGAAAAGCGGCCTGTCGTCGTTCCAGAGATCGCAACAGATGATCGCAAGATCCTCATCGTCCGACCAGATCGCGCAGCCGCCTTCGGAGCGGGTCATGACGCAGTCGATGAGAGAGGCGGCGGTTCCATCGCTGAAGTGCAACGCGCCCCCGCTTTCCGCCAACCACGGTTCGGAAATTGTCTCATGGATTGTGCAGGACTCGAACTCGACCGTCCCTCCCGAACAGAAGGCAGCGCCACCCAGCCCCGCTCCGGCCGGATACTCCGCCCCCTCTTCGTGAGTGCGGGCGATATTCCCAAGGAGCAGACAACCCCGAAACACAGTAGTGGCGTTCTCCAGCCAGGCGACGCCCCCCAGCCCCGGCGCTTCTCCGGTTTGCGTCGCCAATCGCTGCGCTTCATTGGCAGTAAAGCTGCAGTTGATGAATGTCGAGATACCCTGACTGCTGACAACTCCCCCCCTGTTGGCCGAATTGCGGGTGAACTCGCAGCCATCATAGGTGGAAGCGCCGATGTCCGTGCAGGCGCCGCCCTGCACAGCTTCATTGCCCTCGAACAGGCACGAACTGAACGTTACGGTCCCGACTTCGTTGTACACGGCTCCGCCCGAGCCCTCGACCACGGGGTCGCCGGGATGATCGTCCTGCAAAGCCTGGTTTCCCCTGAAGGTCACATTCACGAATGTGGGCTGTCCCGACACGACATAAACCGCACCACCGGTCCCGGAGTGGTTGTTGGAGAAAACGACATTGGTGAAGCTCGGACTCGACAGCTCCGTGCAATAGAGGCCGGCGCCCAGGCAGAAGCGAGACGCGGTGTTCCATTCGATGCCGTCGATGATCAGATCCTCGAAGCGCGGCGAGGAGGCATTGCTGCAGACGATCGCCCCGCCGAAGCTGTAGAATCTGTCGTTGCGCAGCGTGAATCCCCGCACGAGGCAGGCCGTGCTTTCACCGCTATCGAAGTCGAAACACTTCGTGCCGACATGTCCCGACTCCGACGTTGCCCAGATCGTTGTCGCCTCGGCGCCCCCCGTGCCGATCAGCACGAGATCCTTGCCGCCGAAATCCAGGTTGATGTTCTCCGACCCGGAGTAAACGCCGGGCGCGACCAGAATCGTATCTCCCGACACGGCGCAGTCTAGAGCGCGCTGAATCGTCGGCATGTCCTCCGGAACTCTGAATGGCGGCGAGATGGGCGTCATGACGAAATCCTGGCCGAACTGGTCGGTCTGCAGATTTTCATAGCTGCGGATCTGCGGTTCGGCATCGTGCGCGCACAGTATCGGGCTGATCGAACCCGACCAGCCCGAGTACAGGGATATGCTGTAGTTGCCGCCGGCATCGGTCGCTACCGTAAAGCCGCCGTCCCAATGCAGGAGGTGGTTCGCGAGAGGCGATCCGTCCTCCAGGCCTATGTGTCCGCTGATGGTGTAAGCCGGGATGGCGTCGCACCCTTCTCCGAAGGCTCCCATTGTCACATCGCAATCATTGGCGCCGGGCAGGCAATGGGAGACGGGGTTCAAGGTGAAGTCGCCGTTTTCGACGTCGCAATAGAGAGGATCGATGCTGATGTTGCCGTTGAAGCCGATAACCTCCGCCCCCACACCGCCAATGATCGGCATGTCCGTGTTCCACAGATCGCAACAGGAGATGGCGGGTAGAGATCCTGGCTCCGCCCAGATGACCCAGCCGCCCAGCGAGTTGGTCATGATGTTTCGCGTCAGTGTCGTCGTCGACCCGTCGCTGAGATGCAGCACTCCGCTCTCCTCATCCTCCCAGGGTTCGGTCGCGTTCCCGTGAAATGTACAGGATGTGAACGAGGTTATACCGATAGAGCAGAACGCCACTCCCCCTTTGCCCGCGCCCTGCGGCATGATCGCACCCTCGGTGGGCGCTCGGGCTATGTTCCGCTGAAAAAGGCAATGTGAGAAATTCGCGGAGGCATCATCAAGGTAGAGCACTCCGCCAATTCCGGGGGACGTATTGACGTCCGAGCTGAAACTGCACGCTTCATTGTCCTTGAAGCTGCAATTGTCAAAGCTCAAGCTGAAATCGCAGGCGGCGACTCCGCCTACATGGGCTCTGTTGGCCGAGAACTCGCAGTCCTCGAAAACGGGATGGCCTTCACCGGCGATCACTCCACCCAGCAAAGCCTCGTTGTTTTCGAACAGGCATGATCTGAAAGTCGGAGCCCCCCCTTCTATCAGAACGACGCCCCCTTTACCGTCATCCCGACTGCCTCCGAACTCCTCGCCGTACAAGGCCCGATTGCCCCTGAAGATCACATCCGTAAATGTGGGAGCACTCGATGCAATGTAGATGACTCCGCCGTCACCCGAGTGGTTGTTCTGAAAAAGGACATTCGTGAAGCTCGGATTGGATGCACCTTCGCAGTACAGGCACGCGCCGCGGCAGTAGCGGGGATTGAACGTCCAGGCGATATCCTCAACGATCAGATCCTCGAAACGGGGAGATGAGCCGTTGAGGCACTTAATTGCCCCACCGAAGCTGAAGAAGTGCTCATTTATCAGCGTGAAACCTCGGACTAGACAGTCCGATGTCTCGGAGTTGCCGAACCTGAAACAGTTAAAGCCCGTTGATCCCGTGTCGTAGGTCACGGCGATCGTCGTTGCCTCTGCACCGCCCGAGCCGATCAGCACCAGGTCTTTGCCGTCGAAATGGAGATTGTTGTTGTCGTGGCCGAAGTAGGTGCCCGGCGCGACGAGGATAGTATCACCCGATTCCGCGAAGTCGAGTGCCGGTTGGATGGCGGAGAAGTCCGTCGGCACGAAGTAGGTCTCGGCCACACAAATTATCGAGCTGAGGAGAATCAGGGATATGGACAGTAACAGTAGCGAACCAATACGTGGAACGTTGCGCATGCACACCTCTTGCAGACATGTTGACTGAAGCGGCACTGCCGCATTGTGATCTAAAGCGATGTCCATTAGCGATTAGACGTATTCATCCCCGTTTCAATATGATTCAAGTGTATCAGGACGACATTAATAAAGCAAACACGAATATCCTCACCTGGCTCAACACTGTTACATATCGTCAATACACGGAACGAAGCAACGCCGCCAGACACACAATGAATTCTTTGAAAACGAGGATCCCTGTTCCGCGTCAATCCACTCCGACAGGACCACACCGATCGGTTGATTCCTGAGTCGATACAGTTCCAAATGCGAATCCTAACAAAGCAAAAGAGCCGCAGCTGTGAAGCTACGGCTCTTCGAGGTCGGGGCGATGTGATTCGAACACACGACCACCTGCCCCCCATGCAGGTGCGCTACCGGACTGCGCTACGCCCCGATTGCTCCAAGATATAGCAACAATTGGACGCTTTTACAAGCCCTCGGCCCGCTTTTCTATCCAAGATCCTTCCGCAACTGGACCAGATCACGTTTGATCTCCAGCAGCGCCTGCCGCTGATCGGCGGTCGCAAAGGGGATCTCCAGCTGGTTGAGCAGTTCGCGCACCTTGCGGGTCTCGTTGAGACGCTGCCGCGCCCCCTTGATGGTGAACTGGTCGTTGTAGAGCAGGTGCTTGATCGCCAGCACGAGCTCCACGTCCCGCTCGCGGTAGTGACGATTGCCCGCGCTGTTCTTCTTCGGCTTCAGGGTCGGGAACTCCGTTTCCCAGTACCGGAGGACATGGGGCTTCACCCCCGTCAGATCAGCCACATCGCTGATGCTCCAGTACAGTCGACCGGTCTTCGCCCTCTTCTTTTTACGGATTTTCTCAAGCTCTGGAGCCGGAGGCATTCTTCTCTCCCTTCCGTATTTCAGGTGCCGGAGTTCGCGTCATCAGTTCCCGTATTGCCTGCTTTGGATCCATCTCCTCGTAAAGCACTGCGTGGACCTTGGCCGTGATCGGCATCTCCACCCCCGCGTTGTCGGCGAGGTCGTGAAGCGTCTTGGTCGTCAGGACCCCCTCGGCCACCTGGACCATATCGCCCAGTATCTCCTCAAGAGTCCTGCCCTGTCCCAATTGCTCCCCGACGTGCCTGTTGCGGCTGTGGCGGCTGAAACAGGTCGTGACGAGATCGCCGACCCCCGCCAGCCCCAGCAGCGTGTCGCGGCTGCCGCCGTGCGATTCGATGTAGCGCCCCACCTCGACCAGACTGCGGCTGAGCAGCGCGCCCTTGGTGTTGTCGCCCATCCCGATGCCGTCGATGATCCCGGCCGCCACGGCGATCACATTCTTCAGCGCCACCCCCAGCTCGACGCCGATCCTGTCGTCGTTGACGTAGACCCGCAGCGCCTCGCTGGAGAAGCAGATCTGCAGGCGTTCGCGCAGGACGCTCTCCCTACCGGCCAGAACCAGGGCCGTGGGTATCCCCTCGGCGACCTCCTCGGCGTGACTCGGTCCCACCAGCGTCAACAGCCGCTCCCCCAGGGGACCGATCTCATCCTCGATCGCCCAGCACAGGGTGTTGCCCGTTTTGGGGTCCAGCCCCTTCGCCGCCAGTATCAATGCGGCCTTGCCATCGAAGGCTGAACTGGCCCTGACCTGGGCCGCCACGATGCGGATGACGCTGCTCGGCACCACCAGGATCACGGCCTCTGCGTCCGTCAGCGCCCGATCCAGATCGGTGGTCGCCTCGATCGCCGTCGGCAGTTCGACGCCGGGCAGGTACTTCTCGTTGCGCCGCTCACTGCGGATCGGCTCGATCTCATCCTCCAGATGCCCCCACAGGCGGATATCGTTCCCCGCCCTGTGCAGAGCCAGCGCCAGGGATGTCCCCCAGCTGCCGCAACCGAGAACGGCGATGGTGGCCATATCAGGTACCCCTCTTTCTGGAGAGCTCGAAACGGTTCTCGGTCCCCTGCACAAGCCGCACGATATTCGTGCGATGCCGAATCCAGATCAGCAGCGTCACCAGCAGGGCCAGCGCCTGCACACTCCGGTTGAGGGGATCGCGCCAGAGGATCAGCAGCGGCAGCGACAGACTCGCCGCCATGCTGGCCACCGAAACGTAGCGGCAGGTCACGAGCAGGACGGCGAACACGAGCACCGCCAGACCGGTTGCGACCGGGGCCAGGCAGATGAAAACGCCGGCGCTGGTGGCGACCCCCTTGCCCCCCTTGAAGCGGAGGTAGGGTGTGAAGCTGTGACCGAGTATCGCGGCCAGTCCGGCCAGTACGGGCGCCAGCCCGGGTCCGACGATCAGCGAACCAAGCCAGACGGCAAGCCAACCCTTGGCGGCGTCGAGGATCATCACCAGCACGCCCCACCGGGCACCGATCTCGCGGAAGGTATTCGTCGCGCCGAGATTGCCGCTGCCCACGCGCCGCAGGTCGATATCCCGCACCGTCCGACCGATCAGGTAGCTGTAGGGGATCCCCCCCAACAGGTAGCCGAGCAGAATCACGATTGCCAGGCGCGGATAGTCCATCAATCCCTCTTCCTCTTCCCCTGCAGCCGCAGTCGAATCGGGCTGCCCTCATAGTCGAAGTTGTCGCGCATGCGGTTGATCAGATAGCGCCGATAGGCCTCCTCGACCCACTCCACCTTGTTAACGAACAGCACGAAGGTGGGCGGTGCCGACGACACCTGCGTGGCGTAGTAGAACCTGGCGGTGCCCCCCTTGTGGTGCCGCGGCGGCCGCCTGTGAATCATCGCTTCAAGGAACGAGTTCAACTCGCTGGTGGCGATATGCTTCCCGCGCCGCTCGTAGACCTGCCACGCCGTCTCCAGCACCTTGTGGATCCTCTGCTTGGTCAGGGCCGAGATGAAGATGATCGGCGCATAGGTCAGCAGCGGCAGCTTGTCCTGCACCTTGTTCACGTACTCGCCGATGGAGCCGCTGTCCTTCTCGACCAGGTCCCACTTGTTGATGCAGATCACCATCCCCTTGCCCTCCTTGCAGGCATGGTTGGCGATTTTGAGATCCTGCTCGGCAAAGCCCCTGTCGGCGTCCAGCACCATCAGCACGACATTGCAGTTGTCGATGGCCGAGAGGCTGCGGAGATTGCTGTAGACCTCCAGGCGACCCTTCACCCGCGTCTTGCGGCGCAGGCCGGCGGTGTCCACCAGCACGATCTCATTGCCGTGCCAGTTCAGGCGGGAATCGACGGCATCGCGCGTCGTGCCGGGCACATCGCTGACGATCAGCCGGTCCTCGCCCAGCAGCGCGTTGCAGATGCTGCTCTTGCCCACATTGGGACGCCCCACCACGGCCAGCCGCATCATCCGCTCGTCGTAGATGATCTCGGGCAATTCGGGGATGTGGTCGTAGAGCCGTTCCCAGAGTTCCGGCAGATGATCCCCGTGCAGGGCCGAGATGCCGAGGGGTTCGCCCAAACCAAGGGAGTAGAATTCATGGATGTTCAGCTCATCCTCATTCCGCTCCACCTTGTTGGCGATCAGCCACACCTTGTCCGCGTGACGCCGCAGAACTCTGGCAACGGCCAGGTCCTCTTCGGTCACACCCGTGCGGACATCGACCATGAACAGGATCAGGCCGGCCTCCTCAAGGGCGGCCAGGGCGCTCTCGGTGGTTTTTTCGTCCAGCTCGTCGCCGGCCATGGTGATGCCGCCGGTGTCCACGAAGTAGATACGACGATTATCCCGCTCGACCAGACTGACCAGCCGGTCGCGGGTAACCCCCGCCTTTTCGTGAACGACGGCTATCCGTCGCCCCGACAGGCGGTTGAACAGGGTCGATTTCCCGACATTGGGTCGACCTACGATTGCTACGGTACTTAAAAGAGACACTATAGATATTCTCTGGAAAGGCTAGTGGTTGTTGACGATAGCGACACACTACCACTCGGGATGGCGCGCCGCAAGTGGTTTTCTATCCGGTGGTGGAAACCGAGTCGGCGATACCGGTCAGCAGCCCGGATTCCGGAATGCTCACCGGCAGCGGCGCTCTGGCCAGGAAGTCGTCCAGGCTGAGGTTGTCGAGGAAGAGGTCGGCCGCGTTGAGCGTGTTGGGGGGGATCACCAGCAGATCGACGGCGTCGGCCACCTCCCCGGCCGCAGCCAGGAGCTCCCGCCCCGGCAGCAGCCCGCTGACGGTGATCCGGGCTCCGAACAGACGATTCTCGATCGGGCACACGGTCAGTTCAAGGCCGGGCAACGGCTTGAGCCGCTCCAGCAGGTGATCCCTGAAAATCTGCGCCCCCAGCCCGCCCGTCAGCAGGGCGACCCGCACGGGTTGCGCAGGCGGCCGCCACTCCGGGATCTCCGCCAGCACGGCATCGATGAACTCCCGCGCCATCCCGATGCCGTTGTCTATCAAAGGCAGATCCTCATAGGCCGAGGCGGCGGGCAGGGGCTGCCCGGCCCCGAGGTAGAACTCGTCGGCCAGAAACACGAAACGGGAGCCGCAATCTTCGAGAAACTTCCCCTGCAGCGATTCGACCTGATCGACCACCTGCCGGTGCCCCTCTCGCGTGAATGGGGTAAGCTCCGTCAGGTTGGCCCTGTGAGCCGTCAGCCCCACCGGGACAATCCCCACACTCTCCACGCCCCCCTCGCCCGGTTCGCCCCGCAGGGCCGCCAGATCGTTCAGCGTGCGCTCCAGGTGCTCTCCGTCGTTCCAGCCCGGCAGCAATACGATCTGGGTGTGGATGCTGATGCCGCTCTCGCGGAGCCTGCCGAGCACAGCCATGATGTCGCGGCTCCGTTTGAGCCCCAGCAGGCGATTGCGCAACGGCATGTCGGTGGAGTGCACCGACACGTAGACCGGACTCAGACGCTGGGTGACGATCCGCTCGAGTTCACGGTCCCGGATCAGGGCCATGCTGACATAGTTGCCGTAGAGGAACCCGAGGCGGTAGTCCTCATCCATGAGGTAGAGATCCTCGCGCAATCCCGTCGGCATCTGCTTGACGAAACAGAACACGCAATCGTTGCCGCAGGTCTTGAAGACCAGCGGCTCGAACTGCAGCCCCTCGCCGGCAAGGAGGTCCGCCGGGACGGCTACCCGCCGCTCCTCACCCGAGACCGCCCTGATGCCGATCAGCGGGCTGTCGCTGAAGATGGTGTAGTAGTTGAAGTCGAGCATATCCTCGATGGGCCGGCCGTCCACACTCAGGATCCGCTCACCCACGGCAAAGCGATCGGCGAGCTCCCCACTCACACCTGTGAGCAGGATCCCCGGCTCCCGTTTGCCAGGTGCGATCCGCAATCCGGGGTGTTTACTTGAACGAACCGTTTTCATGTTCTCTCCACCTCTCAGGTAGTAGCATACTACTCAAGTCCAGGCTCCTGCACAATCGGTTGCCGCGCGCCGAGGACCTGTGTAGGATCGGATCCACTGCCGACGCCACCGGTCAATATGGTGTCCGCATGATATCCAGCTTTATGAACATGTAGTTTTTGGTTTCCACCCACTTGCTGTTTCATTATCATTCGGATGGAACATCAAATACAACGCCAGCCCCTGGAGGCTCCCATGAGACGTTTGAGAAGATCTGCCCTCTGCTTGCCGGTATTGATCTTCGCCATGCTTCCACTCTTGGCCCATGCATCTTCAAATGAAGCTCATATCGGTCTTTACCTGGATGAGAACGGGACTACCTGTGGAGCCGATTATACACCCTATAACAACATCACGATCTATATCCTGCTTTACACCGACAACAGCGACGGGGTCACGGCAGCCGAGTTCCGACTCAACAACCTGCCGGCATATCCCTCATCGGGCTACATCACCTTCGCCTGGAACTCCATCCTCCACATTATCTCCGGCAGCGGCGTGGAGGACAATATCGCACTGGCCTACATGAATGCGCAATACGACACCTGGGTCGTGCTGGGCTCTATGGACATGATGGGATTCGCCACGAACTGGTTGGGCGCAGAGCACCGGATCACGGTGGAGAAGGGGCTCGACAAGGACAAGATCTCTTATGTTGACGGGAACTACGAGGAGCATGACCTCTGGGGCAGCGCCTTCACCTTCAACGGCAGCGGCGACATACATTTCTGTGGGCAGGGGATCCCGCTTGCAGCCAACTGGAGCAAAGTGAAGAGCCTCTACTGAGTCTCTCGTCGACCAGGCGCGTGTCGATCCAATCACCCGACAGGATCTGAGGCAGGTATAACGAAGCCCCCGTTTCACTGAGTGAAACGGGGGCTTTCAGGGAGCGGGAGACGAGGATTGAACTCGCGACCATCTGCTTGGGAAGCAGAGGCTCTACCACTGAGCTACTCCCGCAGCGGATCTGAAATTAGCAAGGGGAACTCCGGGTGTCAAGCACCCAACCTACCCGTTCAGCAACTCGCGCAATCTGTCGCCCGCATCCGCCGCCAGGGGATCCAGAACGAGCTCACAACTCTCCTTGCGAAACCAGATCTCCTGCCTGCGTGCATACTGGCAAGTCCGGATAACTATCGCAGCCTCCGTCTCCGACAGGCTGCTCCTCCCCTGCAGGTGGTCGATCAACTCGGCGTAGCCGAGTGTCGCCATGCCGTAGGAATCCGGATCCGCGCCGGATGCCAGCAGCTCCCTGATCTCATCCAGCCACCCGCCGGCCAGCATCATCTTGGTGCGCTCCTTGATCCGCTCACGAAGCACTGCCCGTTCCGGCTGCAGAAATACCCGCACCCATTCTATGTCGTCCGGCTTCACCCGCTCGGTGGCCTGATGTTCCGATAGAGGTGTCCCCGTGACCCGCTCCACCGACAGGGCGCGGACGATCCGCTGACGGTCGTTGGGATGCAGCTTCTCGGCCAGAAGCGGGTCCGCCTGTTCGAGCATCGTCACCAGTTCGGGCGTATCCAGCAGTTCCAGCTCCCCACGCACGGCGTCCAGCCGCTCCGGATCGACATCCAGTTTGAAGAGACCGGCCCACAGGCTGCGCAGGTAGAAACCGGTGCCCCCGACGACCAGCGGCGGCGTTTCCGGCCTGGCGCGGATCAGTCGCAGGGCATCGTCCGCAAACCGCTGCGCGCTGTATTGCTCGGTGAGGGGGAGAAAATCGACGAGATGATGATGCGCCCGCGCCATCTCATCGTGAGTTGGCTGCGCAGTGCCGATACGGAGCCCGCGGTAAACCTGCCGACTGTCGGCCGACACGATCTCACGCCCCGTCGCCTCGGCCAGCGCGACGGCCAACCCGCTCTTGCCCGAAGCGGTAGCCCCCATGACAACCAGTACGCGGATCATCAGTTGCCTTCCGGCACGGTGCGGTGGAACCGCTTCTCCAGTTCGTCCATGCTGATCCGGATCACGATCGGTCGCCCGTGGGGACAGGTGTAGGGATTGCCGGTGCCGAAGAGCTGATCGACAAGGTGACGCATCTCCTCGTCGCGCATGCCCTCGCCGGCCTTGATGGCGCTCTTGCAGGCGAAGCTCATCAACGCCCGGTCCCGCTTCTCGGTGATGCCGCCTGTCTCGGCCAGCACATCGTCGAGAATATCACGAATCACCTGACCGTCATCCCAGCGGCGCAGGCTGTCGGGGATACCGACCACCGACAGCGTATGATCGCCGAACTCCTCGATAAGGAAACCAAGATCGCTGAACAGCGATGCCTGCTCCTGCCAGGCGGCCATCTCGTTGGCGTCCAGTTCGACGGTGTGGGGGAACAGCAGGCGCTGGCAACCCATCTTCTCGCCGTCCAGCGCTGCGCGCGCCTCGTCGAACAGCACCCGCTCATGGGCGTTATGCTGATCGATGATCACAAGCCCGCCGCGAATCTGCGTCAGGATGAAGGTGTTGTGCAACTGCCAGAACAGCCGCTCCTCACGCTGCTCGTCATTGACATTCACGCCGCTGGAGTTCGCAATCTCCTCGGCGTCTTCACCCGTACTCAGACTCATGAAAAGACCGCTGCCGCCGACCCGCGTGTTCAGGGGACTGGCGGGCTTGCCGCCCGGGAGATGTCCGGAACTGTGTGCGGGGCTGCCGCCGCCGGAACCGCCGGTAAAGGGGGCGTCCACGACCGGTCGGCCGAAGATCTCTTTCTGGGCATCCCCCTCGGCGGCACGACCGGACCTCGGCGCTCCCAGCAGCAGATCGGAATCGCGGGCCAGCAATTGACCCAGATCACCCTCGCCGTGAATCGCGCTCTTGAGCCCGCGGTTGACGATGTGATGGATACGACGCGAATCGCGGAAGCGCACCTCCCGCTTGGCCGGGTGAACGTTCACATCCACCAGACCGGGGGGCGTCTCCAGAAAGAGCACCGTTGCGGGGAAACGACCGGGCACGAGCATCTCGCTGTAGGCCTGACTGATTGCGTGACTCACGCTGCCGTCGGCGATCGGTCGCCTGCCCAGATAGAGGAACTGGTGACTGCGGTTGCCGCGACTGATCAACGGCAATGTCGCCAGCCCCGTGAGGCGATACCCCTCGCTCTCCATGTCCACCTCAACCATGTGCCGCGCCGTGGTGTCGCCCAGGATCTGCCTGGCGCGTTCGCGCATGTCGGTTGTGGCGGGATAGTGCGACAGCTCCCTCCCCTCCTCGCGGAGAATGAAGGCCAGTTCGGGCCAGGCGAGTACATAGGTGTGCCAGAGAGACTGCAGTCGCCGCTTCTCGGCGGTCTCGCTCTTGAGAAACTTGCGGCGGACCGGGACATCGCCAAACAACTCGCGCACGGTCACCGAGGTCCCCCGCGCTCTCGCCGCAGGACGCACCTGCTCCACCGTTCCGCCGCGCGAGGTGATGGCCCAGGCGGAGTCATCCTCCTCGACCCGTGAACAGATCTCAAGCAGCGACACGGAGGCTATCGCGGCCAACGCCTCCCCCCTGAAGCCCAGTGTGCCGGTATCCTCGATATCGGTGAGTTCCCGAATCTTACTTGTCGAATGACGTTCCAGCGCCTCGCTCAGCTCCTCACGCGGAATGCCGTGGCCGTCGTCGCTCAATTTGAGGAGGTTGATCCCCCCACCGGCAAATTCGAGTTCGATCCGGGTCGCACCCGCGTCGAGGGAGTTCTCGATCAACTCCTTGAGAACCGATCCCGGGCTCTCGACAACCTCGCCTGCGGCAATCCGGTTGATCGTCTCCGGCGCCAGCGGCCTGATTGCGCTTCGCATTATCTCTGCTCCCCCCTGATCGTCAGATTCCGCTCCAGACGCACCAGCGCCGCCTCGATCAACTTGTACGCATCCGATCCGTCCTGAGGAAAGAGTACGCTGCCCGAGCAGACCGTCCAGGGTCCACCTCTCACCAGCCCACTGCACTGCTCCAGATCGCGCTCCAACCGGTGGCGCATCGGGCGCATCTGCTCCAGGGTCTCCGGCGCGAGATGGAGCAGGATACCCTCGCCGCTCATCCCCCAGGAATCGTAACTGCGGCCGAAGCGCTTGTGGAAACTGTTCAACGGTTCCTGACGCCAGGTCTCCGGGGGCAGCAGATCACCCCTCTCATTGATCAAGCGGTAGAAGGTCAGGCAGAAACTGAGGTGATGGCGCTGACTCCGGCTGATCTCCCTGCGGAGTTCGAAGGCGAAATCCTTCATCTCGGCCGACATCGCGTGCGCCAGCCCATTGGTCCCCTTGAGACCCAGGGATTTCAGTGCGTCGGTGTTGGGCAGGATCGACGGCCCGGGCAGAGCCGACGCGACGGTTTTGGTCGGACCCGACATCATGGGTGCGAGGCGCTTGCGCCCCGCGGCATCGGCGGATGGTGGGATATTCATGGCCGCCTGGCCCAGGTCCCCCTTGACCGGGTTCTCCAGAAAACGACGTCGCGCCTCATCGATTGAGAGGCAGGGCAGGGCGGGGAGGAAACCGATGGCCATGCCGTTGGAGACCAGGAAATCGCTCTCCTCGGTCCAGGTCTTCTCCTCCCTGTCCTGCAACAGCGGGAGCGACATGACGCCGGCATAAAGCGAGGTCAGGCTTTCGGGACCGGTAGCCCCCAACCCGAGCACCTCGTGCTCGCCGCCGATCCGGAATTGCTCCAGCAACGGCAGAACCTCGTGGTCATCGCCTGCTATAATCAGTTTGGCCAATCCGGCTACTCCTCGCTTTTAAGTCGCGCACGATAGTTGCTGAGAATGCCGAGAGCATCGAGGGGAGTCAACTTCTCAATATCCAGTTCCCGGATCTCCTCCAGAAGCGGATGTGGATTCTGTCCGAAAAGCTCCATCTGCATCCGCTGCGGAGCGTTGCCCGAAGGCACCCTCTCCTCGATTGTCTGATTTTGCTCTATCCATTGCAAGAGCTGAAACGCTCTTTCCGTAACTTCGCGAGGTAATCCGGCCAGACGGGCAACGTGAATTCCGTAACTGCGCCCCGCCGGCCCCCGCTTGATCTTGCGGAGAAAGATGATCTCCTCCTGCCACTCCTTCACCGTCACATGGTGATTGCCCAGCCGAGTCAGGTCGCGCTCCAGCCGCGTCAACTCATGGTAGTGGGTGGCGAACAGCGTGCGGGGCGCGGGCTCATCATCGCCGTGCACCCTCTCCAGCACCGCCCAGGCCAGACTGAGGCCATCGTAGGTGCTGGTGCCGCGTCCGATCTCATCCATGATCACCAGGCTGCGGTCGGTCATGTTCCGGAGGATCGTCGCCGTCTCCTCCATCTCGATGAGGAATGTGGACTGCCCCCGCGCCAGGTTGTCACTGGCGCCGACACGGGTGAAGATCTTGTCGGTAATGCCCACCCGCGCAGCGCGGGCCGGAACGTAACTCCCCATTTGGGCCATCAGCACGATCAGCGCCGTCTGCCGCAGATAGGTGGATTTGCCGCCCATGTTCGGACCGGTGAGGAGCATGATCTGCTCACGTCTCGTATCCAGTTCGATATCGTTGGGGATGAAATCCCCGTCCAGCAGACTCTCCACAACCGGATGACGCCCATCGGTGATCTGCAGCGTGGGCTCCTCGATGATCTCCGGGCAGCAGTAGCGCTGGCGCTCGGCCAGCTCCGCCAGGGAGCGGAGCACATCGAGCGAGGCGATCAGACGCGCATTGTCCTGAATCGCCTGATGACTGTCGAACGCCACCTGCCGCAACACCTCGAAAAGATGCAGTTCACGCTTCTTGAGCTTCTCCTCCGCACCCAGAATCTCCTCTTCGCGACTCTTCAGTTCCGGCGTGATGTAGCGCGTGCTGTTGGTCAATGTCTGCTTGGCGATGTAATCCTCGGGCACCTTGTCGATCTGCCCGCGGCTGACCTCGAGGAAATAGCCGAAAACCTTGTTGTAACCGACCTTCAGTTTCGGGATGCCGCTCCGCTCACGCTCCTTCTCCTGCATCCCCAGAATCCAGCTGCGGCCGTCGCTGGTCAGACTGCGCAGACGATCCAGCTCCTCGTCGTAACCGTCCGCCATGAAGCCGCCGTCGCTGAGCTTGGCCGGTGGATCCTCGACAATGGCGCGTCGCAGCAGATCGCAGAGCCCGGTGAGCGTGTCGATGCGTCCGCCAAGATCCGCCAACAGCGTCTCGGGGCGCCCCTCGGTGAGACGCTTGTAATCCGGCAACAACTCGAGGGTATCGGCCAGGGCGCGCAGATCGCGGGGTCGGGTGGAGGTCCCCGACAACCTGCCAACCAGACGCTCCAGGTCGGCCGTGTTGCGCAGGAGACCGGTCAGATCATCCTTGAGAGCCGGATCGGCGATCAGACCGCCCACAGCCTCCTGTCGTTCCCGAATCGCCCCGATCTCCAGCAGCGGCGCCAGCATCCAGCGGGAGAGCATGCGCGCCCCCATCGATGTCCGGCAACGATTCATCTGCGAGAACAGAGTGGCGTCAAGGTCGTCCCCCCTGAGGGGACGCATCAGCTCGAGATTCTCGACCGTGACCCGATCGAGCACCATGTTCTCCTCCTCGCGGAGGAAGGTGATCCGATCCAGATAGGCAAGGTTGCTGCTCTTCAATTCATGGAAGTAGCCGAGCAGGGCGCCGCAGGCACCGAGCAGCGGTTGCTCGTCGTCGCGCATGCCGAGCAGTTCGCTGCGATTGACGCCGAAGTGCCTGGCAACCGTCGTTTCGGCCTCCTCGGGGAGGAAGTCCCAGGCGCGACGCGGCGCGTAGTGGAGCTGGGGATAGAGCTGCATCAGCTCCTCCAGGACGTGCGCCTCCTCCGCCCCCTCCGGGTAGATGATCTCCTTCACCCGAAAACGCGCGGGCAGTCCCAGCGCGGCCGCAGGGTGCTCCTGCCCCGCGAGGAATTCGCCGGTGGAGATATCCCCCAGCGCGTACCCCACACAATCGTCACGGATGACCAGCGACAGACAGTAGGTGCCCTGATTCTGCGGCAGACACTCTTCGATGGCAACCGTGCCCGGCGTGATGACCTCCGTCACCTCCCGCTTCACTACCCCCTTGGCCTGGGCCGGATCTTCGGTCTGCTCACAGATCGCTATACTGTAGCCCGCGTGAATCAGGCGATTGATATAGGTATTGACCGAATGGAACGGCACCCCGGCCAGAGGGATCGGATCGCCCTGACTCTTGCCGCGTGCGGTGAGGGTGATGCCCAGAACCTTGCTGGCGACAACGGCATCATCGTAAAAGGTCTCGTAGAAATCGCCCATCCTGTAGAGGAGGATGCGTCCCGGATGCTGGCTCTTGATCCGGTGATACTGCTCCATCATGGGGGTCACGGCCCCCTTCGCCCTACTCATGCGAACCGATGTTCTTCTCTTTGTGGATCACGAAGTCGAGACCGTAGCGCTCCTTGAGGGAGGCGGCGGCGGTCCGGGCGTTGGCATCCTCGTTGAAGGGTGGCGAACAGACGCGATAGAGCTCCGCACCATCTTTGCGGAAGGGGATAATCTCGGCTTTCTGGCCATAGGCGGCCACAGCCTCTCGCTGGCGACGGGCGCGGAGCGGATCGCGAAAGACTCCCCACTGGATGCGATAGCCCATGGGGACAAAATCGGCCACGCTGGAGGGTTCGGGCAGCGCCTCCACCAGAGGGAGGCTTTCGAGCAGTTCCAGCGCCGCCGAGGAGTAAACCGAACCGGGCTCCCGCCGCAGCAGTTCCCGCAGCAGTTTGCGCGCCTGCTCCGCCTCACCCAGAGCCGTCTCCAGGTGGGCGCGCCAGTAGAGCGAGGCGCCGTCGCGCTCGTTCAGAGTTGCCCGCCAGCCGTTTCTGTCCAGGTCGTTCAACTTGTCGATCTCGCCATCAAGGAGCGCCGAGAGCCGTAATTCGGGCGAGAAATCATCACGGATGGCGATCAACTCCGCCGCGTCCTCCTCACGCCCCTGGCTGAAAAGCGCGCGGGCGAGCAGTTCGAGTTGCGCCAGATCGGTGACGCGGGGATCTTTGTCCGCCAACCTCCGCTCCAGAGCACGGTACAGTCCGGCGGCGAACAGATATTCCTGCAGCGGCGCCCCACCGATATCCTCAAGTGCGGTCAGTATCTCCTCATTGGACCCATGAGCCGGGGGCATGGCGGGCCACGCGCCATCGGCCAGGGCCGGACCGGCGAGGAGTCCCCCAGTGAGGATAATCAGTAAACCGGCTCTAGACGCCGGAAGCGGATTTCGCATTTTCCTGAACAGGTTCATAACTCTTGAATGCGTGACAGGCCGAGCAATACCAGCGGGGCCTTGTATGTTCCGCGCCGCAGTTACGACAGCGATACCTGCCGACCTTGACGCTCTCTCCGTTTTGCCAGCGGGTCAGCCAGCGACCCGCAGCCGCCGCCTCTCCCCACTCCAGCAGACGCGCAGCCGCGCGCATCGCCACATCGTTGGCGACATCGGGATCGGCCTCCAGCAAACGGACGGCCTCGTCCCGACGCCCCCGTTTCTCCAAAATCTCCGCCAGCGCAAATCGCGCGGGCCAGAAATCGGGGGCCTTGGTGACCACCTCCTGGTAGACGAACTGGATCTCCTGGAAGCGTCCCATGTCGAAGAATATCTTCTCCATGTGGGGATAGTCGAGCTCCGTCCCCGGGTGTCCGGTCATCACGAGACGCTGGAGATCATCCGCCGCCTCCTGATCGCGCCCCTCGTGATGATTGAGATCGGATGAGATCCGCAGGGCGGGGACACAATTCTCGTCGAGTTTCAGCGCCAGCAACAGGATCTTGCGCACCTCTTTCCAGCGCTGCTGCCCCATCAGATGTCTGGCGTGCTCGGCATGGAGAATCGCCAGTTCATCGGGGCGGGGTTTGCCCTCTAGACGGTGTGCGCGTTTCAGCGCCTGCTGAGCCCTCTCCCCCTCACCCTTGCGCAGATATACCTGACTGATGCGACGCAGTACGGAGGCATCACTGGGGGTGAGTTTCCGCAACTCCTCAAGATTGCCCAGGGCATCGTCCCAGCGCCCTGCGGCCAGATAATCCTCGGCCAACCCGCGCATGATCCGCACACGCACCTGGGCGGACCAGTTCTTGTTGACGGCCAGTGAGCGGTGGAGATGGATCGCCTTCTTGAGTTGCCCCTTGCCGCGATAGATCTCGGCCAGCCGCAGGTAGGCGTCCACGCCCCCCTGCCCGGCCTGGACGGCCTTCTGCAGCTCGGACAGAGCGCGAGTGTCGTCGGAGTCGGCCAGGGCCTCCATGGCGACCTGGTGATGGTTGCGAGGCACCTTCCGTTTGTCCTCCCGCTGCAGACGGTCGCGGTAGATATAGAACAACACCGCCAGAACCATCAACAGGGCCACACCGATCCAGGGAATCAAATTCACGACTGGTCGGCCTCCTCGCCCCTGGGCAGGGCCTCGTAATCCGCATGACTTGTCGTGATCTGGATGTCGTCATCCTCCAGCGACAGGTTGCGCAATTCCGTCAATTCGTTGCCCTGCGAGTTGATCGACTTGCGCAGTCTCCGGATTTCCGTACGCAAGCGCCACTCACGGGCGATCGAAAAGATGTAGTAAAACAGGACTCCGAGCAGGAAGAAGGTGACGATAACCAGCGGCAACGGGCTGCTCACGAAGGAGTGCCCCTCTCCATACCAGTAGCGCACCGTGACGGTCTCCCCTGCGTTCAGCATCCCGAACAACAGCACGACGGCAAGGGCCAACACGACCATCAGACGCTGTAGAATCCACATAATATCCTCCCTGATCCTGGTTGCATTTCCCCGATTACCATTCGTGGGGTAATCCCGCGGGGTTCTCCATATTACCGTTCAGTCTCCCTGTACGCGAACAGCCAGCAGGGAGGTTCCCTTGATCTCGGTTACGCGCACCATCACCTTCGAACCGATCTTCAGGTCCGGATCCTTGTCGATGATCACGCGCACATTGCTTCTGGTGCGCCCGCGCAGCTGAGTCTCCAGCTTTTTACTGGGCTCATCAAGCAATATCTCCATTTCCTGGCCCAGACAGCGATCAAGCTGCCGCCGCGACATCCGCTCCTGGAGCGCAATCAACCGGCCCAACCGCTCCTCCTTGACCGCCGTGGGGATGTCGTCCTCCCACCGCGCGGACAGTGTCCCCTCACGGGGAGAGTACTTGAACATGTAGGCCGAGATAAAGGCCTGTCGCTCGACGACGGCCAGAGTCGCCTGAAAATCCTCCTCCGTTTCACCCGGGAAGCCGACTATGATATCTGTGGAGAAGAGGAGTCCGGGAACCTCGCGCCGTCCATTTTCCAGAATACGCTCATATTCGCCGATTGTGTAGCGACGATTCATCGCTTTCAGGATTTTGTCGCTGCCCGACTGAAAGGGGAGATGGATCCCCGTCCCCACCTTGGGCAAAGAGGCCACAGCGCGGAAAAATCCGATATCCATATCGGTGGGATAACTCGTCATGAAACGGACACTCTCGATCCCCTCCACCGCCGACACCTCGCCCAGCAACCCGGCGAAGTCGAGATCGTCGTCGCAATAGCTGCTGACGGCCTGCCCGAGCAGCATCACCTCGAACGCCCCCCGCGCGGCCAGTCTTTCGACCTCCTCCACGATACTCCGCCGGTCGCGACTCCGCTCCCGCCCTCGGGTAAAAGGGACGATGCAATAGGTGCAGAACTTGTCGCAACCGCGCATCACAGCCACGAAATGGGTGCCGCCGGGGGGTGTATCTTTCGGTTTGGCGAAGTAGGCGACCTCCTGATCGAAATCGCGGTAGCAGAGATCGCGCTCCTCCGCCTCGATGCGGGCCAGAATCTCCGGCAGGTTGTTGTACTGGTCCGGGCCCACGACGAAATCGAGTCGCCTCTTGGTTACGGCGATGAGCTCCTCGCCCATCCGCTGCGACATGCAACCGGCAACCCCCATCAGCAGCCGCCCCTTGCGGCCGCGCCTGAGGCCGTCGAGTTGGTTGATCCGGCCGATCACCCTCTGCTCCGCTGCGTCGCGCACCGAGCAGGTGTTGAAGATGATGAGATCGGCGGCCTCCGGCTTGAGCACTGGGGTCATCCCCAGCCCCTCCAGAATCCCCTCGATGGCCTGGGAATCATAGGAGTTCATCTGGCAACCGTAGGTTTCGATATAGAACTTGCCCGTCATGGTTCTCCGTTCAGTCGACGCATCGCGCCGACAAACTGGTGTCGTCATCAGGATAGAGCCCCGTCACCTCGAGGTCCAGCAACGATCCGCTCACGGCGGCAGGCGCCTCGAAAACCACCCGCTGATAGTTACCGGTCGTGCCGGTGAAGCGGCCGTCCCCGAGATCCTTTTCGACGATGGCCTGCAGACTCCGCCCGACCTGGCGTCGGCGGTAAGCCGCTTGCTTGGCCGCCAGTATCTCCCGCACCCGCTTTCCTCGGCGCATCTTCTCGGCGCGCGGCGTATCGTCCCGCATCGTCGCGGCGGCGGTACCCGGGCGCGGCGAGAAGGGGAAGACATGGCCGCAGGCCAGCGGCAACTCGGCGATGAACGTCAGACTGCGCTCGAAGATCTCCCCGCTCTCGCCCGGGAATCCGGTGATGATATCCGTCCCCAGGCAGGGATCGCCGAGTTCGTTGCCGATCCGCAGCAGCAGATCGCGGAAATAGGATCGGGTGTATGGTCGCTTCATCGCCGCGAGGATATCGTCATCGCCGCTCTGCAATGCGATATGGAGATGATCACACAGCCGGACCGGTTCACTCTTGAACAGGGCCAGCAGTTCGGGCGTGACGTGCCGGGGCAACAGAGAGCCCAGCCGGAATCGGATGGTCGAGGTGCTCTCCAGCAGCTGTTCGAGAAGTGCGGCGAGATTATCCGCCCGGTCGTCCGGATCCCTGTAGAAACCCAATTGGATCCCCGACAACACCAGTTCGCCGAAGCCGCGCTCCTCCAGGTCATGCGCCATGGCGATGATCTCAGCGACTCGTCGTCCACGGCTGCCGCCGCGTGCTTCGGGTACTATGCAGTAGCTGCAGTTCAGCGGACAACCATCCTGCACCTTGAGAATGGGACGGCCCCTCCCGCCCAGGCGACTGATCGGGAGGTCCTCCACAGCCTCGGGGAAACGATCCACACCGATCTCCGAGGCGGGTCCGCTGGTCAGGCTGACGAGCGCGAGACTGTCGGCCAGTGCCGGGATCTCCATTTTGTGCAGATTGTCGACGACATAGCCGACACCCGCAAGATCGCGGCAAGTGTCGGCATCCACCTGCGCCTTGCAGCCCGTGACGAGAATGCGCCCGGTTGCGCCTGCCCGGCCGGCGCGCGCGACCAGTTTGCGCAGGTCGCGATCGCTCCCCTCGGTCACAGTACAGGAATTAATGACCACCAGGTCAGCCGCCTCCCCGATAGGGACAACACGCCAGCCCCTGGCCAGGAACTCCTCCTCCAGAGCCTGGATCTCATATTGGTTGACCTTGCAACCCTGCACGGCGAAAGCTACCCGCCGAGCTCCTGCTGCGATCTCCTTGCCCTGTGGCATACCTCTCCCGAGAGTGAAACAACAAAATAGGGAGGTCAGCCCGAGCCGACCTCCCTATTGACTCTGCAAAGGCCAGCCTAGGCTTCGCCTTTTTCCTCATCCTTGTCAACGGCCGGAGCCGATTCCTCAGCCGGAGCTGACTCCTCAGCCGGAGCTGACTCCTCAGCCGGAGCCGATTCCTCAGCCGGAGCTGTTTCCTCAGCCGGAGCTGTTTCCTCAGCCGGAGCTGATTCCTCAGCCGGAGCTGACTCCTCAGCCGGAGCTGATTCCTCAGCCGGAGCTGGTTCCTCAGCCGGAGCTGCAGCTTCAACGGGCGCGGTCTCCTCAGTCGGAGCCGATGCCTCAGGCGGAGCTGATGCCTCAGGCGGAGCTGATGCCTCAGCCGGTGCTGATGCCTCAGCCGGAGCTGACTCCTCAGCCTCCTCTTTGATCTGGAAACGGGCCTCGCCGTATTTGTCCATGAACTCCTGCAACAATTCCGTCCCCTCGTCGCGGAGACGATCACTGACCGACAGGACGATCCGGCGACCTTCATGGTCGACCTTGATCACCTTCGCGGGCAGTTCATCCTTCTCCTCGAAGTGCTCACCGGGGCGCTTGATGCCGCGATCGCCGAGATGGCTCAGGGGGATGAATCCCTCCACACCATCCTCGACCTCGACTACAACGCCACGCTCGAGCGGACGGACGACCTTGGCTTCGACACAGGTGCCCTCGACGTACTTGGAGCTGAGCTCCAACCAGGGATCGGGAGTCAGCTGCTTGATGCCCAGGCTGATGCGGCGGATTTTCTTGTCGATCGAAAGGATCACGACCTCAATCTCGTCGCCCTTGTTCAGGATCTCACGAGGATGACGCACACGCTTGGTCCAGCTCATATCGCTGATGTGGACCAGGCCGTCGATCCCCTCTTCGAGCTCCACGAAGGAACCGAAGTTGGTCAGGTTGCGCACCTTGCCGGGCACGATGGCGCCGATCGGGTACTTCTCGTCCAGGGTGTCCCAGGGATCCGGCTCGGTCTGCTTGAGACCCAGGCTGATCTTCTCGTTCTCCCGGTCGACGGACAGCACGACGGCTTCCACTTCCTGATTGATCGACACGATCTTGCTTGGGTGCTTGACGTGGCGGGTCCAGGACATCTCGCTGATGTGAATCAGACCCTCGACGCCCTTCTCCAACTCGACGAATGCACCGTAATCGGTGATCGAAACGACTTTACCGGTAACGCGGGTTTCGACCTGGTACTTGGTATCGACATCGTCCCAGGGGTAGCTCTTGAGCTGCTTGAGACCCAGGCTGATGCGCTCCCGCTCCAGATCGATATCGAGGACCTTGACCTCAATTTCTTCACCAATGTTGACGATGTCGCTCGGGTGGCTCAGGCGACCCCAGCTCATGTCGGTCAGGTGCAGCAGGCCGTCGATGCCGCCGAGGTCGACGAAGGCGCCGAAATCGGTGATGTTCTTGACGGTACCCTTGCGGACCTGGCCCTTCTCAAGCTCTTCGATGATCTTGGCCTTGAGCAGGTTGCGCTCCTCTTCGAGAACCACGCGGCGACTGACCACGATGTTCCGGCGGCGCTTGTTGAGCTTGATGATCTTGAAGGAGAAGGTCTGCTCGATGAGAGCTTCCAGATCCGGAACCTGCCGCAGTGCGACCTGGCTTCCGGGCAGGAACGCGTCGACTCCGAGAAAGCGAACAACCAGTCCGCCCTTGATCCGACGATCGACGGTACCATCCATGATGTTCCCGGCGTCGTAGGCCTCTTTGATCGTATCCCAGACTTTCAGGAAATCGGCCTTCTCCTTGGACAGGACGACCAGACCGTCCTGATCCTCCAGACTCTCCAGGAAGACGTCGATTTCATCGCCCTCCTGCACTTCGCTGCTGCCGAACTCACTGCGTCCGATGTAGCCTTCGCTCTTGAAGCCAACATTGATCTGCACTTCGTTCTCTCCGATATGGAGAACGACGCCTTTGACGATTTCACCCTCTTTGATCTCTTTGAGAGTGTCCTCGTACTGGAGCATCTGCGCCTCGAAATCCTCAGGCTTGCGCTCGTCAACCCTACCGTCGTTCAGTAATTCGACGGACAGACCCAGTGCCTTATTCAGCATCTGCGCCTTGGTCATCACTGCGGCCGTGCCATCACTCGATGCCACGGTCGTGGTTTCGCTTTCACCCCCTCCCGAATTAATTTCGGAGCTCACCTGACTATCCTCAGGGCCCAGCGGGGATTCTTGGTCGAAGTTCATGTTCGCGTTTCCTCCTTACGATTAGTTAAAGGCCCGGCATACACCGAGCCGGGTTACAATAAGGAAAAGCAGGTCGAAATGCAATAGGCGGGGTCGGTTTTTCACGGGGGGTTACGATTCCGGAACTTGTTTCTCCGGGCGACTTTGAGTCCAGGGGGCCGTCCGACCGACGGGGGGCATAGAGCCGGATGGGGAGGGAGCTAATTCGCCCCCCCGGCCTCCCCTTGCAGACGGGCGATCTCCTCCATCACAATCCGTCCGAAAGCGGTGTAGAGATCACGCCCCTCCAGCCCGGCGGCGACGAGCGGTTCGATCTGCAGATGCCGCCCCAGATAGACATCGATACGGCTGCGCCGGAAGAACGCACGTCCCAGACGGGTCGTCCCCTTGATGTAAAGCGGCAGCACCGGAGCACCGGTTTCAGCCGCGATCATGCCCAGACCGACCTTGGGACGTCCCAGCTTGCCGACCGGCTTGCGGGTACCCTCGGGGAAGATGATGACGGTGCCGCCGGAAGCTAACCGCTTGTGAATCAAATCCATACAGACGCGATCGAATTTCCCCCGATTGATGGGAATTGCCCCGAATTTGGCGATCAGTCGTCCGAATACCGGGATGAACAGCTCCCGCTTGGCCACAAAAGTGAGTTCGCGGTGCATGATGGTGCCGCTGACCGGAGGATCGATCGCGGCTATGTGATTGGCCGCCACCAGCAACGGTCCGCCAACCGCGCTTTGCTCCTCGTTGTGGAAACGGATCCCGTACAGCAGACGGAACAGCCCGCGCAGGATATGCCAGACGGCGCGATAATGCGGGCTCATGCGGGGAACCGGCAGCCCCCGGAGCTTCTCGGGCGGGAGCAACAGATCGGCAAGGGACAGATTGACGGCGGCCGCGCTCTCTGTCTCTTCGACTTCGACCGCTTCATCGGCTCCGGGCAAGAGCGCTCTCCGCTCGACGGCCAGCTTCACAACCGCCTCCACCTGCTCCTCGATACTCAATCGGCTGTTGTCCAGGATGACCGCATCGGCAGGGGTGATCAGCGGCGAATGCTCCCGACCCGAATCGTATTCGTCCCGTTGCCTGAGCTCCGCCAGCACCGTGGCCAGATCGACCTCCCGCCCCTGCCCCTCGAAATCCCGAACACGACGCCGGGCGCGCTCCTCGGGATCCGATTTCAGAAACACCTTCAACGGCGCATCGGGGAACACGACACTCCCCATATCCCGCCCCTCGGCCACCAGGTCGCGACCCTCGGCGAATCCACGCTGCAGTTTCACCATTTCACGCCGCACGCAGGCCAGTGCGCTGTAGGGGCTGACCAGGGCCGTCACCTCGGAGGTGCGGATCTCGGCGCTGATGTCCACACCCGCCAGCAGCAGCCGGGCATCTCCGTCCACGTACTCGTAACTCAGCTCCAGACCGGACAGAAGCTCCTCCATGGCCGGTCCCTCGACGGGTTCGATGCCGGCTCTCATGGCGGCCAGTGTGATGGAGCGGTAGAGAGCACCCGTGTCGAGGAAAGCCATCCCCAGATGGCTGGCCACAGCGCGGGCAGTTGTGCTTTTGCCGCTGGCTGCGGGGCCGTCTATGGTGATTATCATACTCACTTGTTCACCACTTTCATGGCCTTACCGGAAAACCGACGGGTCAGACCGGCGAACTCCGGGAAGCTGGTGCCGACACAATCCACGTTTTTGATTACACTCGATCCGCGACTGACCAGGGCCATGATGGTCGCCGCCATCGCCAGACGGTGATCGCCGCCGCAATCGAACTCCACACCGCGACGTCGCCCTCCGCCGTTGATGATCATCCCGTCTCCACGCACCTCCACCCTGCCGCCGAATGCCGTAATCATCTCGGCGGTGCGGGCCAGCCGGTCACTCTCCTTGTGCCGCAGCTCCCCCAGTTCGTGGAAGCGGCTCTCCCCCTTCGCGCAGGCGGCGAGCACGGCGAGAATCGGGATCTCGTCGATCAGACCCGGCACCTCCCGACCCTCGATCCTGGTCGCCTCCAGACGGGTCGCCTGCACCAGAATATCGGCGACGGGCTCCCCCGCCTCCTCTCTGGGATTGTAGAGGGCCAGCTTGCCCTTCATCCGCTCGACCACATTGAGGAAACCCGCGCGGGTCGGGTTGACCCCGACATTCTTGACCAGGATGTTCCCCCCCTCCACCAGTAATCCTCCCGCCAGCAGGAAGGCCGCAGATGAGATGTCGCCCGCGATCCGGCAATCCATGGCCTGCAGGGTCTGGGGACCGGTCAGACGGATCCAGCCCCGCCGCGCGGACGCTGTCTCATCCTCCCTCTCCTCGACGCCCTCAGCGGCATCGACGCCAGCATCGTCGCAATCGTCCTCGGCGTCGGGTTGGGCGTGCTCTTCACGCTCAAGTTCGATACCCATCCGCGTCAACATCAGCTCGCTGTGGTCGCGACTCAAATAGGGCTCGAGAAAGGAGGAATCCCCCTCCGCCTGCAAAGCCGCGAGGAGGAAGGCGCTTTTGACCTGAGCGCTGGCCACCGGACTCTCCCAGGTCCCCCCCTGCAGATCGCCCCCCTTGACGGTAAGCGGCGGAGTTCCCCCCTCGGCGGTGGTCACCTCCGCCCCCAACGCAGTCAGAGGGTCGGCGATCCTGGCCATGGGGCGACGGTTCAGGGATTCATCGCCGGCTATTGTGGTGGTGAATGACTGCCCTGCGAGCAGTCCGGCCAGCAGACGGATTGTCGTACCGGAGTTGCCCGCGTCCAACGCACCCTCAGGCTGTTCGAACCGCCCGTCACGACCCGTGATCTCCCAGGCATTCTTTTCCAACGGCTCGATACCGACACCCATTGCCGTGAGGATCTCCCGCGTGCGGCCGCAATCATCGCCGCCGTTGGCATTGAGAATCTGTGCAGTGCCCTTGGCCAGTGCGTTGAAAATGAAGGCGCGGTGGGTCAACGATTTATCGCCTGCAGCCTGCCAGCGGCCCTTGAATTTCTTGGCCGGTGTTATCTCGTAAAACAAACGCGTACGTCCCGTTTCAGTTGTTGTTCTTGAGTAGATCCTCGACGGCATGCACGAGGCGATTGTTCTCCTCTTCGAGGCCGATACTGATGCGGATCGCATTCATATCAGTGCCGAAATTGCCCATCGGTCGCACAATGACCCCCATATCCAGCAACTTCTCGTAGGCCACTTTCGCATCCAGCGGCAGGAAAGCCATCACGAAATTCGTCTGGCTGGGGAGAACCCTGCAGCCGAGATTGGTCAACTTTTTGGTGATGTAGTTGCGGCCGAGGCTGTTCTCCCTCGCCACCATGCGCAGATGATCAATCTCCTTGAGCGAGGCGTCGGCCGCCATCTGGGACAGTGAATTCACGTTGAACGGCGGACGCACCCGCTCCAGCAACCCGACTAGTTCGGGATGGCTGATCGAATAACCGATCCGCAGCCCGGCCAACGAATGGATCTTCGAGAAGGTGCGGAGCAGGATGAGATTGGGGTAGCGATCCAGCCACTCGATGGTTTGCGGATAGTCCGGCGCCTGGACATATTCGTAGTAGGCCTCGTCCACCACCACCAGAACGTTCTCGGGGATACTCTCCATGAACTCCCGCAACTCGGATTCGGAGTTGTAGGTGCCGGTCGGGTTGTTGGGATTGCAGATAAAGACGAGTTTCGTTCGCTCGTTCACCGCTTCACGCATCCTGCCGAGATCGTGGCGGAACTCATCGTCGGTGGGCACGACGATCCCCTCGCCGAGGGAGAGCTTGCTGACGATGTCGTAGATGACGAACGAGGGCATGGCATAGACGAGATTATCCCCCTGCTCGACGAAAAGCGTCGCCAGGAAATAGAGGATCTCCACCGATCCGTTGCCGATGAATATCCGCCGTTCGCTTACCTCAAGATAGCGGGCGAGATTGCGATGAAGATAGTAGGCGCTGTCGTCCGGATAGCGATTGAGATGTCCGATCCCCTCCTCCAGAACCTTCAGCACACCCTGCCCGGGACCGTATGGATTCTCGTTCGAAGCCAGTTTGACGACCTCGGCCAGTCCCCGCTCACGCTGCAACTCCTCCACCGGCTTGCCGGGAATGTAGCGTTGAACCCTGAGGACTTCATTGCGTGTCAGTTTTTCGAAATCCATGATCTATCCTTTTGATTCAGGCGCACGGAAACCCGTTCCGTCACACGTTGCGGAGAGGATCAATCGGTACTCCGTCAGTCTATCGTAGTCCAATGATGTTTTTCAACCGTGTCAGGTCTCTTCCGGTAAGTTCTTTCAGAGCACCCTCGGCCAGATTGCCCAGGGCCAGGGGGCCGATCTTGACCCGCTGCAGATCGACCACCCGTCGATTGAGATGTTCGAACATCCGCCGGATCTGCCTTTTGCGTCCCTCTTTGAGGATCACGCGATAGATGGCGCGCCCCCGCACCTCAACGATGCCGCAGACCCTGGTCCGCCCATCGGTGAGTTCCAGGCCGGAGGCGAAGCGCTTCATCTGCGTCTTCGTGATCGGCAGATTGAGCCGCACATGATAGACCTTCTCCACGCCGTAGCGCGGGTGGATCAGTCGATTGGCCAACTCCCCCTCGTTGGTGAGGACCATCAGGCCGTGACTGTCCTTGTCCAGACGACCCACCGGGTAAATTCGCTCCTTGATGCCGGCTTCCCGCGCCAGATCGACAACCGTGGGATTCCCCTGGGGATCTTTGGCCGTGGAGATAATTCCGCGCGGCTTGTTGAGAAGGTAGGTAACGGGCGGCACCAGTACCAGTGCGCGCCCGTTATAGGTAACCGTCTGTCGAGAGGGGGTGATTGTCGTTCCGGGCGCCACGACAACCTCGTTGTCGATCTTGACCCTGCCGCTCTTGATCAGTTCGTCGCAGCGACGTCTGCTCGCCACCCCGGCCAGAGCCATGAATCGATTCAGTCTGATTGTCTTCAAGCGCTAGCTTCTTCCGCGATTGCGGTCGCGGATTCCGTCCCCTCTGTCCCGGCATCGATGTCGATGTCCTCACCCGACTGCACCTGCGCAACGGAATCCGTCATATTGCCGCTGGTTAATTCGCCGACAACATCCTCTGCGGCGACGAGTGTGGCAACCTCCTCCTCCAGGCTCTCCTGGAGCAGGCGGATATGCTCTTCATCCTCAGTCACGCTCTGTTCACCCGTGATCTCGGTTGTCTCAATCGTTGCGGGTGTCTCGTCCACCCCGGGCGCTTCGCCCGGCTCTGCCGTCTCGGACTCAGCCGTCTCGGCAACGGCGACAGCCGCAGGCTCCTCGGCCGGATCCGCAACGGAATCGGCCGCGGCCTCAATCGTCCCGGAATCCTCGGGCATATCGCTCTGCTCGGGGGCGTCATCGACACCCATGATCTCGGAGATGCTCTCCATCCCCTCGACCAGACGCAGACGGCGCTCCTCGGCAGCGATGGGAGTGTCCTCGACCCGCTCATCGCGCGGCACCGCCAACAGCGCCTCGATCTCGGTCAGGTTCGGTAGATCCTCTATGCTGTTGATCCCCATGTAGGAGAGGAACTCATCCGTGGTGCCGTAAAGCAGCGGACGCCCCAGGGTCTCGGCGCGTCCGGTGATACGAACCATGCCCCGTTCAAGGAGGGTCGCCAACGATCCGCCGCAGTTCACGCCGCGGACATCCTCGACATCCACGCGCGTACAGGGTTGACGATAGGAGACGACGGACAGCACCTCCAGCGCCGGTTTGCTCAGGCGCACCTTGCGCTGCCCCTTGAGCATCTCCTCGATCAGGCGGGAGTATTCGGAACGTGTCGTGATGCGCCAGCCGCCGCCGATCTCCACCAGCTGGAACGCATGCTCCTGCTCGTCATACTCGGCAACCAACTCGGCTATCGTCGCCCTGAGCGTCCGCTTGTCGGAGCGGGGAATGATGCTCTTGATACGTTCTAGCGAAAGCGGTTCGGGAGCGGCAAACAGCAGCGCCTCCACCAGTCTCTTCAGGTCGGAATCCATTCTCACCCTTTCTGTCAAGCGCCGACGGCTTGCGCCAGCTCCTCTTCATCATCATGCGGTACGGTCATCTCGATCCAGACCTCCGCGAAAGCCCCCTCCTGATAGACGGAGACCTCGCCCGCCTTCATCAGCTCCAGCAGCGCCATGAACGACACTACAATGTGTTGGCGGGATTCGGCTTCGGCAAAGATGTCCCGGAAGATGAATCGCGATCTCTGGCGCAGCCTGCCGCGCAGGAAATCCATCTTCTCCTCGATCGTGATATTCTCAAGTTCAACCCTGTGCTTGATCTCGCGTTGGGCCACGGTGCCCATGACATCGCGCAGAGCCCCCAGCAGTTCCGGGAAGGCCACGCTGAAGATCTCCTCTTTGCTGCGGAGCGCATCGATCGGCACGGAGGGTTGAAAATCGTGTAACTGGCTACGCTCCTGCGACAGGTCACTGAGTCTGCCGGCGACCTCTTTGTACTTGCGGTACTCCTGAAGCTGGTGCACCAGGTCGCGCTGAGGATCGTCCTCCTCATCGAATTCATTCTGGCGGGGCAGCAGCATGCGGCTCTTGATACGAACCAGGGTGGCGGCCATGAGCACATATTCACCGGCACTGTCCAACTCGAGCGCCTGGAGCGTCTCCAGATGACTCAGATACTGGTCGGTAATCCGGGCGACTGATATTTCCGTGATCTCGATCTCTTCCTTGCGGATCAGATATAACAAGAGATCGAGTGGACCCTCAAAGAGGTCTAGACGGACCGTGTAGCTCAATGGTTCTCCCTCACCTGTACGCCTGCAGACGGTAGGTCCGCAGACGCTGTAACTTCAACACTATTGGGTATCAGAGGAGGGGGTATCGTGTCAACGAATACGTCAGAATTCTCACCGGTGCCCCCAAGATATGGGACAGGGTCAATTATCTGACAACATGACCTCGTGGGTGGTAGCTTTTATGGACTTTTTTCAGATAAATCCTGTCCACCTGGGTATAGATCTGAGTCGTGCTGATCGAAGAGTGACCGAGCATCTCCTGGACGGCCCGGAGGTCCGCTCCCCCCTCAAGCAGGTGGGTGGCGAAACTGTGCCGCAGACTGTGGGGCTTCACCTTGCCCTGAATCCCGGCAACCAGGGCCAATCTCTGCAGCGTCTTCCACCAGCCCACCCGACTGAGCGCCCCGGCGCGGTTGTTGAGGAACACCACGGGCGGCGAATCGGGTCGCGCCAGGGATTGCCTTTCGCGGGTCAGATATTCCTCAAGAGCCTTCACGGTGCGGCTGCCGAGCGGGACCCAGCGCTCTTTGCCCCCCTTGCCGATGATCCTGACGAGTTCATCCTCGATGAACAGCTCGCATAGCGGCAGGCCGGTGAGCTCCGTGGCGCGCAGCCCCGAACCGTAGGCCAGCTCCAGCAGAGCGCGGTTGCGCCTCGGAGCCAGACGCGATCTGTCGGCCGCGGCGAGCAGCTTCTCGATCTCGTTGACGCTGAGCAGGTCCGGCAGCTTACGGGGCAGCCGGGGACCATCGATCATGACGGCTGGTGAATCCTCCCGTCTCCCCTCGGCCACGAGGTAGCGGAAGAATCCCCGCCAGGCGCTCAGGATCCGCGCTCGGCTGCGGGGCGACAGCCCCTCCGTTTCGGCGGCCTTGAGGGCCCGGCGCAGGTCATCATCCGCGGCAGTCAGGGGATCGGCGCAGATTGCCGCCAGACGCTCCAGGTCGTGACGGTAGGCATCCAGCGTATTCCTGGCGAGGTTGCGCTCGATCAGCAACTGGTCGAGCCAGTCGTCCAGCGCGACATTCCAGAGATCGTTCACTTGCCCCCCTCCTCAGGTGCGTCCGGATTCTCCGGAGTTGCGGCGGTCTCCCCGGCGACGGCCGATTCACCGTTCAGATGCTCGACGATCCTCCGCGCCAGTTGCGGTCCGAAGCCATGCAACCCCATGATGTCCGGCAACGTCGCCGCGGCAATGGACTTCACGTCGCCGAAGTGATCGAGCAGCAGTTTTCTCTTGGCCTGTCCCAGACCGGAGATGCCGTCCAGAGCCGAACTGATGCTGCTCCTCCCCCGGCGCTTGCGGTGGAAATCCCGCGCGAAACGGTGCGATTCGTCCCGCACACGCTGCAGCAACCGCAATGCCGCCGAATTCTGGGGCAGCAGCAGCGGCTGCTCCGGCAGCTCCGCCCTGTAGACCGTCTCCTCCCGCTTGGCCAGGGAGATCAACGCCTGCCCCTCCACCCCGAGCTCCTCCAGCGCCCCGCGTGCCGCACCCAATTGGCCGAGTCCGCCATCGATCAGCAGCAGATCGGGCCCCCTCCCCCCCTCATCCAGCAATCGTTTGAAACGCCGCCGCACCACCTCGGCCACCGAAGCGAAGTCATCCTGCCCGGCAACGCTCTTGATCCGGTACTTGCGGTAGCGCGATTTGAGCGGTGCGCCGTCGCGGAAACAGACCAGCGACGCCACCATCTCGCTGTCGCCGGTATTCGAGATGTCGATCCCCTCGATGATGCGCGGCAGGGCGGACATCTCGAGCAGCTGACGCAGCTCGAAGAGTTCGGGGGGCACGCGACCTGCCTTGCTCCCGTCGACGGCCAGCACTTCGTCCAGCTTGGTGCGGGCATTCTCCAGCGCCAGGGCGCAGATCTCGCGGCCTAGTCCCCGTTTGGGCAGTCGGATCCGGACCTTGCCGCCCCGTCGGGTAGCCAGCCACTGTTCGAGAAGATCCTGCTCGGGCAGCTCCAGAGGGAGCAGAATCTCCGGCGGGGGCTTCTGCACCCTATCGTAATATTGCTGGAAGAGGGCGCGAAAGACCTCGCTGTCGCTTTCGGCTTCGTCACCTCGAAAATGGAAGGTCTCGGAGGCCAGCAGCTTCCCCTCGCGCAGACGCATCACCACGCCGCAGGCATCTCCGCGATCCCGGGCCAGGGCCAGCGCATCGCGATCCTCCTGACCGAAGGCCTGGGTTCGCTGGCGATGACTCAAGCGCCCCAGGGCGGTCAGTTGATCGCGGATCTTCGCCGCCTGCTCGAAACGGAGCTCCGCGGAGGCCCGCCGCATCTCCCCCTCCATCATCTCCGTCAGGCGCCTCCCCTTCCCTGTGAGATACAGACGCAGCCGCTCCACATCCTCCCGGTACTCGGCCACCGACTGCCGCCCCGTGCAGGGGGCCTTGCAGCGCCCGATGTGAAAATAGAGGCACTCCCGGGTCAGGCTGTTGGCCGGCAGGTCGCCGGCGCAGTCCCGAATGGGGAATAGCGTCTTCAGCACGCGGAGGGTCTGCCGGATGGCCACCACCTCGGTATAGGGACCCAGATAGAGGCTACCCGACTCCTCCATGGTCCTTGTGATGAAGACCCGCGGCAGTTCCTCCTCCTTGGTTATCCGCACGTAAGGGTAGCTTTTATCGTCCTTTAGGCGGATGTTGTAACGTGGTTTATACTCTTTGATGAAGTTGTTTTCGGCGATCAGGGCTTCGATCTCATTGCCGAGAACCACATAGTCCAGATCCACGATCCGACTGACCAGGAGGTCGGTTTTGGGATCGCTGACCCGCCCCTCCCGGAAGTAGGAGTGGACGCGACTGGACAGGTTCTTGGCCTTGCCGACATAGATCACCTTCCCCTTGGCATCCTTGTATAGATACACTCCCGGGGCAGTCGGCAGTCGGTTCAGCTTCTTGTGTAGCGCTTCTGATATGGTCATAATTCTCCGGGGGCGAATCTAGCCCGGAAATGGCGGCAGGACAAGGACTTTCCCCCTTGACACAGCTACTTCGGCTTGATAACTTGCCGACCTTGCTGTCCTATTTTAAGGAGTTAGGAAAGGTATGCCTCATAACAAGTCATGTAAGAAGCGTTTGAAGACGAACGAAAAATCCCGCGTCTACAACAAGGCCTACACGAGCCAGATGCGCAGTCAACTCAAAGCATTCCGTGCTATTGAAGCCGGCGATGACGCCAAAGCCGGACTGCCCGAGCTCGTCTCTCTGCTCGATCGCATGAAGAAGAAGGGGATCCTCAAAGCCAACCGGGTGAGCCGTCTCAAGTCTCGCCTGCAGATCAAGGCTAACAACCTGTCCGGCTAAGATCCCTCATCAGGAATAGAGATAAGCCCTCCCCTGCGGGGTGAGGGCTTTTCGTATGCCCGTGATCAGCCAACCTGCCTGAATCGTCCCCTGTACAATTCGACAAGGCTCTCCCGAGTCGGGAAGGTCATGATCACGAAAGCGATGAACAACAGCGCAGGCAACGCATTCAGCCAGTAGAGCGGCTGCGCCCGCAGCGCTCCATCGGTTATCCACCTTATGATATTCACCAGGCCGAGCAGCGCCGGCGCCTCCAGCATGGCCAGCCGGACGAGCAGAGCTCCCCGCAAGAAGGTGACCGAGGGTTCCGCGGTCCCCCTGCTGTTGATCTCTGCGCTGAGCCGGAGACGATTCCCCAGCTTCCCCGGTCTGAAACCGGCGTCGAACACCCAGAAAGCGCTCACCCAGCAGACAAGCAACATGGCGACGGTGATCAGGCTCAGCGGGATAAGCGGAGAGTCAGGCGGCGGCACGCTCTCGTTGCGCCCTTGCCAGGAGAGGAAAACAGCCACCCCCAGGAACAGCAGCACACCTGTCGCCAGGCTGAGGTATATGATCCTGAGAGCATTGACATCGCCATCCTTCAATTGGGTCGCGATATCGGCCGCCCTGTACTCCTCAATCGTCATGATCCGTGCCCTCCGCCGTTGAATGGGGATTATCGGCTATCCGTTCAGCTCGTCCAGAAGCTCCCGCAGATCCTCCCTATTCTCCAGGTCCTCCAGAAATTCATCCACACACTCGTAGCCGGCAGCCCGGTAGCGCCGCGCCTGCAGCAGCAGCTCCAGGCCATCCACGGCCCGCACCAGTTCCGCTTCCGGTCCCCCCCCGCCGCTCTCCATCGCGACCAGCTGTTCCGCCACACCGGGGGCCACATCGGTCCACTGCTCCCTGATGAGATCCGCCTCGGTACTCGCCAGAGCCCCCTCGGGCAATCGCGACTTGACGGGACTGGGGATATCGCCGAGTTGCGCCTCATGGAAATCGTGCAGCACGCCGAGGAGCAGGGCCTTTTCGGCATCGAGTCCACGTTTCCGGGCCAGTCGCCAGGCCAGCAGACCGACAGCGAGACTGTGATCGGCCACGGATTCCGGGCGATCGATCCCTGCCCGAAACCAGCCGACACGGGGACTGCGCTTGAGATCGAGCAGGTCCTTGATCCAGTGATCTTCCCTTTTCATCCCTCTCCTCGCAGGCTAGCGGTCTAGAAATTCCAGCCCAGAAATACCTGGTGGATTGTATCGGACTCCAGCGCCTTGAAATCGGTCTTGCGCACCATATTCCACCTGAAGACGATCACCGGCCCCAGGCTCAGTTCGAGTCCCCCACCCAGCGATCCGGCCCACTGCGGTTGAGCAATGGCGTAATAGCGACTCATCAGACGCGCGGTATCGACGAACAGACTGCCCCGCACGGGGGGCAACTCCACCGCTCCGAAGGGGAGGATGAAGCTCATCCGGTTGAACACCGGGAAGCGCAGTTCCTGATTGCTGAGCCAGACTCCCCGCGAGTGGAAGTACCGGGTCGGCCAGCCGCGCAGTTGAATCGGCCCGCCCAGATGGAAAAAGCGGGGATCCTTCCCCTCGGAATAGTGCCCCATCAGGCGGGAGGCGTAGACGATGCCGGAGGGCAGGCGCCAGTATTTGCGGGCATCGATCTTGAAGACGGAGTAACCCATGCCCCGCTGCTTGAACCCTTCGGTGTACCCGTAGGTGATATTGATCCGCTCCCCCTCCCAGGGGCCGCCCCAGCCCCAGAGGACGGTGTCGTGAATCCAGGAGGTATAGAACGAGGCCAGCACAGCGTCGGGATCGCGGAAGCTGTAGACGATATCATCCTCCTGCATGATCGCCCGCACGTTGAAACTGAACTCCACCCTGCGGAAGAGATTGAGCGGATAGCGCACACCGATCAGGCCGCCCATCCTCCTCTCGAATCGATACTGATCCCAGTTGGAATCGTAGTCGCTGGACAGATGGAACAGGGCGACATTCCAGTTCCACCGCCGCTCCATGTTCAGATAGCCGACCCCGACGTTGAGCCGTTTAAGGATATCCGCCGTCGATTGCGCATCGTTGGCTACGGTCAGCATCAACTGGTGATTGCCGAGTAGGTCGGTGAAGCCGACCTGCCCGCCCCCCATGTTGCCGAACTCGGGGTCGTAGGCCAGACCGGTATTGATGAAGTCCAGCCCCCAGCGCCGATTATAAGGTGCCGAGGCGATGCCCGGTGCGGTTGCCGTATCGACAGCCGCAATGTGTTCGGCGAAATAGGCCGAAGGTCGGGTGATGGTCTCCGTGTCGCTCTTCAGATCGAAGTGGAAGATCCGATAGACTCCGCGATGGTAGACGGAGGCCATGAACCCGTCGTCCGCCCAGGCGGGATTGAGCACGGCGCCGTAGACCGATGTCTGGCAACCATGTTCCGCGCCATCCGCGAGGAAGATATCCCAGGCCCCCCTCTGGTCGGAGGCATACAGGTATGAATCATTCTGCGGATGGCATGCGGGCTCCTTGTCCACCCATTCGCCGTGAGTGAGTCGCGTCAGATCGCCGCTCGCCAACTCCATCTCGAAGAGGTTGCGATAGGGGCTGGCCGTCTCGAAGCCGCAATCGGAGGAGAAGATGAAGCGTTCGCCCGAGGCGCGCCAGGAGGGATCGCGGTCGTCGTAATCGTCATCGGTCAGTCGGGTGAGCCGCCAACCTGGTTCCGCGGCGCGCCAATCCCCCTCGAGGAGGAACAGGTCGCGGCGACCCGTCGGATCCAACCCCGAAAACAGGATCTGTCCCCGGCTGTTGACGGTCGGCGTCTCCATCTGAATCACCGAATCGCACTTGAAATCGCACAGGATCTCCCGGCTCCGCACATCGAACCAGACGAGGTGATCGCCGGGTCCGCTCCGGACCGTCATCAGCAGCACGCTCTCCCCCAGCTCGCTTGCGCCCACATGCGACATGCCGCTGCGGAACATGGGGATCGATTCGATGTCCGCACTGCGGCCGCCCCGCAGCAGCAGCTTCGATTTGCTCTTCGCCCGGGGATGACGGAGACGATGCGCCTGCCGCACATTGATCAGTCCCGTCGTCGTCTCGAGATAGGCGAAGGTCGAATCACCCAGCGCTACCGGACGTGTCTGGTAGCCGCGCTCGTCCTTGACGAGTTCGCAACCGACCTCTTCGGCCGGCGACCGGGTGCTGACTTCGGGGAAATAGCGCCTGCGCAGCCAGTTGCGCCAGCTGCGATCCAGCTCCTCCAGAGTGAGACCGAGATTGCGTTCGAGAATCCGGTTGAAGTCGGATCCGCGATGCCACTCCTCCAGAATCTCCCGCACCGCGGCGGTGGAGTAATTGCGGTCGAGGTAGGCCACGACCGATTGCCCCATCTTGTACATGAGATACGTTCCATACACGGACCACATGTTCGTCAGATGGGGCAGCGACCCTTCGATCATGCCGGCGCGGAGCAGCATGTCGCCCTCCGTATCGGGCGACCCTACGCTGTAGAACTCCGCCAACCCCTCGACGAACCAGAGTGGAGGGTAGCGATATGAGTATTGTCTGTGCTCCCCCATCACCTTGCTCAGTTTTTCCAGCATGTAGGCGTGCACCAGTTCGTGCCGGATCACATGCAGCAGTTGATACTGGCTGCCCGTGCTCGGGACAACCACGCGCCCCCGAATCAGGTCGGTGAATCCGCCCACCGACTCGGAGATGATGTTGGGGATGACATTCGTTTCGCGAAAACCGTGCTGCGAACTGTAGAGGATCAAAGGCACCGGCTTGGTGGTTTCGACAGCGAAGACCTGCTGCAATTCCAGACAAACCGAATCCGCGTACTGGAGCGCCTGAACAGCCAGGTGCTCCTCTTCCGGGTAATAGAACAGCTCCACCAGGTCACTGGTGATGATCTGCCATTCGTGACGCGAGTAATTGATCTTGTTCTTGCCGAACAGATACTGGGCCGAAGCAGGCACGGCCAGCATCACCAGCACCAGCAGCAGCCCTGTCCGGACAATGGGCAAACGTATCATCTGTCGCTCCCTGTGGTTGCCCCCCCTGAATCTTTATCATCCTCGGCGCCCGGAGAGTCGATGTTCCTCTCCTCCGCGGACAGCACTGTCGAATCGGCGGCAGGGAAACTGAAGCGTGACCATTGCAGATTACCGCCCGGCAGCAGCACCCTGGGCACCGGATCGAGCCAGGCCGGCTCGGTGACCGGATCCCAGAGAGAATCGGGGGTGACATCCTTGTGGATGAACAGGAGCAATTCGCCCGGCGCCACACCTTCAATAGTGAACGCCCCCTCCCCCTTCAGCCAGGTATACTCGCTCTGCACCGGACCATAGAGATTGGCAAGGAGACTGTCGGGCAGCAACCCGGGTTCGGTCACGGGCAGGGAATCTCCAAACTGGCGTAGAGAATCCCTGAGCGCTCGGATCAGAAAATACCCAGGCATCGTGTCGCGACAGGCGAACGAACCCGTCACCTCTCCGGGTTCGTCGGGATCGATTACATTCAGAGCCAGATCAAGTTGGAACCGACTTTCCGGCGTCAGGCGCAGCAGACTGTCGGGCAACGTGTCGGCGAAATCCATCACGGGATCGAACAGGCTGTCGCCGTCGATATCCTCGAACGCCCACAGCAACCAGCTCCGCCCATCCGCGGGCAGATGGCGGAAAGTAAAACCTCCGCGCCCGTCGGGAACCGTCTCCCGCTCAACCTCACCGGCGGCGTCGGCGAGTCGCAGGTGCATGCGACGACTCGCGTTCCCCTTGAATGTGCATTTGCCCCCGAACCATCCGGGGAGGAGACTGTCCCCGGTCGCGAAGTGATGGATCTGCCACTCCGGTTGGGCAACATAGTGATAGTCGTTCCAGCCGGGTGTCAGGTAGACGGCCACGGTCGTGTCCGGTCTGAACTTCTGCCAGAATTCGACAACCAGCATGGTGTCCTCGGGCCAATGCACTCGACGGATGAGATTGGGAGGATCGGTGAAGAGGTGATCGAGAACGCTCGCACGCTCCACCCTCTCGTCGAAGGAGATCGTGATGATGCCCAGGGGCCCCGTGTTCAGGGCCCCGTCGGGCGGATCGCCGGCGACCAGCCGGGCGGGGGTCTCATCCGCGGGGCCGCCCGAGGGTGCGATGATACGCGCACACCCCAGGAACAGCGCCAGCAGCAGCAGGAGTACCGCCCCCACCCGCAACATCTACATCAACTCAAACAGGATGGCACGCTGCGCGTGCATGCGATTCTCGGCTTCGTCGAAAACCACAGACTGCGGACCGTCGAGCACCTCATCTGTAACCTCCTCGCCGCGATGCGCAGGCAGGCAGTGCATGAGGATTGTGTCCTTCTTGCCAGTCTTGGCCAGCAATTCATTGTTGACCTGGTAGGCGGCGAAGACATCCCGACGCTCCTTGGCCTCCTCCTCCTGCCCCATGCTGGTCCAGGTGTCGGTGTACACGACATCGGCCCCCTCGATCGCCTTGACGGGATCGGCGATCGCCTCGTACTTCAAACCAGGATTGATGCGGCGGGCGTTTTCGAGCACGGCGGTATCCGGTTCGAAACCGCCGGGATTGCTGATCACCAGATCGAAGGGGAAGCGTCCGGCGGCGTTGAGCCAGCTGTTGGCCATATTGTTGCCGTCGCCGATGTAGACCACGCGGAGATCATCGAGCCGCCCCTTGTGCTCCAGAATCGTCTGCAGGTCCGCCATCAACTGACAGGGATGGAGCAGGTCGGTCAAGCCGTTGATGACGGGAATCGTCGTGGCGTTGCGACCCAACACCGTGGCGTTTTCGTGGGCGAAGGTTCGGATCATCACGCCGTCCAGGTAGCGCTCCAGCACCCGCGCCACATCCTGGGGCGCCTCCCGGCTTCCCAGGCCGATCTCCTTGTCCGTGATGTAAAGGCTCGAACCGCCGAGTTGGCGGATGGCGACCTCGAAGCTGATGCGCGTGCGCAGGCTGGGCTTGTGGAACAGACAGCCCAGGACCTTGCCGGCATGACTGGCGGGCAGGCGCCCCTCTTTTTTCAGGGTGCGCTTCTGCTCCATCGCCAGCTCCAGGAGTCGCGTGAGATCGTCGGTGCTCCAATCGGCGAGCGAAATGAAATCTTTGGGTGTAGACATGATGTCCTCCGTTTTCGATATTTATCCTCTGGGGTGCGCCTTGCGGTGCACCGCCTTCAGTTTCTCCGTAGTAACATGCGTGTAGATCTGGGTGCTCGTCAGGCTGGCGTGTCCCAGCATCTCCTGAATCGAACGCAGATCGGCGCCGCGCGCCAACAGGTGCGTGGCGAAACTGTGTCTGAGCACGTGGGGACTCATTCTGCTCAACGTCGCCACCTGTTTCAGGTAGCGCTCCACCACGCGCTGAATCGTGCGACTGCCTAGCGGCCTGCCGCTCCTCCTGCCGGGGAATATGAACTCATCCTCTCCCGACGCATCCGCGGCGAGCCAGCGTTTGAGCCAGCGCTCGGCCTCGCCCTGCAGCGGTACGACCCGCTCCTTCCCCCCCTTGCCGAATATGCGGAACAGACCGTCGGGCAAGTTGAGGTCGTCTCTCTTCAGATTGCGCAGCTCCGACAACCTCAGACCCGTGCCGTAGAGCAGCTCCAGAATCGTCTTGTCCCGCAACCCCGCCGGGTTTTTCGTATCGGGCAGAGCCATCATCCTGTGCACCCAGCCCTCCTCGGCGAAGACCGGTAACGTCTTCGCCGTTTTGGGAATCTGCACCAGCGCCGCGGGATCCGTGGTCAGCAGCCCCCGTAATTTGAGGAAGCGATAGAAACAACGGAGCGCCGACAGCTTGCGCGCGATCGTCCGTTCGCTTATCGGGCGTCGCTTCTCCCTGATGACGAAAGCGTCTCTCCGTACCAGAGCCAGAAACCTGCGGATCGTCTGCCGGTCTACATCCAGGGAGGTAACATTGCCATCGAAATCGAGAAAGTCCAGATATTGATCGAGATCACGACCGTACGCCGCGCAGGTGTGATCCGAATAGGCCCTCTCCACGGCCAGGTATTGTGCGAATTCATTCCGAATTGTCTGCATGCGTTAAAATTAGCAAAGCCATGGCGGATGCCGCAAGTCATTGATTCGACTAGTGGTAAATGCCGCCTGCTAGTTCCGCCCCAGCCAGTCCCTCATCGCCGCCAGCGCCCGGATTCCGTGGGCCTCCTTGCGCGCCCTCTTACCCCGTACCTTTTCGGTCAGGGGGGGCAACAAACCGAATGAAACATTCATCGGCTGCACGCGCCCGGGCTCCTGATCCGGGAGAAAACGGGCCAGAGCTCCCGTCAGGGTGACCTCCGGCGGCAGCTCATTGTCCGCCCCGTCCAGATCGGCAAGGATGTGCCTGGCAGCCAGCAAACCGCTCCCCATCGACTCCACATAGCCCTCAACCCCGGTCATCTGACCGGCGAAGAACAGACCGGAGCGCCGCTGACTCTCCTGGCGGGCAGTGAGGGTGGCGGGGTACTCCAGAAAGAAATTGCGGTGCATGGCGCCATGGCGGGCATATTCGGCCGTGGCCAGCGCGGGGATCAGGCCGAAGATCCGTTTCTGATCGGCGATCCGCAGTCGGGTCTGGCAGCCGACCAGCCCCCAGAGCGTGCCGGAGGTATTCTCGCGGCGCAACTGGAGGACGGCCCAGGGGCGTCGCCCTGTAGCGGGATCATGCAGACCAACGGGACGGAACGGTCCGAAACGGAGGGTGTCGGGTCCGCGGGCGGCGATCACCTCGACGGGAAGACAGGATTCGAAGTAGGGCACATCGGCCTCGAAGTCGCGCGCCGGGTAGGGCTCGGCCTCGACCAGCGCGGCGACGAATGCCTCGTAGCACTCCTTGTCCAAAGGCGCATTGAGGTAGTCGGCGTCACCCTTGTCGTAACGGCTGGCGGCGAACAGGGCATCGTCCGTCAGGCTCTCCCGGATGACGGTCGGGGCGATGGCATCGAAAAAACTGGCGCGCCCCCGACCGAAGTGCTCCTCGATCGACTCGCTCAGCGCATCCGAGGTCAGCGGACCGCTGGCGACGATGCACAGGCCATCCTTCGGCAACTCCAGCACCTCTTCGGGTCTGATCTCGATTCGGGGATTCTCCGCGAGCGCCTGCGCCACGACCTCCGAGAAATGGAGGGGATCCACCGCCAGCGCCGCCCCCGCGGGGAGAGCGCAACCTTCGGCCAGCGGCAGCAACCTGCTGCCGAGCATCTTCAACTCCGCCTTGAAGACCCCGCCGGCGCTATCCTCCCGGATCGATTTCAGGGAGTTGCTGCAGACCAGCTCGGCCGGTCCGTCCAGGCGGTGGGCGGGAGAGCGTCGCAGAGGTTTCTGCTCATGCAGAACCACATCGACGCCATTGGCGGCCAGAAACAGCGCGGCCTCGCACCCGGCGAGGCCTGCACCGATAATCATCACTTTGCGGTTCACGCTCATGGTCTATTCGGGAATCTCCAGTTTGCAGACCGAACACTGCTGGTAGTTGCCCTTGGCCTTGCTGGCCTTCTCCACCACCATGCCGCCGCAATCGGGACATGGCGTGGCAACGGGTTTGTTCCAGCTGGCGAAGTCGCAGTCGGGGTAAGCGTTGCAGCCATAGAAGGTTCTGCCGCGCTTGCTCCGCTTCTCGACGAGTTGCCCCTGGCAATCATCCTTCTGGCAGGGCACGCCGATCTGCAGCGGCGCTGTCCCCTTGCAGTCGGGATACTTGGAGCAGGCGGCGAAACGACCGTAGCGGCCGACCCGGATCATCATGTCGGCTTCGCACTTCGGGCACTTCTGATCGCCCGCCGGTTCCGGATCCTCAAGGGGGCGGGAGTTGCGACACTCCGGGTAGGCGCTGCAGGCCATGAACCGGCCGTTGCGTCCCCAGGTCTTGATCATGGGCTTGCCGCACTTCTCACACGGCTCGTCGGCCTCTTCGCGGATGCTCTCGCGCAACTCATCGGTGCGCTCCTCCATCTGCGTCAGCCCCTTGCCCATGGGTGAATGGAAATCGCGGATGACCTTGATCCACTCCTTGTCACCCTCCTCGATCTTGTCGAGCTCCTCCTCCATGGAGGCGGTGAAGCCGACCTCGAAGAGCTGGGGGAAGGTCTCCTTCAGCACCTTCCAGACGCTCTCGCCCAGATCGGTGGGCACAAAGCGGCGGTTGTCGTCCAGGGTCAGGTAATCGCGCCCCTGGATCGTGCTCACGATGCTGGCGTAGGTGCTCGGACGACCGATCCCCTTGTCCTCCAGCTCCTTGATCAGGCTGCTCTCGCTGAAGCGGGGCGGCGGATCGGTGAAGTGTTGCCGCGGGAAGACGGTGGCGGCCAGCGCCTCCCCCTCGTTGATCTCGGGCAACAGCGATTCGCCGTCGGGTGCGGTTCGCCGGGTAGCCATTTTGGCCAGGACCTTGCGGAAACCGTCGAAGACCAGGCGATTGCCGTTGGCGCGGAACAGCGCCTCACCCGCGGTGATATCGACCCGGGTGGCCTCGAACTCGGCGTCCGCCATCAACGACGCCGCGAAGCGTTGCCAGATCAGCGTGTAGACGGCCAACTGATCCTTGCTCAGATAGGCCTTCACCTTATCGGGTGTGTGATTGATGCTGGTGGGGCGAATGGCCTCATGCGCATCCTGCGCACCCTTCTTGGCCTTGAAGATCCGCTCCTTGGCCGGGAGGTACTTATCCCCGTAGTTCGTCTGCACGAACTCCTTGTGCTCTGCCCGCGCCGAATCGGCGATGCGGGTCGAATCGGTACGCATGTAGGTGATCAGACCGACGGCGCCGGCATCACCGATCTCCAGCCCCTCGTAGAGTTGCTGGGCCAGCATCATCGTGCGTCGGGCCGAATAGCCCAGACGGCTGCTGGCCTCACGCTGCAGGGTGCTGGTGATCAACGGGGCATCCGGTGTGCGCTTGCGCCGTTTGCGCTCCACAGCGGAAACCGTGAAGGGTACTTTGCCTGTGGTCTTGAAGGACAACTCGCCGCTGATGAACTCCGCATCCGCACCTGTCTGCTCGACACCAATGGCATCCAGCACCTCGTGCATGGCCGCTTCGTTGTCGACCTCCAGCTTCTCCCCACGCCATTTGACCAGCTTGCCCTCGAAAGACTCGCCGGCATCGCCCGTGAAGTCGCCACGGAGGGACCAGTATTCATCGCGGACAAAGGCGCGAATCGCCTCCTCCCGCTCGACGATCAGCCGCAACGCCACGGTCTGCACCCTGCCGGCGCTCAGACCGTAGTAGAAAATCTTCCACAGCAGCGGACTGATCTGATAACCCACGAGACGATCCAGAACGCGGCGCGCCTGCTGAGCGTCGACCTTGTCCTCATCGACCTCGCCGGGAGCCTTCACCGCCTCGGCGATGGCCTCTTTGGTAATCTCGTTGAGCATGATACGGCGGATATTGGGCTGGACCTTGACCAGTTGCCGACTCAGATGCCAGGCGATGGCCTCCCCTTCGCGATCAGGGTCGGTCGCGAGCAGGACCTCTTCGACCTTCTTGGCCGCCTGCTTGAGTTCTGTGAGAACCTTGCCCTTACCCTTGATCGTCACGTACTGGGGCGCAAAGTCATCCTCGAGATCGATGCCGAGCTTGCTCTTGGGCAGGTCAACGACATGGCCTTTACTGGCCTTGATGATGTAGTCCTTACCGAGGTACTTCTGGAAAGTCCGCGCCTTGGTGGGACTCTCAACTATAAGGAGTGTTCGAGCCATCGCAACAGACTCCGTCCTGCTTTTCAGTGCATCAGTTTTCGGCGCTGCTCCTGGTGAAAACCACCGTCGAGCTCGTGAAATTCGGCGCCGAAATAGTTGACGAGATTTTCATCGAAGATCAATGAAGCGATCAGGAACTGGACATCCGCCAGTTCGACACCATCCTGGAACAGGCGACCGGCCCGCGCCAGCACCTCCTCCTCCTGTTCAGAGCTCAACAGGCCGTTGAGCACGACCCGGGCCAGATATTCCCTGGCATCATCCGTCAGCAGCATCATACGCGCCTTCTGAGCCTCGGCACCCTCCTGTCCCATGGACATGATGTACTGCAAAGTCTCCTCGATCTCAGCGAAGGGAAAACCGTTCAGGTTGAGGCGCTCACGCATCTCCTCCAACTGAGCCCGCTCTTCGGGACCCAGATTGTCGCTGTTCTCCAGGATGTATATGACAAATTCTTTGAGCCGCTTCTGCATGATGTCTTCTCCGATCTAACTCGGGCGGCAAGCTAGCACTTGATACTATGAGAGTCCAGCCCCCTTTTTTATCCCCAGCGGACAAACCAAGGGGATGAACGCCAGAACCTACGCTGTTTCACCCACTTAACTTCCTTGACGACCACAGCATTTCTTGTACTTGCGGCCACTGCCGCAGGAACAGGGGTCGTTTCGCCCCACCTTGGGGGCATCGTGGACGACCGGTTGCGGCTTCCCTTGCGGGCGCCCGTCCGCCGAGATGGCATCTGCGGCCGAGGGGGCACGACCGCCGGCCTGCGGGTTTTGCGCCGCCTGGGCCCGTTGTTTTTGCGCAGCGTCCTTATATGAATCGGCCGAATCGTGTTCCGTCTTGACCTGGGAAAGGTCCTCCCCCTCGTAAGTCTCGGGGGCTGTTCTCACCTCAAGATGGAACAGGGTATACAGCGAATCGCGATCCACCCTGCTGATGAACTCCTCGAAGAGCGCGAAACCCTCCGATTTGAACTCTATGAGCGGATCCTTCTGGGCATAGGCGCGCAGGCCGATGCCGCTCTTCAGATTGTCCAGCTCGAGAAGATGGTCTTTCCACGCCTCGTCCAGGCTGCGGAGCAGGGCGAAGCGGGCGACCTGCGCGAAGATGTCTCCCGGCAAGGCGTTGCGACGGTCGTTCAACCTGCCTGTCGCCCTCTCAATGAGATGGTTGCGGAACTGATCCCGGTCAAGGAGCTCCAGATCCTCCCCGGGCAGGCTTAGATCCCCCAGGAAGATTGCCTCCAGCTCGAGGAACAAACCGTCCGTTTCCCAATCCTCGGTGTGGGTGCGCTCGGGGATGTGCTTGTCCAGCAGCTCGTTGACGACGTTGTAGCTCTTGTCCTCCAGCTCCTCGCTGATGTCCTCGTTCTTCAGATAGAACTCACGCCGGTCGTAGACGACCTCGCGCTGGGCATTCATCACATCGTCATACTTGATCAGGTTCTTGCGGATGTCGAAGTTGTAGGCCTCGACCCGCTTTTGCGCACGCTCGATCGCCTGGGTGACCAGACGGTGGGCAATGACCTCGCCCTCCTGAACGCCGATCCTGTCCATGACCTGCCCCATGCGGTCACCCGAGAACAGGCGCATGAGGTTATCCTCGAGCGAGAGGAAGAACAGGCTGCGGCCCGGATCGCCCTGACGCCCCGCACGCCCGCGCAGCTGGCGATCGATCCGGCGACTCTCGTGCCGCTCGGTGCCGAGAATCTGCAGCCCCAGGGTGATGTCCTCCGGCAGCTCCTCAAGTTCGATCTTCAGACCGGAGCCGTCCACCACACCCGGATGCAGTTTGATATCCGTACCGCGACCGGCCATGTTCGTCGCGATGGTCACCGCACCGGGCTGCCCGGCGTTGGCGACGATCTGCGCCTCGCTCTGATGCTGCTTCGCGTTGAGGACGCTGTGGGGGACGTTCCGCCCCTTGAGCAGCCGGCTGAGCATCTCACTGAACTCGACCGATACCGTACCGACCAATACCGGCAGGCCGATATCGTGCAGCCGTCTCACCTCGTTCAGAATCGCCTCCACCTTCTCCTTGCGGGTGCGGTAGATGCGATCCTCCATGTCGTCACGGGCGATCGGTTGGTTTGTCGGGATGACCATCACCTTGAGCTTGTAGATCTCCCAGAATTCGGTCTCTTCGGTGATCGCCGTACCGGTCATGCCGGTCAGCTTCTCGTACATCCTGAAGAAGTTCTGATAGGTGATCGTGGCGTAGGTCTGGGTCTGCCCCTCGATCCGGACCCCCTCCTTGGCCTCGATCGCCTGGTGCAGGCCGTCCGAGTAACGCCGCCCGTGCAGCACGCGTCCGGTGAACTCATCGACGATCTGGACCTTCCCCTCCTGGACGACGTATTCGATATCCTTCTCGTACAGACTGTAGGCCCGGAGGAGCTGCTGCACCATGTGGATCAGTTCGCTCCGCTCAGCATATTCGCGGTGCGCCTCCTCGCGCGCAATCGCTTTCTGTTTGGAGTCGAGATCGGGATCGGCATCGATCTGTCCGACCTTCTCCGAGATGTCGGGCAGGACGAACACCCCCCGGTCCTTCTCACTCAGGGAATCGAGCCCCATCTCCATCAGCTCGATGGAGTGCCCCTTCTCGTCGATGCCGAAATAGAGCACCGAATCCAGTTCATGCATCGTCTTGTCGCGGATGTTGGCATTCTCCACCTGGGTGACCAGGGAGGCCATCCCCTCCTCCTGCATCAAACGCATGAACCGCTTGTTCTTCGGGGCGCCATGGCGCAGCTGCAGCAGCATGGTGCCCATCTGCCACCGCCGGTCGTCATCGGCCTCCTGCGCCTGCTGTTTGGCGAGTTTCTCTACCTCAGCCACCATCCTGTTGACCAGTGTCTGCTGCTTGCGGAACAGAGATTCGACCATCGGACGATGTTCACGGAATTTCTCGTCGGAAGATGATCCGCGCACAGGCCCGCTGATGATCAAGGGGGTTCGCGCTTCATCGACCAGGATACTGTCGACCTCATCGACAATGGCGAAATGGAAGCCGCGCTGCACCTGCTGGTCGGCGCTCCCCACCATATTGTCGCGCAGGTAGTCGAAGCCGAATTCGCTGTTGGTGCCGTAGGTGATGTCGCAACGATAGGCCCTCTGCCGGTTCTCCGGCGTCATACGGGGCAGGAGGACACCGACCGTGAGCCCCAGACTCTCGAAAATCGGTCTCATCCACTCGGCATCGCGTTCGGCCAGATAATCGTTGACGGTGACCAGATGGGCACCCTTGCCCGCCAGTGCATTCAAATAGAGGGGCAGCGTGGCGACCAGGGTTTTGCCCTCACCGGTGGCCATTTCGGCAATCTGCCCGCTGTTGAGGATAATGCCGCCGAACAGCTGTACGTCGAAGGGGATCATCCCCCATTCGACCTGGGAGCCGAGGAGCTCATGCTCACGACCCATCATGCGGCGACAGGCCTCCTTCACCAGGGCGAAGGCCTCGGGAAGCAGATCATCGGTTGTTTCACCGGCTGCAAGCCGCTGTCTGAACTCCTCGGTCTTGGTCGGCAGGCCATCTTCGGGCAGCGAGCCGTAGCTATCGCATATCTCATTGATTTGCGCCACGATGGGTTCAATGCGTTTCTGCTCACGCTCCATCTGGGTGCCGAAGAATTTCTTGAAGAATCCGAAGGGCATGCAACGCTCCCTTTGTAGCCACCATTATTATCAGGATTTTACCGACAGCATCCAATGTAAACACACCCGGGACGGGTGTCAAACGGGGACCTGCCGGGTAGATCAGGGCGATTATTGGACCGTTACAGTCCCGACAGAACGAGTACGACGCCACTGGCAAGCGGGATTGCCAGATTGTCATCGAGTGGAATAGGCAGGTACTCCGCCGCGCTGGCTACCGCCGCCCCCACCAGAGCCGGGACAGGATCACGGAATATCAGCAACCCCACTCCGAGGTTCACTAAAAAACCGGTGACGGTGCCCTCCAGCGTTTTGTGGAACCCGATGGGGATCCTGCCCCAGGTACGACCAACCAGACCGGCCAGACCATCACCAAGGATGAGGTAGCCCATAACGGCTACCGCTATTTCGCGCGGCAGCAGGAATGCGCTGAGAAGACAGGCTATCGTGAGGTAGGTGGAGCCCATGAGTTCGTCCTGCTCATGGCGTCGCATATAGGGGCCGAGGACTCGACGAAACAGGGCGCCGAAACCCGGGTGACCGAAGCGGATCAGCTCGATGATCACCACAATGATCGTACCGATGATCAGGGGCCATTGCCAGAATGAGCGCGGCATGAACCATATCGTCAGCGGGATACCCACGGTCGCCAGATGCAACCCCTTGCGCACCCATTCGGTATGCCAGATGGCTTTCATGGTGTGGTGGTCTCTCCCGGGAACGTGGTCTCCCCATCATCATCGACGCTCTCGCCGTCAGGTTGAGCAATATCTATCCAGACTCCCGGGAGATTGTCCTCCGCGGCGGTGCTCCGCCCGCTGTCGGGCAGCGCCGGTGATGCAGGCTCGCCGGAGAACTGATCCGACAACCCCTTTTCGCCGGTCGCCGCAGGGGGGATTACGGAATCGATCTCCGCAGCCGCCTTCGGCAACAGGTCATCGAGCACCCGCACGACGGTCAGTTTCTTGCGAGCGGAGTAGGTCGGCGTCGCTTCGATGCGGATGGTCGCACCGGGAACAGGCTCCCTGGGCAAACGCAGCCACTCCTGCCGGGTACCGGCCCTGAATCTTTTCTCGAGTATCAGCGCCAGATCCGCAGCTCCCGGCTCGATCAGGGAGACCGTCAGGAAACTCGGCTCCGTCAGAGTGATCTCAAGCTTGAGGTTGTGACGGCGACCGGTCCGCTTGTCGACGATCCTGGCGTCAGTGATGTCGGTACCGGTCCAGGCATAGCAGCCGCCGTTGTTCTCCAGGATGAAGAGCTGACCGAATCGTCGGTAGATCGCCAGCGAATTGGGGCTCCGCAGCGGTGTATCATCATCTACATGATCAAAAACGGTCAGGGGCGTCAGGTTGCGACCCAGCTTTGCGATCCTTCCGCCCAGAGAGTCGGGCAGAAGGATCTGTCCATGCAGATCCACCACCGGATACCCGAACAGACCTGGAGACGGGAACACTTCGTCCGCTAGTTTGATGGCGACCTCCCTGCGCTTGCCGTTGATCGTCCTCACCCGCTCGCCCCCGCTGTCCACCACCACCATCGTGAAACGGTGGAGAGGATTCCAGGGATCATCCTCGCTCATCACGGTCAGGGCCAGGGGACCGGCGAGACCAGCGGTCAACTCCAGCGGCCACTCTCCGAGGAAGGCTCCGCTCATATCGAAACGGATGATCCTGTTGCCGGAGTAATCGGTAACCCAGATCAGGCCGTCGGCCAGAACCACATCGGTTGGCGTGAAGGGGCCGTTGGCATCCTTGATCTCACCGACCCAACGCAGATCATCGCCCAGACGCAACATCACCAGGCGCTGGTTGCCGGTGTCGGCTATGACCACATTGCCGTCACGATCGGCTCCGATACCGCGGGGATCGAGGAACTCACCCTCGCCACTCCCCCTGCCGCCATACTTGGATACGGAATAGAGGGATGGGTTGTAGAAGATCTGTCCGGCACCGGAATTGACCATGAAAAGCGTGAGTTCGTCGTCATCACGTTCGGTTTTGGGATCATCCCGATCACGCATCTTCACGGCCGTCACGCCCTGCGGGTTACGGAATGAGGTTCCGGGGCCCAGGAACAGCTTCAACTCCAACGTGCCCACGCGGTTCATCCCCAGGGTGTGTTTGAAAGGGGGGTATACGTAGCTCGTCTCACGCTCCCCCTCCTCCCCGGAGGCGTTGAACGGAGTCGACACCAGCAGGGTGGCCAGGCACAATGTCCGGATATATCGTACTTTCATCCTGATCCTGTTCACCATATGTCCCCGACCCGTGCTCTCGGTCCGATTCCAATCTGGAATGATATCCTCCGCGGGTGACGCCTGCGTCACGCCGGACGATCCGGTCAAGCCGAAACGGAGGTTGTCCGCGCAGCAGGCCGGTGGCTGGACTCTAGCCCACCCACGGCGGAAGCGCAATTATTCGTTGAAAAGCGTGTGCAGGTTCCCCCGAACCCGCACACGCCTGGGTGTTTTTCCGCATGGCGACCGTCCGGCCGTGACGTCGGAGGTCGCGCATCCCCTAATGGCGGAAGTGTCGACGCCCCGTCAGCATGACGGTGACACCCAGCTCTTCCGCCCGCGCCAGCACCTCCTCGTCGCGGATCGAACCTCCGGGCTGAACCACAGCCCGTATCCCGGCCTCGGCCAGGATCTCCAAGCCGTCGGCGAAGGGGAAGAACGCGTCCGAAGCAGCCACCGCGCCGCGCGGATCATGCTCCAGCTCCAGCGCCTTGCCCACCGCGATGCGACAGGAATCCACGCGGCTGGTCTGACCCATGCCCGCGCCCAGCAGCTTGGCGCCCCTCCAGACGACGATCGCATTGCTCTTCACATGCTTCACCGTCCGCCAGGCCCGCTCCAGCTCACGCAGCGTAGCCGCATCCGGCTCAGGCCCCGCACCGTGTTTCCACTCCCCGGTGGGGATGAACGCATCGTCCTCGTCCTGCACCAGCATAAGGGGTCCCGTTGACCGCAACCTACGCGGCGCACGCCAGGCCGCCAGATCGGGCAACTCCAGCAGGCGGAGCTTTCTCTTTTTGGCGAGCATGGTCAATGCGGCGTCATCGAAACCGGGCGCCACCAGAACCTCGATGAATTTCTTGGCCAGGAACTCGGCCGTGGCCACATCCACCGGGTCGCTGAGCGCGATCACCGAACCGAATGCGCTCACCGGATCGGAACTCCAGGCCTCCACCAGAGCCTCGCACCCGGTGGCTCCGTAACCCAGGCCACAGGGATTGCCGTGCTTGATGACAGCGGCCGCGGGTCCCGCCAGGTCGCAGATCAGGTCCAGCGACGCCCCCAGGTCCAGCAGGTTGTTGTAGGACAGGTCCGCGCCGCCGAGCTGTCTGAAGGGGGGTGTCGCCGTCAACCAGCCGTGGAGCGCGGCGCCCTGATGCGGATTTTCGCCGTAGCGCAACTCCGCCAACTGTTTTCCGGGAGGTGTGATCACGGCGTCGCCGCCCAGCCAGGCGGCGATCTCTATGTCGTAATCGCGCGTGTGGGCGAACGCCCCGGCAGCCAGTTCGCGTCTGTACTCGGCATCCGGCTCCCCGTCACCCCTCTCGCAGGCCGCCATGAAGAGAGGGTAGTCGGCGGGATCGCAAAGAAGCGTTACCCGACCGTGATTCTTGGCCGCCGCCCGGATCAGGCTGGGGCCACCGATATCGATGGCCTCCACGATGTCGGCTGCGCTCTTCGATTCATCCGCCGCCGTTTCGCGGAAGCGATACAGGTTGACCACCACCAGATCGATCAGCGGAAAGTCCAGCGCCGTCAGATCATCGGCATGCAGTTCGGGGTCGGCCAGGATTCCGCCGAAGACCTTGGGGTGCAGGGTCTTCACGCGTCCGTCGAGACACTCGGGACTACCGGTCCAGGCCGCCAACTCGACCGTGTCGATTCCGGCCTCGCTCAGGTGACGCCTCGTGCCGCCGCTGGCGATGATCTCAACATCGTGCTCCGCCAGGTAGCGGGCCAGCTCCACCAGCCCGCTCTTGTCGGTTACGCTCATCAACGCTCTCTTGACGGCCATTACCGTCCCCCCACGCCGGGAAACAGTATCTCGAATATCTCGGCGTAGCGGTTATAGATCCGGGTGACCAACTCGGGCGGCAGCGTGGGTGGCGTCCCCTCGCGGCCCCAGCCCTGATCATCCAGGAATTTCCTCAGGATCTGCTTGTCGTAGGAGTCGGGAGTCGCACCGGGGCGGTAGGAGCTGGCGGCCCAGAAGCGGGAGCTGTCCGGAGTGAAGACCTCATCGATGAGCATCAGTTCACCCTCGTAGACGCCGAACTCCAGCTTGGTATCGGCAATGATGATGCCGACGCTGCGGGCGTACTCCTCGGCGAATTTGTACAGCTCGAGGCTCTTGGCCTTGAGGATGTCGAACCACTCTTCACCCACGACCTTCTTGGCGTCTGCGGGACCGACATTGATATCGTGACCGTCATCCTCTTTGGTCGCCGGCGTGAAGATCGCCGGTTCCAGCTTGTCGGCTTCGATCAGGTCGTTCGGCAGGTGAATGCCGCAGACGGCGCCCGTATTGCCGTAGTCCTTCCAGCCCGAACCGACCAGGTAACCTCGCACCACACACTCCAGGTCGAAGCGGTCGGTTTTGTGGACCAGCATGCTTCGGTCGGCGAGCTCCTCCTGGTTGAACGGTTCGGGGAATTCGCGCCAGTCGGCTGTGATCAGGTGGTGGCGGACGATCCCGTCGAGTTTGCGAAACCACTCGACCGAGATCTTCGTCAGCATCGCGCCCTTGCCGGGTACGGCTTCGTTCATGATGACGTCATAGGCGCTGATGCGATCGGTTGCCACGATCAGGAGTTTGTCACCCAGATCGAAGAGGTCACGAACCTTGCCCTTGTATGTCGGCTTGAGTCCCAGCTCCTCGCTGCTGCACAGCACGTTATTCATGCGCTTTCACCTTCCGTTTTCTGAAAATTGATTCGACGACCTTCGCGATGCCACGCCCCCGTCAGCACCCGCCTGAGTGCTTCGGGGTAGGCTTTGTGCTCCTGTGCCAGTATACGGCTCGCCAGTTGTCCGGCGCTCTCCCCCTCCATCACCGACACTGCTTGCTGCAGGATGATGGGTCCGGTGTCCATTCCGGCATCCACGAGATGCACCGTGCAACCACTCACCCGCACACCGTACTCCCAGGCCTGACGCTGGGCGTCTAGTCCGGGGAAGGAGGGCAGAAGTGACGGATGGATGTTGACGATGCGATCTGTGAAGGCGGAGAGAAGGGGTTGGCCGATGATACGCATGAAGCCGGCGAGGCAGATCCACTCCACGCCGGCCCCCCTGCAGGCCTCGACGTAGAGCGCTTCGGAGTCGGGGTCGATCCGACCTCTGCGCTTCGCCGTTTCGATCACACGACCTTCGATGTCATGGGCAGCAGCGATCTCCAAAGCGCCTGCGTTCGGCTGATCGCTGAGCAGAAGAACGATTTCCCCTGGAAACACTCCTGCCCGCTCTGCCGCCACGAGAGCTTCGAAATTCGAACCTCTCCCGGAAGCGAAGACTGCAATACGGGTCATTTCAGACCTGCTCTTCATCTTAGGGATTATGTTTGGCGATCCAGTAATCCGGTATCGGATGGGCGCATCCTAATGAGCCATCTGCTCACTGTCAAGGGAATGGCGGCAGACGATCCCAGATCACGGGAAACAGCATCAGCGGCAGGGCGACGACGCCCCAGGCTCCCCGCTTTCTGAGCAACCACCTGAAACCGAGACACCAGAGGCCCCAGGTCCAGGTCGGTGGCCGAATATCGATCAGAACCAGGGGGAAACGTCCACCGCCCAGACCCGCCAGTTCCCTGAGGAGATCGAACGCCCCCGCCGCCGGGCGCGTCAGCCAGGCGGTTGTTTCCGTCAAGGCGAAGGGGAGCGTCGGCCACCCCAGACACAGCGCCAACGCACAAACCGGCCCTGCCAGGAGATTCCAGAGCGGTCCCGCCAGGGGGAGACGCCGGAAGACGGTCACGGCGACGGGCAGGGTGCTCAATGTGCAGACAAGTGAGGCATACATGCCCCGACCGGCAATTTGAGTCAGTCGGCGCCTGAGCTCCTGGGGAGGATTCCCCATTCGGGACATCGTGACGATCAGCACAATCGTCGCCAGGTAGCTGAGCTGAAAGCCCGGCGTAAAGAGAGCGGCCGGAGTGCGGATCATCTCCAGGCAGGCTGCGAAGGCCAGGGCCTCACCGGCGACCGGTCGCCCCCCCAGACGTCGCTGGAGCAGAATATGGCAAGCCATGAAGGCCGCACGGTTGATCGAGGGGCCGCCGCCGAACAGCCAGGGAAGCCAGGGCAACACGGGCAGAAGAATCCACTCGGCTCTGGCGGGGCCGAATCCGGTCAGCGTCAATGCCCGGCGACAAAGCAGCAGGAACAGGCCGACGTGCAGACCGCTCAGAGCCAACAGATGGGCCAGCCCGGCATCTCTGAAACGGCACCGGGTGCGATACTCCAGCGTACTGCGCTCCCCCAGCAGCAACGCCCTGGCCAGCGGGCGCGTAGACGCCGGCCAGAAGCGGGTGATCCGAGCCGAGCGATGCAATCTGGGGGTCGGTTTGCGGACGCGAGCCGCTGCTGTGGCAGCCGATTCGGTGGCGTCGCTCCACCACGTGAGCAGCCGGGCCTCCCTCTCGCTCCCGCTGCGGCCGGGCAGGATGATGGCCCGCCCTCTGAACCTTGAGCCGGCCGCCGGTGCCCGCTCACCTATCCCCTTGAGGCGCAACTCGGGCTGATCCCGCAAACCGCCCACGAATACACGGGCAGCGGCGGGGCGACCCGCGAGCCAGTGCCCCTCAAGTTGCACCGTCTCCCCGCTCTGCGGCAACGGAGGCAGGCGTAGATTGAAGAGGAGGAAACCCGTCAACACCAACAGCGCTCTCCGCCTGCCGACGGGCGAGCGAGCCAGCGTCGGCACGACCTTCAGCTCCGGCAGCCAGGGGATGATCAACGCCAGCAGCCAGATTGGCGACAGATAGCCCTTGGGCAAGCACGCCGCCAGCATCCCGATACACAGGTAGCGGAACAGGATCGGGTCCCTTCATGAATATCGGGGAGGTGGTCGCAGTCGGGGAGGGGTGGAAAACACCCAGCGGAGATTAGCGTATCAGGTCGAGATCTCGGACCCGTGTTCGGCGAATACAACGCGATTCTTGCCCGCGCCCTTGGCCTTGAAACAGGCCGAATCCGCCGCCTTGAACAGGCCCTTTTCGGTGAGCGCGGCCGAGGGGAAAATGGCCCCGCCGATACTGGCCGTGATCTTGATCACCCGACCATCATCCAGCTCGATCGAGTTCTTCTCCATGGCCTCGCGCAGACGCTCTCCCGCCCTCGTGGCGGAATCCAGAGTCAACCGGGGCAGGAGCACAACGAACTCCTCGCCGCCGAAACGGAACATCTGGTCAACCTTGCGCAGGGTTCGACGCAGGACCGCCGCCCCCTCCACGAGTACGACATCTCCGATATCGTGGCCATAGGTGTCGTTGACCATCTTGAAGTTGTCGAAATCGATGACGAGCAGCGCCAGGGATTCCCGATTACGTGTCGCCCGTTCGATCTCCAGAGGTAACTGCATATCGAAGAAGCTCCTGTTGAAGATCTTGGTCAACCAGTCGACATAGACCACGCTGGAGAGCTTTTTGTGGTTTCTGGAATGGTAGGCCATCGCCAGGCCGAGCAGCTGCAACGATTCCCGTCCCTCATCAACATTGCCGCCGACCGGTAATTGCATCTCCAGCAACCCCCAGACCTCACCGTCGGAGATCAGCGGCTGGAGCGCCCAGACAGCGTAATCGATCTGCTTGCGCGGCGGATACCAGCTGCCCGTCGTCTCATCGTCGGCGACAACCATCCCCATGCCGGATTCGACTGCCCTCCGATATGGATGCTGCGGCGCGAGGATATCCGGCTCGAGCAGTCGCATCCCACTCAGGGGATGGCCATTGGTCAGTGGCTGGAAGTGGTACAACTGGGTCACGCTGTTCGGGTACCACTTGCCGAAGATCATCAGCAACCGGTGCAGACCGGCCGCCAGATCAGGCTCACGCCCCTCGAACTGGATGGCGGTGAGGAGATCACCCATCCGTCTGCTGCTCTCCGCGAGATCCAGCGTTGAGGTAATCGGGGACATCTCCGGCACCGGAGCCGTCTCGATCTCCGCTTCCGGCTCGGGTTCGGTCTCCGTCGCCGGCTCGGGCTCCGGCTCCGGCTCGGGCTCGGGCTCGGGAATCGCATCGTCCTCCAGAACAACCTCCACAACCGCATCGTCCGCGGAGGTCGATTCTGCCCCCTGCTCACTCCGGATCCCGGCGAAGGTGATCGGCAGACGGAATCGTCGTCCGCTGCTCACATCGAGAAAGCGTCCATCCCCCACATGGATGAAAACACCCTCCTCCACCATGGCCAGAGACAACTCTACGGCCAAAGAGCGCAACTCAACCGGATCACCATGCTTGAGGATCCTGTTCAGACGCACAATCTGACCCGGCTCAAGGACATGCCTTGGGAGGAGGTGCTTGAGGAAATAGCGGCTGGTCTTCTGAAGTCTTCTCATAGTTGCTGATCCGAGACGGACACTCCCCGGAGGGGAACATCGAGCCGAAAAACGGGTAAAGCCTGCCAATGACTGATATTCAGCCAGCAGCCCCTAATTATACATCATCTCCCCCCTACGAGGTCAAGGGGCTCGACAGTTCCTGGTTGTATGATCTCCCGAGCTCGACTAGACTGCGATCCACATTAGGCATCCCCTTTGCTCTGGAACTCATTGCCTACATACCCCCTATAGCAAGTCGCAACTTGCAGGAAGGTCGCCAGGAGGTACTTTTGTTCGTTCCCACCCCCCTACGTCTTTGTGTTTTAATCACTTCAGCCATTATTCTATTCTCCGGAGCCGCATGTGGCCCGGGGCTGGAAAAGGCCGAAATGACAACCGATGTCGTCAGAAACAATCCGGAACCGGTAACCGAATCGGTCAATGAACAGCCACTGGAATCCGATGTCGGGAAATTGGCCGAAGCTCCGGCCGAGGAGACGACACCACAGCCGGTCCAGACCATTGAGGAGGCACCGTCAGAATGGTCGCTCCGGGACCGGGCGCTGGCCTTCAAACCGGAACTTCAGTTGCTGCAAGAGACATACGACTTCGCGATCCATCATCTGGCCTCGGGAGATCTCCTCTCCGCTCAGGAGAGTATCGATATCGCCGACCTGACTTTGGCGGAGGCTCTGGCCGACAGCAATCTGGCTGCCGGAGGTATGACGCGTTTATATCTTACGAGTCTCCAGGCGCGGCTGGACAATTTCCAGCAGATTCTGGACGAGGAGTCCATGATGCTCTTCTCGGCCCCTCTGGAGGTGCCGAACGACTCGCTAATCGCACTCTGGTACGGCGGTCTGCCCGATATCCCCTCCAGACCTCTCGAACTGGTCGAGAATGATCGCACCCAAAAATGGATCAAATACTTCACCGGCAAGGGCCGCAAGAACTTCCAGAGATGGCTCAACCGCGGGGAGGCCTACCGTCCCCTCATCGAGAGCTACCTCAAGAAATATGATCTGCCGCAGGAGATCTACTACCTGGGGATGATCGAGAGCGGATTCAACCTCAAGGCGCGCAGCAGTGCCGGTGCCGTCGGCCCCTGGCAGTTCATCCGGGGTACCGGGCGCCGCTACGGTCTGGCCATCGACTACTGGGTCGATGAGCGGCGGGACATCGTCAAATCGACCGAAGCGGCCTGCCTCTATCTCTCGCGTCTCTATGGAATCTTCCAGGACTGGAACCTGGCGATGGCGGGATACAATTCCGGCGAATTCAGGGTGCAGTCCGCTGCGCGCCGGGCCGGCAGCCGCAACTTCTGGGATCTCAAACTGCCGCGTGAGACGCAGGACTATGTGCCCAAGATGATGGCCGCGGCAATGATCGGCCGTGATCCCGGGAAATACGGCTTTAAGATTTCACCCCAGAAGGAGTTCATCTACAAGGATCTCAAGGTGAAATCAGCCCTCGACCTCTCCCTGCTGGCCAAGAAGGGGAAGATGAAGAGGAGCACACTTGAAGCGATGAATCCGCATCTCCTCCGCTGGTGCACTCCTCCGGACAAGCCCGAGGGTTACGCCGTCTACGTGCCGCCGAACAAGCACGAAAGGATCAACTCGGCTCTGAAGCAGTTGAGCAACGCCGAGCGGACCACCTTCGCCCGCCACAAGGTGCGCAAGGGTGAAACTCTGTACGAGATCGCCAAGGGTTACGGTACGACCGTGCGCGCCATCATGCGTCGCAACGGTATTCAGAACGCCCGTCGTCTCCGCGTAGGTGCGCAATTGGTGATCCCCACCCACCCCGGCCGCTCCTTTCAGCAACCGACACCCAACGGTGTGATCGCGTCCGCCGAGAAGGCGCTGCCGCATCTGGATGTGCCCGCGAACTACGCCAAGGGCTATTACACCGTCCGCAAGGGCGACAACCTGTCGATCATCGCCCGTCGTTTGAGCACATCGGTCAACAGGCTGCAGCGCTGGAATGGACTTGGTCGCGGCACCAGAATCTACCCCAATCAGGTTCTCCACTATCTCTACACCTCCCCGGGTGCACCCGGCTCATCGACCCAGGTGGCCGATGCCGGCAGCAATGTACGACGGGTGCATGTGGTCAAGAAGGGCGACAGTCTGTATTCGATCGGCAAGAAATATGGCGCCAACCTGCAGACCATCTTCTCGTGGAACTCGCATCTGAACAAGAAATCGGTCATCCACCCGGGAGACAAGATCGTCGTCTTCACGAACAGCTGATCGGTATCGCCGACTGACGAACAGACGCCATCATTAAAGCCGGGCTCATCGAGCCCGGCTTTTCATTTGTCCCGTCTTCAAGGAATTTGGTGTCTGGATCAGATTGCCGAAGCTCCGTCGGCGATGGTCCGGTCGGGGAAGCGACTCTCGGCATTATCTCCGGCAGCCAGTGACCAGCGGACATTGCGGCCAAGCGTGAAGCCGTCCGGGAGGACACTGCTCCGGGCGATCAGAGACAGTCCGCAGAACAGCGCCTGCGGCTTCTCGGCGTTGATCTCGCCCACACCGCTGCCCCCTATACGACACTTTTTGCCGACATGCACACGCTTGTCGATGATGCTCCGCTCGATGCGACAATTCTGACTGATGTGGGTATCCTCCATGATGATCGAATCGATTACCTCGGCCCCCTCCTCGATCACGACGCCCGGGCCGATGATGCTCCGCACGACCGATCCCTCGATCCGGCATCCGTCACTGACCAGACTCTCCTCCAGATGCGAAGTGGTGCCTATATGCATCGGGCAACGGGGCTGACTGCTGGTGAGGATGCGCCACGAGTCGTCGTCGAGACTGAAGACCGGCTCGGATCCCAGGAGGTCCCGGTGAGCGGCGAAATAGCTCTCGAGGGTACCCACGTCAAGCCAGTAGCCGTCGTAGGAGTAGAGGTTGATGCTCCCCTCGTCCACCCAATTGGGAACCAGATCCTTCCCGAAATCCAGGGCCGGTTCACTGGGACCGCGACGACGGAGCTCCTCGAGGAGGAACTGTTTGCGCACTACGTAGATGCCCATGCTGGCCAGATTGCTTTTGGGCTCGGACGGTTTCTCGACAAACGCGGATGCGCCCCCCGACTCGTCCTGCTCGAAGATGCCGAAGTGGTGCGCCTGTTCGATGGGCACCGGCCGGACGGCCACGGTGACCTGCGCCATGGAGGTCTCATGGCGGGCAACCAGATCGTTATAGTCCATCTTGTAGATGTGATCGCCGCTGAGGATCAGGAAGTGGTCGGCGTCAGCCTCCTCCAGCGCAGACAGATTCTCGTAGAGCGCGTTGGCCGTACCGCCATACCAGTTGGAGCGGTCGAAACCGCGGTAGGGGTGCATATAGGCCAGGCCGCCGCTCAGGCGATCGAGATCCCAGGCCCGCCCCAGTCCCATGTGATCTTCCAGACTGCGCGGCAGATACTGGGTGAAGATGGCCACGTCGCTGAATCCTGCGTGAAAGCAGTTGGAGAGGACAAAATCTATGATCCGGAAATTGCCCCCGAAGGGCACTGCCGGCTTGGCGCGCTCGTTGGTGAGGAGGTCCAGCCGCTCCCCCCGGCCTCCGGCCAGGATCAACACACTTACGCCGCCATAGGGCTTCAGACTCATTTCTTCGCCTCCAGTTCGCCGATCGAGGTCTCCTGCTGACCGAGATGCCGACTGCCGGGCGGCAGGATGGAGTGCTTGCCCAGTATCGCGAGCCCCTCGGCTCCCGAGAAGAGTGCCCCCTCGCCGATCACGGTCATTTTGTCCAGGATCGCACGATGCACTTTGGCGCCTGCGGCAACGCGACACCCTTCGAGCAACACGGCATTTTCGACGCTGGCCCCCTTCTCGACCACGACACGCGGCGAGAGCACAGAGCCCCTCACCTCCCCCTCGATCCTGCAGGCCGCACCGACCAGACTGCGCTCGACCCTGGAGTCGGCGCTGAACCAGGCGGGGTTCACGTTCTCCATCCGCGTGTATATGGGCCAGGCGGGATCATCAAGCTGGAGCGAGGGCTGGCTGTCGACCAGCAGCAGATTGGCGCGGTAATAGGAGTCGAGACTCCCGACATCCTCCCAGTAGCCATCGAAGCGATAGGTCGCCACCTTTTCGGTGGCGATGGCAGGGATGATCAGGTCGTGGAGCAGATCGTATTTCCCCTCCTCGCTGATCCTCTCGAGATTGTCGATCAGGAACTCGCGGTCAAAGAGGTAGATCCCCAGGCTGGCGTCACTACCGAAGTCATTACCCGGTTTCTCACGCAACCTCTTCACGAATCCGGCGGAATCGGCTTCGATCATACCGAAACGATTGCCGTCCCCCGCCTTCATTGGACGGGTCGCCATGGTCAGTGTCGCCCCGGTCACGACATGCCGGTGAAACAACTCGCGGTAATCCATCTTGTAGATGTGATCGCCGCTGAGCACCAGCACGTAACGACTGCGACTCCGTTTGAGGATATCCAGATTCTGGGCTAGCGCATCGGCAGTGCCCTTGAACCACGAGGTGCGTTTCGCACCCGAGTAGGGCAGCAGGATGTGGACGCCGCCACGATCACGATCCAGATCCCAGGGGCGCCCCAGACGTATGTGTCGGCGCAGACTGCGCGGATTGTACTGGGTCAGGATATAGATATCGCGTGAACCGGAGTTGACGCAGTTGCTGAGCGGGAAATCGATCAAACGAAAACGACCGCCGAAAGGTACGGCGGTCTTTGCGCGATGGCGGCCGAGGATACCCAGGGCATCCGGTGCTCCGCCTGCAAGGATCATGGTGAGGACGTGATCCATTGAACTCCTCTTTTTCCTACATTATCCCGCATCTGTGCGGATTTGGAGATCTAGAAACGGACAGCCAATCCCAATCGGTGACTACCCTCGAGATCTTCGTGGTTTCCGAAAGCATAGTCCAGTGAAAGATCATCCAGGAATTCCCAGGGCAACATCTGGTGATTGCCCGCCAGACGGAGCCCGCCACCGGCGGTCCAGGCGTTGCGATCATATCCCATCCGCAGAGCAACCGCATTGACCAACCACAACTCCAGCCCCAGATGAGGATCGATACTCATCACGCCCATATTGAAGGCGGCGGCATCGCCATAACGCTCGAAGTGGATCTCGGCATCGGCTGCGAGCAGCAAACTGACTTTCTGGTTGTCGTTGGCTCCGATCCAGCTCAGGCCGGGACGCAGCGAAGGCGGGACGAATTCGGAGACACCGGTATTCCAGGCGAGATAGGTACCCAGCACATCCTGCAGCTTGAGGCCCGCGCGGAGGCCCGGGCCGAAACGGGGCGACAGCACCCCTGCGTCGAGACCGAAACCGAAGCTGTTGAACTCGCCGACAGACTGGTACAGGACCTTGATCGCGCCGCCGAGAGCCCAGTTGCGCACCTGGGAGGAGTAGACACCCAGGAAGCAGAGATTCTGATTGGTGACCGTGCTGAAGAGAGAGGGATCGATATTGAGCTCTTCATAGTCCTCGGGGCCGAACACATCACCATCGAAGTCGGGTTCCCAGCCGTGATCTTCCGGCGAACCGGTGAAGCGGATATTGTCGACGCCAACACGCAGTATGGATATCCCCAAACCGGCTTCGCGACCGTAGAGGACAACCTTCTTATGGTAAGCTGCGTGATCAACCTGAACCAACCCCCCGAAACGCTCGGAGTGCATCATGCTCAGTCCCTGGCCGGGGAGCAGCGCCAGCGCGCCGGGATTGTAGAACAGCACATTGACGTCATCGGCGACGGCCGTAAAAGTATCACCCATGGCCAGAGGGCGCGCACCAGTGCCCTTGGTGGCAAAATCGGCGCTGAATTTCGTTGCGCCAGCTCCTACGGCCAGATGGAGCAAAGTGACAATGAGCAGGGGTAGACAGGTTTTCGTATGTCGGCTCATGACATCACCTTTGTTTTAGAGTTTCGGGAGCAGGTCCAGAGTGCAATGGGTAGGCATACCGTTATGATATTTGATCATACGAGACAATGCCAGTAAAACCATCACCCGAGTCCATACTCCTTCAGTTTTCGATACAGAGTTCGCTCACTTATTCCCAGTTGTTGCGCAGCACGTCGTCTGTGGCCATGGTTCTCCTCCAGGGCGCGCCAGATCATCCGCTTCTCCATCTCGCTCAGGTCACCCTGAGGATTTTCGCGACTGAGATCCCTCCCCACCGGCTGCCCCGCGGGTGTCATCTCGGACTCCAACTCCTCGCCCCCCCCCAGACGGCTCTGGAAGCCGCGCAGAATATCGAGGACCTCATCCATGTCCTGCCGCAGGGAGAGAATGGAGCGGTAAAGCAACTCCCGTTCCGCCTCCTTCGGTTCCATATTCAGTGGAATCGGAAGATTATCGGAACTCGTATCCTGCGGCTGAACGAAACCCGCAGGCAGGTCGGTCAGGGTCAGCCTGTCCCCCTTGGCCAGAATCCCCATCCTCTGGACCGTATTGCGCAGCTCACGGATGTTGCCGAGCCACATCGCCGACCGCAAAACCTCCATCAGATCGGGATCAACCGCAAACAGAGGCGTGTTTTCACGTTCGTGGAGCTCGGCGATGAAGTGGTCCACCAGCAGGGGGATATCCTCGGGACGCTCCCGCAGAGCCGGTACGGGTACCTCAACCACCTTGATGCGATGGAGCAGGTCGCGACGGAAACGCCCCTCGCGGACCGCCACCTCCAGATCGCGGTTGGTTGCGGCCAGTATCCTGACATCGGCCTTCATGATATTGACGCCACCCATGCGGATGAACTCACCGGTCTCAAGCACACGCAGCAGGCGAATCTGCATCTGGTGAGGCAACTCTCCGATCTCATCGAGGAAGAGCGTGCCCCCGTTGGCCCGCTCGAAATGCCCGGGATGAGCGCTCTGAGCCCCCGTGAACGCCCCCCTTTCATGGCCGAACAGCTCGCTCTCGAGCGTCCCCTCCGGCAGGGCGCCACAGTTGAGCGCCAGGAAGGGCTCCCCCTTGCGCCGACTCTCCCGGTGGAGAATCTGCGCGATCAACTCCTTGCCGGTGCCGCTGTCCCCCGTGATGAGCACGGTGATATCGGTCGGCGCCAGTTGGAGAATCATCTCGAGAATCTGCTCCAGCTTCTGACTTTTGCCGATGATTTTGCACCGACGCCGAAAATGTTTCATACGGATGCGATACCCAAGCTGCAGTTTCAGGTCCTTCTCATCAACCGGCAGATCGATCAAGGTATCGACGCCGGCCATCTGCTCGGTTTGTCGTACATTGTCCGAGCGGGAACTCTCGAGAAAGATGATCTCAAGCATCGGCAGGGTCCGCCTGATCTTGCGCAGAAAACCCAGAACCATCCCGACCTCGCTCCGTCTGTCCACCAGCAACAGCAACGGATTGTAGGTATCGAGTTGGCTGTAGGCCTCCTTGAGACTGGAGAACGTGATCAGCGCCGCCCCCTCAAGCAACCCCCATTGATCCACCTGATCCAGGAGTTCCTGCTCGCGCGTTACGATGAATACGGAATCACTCATGACTATAGGGCAGACTTAACTGTTTGGGATTATTAAAATTCAGGCATGTCACCTGACAGCATGGCATCATGCTAGACCGCTGTCGAGGTTATGTCAAGAGGAGGATTCCCGAATGGATTGAGCGGGTATGTCAGGAGCTCTTCCCGGTGGCGGGGACGCCGAAGATCTGGCGCTCCGTCTCCATCAGCTCCTTGGCTTTGTTGAGCGCATGGATCAGCATCTCATCATCCATGCCGAGTCGCCCGGCAGCCGGGATCGTCGCCAGATCAAGCTCCGGCTCCTTGCGGAATCCCCACTGAGCCTTGTAGGCGATCGCGTTGCCGATGCGGATCAGGTCCGTCAGTTGGTCGCCCCCATCAGGTTCATGGTGCAGACGGATCCCCTCGACGAGTTTCTCGTGCAGATTCCATCTCTCTGCCAGAAGAGCCCCCACTTCGGCGTGTTCGACGTCGAAGTACTCCCGCTCCAGATCGGAGAACGGCTGATATTCGATATAGATGGTCTCGACGATATCGCGATAGGCCTCGGGATCCCCCTGAAGCAGGATCAATTTGCCTACGTCATGGATCAGGGAGGCGACAAATGCCTCTTCGCCCAGAGGACAGTTGCAAATCTGCGCGGCACATTTGGCTCCGATGGCGGCGCCGACCGAGTGCTCCCAGAGTAGAGACTCCAGGAGATCGCCTTTTTTGCTTTTGCCTTTGAAGAGGTTTTGAATCGCCTCGGCCAGAACGAGGCTGCGGATGTGGTTGAAACCGAGCATGACAATCGCCTGCTGCAAGGTCTTGACTTTTCTCGGCAGAGCATAAAGAGCGCTGTTGGCGACTTTCAGAATCCGCATTGCCAGGACCTGGTCGCTGTCGATCACCCTCTGCAATTTGGTTGCGCTGGTGTCCGGGTTGCTTACAAGCTCGAGAATCTTCGATGCCACATGCGGCATCGTGGGTAGTTTCCCCACCTTGGATAATAGTTTCTCTACAGAATCAGCCAATTTGACTCGCGCTCCTGGCTTTTAGTTTTGCCTCAATAATATCAATACGTCGACTTAATTCAGGTGGACACATGATCGGAGCCGCCGGCTTGACAGCAGGCCGAAATTCCTCATCCTTTTCTGAAGGTGCTTCTTCGGTCTGCGCGGAATGCCGCTTGTACTCGCGCTGCGCTCTCGACACCGAAGCATCAACCTGGGGAACATCCGCCTGCTCCTCTACACTGTCCAGGCGCAGGAAGGGCAAACGTCTCCTGAAGAGCAGGAGAACTGCTGTACCGCACAGGGCAATTATCGCCGTCAGCAACAGGCCCTTTCCGTTCAGCATCTCCATCAGTCCATTCAACCACTCAGACATACGCTTCTCCCCTCAATTCAGGCCAGTTCATCCACCAGACGTCCTCGTTCAGGTTTGACAGGCCTGTCGTTATCCTCGCTCCCTGCCGGAGAGTTCTCCTCACCCTCCGTCTCCTCATCCGCCTCGCCCTTTTTCTTCTCCAGAATATCCTCGAACCGATCTTCGTTCCGCTTCCGGATCGGCTTCTTGTGAAAGCTGCCGCCGACCGGCTGCGGAGGTCTCACCGGATCTGCAATCCGATTGATTTCCGCCATGGCTCCTCCTTGCGGGGGAGCTAGCGATGTCCCAGGGCCTCTTTTCTACGTTGCCTCTTGATAACCGGTAAAGGGTTCTCCCGGATCTTTTGTCGTACACGCATCTTCAATCGGTGAATCGCCTTACCGTGTATCTGGCATACCCTGCTCTCGCTGACTCCCAACACCTCGCCTATCTCGGCGAGCGTCAATTCCTCGAAGTAGTAGAGCGTCAGAACCAGTTTCTCTTTCTGATCCAGATTATCCAGGGTGTCGATTACGATCGCTCTCAACTCCCTGTCCGCGAGTTCCTGATATGCGTCAGGCACTTTGGCGTCAGCCAGGATGTCGCGAACTGATGTGTATGTGCCGTCCTTGCCGACACGGAGATCCTCTTCGATTGACAACAGACTCGATTTCGACACATCGCCGACCAGCTTGTAGAAATCATGCAGGTCGAGTCGCATGTGCTTGGCGAGTTCGGTGTCCCGCGGTGCGCGCCCCAGAGCACCCTCCAGATAGCGCACAGCGTTATCGATCCGCTTGGCCTTGCGTCGGATCGAACGGGGGAACCAATCCTGGTTCCTCAACTCGTCGAGCATGGCGCCCCTGATGCGCGGCATCGAATAGGTCTCGAATTTAACCTCTTTGGCGGGATCATATGCTTCTACTGCCTTCATCAGGCCGAGCATACCAGCCCCAACGAGATCGTTGATATCCACCGACTCAGGAAGGCCCGCTGCAAGTCGTCCTGCAACGTACTTGACCAGTCCCAGGTAATGAATAATCAGTCGCTCGCGTCCCCGCCTTGACCGATCCCTGTGGTAGGAATCCCATAACGCACGAGTTTCTTTCAACTTAAGCGCGTCCTCTCCTATAGCTACCCAATGTTGTCAAGAGTGTGTATTACACTCCCCTTAGTTCCTTGCACTTCTCATGCCACTAGAAAACAGCAGACCAGCAGCACACTTTCTCCGCAACGAAACGACTGGTCGTTTGCGAGCGAAGCCCCGCTTCATCAACCCATTCTACTCGGCATTCTTCGCTCCCCCCATGTGGGTCAACCTCAGAAACCCGACAATGGTGAGAATCTGCGCACCGAAGGTGATCACGTACGCCAGGAAGGCTTTCTCCAGAGAGTTGATCACGGGCCAACCCTGCCAGGTCCCGTAGATGAACATCAGCAGAGCTGCCAAAATGTTGAGTCGCTGCATGGCGCTCATCCGCGGCCTCCGGCTCCGGCTGCTTCAGCCTTCAGGGATCGTCTCTTGAGTTCGCTCAGCAGACGGTGCGCTGAAGCCAGCTCCAGCCCCGAATCGACCTGCCCTCCGTCCGAAAGGAAGGTGAGGGATCGATCATTGCCGGAGAGCAGATTCAAAGCCGGGATCAGCGGATCACCCAGATCGGCTTTGCTCACAGCCAGGAAATCACAGCGTCGCGCAACTGCCTCCATCCCCGTCCATCCACCATTGGCCTGAACCACCAGGTGCCGCAGCAGGGGATCTCCTTTGAGAATCCTCTCCACCTCGTCCAGAAGCGGCCAGTGCTCATCCTCGATGGCGGGCATGTCCACCAGAACAAGATCGCGATCGACGAGATAACGGGTCGCGCCCATGAGTGCATCGGGATCGGGAGCCAGCGCCGCTTCGAATCCGTAATCCTGAGCGCACTGATCGAGACGATATTGTTCGCCAGGATGACCGGGTTGGTAGGCAACAAGCACTACACTCGTCCCGGCAGCGGCTGCCTCACGTGCCAGCTTCAATCCGAGTGTGGACTTCCCCACACCCGGTCCACCCACCAGAACGTGATACCCGCGCAGATCTCCCAGTGCCATATGCTCAACACAGTTGACCTGCCTCTCCAGTCGTTTGAGAGCTACTTCCAGATTTCTCTGCTGGACAGGCGGCACCTCCTCAGCATGGTCTTTGCGGATCATGGCCAGGGCGTGTGGCGACAGCCCCGCCGTGGTGAGCTCTTCGCTCAGCGGGTACAACTCGGGCGAGAATCCCTGGAAATCCATGCTCTCGACCTGACTCTCCATCTCATCGACCATCCTCTCGAGACGGATAATCTCTTCGGCGAGGGGTCGCGGCTTGTTGTAGTTTTTGTCGGAGCCATCCGCCCGCAAGCTTTCAGGGTTGGAACGACCCTGATCCAGGCCGACGATGATCTCCACCTCTTCGCCCATTTTCAGGGAACCCCGCCGGCGGCTTCGCTTGATCCGTGAGTCAAGAATCAACGCCTCCTCTCCGAAGCGTGCCTTGACCATCCGCAGGCCTGTTTGCATGTCGGGCGCTATAATTGTTTCCTTATTCATTCAGACTCACCATCCCCAGAGCGTTGACCTCGGTGCCGACCGGAATCTCACTGAATGCGAGGACGGTCAGACCCGAAATGATCATCTCGATATATCGTTTAAACACCAGCCTGATCGGGCTGGACACCAGGATCACCGGTTGGTAACCCCTACCGGTCTGTTTCTCTACGGCATCGCGCAACTTTGCCTGGAACCGCTCGGCTATTTCGGGGGCGAGGAAAATCCCCCCGGTCTCGCCGTATTGTTTCAGAGCCTCCAGGAAGAGCCCCTCAACCTGTTGGTCCAATGTGACCACGGCCAGGTGTTCGTTTTCATCCAGCAGATCATTTACGATTGTCCGCGCCAGCGCTTCGCGCACCTTCTCCGAGATGAAATCCACACTCTGGCTCTGCACGAGGAAGTCCCCAATCGTTTCGAGGATCGTAACCATGTCGCGGATCGGCACCCGCTCCTGGAGCAGGTTGGCCAGCACCTGCTGGAGGAAGCCCAGCTTGATCTGTGCCGGTATCAATTCTTCGACAATCGCCGGCGCGATATCGCGCACACCGTCGACCAGTCTCTTGATATCGTCTCGACTCATGATCTCGTCCGCATGACGGCGGATGATCTCGGTCAGATGCGTACTGATTACGGCTTCCGGCTCAATCATCGTCAGGCCGCGCGCACCGGCATTGTCCCGTTCCGCATCCGGCACCCACAGCGCGGGCAGCCCGAAGGCGGGCTCTTTCGTCTCGATGCCCGGAATACCGCTGCGCTCCTCGGAGGGGGTGATGCAAAGCTGATGCCCCGGCAGGATTTCTCCACGCTCGATCTCGACGCCTTTCAATTTGATGGAATATTCGTTCGGCTTGAGATGGATATTGTCCCGAATCCGGATCGGGCTCACGTACAGCCCCAGCTCGTTGGCCAGTTGCTTCCGGATCGAACTGACCCGCTCCATCAGGTTGCCGCTTCTGGCCTGGTTGGCCATCGGAATCAACCCGTAGCCGATCTCCAGTTCGAGACGGTCGACCTGGAAGATGCTGGCGTCCTCCAGCGGATCGACCGGTCCCTGCGGTTCAGTCGGTCCCTCATCGATCTCCGGTTCCTCCTCCCCCTTGTCCCGCAAACGATATGCGACCACACCCGTAACGGCGCCCAGGGTCAGGAAGGGCATATGGGGCAATCCCGGCACGAAACCGAGACACAGCAGCGCACCCGCGGCAATCCAGAGCGCTTTGGCGCTGCTGAAGATCTGCATGACGAAATCCTCGCCCAGTTCGTTTTCGCTCTTGCCCCGCGTAACGATTACACCGCTGCTGACGGATACGATCAACGCGGGGATCTGACTGACCAGGCCGTCGCCGACGGTCAGCAAGGTGTAGGTCTGCAGCGCTTCGCCGAAGCTCATGCCGCTCTGCACCACTCCGATGATCAGGCCGCCGAGAATGTTGATCACCGTGATGATGATCCCCGCAATGGCGTCGCCGCGGACAAACTTGCTGGCGCCGTCCATGGCACCGAAGAAGTCGGCCTCCTCACCGATCCGCTGGCGCCGCTCGCGCGCCTCCACATCATTGATCAGCCCTGCGTTCAGGTCGGCATCGATCGCCATCTGCTTGCCCGGCATGGCGTCCAGCGTGAAGCGCGCGGCGACCTCGGCCACACGGCCCGCACCCTTGGTGATGACGATGAACTGAATGATCACCAGGATGAGGAACACGACCATACCGACGACCGGATTCCCGCCGACCACGAAGGAGCCGAACGACTCGATGACCTTGCCCGCATAACCGTTGAGGAGAATCAGTCTCGTCGAGGCCACGTTCAGCGAGAGCCTGAACAGCGTCAGGAAAAGCAGCATGGTCGGGAATACCGAGAAGCCCATCGGGTCCTTGGTATAGAAGGTGACCATCAGAATGATCAGCGCAAACGTGATGTTGAAGGCCAGCAACAGATCGAGGAGACCCGCAGGCAGCAACAGCACCATGATGGCGAGGATGCCGATCAGGCCGATTCCGATGAAGATACTGGCGTTGCTCAGCATGAGGCCGTTCAGTCTTCTGGCCTTTTGCACCTCATTCATCCGTTACACCCCCATCCCGGCGGCTTGCGCACGCGCTCTGAACACCACGGCCAGCAGCTCGGCCACGGCCTCGAACAACTCCAGCGGTATGGAATCGCCAACCTTGCACTTGGCGAAGATCGCCCGCGCCAGCGGCTTGTTCTCGACCACCGGAATCTTGTTCTCCCGAGCGGTCTCCTTGATCTTCTGCGCGACCTTGTCCTTACCCTTGGCCATGACCGTCGGCGCCCGCATCCCCTCTTCATACTTCAAGGCGACTGCATAGTGAGTCGGGTTCGTCACGACGACATCGGCCTCCTTCACATCCTCCATCATCCGCCTCATCGCAATCTCCCGTTGCAGCGCCCGCACGCGCGATTTGAGCATGGGGTCGCCCTCGGTCTCCTTGTACTCCTCTTTCAGCTCCTGCTTGGTCATCATGATGTCCTGCTCGTGATGCCAGCGCTGGTAGGCATAGTCGGAGATCGCCAGGATCACCAACAGGATCATTATGCGTCCGGCCATCTTGCCGATCACCTTGCCCAGCACCGCGAGCGCGGGCACCAAATCCAGTTCGGCTAGGCCGACGATCTTGTCCTGCTCCCCCTCCAGGGTCTTCCAGGCGATCGTCAGCAACAACGTCATCTTGACGATGCTCTTGATCATTTCGAAGAACGTACGCTTGCTGAATATCCGTTTGAAACCGCTGAGCGGATTGATCCGTTCGGGCTTGGGCGTCAGCAGATCCCCGTTGAGGTTGAATCCTACCTGCATCACCGAACCGCCGACCGCCACGACCAGCAACACGGCCCAGAGCGGCATGATCATTGTCATCCCGCCCCTGACCCAGAACTTGCCGAGTTGGAACAGACTCTCGGTATTGAGGTCGATGTTGAAGGCGGACCTGAAGCTGTCGGTCATCAATTGAGCCAGATTGCCGCCAAGGGAAGGGGATAGGGAGATCATGGCCAGGAGGCCGGCCATGAGCAGCAGGAAACTGCTGAGCTCCTGGCTCCGCGCCACCTGCCCTTTATTCCTGGCATTTCTCCGCTTTCGTGGAGTTGCCAGTTCTGTTTTCTCCTGTCCACCGTTTTCGGCCATATCAGCGTATCCAACTCATGACTGAATAAAAATCCGTAAGCAGGGATCCCAGGGAATCGCTCAACAGGCGACCTGCCGAACCTATCCCCAGGAGCATCACGGCCAGCCCCACGGTGATCTTCACCGGAAAGCCGACCAGGAAAATGTTCATCTGCGGCACTATGCGGGCCAGGAAGCCCAGAGCCGTATCGACGGCCAGCAGCGCACCGATCACGGGCATGCTCAACCGTACCCCCAGCGTCAGCACCTTGCCGCTCAGCGCAACCCACTGCCCGACCCCTGCGACCGGCAGCGAGGCGGAGCCGGGCGGCACCAGAGTGAAGGAGCGTCCCAGACCGGCGATGAATTCGTGGTGCAGATCCAGGCCGAGAAAAAGCATGATGGCCATCAGGTAGTAGAAGCGACCGGATACGGCCACCTGCTCTTTGGTCGACGGATCAAAAAGGCTGGCGGCGGAGAGCCCCATCTGGACACCGATGGTCTGCCCCGCAAATTGCGCGGCCATGAAAACGAAGTGGATGATCGAACCGAGCAGCAACCCGATGAGAACCTCGCGACCCAGCAGCAAAAGGGCGGAACCGAGATCGGGCGGCATCTGGGCCAGGGGCGGAACGATGCTGTACAGCAGAATGCACATCACGCCAGCCACCGCACCCTTGATCCGACGCGGCACCGTGCCGCCGCCAAATGCGGGAAATACGGCGAAGAAACTTGCCGTTCGCGCCAGCAGCAGCATGAAGAGCATGATGCTCGTATCATCCGGGTAGGCCCATTCCACTTGTTCTCTCCCCCCCTACATGTTCGCTATGAGGTCAAAAATACCGCGCGTGAAATTCAACATGATCTGCAGCATCCACGGCAGAGCGAGTAAACCGGTCAACATGATGCCCACCATCTTCGGCACGAAGGTCATGGTCATCTCGTTGATCTGGGTGACCGCCTGAAACAGGCTCACACACAGACCGATGAGCAGGGCTGCGGCCATCATCGGGCCGGCCACCGACAGTGTCGTCGTCAACGCCTGCCGGCCGAGATCTAGAATCATCTGTTCATTCATCCGCATCCACCTACTGGAATGAGGTCATCAGGCTGTTGACGATCAGGTTCCAACCGTCGACCAGCACGAATAACAGGATCTTGAAAGGCAGCGAGATCATGACCGGCGGCAACATCATCATGCCCATGCTCATCAGTATCGAGGCCACGACCATGTCGATGACCAGGAAGGGTACGAAGAGCACGAAACCGATCTGAAACGCGCATTTGAGTTCGCTGATGATGAAGGCGGGCACAACGGTCAGCAGAGGAGTCTCCATCCGCGTCTCCGGCAGGTCCACCTCGTTCAGGTTCAGAAACAGCTCAAGATCCTTGTCCTTGGTATGCTTCATCATGAAGGCCTTGAGGGGGGCGACCCCCCGCTCAAGCGCCACGTTCTCGGGGATCTCCTGATTGAGAAACGGTTGCAGCGAGTTGGTGTTTATCTGCTGCATCACGGGGGACATGACGGCGACGGTCAGGAACAGGGACAACCCGATGATCAGTTGATTCGGCGGCATCTGCTGCGTCCCCATCGCCTGCCGCAGGAAGCCCATAACGACCACGATTCTGGTGAAGCTGGTCATCAGGATCAAAATCGAAGGCGCCAGCGAGAGGACTGTCAATCCCAGCATGATCTTCAACGCGGAACTCAGGCCCTCGGGTTCGGCCACATCCTCGCCGCCCATGCTCATCGAGAACTGGGGCAGGCTGATGGCATCCGCAGCAGGTGCCCAGAGCACCAGGATCAGCAGAGTGAAAAACAGTGGCCTGAGATAACTCAATCCGTCCTCCCGGAATAGGGTGTCACCCCCCTATATCAAGGCTCATGCCGCCGACAGCCTGCTTACTCGGGCTCCGGATAACCGTGGACGAAGCGGTGTAACGCTAATAATATCCGGGGTTTAAAAGATTGAGAAGAATCCGGGAGAGATTGGCGGGGAATATGAAAACCCCGGTGAAGGTCAGTGCTCCACCGGGGCTGGTCAATTATCTGTCAGGTTATCTGGCGGTCTTCACGTGGGCAAGATTGTCCTCAAGGCTTTCGTTTCGCCGTGCGGTCAGTAGTTGCTGAAAGCTGCGGCGGCTCACGGCGTCCAGATATTCATCGTTTTCCTGCCGCTCCTCCTGCTCCTTATTCTCCCCGACTACGTGCGGTAGACTCTCTTCACGTCGACCGATATCCTTCAGGAGCACCAGTCCGTCGCTCTGCAATCCCAGCAGGATCTCACGATCATCCACGGAGACCAATGCAATCCGGTGCTTGGCGCCCAGGTTCAACTGCTCGATGCAGGTCATCCGATTGCGTCTCCTGCTCCCTGCGGCCGGCAGCCTCTTCAAGGTGGGAACGACCCCGATCGCCAGCGATACGATGGCGATCAGCGCCAAGGCCAGACGAACCATGGGTACCCCCGGAACGCCCTCACCTCCACCGACCTCGCCGGCGGGCGCCAACGACATCAGGCCGAGTAGACCGAGAGAGAATCCGGTTATGGCCAAGGGATGAATCAGAATCTTCCACTTATTCACGGCTCCCCCTAACTGAATGTCTGCAGGCGATCGACCCTGCTCCGCAAACGGGTGATGCGAACGCCGAACACATCGTCCAACACGATTACTTCGCCGGAGGCCATCAGGACACCGTTGACCCGGATATCCACTGGTTCGCCAGCCATTTTCTCGAGCTCCACAACCGATCCGACACCCAGATCCATGATCTCGCCGATATTCAGGTGCGTGCGTCCCAGTTCGACGGAAACATCCAGTTTCACATCGCGCAGCAACTCCATGCCGCCCACATTGTCATCGCCGGCCGCCATGGAGCTGCCCGCCGAGGGCTTCTCCTCCATCCCCTCGGGAAACTCGGGATAATCCGGATTGGCGTCATTGTTGTCCACCGCCACCGATCCGTCAGCGGGGACCTCCGGGTTTTCACCGTTCACTTTAGGTTCATCACTCATTCTCATGCCCCTTCACTTGTATAATTCTCCAGGATACCGGCCAGCGGCTCCTGATTCGGCCACAGTATTTTGGAAACCTTGAATGCCGTCTTGCGGTTGCTTCGTCCCATCTTCCCCTCGAAAACGGCGCAATCCTCCATCCGTATAGTCAATGGCTCATGCATCTGTTTGCGCAGATTGATGATGCTGCCCACGGACAGATCCAGCAAATCGGAATAGGCCATCTCCACTTTGGCGATCTCGGCGACGAGATCGACCTTGGTGCTGTCCAGCACTGTGCCCACATTCTGACCATCGCGTTCACGATCCAGATCGGAGCGCACATCGCGGTAACCCGAAATACCCTCATTGCCGATCTCCGCATCCAGAGCCGCCAGCGAAATGCAGACACTCATCTGCCCCTTGAAATCATTCAGCTCTATCTCGAAACTCATGATGATGCAGGGATCGTTGGCGTTCATGATGTATGTGAAATCCGGGTTATGCTCGATACTGGTGAGGCTGACATTGACCTCCAGAAGACGCAACATGCTCTCGCGGAGATCGGATAGCATACGGTTGATGATCTTCCTGGTGATCCGGGTCTCTATCGTCGTGAATTCGCGCCGGACCGTATTCTCAACCGTATGACTGCCCAGCAATTTCTCGATCATCGAGAAGACGAGCGCCAGATCGACATCCAGCATGCCCGGAATCTTGATCGGCATCATGTCCAGAATGTTGATGCAGGAGGGGTTGGCGATCGTGCTCGTGTACTCCTCGAAGAGCACCTGGCGCACGCCATTGGAAGTGACGGTGGCGGGGACACGGAGGTAATTGCTCAGAGTCAGAGTCAGCAACTTGGCGTAGGTTTCGCCTACTATGTTCAGATTCCGGAAGAACCCCTTGGACAGCTGAATCGGGCGCCGGAAATCATAGGGGATGATCCGCGCGTTGCGTCCCTTGCGGGTGGTGTAGTATTCCTCGGGTACATCCTTGAGAGGATCGTAATCCTCCATCTCATCAAGGTCGCCGGCCGGCGTCTGACCCTCCTGCGCGCTCTCCTGGGCAGCCTTCCGGGCCTCCTTGCGCGCATTGATGGCAGCCATCTTATCTTCGCGCTCTTTGACGCGCTCGGCCTCGGCATCTTCGGCTATCTTCTGATTGCTCTCATCCTGATCGGAAAAGGCGGCATCCCAATCAATATCCTCCTCGTCACCCTCATCGTCGCCCTGGACATCGTCCGGCTCGATGTAATCGGCGAACTCGTCATCGCTCGCGATGCAGTTCAGCTCATCGAACTCCGCCATTGCTTCTCCACTCTACTGAATGACAAAATCGCTGAAGTAGATATTCAGCAACGATCCCGACTGGAGATTCTTGTTGAAATCCTTGAGAATCTCCTCTTTGACGACTTCTCGTCCTTGCCGGTTGATCACATCCTCGACCGTACATGATGAGAGCTGATCTATCAGCATCGCCCGCAGCTCGGGCATCCGCTCGGCAATCTCCGCATCGAGCTTCTTCTCATTGAACTCGATCCCCGTCGTAACGCTCAGAAAGCGGGTATCGCCGCTAAGCGTCTGCAAATTGACGACGACATTGTCCATCATGACGATCGATCCACGCTCGCGGTCGGCGTCATCCACCTCCACGGTCTCCTCGGCCACTTCGGTAGAATCCCCGGCGACAGGATCGCCCGGCAGTCTGGGTAGAATCACGAATTGTGCCACAGCCCAGGCAGCGGCAACCTGTATCAGCACTATTCCCGTCAACATGATCAGGCGCTTGAGTTTCGGGTCGGCCGCTTTACCGCCACCGCCCTCATCGTCCATAGATTCAAGCATTTCCCGTTCTTCTTCAGTCATATCGGCATCCTCCTAATAATGCTCGCCAAGTCGCGGCCCTCTGCTGTCGGTCGGAATATCCATGAATATCTCCACCCGGCGGTTTTTTTGCCTGCCCTCAACTGTATCGTTTCTGGCCACTGGCTGCCATTCACCCAGTCCCACAGCCATCATCCGGGAGGGCTCCATACCCCGTTCCTGGAAGAAGCGGACGATGGCGCCGGCTCGTGCGGCGGACAGCTCCCAATTGCTGGCGAAGGCATTTGAACTCATCGGCACATTGTCCGTGTGACCCTCTACCCGCACGTCATTGGGAAAGCCCTTCAGCGTTTCACAGACCTCGTCCAGTATGGGATAGGCTGCGGCTTGAACCGAGACCTCACCCGGAGCGAAGAGCAGGTTGCCCTCCAGACGTATCGCCAACCCCCGTTTGGTGCGGCTGACGTTGACGACATCCCGTTTATCGAGCAGCTCCATTTTCTCCTCAAGGCTCTCCACACTCTCCTCCACCTTGAGATGCTCCCCCATGTCGTCGACGTTGGTGATGCTCTCCCCCTGGGGAACCACCACCTCCCGGTGTATCGAAACTGTCGGCAAGCTGCTCAGCACGCCCAACGCACCCTTGACACTGCCTATGGCCTGTTCGAATTTGGCCTGTTGCATGCTGGAAAAGCTGACCAGCAGGATGAAGAAGGTCAGCAACAGGCTCATCAGATCACCGAACGTCGCCATCCAGAGCGGCGCACCGACCGGGGGGCAATCTTTCTTGTCTTTAGCCATGAGCGACTCTCCAGTTAATCCTTCTCAAGGGCCCCCCTCGTACTCGGCGCCAGGTAGCCCTTGAGCTTCTCTTCGACAATGCGCGGGGAATCTCCCGACTGGATCGCCATGATCCCCTCGACCATCATCCATTTCAGATTGAGCTCCTCAGCACTCCTCATTTTCAGCTTGGCCGCCATCGGCAGGGCGAAAGTATTGGCGATGACCGCACCGTAAAAGGTGGTCAAGAGAGCGACCGCCATGCCGGCGCCGATCGTGCTGGGGTCCTCCAGACCCGCCAGCATCTGCACCAGGCCGACCAGGGTGCCGATCATGCCGAAGGCCGGGCCGAAAGCGCCCATGGCGTTGAAGATCTCCTGCCCGTTCTTGTGCCTGACCTCCACCTGGTCGATATCGATCTCCAGTATCCGGGTCAGCACATTGGGGTCGGTGCCGTCCACCGCCAGCTTGAGCCCCTTGGCCATGAACTCGTCGGTCTCCTCCTCCGCCATCTCCTCCAAGGCGAGCATCCCCTCCTTGCGGGCCTTCTCGGCATACTTGACGATCGAGGTCAGGGATTCGACAGGGCTCTTGCTGTAGTCGTTATACGAATTCTTGGCGACGGCTATCGCGGCCTTGATCTGGTCCATGGAGAAACAGATGAACAGCGCCATGCACGTGCCGCCAAGCGTACCGATCAGCGAGGGCACGTTGATGAAGATCGTCAGGTCGCCGCCCAGCAAAAGCTGGAACATCAACACGGTTGCGACACCAATTGAACCGATCAGTGTTGCTATATCCATTTCAGCCTCCCACTACCCTTCCCTGCTGCGTTCTTCGTCAACTACGACCACATCCACCGGGTCGTAATCCTCTCCACCCGCAGGTACGGGATAGGCGCCCCTGAGACTGCGCCGAAAGGTCTGCAACCTCTCCTTGACCACCTGCAGAGATTCCTTGACCATCAACTTGCGGCCGGTGGTCATCGTGATCAGGCAATCCGGCGTCTCCTCGACCATCTCCACCAGATCGGTGTTGATCATCACGGACTTGCCATTGAGCTTAGTTAGCGTCACCATCTACTGACCGATCCTGTCTATCGTTTGATGTTCACGAGTTCGTTCAGCATCTCATCACCGGTACTGATGATCCGGGCGTTGGCCTGGAAGCCGCGCTGGGCCGTGATCATCTCGGTGAACTCCGCGGCCAGATTGACGTTGCTCATCTCCAGCGCACCAGGGGTGATACTGTTCACCGTGGTGCCCTTCAGAGTCCCAATGATGGATCGGCCCGAATTGGAGCTTTCTGAAAACAAATTGCTGCCGCTGCGGATCAGACCGGAGGAGTTGGCGAAATTGGCCACAGCCACCTGGGCCATGACATCGCTGACTCCGTTGGAGAACTGGCCGACGATCGTGCCGGTCTCATCCACAAAGACGCTCTCGAGGGACCCCGAGGCGTAGCCGTCCGTCATGACGACCTTCGCGGAGGAGTAGCCCGCGGTCTGCGTCAATGTGCTCGACCCCACCTGGGTCTGGATATTGATGTCGATGATCTCCGCTCCGTTATCCGGCGAGATCCGCAGAGCGGCGGAGCCGTCGTCGTAGGAGAAGCTGACCAGTTCACCTTCGGGGCTGAAGACCAGCCGTCCCCGGTCGCCGCCGGTGAGTGCGCTGGTGCCGTCTATGGACGCCTCCCAGTACCACTCAATCGTGTCGCCGAAGGTCTGCGGCTTACGGAAGGTCAGTGTCAGGTGATGTTGCGCACCCACACTGTCATAGATATCCACGCTCACCGGGTGGAGCTCCGTATCCTTGGCGGCTTGAATCTCATTGAAGATGAATGTGTTGCCGAAAGTCACCTGAGATGCGGCGTCGGCGATACTGATGCTGGTGATCTCGTTGACGAGGCCGGTGTTGCCTGTTACCCGGATCGTGCCGTCGGTCATCAGCTCCACTCCCGAACCGCCGAAGTTGGTGATGCCGGTGACCGACTGCACCTGGTTCATCAGTTCCTGCATCGTCGTGGTATTGTCGATCGTGAAATTGCGGGGCGTGTTCGCCTCGCCGCCGACATAGGCCTGAATCGTCAGAGTAATCCCCTCCAGGCCGATATCGCTCGCGGGGCCGCTGAGCGGCATGCCCTCGTAGTTGTACAGGTCGATAAGCAGATCCGTCGTTTCGGCCGCAGTCAGCAGAGCCTGACTCATGTCGCCGGGCGCGCCGGCCATGCCGCCAAGTATGATCGAGGGGAAGGTAAACGCGTTGTTGAATTCCGGGTTGCCCTCGATATTCAGGCGCAGGTCGAAAATGTCGGTGCCGCCATTCGGGGATTGATCGACGACGATAACGCCATTGACCAGGTTAACCCCGTTGACCGGATAGGTGCCGTCGGACGCGACGATGGATGCATTGATGAAGTCCACGACTTCCTGCAGACTCGTGGTTGCCGTAACCTCGAGCGGAGCGGGTGAGGAGCCGATCATCGTGGCGCCGATCATCCCCGAGATATTGATGTTGTCGCCCAGACGCACACCGAGGTCGAGACCCAGGTTCTGCTGCGACAACGACAACAGGGTATCCGTCCCCTGGGCGATCTTCATGTACTTGCCGGTCTCGGTGATCGTGGCCGCCGCTTCGGAGTCCGCCTTCAGGTTGCCGGTCAGACCGACGAAGGTGGTGGCCGAGGCGGAGACGACCTGCGAATTGTCGATCACGATATCCTGCAGCGTCGAACTTTCGCGGATCACGCCGTCGTCATCGGGTAGATATCCCTGCAGGATACCGCCGCTTGACTGGTGAACGAGATTGCCCGCACCATCGAGGGCGAACCCGCCCGCTCTGGTATACTTGACCGAATCGCCCATACCGATGGCGAAGAAACCATCGCCCTGGAAGGCGAAGTCGAACATATTGCCCGTCGATTGCAGGTTTCCCTGGGTGAAGGAGCTGTCCACGGACGCCACGCCCATCCCCAGACCAATCTGCAGGGCGTTGCTGCCGCCCACCCCCGATGCGGGGCGACTGGCGCCGCGCACTGTCTGGTTGAGCAATTCCTGGAATGATACGCGACCGGATTTAAATCCGATTGTATTGATGTTCGCGATGTTATTACCGATCACATCCAGCTTTGTCTGGTGGTTAATCAGTCCCGACACGCCTGCAAATAGGCTCCTCAGCATGCTCTATCCTCCCGGTAGTTATTGCTCCGTCTTCATTCTTCAGTATTCAGTATTCGCTATCCGAGGATGGCATCCTGCCATCGATCGGTTGCTTCGCCCCCGCCGCTCTCCGTCTCCGCTTCTCCTTCGGTGACGGTGGCGGCTTCCAAGATCTCCATCACATCGGCCAGCGTGAACTCCTGGTCGCCCACGACCAGATAGGCGTTGCCGCCCGAGAAACGCACTCCGCGGACATGTCCACGCATCGTGCTGTCGACGGCAACCGTTGCACCGCTGGCATCGAGTGCGGTCAGTTCCACACTGTAGTTGCCGCTGGTCACGGGCAGGCCATCATCGTTGCGCCCATCCCAGGTCAGCATGTGTTCGCCGGCCGTCAGCGGCAGGCCGTCTTCGCCCTCATACACGACCGTGCGCATGAGATCACCCTGCTCGTTGTAGATGTTGGCGGTGATGATCCCGTCCGCCTCCAGATCGGCGCGGAAATCCATACCCTCGCCTGTCTCGACGTAGAGCATGCTGCAATCGACCAGCACATCCTTGCCGATCAACGAGCTGGCCAGTTCATTGGCGATGCTCTGCTGCATCATTAATCCCGTTTGAGTACCGGCATTGATATCGGTCAGCTGCTCCAGGTTCGAGAACGTGGCCAGTTGGGCGACAAAATCCTCATTGGTCACCGGCTCCAGCGGATCCTGGTTCTGCAACTGGGCGATGAGCAGTTGCATGAACTCCTCTTTACCCATATCGCCGCCCGGGTCCGCAATCGAAGCCATCCCGTAACCGGTCGCTCCAGAGACGCCTGATATTGCACTCATACCTAACTCCTCATGCTCTGATATCGATGCGGCCGTCATGGCCGCTCGTGCGCATCCGCATGTTATCGTTCATTGTTTCTTCGTCGCTGGAGATACCATCGTCGGCCATGATCTCATCGGATCTCCCGCCGAATTCTGACCCGGTCTCCCCGCTGCTCCCCTGATCGATGTGAACTTCAACCATCGCCTCCTCCAGCCCCTGACTGGATAGCACATCGCGCAGACGGGGCAGCTCACCCTGAATCTTATCCCTGGCGACCGCACTCTCGACCACGAAGCGGGCGTGCAGCCGCTCATTCTCAAGTTTGATCTCGATCCTCATCTGACCGAGCTCCGCGGGATCGAGCCGCACAGTCGCCTTGTAGTCGTGGCCGCCGTCTTCGCGCAGATTCTCGACAATCCTCAGTGTGTGATTGGGCAGGCGTTCTAGCGTCATCTCCCGCGTAACGACCTCTTTCGGGGCCGCGGCAACCTCGAACCCGGATGATGTATCACCCGTGCCTCTGGCGAGGACGGTGAGCCCGTCACCTGAGACGCGAATCGCCGGACCCTCGTTCGGAACGGTCCCCTCGTCGGTCTTCGGCGCCATGACCTGAATCTCCGCATCGACAGGAACCATCTCGACCGGAGACTTTCCGCCACCACTGATCGGTGTGCGTCCCTCGATCTTGTCCGCCTGCTCCGGCGTCCGTCCCCCCTCCAGGGGGTTGCGACGTATACGCGCACGCGTCTCCTTGACGACCTCGCCGACTACTGTCGCGCTGTTTTTGCCTGTGGACTGATCAGCCGACGCCCTCTCGCTCTCCTGTACGGCAACTGCCGCCTCAGCTGAAGATGCGAGCTTATCCCTGGCGCTCTCCGCCTGTCGCGGTGCTGCCGTCATCTCCACCTGATCGGTCTTGATCGCTTTAACCCTTTGCCCGGCCGGAAGCGTCTCCACCACTTTGGCATCAGACAGCCGCCCCTCCCTGGGCGCGCTTTCATCAGTCTCCTCCGCTGTCCGGGAGATGATCTGGGGAGCGGGCATCTTCTCGGTCGTCAGCGCCGACGCCTTTAGTTCCGGGCCGAATTCATCTGTTGCCTGAGCGGTTGCCTGAGCAGTTGCCCGAACTGCTGCCCGAGCTGGTCCCTGAGTCATCCCCGTGCCTTCGCTCGGCTGACTCACTGCAGTTTTCACTGTCGCCAGGTTATTGTCAGTTGCGGTTTGGCCGCCGCTGGGCACTTGAGCGACTTCCGCTACGATCGCCTCACCTGCTGTCGCGGCAGGCTGCTCCGCGGTCACCAGCGGTAGTTCACCCGCCAGTTTTGTCGCTGTGATCTCCGCGGCAAAAGCGAGCAGTTCCCCGGCTGCGGGATCGTCCACGTCAATTACGACACCCTCGCCGGTGGCCACCTGCACTCCTGCGGCCGCTGCGACGGGTTCTTCAACCGCGTCATCCGATTGAGGCTTGCTCTCGGACACCGCTCGATCTGCCCCTTTGCCCTCTTCGGGTTGCGCGCTGTCCGCTTTGGTAACGTCCCGAGTCTCCCGCCGCGCGGCGTCTTCATTGTGCTCACCGGTAGTCGCGTCCTTCACGCTATCCCTGCTCTCCCGCCCCTCCTGCACTCCCTGAGCCTCGGCCCCCTCATCGGCACGCGAACGGATAGCACTCTCCAAAACGCGATCGAAGTCGTCGGTCGCACTCGGCCCCTGATCAGGGCGTTGAGGCATGATTTCCGGAGCCTTCTCGGCTTTGAGGATCGTCAGGATGTTCACAGTCAGTTCCCCTCTTCAGCCGTCATCATATTACTGAGGGCTGCGGCGCGGGCAGGATCAAGTTCGGCCATGATTTTGGCGGCGGGTCTGTCCTTCATGAGTTTGAGCAGGTCGATGACGATATCGCCCTCGATCCCGCTCAGGATTGTGGCGGCATCCTCGGGCGGCATGGCCTCGTACATCTTGGCCAGCTTGCGGAGACTCTTGGCTTTGTTCTCCTCAACCAACCCGGCCATGCTCTCCACACGGTTGCGCATCGAATTGAGCTTGTTGAACTCCTCGGCCAATACGGCCTTTTCGAGTTCCAATGTCTCCTCAAGGTCGCCAATCATTTCCTCACGGCGGGTAATATCTTCCGTCCGTGCCGTCAGGCTTTTCCGTTCCAGAGCGAATTCATCATCCAATTGCTCAGTCACATCTTCAGTCTCCGTCTTCTCCTCGGAAGCCCTCTTGAGACCGGAAAAGACACCGGTTACGAGAAAAACAACCGCGAAGATCACTAAAAAGCTCAAGATTCCGAACAAAACTACCGATTTCATATGGTCACCTTGTGTGTGCGTTCTCAGGGTTCATCGCAATCCCCATGCCACGGACCGGGGTCGAGTTGCGGCGTGGAAGCGGACGCTCATCCTGTTCCCTGTTTTCACGTTGCTGCTCCTCCAGGCGGAACTCCTCACGCTGACGCTCCTCGTATTTCTCCAGAAGTTTCCGCTCGCGACTGCGCTCAAGCAGCACTTTGCGGGCATTCTCCTCTTCAATCTCGATCATCCGCAGTTTGCGCTCCTCCATGAAGATCCCCTTTTCGAGGATGATGATCTGGTAACGATTCTGTGCTATTGAGGGTGGATTGACCTGTCCGCGCTGCAATTCGTTGCGGATCTCCGCGAGTTGATATCTGCTTGTCTGCATGCTTTCTATCTTGTTCAGACAAGCTTGCTTCAGCGACAGAATGCGGCTCAGGATCCGTGAGGCATCCTGCTCTGCCCTCTCCCGCAACTTCAGGACCTTGGCCAGACGAAACCGGAAACGGGCCATCAGTCACCGCCAATCAGCAGTTCCAGCGCCTGTCTGGTTTCGCTCATCGGACTGCGTTCGCTCCGACCCTGACGCAGGAACGTCTGCCATCCCGAACGCAAGGCAATGGCATTGTCGATCTCCACGCTGGCGCCCTTTTGATAGGCGCCGATCTGAATCAGATCCTCGTTCTCCCGGTACAGGGCCATCGACGACAACAGATCTCTGGCGGCGGCAATCTGCTCCGGCGGAGAGACCTGCGTGAAGAGACGACTGACGCTGCCCAGCACATCAATGGCGGGATAGTGGCCGGCGACCGCGAGTTTTCTGTCCAGAAGAATGTGACCATCCAGAATCGACCGCACCGTGTCGGCTACCGGATCGTTCATATCGTCCCCCTCAACGAGGACCGTGAACAGACCGGTGATCGAACCGTGTTCACTCATCCCGGCACGTTCGAGCAGCCGGGGCAGCGCCGAATAGACACTGGGCGTGTAGCCCTTGCTCGCCGGCGGTTCACCGGTAGCCAGGCCGATCTCCCGCCAGGCCATGGCGTAGCGGGTGACTGAATCCATCATCAACAGAACCCGTTTGCCCTGATCGCGGAAATACTCGGCGATTGTAAATGCCGTCTCGGCGCCCTTGATCTTCTCCAGCGCACTGGCATCGCTGGTCACGGCCACAACCACGCTGCGGGCCAATCCCTCCTGCCCCAGATCCTCCTCAATGAACTCCCGGACCTCCCGGCCGCGTTCGCCGATCAACCCCAGGACGATCACATCGGCATCAGCCTGTTTGGCCAGCATGCCCAGCAATACGCTCTTGCCGACGCCGCTGCCGGCGAAGATCCCCATACGCTGCCCCTCGCCACAGGTCAGCAGGCCATCAATAGCCCGAATGCCCGTGATCAATGGTTGCTCGATCCGTCTGCGGGATAACGCGGCGGGGACATCACTGAAGATTGAGCGCTCCTCCAGGAGCATGGGTTGCGGCTTGCCGTCAATCGTCTGTCCCAGACCATCCAGGACCCGTCCGATCAGCCCCTCCCCGACACTGAGTTTGAGGGGCGCGCCGGTCGGCCGCACCTCATCGCCCGGTCGAATTCCCGTCATGGCCCGATAGGGCATCAACAGGAGACGGCCTTCGGAAAAACCGACGACCTCCGCGGGTACCCACTCGCCGCTTCTCCTGTCAGTGATGATGCGACAGAGTTCCCCGATCGACGCTGTCGCGCCGTCGGCCTCGATCAACAGACCGACTACGCGCACGACCTGGCCGACGCGCAGTACGGGATTGAAATTGCGCACGGCTCTGGTTGCGGCGGCGAAATCAAAGCTCACTTGCTTCCCCCTCCCGAGAAGCATTGACCAGTTCGACCAGATGCTCCTCCAGGCGCGCCAGCTCCTCCCCGCAAATCGACTCCAGCTTGCTTTTATCCCCCTCGACGATCAACGAACCCACGGGGATCCGCTCATCGGCGATGATGCGGTATGGGGCATCCTTGAGGATCGTGCTGCCCATCTGCTCGACCAGATATTCCAGCGATTCGACCTGAGTCTCGTTGGCCCTGATCAGGTAGGAGCTCTCCCGCTCCATCTGCATCAGACAGCGTTTGAGTTTTTCGGCGATGACATCCTGATTGTCGATGCACTTGACGCGGACGATTCTGGCGGCGATGGCACAGGCGAGATGGACGATCTCCTCGCTGTTCTTCTGCAGAATCTCATTGCGGTGATCACCCAGATCCTTGAGCAGAGCGCCGACCTGATTGAGCGGTCCCTCGGTCATGAGTTTCCTCTCCGAGGTCATCGTCTCTCTCATCCGTTCGGCCCCCTCGCGGTAGGCCTCTTCGCGAATTTTTCTCTCCAGCGTCCCGTAACCGGGTTGCTGCTGGATCCTCTTGATATTCTGCTCAAGCGAACTTGTGGTGAAATCCTCGAGATCGAATGCGCTGATGATGTTCGTCGGCTTATTCAATGAGGGCTGCCTCCTCGCCACGGCCGGAGATCACGATTGTACCCTCGTTCTCCAGAGTACGCACAACCTCGATGATCGCCTGCTGCGCCCCCTCCACCTCGGCGACGCGCACGGCGCCCATGTATTCCATCTCCTCGCGCACCGCTGCGGCGGCCCGCTTGGACATGTTGTCGAAGATCAGGGTCTTGACCTCGGCGGCGGCTCCCTTGAGCGCCAGCGCCAGGTCCTTCGAATCGACCTCTTTGAGAATCGCCTGGATGGAGTTGGTGTCAAGCATGACCAGATCGCTGAAGGTGAACATCTGCTGCTTGATCTCATCGGCGATATTGAGATCGATCTCCTCGATCTCTTCGAGGATGTTCTTCCAAACGCTCTGCTCGATCTCGTTGAACGTCTCCGCCACCTGCGTCGTCCCGCCGAACTGCATGCCGACATCCTGGAAGTCGGTGAGGACGTAATCGCCCAGCACACCCTGAATCTCCGTGATCACTTCGGGGCTGGGGCGTTCGCAGGTCGCCATGCGATAGGCGATGGAGGTTCGCATCTCCTCGGGCAGCAACACCAGGATCTGTCCGGCGTGGTCCGTGGGGAGCGTGCCGAGCACGAGCGCGATTGTCTGCGGGTGCTCCTTCTTCAGGAAGTTGGCAATGCTGTCGGCGTCGACCGTGCTGATCAGACCGAAATAGTTGTTCTCGCTGGCGCCTCGGAAACGGTTGAGAATGGCCTTGGCCTTCCTCTCCCCGAGGCTGCCGATCAGCATCTCCCGGGCATACTCCTCACCGCCCTGACTGATGAACTCCCGCGCGAGCGCCGTCTCCGTGAAATCCTGGATGACATCCTTCTTGTCCTCAGGCGTGATCGCGCCCAGCGAGACGATCTCCTGGGAGATGTCCTCGAGCTCGTCGTCGGTCAGATGGCGTGTAATCTCGGTTGCGGCCTCGGTACCGAGACTGATCAGAAGCATCGCCGCCTTGGTGACGCCCTTCCGCTTCCGGCCACTCTGCCTTTTGTCTTTGCCCTTGTCGTCGGCCGCCTTGTTCTGCCCGGCCTTGGGATCCTTGGGATCGACAAGATTCGCGCCGGGCGCGCTCTTGGTATCACTCTTAGCCATTGTTCACCCTACCCACTGTAAATCCAGGTTCTGACCAACTGTGCGATGTCTTCCGGCTTTTCCAGCGCAAGCGCTTTGGCCTGCTCCTCCATTTGCATCTGACGCTCGGCCTGCTCCAGCTTGGCGGCCTCAACCATATCCTCTGCGGAGATCTCCTTCGGTTTCTTTGCCTTCTTCACGCCGCCACCGGCCCCGTCGGCGCCGACTCCAGCTCCACCGGCGCCCTCAGCCACGGCTCTCATCGTGGGAGTAGTCACATTTTCCACCAGCTGGGCGCTCATCTTCTTGAATATCCCAAGCAGGAAGAAGAGCGCCGCGACAAACAGCACCTTGTTGAGAACGCCGGGCAGCTTTTCCATTAGTGGACTGCTGAAGATTCCGCCGTCCTCGGGCAGGGAGTGATCGGTGAACTGAACATTGAGTACTTCGATCTTGTCGCCGCGTTCGGTGTTGTAGCCGACGATATTCTCGACTATGCGCTGATAGCCCTCCATCTCCTGGGCATTGCGGGGAGCGTAAGTCATCTCCCCCGCATCATCGGTCGTGTAGTTGCCGTCGATCATGACGGCCACGCTCAGGTTCTCGATATTGCCGCTGGCGCCGATGATGTTCTCCACCATGCGGTTGAATTCGTAGTTGACGGTGCTCGATTCGACCGACTCATCGCCTCCGCCTTTCTTGCTGGCGTTCAACTGCTCACTCAGAACCGCAGAGGTCTCCGGATCGACCACTTCACGTGTTCTCTCCACCTGCTCGAAATTGAGATCGGCGTTGACCCGCACCAGCACGGCACCGGCACCCAGCACACTCTCCAACGTGCTCTGCGCCTTGCGCGCCAGATAGCTCTCTATCTCCTGTTTGATCTCCAGTTGACCTGTGGTGGCGCCGCTGCCGGCATCGCCGTAACCGCGGGAGAGCAATGTGCCGAAGCTGTCGAGGATGGTCACCTGCTCGATGTCCAACCCCTCGACGCTGCTGGCGATGAGTTGCTGCACGGCCTGCACCTGATCGGCCCGCAGGGAGCCGGGGCGCTGCAGATTCAAGACGACGCTGGCGGAGGGATTCTGGTGATCCTCCTTGAACAGCGCCGGTTTGGGCATGACGAGATGCACGCGCGCCTTGCCGATCCCGGCGATCGTCGCCACGCTGCGGGACAGCTCCCCCTCCAGGGCTCGGCGGTAATTCAGATCCTGCGTGAATTCGCTGACGCCGATCCCCTGGTTGTCGAACAATTCGTAACCGGAGACGCCGCCACGGGGGACGCCCTCGCTGGCGAGTGCAACCTTGGCATCTCCCAGGCGACTGGCCTGCACCAGGATGCCGCTGCCGCTGTCGCTGACCCGATAGTCAATGTTCTTCTTCTGGAGCACCTCGACCATGCGCGACGAATCCTCCGGAGAGAGATTCGAATAGAGCATGGTGAAATCCTCCTTGCCCAACCAGGTGAAGAAGAGCAAGAGGGTTACCGCAATAGCACCGGTAAGTGAGAGGAAGATGAGCCGCTGGCTCATTCCCATGTGCTGCCACAGTTCTCTGAATTTTCCTAGTACCTCAGCCATTCCCTACAACCGCCTCTTTTTTCTATACCTGCATTGCCATAATCTGCTGATAGGCTTCCATCAGCTTGTTCCTGACTTCCATCATCAACTCGAAGGTGATCGACGCCTCTTCCTGTGCGACCATCACCTGGTGCAGATCCTGCCCCTGTCCCATCACAGCCTGATTCACCGCCATGTCCGCCGCCGTTTGTGAGGCCTGCACCTTGTTGATGCTCTGACTGAGCAGATCCCCGAAACCGCTGCCCTTGGGGGCGGCAACCTGCTTGTTCTGACCGTAGGCCTGAAGCAGGTTGTGTGTCACCAGAGGGCGTATTTTCAAATCACTCATTGCTCACTCCCCTAGATATCCAGTGCTCGGTTCAGCATCTCTTTGGCCGCGTCCAGAGCCGTCGCATTGGCCTCATAGGCGCGGGTCGCCTTGATCAGCGTCAGCATTTCGTTGATCGGATCCACGTTCGGCTTCAGGACAATCCCGTCCTCATCGGCGTCGGGATGATCGGGATCGAATTCACTGCGAAAAGGATCCTCCACGCCGGCGATCCGAACCTTGACGATCTCGCCGGATTTCTCCATCGTCTCGGGAGACGGCAGGGGGGCACTGCTCATGTGCCCGGCCCGTGTCGCCAGGAGACTCTCGAAACCGCCGGGGCCGGTCGGCCTGTTCTCCGGAGCTGTCTGGGTCGATTCGAAGACGACCTTGCGCGGGCGATAGGGTTCGCCGTTCTGGGTCCTGGTCGTCTCGATGTTCGCCAGATTTTCGGCCGCCGCATCCAGGCGCATTCTCTGGGCGCGAAGACCCGCGGCGCTGACCTGGAAAGAGGAGAAAATGTTGTTACTCATCGGCTATCCCCCCTTTAGGATCGACCCTTGACGGCACTGTGCAGACCCTGGAAACGCAATGCCAGGATGCGTGACGCCATCTTGTAGTTGAGACTGTTCTCAGCCAGTTTCGCCATCTCCAGATCGATATTCACGTCGTTGGTCCCGTTGTCCATTGCCCGCTCCGAGGTCTCGTTGATCAAGGCATGAGGCAGTTCGACCGGACTGGCCGGAATGTGCTTCTTCCCGCTGGTGCGCATGGGGATGCTGGCGCCCTGGCCCGAGGCCCTCTGCAGCAGAGTCTCGAATTCGATGCTGCGGGACCGGAAGCCGGGCGTCTCCGCATTGGCTATGTTCTCCGCGATCGTCTTCTGACGCAGACTGTAGGCATCCAGACTCCTCTTGAGGAACTGCATGCTGCCGCCGTTGAACAACTTCTCAGACATGATATCTCCCTAAGCCGCCGTGCTTCTGCTCTGCACGCGGTAGAGGTTCAGTTTGTTGCGCAGGGTCCTGACACTGATACCCAGGTGACGGGCGGCCTGCGTCCTGTTTTCACGATAGCGCGCCAGGGTCGAGAGGATCATCCGCTTCTCCATCTCCTTGAGCGAGATATCCTGGTCGAATGCCTGCTCCGCTTCAGCCGAGTGGAAGAGATCCTCATCGAGCAGGAAATTCTCCACCAGCAGCGACCCGTTGCGCGACAGGACCACGGCGCGCTCCACGGCGTTCTGCAACTGACGCACATTGCCGGGCCAGCTCAGACGGCAGAGTTCGCGCAGAACTTCGGGGGCCAGATGCGGTGTCGGCAGCCCATTGTCGCTTGCCGACTGCACCATGAAGTGTTCGACCAGCGGCGGGATATCCTCGGATCTTTCGCGAAGCGGCGGCACATGCAGCGGCACCACGTTCAGGCGGAAGAACAGGTCCTCCCGGAAAGTGCCCTTGCGCACCTCGGCCTTGAGATTGCGGTTGGAGGTGGCGATGATCCGCACATCCACGGGGATCGTCGTCGTGCCGCCCACCAGTTCGAATTCCCGCTCCTGCAGAACACGCAGCAACTTGCTCTGCATCTCCGGCTTCATCTCGCTGATCTCATCCAGCAGGAGAGTACCGCCATTGGCCAGTTCGAATTTACCGGGTGTCCTTTTTACGGCCCCGGTGAAAGCGCCCTTTTCGTGACCGAAGAGCGTGCTCTCCATCAGCGTGTCGGTGATCGCGGCGCAATTGACCTTGATGAAGGCGTTGCCGGCGCGGCGACTCATCGTGTGGATCGCCGAGGCCACCAGCTCCTTACCGGTTCCGCTCTCGCCGGTGAGCATGATCGTGGCGTTGGTCATGGCCACATTCTCGATCAATTCATAGACCCGACGCATCGCCTCGCTACGCCCCAGGATCAGACGCTTCTGTCCGCCGGCGTTGCGGGAGAGGCTCCGGCCCGGCGTCGGCTGGGTCTTCGCCAGCGGTTCCGCCTTGCGCAGGCGCTGGAAAACCCCCTCCAGCTCACGAATACCGAAAGGTTTCGTCAGGAACTCCGCTGCCCCCATCTTCATGGCCTTGACCGCCATATCGATACTGGCGTACGCCGTCATGACGACGACCGGCAGGGGGCGCGGGCGTCGGCAACAGGCCTGTACGATATCGAGTCCGCTCTGGACATTTTCGGAATCGAGCTGGAGATCGGTGATCACCAGATCGAAATCCCTGTCCGCAAGCGCTCCCAACGCCTCACGTACGCTGCTGGCGGCGGTCACGTCATAACGATCCCGCAGCAGGTCTGTCAGATAGTCGGTCATAACTTTTTCATCATCCACTACCAAGATGCGACGAATCTCACTCACCACATACTCCTTTGGCCCCGGTTGCCTGCCCTGTTACGATCCGGACTGTAAGCCCGGCCGCATCTGTTTCGATCCATTCCATTCTCTGGTCGTGCAGCGCCGCGATCTGCGTCGCCACCGCCAGTCCCAGACCGGCCCTGTCGGACCTGGTCGTAAAAAACGGTTGCGTGATCTGCTCGCGCGACAGCCCATGGAGGCCATCGCCGGAATCCCTGACGCTCAACACTTCCGCTCCGGTACCCGGCTGCACCCTCACGGCCGCGCCCACGGGGGATGCGTCTATCGCGTTCTGCAGAAGGTTGACCAGAAGGTTGCGATAATGCAGAGGGTCGACGGTCAGTTCGACATCCGCCGCGAAGGAGTTCACCAGTTGCAGATTCCTGGCGCGAGCGCCGGATGTTATCTGCGCCGCGATGCACCAGGCGCTCCGCACGAGATTCCGCGCCGATACACGCTGCGGCGTCACGGATGTCGGCAACTGATAGCGCCGCACGCCCTCGATCATCAGATCCAGCGATTCCAGCCCGCCCATCAGACGCTGACTCCAGTAGGCGCGACGGGCTCTGTCATCTTCACGGCCGATCATCTCGCCATAGCCGCGCACGCCAGTCAGCGGACTCTTGATATTGTGGGTAAAACCGGTAACGAAGCGGGCGACCGCCTCAACGGGATCACTGGTCGGAAGCTGGATCCTCTTGACGGCTGCCTTCATCGCTCAACCTCCACCAGGCTCTGCCGGCGATACTCCGTCGCCGCACCCTTCACACTCATGGCCGCGCGTCTGCTGAAGCGGCGGCGACTGGTCAGCAGGACCTCGTTCTCCCGCTCATACGTCATGATCTCCTCAACGAGTCTGGATACTTCAGCCAGGAGATTCATGAGCGTCTTGGCCTCAATGCTGTCCAGCGTGTGTTTCCTTTGAGTCCAGATCTGGCGGTCAACGCGGATCCGCGATTCCATCACTTCGATCTCCACCAGCAGATTGTGCTTGGCCTGGAGTTCGACATTGATCTCCTTGTAGCCGGCGTCGCTCTCGATGAGCCTGCGCTGACTGAAGACCCGGTTTCGTATCTCGTCGTAGAGCTCCAGCTCCCGGCGATACACGTCGATCAATCTCTGCAGGGTCGCCTGCATCTCTCTCCTAGCGCCTGCCGGCAGCCGCTTGACGCGGGCCGTTGTTAACGTAGTACCGTGCGTATTTCTGCATTTTCGCGCAGTGTGCGGCGAGCTGCTCCGCCCACCCCTCGATGCGCATACCGGTCTGTTCGGCTGCTATCAGCTTGAAGCCGGCCTCCGCCCGTTCGTATTTGTTCTCCAGCATATCGAGTTGGGCAATATGAAAGACCCCCCAAGATCTGTATTCCGGATGCTCTGAATCGATGAGAGTGGAGTAGTGGCGACGGGCGCGATTGCGATCGTTCATGAGGAAGCTGCAATCGGCCGCAGCCTGGATGAACATGCTCTTGCTGGCGATCATGTCGGGGTTCACCGATTCCGGTATCTTCATCCGGTTGAGCATCCGCTCGAAGTGAAAAACGGCTTCCGGCAGCTTGCCCTGCCGACGCATGGCGCGGCCTTGCAGGTAGAGCACCATCGCCGGAGGTTTACCGCCGAAGAACGGCAACGTGTTTGCGATGACCTCTTCAAGCAGCTCCCATTTGCCGCTCTTGCCGATCTCCGTGTAGACGGCCACGATCTGATCCATGTCCGGATTCTCTACATTCTCATCCTTGAGCCGAATGAGAGTCTGCATCGAATCGATATCGCCGCGCCCGGCGGCAATGGCGACCCTGCCGTTGAAGATGGCGTCGCTGAACAGATTGTTCGTGTCCAGCTCCTCAAGACGGAGAAACCACTCCCCGGCCTCGTCGAACAGCTCGAGTTCCAGGTAGCCGCGTGCAATCGACACAGTGCGATAAAGATCCCGCGTGGTGACATCTTCGCCGGAACCCTCAAGTTTGGTTTCGATTTGCGGCAGCAGAATTGTGATTGCCCGTTCAAGGGAATCCCTGGATCCCGTGCTGGTCGGAAATCCCTGATCCTCCTCACTCCGCGCCAGAGACGCCGGAATGGCCAGGACCAAAATCAGTAGATATGTGAAGCTCTTTTTCAAGCAAATGCCTCCCGTTGACGCTGGGAGGAAAACAAGTTCCATGCCGGGGGAAAAAACAGCCGCATCAGTGTTACAGATCACGTCCCAAACGCACGCCATCTTCCGTATCTTCTTATATGGTCCTGTATTAGACAAATCCTTGTCATGGCGTCCGAACATGAATACGGCCTCTCCCCCAATCGGGAAAGAGGCCGTATTTTGATCGACTGGATGGTTTCTTTTCAGACAACCGGTCAGACTGCACCACCTCTGCAGTCACATGAATCTGCTCGTCAGGTCATGCCGGATCGAGGTTCGATCCGCGGACTAGTCGTCTTGACCTGCGGTGGTCGCCTTCGCCCTGTCCCCCTGTTTCACTTTCTCGCGCAACGTCTGGCGACTGATACCCAGGATCGTCGCAGCCCGGCTTTTGTTGCCGTTCGTATATTCGAGAGTGCGGAGAATGTGCCGCAACTCGACGGCGGTCAACGGCTCGGGGCGGAATACGCCATCACTGCCCATTTGCGGATTGGTATCCGGCTCCCGGATCTCACGAGGCAGATGTTCCAGATCCAGTTGCGCCAAATCCTCGAGCAGAAGAACACGCTCTACGAGGTTCTTCAACTCGCGAATATTGCCCGGCCAGGAGTAGGACTTGAGAACATCCAGCACATCCCCGTCCACCGGAACGACCCCCTTGCCCAGCTCATGATTGAAGCGGTCGATGAAGAAATTGGTCAGCGGCGCGACATCCTCCGGACGCTGACGCAGGGGCGGCACATCGAGCACGATCACGCTCAAACGATAATAGAGGTCCTGCCTGAACCGGACCTCCTCGACCTCCTGCAGCAGGTTCTTGTTGGTCGCGGCGACGATCCGGGCCTTGACCTCCAGATCCTCGATCCCGCCCACGCGGCGGAAGGTGCGGTTTTCCAGCACGCGCAGCAGACGCGCCTGCAGCTGCAGCCCCATCTCGCCGATCTCGTCGAGGAAGAGCGTGCCGCCGGCTGCGGCCTCGATCAGCCCCTTCTTCCTCGCCTTGGCATCGGTGAACGCCCCCTTCTCGTGACCGAACAGCTCACTCTCCAGAAGCGTTTCGGGGATGGCCGCGCAGTTGATCTCCACTACCGGCCCCGTGGACTGCCCCGACGAACGGTGGATGGCCCTGGCCACCAGCTCCTTGCCGGAACCGCTCTCGCCCTGGATCAGAACCGTAGAGGCCCGACTCGCACCGATTTTCCTGATCTTCTCGAACAGTTCGTGCATCCGGGGGCTCTCGCCGATGAAATCATGGAATGGGTCGCTCTTGCTCTGGGCGGCCTCCCACTGCCTGTTCGCGGTCTTCAGCTTGCTGGCCTGGAGCGCGTTCTCGATAGTCTTGCTCATCTTCTCAAGCTGGAACGGCTTGGAGATGAAATCAAAGGCCCCCAGTTTCATGGCCTTCACCGCAGTCTCCAGTTCACCATAGGCGGTCATCATCACTACCTGCCCCTTGAAGCCACCCTTGCGCGCCTGCTCCAGCACCTCGATGCCGGCCAGGCCGGGCAGCCGCCCGTCAAGCAGAACAAGGTCGGGATTCTCCTCCTGGATGAGGTGCAGACCGGTGGGTCCGTCTTCCGCTTCGAGAATACGGTACGAATCCTTGAGCGCCTCGCCCAGGGACCAGCGCAGAGTTTGCTCGTCATCAACGATGAGAACGGTTTGGCTCACGGTCACATCTCCTATGCCTTGGTTTTCATTGCAGCGGGAGCGAGATCGAATGAAAATTCAGCGCCGCCACTCTCGGTGGCCCGGTAGCGCATTCCACTCCCGTGTTCCTCCATGATTTTCTGACAGACGGAAAGGCCCAACCCGGTGCCCTCGACCTTCGTGGTAAAGAAGGGATCGAATAGCTTGGATTGCAGCTCCTCCGGCACACCCGGACCCGTGTCGGCAACGCAGAGACGGACACGCCCCTCGCCGCCGCGAGCCGCCGCTGCTCTGACGATTCTGATATTGACGCAATCCCCGTCAGCGCAGGCCTGGATCGCGTTCAGCACCAGGTTGAGTACTATCTGGTGTATCTGGTCCCGATCGGCCCAGACCGGAACGGCATCACTTGCGTCCACACCGGCCAAGACGACCCCGGCCGTCGCCGCCTGGGGCGCAAGATCCAGCAGGATCCGCTCGGCAAGTTCGCGCAGATCGAGCACGGCCAGCCGCGGTGGCGCGGGTTTGCTGAAATCCAGCAGGCTGCGGACGATCCGCTCCAGACGGAGGGTCTCCTCGTGGATGCGGTCGAGGAAGGTCGTGGCCTCGGGCATCTCGCGCAACTTGACCCTCAGCACCTGGGCCGTCATGGCGATACCGGCGAGCGGATTGCGGATCTCATGAGCCATGCCCGCCGACAGAGAGCCCAGGCTGCTGAGCCGTTCGGCCCGTCTCAGCTCACTCTCAAGTTTCTTGTATTCCGTAAGATCCTCGGAGATCATCACGTACTGGATATCGGCTTTATGACGCACAGGCAGACTGGTGGTCGAGATGAGCAGCCGTTTCTCCTCGTTGGTATCCGGACGCCTGAAGAGGCACTCACGCTGTATCCAGTCCGAAACGCCGAGCCCGGATTCATCGCCGTCGATCAGGTGGAAATCGTGATCGAATCCGAACGGAGTTCCCGGCAGCAGGCGTGATCCGAAGAGAACCCCGGCCTGGGGATTCCTGTAACTCACCTTGCCGTAGCCGTCCACCGTCAACACCGCGGCATGGATACTCTCGAGGATGGTCCGATTGAACTCCTCCAGCTTCTTGAGGCTGTGCATGGCCTTGGCGTTGGCGATCTCCTCGCCCAGAATCGTCTGAACGGTCTTCAGGAAGTGGAAATCGCTCTCGAAGTCGGAATAGGTGGCGTAGGTCTTCCCCAGTATCAGGAACCCCTGAGCCTCGCCGCCGTGCATCAGGGGCAGGGCGAGCAGCCGCCAATCGATCCCCATGGCCTCTTCATGCTTGCCGACCTGCAGACCGCCCTCCGTCAGGTAGATCAGCTCCGCCGCACTCCCCTTCTCGGCACCAAGCCCAAGCAGCCTTTCGACACAATCATTGAGGGTGGTATCGGCAATACTCAGACGGGAGCGCACGGCGAGCCGGCTGGAGTCGAAGCTCCAGAGCATCAAGGCTACGCCTTCAAAATCAAGGGTTTCCACGCAGGTCTTCAGGAAACGATCGAGGGCCCCGTCCCAGTTGCTCTCCAGGCTGAGATCGCGGCCCAGCTGGTAGAGCGTCGACAGCTGGCCCAGTCGGCTGGTCAGTTGTCCGTGCATCCGACCCAGATTCTCGTATGACTTGATCAGCATCTCCGCCAAACCGCGGCGGCTCTCCTCCAGCGATTCGGTACTCCGCTCCAGACGCCCCAGGAAGACATTCTGCTCACTGTCCATCGACAGCATCTCGGCGGTCTCTCCCAGGAAGGTGAGCCACCCCTGTTCATCAAGAGGCAGTTTAAGGAGTTGATCAACCCCCAGGCTGATCGCGGCCCGATACCACTGCACCTCCTCCTCGCCTTCAGCGAGAAGAATCAGGGTGTCGTTGTTGAGGAGACGGAAGCGATTGAGCCAGAGGCTCAAGCCCTCGTGGGACGGGTGGAAGGCCAGCAACAGAATGGCGGGACGGAACTTACCTGGATCAACTTCATCCAGCCGGCATGAAATGATATCCCAATCCGACACCTCGGCGGGCAGTCCCAGGTTTCCAGGATCTATACCCTCCTCGGTCAGGATCGCCAACGACCATTTCCTGTGTCCACGTGACAACATTCTCACCCCCAACCAAGTGGTTAGCAGGAGAATGGAAACACTGCAAGAATTATTACCAGTTCAAGGTAGGAAAAAAAAGGCGAACCCGGTCGGACTCACCTAATGAGATGTAGTTCAATCCTGTCAGATTAAGACTCTAGGCCTTTCTGAGAACCGCAGTCAGGCGCTCGGCCAACACGTCCTTGACATCGGTATTGTCATAGAATCCGCTGGCGATGCGGCTCTTGACCAGGGTTATTACATCCTGGCGGCTGTCTGGGAGTTCTGCGTAGATCTCTTTCGCCACTTGGAGTGCCTCCTGCCTTTCGACCTTGTCGAGAGCCTCGGCGCTGATTTGCAGAACAGGCGCCGCGGCGGTCCCGGTCGGGCCGCTTTGTTTGGCTTGGCATTCCCCTTGTGACAATCGAGCCTGATCGGCTCCGCCCGTTTCGGGCTTCTGACCGTATAGACTGGCCAGATTCCGACCACCACTGATCGACGGTTTAACGATGTCCACCCTGAACCTCCAAAGCTAATACCTCTCCCGAAGGCTTAGCAAACCATGGACCATTATCGGGAGCCTGACGCAACTCCGCGATATGCCCTCTCGGCCTTGCCCTGCTTGTCGAGTTTCTCCAGAGCTTTCTGTCTCTGGATTTTCCCGGCTTCCAGAGCCGCGCGCACCAGACGGTCATTCTCAAGTATCTCGCGGACCTTCACACCCATCGTCTCCGGCTCGCGTCGAGCTACCTCATAGAGACCATCATCGAACATACTGTCGATCAGCTCCTTGCGCTTCGCCTCCAGCTGTTCCAGAAGATCCAGATTCCCGCTCTTGGCTGCGTCCACCTGCTCGCCGCTGATGACCCGCAGCCTCTCCAACTCAATGACAGACACTATATACTCTCCTCATCGGCACCCACGGGCACCGCCTCTTGCAGTTCGCTGTTCTGTGCCGCGAGGTCACGCCAGGCACCGGACAGCTCGTTGATGACGTCGAGCACACCCGCGAGAACCTCCGGATTCTTCTCCAGGTTGGCGCGCCCGATATTCTCAAAGCAAAAACCGTACAGCCCGCGCAGCTGTTTGGTGATATCGCCCCCCTCCTCCCTCAACGAATTCAGGAGGTAGGTGACGATTCGGCGAGAGCGGACCAGCGCGTCGTGCGCTGGCTCCCACTCCTGCGCGCGGAGATGTTTCTCCCCCGCCATTACATTCTGCGTCAACCCCTCGTAAAGCATCACGAGAAGTTCCTGTTGATCGGCCCCCCGGACTCTGTTTTCCAGGTATGCTCTCCGAGCTTTCTCGGCCGGATCGAATGGTTTTCTTCCGCTCATGGTGTACAAGTACTCACCCTCTCTCGATCATCCCCATAACTACTATTAACCTGAACTACTGCTCGAAGAGCTGCTGATCGTCGGCAGACTGGCGAGCATCGAATTGAACGAATTGCTGTTGCTCTGCATCTCCGAGATCAATTGCTCCATCCTCTGGAACTCGGCCGTGTAGCGCTTGCGGCGGATCTCCAGCCGCGAATCGATGGCCTTGATCTGGTCGTCGAAATCATCGATGGTATCCCGCATGGCCGTCTGGCGCAGCTCGATCGTGCCAGTAACCTCGTCGAGGAAATTGTCCATCGTTTTGTAGAGCGAATCGGTGATGCCGCTCCAGATGCTGACGGTGCCCTGGTCCTCACCCTGAGAGGCCAGTTCGGCCGCGGTGATCGTCACCTCGACACTGAGACTGTCGGTTGCGCCGTTCTCCTGGTTTCCGGTCAGGATGCGGCCGGAACCCGAGGCCTCCTCCACCTCGCCGTTGACCATGAAGAAGCCCTCGACATCGACGCCGTCGGTCGATGCGCCGGAGTCCAGGCCGATATCGCCGTAGATCGAACTGCCGATATTCATGACCTCGACCTTGCTGCTTTCGCCGTAGGACTTGCTGGTCATCTCGATGTGGCCGTTGCCGCCGCCGTCATCGACCCAACTCACGATGACGTGGACATTGCTCAACTCCTCATCGGCATCGATGGCATCCTGGATCGCCTGGGCGAGTTGCGTACCGCTGGTGTAGTTGCCGTTCGCCACCGCGATCGTATCGCTCTCCACGCTGTCGATATTCAATTTCAGATTGTCGTTGGTCGGGCCGAGAGTCAGCGGCGATCCCATGGAGGGTTCGGCGAAACTGCCGCCCGCATAGCTGCCGTGAGAGGCGGCCGTGGTGACATGCACGCCGTAACCGTTGACGCCGCTGTTGGCGGAGGTATGGGAGCCGGCGTTCAGGAAGTTGATGTCGTTGTCCAACGCCGAACCGGTGCTGCCCAGCAGCGAAATAACCCCGTCGAGGTCATCGCGCAGGGCGGCGGTCAGGGTTTCGCTGTCGATCGCCAGCTTGCCGTCCGTATTCAACGTATCGGTGACGCTGGTCCCGATACCGATCTGGCTGAGGCTGCTGAACTCGGTGCCGAGATTCTGCATCGATTTCATCAATGCATAGCGAATATCGTTGTCGACCGTCATCGCGGAGCGATCGCCCAGCAGCAGCCCGGCATTCTCGGAGTCGGGATCGTAGGAGAACTGGTCGTTGAAGAACTGGATCAGGTTGTTGTACTCGTTGACGAAGTTCTCGATCTTACCGGTAACGGCGCTGGTATCCTGCTCGACCTTGATGGTCACATTGGTGCCGGGATCGGCGGAGAGCAGGTTGATGGTCACGCCGGTGACTAGCTCGGTAAGTGTGTTCTGACTGTTGGACACCGTGATCGGGTCGCTGGTGCCGAACTTGACGATGCTGTCCTGAGCCGTCTGGATGGTGCTGGCGACCGAACCGACGGTCCAGTTGTCCCCCGAAACCAGGTCGCCGGCGCCGAAGGCCAGCGTCATGCTGCCGAAGACCTCGACCGGCTCGCCCGTATAGCTGGAGTCGAGCACGACCTGCCCGCTCTGCCCCTGGTCGTTCGTCCAGTCGATGATGATATCATCCGCGCCCAACACACCGCCCGTCGCGACCGTGAAGCTGTAGTTGGCGTCGGAGTTGCCCGTGTAGTGTCCGCCGCTGGTGACAGTGCTGGTGCCCGTCTGGGCGCCGATGACCACCGGCCCCACCGTGCCCAGGGCCAGACCCGAGCCGCCGGTGAGGGTGGAGTCGATCGTGATGATTTGATCTTCCCCCGTCTCGGCGCCGGAGAGGATCAACTGCCAGGGGTTGGAGTCGCTGCCCGTATTGACCAGCGTGGCGGTGATGTCACTGCCTGCGGCATTGATGGCGTCGGTCAGGTCGCGCAGCGTATTGGCCCCGTCGGACAACTCGACGCTGACCTCCTCGGTGCCGGCCAGACTCAGGGTCACGGTACCCGTACCCAGAACGACATCCTCGGATGAATAGCCCAGGCTGACAACCTGATGACTCTGGGCAAGCTGCTCTACCGACAGATTATAGGTGCCTGGTGAGGCGTTCTGCCCGGCGGTGGCGTTCATGATTGTGGGACCGGTCACCGTGGCTCGCATGGTGCGGAAATCGGAGGGCCGCCGCAGACCGGTCAGGCTGTTCTTGAGGTTGGCCATCGCCGCTTCCAGAGCGTCGTAGGCCGCCAGCCGCAGCTCCTCCCTGGCCTTGCGCGCCTCGAGCACGTAGGCGGGGCGTCGATCATACTGAATCAGGCTGTCCACCAATGCGGCGGTGTCCAATCCGCTGATCAGCCCTGATATCGAATTAGTTGCATTCATGGTAATTCCTCCCTGGGAATGATGCTCCAATGAGAGTTTCTCCCGAACTCCCGTTCTTTTTATCGTCCTTGGAGCCATTATCCTTAAGGAATTTCGGGAAAAACAAAACTCCCCCCATTGCAGGGGGGAGTTCCGCTTCCTGTGTCCGGAACCTAAAGGTTCTGGTAAATCTTATTTCGATCTTGTTCCGCGTCAGCCTAACCGATCAGCTGCAATACCACCTGCGGAGAGGAGTTGGCATGCGACAGCATAGCCGTCGAAGCCTGCAGCATGATCTGATTACGGGTGAAACTCGCCATCTCGGCCGCCATATCAGTGTCCCTGACAATTGACTCGGCAGCGACCAGATTCTCCTGAGAAACGCGCATGTTGTTCATGCCGCTCTCCAGGGTGTTCGCCTGGAAAGCACCAAGAGTACCACGCAGGCTGCTGATGTCGCTGATCGCCTGGTCGATGATCTTGATCGCGTCGGAGGCCTTGGCCGCCGTCTCGATATTGATCGAGCTCAAACTGGCGAACTGGTTCGTACCGCCCTGGGTGGCATCCAAGCCCGTGCCGATCTCCGTAGAGGCCGTGCTGTCGATAGCCAGCGTAACGCTCTGACCGGCATTGGCGCCGACCTGGAAGTTCAGCGAGTTATTGGTCACCGTGACGTCACCACCAGCTCCCGCACCCGCGGCAACGACACTGTAAATGCTCAATCCCTCTGCGGCATTACCGGCCCGGCCGGTCAACACAGCCCCGACACCGTCACCCTGGTACACCGTGCCCAACGCGTTT
>JAAEPZ010000763.1 GCA_024231955.1 bacterium | reverse complement strand
CAAGTTCATCGCCTTTGACGCGCAACGATTGCGGGACTTTATGGCACAGAATCCGCAGACGGCGTACAGGCTCATGCTGGGCATAACGGAACTGGTCGGCACGCGCTTGCAGGATATGACCAGCATGTTGACCTATTTCCTATCTATCGTCTCGCACGAGTTAAAGGCCCCGCTGGCTGCGGTGGAGAATTATATGGAGGTGATGCTGGGTGGTTTCACCGGCGATCTGACCCCCAAGCAGCGGCGGATGTTGGAGCGCAGCGTGTTGCGCATCAACGATCTCACCGGTTTGATCAACGATCTGCTCGATCTGGCCCGGATGCGGCCCGAACAGATTCGGGCCGACTTTGCGAGCCTTAACCCGCGCGAGTTTGGCGACCGCTCGGTCGAGGATACGCGGCTGGCGGCCAAGGAGAAGGGGGTCACGGTCAAGGTGGACGCGCCACGGGAGTTTGCTGATATTACGGGTTCCCTGCGGCGGCTACGGCAGGTGCTCACCAATCTGCTGATCAACGCGATCAAGTTTTCGCCTCCAGAAAGCACGGTCACGCTCCGTTCCTGGGAGACGGAGGACGAGTTGTGGATCGAGGTGAGTGATGAGGGTATCGGCATCCTGCCCGAGGACCAGCCCTACGTCTTTGAGGACTTTTTCCGGGCGCGTAACGTGGGGGACGTGGGCGGGAGTGGCCTGGGGCTTTCTATCGCCAAAAAGATCGTGGACGCGCACCACGGGCGT
>JAAEPZ010000762.1 GCA_024231955.1 bacterium | reverse complement strand
GCGTCAGGCCCATAGTAAACAATCTGTCCATCTGGTTCATAAATGAGTCGGCTCGCGTCTGCGTCTTGAGGCTGTGGCGGCTGAGCTGACACTCTCGGCCATTCAAGAATTGGTCGATCTCTCGGCGTGGTCATCTGCGCTTGTTGTAGGCCTCCCGGTTGCAGTCCGGTACTCCTTGGCATTGCTTGGCCTCTCGCCGGGCCCATCAAAGGAGTGGCACCACGGCCAAACGGAGTGGCCATCTCAGCCTGTCCCCACGACGTACCTGCTGCTCCGGCCGTTGTCTGTTCTTCTCTTGCTTCCTGCGCTTGCGTCGCCTGTCTCGCAAAGACTCCCTGGAAAACCGTATCACTAGGAACCGGAGTTGGTGGTAAATGCACAGAACCCGACTCTTGGGGCGGCAAAACCGTTCGATTGCCACTCCCACATCCACGTCCAACACCGCCCATCGCCGGTCCCTGTCCCTGCGCTCGCGCAATCGGTCACGCCTGTCTCTGCTGCTGAGTCGCCTGTTGTCTCCATGACTCCTCGGTTCTCTGGCTCGCCCGCCGTTCATCCGGATCATAAGTGCGATCCGCGAGACTTGGAGTCGGCGACTGTCTCTGAGCCATCTCTTGGACTGTTCTCTTGACTACTTCCGGCTGCTGTCTACTAAATGATCGAGTTTGGCCGAATGGCCG
>JAAEPZ010000761.1 GCA_024231955.1 bacterium | reverse complement strand
CCTGGCCAAGGACGTGTCGGCGCCCGTCTACTGGGCCGCCTTCCAGCTCTACGGCGACTGGCAATAGGTCTCCGAGCCGGCGGGCTCGGGGGCGTCGGACTCCTCGGGCTCGCCGGAATCGAGTCTCCCCGGGCGGCCTTCTGCAAAAAATCTTCCCGCGGCATGGGGTGTTTCGGTCTGATTTTGCGCGTATAGTCCATGGAAACACAGCGCCCGGCGTCTATCGACCCGGGCGCTCCGAGTTCCAGGTGGTCACCGCCAACGCGCCCGGCGGTCTCAGCTGGACCGAGTGGTGGGGGACGGTCGACGGCTGGTCGCTCAACCGCAAGCAGGTCGCCACGGCCGCCTTCACCGACTTCTTCGAAGTCCAGGGGCATGGGGCCCCCGGACCTTTCCTCAACACCGACAGGAGATAGAGATGAAGAAAGAACAGATCGTCAAAGCCTGGAAGAACGCCGAGTACCGCGAGACCCTGACCGAGACCGAGCGTTCGGCCATGCCGGGCCATCCGTGCGGCCTCGTCGAGCTGGACGAACGGGACCTCGGCACGGCCGCTGGTGGAACCGACATCTTATCAATCTGGTTGTGTCCCACAGATGGCTGTGAAACAACTCCGTTCAGCAACTGTGAGACCGATTGCACGACGTCAATGGGTCCGGGTCCCGCCTGCTGCTGATCATCTTCGGTAGCCGCCGGCCGTCAGGGCGCGAGTCGTGTCCTGACGGCCGACCGACGGTTATCGTTTTCAGGACAACTACCACTTTCAGGACAAACAACTGCAACAATCAGCGAGGCTCACCGTGACACGAAACCCGACCCTGGCGGCAGAATTTTGGAGCGATGCTCTGACCATTTCCGAAAGATGCGAGATCCTGCGCAAGAAAGGGCAGCTGGACATGCGCCTCTCGGCGGACGAAACGGCCGCCAGCGAGAAGCGATTGAAGCGCTGGCGTTCACAGCCGCAGTTTCAGGACCCGGAACAATTTTATCAAAGACGTTCAATCGAGGGGATCACCGAAGCAGAACTTTATTTTGTTCTCGGGAAAGATCCCAGGCAGATTGTTGACCCGTCAGCGGTCCCTGGATGGGCGCGTTGGCTCACGCAGGCCCTGGCGGCAAACCATCCGAACAACCTTGTTCCCGTTGAAGATATCGCAAAATGGCCGCAGGCAGGGCTCCTTGTCTTTGTGGCACCCTGGGCTCATCAAGCATGCGTCGACCTTCGACAACGTCTCGCCGACCTGCTTGATGGGCATGACAATCCTCCGTGTTGTACCGAAAAAGTTATCAGTAGCTTTGAGAAACGGCTCCAGACCAATCTCTTGCTTGCTTCGATCTCGACCCTTGTCCTCGAGCTCAATGTCGCCCGGGTTATGGATGATTTGGAAGGCGGCAATTCCGAGGACCGCTTCAAGACCTTCCAGGATCGATTGCGAGATCCGGATGAGAGACTCCGTATTGCGCTTGAATATCCGGTTCTGTCGCGTCAGTTGACCCGGCAAGCGCGACTTTGGGTTGACTCGGTTTTCAAATTTACCCAACATCTCCTTGATGATTGGCCGGATATCGGCTCAACCTTTTCGCCGAACAGTCCGCCTGGTGTCCTGACCGAAATAATCCACAGCGCGGGGGATTCCCATCGTGGCGGTCAATCCGTTTGCCTGCTGCGGTTCAGCTCCGGATTCAGACTTGTCTTCAAGCCCCGTCCCATGAGCATAGATCGGCATTTTCAAAAATTGGTCGTGTGGATCAATGAGCGCAGCGACTTTGGCTTCCGCCCTCTTGTAGTCCTTGATCGCGGCGACCATGGGTGGGTTGAATGGGTTGAAAACACACCCTGTGACGACCTGTCCGCGGTTGAGCGATACTATCGCCGACAGGGCGGCTACCTGGCGCTTTTGTATGCGCTCGACGCCAGCGACTTCCATTATGAAAATATTATCGCCGCCAATGACCAGCCGATGATGATCGACCTTGAATCCCTCTTCCAGCCAAGGGTTGATCCGGTTGGCAGCGAGATGTTCGCTCAACGTCCAGCGTTTCTTTTGCCCCAAGAAACTGTTTTACGAGTAGGCCTTCTTCCGGCCAAGATGCCGCTTGAGCCCAAGAGTGGATCTGGCTACGACATCAGCGGCTTCGGCGGTGAGAACGGACAGCTTGTGGCCGACATACCGAGGTGGAGCGATGCCGGAACCGACAAGATGCATCTTGAAAAGACGACTGTAGCCATGTCCGAAAAATTAAACCGGCCGACGTTGAACGGCACCACGGTCAGAGCCGGACAGTATGCCGACCTTGTCGAAGAGGGGTTTACGAGCCTCTACAACGTAATCCGCGAGCATCGCAAAGAACTGCTTTCGGAGACCGGGCCGTTGGCCGCTTTCGAAAATGACACAATACGCCCCGTACTAAGACCTACTCGCACCTATTTCAAGATTCTTAAAGGCAGTCTGCATTCGGATTTTCAGCAGAACGCTCTTCTCGGCGATCTCTTTCTGGATTGTTTGTGGCAAGGAAGAATCGGCGAGCAATGGAACCAGGTGGCCTTGGCGGAGCGCCGGGACCTGCGCCGCGGTGATATCCCTGTATTCAGCGCCAAGACTGGGAGTCGCGACCTGTGGGATAGTGAAGATCGGCGATTCGTTGATTTTCTCAGAACGTCCAGCATGGAGTATGTGCGTGCTCGAATTAAGGGTCTTGGCGAAGAAGATTTTCGACGTCAACAATGGTGCGTTCAAGCGTCGTTGGCGCTTCTCGGTCGACCAACAAGCGAAGAAACATTGGAGCTACCTGACGCGAACAGCACGACCGTGACGGACGAGCCGGAAGGATTTCTTCAAGAAGCGATCAAGGTCGGGGATTATCTGATTGATATTGCATTTAACTCGAAGAACGACGCGAGCTGGATTGGCTTGAAGGTCAATGGAACAGAGGGGGTGCATTTGACGCATCTTGGTTTTGATCTGTATGGTGGGCAATTGGGTATTGCATATTTTTTCGCCTATCTGGGGATGTCGACCGGCGAAGAGAGGTTTTCACGGTTTGCACGCATGGCTATCGCGGTTTTTCGGAGCGCATTGGCTGAGGACAAAATTGAAGAAATCGACGGCATCGGCGTGGGAGCGTTCGCAGGCATGGGAGGATGGGTTTACGTCCTTACTCATCTGAGCGCTCTCTGGAACGATGACACACTGCTCGACGAGGCCGACAAGATATTGCCGCATCTGATGAAGAAAATCGGAGAGGACGAAGCACTTGACGTCATAGCCGGTGCCGCCGGAGGCCTGTGTGCGCTGGTTGCACGGTACAAGTACCGACCAAGCGCCATCGTTGCGGAAGCCGCGATTGGCTGCGGCGAACGCCTCCTCGACGCGGCTCAACGTATGGATTCGGGCGGGCTCGGTTGGATGACATCCATAAGCAAGGGGTTTGCCCTGTCCGGTTTTTCGCATGGCATTGCCGGCATCGCCTGGGCCCTCGCCGCCGGGGCCGAGATCTGTGGCAACGAACGTTTCCGTTCGGCCGCCCGTGAAGCCCTCGACTACGAGCACGGCCTCTTTTCCCAAGAATACGGGACGTGGCCGAACCTTCTTGAGGTCAAGCGCATTGCGGAAGAAGACGGTGAAACCTACGTGCCGATAGATTCCTGGTGCCACGGGACGTCGGGCATCGGGCTTTCCCGATTGCGTATGCTCCACCTCTGGCAGGAGGACAAGCAAATTACCACAGACCTGCGCCGAGCCCTTGATTTCACGTTGGTGCATGGCCTGAGCTCAAACCTCAATCACAGCTTGTGTCACGGTGCGTTCGGCAACCTGGAGCTCATCCTGGAGGCCGCCCGTTCGTTTGATCCGTCCTTGCATTCGGTGGTGCGGACGATGGCGAGTCAAGCGCTCGGCAGCGTTCGTGAGAACGGTTGGCGCTGCGGGGTTCCGTTTCGGGTAAAGACGCCCGGACTGATGACGGGGTTGGCGGGGATCGGCTACGGACTGCTCCGCTGTGTCGACGCCCTGGGTCCCGACGCCCCGAAGGTACCGTCGGTTCTGGTCCTGGATCCGCCCAAAGGATGAGCGGGCACGGCGGGCGGAGAGCCGACTGCCGGGCCCTCAAGCAGACACAAATCGCCCATGGGCGCTTCGTTGAGCGCCGCGAGGGCGATTTCGTTCTGCTACCGAGCCCTGCTCGGTCATCAGCTCCGCGTCGACCTTGGCCGGGACCGACGCGGAGCACGTCCAACTACGAATCCTCAGGGAGGCTGGCCGCGAGCCCGCAGCTCATCCTG
>JAAEPZ010000760.1 GCA_024231955.1 bacterium | reverse complement strand
CGCTGTCCGTGGAATCACCACAAGCCGTGGCTGCCGGCAGCGGACTGTTGTCACAACCGTCAGTCGGCTGACACACATCATGGGTGCAATCGTTATTATCGTTACACTCGCTATCCGCTTGGCAGTAAACACATATACCTGATTCCAGGATACAACGTTGGCCCGTACTGCAATCGCTATCGCTGTCGCAATCTGTAACCGATGTCCCATCTCCCTCACAATTGGCGCCATCACATTGGTCGTGATCAGCTCCCCCATTTATCGTATCGGCTCCGCTGCTACCGATAATGACATCGTTCCCATCCCCACCTAGAAGCGTATCCTTGCCTTTTTCCCCGTCTATCACATCATTTCCCGCATCGCCGTAAATAGTATCGTCGCTTTTACCTCCATTGATAATGTCATCCCCTTCACCACCCTTAATCTCGTCTGCGCCTTTCGATCCGCTGAGCAGATCGCCTCCCGCACCGCCGTAGATGGTATCGGCTCCGTTGCCACCGCTGATCTGATCATCATCCCCGTCACCGTGCAAATCGTCGTTGCCCGGTCCACCTTCGATTTGATCTTTCCCGGCGCCGCCGTAAACCCGGTCAGCGCCCTGTTCGCCAAAGATCGTATCGTCGCCGTCGTTGCCGTAGATCAGGTCGTCTCCGGCGCCGCCGATAAGATAGTCGTTGCCTCCCCGTCCTCTGATCTGATCGTTACCCTGGTAGCCCAGAATACAATCGTTCCCCGGGGTTCCACGCAGGTTGTCCCTGCCGGAAGTGCCCTCTATTATGTTGTATCCATCAGGACAATTCCGCTTCTTTAAAAGCGCTGCCGTTTGAACGCCGACATCGATCGCATCCGTAGTGTATCGGTTTTCTTTCGTTTCATCGCTGCACGAAAGAATTCCGACTAAAATTCCAATCCAAACCATAGTCCGTTGAATTGTTCGAAGCCAAGAAAGACGATAATCGTGCCCTTCAACCGATGGATAATTCATGATGTTTCTCCTGCGATTT
>JAAEPZ010000759.1 GCA_024231955.1 bacterium | reverse complement strand
CCCCTAAAGACGGCAGTGTGTACATTTCATGCCTTGACCTGACAGGCTAGAGAGGCGGAGACAGCGGACAGGTCAGAGAGCAGCGGCTCTGGAAACCACTTGGGCAGTGGCATCCAGCTTAGACTAGTCGGTCCTAATCGCTGCGCTCTCAGCAGAAAAACAGACTTGTTTTCGTCCTCGATCTTTCTGCCTGCCTTTGCAACGGCGCATACCTATCTACTCACCGTTGTTTTTCTGCCGTGTTCTGGCCTTTCCCTGCTTGGCCACGAAAATAGGCATAAGATATTCTAACTTTTCCCAGTTCGTTCGGATTTTCTTCCACTTTTCTGTGGACTGAAAGTTTCAGGTTTTGCTACAACTATTACCGTGCCAAACCTGTGTTGTGTTTCAGATTGTCAGCTAACGGGATTAGCACCGCTTTAACGGATTTACCAGCAACCTGCAACTATTTTCTACCGAATTTCGCTTTGTCATCACAAGATGAGCAACAGTCGCCAACCATCGCCTACCAGAGATGCGGACGGCGGCCAAGGAGACGGCGCCGGCGCACAGGACGCAGCGGGGCTCGTGCAGGCGCAAAACGGAGCCGGAGACGCTGCGGCGCAGGCAGCGGCGGCGCAAGCCGCGATCACGGCAGCGCAAAACGCGGCTATGGTGGCGGCGATGCAATTCAACATGGCGCAGAACCCGTCCAATCCCAACCGAGTGGGATTCCCACCATTTGCAGCGGCGCAGGGCCAGAGGCTGGGCGCGGCGTCCACTCCGCCCACCGCGCAGAATCTCCAGCAGATGCAGCTCGGAGCGCCACAAATGCAGTTCGGCCAGATGCCTCAAGCGTTGACCATGCCGGGCTTCTACCCGGCCAATCCCTTCGCGCAGCAACAGATGACGTCGCCGTTCATGCAGTTTCCATTCCACACAATGGCGCCATTCTATCAGCAGGCGCTCGCCCAGCAGGCCATGGGGCAGATGGGTGGATGGGGCCCGCAGCCACAGGGCGCCCCCCGACCGCAGATGGTGCCCCCTGCACCCCCGGCGCCACCGAGCTCCAACTCATCCGGGAATTCGCATCAGTCGGCCGGGGCCGGCTCGTCCGGGCAGAGCGATAGAGACCGAGCAGATCCGCCAAGGCTGCCGGCAAGACCGAGCTCGGAACTCTCGGACGTCAGCGACGCTGAGCGAGACCGATCGCCGTCGCCCACACCAGCCACAGAACCCGCCGAAATCCTGAAAAGCGCGCTGGAAAAGATCAAAGCGGCACCGAGCGCCAGTGCCAAAGACACAAAGAAGCTGAAAAGAGTTCCAGTGCCAGACGAGACGCACATGGACTGGCAGAGGCACTCGACCAACAGAATCATTTTCAGAGACCTCGTGTCAGTGGCCAACGCAGTCAACAAATTTCGAAAGTACCATCTGGAAGAAGAGGGAACCTTGGAACGGGCCAAAGACTTCAACCGAATTGGAGACAAAGTCCAGCGCTTTTTTGACCACATCAACATCGCCGAAACT
>JAAEPZ010000758.1 GCA_024231955.1 bacterium | reverse complement strand
TCTGTTCATCGGATCGGCCATGGAACGATGGGATCCAAGAGCTGCTGTCGCAGCATCGACATATGCCTGCTACGGCTCAGGGACCCTCTCCTGCTACCTTGTTCTTCAGGCGTCTGACCCATCTCGCATTCGAAGTCGTGCACACCCTTGACACTCAGGCAACCAAATCACATACTGTGGCTACGTTTAGGGAGGTGACCGACTCAGGGGTACAATCAAACACTGACAGTGCTCTAACTTCCCAACAGTCTATTTCTAGAGACGACACCGAGCCGGCGCTAGTTCAGCACAATTGGAGCAGGGTGCGTCCGCTGTTCCGACCGGGGGAGCAGGTTCTCATCAAAGCTGGACCGGTGCCGAAGGGGACGTCGCCCTATCGAGGGCCATACACTGTCGTCCGGGTGCTTGGGCGATACACGTTCGTCCTGAGCGATGGGCAGCACTGGAGTGCCCGTCGCATGAAGCGCTGGATCCATGACCCGCTGTGGACGGCGATCGAACGGGAACCAGAAGCGGCGCCTCAAGCCGCACCAGAACCGCCGCCAATCCAGGAGGGACTGCTGGGACCGCGAAAGTCGAGCAGATCCACCGCTGGCAAGAAACCCGCCCGCTTCGGGTTCTAATCACTTAGCGGCCCCTAGGCCCAATCTAAGCAGGGGGGAAGTTGCGG
>JAAEPZ010000757.1 GCA_024231955.1 bacterium | reverse complement strand
GGTTGCGTCCCTATGGAAGAGGCACAAAGGCACCGTGACCTGGTTCCTGAGTGTTTACAGCCCTCGGTGCCGAGCTGGACCAGGCGCTGCCAGCTCCAGCCGGCGAGGTCGTCGAGGTCGCGCCCGAGGGCGTGCATGTACTGGGCGCCGACGGCTGTGGCGCTGTCGTTATCGGGATTGCAGCCCGGGCTCTCGTCGATGGCGAGCCTGTCGTCGGCTACTCCTCGCCGCTCGCCAGAATTGAGCCACTTCTTATGCGCAGCTGGGCATAAGAAGTGGCTCAGTTTTGCCGAGCAAAGGTGGCTCAATTCTGGCAAGCGCTGAAGGCGCCCTGATCGGGGAGCTGTTCCGCGACCGGACAATCTGCGGGCGGCACAAGGGGTGATCCGGCTGGGCAAGAGCTACGGCCCGCAGCGCCTGGAGGCGGCCTGTGAACGCGCCCTGGCCTTCGGCACTCCCCGCTATCGATCTGTCAAGACCATCAGAGATACGAATCGTCCGGCACCAAAAAAAGTGGGGCGACCTCGATCCCGATTGGATTCCCCCCGGGCGACCGGCCGGCCATTGCATGCGGTTCTTTGCTTCGGAAACGGAAAATGCCCTAAGTAATTACTTTACGGCTCCTTTGCAGCTAGGGGATACGAAAGTCTCCAACCACAAGCGACTCAGGCAAGGGCGGCACTTAAAGAGGCAGGCAGCACCTGAAGAGCCCGTCAGCGGTAAGAATGACAAAGTGTTATGACAACACGATCAGTATGGAGCCCACTTCTCGCGAGCACAACCGGGTCACGCCCGCCGAGTGACCTAGTGGCAGGTCCCTACTTCTAGATTTTCAACAGTTAATACAATTTTGATTCCCTTTTAGAAATCTAAATGACCGTCCTCCATTTTTCCAGCCACCTTGACAGCAATTATGGTAGCTTGTTGTTCCAATTCTGGATACACAATTTTGATACCGAAAACAATCACCCATATTATGCTTCGTGCCCCTTTTCTTCTTACCTCCCCTCTTGCCACCGCCGTCACCGTCTCCCTTCTGTTCCTTCATCTTCCTTTTCTGCTGTTTCCGCCACGCCCTTTGCTTTTTTGCTAGTTGTATTAACGCAGCCGGGTGATTTGCTCCGTTGCATTCCGCGCCGCCTTCGGAACGACAGCCAGACGTACTGCCTGCTCCGGCAGCACAGCAAGTCCCGCACCCAGCCTGGTCACCACAAGCCAGGGCGGCCTGTAATTGGTGGGCCTGTTGAGCTCCCGCCTGCTGCATGGTCTCCTGCTTGTCCTGGGTAGACACCTGCACATGAGTCGCCGCTACCCGCCCATCCCCCTGCCCCTCCATCTTCGTCTGCCCCACCGCAATTGCGGCCTGCACGTGAGCCGCCATCTCCCGTCCACCCTGCCCTCCCATCTTCGCCTGCCCCACCCCCGTGCTCGCCGCAATCGCCGCCTGCACATGCGGCGCCAACTGTCGTCCACCCGTTGGCCCACCCGCCTGATGACTCACTTTGGGCTGCGCCCCCGCCGCGATCGCCGCCTGCACATGCGGCGCCAGCTTCTTCGTCCAATCCGGATTGTTCGACATCGGGAATCCTCCTTCCAACGCCGAGTATACCATCCAGACAGGCGCCGAGACCACCCCCGCCGCAGAATCCCAAGACCGCCAGCCGCGCCACCATGGCCGCCGCAGCCCCCGGTACGCTTCGGGCGTAAGGTCGCGAAACGCCGGCAAGGGCGAGAGATCGACCAGGTACTTGGTGGCGAAGTCGTGCGGCTCGAACTCCTCGTGTCGGCAGGGGAGGACCCTCGGGTAGCCCGCCCCTCCC
>JAAEPZ010000756.1 GCA_024231955.1 bacterium | reverse complement strand
GGTGCACGTGACCGCAATGGGCAGCCGGTCTTGGGCGTGAAGAAGATTCTGAGTCAGGATCGCTTCCAGGCTCCCTCCAAGGACAAGACCGCCAAGAACTCACCACGGCCGCGCTTCATCGTGAAAAGCCCCGATTTGCGTGACCAGCTGTGGTACGAGTTCAGGGTGTTCCGGCTCAAGTACGGAGAAGCTGCGCGCTCCTTGCTGTCCGGTGACATGACTGCGGTCTGGGACTTCCCCAAAGGGAGCTATCCCCCGGCCCCGCGATTCATTGGGCCACCAGCTCCACCGACCCCGCCACCGCCGCCCACGCGCGAGATCATGGAGACGGAATCGGGGAAGCTCGTACGTGGACCGACCCCGGTCGTCGAGATCGCGGGGAGGTGGCAAGCTCAGGAGCCTCCCAAGCCGCAGGTGCGGGAGGAGCCGCGGGCTCGCGGCCAGCCTCCGTGAGGTTTTGGGAGTTGAACGTGCTCCGCCAAGGTCCGGGCCAAGGTCGACGCGGAGCCAAATGACCGAGATGGGCTCGGTCCCAGCGGGAGCTCGCCCGCGAGGCGCTCGACGAAGCGTCCGTGGGTGATTTGTGTCTACTCGAAGGCCCGCGAGGCGCGCTCTTACCCTCCCGATCCCCACCGCGCCCCCGTTTTTCCGGATCTCGCGGATCTTGGCCCCGGCCGAACGACCGAGAGACCTTCTTTGGGGGGGCGAGGCCCCCTCTGACCTCCGCTCTCGAGAGCTAACCTACTGAAACTAGGTAACTTGACATAGCCGTGGCCACTATGAAGGCAGGTGACTCGCCTGCTCTATTAAGAAAATGTAAGTAGCTGAAAATACGCGACTTGAAAAACAAATAGATCTACCTCATTCAATCGTAGATTAAATATTTTTCGATTGATGTAATAGGTTGCATTTAGGGGAGTTGCAAAACGTCTGGCACGTTTTTTGCGGTAGAACGCCCTCGTGAAGTCCGACTGGGTCTGAAGCTTCTCCGGGATCCGGTAGTAGAACGGGATCAGCTGCGGATCGTTGCGGGTGTAGAGGATGTTGAAGAAGCGTTGGAGCAATGCCGTCTTGCCCTTCTTGCGC
>JAAEPZ010000755.1 GCA_024231955.1 bacterium | reverse complement strand
GAAGGTCGCCTCCGGCCTCGGCCTCCCCCGGGAAGGAAGTCGATGAAAGTCGTTGATTTGAGCCATCCCCTGTCTCCGGACATGCCGGTCTACCCCGGAACCGATCCGCCGCTGTTCACTCCTGTGTGTTCTTTCGACGACTTCGGCTTTCGCGAGAAGAAGATCACGATGGTCAGCCATACCGGCACCCACATCGACGCTCCGGCCCATATCCTGGGTGAGGGAAAAACCCTGGATCAATTTCCCATCGATCATTTCGTCGGCAAAGCACTGCTGCTGGATCTGACTTCCATCAAAAAGACACATATCGACATCTACGAGCTGGAGCCTCACCAACATACCCTGAGAGATGCGCAATTCCTCCTGCTGCACACGGGCTGGAGTCGACTCTGGGGGACGGACGAGTACTTCTCCGATTATCCAACCCTTTCTCCTGAGGCGGCCCGATGGCTCGCTGAGCGCGGGCTCCGGGGGCTGGGGGTGGACATGATCTCCGTGGACGAGACCGGGAGCCACGATCTTCCGATTCACAAGATCCTGGCG
>JAAEPZ010000754.1 GCA_024231955.1 bacterium | reverse complement strand
GAACCCGGACACGGCAGAGGAAAACCTGCACCAGACCGCGCTGCACTTTTGGATGGAACACGACTTGTTCGATCAGCTCGCGGCTGAAGTCTACGGCGTGTACAGACAGCGCATGCCCTCGGCGGGCGTGTTCTCCGCGCCGATCACTGCAAATTATTTCCTCGGAGTCGCCCGTTCAGGCAATTATCGCAGCCGCCAACTGGATGTCAAGCGCAATGTGCAGGTCGTGCGGGCGCCGGACGGGCAGACCCGCTTCAATTTCATGAGCCACATCGGCATCCAGGGCTCTTTCCTGGAAGGCTTCGTGCTCGACCAGTTGTTCGGGCGGGGCATGCATCCGGCGCTTTCCACCGCGCAGATCCTCATGGAGGCCGGCAGACAAAACATTCCGGTTTACCGCATCACGGCCCGAAACATCGACGCCGCCCTGCCGCTGCTTGCGGTGAGCGAGGCGGTGAAAGAGGATATCGCCCATGCCGTCCGCACCGGCAAACATGCCGTGGTTCCGCAAAGCGACCTGCAAATCGGCAACTGGACGGGAACCGGCTATATCATCCAGGATCTTGACACCGGGGCCGGGGCTTATCTGCTGGAAGGCGGACTGAACGGCGGAATCTGGGAAGGGTGTGAAATCGAACAGGCGAAGCCTTTGCACATGAGGCCCGACATCTATCTGAAGAAAAATTTTCTGTTCGAAAAATTTGAAAAGGAGATGGCGGAGCTTAAAGCGGAAATGGCGGCCGCCAAAACCAAAGCTGAAATCGACAGCGTCAATTACAAGCTTGACCTGACCGTGATGGAACTGGTCAGCGGCCTGTCGCTCATCTCCAACATGGCGTTTATGCGCTTCGGCGAAATGTTCAAAGTCAGCGGCGGGGGCTGTTTTGTTGTCCTGGCCAACGGCGAAAAAGAAAAACTGGAAATTATTGTGCCGGACCGGCGTTATCAGGCCGGCGTTGTTTTCAGCGCGGCCTCAATCACCCATTGCCTGGTTTCCACGCGCGAATGGACCCTGACAAAACATGGCGACAGCGGTTCCGAACAGCTTGCCTCGGTCAAGGGCCGGGCTGCGCTGCCCGCGGTTCTGGGGGCCGGAAAATACACCGGCGCCGCTGCCGCCGAATGCCTGAGCGGCGGCGAAGGGCGCAAACTCATGAGCGACTCGGTGGAGGTGGAGATCGGCCTCTTTGACGACGATATCGCGCAATCCGAGTTCTGCGACGCCAAAGGCAGCGGCGAGGGCGATCCGGTTCTGACCGCCATAGGCGCCCAGTACCTGCGCAAACCCCTGCTCAGCGTGCAGGGCCTGCTGCCCGTTGCGTTCACTGTCGAATACAACTCCCTGCTGCTCAAAAAAGGTGTTTTGGGCCGGGGCTGGAGCCACAAGCGTTACAGCGCCCGCCTGGAAGAGGACGAAGAGGGCAATGTCACCGTCCATTGGCACGGCAATCGCCACAACCGTTTTCTCAAGCAGGCGGACGGCAACTATGCGGCAAGCTATGATCACTGCCGTTTTGACCGTTTGCGCAAAAATGCCGGCGGCGGTTTCACCCTGCGGCGCAAACGCAATGCCGTATACGAATTCAGCGCTGCCGGACAACTGCTCCGAACCGGCGACAGACACGGGCGCTTTCTCACGCTGAGTTATGACGGATCGGGCCGGCTCCATCGCGTCACCGAACCGCTCTCCGGGGTTTATCTGCAATACGGCTACTACAGCAGCGGCCTGCTCGCCTCCGTATCCGACCCCCTGGGCCGGAAAGCATGGCTTTATTACGACAACAGCGGCAATCTGACGCGGATGAACGACGCCGCCGGACAGAACACCGATTATACGTACAACAGCCACGGACAGATCGTCACCGTCACCGGCCACGAAGGGCAACTGCTTGCCCGCAACGTCTACGATGACGAACACCGCGTCATCAGCCAGGACGACGCCCGGGACGACAATTTGCCGCTGCGCTTCGCCTACAGCGGGAATGAAAGCAGCGGCGAACTGACCGCCACAGTCACCACCCGCACCGGTGAAACCAGAACCTATGTGCATGACGCGCAGTTCCGCCTGCTCAGTTCCGAAGATGAACTCGGCGGCAAAATCAGCCATGTTTACAATGCGGAAGGCAGGCGCGCGCGCCTCACCGACGCCAACGGCCACAGCCGCTCTTTTGAATATGACCCGCAAGGCAATCTGGCCAAAATCATCGACGAAGCCGGACAGCAGACCCGGATGCGTTATGACACTGAAGGCAACCTCGTCGAAGTGGAAAACGCCCTGCACAAGCTCCTGAAACTGGAATATAACGCAGATAACCATCTGCGCAAAATCACTGACCCCTTGCAAAACCAGACCGTGTTCACCTATGACGCGCATGGCCGGCTGGAGACCGTCACCCGGCCGCGTCAGGGAGTCACCCGTTACGGGTGGTCCCTGCAAATTGATGCGGGTGAGTCAAATTTG
>JAAEPZ010000753.1 GCA_024231955.1 bacterium | reverse complement strand
TCGAGTCGTCACCAAGCACGGCTCTGAAACATGCAATCCAAACAAACCAATTGGTTCGTTCGGATCGTCCGACTCCAACTCAAAACCACTATTCGTTTCGGTCAGCGGCATTCCCAGCTCATGTGACTGAAAGGTGTTTTGCCACTGTACATCAGTCTGAGTGTCGCCGCTAATATTCCCGATGCCGGCGGCAATCAGGGAACTGGTGAGTTCGGTGCGGCGAATACGAGCCCACTGCTCTGGAGTGAATGGTTGTGACCGTTGATTCCAATCCTTATGACAAGCAAACGCCCATGCCGCAAGCTCGGTGGCGACTGCCTCACTGGCGGTTTCGCTCATTGAGGGCAGTTCTTCGTCTAGGATCGGTTCTAATCCGGGCGGCGCATCGACTTCGTCATCTTGATCGAACGGCATTTCGAGCGCCTGTCCTTGAGGCTGCTCCTCTTGAATCAACTCAGTCAGGAAGTTCATTTGTGGACCGAATTCGCCCAATCCCAAGTTCTGCCAGGCAATCTTCGGATCGAGCTGATTGGTTTCACGGCGCATCAGGTCGGCCAAGCTGTTAAGCGATTCCGCTGCTTCGCGCTGGTGTAAAGAGACATTCAGCGTGAGCGCCTTGT
>JAAEPZ010000752.1 GCA_024231955.1 bacterium | reverse complement strand
TACGCGGTGCTGAGCATGATGACCTCCTGTGCCCCCTCGCGGCTGTCCAGCTGTATTGCTGCGCGCGGAGGGAACGTCACTACAAATCTACCGACCGCATGGTCGAATTGCCAATCTGGTACGGGTGTGTCGACTGTACCGACCAGCCGTATGGACAGACCGAACCGCTGTTTCTGCATCCCTATGCGGTGAACACTCAGAAGAATTCGACGAATCCGTCGTACACGGGACAGACCGAGCGCCTTGTGGCCACTGGGGCCAAATCTACTGCGTATTTTCGAATCGGCAATCCTGGCAGAAGGTGCAGAACGCCTGATGTACGGTACCTCCAGCCACAAAGCTGAGCCCCGGAAGTCCTAATACGACCTTGCCTACAAATTCCCAGGATTCGAGTACGAGCCGCCACGCTACTTCGCAGACTGCTGGGGAGAAATGCCTGAGGATACATAGAGGAGACACTAGAGGCCCCATGCAAACGAGGGGACAAGAGATGAAGACAGCAGAAGGACAGGACGGGTTAACCACGTTCCACGGTGCCGGTCCGGTCGCAAGTCGTGGCCCTGCCTGCCAGCAAGCGGCCCTACCAAGAACTGAAACGCCAACCGAGCCTAGGAGAGCTTGGTTTCAGCTGCGACTACCCGAGCGGCAATTCTTCGAAATTCTCTTTGCGCCGATCCCAGAGCTCAACACCCCGCCGAACCTCGACCCCAACCAGATCCACGGCCTGCGGGCTCTTCGGGCCGTCGGCCGCGAGATCAAGCTCATCTACGGCCTCAGAGCTCTCGAACCCCTTGCCGAGCACGGGCCAGCGGCAATCGCCACTGCCCTGACCCTCGTCACCGAGATCCTCTCGGTCCTCGGGGCCTTCCTGTCCAGGAACCCTGACACCTCCTTGGCGGACCTACGCGCTGCCGCCGTCTCCACCCTGCTCGACCTTCGCCCCGGTCATGAGCCGGTACCCGACGCCGACGTCGAGCCCTTCCGGAGCCCCCAGGTCGTGTTCCTGGAAGCGGCCGAGATGGCGCAGCT
>JAAEPZ010000751.1 GCA_024231955.1 bacterium | reverse complement strand
GCAGCACTGTCGGGTAGGGACAGCACTGTGTCGGTTCGGCATTGGTCAAGCCAGTTCAGGGGCGGATCTAGCTGACCCAGATAACCAACATTCCAGCTGCCTGCGCTAAGCTCGCCATTCAGGTCTATCTGTGAGAGAGTAGAACGGCTGCGCGCACAGAAGTCTAACCGGTCCTGTGCTGCTCATTTTACCTTGCCTTTTGCTGCTCTGGCGTCCAAGCGCTCAGCCTTCGACAAACTCGCCTACTACTGCGACTGCAAATCAGCTGAGCCGGCCTGCTTCTGTATTGCGCTGTCTAGAGCGAGAGCCGCCGGCCTACTAGGCAGCCCCACCGCGCTACGTCGACCGACAACTCCAGAACTTTGCTTCTGCAAACTGCCGCCGAACATGTCCGACGAAAACGCCGGAGCCAACACAACGGGCTCCAATCGGTCGCCAGCAAGCGGTTCTCAACCCGCACTCGAGAACCTGGGACCAGTCATCAACGATCTGCTGCTCTCAAAGAGCTTCATCGACTCGTTCGCCGCGGCCGTGCGGGACCGCAATGCGGCCCAGGGCGCCCTCAGCAGCGGCAACTCGGCTGGAGCGACTGCAGGCGGCTACCGGCTGCCACCTCCCATCGGCGTGCTGCGAAGCGACAGCTCCAACCGCGCCCGCCAGAACGACAGTCAGGACGCATTCACCGGCGCTAGCCAACTGTTCGGGACCGCACCGGGTCGCCGCCTTTCGCATTCCTCAGAGGACGAATCGGACTCGTCAGACGCGTCCAGCAACGACTCCGACGAGAAACCGAAGAGGAAGAAAAAGAAGCACTCCAAAGTCGCCGCAGGACCATTGGTCTGGAAAGCGCCCAAGTTCACGGAGGCGCAAGATGTCAGCTGGAAAGGGGCGGAATCCAGTAGGTTCTGTAGCTGGCTTAGACGTGTTTTGACCAGGTCACTCTTACAAAGTTCTGTCGCAACGTGTTGTGTTCTAGCCAACAAACTGCGCTACATCGCCCTCGTGGACATCCTCAAGCAGGTTCACGCTTTCCGTCTCAGCTTCTTGGAGACGGACGCCGGCCCCAACGTCATCTCGAGCTACAACGACATCCTCGGCGCCATCCAGCTGGAGATGGAGTACATCCTAGTCGCCGAGGAGTCCGACTTCGGTTGGGCCACGTCCAGGGAAGTGCAGCGGGAACGAAAGGGCGGCAACAAATCGATCAAGAAAGCCGCCGCACGAGCCGAAAAGAAGCTGAAGCTGAAACGGAAGGAGGGCAAGGCCAAACAGCCCTTTCCGTCTCGGTCCGGAGGCAGTGCCGGCCTCCACCAGTCGCAGCAGATCTCGGGCGCGCCGGTCACCAACAACGGACAACAGTTCCACGCACCGGGCGTCCGGTTCAACCAGCAGAGCGCCACTCGCGCTTGCTTCATCTGCGGGAATTTCAACCACCTGCAGAGACAATGTCCGAATAACCCGCAGAAGAGCTCCAAGTGACCACCAGGAGACTCTAGAGCACCGTAAGTAGAACTGTTGAAGTTTGGCTTGTGCACGTGTGGCGACATGAGGCTCAAGAAAGGAGCAGATAGAGAGGAGTGAACAGGAGCACGCTGATATAAAACCCCTCTCCACCTTGTTTCTGTACTTTTATGGGAATATTTTTCAAAACTTCACAAAAATTCTTCAACCTTTTACACAAAATCAATCAAAATCATTCTGGGAGAACCCCGTATCCCACCGCTAGCAAGCAGTTTGCTTACCCGACCTCCTTAAGGGAGCATGCGCTCGGCAGAGCTTGCGTAGACTTGCTACGCAAGAAACTGGAGCACATTAGTTTGTCAATGTGTCACCTTGGCCTTAGCAAATCGTGGATTTGGCTATGTGTCCATACAGACCTGGCAGTTCGGATCCTCAGTGATCACAGCGCTCATGGGGCTTTCAGCTCGCGCACAGGCCTTAGTGCCAATTGCAGTTTTCTGCCTGGTCCACAGTAAACGGACGCAAAAATGAACAGGCGGTTGACACCGCGAGGTCTGTACGGCCAGATCAGCCGGATCCATCGCTTCCCCAACATATTCCCCCCCCTGGATTCGCTTCCCCCAAAAAACAACCCCCCCCAGAACCCAAGGGGTTAGGGCTAGGAGAAGGAG
>JAAEPZ010000750.1 GCA_024231955.1 bacterium | reverse complement strand
TTGTGGTTATTCTCACACCGGTGCTGAGCGCGTGTTGAGTGAGCGGTGGAGTTATTTATTGCTGTCGATGCGTATCGTGCCAGCTTCTCGCCCAGTTCGTCTGATAAGTCCGCTGGAAGACGTTAGAAGCATCAGATCCGTAGTAAATAATTTGTCCGTCCGGTTCATAGACGAGTCGGCTCGTGTCTGCGTTTTGAGGCTGCGGCGGCAGAGCCGGCTCTCTCGGCATTTCCAGAATCGGTCGATCTCTCGGTGTGGTCGCCTGAGCTTGCTGTAAACCTCCCGGCTGCAATCCGGTACTCGTTGGCACTGCTTGCCCCCTCGCCGGGCCCATCAGAGGAGCGAGACCACGTCCAAATGGAGTGACCATGTCAGCCTGTGCTGATGAACTATCCGCTGCTCTAGCCGCTGTCTGATCTTCTCTTGATCCGGGCGCCTGCGTCGCGTGTCTAGCGAAAACACCTTGGAAAACCTGGTCATTTGGAACCGGTGTTGGTGGTAAGTGCCTAGAACTCGGTGCCTGAGGCGGCAAAACCGTTCGATTTCCATGCCCGCGTCCAACGCCACCCATGGCTGGTCCCTGTCCCCGTGCTTGAGCAATCGGTTGCATCTGTGTCTGTGGCTGAGTCGCCTGTCGGTATTCCTGATGATATCTCCATGACTCGTCAGGTCTCTGACTCGCCAGCCGTTCATCCGGATCGTAAGTGCGGTCTGCGAGACTCGG
>JAAEPZ010000749.1 GCA_024231955.1 bacterium | reverse complement strand
TGTATCAGCGAGGAGGATGAGGCGAACGAGGAGGACGAGGTGGTCGAGGAGGACAGTTTCAGGGATGTGGAGGTTGGGCTGGAAGGTCGTTTCGCGGACATCCATTGACCTTCGCTAAGCCGACATTCCCGAGCCAACTCGCACGCACCGCGACCGAATGGGCATCACTGCCAGCACCTACGATACAGAAGCCGAAAGAATTTGCAGGAGCGCTGGAAGCCACCAGATGAGCACAAAGCCAGCGCCGAGGAGGATTCGCCACGCCGAGTGGACCGGGGTTCCACCCATCGGCATCCGCGTTTCCGGCGATCAGACCGTGGGATGATCCTAACTACAAACGTCTAGATCCGAGAGAGAAGCCGAAAAAGATGATGAAGAAACCGCCAGGTGTCATAACGCCGCCAGAACTGAAAGACGACTACATTCCAATGAAAGAGAGACCCATCTCTGTGCAGCAGTACATGCAGGAGTATGCAGCTTTTCAGGAAGCGGGTACCGGACAGCAGGAGAAGGAAGTCCCG
>JAAEPZ010000748.1 GCA_024231955.1 bacterium | reverse complement strand
TGTCCTTTCCGCTGCCGTGATGCTGTGCACCATTTTGAAAGGTCGGGCTCGATCTACAATGAGTTGGGGCTGCTACATTCAGTGTTTCTGCCTGCTCGGCGTGAACAGGTTCACCGCTTGCGACTGCCTGCTCCCGCCAGGTAGGCCAATGAAAAAACAATGGAGATCTTCGTTTGCTCATTACATCTCAATCCGATTTAGTGATGACCTCCGTCCAACCTGGCCCTCGACGCCCTACTCCACCCGCTCACCGACCGTCGGTACATCAGCCTGCGCAAACGGTAGCGAGCAGCAGTAACAGATGGCGAATTAAAATTCATTTTTTAGTACCACCGACTAGCTCTACCGAACCCTCGCGCTGATTCCCCGCCGAGCTCCAGCTGCGAAAAATGTGTGCACAGCCGACTCCGCCCCGCCCCAGACTTTGTATCATTCTAATGACACTACCATATTTTAGCCGCATCGGGTTGTTGGGAGCGGCCGGCGGGACCCTGTTGTTCTGGGTAAAGTTCGGATTGCTTAACCGATGAGCGGTCTCTATCCCCTGACTCTGTCTCTTCTCCGCCGGAGAAGGACTAATCAGATGGGTAATTAACCAATTTAT
>JAAEPZ010000747.1 GCA_024231955.1 bacterium | reverse complement strand
TTTATCTCGCTTTCGAACTTCGGCTGTGATACTCATCTATGCTCCTTTTTTGTGGATACTTGGAGCTATAGGTTATCACATTTCGTCACATACTCCCAGCTTTTCTTTGTCTCAAGTGTCGCGGCTTATGTTAATACCCCGTCGAGCCAACCCCGCAGCCACAGCCGCGCCCCCGGATGAATCACGCGCGCCAGGGCAAAGATGAAATCGCGATGGTGGCGGAAGCGGGTCATCTCATCCTCGTCGTCCGGCGAGATGACATCTTCCATCACCTGGACCATCATCGCGGCGTTCATCTCTGGCCGGCTCAACCAGTCGAGGGCCACGTTCTGGTAGGGAAAAGCCCCCATCTGCGCCAGCAGAGATTCCACGTCCACCCCATTCTCGTGCAGGCCGACTGCCAGAGAGAGTGCCTCGTCGTAGGTAATGCGCCGGTAGCGGGAGCCAGGGAGCGTGGGAGTGGGGCAGTCCACGCGCTTTGCCAGCGCGCGGGCGGCTTGGTGCAGCGCGGGGTCGAGCCAGGGTTGACGCGCCCGGGCGATGAATTCCTCCGGCGATACCGCGCCGGTTCCAGAAGTGAATGGCACTCCATCCTTTAAGACCGGCCATTCCGATGGCACCTCATCCTTCACGACCGGCCATTCCGATGGCACCTCATCTTGAACCGGCGGGGGGTCATAATCCGGCGCGGATGGTTGAGCCTCTTGCGCATCTTGCTCGGTCTGCCACTGTTCGAAGGCTGCATCCTCCTCTGCCCAACGCGCGTCCCAGCCTTCGGGGTCATAGCGGGCGATCAATGGATAGCCGCCATCGTCATAGTGCCAGTGGAAACCGGGGTCCTTGCCAGCCTCAATATCCTTTTCGAGTTCCTGGCGCGTGAATTGGCAAACGGGGCAATCATCGAAGAAAAACTCGGCCAAACGATCAGAGTCAATCGGATTAGGCTCATCTTTTTGCTCGGCCCAGATCAGGTCGCGGGGGGCGCAGCCGTAAAGTTCGTCTTGCGGATCAAAGAACCAATCGCGGATGATACCGTCCAACCGTTCCTGTTCCGCCTCCACATCGTCGCCGTCGTCGGCCAGCAACTCTGCCGCGCGGTCACGCAGATAGAGTACGAGATTACCGTACAAAGCACATTCTTGATAGCACATGGAACACCTCCTTGAACGTGTTGCACATTGTGTAGAGTCGGCGCAGGTGTAAGTATAGTACAACTGCGTCTTTCCACAAGTTTCTCCAGTCTCCGCTGGCGGTGGGGGAAGGGAATAAGGAAACTTGGAGTTTGATAACTCGTGGGGTATAATCTGTGCTATATCTCGGTAAGTGACGATAGATGGCTCTTCTGATTGAGGAACAGAGATTGCAAAAGGAGCTTATGGAAGGGATAAAACGCGGAGAAACGGTTCTGGAAACGAGAGGGATCACAAAGCGGTTTCCGGGGGTCGTCGCGAATGACGGCATA
>JAAEPZ010000746.1 GCA_024231955.1 bacterium | reverse complement strand
TCCTGCAAGGGAGTGACACGACCAAGCCATCGGAGCCATTATGAGTAACACACCTGTAAACGACCTTCAAAGTCTTACCGACGCGCAGATTGCGTTAGAGAAAGCCCAAGAGGCGGAATCTCACCTGGAACAAGCCCGGTGCCTCTACATCGACAGAGCGAGGCTGGCATGACGAAGGTCAAACAACACCTGAGACTCCGCATCGAATATCGGATGATCAACAAGACCCGCCACATGATCAGAGTTGGCGGCACACTTGATGGCGGTTGGTACCCTTACGTAACGCCGTTTTCCGAATGGGAGATCGATAACACTTCGTTCTTCCCTTCCCTGGAAGGCATCACCGTCAATACGCACGTCACATTCGCAGACGATATCCCCGCCGACATCAAAGACCGGATCATGACGAAATGGCGTCATTTACACGGCATCATGGAAAGGCAAGCCGCATGAGCCACGACCTTTACATCGAAACCCACGAAACGCTGATCGTCGAAGCCATGGACGCCGACCCAACATTGAGCGAGGACGCCGCCGAATTGCTGACCGAGCCACGCGTTTACGTCCGCATGGTCGACGATATGGCATATGCCACCGACCGTTATATCGATGACATGTTCGACCGCGCCGCCACAATACTTGAAACACAGGTTGCCCCAGTTCGCGAAACCTTGGCGTCAATCGAAGAAAGGTTGGGGCTTTGACTATGACCAATAAGCGCCGTCTCCATCCCAACGGAAAACGCTGGTTCTACATTGAGTATACCGACAAATCTGGGGAACTCGATATTACCAGAGAATTTTCCCCCGCCCTCGAAGAAGCGAACAGACAGGTCGAATTTCATCTCATGGGAACGGGTTATCGCTCGATAGACAAGATAATGGAGAGTGAAAGCCAATGACCCCAACCCAGCATCATTACAGCGAGGCGCAGCACATTATCGATTGCTGGTACCGCTACACGGATAGCCTGATCGACACAGCCAAGCGCTTCCAGCGTCAGTGGGGAGTGAAGCCATGAAACAGAGACCCCCGGTTTTCGAACTTGCCAACGACCTAAGGATCATTGTCGAAGGCATCTTTTTATCGCCACGTTCAATCAGCAAATTGGAACTAAGCCGAAAGTATGGCGGCCCAACCATCGACCGGTTAATCGATGAAGGTCACCTTGCTGAGGGAATCACCGAACATTCGACATGCATAATCGTAACTCCGTTGACCATTAGGGAGCTTGAAAACTATTTCACCCGGTCATGGAACGACGAAGAAGATTCCTGCCTGAAAAAGGCGTGGTCGGCTGGACAGCCCATAATGGAGATTGCTTCCCGTCTCGACAGGGCGGGAGGAAACGTTCTCGCTCGTGCCTGGGAAATCGGCGTTGCTCGCGGGCGATGGGATAAAGGGTTTGGCTCCAACATTCCCGCCTGGCGGGTCACGAGGTTGAGATCAAGCCTGATTGATGCGGAAAAGCGCGGGCTTGATCTTAATGATGACGGGGAAGGTTTGGAACATCGTGCGGCTCTTCGCAGGTTTGCCGAAGCCAGAAAG
>JAAEPZ010000745.1 GCA_024231955.1 bacterium | reverse complement strand
CTACTCCCCGGAAGCCCCGCCATCGACGCCGGGGTCGCGGCCGACTGCCCAACCACGGATCAGCGAGGGCGGCCGCGGCCCATAGACGGCGACGGCGATGGTGCCGCGGCCTGCGACGCGGGCGCCTACGAGTTCAATCCCCGCGCGGTGGAGATCCCCGCGGTGAATCCTGTGGGCCTGGTCATCTTCGCGGTACTCATCACTGCCGTCGGCCTGGTCAAGGTCGCCCGGAGAACCCCGGAAACCGTGCCGGTGGCCGGGCCGCGGCCAAGCACGCGAGGCCACGAGGCGATTGCCGATTGAACCTTCCCGCCAACGTTCACCTGATCATCGCGCAATAGAGCAGATGGATCACCGTGGGCCAGGACCGCAGAGAGGCTTGTGATGTCCCTGGAACCTGAAACCGCCGCGTGCACACCCTCGGCAGCGTCCGCTACGCGTCCCCGTATCCGTCCCTCGGTGGGCGTCCCGGCTAGCCACCCTCACCCCGTGGTCGGTCCGATGCCAGGGCCAGGAGCGCCGCCCGCCAGGCGGTCGTTGAATTCGGACGCGGGCATCGCCGGCTGTCGGGCCATGCGGGAGAGCACTCTGGTACTGCGGTTCGTTGTGATTCTACTGGCATCTTTCGCAGCTGCCGTAGGATATGGCGATCAGGTCAAGGTCGACCCGGCGGAAGGTTTTATCAATGGAAAAGTCGCGGTTACGTTTTTGCCAAGCAAAGCCTGGGGTGCTGACAACCTTCTGGATCCCGATGGATATGATGTCCACCTCGCTCCGTTGAGCGGCGATGATGTTGAGTTTGTCTATCCTGCGGGAAGCTGGCTTCTACCGCCACCGGATAAATATAAGTATTGGCTGGAGGGTCCTGAATCGATTAGCCCCTTTTCCTCCATTGTTACCTACGGAGGTCAGAAATCGAAAAAGAAAGGAATGGTCTGCGTGGCACCCGTCGTACCCGCCGGGTTGGTAGCTTCTCCGCCGGGAGTAGAGCTGGCCCCTCAAATAAATCTCCGGCTGATGCACCTCGAAAGCCACAATCTCTGGATTTACCCCCGAAGGGAAATGTCTCGGCGTGTGGCATCTAAAGTAGCAGGGAAGGGCGTTTTGATGCCCGAGGGCCAGATCGTTGCGGCTCTCTACGATAGAAAGAAGGGTGAATACTCGGCAATCTCACGACCGCTGGAAGTATCCCGGAAACGGGTGACCTATGTGCATCCCGAACCACCCACAAGTAGCACCGATCTGATTGTCCGGCTCGAGCGGCCGGTGATCCTGGAGAGGCACGAGCAGTACGACGTGGAGTTTCATCTCGTAGGTCTTGGAAACGATCCGCGGAGACCGGATGTCGTCATTCCGACAGCGGATCGTATTTATGGAATCTGGTATGGCCTGCGCGGCAGATATGCAACCTTGGAGGTGAAATCGCCTTCGGTTTATCTTGCGCCGCATGACATTGTTTTGAGATCGGGCAAGGTTGAGTTCTACCAGGCTTTGCTACGGAAGCTTCCCTCTCTAGATGTTCAGTTCTTTCTACCGCCGGAACTCCCTTTGAAAGCCGCGACGTTGGCGGTTCATCTTGCCCGGCCGAGCAGGGATTTGATACGCATTACCGAACTGCCGCCTGCTACTGAGCAATATCGACTTGAGAGCCTTCCGGCAGGCAAACTCGAACTCGTTCTCAGGATTCCCCCGTGGGGATTTCACGAACGCGTAGATCTAAGTGCCGGTCTCGACAGTACGACACTGTTTCAGCCGCAGCTGCTGATGGTTAGCGGAAGGGTCTATCGCGGCGAAGAGGAACACCCCGCTACGGTCGCCTTCAGGGTGTACGAAATAGGCGACAATGTTGAGATAGAAACCGATGGGTCAGGGTTCTACAAGACATTGTTGTTTCAGCCGGG
>JAAEPZ010000744.1 GCA_024231955.1 bacterium | reverse complement strand
GCGTGGGCCTTGTCCTGCATAGGTGCGGCGACCATCACGTTCTCTTGCGCGGTGAGATAGTTGATCAAAAAGTGCTGCTGGAAGACAAAGCCGTACTCGCTGCGTCGCAGGGCCGTGCGTTCCCGCTCCGACATCTTGCCATAGGCCCGGTCGTCCAAGTATATCTCACCCTGGGTCGCCTGGCGCAGCCCACTCAACAGGTACAGTAGTGAACTCTTGCCGGAACCCGAAGGTCCCAGCAGGCCGATGAACTGGTGATCCTCGACGGTGATCGAGACGTTGTGCACAGCGTCTACCGTGGTATCACCATCCTGATACGTTAATGTAAGATTTTCTCCCTGTAACATGATTTTCTCCTTTCTTTGATCCCTTTGTCATCGTCTCTCGATAATGGACACCGGGTCGAGTTTGACCAATTTCTGTGCCACGGCAGCCGTGCTAACGACCAGCACTGCGATCGGGATGGGCAGGGTGAACAACCACGGCAGCGGGTTGAGCAGGTCGAACGACAGCCCTCGCGATTGGAAAGCGTTGAACTGGTACAGCATCCCGATCAGGCACAGGACGACACTGATTCCCCAGGCGGCGCTCGTGGTGAAAACAGCTTCCCGCAAAGTGCGCCACACCAGTTGCAGCCGGTTGAACCCCAGCGCGTGCAAGACGCCGAATTCCGATTGGCGCTGGGAGATAAAGATATAGTTGAGCACCGCCAGGGCAATCGCGGCCACGATGGCGATGGTGCTTTCCAGGATGGCTATCATCCTGACCATAGCGCGCGCCATGTCGGCAAACTTGGCCTCCTGTTGGCGATGGGTGGTCACACTGGTGTATTCACTCGCTATCTCGTTTTCCAGCCAATCGTCGAGGCTGGCCTTTTGCCCGCTTTTGGGTATGACGAGGAGCACGGGGGATTCTCCCGCGTAGGCGGCGTGGCTGTCCATGAACTCGAGCGACACAAAGCTCAGCCAATTTTCTTCGCCCGTGGCCGGGCGGGCGAGAATGCCCGAAATCACAAACGGGGCTGGCAACACCTTGGCGTACTGGTAGACGGGATCGCCGGCGCTGCCAATCACGTCGCCAATGTGCAACTCGCGGTTCTGGGCGAATGCCTCGGGGATGACCATCTCGTTGGTGTGGGGTTGGGGCAGGCGTCCTTCTTTGAGCGCCAGGCCGTTCAGTTCGACCAGGTGCGCCATATCCTCCTCCGATACCCCGTATGTGACCAGGTCTGTAGCTCCATCGGGGGGAATGATCAGGTGCAGGGCCTCGATCTCGGACGCCGGAATGGTGCGTTCCACCGCCGGGTACGCCTTGATCCGGGTGACCACGTTAGGCTCGAGTGCCGGACCCAGGTTCGGGGAGACCACGCTCATGCGGGTCATATTGACCACCGAGGGGTCCGCCGGATCGTTGGCGACGTAAAAGATCGCCAGGGTGACGGCCATGATCATCAGGGCCATCGTGCTGATGAGGAGTGCGGCACGGCGTTTGTGCCGTTTATAGAACGTGGCGGAAGCCAATGGTTTTGGTGAGCTGGTCTGATGTTTGCTCGACGCGGTCTTTTGCGCCTTCTCTATACTCAGCGCCCCGCGCTCGACGATGGCTACCGCGTCCAGGCGTGACAGGACACGGATGATACCCCAGAGAGTGAGTCCGAGAACGATAAAGGGAACAGGCACGACAAAGGCGATGGGCGCCGGAGTGAATACGTTGAAATCATAGCCTCGTGGAACGAACATTGTCTGTCCAACGACGGCCAGCACCAGCCAGGATAGACCAATGCCCAGCGCCCAACTGATGCCCACCAAAACGGCGGTCTCTGTCGTCAAGCGGCTGATGAGCCAGCGCTTGCTGCGCCCGCTAGCGCACAGGATGCCAAACTCGGGCAGCCGTTGCGTCAGGGCGATGCGATTGATGGCGCTGATCACGAGGGCGATTGCCAGGGCCACGATCACGGCGATAGGGACGGCAACCAGGGATATTTGCGCAGCGACCTCTACGATCTCGCCGCGCAGATCGTCCAGCGAGTACAGTTCAGCCAGTCCGGGTGGGATTTCGCGCTCCCAAAAGTCCTTGATGCTTTCTTCACGGCCCGCCTGGGGAATCACGAGCGCGCCCTTATTCCCCTCTGGTAGTTCAAAGCTATCAATATACTCGTACGAAAAGATGCCCAGGCGAATATCGCCCTCCAGGATGCCGACGACCTCTAGCGGCATAGAGATGTGTTCGTACCGTTCCGGGTCGATTTGCCTGTGGATGACGTCTCCGATCTTTAGACCCGCGCCAGCGGCAACCTGCTCCGAGAGTATCAGGCCCCTGGTCCGAGGTTGTACCATGTGGCCCTGTTTTAGCTTTACATCGCACGCTTCCAAGAGGATGGGTACGTCGGTTTCTGTCAGTCCATACAGTTCGAGTTCTGCGGCGTCCCCCCCAAAGGGAGACGACAAGCTGAGATAGACGCTAGAGTAGGCTGGCAAAACGCGCGCGACGTCGGGATTTGCTCGGAGTTGAGCGGTTATGCTTGGGTCCAGTTCTTCTTCGTTGGCATAGACGACGTTGAACTTGGACAGGTGCATGCCGTAGGTCCGCGTTGACTCGACGAACATGGCCCAGAATATGGCGATCATCAGGTAGATTCCGGCTGTCATCAGACCGATCAAGCCCACAAGCAGGGCAGAGCGTCGCTTGTGGCGACGGTGATAGGTTAGTGGTGACAAGGGGTTCATGCGATCTCCTCCTGTGTTTCGCGGGCCACACGGTCCTCAATGTTGATCACCTGTCCATCACGCATCCTGATGACCAGGTCGGCCTCGGTCAGAATCTCGGGGTTGTGGGTCACGGCGATCAAGCTGCCCTGCTCGCGGTAGCCGCGCAAGAGCGCCATCACCTGCAAGCCGGTCCGCCGGTCCAGCAAGCCGGTCGGCTCG
>JAAEPZ010000743.1 GCA_024231955.1 bacterium | reverse complement strand
GTGTGGAGGAGAACAATCAGTCACGGGCTCCGGAGATTCAGTACATTCGCGTGCTGGAGATGGAGAAGGGGAGCATCGACGTGGAGACGTCGGACCATCACTATGACGCTCCGCAGGTGCCGGATCCCAACAAATATTACATGCCTGTTCAGTGTCACCAGTGCGCGAAGCCGCCCTGCGTGAAGGTCTGCCCGGTCGAGGCGACCTGGCAGGAGCCGGACGGGATTACGGTGATCGACTACGACTGGTGCATTGGCTGCCGTTACTGCGAAGCGGCTTGTCCCTACTGGGCGCGCCGATTCAATTTCACGGAGCCCGAGATTCCGTCGGAGCACGTCAACCCGAATATGGGCTATCTCTCCAATCGCCCACGAGCGAAGGGCGTGATGGAGAAGTGTACGTACTGTCTGCACCGTACTCGCGTTGGGCGGCTGCCGGCTTGTTTGGAGGTTTGCCCGACCGGTTCTCGCAAGTTCGGCAATGTGCTGGATCCAGAGAGTGAGGTGGCCTACATTCTTCAACACAAGCGAGTCTACGTGTTGAAGGAAGACGTGGGC
>JAAEPZ010000742.1 GCA_024231955.1 bacterium | reverse complement strand
GGTAGCTTCCCAGCTTGTCTCCCCAAAAGCGAGGCTAGCCCACGACCTGGCCTAACATGGAAAATTGAACACCATCCGCACAAGTCCCTATCCAAGACACTAATTCCGAAATTCAAGTGCCTCGAACCATACGAACAGACTCGCGCCAACGCGCACGCACCGCGTTGCTTCGAGCCTTTGACATTCGGATTTTGAGTTTGTTTCGGATTTCGTGCTTCGGATTTCGGATTTCAAAGGTGCGCTCCCATCTAACTACTGGAAGCCCCTGAAGCAGGGGCCCCGCTTCGGGGAGTAAGTGTCAAGAAATAGACAAGGCTTTTCTTGTCGCGAAGCCGACGAGAAAAGCCTCTTGGACGGAGTGCTGTGCCGCGGTAGGGCGGGAGCGTGGCCGGTGGGGCTGGGAGGAAGGGGGCGATAGAGTGAGTCGTTGGGATTCGGTGATTGCGAGCGGGCCGGATGTTTTTGGCAAGGGCGCAGCATTTTAGAAACCGCGTCCTCTGTTGACGGCAAGACGCGGGGGTCATTGCGAGTTGGGTGTCGCGCTCGGAGAGCGAAGCTACCGAATCGTGACAGGCGGCGGCCATTCAGCGAGTAGCGTCGTTCGCGAGCTGCCGCAGTGAGGACAGCAGGGACTCTCTGCGTGATCGTTGTCGTCGTCCGTGCATTGACGATCTTCGAACAGGGCGAGTTGGCCGATTGCTTCGATCAAGTCTGCGATCTTCATCGGACGTTGCAGGTCGGTGGGCTTCTGTAGCACAAGAAGCAGCCAAGCTCGGCTTGACAACTGACGCTTCGAGTGGTGCCAGAGTCCGTAGTAACGGATCTTGTGAAACCCTCGCGGCAAGACGTGCTGCAGGAATCGCCGCAGGAACTCAACGCCATCAAGCCGCGTGGTTTGCCAGGTATCCGTACTTCGATCCTTCCAGCGGAACGTCACGTGGGTCTCATCCATTGCCAGGATCCGCGCATTGCTGATCGCGATTCGCAAGACATACCGGGACAGGTAGTTGAGCACCGCGTCGTTGCCGTGTCCGTAGTGCTTCAAGAACGAGACCCACTCTCGCTTCCAAACGCGGGCAGGTATAGCCCGGAAGACATCCGGCCTTTCCTCTTTTACTGCATCGCGGAACTTGGCGGCGATCTTCTTGGACAAGACAGCAACCGGCACCAGAAACTCTCCCCGGGCCGGCTCCCAGTGTTGACCATCGGGAGAGATTCCGCCGGCGGTAATCAACATGTGAACGTGCGGATGATAGCCCAACCGTCCGTTCCACGTGTGCAGAACGGAGAGAATGCCGGGCACTCCGCCAAGATGACGTTTCTTGGCGCAGAGTTCCTTGACCGCTTGGGCCGAGACACGCATCAAGAGGCCGTACATGAATTTCTGGTCACGCCGAAACGCATCGTGCAACTCGGACGGCACGGTGGCAACTGCGTGAAAGTAATCGCACGGCAACAGTTCGGCTTCACGCTGCCCGAGCCACTCCCTTGTCCGCTTCCGCTGACATTTGGGACAGGCCCGGTTGCGGCAACTGTGGAAACGCCAGAAGGATTCCTGGCAGTCGTCGCAACGATACCGTCGTCCGCCCAATTCTTCGGTGCAACAGGCCGCGATATCCGTAAGGGCCCTCTTCTGCGAGGGCATCATCTTGTGCCCGTATTGTGAGGTATGCTTGGGACCGAAGCGGCGAACCACGTCCGCCAACTCGATCCCCGTTTTCGGAAGGGGAATGGTCGAATCAGCCATCCTTGGCCTCCCTTCCTTCGAACAGGCCATCGGTGGTCTGGTCGAGTAGCTTGCGGAGATTGTCACGCAACGGCTCAGTCAGGTGAGTGTAGACTTGTGTGGATTGAATATTCGAGTGTCCAAGTAAGATCTGAATGACTCGAATGTCCACGCCTTGCTCAAGCATGTGCGTGGCAAAGCTGTGGCGCAGCGAGTGCGGCCGGAAATTGTCATCGAAGCCGCACTCGCCGCGCGCCTTCTTGAAAGCTCTCCATGCACTCGTGTAGGACAGCGGAGTCACAATGGCATAACTGGCAAACAGCCACTGTGGACTCCGATGGCTCTTCCAGACCTCACCAAGCATCTCCAGGATCGATTCGGTCAGCGGGAGAATCCGCTCCTTGTTTCGCTTCCCAATCACCCGGAGGGTCATCTGGCTCCGGTCGACCGCCGTAACGGGGAGCGTGACCGCTTCGGTAACTCGCAGGCCGTAGGCGTAGCTCAGCGTGAAGCAACCGCGACAGGCCGGCCTCTTCAACGTCGCGATCAGGCGACGGCAATCCTCATCGCTGCGGACGTCGGGCAACCGCTTCTGACGCGGCCTGCGGACTTTTTTTTAGTCAACAGCGGCCAGTCGTAGCCGAGCGTATTGACGTAGAAGAACTTTAGCCCGGCAAGCAGCGTCGCAAAGGTCCCTTTGGCGACCCCCAGGTCATCCCGAACGTAGAGAATGTAATCCTGCACCTGCTGTTCGCTGAGTTGATCCGGAGGAATCATGTAGTACCCAGCCAACTGCCGAACCGCCTGGACATAAACCCGCCTGGTCCCTTCGACCAATCCAGCCAACTCCAAATCCTGAATCATCCGCTTCCTGAGTTCTGACATCGTGCGATACCCTCTTCTCGGGGAGTAAGGAATTCCAGCCACGTCGGCCGGAAATCCAAACGTATCACACGCCAAAACCTCGACATTCCCGCCCCTCACACGTCATACTACCTCCACAAACCGCTCCCCCCTACCGCGGCGCAGCCGCTTCGTCCAACGTCGATTCTCGTGAAAAGTTCCGTATTCACCACATCGCACTACCCAACAATCACACGCAGTATTGGCAAAACCAACATCGTGTTGACCAACTCCCAATCAGCGTCGACTAGCGTTCACTAGCAGCCCGTTGAAAAAGGTAAGT
>JAAEPZ010000741.1 GCA_024231955.1 bacterium | reverse complement strand
TCGCGGACGAACCGGTTCAGCTCGAGGGTGTGGTGGCTCAGCTCGTCGAGGAGCTGAGCTGGCTGGTCCTCAAGGCTCTCGATCCCCTTGTTCGTGGTGTCGCTTTGTGGCAAAATCTGCATGTGGGCTCCTCCTTTGGGGGTGATATGGGTTATTGGCATACTCCGGAGGTCAGGGGCCCATTCTACTGAATTGGTCGTCCGATAGCACTCTCGATCTCTGATTATCAGTAGCGATTATGGGGCAATCTCTATTTCTAAGGGAACGTGCTCGCTCCAATTCGCGCAAATATGGGTCAGCGCCATTTTCACTGCCTTGTTACCGCCATTATCCCTGCTTATCCGTGCGCGGGCGACCGGTTGCGCCCTTAAGAGACCAAGGTTGTTCAGACTGATGGCCACATCAGGGTGCCTTTCGCTCAGAACCCGACGACGTATAGCCAGCGCCTCGCGGTAGAGTCGCTCGGCGGCCTCCAGGTCGCCCTTGGCCGACAGTAGCATACCAAGGTTGTCGAGGCTGGTCGCCACGTCTTCATGCTCTTCGAGCTCCTGGCGGTGGATTGCCAATGCTTCGCGGAAGAGCGGCTCGGCCTCGTCGAAGTTGGCCTTTGCGTACAAGATATGTCCCAGAGTATCGAGGCTTTCTGCCATCGCTGGGTGATTTTCACCCAATAGGCGTCGCCGCGTTACCAGAGCTTGCCGGGCGAGCGCCTCGGCTCTCTCGTACTCTCCCGAGGCCAAGACGACGCCAGCCAAGGAATTCAGACTCTCTGCGACATCGACGTGATCGGCGCCGTGAAGGTCCTGTCGAATCGTGAGAGCCTGCTCCAGAAGCTGAGACGACTCGCTATACAGGCCCAAGTCGCGATACGCCAGCCCGATGCTATGAAAAAGCGTAGCTTGAATCTGTGGTTCCTCGGCCAGTTCAACTTCCGCTCTCTTCACGCCCCACTCCAGCACTTGGCGAGCAGTTATTTTCTCGCCTAGTGATTCGTCAGGTGGTAGGACTCTGAACATGTCCACGAGGAAAGCGGAGACGAGTTGGAAAGTCCGCGCCTCTCGCGCGGTGCGCCGGCTCTGCAGCCACCAGTTACCAGCGAACGTCGTCAGAATCAGTAACACGGTGAGTGAGGCGGCGAGCCACCGCCGCAACCTGGCCTGGGTCGCTCTCGTTTTTCTCATTCGGGTCTGCTCCGCCCTCCGACTCTCGATGGTCCGCAGGCGTCTGGCGAGCTCTCGCGCGTCACTCAGGCGACGTTCCGGTGCGGCATCGACCATGGCCAGGATGTCTTCACGAAGCAGTTCATCCTGGACATCCCTCTCAAAGCCCGGCGCGAGAGCCCGCGATAAGTCTCCCACCACCATCTGATAGAGAAGTATGCCCAGTGAGTAGATGTCTGCCTGCATTGTGAGGGCCTTGCCCTCCAGAACCTCCGGTGCCATGTAGAGCCGGGTGCCCGCGGGGGAGGTGGTGTCTAACCCTGTATCGGTGACTCCTGCTGTGGCCAGCCGCTCGCGTTCGATCAGCATTCCGATTCCGAAGTCCGCGAGTTGCACTTGCACTTGACCATCACGACCGGTCCTGATGAGGAGATTGGCTGGTTTCACATCCTTATGGATAACGCCGGCCGAATGGGCCGCCGAGAGCGCGGTTGCGGCCTGCGCGACGATCTCAAGACGTTCCTCCAATGGCACCAAGTGGATGCCACCGCGCTGCTCAGCCCACTCCACCAGATTGCCGGCCGCAGTGTACTCCGACTCAATGAAGTAAGGCTGCTCGTCGAAGTTCCAGTCGACAATGCTGGCGATGTCATCCCGGTCGCCCAGCTCCCACCGAAGGAATCGGAATAGGCTGATCTCGCGTTTGAGCGCGTCGAGCTTATCCAACTCATAGCAGAACTTGAAAACCCGGCGGTCGTTCGTCTTTTGATGGATGGCTAGCCAAATCTCCCCGAACCCCCCCTCTCCCAGCTTCTCGACCAACCTCCAGCTCTGCCTTTGGGGAATCGAAAGACCCGTAGCCGGGCGCCAACCCGGAATTGTGGATCCCGCAGACACCGGCTTGGCCGCCTTCGAGTTCGCTGGCGCTTGGAGCGGAGCGAACCCTTCTCTGCCCACCTCGAAAATGTCAATCAACTCACCGCTCTCCGCGAAAGTATAGGTTCCGTGTGCCAGCCAACGCACATCCTTCGCATGGTCGATCTTCTCCTCGGCACTGCGCGCTTCGTTAAAGACTGCTGCGGTCATGAGAGTTTGGCGAGGCCTCGCTAAATCCAACATTATTGTCACTTTGTCCCTGGTATCCGCCGCAGCTTCCGGTGGCGAGCCTGCTCGTAACGTGACGATGCCAACGTGTATTCCAACCTGCGCAGCCAACCCGATGCCCTCGTGGGACAAATGATCCAGAGCATCGTGGTAGGCCAAAGCATAGGAAATCGCATTACTCGGCCCCTCGAACATCAGAAGGAATTCGTCACTCCCGTCGACCCGGCTGCCCTTGTATTGGTAAATCAAGTGCTGAACCAGCTCATCGTGGCGCCGAAAGAAATCAGCGGCGGCATTACCCAGCCGTTCGGCCAGTTCAGTTCGGTCCACGAGAGCCGAGACCAGCAGGAACCTCAGAACCTCCGATAGCTCTCTGGCCACTTGCTGGGCTGAGGCCGGCCGGTGAGCTGGATTACCTTGCAGGCAGCGCAGGATGGCCCGCTCCACTTTCGAATCGAGATTGGCGACCAGTTGGCCCGGATGTCTAAAATCCATTTCCCATTTCCGTTGCATCATTTCCGTTGGGAATGCGGGCTCGAAGGCCTTCTGGCCGGTGAACATCTCATACAACACCAAGCCGAGCGCGTAAATATCGCTCTTGACCGTCATCTCCGCCCTATCGAGGGCAGGGTCGAGCTGCTCTGGGGCCATGTAGGCAACGGTGCCGTGCATGGCCTCCTCGCCAATTAATCTTTCTGCAGTAATGGCCAGACCTAAGTCAGTGATCTTGAGTCTACCCAGCTCGTCGAGCATAAGATTCGACGGCTTGAGATCGCGGTGCAGAATGCCTTCCTCGTGAGCTGCGCTGAGACCATGACAAAGCTCTAGGGCCAAGCCGATGGCTCTGTCCTGGGGAAACGGCCCGATTCTCTGAAGCAGGGACTGCAACGTTAGGCCATCGATGTACTCCATCGAGATAAAATGGCGACTTTCAATCTCGCCAATATCATAGACACGACAGACGTTAGGATGTGCGATCCGCCGGGCCACAGCGAGTTCCTCGATCAGATTCCGTATAGCATTCGGTTCGTTCTCGATGATTCTGGGCAGAAATTTGAGGGCAACTGGCTGGTTCAGTTTCATATCATGTGCGAGGTAGACCTCGCTCATCGCACCCCGGCCAAGAAGGTGGTCGATTCGGTAGCGACTGGCCAGCAGATGATCGAAGGTAAATTCATCGGCGGTTGAATGCGTACGCTTTACGAATGGTGCGTATTCCGACGAATCCGACCACCTATCCCGACGGAATCCGGTCATCCGTTCCGACGGAATCCGTTCACCTTCTTCTTCGCCCTCCTCGACACCTCCGACCTCGGCGGCGCGCATGTGAGCCACGGCCGCTGAACCGCTCTGGGCACGGATTTCGTCTCTCCCTCCTGTTGGGCGCGTGATTCTTCCGCCTTCCGGAGCGAGGAGGTAGTTTGTCTAAATACCTCCGGAGGGTGACGGTGCCTCCTTCCGAACCCAGGAGCCCTAGATCGAGAAGTTGTTCCAGACGCGTGTGTAGTTCCTCGGGCACCGGAAGCTCGCGGTGTACGGCATCGAGAACGACCAAACCCTTGGTAGTGACTTCGGTAAGTTTGATGACGACATCTCTTATGAATTGCAGGAATTGAGGATCCTGGACGCGCCCATTGAGATTAATAGTAACCCGGTGTTCGTCGCTGCCGGTGAAATCGGGAGGGAGTTTTCCCTCGCTGATGCAAGCTTCATATATCCTATCAATTCCTTGCCCCGATCGTTCTACCAAGCCACAACGAGCAAGTGCTTCGGCAATACGCCGGTTGCGCGGTGCCTGCTGCAGAAGAATGTTTTTCACAGTAATGCCGTTGGGTAAGCCGCCAGGGCTTATAATTTCGATCCTCTTCGGCCATTGCTTCACGAATACTGAACCTCCCAGTCGATAATCGCGGTGGCTGACGGCGTTCAGGAGAGCCTCGCGGACGGCTATTTCATTGAAGGTTCGCAACGGCTGCCGAACCGGTCCCTCCTGGAAAAAGAATAAATCATTGCGTAAGTTTACCTTCTCCCAGAGGCTGTCGTGGAAAAGAAGATAACCTTCGCGATATTCTTTGCGATCTTGATAATCAATGTTGCCTTCCTCTGATCGATACTCAAAAATGACTTCTGCCTGGGGAAGCCGACGCCCCAGAGCCGCATGGGTTCCGAGGAGTATCAATGCGGCATAGGTAACCTTTCCACCCACCACGAGCTCGGCATCCTCAAGGAGTTGAAGTGCAGGTTTTTGAGTTAATAATTCATTGTTGGATCTTTTCTGCCATAAACTGCGAAAACTGTCGATCGCCGTCGGGTGAAGATCTTCCATCGTTGCATCTGAACAGATTTCGGCAGAATAGTCGGGGCCCGTCTCGGAGTAGATCTCTTTGAGTCGATCGTCGGTCATTGGGACCGTACCATCACCGCTCCGCATCCAAGGGATGCGTTTGAACCGAACCGGCAGGCCGAGAGGTCGGGATGGCGCCCAAAAAACAACGACTCGACCGTCAGGATGGTCGAAGCTCTCCGCTTCGATACGCAAGTGAAGCTCTGCGAGGAGGTCGGGCTTGATCTTTTCAAGGTTGGGGAAGGCATTGCTCCCGACGATCTTCCGGGGTCGTTTGTCCGTAACACCGAGTATGAGATGGCCACCACCCTCATTGGCCAGCGCCGCACAGAACAGGCCGAGCTTGGCAAAGCTGTAGCTACCCCTCGCCTCCTTGAACTCGAGCCGTTCGCCTTCGGGCTCATGCAACCAGAGTTCCAGCTGCTTGCGTGTCACCTTTAGCACCAGTCCACCTCCGTAGCTCCAAGGATGGCCGTAGCCTTCGAGCGGCCAGATGGCTGCTCAGCGCTTCAGCGCTTGGCAAAAATGACCCTGTCGTGCTCGGCAGAAATGATCCCCTGCTCTGCTCGCCAGATTTGACCCTCCTCTGATTACCGCCGGACTTTCGCCTCAGGTCTCGCCGAAGAGCCGGACGTCGTCGTCCTCCGGCGCCAGAAAGTGCGTGGACGTGCTCGACCTCCCGCCGTCAGAGACGGCTGAGGACTGGCTCATTCCTGCTGGAATCGGATAAGACAGCTGCCCGGCAAACCGAAGGCCCAGGGCCTAAGACTTCCCGGTCTCCCTGGGCC
>JAAEPZ010000740.1 GCA_024231955.1 bacterium | reverse complement strand
GCGGATCCAGGACTCCAACCCCGCCAACAACACCGCCACGGTCGCCACCGCGGTGGTGCCGGCGACCGATCTCACGGTGAGCGTCAGCGACGATCCCGACCCGGTCAAGGTCGGCGGCGAGGTCACCTACACCGTGACCGTCACCAACAACGGGTACGCCGACGCCGCCGGCGTGGTGGTGCAAAGCTACCTGCAAGGGGCCGTGACCCTGGCCGCAACCAGCGGCTGCGCCGAGGATTCTCCGACCCGGACGCTGACCCTGCCCCTCGTCTGCACCCTGGGGACCGTGGCCGAGGGGGACTCCAAGTCGTTCACCGTCCGCGTCAACATCACCGCCGCGGGGGCCCTCGGCCACCGGGCCGAGGTTGCGTCGAGCACCCTGGAGTCGGATCCGGGCGACGAGGAGGCGAATGAGTCCACGACGGTGAATTGAGAAAGGTGAATTAGAGGGCCAGTGGTGGAAGCGGGCGGGTCTCCCGTCCGCTTCCCCGGCCCTCGGTCGAACCAGAAACAACCCGAAGACGAAATATCACGGCTGGCTCTGCCAACGCCGCCGCTAAATAATCGACGCTGATCTGATATCCCGAAAAACCCGTGGACGTGCGAGAAACACGAACTCTACCAGCCCGATGGGAACGACACCAAGGCGAACGTAAACGAGTAAACACATGCTGCACGCACGCCTGCAAAAACAGATACCCAAGTGCCCGTCGTCTCGTGCTCGGCTAGTAGGGGAGCCTTTCGGAACCGATGCCTGGTTCAAGGGCACTACCGGTCCGGTGCCCGTGCCGACGTTGCTGAGCTTTCGTCAAAAGGCAAACGATTGGCAAGGCCGTGGCAACCAGAGCCGCACGATTACCGACCATCCATACGTCCAAAGAAAGGTCTGGTTCGACGACCATGAGGTAACCCGAGAAAATTACTATACTGCCCCCTGGAAGGAATTCTGGGACGGGGCTTCCGAAACTTTGAAGAATATAGTGCACGACCGCGAGTCGACTGTTGTTGACAAGGAGACCGGCATTACTGACAGAGAATTGCGACGCAGTGAGCGTGCAATCCATGACCCAGAGTATGACCCTGAAATGATAAAAGTGAGTAATAACGATGTCTCCCTGTTGATTAATTTGATCGGTACGGATACATATAATCCTTCAAAAAAGAATGAAATCACCTCCAAGGAAATCCTTAATGAAGCGGCAAGTCGGGAATTTCAAAAAGCGGCCACGACGAACCGCAGCATAGCCTTCGGTCTCTTGGATAAGCGTAAAAGAATCCACATGCGTACACAAGGCGAGCTCAAGTCACTCGCGGAAGTGGCAAAGGCCGTCATCAGCGGTACGGGATCCAAAGTGCAAGAACCGAACCCTAAGAATATGAAGTCGATGGTGAGTGAGAAAATCGAGACTATCACAAAATGCAAGGAGCAGTACGCCGATATGGAACATGAAAAGTTAACGCTCGAACTGTTTACTCCCGACGTGAAGAAGTTCAATGAGGCCATGGAAAAAGGTCAAGATTCTGAAGGGGACATCAAAGAGTACAGTGCCGTGAGCGACAAACTTATCCTAGGTGCGAAACTATACGCAAGTGGCCGAGCGTTCGCAGGCATAGGTAGTGCACACGAAAATGTCAACAGAACAGTGCCTGCAGAGCGCAAGAAGGCTGCAGATAATTTAGGATCGTTGCGCGCCAATGTGATGGAATTGTTGGATGAGAATTATCCCCCTGACATCCGCGGGGTGGGTGAGGGTGGGAACAACATGGAGAAACAGGGCGTAGACCCTTTGCCGGGATCCGTATCTAAAGGAGGGACCAACATAGGAGAAAAGGGCGTAAGCGGAGTGGGATTCGTATCCGACGCCACAGCTGGCGTTTCGTGGAACCTCTGGACCATAATCGACAAAATCGCGGATGCAAAGAACTATATCCAAGCATCAGCCACCGTCGGGCGGGCTGTCGGCGGCATAGGCCTCGGTGCGGCTGTAATTGGTTTCGTTGGTGGTTTGATACAGTTGCTTGTTGGTGTATCGAAAAAAAAGAGATACACCGCGGCCCTACGAGGTCTGGAACACGAAACGAACGTCCCCTTCAGCGAAGAATCTCTGGGTCAAAACACTGAAATGCGATCCATCGCAACGAGTGAAATATCGGCAGCATCCGAAAAAGCAAAGTCGGGGGTAACAAGCATGGGATGGGGAACCCTTGGCGCAGCAGTTGGAATTATTGGCCTGATCGCTACGAGTGTCGCGAGCATGGGGCTAGGAGCAGCGATCGCGGGGTTCGTGGTTGGTGCCCTTTCGTTGGGTAGTGCTATAAAGGGCTTTTACGATAAACGGAAAAAGAAAAATGACACCATAGAATTGGTACTCGACGAGGTCCTCTCTTTGAGAGATGGGAAGTCTGCATGGGATGATGCTAGTGAGATAGCTCGAGCGGTACACAATCGTACCAAGGATACCAGATACACCGCCAACAACCGAGCGGCTGCCTTGAAGAAGGAAATCAAGCCCCAAATCGAGACCGAAAAGTCGAAGAAGCGGGAGCGTACTGCATCAGCATTGTGGGAGGCTATGAACGATAAGATCGGACATGTCGGTAGGTCAAATGCACTGATCATACTAAAAGCAACAAAATCTAACCTATCGGCCAAAGACCTGGAACAGATACCGAAGATATCGACCAAAGACCTGAAACAGCCGTCGAAGAAAGACGGGAATGTTTGGGCTGCAATTAACGCCGTAAGCAAATGCTTCGACAGCGTGTAATCCTGCGTAGGAGCCGCGTGGCTGTGGCTACTGCGCATACCGCCTGTTCTTACGGTACTGCGGATATTCTCGCCGGAGGACGAGCAGGGTGTCCCGGACGGAATTGCCGCCCATTCATACCGTAAATCGACAGCTCATGCGCGAAACCATATGGTTGGATTTCTTTTTGGAACCGCCCCTATCTCCTGTGTTTTCAATTGGATGTGTCCTTCTCTGGGCGAGTAGAAGCGCCCTTTCGGGGCAGATATGCGTCCCGGGTAGCGTTCTCGCTTCAACGTTCGACCCGTTTACCCCAGCGTTGCATTGGATGAGGTCTTTTGCTGGGAGCGCCGGCTTCCAGCCGGCTCGTGGGCCAAGCGCAGCGCCTACCAACGACCTCGATCGCGCTGGGAGCGCCGGCCTCCAGCCGGCCCGTGAACGCAGCGTAGCGCGTACCAACGACCTCGATCGCGCTGGGAGCGCCGGCTTCCAGCCGGCCCGTTCCCCTCCCGGCAAAACCCGCCATTTCCCCGACCCTTGATTCGCCGATCCCATCCGGAGAAGGGTGAGGCTTGTGTTCCACGCTTTCCCCCCGCCGGCCCGGAATCACCCAACTCAAGGCGCCGGCGGCCGGTTGCGCCCTGTACCCGCGACCCATGTACCCGCGAAACAGATACCCGGCAACGCCGACTTCCACCGCCTGATCACCCACGGTTTCGCCTACGTCGACCGTACCCAATACTCCGCTCTCGCCGCCGCCAGATGAGCCGGACTTGCATTCCCATCGAACTGCGCCGACGCGTAGCCCGGATCAACGATCGAGAAACTCTTGAAAGAATCTCCTCAGACCCTGATGTCTGTCACGGCACACCCTGCGTCAGGGGACGACCCGCAGGTATGGCCCGGATCCGGCTCATCGATCTGCCGGTAGCCCGTGTATCCACAACTCGGATTCACTGAGGTCGATTTCGTCGTTCCAGCTTATTCCGTAACCTCCCTGATCTACTCGGACTGCCTTGAACATGGCTTCGTCGGCCAGCGGCTTGAATGCCTCATCTTGCAGCAGCGGTGAGCAGTCGTAGACTTTCTTGATGCCGTTGCGAAAGGTGACTAAAAGGCGCCTGCCCGCGTGGACCTGTACATTTTCAACGCAAGGGTATGATGTTCGGTTGGTCATGCCGGTCTCTCCCTACTCAAGGCCCGGTGGACCTGCCGTCAACGCCCAACGCATACGGCTCCTGAGCACGGCGCGGAGGCGGCGAGGTGCGGTGGCGAATCGGGGAGGGGGACGGCGGCGTTGGGCTTCGCCAACCTCCATGATCCGGTGCCGAACACCCGAGCCATGAGCGCCCCGGGCAGCAAGCGCTCCCGGCGGGAGCGGCGGGTGCTCGGGCTGGCTGGCAACCGGGGTAAGGCAAAGAGGTCGTCGGCATGAGGTGATGGTACTCCGCTCTGGGGAGCCATGGCAACCCTGATGTCAGCGGCGCATGACCATGGTCCGAACCCCGTCGCCGCTCCGGGTCGCCGACGACGAGCCACCGCATCGACCTGGCGTCGGTGCTCTCGAAGTACGTCGGCCGCCGCCCTGGCCGCGGCGACGGAGGGGTTGACGGTGACCATGGAGCACCTGCTACGGGCCGTGAGCCGCGAGCTCGAGAATCGGCCGGCCGGTGGCCCCCGTCCCGTCATTCTCCAAGGGGCCGGCCTCCGGCCCCCCGTTCCGGAACCGAGAGACGTGGCCGGAAACCCCCCTCTCAGGGTGGCAAGGGCAAACGACACTGACGGTGGGGCGTACCACGATCCGTTCTTTCAATTGCCTCAGGCGGCGGGCGACAAAAAGTTTGCCCTTGTTTGCCCGAGCAAAAGCAAGGGCAAGGTGTGCTGGTTGCAGGGGGTGGTGGGATTTCAAGCCCATCATCGCTCTGTTGAGCTCCCCCAGCCCTGCCCCGGGCCGCGCACGCTTGCCCCCTTACGCGCTTGCCGAGGGGTGGCACTGAGAATACTGGGAGCGCCGGCTTCCAGCCGGCTCGTGGGCGAAGCGTAGCGCCTACCAACGACCTCGATCGCGCTGGGAGCGCCGGCTTCCAGCCGGCTCGTGGACGAACGTTGCGCGTACCAACGACCTCGATCGCGCTGCCGGCGCAAATCCTGGACAGCAATACGATCGAGGCATACGTGGGCTGAAGCCCACGG
>JAAEPZ010000739.1 GCA_024231955.1 bacterium | reverse complement strand
CCGACCGTAGCGACCGGGATTCTGCTCGATTCGGTTGACCCATTTGAAACAGCCGGACCCCATGAGGTGGCCGAGTACCTGGTGTTCCCGACGTTCGAACCATGCGAGGCACCCTGCGGTACCAGGCCCAGAGCCTCGATCTATGTTTTCACCACTGATAAGGAGCCGTTTCCTGGCGCACCGGACCTGGTGCCACTGTATCGAGTTCGCTATGATCCGGACATATTCGAAGATTGTGACATACATGTAGAGGAAATACCACAGAGAGATTTCGCCTACACAAATTCCGTGGAGGGAGTGCTGAACTTCAACTCTGCGGGGTACTACCTTGACGGCATCGAGGGTTTCATCTTCAAGTCCTGCGAAGGACAACCGGCTTGCGTACAACCACCCGATACAGTGAAAGTCTATCGGGCGTATAATCCAACTCGCATTGATTACGCCATTTTTCCCGAGGACGAGCTGCCTGGCATGCAGGCCGATGGCTACACCGCTGGAATTACAGTCATCGGTTATGCCTACCCCAACGTTGATACCGACGGTGATACACTTATCGACGGGTTCGAGGAGCTGATCGGTACGAACCCGAAATTCTGGGACACCGACTGCGACGGATTGGGCGATGGCCACGAATTGACGAATTACAACCAGGTGCAACATCAATACGGTGATCCACGCGATGGGCCGTGCTGGATACCGGGTGTCACCATCTTTGCCGACGGCTTCGATTCCGGCGACATATCGAGGTGGTCGGCTGCTG
>JAAEPZ010000738.1 GCA_024231955.1 bacterium | reverse complement strand
GGCTTCGTCCCCTTCCTCGCCATCTCCACCACCCGAAATCTCTCTTCCCCGGTCAGGTCCTTCCATTGCATCATCTGCCTCCTCCCGATTGCTGTTACCCTCGGTATCCAGCTCAAACGGCGCGCCCATCCTGATCAGCTCGTTGACTGAATCTCCCACCTTCACCTCTATGTCATCGCCTTTGCGAGTCACCCGCACGTCCGTCTCTCCCAGCTTGCCAAGCAAATACAGGGGAGGTCGAGTTTCTTGCCCCAAGGCCAGCTTGAGGGCGTTGTCCTGACATCCTTGTTTGAGCGCCTCCTCAACGTCTCCGGTCACACCGTAAAATCGATCTGCCGGGCATGCACCATCTATTCCCTGGTGAGGACGCTGATGGTTGTAATAAGAAATCCAGTGTTCCAATCGCTGCCGCGCATCTGCAAATGACGCAAACACTGCGTCTTCCAGAAACTCCTCCCATATGGTCCGCCAAAATCGTTCTATCTTGCCAAGCGTCATCGGGTGGTGAGGCGCACTACGCACATGTTGAATCCCCTGGCGAGTGAGCGTCTTCTGAAACGCCGTCTTGCCTCTCCAATTCGCAAACTGTCGTCCGTTATCGGAAAGAATCTCCCGAGGAGCTCCCCACTGTCCTATCGCCCCCTTGACCACCTCCATCACCGCCTCTGACTTCTGCTGACGAGACAGACCGTGACCGACAATGTAACGAGAGTGGTCGTCAATCATCCCAACCAAATACACCTTGTACATTCGTTTTAATTCAAACGTGAATATGTCTATCTGCCACATGGCGTTCGGCAGGTCCCGTTCAAAGCGCCGTATCTGAGGAGGCCTCCGCTTGGATTTCTGAGGCGCGTTGCCAAGCCCCGCGTCATTGACCACCCGCCTGACCGTCTCGGGACTTACTTCCAATCCGTCGTTTCTCCGAAGCTCATCGTGAATACGTCTAACACCATGTTCTGGATTTTCGAGACGATGCTGCTCTATCTTCTTCTGCATCTGAGCGCACAACTTCCTCGTCTTGGGATTCTGCCGAAATGTAACAAGAGCCTCGGAACCACCATCCCGATACAACCGCCACCACTTATCCACGGAATTCGAAGACGCCCCGACCATCTTCGCGATCTCGCTGCTCGCCAAACCGGAATCTCGAGCCTGCGCCGCCAGCAACTTC
>JAAEPZ010000737.1 GCA_024231955.1 bacterium | reverse complement strand
TCGAGTGGGAAGATTCCCCCTGATTCTTGGAAAAACTGCTCGTTGAAAAACCAAAAATGGCGTTGAGTTGCACTGCAAAAGTCAAAATGAGAATTGCTGCTTTTGCACCACACTACGGAAAACAACCCAAGCCATACTGCTCCTGCCCAGCCGAAGATGTACGTGCCCGCTCCGGGTACGGCTGACATCCGTGGCTACGCCTCGTACCCGGATTGGTTTGTCTTGTGTCGCATCTTCTACAATGGTCTTGAGTCGTTGATTGAGTCTTTCCAGCAAGACCAGTGGAACCTCGTTCTCCTTACCCTGCGGCAACTCGTCGCTCATAATTGTTCTTCACTTTCGTTACTGATATCAATAGCATTGCACTGATCTCCCCCTCTCCTATTGGCACATAGGGCACTGAGGCTGTGCAATCATAGTCACTGTTCCCTCTCCCCATCTCCTTGTCTCTGTAAGCGAAGCGACGTCTCCTTGTCTCCTCCTCATCTACGGCCACCATTCCCCCACATCCTGAATCGCCCGGAACGTCTCCGGCACTGCCTCCCTCCCCCCCAGCGCCGCAATGACCGGAGCCAACACCTGTAGATCCACCAGCAGATCCTTGCGAGTACGGCGGGCCAAAAAGTGCAACAGATTGCCCCCCTCTTGTTCCTGCAGCCAAATACGCGTCAGTTCTGGGCGGGAGAGAGTGGTCAAGTGAGTGGTAAGCGCTGAAAGCGCTTGTGTTCGCTTATTCTCATCCTCATATTGCCGCGCCGCTGCCAATGCCCCCTCTGGGTCTCCCAGTTGGGCCAGCCGCAAGGCCAGATCTCCTGCTATCTGCGCCTCGTCCTCAGCCTCTCGAATCAGCGCCCGTATGTCCCTTGCTTGCTCTGTCTCGCCCATCCGGGTGGCAAGCTTTGCCAAAATCAACACCCGCGCCCGATCATCGGCATCCCAAATCTTGGGCACTGTCGCCAGCGCCTCTTCTGCAACTTGCTTTCTTGATGCCTCTGGCAGATAGAGTGCAAGTCCAGAAAATGTCTGCGCCCGACTCCCCTCATCCTCAATCTCCCGCGCCTCCGCCAGCGCCTCGCCCAGCAGTCTCTCCGGCAGATGCGGCGCCAGCTCTGCCAGTGCCTCTGCCCGATTCCACTCATACTCAATCTCCCGCGCTGCCGCTAGCGCCTCTCCCCACAGCGTCTCCGCCAGATGCGGCGCTAGCCCAGAAAGCGCCTTCACCCGACTCCACTCAGACTCAATCTCCTGAGCCGCCACTAGCGCCTTTCCCCACAGCGTCTCCGGCAGATGTGGTGCCAGCACCGAAAGTACCTCCGCCCGACTCCACTCAATCTCAATCTCCCGCGCCGCCGCCAACGCCTCCGCTACGACTTGCCCTCTCAACATCTCCGGCAGATGAAGCACCAGCCCTGAAAGCGCCTCCGCCCGACTCGTCTCAGACTCAATCTCTCGCGCTGTCGCCAGTGCCTCTCCCAGCAATGTCTCTAGTAGACAAGACGCCAGTTCCGAAAGCGCCTCCGCTCGCATACCCTCACTCTCAATCTCCTGTACCGCCGCTAGTGCTTCCTCCACGACCTGCTCCCTCAGCGTCTCCGGTAGATGCGGCACCAGTCCTGAAAGCACCTTCGCTCGCCACCACTCATCCGCAATCTCCCGCGCTGCCACCAGCGCCTCCTCTGCTACCTGCCCTCTCAATGCCTCCTGCAGATAAGGTGCCAGCCCCAAAAGAACCGCCGCCCGACTCGACTCAGACTCAATCTCCCGCGCCGCTGCCAGCGCCTCTCCCAGCAACCTCTTCGGCAGATACAGCGCCAGCTCCTTCAGTGCATACACCCGCACCCCTTCATTCTCAATCTCCCGCGCCGCCGCCAGCGCTTCTCCCAACAACCTCTCCGGCAGATGCGGCACCAGCCCTGAAAGTACCTCCACCTGTCTCACCTCATCCTTAATCTCCAGTGCCGCCGCCAGCGCATCTCCCATCAACGTCTCCGGCAGATGCGGCGCCAGCCCAGAAAGCGTATCTGACTGTTGACGAGACTCCGGGACTTGTCGGGCGTAGGTCAGCCCCTGGACTGGAGTCCAAATCTCGTTTTCTACCAGTAGTACAAGCAACTCGGGCTGAATGCTCGCAGCCAGGGAGTTGACGCTCGCCTGGCACAATGCGCAACGTACTTGTCCTCCCAGATATGGGGCCAAGGATCCATCTGCGGTCGTTTTCGCATCCGCTCCTTCTGCCGCTCGCCAGGCCCGCTCTACGTCACTCAAAAAGCCCGCAAAAGCCCCCTCCAGCGCCTCACATGCCCGCCGCCATCCATCACTCACCAGCATCAGCAACACCCCGGGCAGCGTCCCCGCTCGCTCCAGGTGCGCCCCATAGTACTGCACCAGATAGGCGGGCGCTTCCCTTGGCACCAAAGCCCCCTCATTCAGTGCGGCCAGCACCTTTTCTCCCCAACCCAAAAAGTGCTGCTCCCATTCCCCTCGCTCCGCCGGAGTGAGGCGCTCGTAAAAGTACGCTCCCAGCCGCGGATGCCCCAAGATGTACCCTTGCTCCCGCCCATCACCGATCGCAAAGCGGTCCAGCGGCTTTAGCGCTTCCTCTAGTATCCACGTGTCCATCCCTGCGTCATCTGGGGCCAGGCGCAACACATCATCTTGTGTCAATGGTCCCAACGCACATGCCAGTAGGTTAAGCAGCGCCCGTACCGCTCGCTCTCGCAACGGTGCTCGATCTCCCCACAACGTACACTGATCCTGCCACCACCGCTCAAAGTAGCCTTCCAACCCAGGCCGCACCTGCTGCAGGTCCTCCGGCTGCAACCACGCCGCCTCTTCTCCCCTGGCCCACAGATCATCCACGTACAGCCGTACCAGCAACGGATCCCCCTCGCTCAGTCGGTGCAGCTCTGTCACAATGTCTACCCGCGCCCCCAGCTTGTCCAGCGGAAAGCCCATCCGCCGCAGCACGGAATGTGTCAAGTTTGGTGAGACAACCATGAACAAAAATTAGGGAGCATGATTGGCCCCCTAGGCTGTGGACAGTGTGGACAGCCGAAAAGCATGCCTGCCCACACTGCCCACAGCCCCTACGACGGCTGCGGTTTGTTGATCCAGACCTCCTTTGGTAAAGATAGGGGTTTGGGTTCGCCACGAACAAAGCGTTCTGGATGAGCAGCGTAGGCGGCCTGAAGCACCTTTTGACGCTGATCGAGTACAGCTTGCGCCTGACCAAAATGAACGGTCACCGGCGTCAAAAGGCCCAAGCCACTATGATGG
>JAAEPZ010000736.1 GCA_024231955.1 bacterium | reverse complement strand
GTGTTGGACCAACCGTCTGGCTCGGCCTATACGGAGAGCGGGCCGACTGTCAGTATGGATTCGAGCACGATCACGGCAGTCGGGGGCAACCAGTCTCATAACAATATGATGCCTTACCTGTGCATCAACTTTATCATTTCCCTGGTCGGGGATTATCCCTCGCGGACCTAAGGAGGCAGACATGTCAGAACCTTTTCTCGCAGAGATCAAGATGTTTGGCGGCGATTACGCGCCGCGTGACTGGGCATTTTGCGATGGGGCGATAGTGGAGATTGGTCAAAACCCAGCGCTCTTCTCGCTCCTCGGCACCACCTACGGCGGCGATGGGCGAGTCAACTTTGGCTTGCCCAATCTCCAGGGGCGAGCGCCCATGCACCCCGGATCGGGGCCAGGGCTGTCGTACCACCGCCTAGGTGAAACGGGCGGGCATGAGACGGTCCAGTTGAACACGGACCAGATACCCAATCACGACCACGCGCCATTGCAGGCATCGGAAGCGACTGCTGACAGCAAGACGGTGGGAGAGACCATGTTCCTGGGTACACTGGCACGGGGCAGGGCATACCACGCGCCCACTAACCCGGTGTCGATGTCCGAGTCGGCCCTGGCTTCTACCGGCGGCGGCCAGGCGCACAACAATATGCAGCCCTTTACCTACATCAACTTTATCATCGCCATGGAAGGGATTTTCCCCTCGCGGCCTTAGGCGGAAATTCCACT
>JAAEPZ010000735.1 GCA_024231955.1 bacterium | reverse complement strand
CCAGTTGGTCCAGGCTGAAGGTCAGCAATGGCGGACCAGTACCAGGCAGAACCAAATCAATGCGAGACAGCTGTCTGCTCACTCCAGATGGTGGCATCACAGCTTCCTCCTCCTGACTGAATGACGGTTCCAACCCCGGTGGTTCATCATCAGAGTCCGGCGCCTCTTCCCGCGGTTGCATCTTCGATTCATGCAATCGATTCCGCACCGCCTGTAGTCGTTCACCGTGGAACGTGTCTAGCAGACGTGGACTGACGCCAGGCAAAACCAATTCGACAGGCCATCCTCTCCCAGGCGGCACCTTTATGGTCCCTGTTTCAGGATCGAACAGCGGCATGCGCCCTGGCGGCAATGGGTCCAACACTAACGGTTCGTCATCCGAAGATGACAGTTCATGTACCGGCTGTTGCCATTCGCATGCCTGCTCAGCTCCAAAGGCCGGCGGCGACGGAAATGTTCCCTTCTCGCTAGGAAACGGATCAGGCGGTTGAAACTCATCTTCGCCAGCTCCATCATCAGTGGTGGGCGGCATCACCGGTCGGGGCGGCTGAGATGGCATCGATGCCAGTATCCGCTCCATGCCTTCATCACCCTCCGAGTCATAGTCGGTGCTGTATCCATCATCCGAACGGCTGGGTATTTCACCGGTCGGTCCACGGTTGGCCTCCTCCAACTGATTTTTACTCAGCGAGTGTGCGATACTCCCCGTGGCCACCGTTTGGTCCTGTTTGTACGTGACAATTCGAGCAAAGCATCTGCGCTGATGCGCGACATGGCATTCCTGATACGCTCTCAAGTGGTCCCTCGCTATGAAGAAACTCCGAACGTAGGCATTCCTCTTGTAGAATTCGTCGCGAAACTCGGCCTTGGTACGTCGACCCATGACCGTACTGAAACGGCCATATCCAGCCCATGGCGGGATGAACCCACCTGGCGGAATCGCGTCCTCATCCGTATTCTGAGCTTGGGCCAGCATCGCCGCCT
>JAAEPZ010000734.1 GCA_024231955.1 bacterium | reverse complement strand
GGTGGCTGGATCAACAAGGACAAACTCACCGAAGACAAGCAGAAAATGCACCGTCTGGGCCAGTGGAACGATTTTCGACTCAAGACCGTCGGGAACCACGTGACCGTGCATCTCAACGGCTATCCGATCAGCGACGTGACCGAACCGCCGTTTGCCGAACGGGGCAGCCTGGCGCTGCAACTGCACGCCGGCAACGAGATGAAGGTGCGATTCAAGGACGCTTTCATCCGCCCGGCCAAGGCCTTGAGCGGCAGGACGACAAATTGACCTTTCGATCCCGCTCCCACCAAGACACTTGCATTTCTTATGTAGTGATGTCGAGGTTGAATATCCTTATGCCTCCTCAGCAGAATCTGTGGGTTAGTTCCGGCTCCGGGAGTTGGCCAAGTGCATGGTAAATGGCGATTTCGGCCACTTTCAGCTCCCGGTAGCCGTAGGCTTTTCTGAGGGTCAGTTTGATTTTGTAGTTCAGGCCCTCCACGATTCCGCTGTTGAATTCCTTTTTGGCCTTGAACCAGTTGAGAATCAACGCGCGGTGGCTGCGGACACTTTTCGCGACTTTCTTGATCGGTTCCAATCGACTTCGCATGGCGCGAAAGACCCAGCGATCGAGGAACCAGCCGGCCCAGTAAGGCGACGTGTATTCCCAGAGACACTGGAAGCTCTGCTTGAGCAGGTAGCCCCGCACGCTCTTCAGATCATATTGCAGCACATCGTCGAGCTTCGCCCGCTGCTTGTCGGTCAGGTTTTTTTCCCGTTTCAGGAAGCACCATCGACTTCGCTTCAGGACGGGTTCGTAACCGTCTCGGCCCATCTGCTTGGCTTCGGCGGCACGGATCTCGTCGAGGGCCTTGTTCAGCCTGGCCACGATGTGGAACCGGTCGAGAATGTGGATCGCCTGGCCGGCCTTCTTGGCGATGACCTTCAGGTACGGCTTCCACATGTCGCTGCAGACGAACCGGATAGCGGCCGTTCGCTGTCGTCCCAGCATCTTGAAGAACCGCAGCAGCGTTTTGGCCGTCCGATCCTGTCCCACCCACAACAAACGACGGCACGACGAATCGATCTGATACACCACGGTCAGATAGCGATGGCCCTTCTGGAACTGCACTTCGTCCACGCCGATGGCCGTGATTCCCTGTAAATCACGGTGCTGCAGGCCGTATTCAACCATCCAGGCCACGCTACGATAGACGGTGTCCCAGCTCGTTTTGAAGATGGACGCCGTTTCGCGCCAACTCAGTCGCCGAGCCCAGCGGGCCAGGAAGACCGCATACGCCCGAGTCAGGTGCTGCTTGCCGTCGCCCCAGGGGACCTGTTCCACCGTCACGCCGCAACGAGGACAGTCCACCCGACGCATGGCGTATACCAGCACGACCGCGATCGCCCACAGCGGGACGAACTTGAAGTGCCGCTCCCAGAGGGTGTCGTAACCCGGCCCCGGCTGGCCACAGCCCGAACAGATCGGCCGGGATCCCTTGCGCGGGCGAACGTCAACTTCAATCTGGTCGCCGGCAAACCACACTTTCCCGTACACGAAGCCCTTGATTTTGTAAACGCGATTGAGGACAGTCTTCACCTGCATCGTCCAAAGCCTCCGGTACGATTGACGTTCATGCAAACATCAATCTACCGGAACTCTGGGCGATGCGTTGTTTTGAGAGATGCATCAGCGAGGAACAGATACCGTAGCCCAACGACTTCGCAAGAGGCAACCGACCACGTGGCTTATGACCGATGACCACAAACGCTTCCCAGCCCCCAAGCTTTCCGGTTGGGGTTAAGAAGCCGGGGGTCTGGGGGCAGAGCCCCCAGGGACTACCGGTCACCCCACGAATTCTGCGGAACGTCCGCCTCAATTAACCTTCGAGCTTCGAGGCACACTCTTTGTTATGCAGGATCGGAGGCGGCGGCCTCAATCAGTCGTCGTGGCTCGAAACCAGACCCACTCCTGGGCTCACCGCCCCCGTCCTCGATCATCCAAAAGCTCTCGTTATATCGAACACTGCGTCCTCTTTGATCATGTGATAGCAGGCCCGGGCCAGCTTGTGGGCGACCGCCTTGAGGGCCACGATACGCTTGGTTCGGGCTTGCTTGCGCTGGTAATAACGCCGGATCGTCTCGCTGTATCGAATCGCGAAGTTGGCCGCCTCAATGAACGCCCAGCACAGGAATGCGTTGCCGTTCTTGGTGTTGCCCGATCCTTTGCGCTTCCCGTTGGTTAAGTGCGAACTGCCGACGAGACGGCCGTAGGAAACATAGTTGCCCACTTCGCGGAACCGGCTGATCTCGCCCGTCTCCAGCATGATGGTTTGAGCCAGGATCTTTCCAATGCCTGGAACAGTCAGCAGCTTCTTGTAGCCTTGGCGTAACCTCACCTGGCCGTGGACGGCCTTCTCCAGCACGACAATCTGTTCCAGCAGGCAATCCAGCACCTTCACGTTGCTCTTGACCGCCAGGGCCACGTTCGAATCTTCAAAGGTGGCCTCCACCGCTTCCGGTGTCAGTTGCTTGATCCGGTTCGCACTGATCCCCTGGCCCCTGTTCCGCGCAAACAGGTTCTGGATGCTCAGCAGATTCATCGTGGCCAGCCGAACGAGCTGGCTCCGCTTGCGAAGCAGATCGCGAATGGCCCGTTCCTCCCGCGGGTAGATATACCCTTCCGGCAACTGACCCAGCCGGAGCAGCTTGGCCAGCCACCGAGCATCCGACGCGTCATCGCGGTACTTCAGCCCGTTGTACTGCTGAATCGCCACCGTGTTCGCCAAATGCACCGTGTAACCCTGCTCCATCAACCCGTCCACCAGCCAGTACCAATTGTACGTCGACTCCACGACCACACCCGCCAGGTCGTCCCGGTATGGCTCCAGCCATGCGGAGACCGTTCTCAGGTCATTTCGCAGACGCCGCCGCCCAACCACGTTGTCCTCCTCGTCTTGCACAACCACCACGTTGTTGTTTGAATGAAGGTCAATCCCAGCATACAGTACCATCGCAAGCCTCCTTGTTTGCGGACCTGTTATTCCTCAACACGAATCAACAGGATACCGCCCGGAGGCTTGCTAGATGATTATCAGTCGAAACGTCGGAACTGGACGTCGCAGCAAAAGCTGCAGATCGTTCTGGAGTCGCTTCAGTCGGACGAGAAGGTGGCTGAGATCTGCCGGCGTGAGGGTCTGGCGCCGAGCATGCTCTACAAGTGGCGGGACAAGCTCCTGAAGTCGGCCGGCGTGGTATTCGCCGATCAGCGGGGCCAACGCAACGGTGAAGATCCTCAGATCGCCAGGCTGTCGGCGGAGTGCCAGCGAATGAGGAACGTGGTGGCGGAGATCACCGCTGAGAACCTGGTGCTAAAAAAAACGCTGTCGGATTAGAGGATCACGCCCAGGTGCCGACGGAGTTGCAGGAAGAGGTGATTGCGTTGGTAGCTGAGACCAAACAGCGCAGCGGCTGGCCGATCCGGCAAACGCTGGAGGTGCTGGAGATTTCGCGTTCGACGTATCAGCGTTGGCGGCGAACGGATCCTTGCGCCAGGTCGTCGCCGCCGCGTTCGTCGCCGGGCAATCTGTACGCTCTGTTGCCGTTGGAGAGGCGGGCGATTCTCGATTACGCGTTGGCTCATCCGCAGGTTCGACATCGCGAATTGGCGTGGAAAATGCTGGACGATGGCGTGTGTGCGGTGTCGTCATCGAGCGTGTATCGGGTGCTGTTGGAGGCGGGCCTGGTGTGCCGATGGAAGCCGAAGACAAAAGCCCAAGGCACTGGCCGGGAGTAACCGTTCACAGTTTGGCGGGCAATAGTGATGGGGTTGGTTGGCTGTTGAAGTAGGCGTGGATGGCATTCTCGATGTATTCGAGAACCGATCGCCCTTGTTGGGCGCAGGTGGCCACCACCGTCCATATCCGTTCGCACCATTGGCGGCCTGTTTCGCTTCGCGTTCCCTGGGTGATCTGTCGGTCGATCACCACGAAGCGAATGGCCTGCTCGGCCAGATTGTTCGTCGGTTCGACACCCGGCGTGGTGATGAAACGAAAGTACGCGTCGCCGTGTTTGCGGAACCGTTCGGCCAGGTTTTGGGCTTCTGACCGCGGCGGGGCCCGTTTCGCGGTGGTGACCAGATCGACGCGGGCTTTTTCGATCGCCTTGTCGAACCGGGCGTCGGTCATCTCGTCGCGGCGATGGATGACGCGGAACAATCGACGCAGGCCGTCCAGCACGCGCTCGCCATAGTTCTTCGTCACCCGGTCCGAAAGCGTGGTCAGGAACTTTACATCCCGGATCAGGTGGGCCAGGCAGAACTGGACGTGCACGCTGAAGTCCTTCATATACTTGCGGTAGGCCGAGAAGTAGTCGCAGCCCAGCACCCCGTTGAACTCTTGGCCCAAGACGTCCAGAAGAACGTCCGACCCGCGGGATGGATCAATCTTGAACAGGGTGTACATCTCGGCTCGGAAGCACCACGTCCAGAAACGCTGGCCGTTCTCCTTGTGACCGGTCTCGTCCACGTTCAGTCGCGGTTCGACGGATAGGCGATCGCGCAACTCCTCGTAGGCGCCGCCGAGAGCGCGACTGACCTTGCGAATCACCTTGGTGAGTTGGCCACGTGAGATCGTAACCTTCATCACGTCGCGGAGAAACTTGCGGATGGTCGAAAACGAAGCGTGACACGCACACTTGAGATAGGCCACCAACGCCGTCAGACGCGGACCCAACAGGCCGCCTTTTCGTACATTCGGCGGCAACGGAGCGTAGTGTATCTTGTCGCAACGGCGGCAATAGTACGCCAAGCCGCGATGTTCCTCGATGCGAACGGGCGACTTGACAACCTCCACCTGCTGGACCACCCGCGGCTCATCCTTGGCCCGCTTCACCCGCCC
>JAAEPZ010000733.1 GCA_024231955.1 bacterium | reverse complement strand
GGTTGGAGACTGTGTTTTGTCATGTAGGAAATCCCTCTGTACTCATTTCGGACAATGGTCCGCAGTTCGTGTCGAGTGAGTTTCAGCATTTCCTACAGCGACATGGCATCGAGCACGTCTGATCAGCCGTCTACAACCCCACTGAGAACAGGCTGGTCGAGGTCTTCAACTGGACACTCAAACACGGCGTCCAGTCCTTTGCTCAGGACCGCCTCTCTTGGGAAGAGGGGATCGGGGAGTTGCTGAAAACGTATCGGGCAACCCCACCGACGCCGGATGCACCGAGTCCTGCCGAGCGATTCTACCAGCGCCCATTCCGACTGGACTTCCAGCCGGTCAGGAGCCTGAGGCTGCTGAGGTCGTCCAGCAGAGGGACCAGCTCAGGCGCCGATGGGTGCAAGCCCCCTTTCTGGCCGGGCGATGCTCAATGCACAGCCCGGAGGCTGAAATGGGGACTGTTCCATGTCGGGGACTTGGTGCTCACACGCCGACCACAGACACCAAAGGGCCATTCGCCATACGCTGGTCCTTTCCGCATGGTCAAGGTCATCGGGCGCTACTCATACCTCCTTTCTGATGGGCAGAAGTGGAATGCTCGGTTGCTGAAGCGCTACTGGCCGCCAATCGCCACCTGGACCGAGCTTCTGGGACTTCTGGATGCCAAGGGCAATCAGGAGGGTCACCGGGATGCAGTCGATGCCCAG
>JAAEPZ010000732.1 GCA_024231955.1 bacterium | reverse complement strand
GCGGATGCGATCGTTGATCTCAACGATTGCGGCGCGTTCCCGCCCCGACAGCTCCTCGGGCTCCCTGGCGCCGATTTCTCGGACGATGGGCGTGGGCAGATAGTAGCTGGTAGAAAAGCCGGCCTTCCCGAAGGCATCGAGTAAAAGCGGCTGTTGTGATTCCACGATCACCGCTTCGCGAGTCAATTCGAAACGATCCGCCAAAGCGGCCAGTCGATCGAGGGCGGCGCGATGGTTTTGAGCGCTCAGATTCTTGAAATCGAGCCAAAAACCATACGGAGACGGCGTGCCCACCGCAGCCCAGAAGCTCTCCAGCGTCAGGCCGATGGACGGCGCGGGGGGATGATTGACGTCAAATCGGTTCTCCTCCTCGAGAAAGACCACATCCAGCTCCAGGCCGCGAAAGATCCGAGTGACCTCTCGCAGCTTGCCGATGCTGTTGACGCGGTGGGGCCAGATCCGTTCCCTGAACTCATCCGGCTGCCTGGCGAAAAGATCCATTTCGTAATCGAGCAACGTTCGAATTTTGACGATATCCGTATCAAAATCCCTCTCCCCGATCCATCGCTTCCGCGCCCGGTAATCGCTGCTGAAGGGGCTCCGCGCCGGAACGTGGGAACGGCAGCTCAGCCGGACCAGGTCAAAGACGGCGTAGATCAGGTCATCCGTCATGAAGCTTCGGTTCTCATAACTCTTGAACGCCGCAACCCTCTCGCGGTGGCGCTCCCGATACTCGTCCGAGAGCCAGAGGATGAACGGGATCTCGAACATGAACCGGGTACCGTTCTCTTCGGTATGCCCGAGGACGTTTTCGGT
>JAAEPZ010000731.1 GCA_024231955.1 bacterium | reverse complement strand
TCAGTTGTCGGCGGATCGGTGGCGTCTCAGAAGCAGGAAGAAGTGGTGCTCGATCAGATGGGGATGCCGACCACAGGCCGGGTGAATCCAATGGTCGACTTCCAGTTGCTCGACTATGAGCGAAGGGAGAACCCACGCCCAAGAGATGCGACCTACAAAGGATTCTCCTATGGGCACCTGACATTTTTGCTGGCGGAGTTCTTGGAGCAGCATTTCCGATGCGGAGCTGATCGAAGAGCGGCCAAAATGAATCCGACTGGCACGGCAGATGCCGCTTACGACTGTCTGCTGCCGCACAGAACTAAGAAAGTGGACGTGGTAGTGCAGGCGGAACAGCCAGTGTCGACACCAAGTGGTCAGCAGACCTCTATGCTGGTGCGTGCTACGATGGCCCTCACCATGACAGATGTGAAGCCGGACATGGCGCTGGGGCAGATTATGCCCAGGAGTGCGCCTGGTTTCTTTCCAGGAACCAAGGTGTTCACAAACGCAGGAGAGGCGGCGGGGCAATTGGTTCGAGATCAGGCGCGACTCTCTACAGTAGTCGGCGACCTGAAGAGGGAAATGGTGCTGCTGCCGCCTGACTATCTTCACGGCGCCAACAGGACTGATTGGAAGCCAGCTCTCTACGTCACTGTGAGAGTTGTCAAGTATCTGAAGGACAAGGAGGAG
>JAAEPZ010000730.1 GCA_024231955.1 bacterium | reverse complement strand
GGTGTTACTGCAACTCAGTTTCAGTCATTAACGTTTGGTAACGGGCCAGAATCATACGTGATGTCTGACAGATGAGGATTAGAGCCTGGCCAGCTCAGAGGACATGACGGACGAAGTCAAAAGAGGTCACACAGTCAACCACCGCCGCAGAGACGAGCGAGAACGCAGAAAGGTCGATCGCCTTCTCCGCGAGGGTACACGCGTCATCCGTCTGCTGGTGCAGCAGGTCGTTCGGTGCAGGTGGGGTCCGCTAGAGGAGTCGAGGCGTATCCGTCCGGAAGAGGCCGAGTCAGTGGCATTTTTGGGCGCGGGCCGGCTCTCTCAATGGGCAGTGATCCGACACCTGGTAAAAAGCTGACACAGGTTAAGGCCCCCGCGCTGCACCAACAACTCGCGTCTATCTCGCTGGAGATGCAGAGAAGAAACGAAGTGAAGACGGTGGTCTGGATTGCTGCGGTTCGGGAAGGGATGACTGAACCGACTGACCTCTACTATTACAATGACTATTTCGTCTCGTCTACGGATAACCCCTTGTCAAGAGCGGGGCGTTGGATCAGTGAAAG
>JAAEPZ010000729.1 GCA_024231955.1 bacterium | reverse complement strand
CGTCTCGTTGTTGTTTCCGATTACCAGGTCGGTCGTTCCCGAGTCGGTGATCGCGACGTTCCCCGCGCTATCCCCCTCGTACTCGCCATCGATGAAATATCTGACCGGCTCGCCGTCTTTGAACGTGATGGCGATCATCGAATTATTAGCAGGGGTGTACGCGTAGGTTTGAGCCTGGAAATTCAGGTAGCCGAAACTCGCGGTGTCGGTGATCGAGAACTTGTAATTTGTACCCTTGTCTAGCAAATGGCAATCCACACCCAAACTCGGGAAGTCGCCGAAGAATACAATCGTCCCCTGATCGCTGCGCAGATTGGCCTCGTCTGAATATGTGATGTTGCTGGTTGCCGATTCGAACCTGCAGCCGTCCAGCCCGTAACCGGTGACCAGAGTATCCGTACCCGCAATCTCGTTTTGGGATAGGTCGTCAAACGGGTCGTCGAAGGACGAGTCGAGCATGACACAGAGTTGGCAGACACCCTCAGCAATCAGGCGCTGAATAATACCGTAGGCTCGTTTCCGCCGTGTCCAATACAGATGCTGATATTCATCATGATTTTTCTGGATCGTGGTCAGCGTCGAATTATGGATGGCAAGGCTGTGAAGGTACCCAGTGTAGTCCCCAGTGGTCGTAATCAAATCCCAGTACGTCGAGTCGGTATCCTGGTCTATCGCCGGCAGGGGGGCCGCGTCGGTGCTCTTGAGTGCCGATAGGGTGTAGGCGGTCGGGAGCGTCGTGATTCCGGATACGTAATCGTCTACCCCGTCAAACTCGTATTTTTCGTTGGTCGAGTCCCACGTGGGATAAGTCGCCGCCGTCGCCCCGTCCCCTTTGGTCAGGTCCCTGTGATTCAGCGTGCGGTCCAAAATCAGGGCGCCGGCGTCGTTGTCGCTGTTCGCGTCGCATCGCCAGACAGCCCAGGGCATATCCAGAAATGATGTGACCGTGCCCGCGTGATAAACGTCGTGCTCTTCCTCGGTCAACACCGCGCCGAATGTGCGGGCCTTGGTGATCTCGCCCTCGAAATACAAGCCAAACCCTAGGGGCTGGTCTTCACCGATCGTCTCATCAACCGTCGTCGCCCCTGTCGCCGCGTCCAGGTCATCGACATAAAGGGTGTGACTGTTGCCGGTCATATCGACGACGTAGGTCACCGTGTGGGTCTCACCGTCGGCGTAGTCACACGCAACGGTCAGCGGTGTCTCCTGGGTAGAGTTGCCGTAAAACGTGGCGGTTACACCGGTCGCAGTCACGCGGATGTAGAAACCGTCCTCATTGCTCGCAAAATCACCGGTCGCGGCAAGTGTCCCCGCCGTCGAGGTGGCCGAAGTGTTGAACTGCAGCACAACAGTAAACTGGTCATCGTGCGGTGTCGCCGGGTACGTCGGGAACGATAGGGTCGCCTCTTCCGTCGTCAACCCGTGGTCCATGACAAACGTAGACCCGTACCCCGAAGCGAGGTTTACCTGGGCCCGCGTCCACGTGACGAAGTCTTCAGCGAAGGTACACCCGCGCATCCGTTCGCAGGGCAGGGCGTTGAGCCTCGGATTTGACCAGTTGATTGCCATTAAATCGGCATACCCTCAAAGGATTCCATGAACGAGAAGCCCTTCGGTTCGATGTTGTAAAATTCCCGGTCGTGCTCTGCTATCGGGCCGACTCGGATAAACTCGGTCTGTGGGTTTTCACTGATGAATCGATTCCACACGACGACCAAGCCAACACTCGTGCTGTGGTTCCCACCATAGATGTCGTTACAATTTTTCCCAGGGACCGGCAGAAAGAAGTCCAGCCCGAGAATGTAGACCTTTTTCAGTCGCAGCACAGACGACAGGTAGTAGCTACCAATCAGCCCGGAATTCATATTCCAACCGTGGTTGACGTTCCGAAAGCGTGTGATCGGCTCATCATCACAGCACAACCACCAGAAGCGGTCGTGTTGGTATCGCCGGGTCAGGAACTGCCAGGGCCGCGGCTTCGGTATCGCGTCGATCTCGGCGACCATGTTGTTATCTGGTCTGCTGTCGATCGCTACCAAAAAGTCCGGCTCGAAATCCCGATAGATGTGATTGCATCCGACGGTCCAGCCCTTGCCCCGGAGTCGCTCGAGCTCGAAGCCCTCTCGAGACAGCCCGTTGCCGATTACAAACCCAATATCAGAGGTTGGGAGCATCGGCGAATCCGCTGGTCGGCTCCTCTTTCTTTTCCCTCTTTTTCGGCTTGGCCTTGCGCTTCGGCAAAGCCTCGTACATATCTTTGGTCATCTCTTTGTACAGCCAGTTGTACTCGAACTGCTGTCCGCCGTCGGGGTGGTCCACGGGCTCAGGCGATTTCTTTTTGTGCGGCACCATCGCGCGATTGGTTTTTGCGTGGACGCCCCACAGATTCAAAAAATGACCCGCGTCGGTAAAGCTGCACTGAATGCAGCCCTTGTCATCAACCACATACGGCCGGTGGTCCTCGAACAGCTCCTCATAGGACCCGTCGATGATTGCGAGATTTCGCTCGCCGGGGGGGATGATATCCCCATTCGCATGCTTCAACGATTTCTTGTTGATTTTGAAAACGGTCTCGCCGGGGAGCGGTTCCTTGCCCCACTTATCGCAGATGACAAAAATATTCCACAACATCGGCTCGCCCCGGGTTTGTATCGCGCGATTCTCAGCGGCGGCCAATTCCTCAAGGACGTAGAGCCCAATCGACGAACCCCGGAGAATGCAATCCGACAGAAAAATCGGATCGTTCGGCGTGCACCTGTTGATCCACCCTTGGATCATCTTGCTACGCTCGATGGGATTCTCTTCTTTTTTTAGCGCTACCCAGTCAATGTCCATGATTGCCTCCAAAATAGACCGCCCCCGCTGATCCGCCGGTCTAACTGACAAACCAGCAGGGGTCGGAGGGAGTGTTGTTTACAGGGCCTTGCCGATTGCGATTAGTCGCAATTCTCCAACGCTTGCCAGGTTGGTAGAACTCACCGCGGCGAAAGCCTCTGCGGCCTCAGTCGCACCGGTTTTACCGGGGGACTCGATCGCCGAAATCAGCACGTTCGCATCAGTCACAGCGGTCCCAACGGAGGGGAGCACCGTGCCGAAAACGTACAACGCGTCTGCGATGGCATCCACCCCAGCGATCGACAGTGCGGAAATCTTCGAGTACACACTGGTCAAATCGACCGGCTCACCAGTTGCGAGAAATTCGCTATCGAGCAGAACCTCCCAAGTGGAAATCAAACCCAAACCGCCCACGACTCCGGGGCCGTCAATAATAGTAGCTTCAGCAGCCATATCGTTACCTCTTTCGTTTTAGTCTTTGGAAGTCATCTTGCCTTGGAATCCCGGGTTGATGACGTAGCCGTTGATACCCGTTTCGATGACGAACTTTGCAGAGTTTCGCCCCGAAGCCACCTGCCGAATGGTCAGCGGATAGTGGGTGTGAATTTTCACATCCTGTCGGCGGGTGTAAAAAATGTCTCCGACGGTCATGCCTTGGGGAGTGGCAACGCCCTGACCCTCGAATGTGCCGATCTCCTGGTAGCCGGCGTCAACACTGTTGTTGGCCTTGCCGTTGATGTTCCACACATGCAGGGCAGCGGCTGCCGGCTCGAAAGCCTCATAGCAGTTCTCCTGCATGACCCACGTGTAGCCGGATTTCGGCCCACAGAGCTTGTTCAGGCGCACCGCATTGGAGTGCGTTCGCATGATCGCCAGGGTGACCTGGGTATCCGTCGAATTCTCCTGAGAGGCAAGCGTCGGATACGTGGTGCGATTCAGCGCCGCATCGGAATACGTCGAGGAATCATCGATGTCCGCCTTGATTTGGGTGTACACCGCATCGTAGATGCTGGCCCAAAGCTCGGCCATTTCCATCGCGATCGCATCTCGAATCAGATCCGAAACGGACGGGGACCCGCCGTGTTTCGCGCGGTTGATATCGATGCCGTGCACTTCGGCCGCGGTGTGTTGGTCGGTATTGTTATCGCGGCTTTTTTAATTACCGCTTCTACATGTTGCCATGCAGCCCAGACTATATCATCACCCTTTCGGGTGTCCTGCGCTCGTGGGTCTTTACCGCCCTCGTCTTTACGTTAGGGCTCCGTGACCTAGTCGTTGGACCTTCACATTGTTTCCAATGCGCTTGGCTGCTGATTGCCCGCGTGGGGTGTCCCAGCAATTCACAGGATTTTACAAGTCCAATTGTTCAGACTTTATTCCATGTCGCATCGACCGACGTGAAGGTACCGGCCACCGGGTCAACGTCTGCCTTGGTGTAGGCAGCGGCGTTGCTCGTTACGCTGGTCCTGATCGGCACGGTGATGACCTTACCGCCGGTCATCTTGGTGTCCTTGGTGAACAGATTTTCGAGTTGGGAGAGCTGCTTTACGAAGTGCGTCTCCATAATTTCGGGCTTGATTACCTCCCGAATTAGGTCGTCATAATTTTCCATTGGAGTGACCTTTCATGTCACTTCAGACCATCGAAATTCCCGTCTTTGTCGTAGAGGGCTTTTTTATATGCAATGGCCTGGAGTCGTTTTTCGCTATCGCCACTGCTCATGAGGTCGTCTAGTTGGGCTTTGGTCAGGGTCGCACTCGCCCCGCTGACACTGGGTTTCCCCGGGGGTGCCGGCTTGGGTGCAGGGCCGGTCGCAAGGAACTGCCTGTTCCCCTCGTCCGCCGCTGCGGCTTTCGCGTATTCGGCGATCGTACCGTGTGTTTCCGCGTCGTAACTGGACGCTAGGAAATCGGTGAATCGACCGGCGAAGCCTTCCGCTGATAATTCGGCGCGGAGTTCCGATTTAGACGCCGCCGTTTTCAGATCGGCGATCTCTTTGTCGGATGCTTCTTTTTGTAGACGGGCCGCTTCCTCGAATTGCTTTTCTTCCTTAGCCTTTTCGATTGCGGCTTCGCGCTTGGCCTTTTCGTCGGCGTCTTTCTGCGCGGCGTCTGCCGTCTCGCGATCCGTCTTTTCCTGCCGTAGGGCTGCCAATTCGGCGAAACCCTCTTTGACCCATTTCAGCTCTTTCGCCTGAGCGTTGACTGATTTGTCGTCCTCGTTTGCAGTGGTGCCCGCACCGGTATCCCCGGCGCCTTCTGTTGGTTCGCCCATCTCGACTCCCTCGTTTTTTGACTAGTTCGACTCTAGTTCAGAGTTTTGATGATCTATTTGATGCGGTTTCCCGCGTTGAATTAATCCGACCGTTCCAAATGACACTGGCAAGCATCCCCGCCCTTGCAGACGGCGCTTCCAGGTAGTCCCTCGTCAATCCATTCCTGGTAGGTCTGCACACGGCCGAATCGTTCGAGGCAGTAAGAACAAGTGTTCTTGCCCCCCTCACCAATCCAGGCCATCAGCGCATCCATGTCGCCGTCTGCAGACCGAAACGAATAAACCCGCTCGACGGCCCGCCGGTTCTGCTGTTTGAGGACACGCTTCGAATCACGGTTGATCAGGTCGTTGACCGCCTCGGTAAACTGCGTCGAGCCCGGACGATATTCGGTCATGCGTGCGACGTACCCCGCCGCGTCGGCAATCTGTTTTTCAATCGGCCGGATAGCGCCGTAGTCGTAAAGCGTCTGGTACAACGTGACGCTGTCAACTTCGCTGATAAATGCCAGGTCTTTAACATACCGCGCCTGTAGTACCTGGAATTTCTCGACCCCGATGACCTCAACGCCGCGTTTCCCGGCTTGTATCAATTCGGTTCTCGAGAGGGCGTAGACCGAAAGCACTTGTTCTCGATACGCGACCGGCTTGACGATCGTTTCCTCTCGGTTGTCCAGAAAAAACTGTGTAGCCGCAGCTGCCGATATCCCGGCTAGACCTTCGACCCATTCGAGACCGCGGTCTTCCGTAGGCTCGTCATTGTAGTCTTTGACGACCAGCTCCGGATTGACCCCGAGCTCGTTCCAAAGTTCTTCATCCCGACCGCCGTCGCTGTTGTATAAGTCGTCGAGATCCTCAAGTGCGGACTGCTCAAGCTTCGCAATCAGGTCGTCGGCGTAATCAGACGCGTTGTCTGAGTCTCTGATAAATTCGTCAACGGTTGACATTACCACTCAATTTCTGTGGGGTCGTCGTATCGAATGGATTTCAAAGTATCCATCTCTTCACCCGTTGGTGGCTCATCCAACCATTTGATGTCGTCGATCGCTACCATCGTCCGACGCCTGGCATTGTAAAGCCGGTTACCCTCACACCATGCACAGGATCCGTGGTTGCGGCACGATCTATCAAAGCGCCGGCTGCCGCGGTATTGTCTTTTGCGCGTTCTGGTCACTGATCCTCTTAATCGAGGCACACGGCCGCCGCGTCGCGCTCTTCAAAGACGCAATCCGTAAATGTTGTGTTGGTCATCCCCCGGATCAGGAGCGGCTTGGAAGGTGGCATGGTTAAACTGCGTGGAGGGGTTTCTGTCTTTATCTGTTTTCGAGTGATCAGATACAACCTGACAAAGGCGCCAATCAAATATACCATCGACACTACACAGGCCCATAATAATACAATTATTACATCAGTCATTACAAACACTCCGCCGCCGCGTCACAGTCGCCCGCATCCATCAAACAATCGGTGTTGAGCACGACGATCCCGCTTTCCTGGACCGTCTCGCAGTATTCGAGCCAGGACCAATCATCGGTGGTGCCTGGGATTTCATCCGGCCCGGGAATTATCATCAGCTCGTCACATTCGAGCTCCTCGAGGTAGCCCGCGGCCACGTCGCATCCGGTCTCGGGTAGGGGCGGGGGCGGTTGAATGTCGGTGCAGCCGAATACCACCCAGCCACAAAACACACCTATGCCAAAAACAAAAAATATTGTGTCTATATAATTTCCATATCTGTACCTGTCATGCATCACACCCACCCCGTGGCAACAGTGAGGTCGCCGGTTTTAGACCACTCGATAACGCTCTCATGAAACAGCAGTCGTTCCCTGCGTTTCCAGGAATTGACCACGATGAAGTGGTCTTTTTCGTATCCCACGATGCACATGTAGTGCCCGCCGAGTAGGGGCTCGTTGGCAAACGGCCGGTGTAGTATCTGAGTTGGCGTTGCCCGTCGCATGGCATCCCATACCTGGGTACCAATACAAACCGGGTGTCCCTCGTTCAGGGCCTGCCGTATCTGGTTGGAGCGGTCCGCCTTGATTGTGTAGTATCGGAGGCCCTTGCGGGACATCCCCCACCGGCGGGCCCGGTCGGATGGCATGGTGCAGGCTTGTTTTTTATTCGTCGAGTAGGGCCATTTGCTCTCGGGAGGACAGCCCAGCAGACGGACGCCTTTGTACGCCAGACGAGGGTGTGTCCCCGTCATTCGCAGTTCGTGCTGATGCTGCTTGCGTGCCAGTGCCCAGATATAGCCCCGACTTGGTGCAGTGCCCCGGAGCCCCCCTATGCGCTCTTCAATCCAAATCTGATGCGCGATGCCATGGCCAACACACGACGGCGCCGCCCCTTGATACAGAACCCGGGGGAGGTGCACAGATAGGTCAACCTTGCTGTCTAGGTTTTTCGCGTAGGCGATATCCTGATAGTCCCAGTCCCTGTCATCCCGCTCGTTCGGCCGCCAACCCATCATCATCGGGTCGCGCCAGAAGCGTAGGCGTTTCCAGTTAAATTTTAACATTGGCCTTCCTCAACAATCCGACCTGTTTTTTGGGGGGCTCTGGCTCATCTGGTTTGTTCAGCGGGGGGAATTCATCAGCCCGGTCTCGCATTTTCTCGTAAATCTCGATTGCCTCGTCGTCTGATGCGCACTTGTAGTACTCTCGGATTTTCGCAATCTCGTCGAGTACGCCAATCTCACCCAACATCTTGATCCGCTCGGCTTCCTCTTTCTTGTTCTCCGGCATCTTGAGCTCGCCGGCGTCCCAATCCTGTGTGCACTCGAACAACGACTGAGCCCGCGAATCCTCAGCATACATTTGGATGTAGGTTTTCTCGATTTCAAACAGCCGCTGGACGTTGGGCTTGTTTTCCTTGACGTCGGCCTCCCTGGCCTTTTTCAACGGACGAGTCTTGACCGACAGGGCGATTCCAGACGAGGCGTCAAGCGTATGGTCTTCGGTCACAACCATGTAGTCAGGGACTGAGAAAGACGCCGCAGTCTGAATCATGTCGTCTTTCAGAACGTCCATCGCGTCCTTGGACGCCGCGGAGTCGTGGGACACGTGATCCATGTCCATCCCGACCGGGAGGTCTACGGGGCCGGTCATCTTGCGCGGGAGTTTCTTCCCCTGCGCCTCTGCCGTCCGGGTGAATTTCGTTGTGCCCCGGGCCGCATCCTGGCTTGTTCCGTGTGTATGGGACGCTGAGACGTCGAATGTGAGGCTGTTCTCGTACAACGAAAACGACACCGGCATAATCTCGGTAGCCGACTCGGTCACACCGCCGTCAAAAACAACCAAGGGGTACTCGGGGACCTTGAAATCCACGTCCGGGTTGTGATGGATAAAATGGGACAGGGGATTGCAAATCACACCGTCTATCTTGTAGTCTTCCATCTCGAGGTTATTCTCGTCCTCCCGGGGGACCTCGGTGACCTCTTCTGTCGCCTGGAAAATGACGTGGCGGCCGAGCGGATACAGGTCTGACCGTCCGAATATCGCGAGATACGACCAGGTCACGGCGTCTATCTGGGCCAGCCGGATAATCAGGCAGTATGCATCGTCGATGGAATCTTTATGGGCCGCTCGCCGTTTCGGCTTGCCCTCGAGGTCGGTGCCCTCGAACACAAATTCGTTATGATACGCCCTCACATCGGAGGGGGCTAGTATCTGCAGGGCCGGGCCATCGGCGGAGTACGTATGCAGCAGACCAGCGGAACCGCACTGTACAGCCAGACGGTTTGCTTTGCTGATAGCCGACTCGAACCCACTTTTTTCGCGCATCTCCTCGAGGAGTTCCAGCGCCTCCGATGGGTCTTTGTCCGTCGGGTGGTTGAGTGCAAACCGCTGCCCCTGTTCGGTGAAAAGCGTTGCCCGGGCATTTGCAATTTTTTGAAGAAACCCGATCGATACGGTGGCGATCATCCCCTGGTCGACCCTCGTGTGGAATCGCTCGTCTTCGCCGGTGACGTATGTTTGCGTCTCGGCCGTGCCGCCGGGGTCTTTATCTATCTTGATGTACGTGCCGTACTGATTTTTGACCTCGGTTCGGGTCTGCTCGCCGTCAGTGCGACGCCGGGCGTACGCAACCATTTTGTCAATGAGCGGTTCCAGCACCGACCCATCGTAGGTCCCGAGCTCGTGGGATGCTATTCGGATGATTGACATATTAGGCGGCCGGATTCTGGCTTTGCAACCAATCGGGAGGATTCATAATTTTAGCGGCCCCCATTAACAGGGCGTCTCTGACATGCTGCACTGTAAT
>JAAEPZ010000728.1 GCA_024231955.1 bacterium | reverse complement strand
GACCATCCGGTGTATTCGGTGACGCGCGAGGCGTGGGTGGGTGCTGGGAAGTTGTTGGCTGGCGAGGAGATCTGGGCTCTGGGTGACACGGCACTGGTTCTTGATGTAGACTCGAAGCGCGGGACGTACTCGGTCTTCAACTTGGAGGTCGAGGGAGAGCATGTCTTCTTCGTATCTGATCTGCGGGTTCTGAGTCATAATGTCTCGAGCAGGTGTCCTACAAATGTCCCAAGGGGAGCCGGGCCCGAGGCGCCCAAGGCGTATCTCTACAGAGGTGTTCACGCGAATCATCCCCATCTTGAGGCGGCAAAGCGAGGTTCTGTCATTCCTGGTGATATCAGTGGAACCGCAACGGCAAAGACCCACAGCCTCGGTGGCGTTTCAGGTAGCAGCCCGTACACCTCGTGGTCTCGTGATCTTAGGATCGCTCACAGTCATGCGACAAAGGAAGGTCCGGGTGGTGTGATCCTTCGGGTTGAGGTCGGGGCACCACCGCCCAATGCCACGTGGAGGTGGGAGTGGTCGCCGGATGTATATGGTGAGAGTGAGGTACTGCTACGCGGTGTTCGGCATGGTGTCGAGGTTTTGAGACCATGATTACCTTTGTAGATGTTCGTAGACTTGTTAGTGGACCTTGGGCCCACCATTCGTGTTGCACCGAGCTTCGTGCAGCGCTGGTGGGTCCGAATCAGGTCGAAGACCTTGCAGTGGGAGAACTTACAGCGGGCGAGGCGCACAATACATTCAGAATCCGCCTGGATTCAGCGCGCCAAGCCGGCATTGAGACACTGGGGCTGGATGAAGCTCTAGACTCACTTAGCGTTCAGCCGCCCGAGGATAAAGTACTACTCTTTCATTTCGGGACACATAGGCGAGTCTTTACGGTATTTGTTCACTCACAGTCCGGTGAAAAAATTGGCTGCATTTCAGCTCCTTTGGATCGGTGAGGATGAGATGTTGTGCCCCGCCAAAATGTCATCCGGGGCCTTCCTGGGCAAGATAGTCGCCGCCCGGACAGGGCGAAGGCACTGGTAAGATGACTCCGAAATGAGGCCCAGCGTACGACAGATTCTTCTGCTGACCGGCACGACCTTGGCGATGGTCGCCAGTTGTACTCCTCCGAACGCATGGGGCCAGAGCTTCGGTCAGGTGGAGCGGGTGGTGGAGGTGTTGGCCGGCGATGAGTTGAACGGCGACGGCCGCGGGACGCAGCCGCCGGCAGGCGATGGCGGTGCATCTCCGTGGCGGCTTGGCACGGTCAGTTGGGGCTCGGCGGATCCGGTGGCCAGTGCTACTCAGGCGCCGGAGGTAGTGTGGGGTCAGTTCGGCCTCGGCTGGCGTGGCAGCGACGGCGATCCCAGGGACGGCGTCAAGATGGGCCGTGTCGTCGGGGGT
>JAAEPZ010000727.1 GCA_024231955.1 bacterium | reverse complement strand
TGATCGACGATAGATCCAGTTGCGTGCCAACGCCCGTGGCCTTCATTAGCTCCGGATTCCAGGTGCCTGACTGGTTCCCATTCATCGAGTACCCATCGGGATCCCAGCTCTTCCATATTCCTGTCGATGAGTAGGTGGCGGGCGCACTGCCATCTGAGAACTGTGACCCTTCGGTCAGAATGAAGGTGCTGTCTACGATCTGCGATAGACTCGGGGCCGTGATGGCCGAGCCGCCGCTTGCGGCGAACTCCACGTGGCTGACCTCCGCCAACGCCGGTAGCGACTGCGTCGCGCCGCCTCGAACATCAAAGCGAGTCTGTTGAGAATAGCCCGTGTAGAGCGTCTCGATCCGTTGCAGGCCCGTCAGTTCAATCTTTGTTGTAGCGGGAGCTTCACTGCCAGGATCCACGATCAAGCGGACGTCGTCACGGTATGTTGCGGGGCCCGTGATCGTCTGCACGCCGGACAGATCGACCACGCCGCCGTCCAACGCGGAGATCTGCTGATAGGTGTGGTCATTGCCGGTGGAGGTGAAGCCTGCGTCGATGCTGCTGATCGACGATAGATCCAGTTGCGTGCCAACGCCCGTGGCCTTCATTAGCTCCGGATTCCAGGTGCCTGACTGGTTCCCATTCATCGAGTACCCATCGGGATCCCAGCTCTTCCATATTCCTGTCGATGAGTAGGTGGCGG
>JAAEPZ010000726.1 GCA_024231955.1 bacterium | reverse complement strand
GGAGGGGTGGCCTCGTTCCTGGGGTTCGCAGACTCACCCCAGGCTATCTCATGCCGCCCGCAGACGGGCTCAGAAGTTTTGAGCTATCGTTCAGGAGTATACCACGCTTCCAGTGTCGGTGGCAACCAAAAAGTGTAATCTAATTTTTGGCCCGCCCAGTATGGACGTGGGTGGCAAGGGCAAGCGGCACGGGTAGTGGTGCGTGCCTCGATCGTCCAGCCAAGGTGGCTCGGTCGAAAATCGTATCACGGCTTGCCCTTGTTTGTCCGGGCATAAGCAAGGGCAAGTGTGCTGGTCGCAGCGGATGGTGGGATTGCAGGCCACTCGAAGCGACCTTGAGAACTCCCTCAAGCCTTGCCCTTGCCACCCCTCGGAGGTTCGCGAGCGTAGCGAGCTAAGTCCTTTTACCCGTCGGCCGTGGCCGGGGTAGTGTATAGGCGTGCAGCTTCTCCGCCACATGAGCTTCGGGCGGGCAGATCCGGAAGACCGCCGGCTCGACGCCGGCGAACGACAAGAAGCGGCTTCCCTCGACCGTTTCGGGCGGACCGGCCAGCGGCTCGGCAAACGCGATGTCGATTCCAAAGGGCTCTCTGTCGTGTAAAAAATGGAAGCCAAGCCATTGTCGTCAAACTCGCGCCTGGACCTGGATCTGGCAGCGATTTTTGCCGATGGCGGTCGGGAGGAGGAAATGTCGGCCCTCGGCCCAGAACTCCGCTACTGCCTGAGTGAAGAGCTCCACCAAATCTCAGCGGCGGCGGTCAGTCGTCCGCCGCAGCGCCCTGTTGGCCATTTGCTTTAAATCCCTCATGAAACATGACATTGCCCCGCGGCATTTTCCCGTCAAATGAAAGAGCGAAGAACACTTCCCGGGGGACGCCTTCGCAAACTAGCCCTTCAACATTGTTAAACCCAAATTGCCGATAATATTCTGGATGCCCAACCAGGCAGCAACCTTTCGCCTCGAGTTTTCTCAAGCGTGACAATCCTTCTTGTATGAGCGCCTTTCCAATGCCCTGGCGCTGAAGGTCTGGGCGTATTGAAACGGGACCGAGTCCGTACCAGTCTTTGGTGCCGTCCGACATGGTTACGGGAGAGAATGCGATATGTCCCACAACAAGGCCGTCCGCCTCCGCAATCAAGGATATCATCAAGGCTTTGGCAGATCGTAGTGCCTCAATGATAAATTGCTCTGTATGATTGCTGATCTCCATCGTTTCGAATGCTGATTTAGTCACATCCGAGATGGCCTTGTAGTCCGTGTCTTTTTCGTCTCTAATCAGAATGCTTTGTGCTTCCATGGATATTTCCTTCATTTTCATGTGATGTGGACGATCCTTTCCACATAGCACCTTCTTGTGGCAGCCGGAGAGGATCTCGAGGGTTTCTATGAGGCCCTCAAACTCCTCGGCGGCGAGGAGGACAGCGTCGGTATGGCCGTCGCGGGTGATGAAAAAGCGGTCGTGGGACTGGCACGCCCGGTCGACAAGCTCCGGGAGACGTGGCTGTGGCTGGCTCAGGGTCAGGGTCTCGGCAGCCATCGTTCTTCCTCCGTCGGCGATTCTACACCATCCGGCCGACGGCGCCGAGCTCCCGCCGCCCACCGTCAGCGTGCGTGGCACGGTGAGCGGGGTCCCCCTGGCCCCGAGGACCCGCCCGCATGCGCTAAGATGTTGGCCATGCCGACCAGCGCCAGCGCCGCAGCCGCCTTGCAGCTTCCGCTCTTCCACCAGCCGCGGCAGTCCCGAGCCGAGGACGTGGCGCTCGGCATCGAACGCTCATTCGACG
>JAAEPZ010000725.1 GCA_024231955.1 bacterium | reverse complement strand
GTGGACGCGATGTTCAGTCGACACTTCAAGCTGGGAATGCCGAGGCTGGAGCTGGGGCAGTACCTGATCACTCAGGGGGCCCAAGTGGACATGACCAAGGTGGGTCGGCAGCTGCAGCAGGCTCGGGAAAGAGGAGCGCAGCGAACGGAGCCGCAGACAGGGCGTAGAGGTCTGGTGCAGACGCTCGAGCAGATCGACACTTTCCGCAGTGTTATCGGAAGTGAAATGGGAGATCTGGTGCCGCATCACCAGCTCCCTACGACGATGGACGATGTCGTGCCAGCGACATTGGTGGCCCCCTTCAGAGACGGGTTCTTCAAATGACCGCGTCTGCCAGCGAAGCAGTTCTACATCGATCAAGCAGGGGCCGCCCCTCAGGCGAGACCGATGCTGGGACAGCTGAGAGGCGCGTCGCCGGCTGGATCTGCCAGATCCTCGGTGCAGGCAGGAGATACCGCCGTGGACGTGACCAGAAGGGCGAGGAGAACTGAGAGCCTCAGCCCTGGAATCGAAGGCGACCAACAGGATCGGCATGAGAGCAGAGATGTGACGAAGAAGAAGACCCCGGCCTCGACAACTGCGGACAAGGGAGATGTCACGCGTGATGGCTGGGGGGAGCCTACGGCTGCTGCCCCGGTCAAGAAGATGGGCAGAGGCAGATTCGATGAGCATCGGCAGCCGGAAGCTGACAGAGCGGGGCCGAGCCACGGAGGGTTCCGACCGCTGCAGAAACGTCCGGCGCCGCCGTCTCAATCCCCGATGAAGGTGTCGCCCAAGATTCAGAGACAGCGAGCCATCATGTACATG
>JAAEPZ010000724.1 GCA_024231955.1 bacterium | reverse complement strand
GCGCAATCAGGCCCTGGCGTGGTTTTTCAACCGGTTGCAGCTGGCGCAGGCCGAAGGCCAGGGGATTGCGACGATCTTGCGGACGATGCGGGAGGCGGGGTGTCCGCCGCCGAGCTTCGAGATCACCGCGGGGGGGCTGCTCTTGACGTTGCCGGCGCATCCGCGGGTCGTGGAGCGGGGGGCTTGACGTTCCGACCCGGATCGTGCCGTTGTGGGTGAATGCCCCGCGGTTCAAGGAGGTCGAGAGGCGGATGCTCTCGGCGTGCCGGAGCCACGTCGACCCGCCGCTCGTGCCGCGGGCTGGGACCACGAGGAGGAGGGAAGCAACAGCATCGTACATTCCGGCCGATCATGGTAGGCTCTGGCCCGCGGGGTAGCGAGATCCGGATAACGCCTAAGGGGGTGTATGGCCGTCACACAGCAGTCTCCGACGCTCGATATTCTGGGGAACCACCTGCGCCAGTGTGGTTACCGGGGACCGCTTCTTGTCCGGGACTGTCGCTTCGAGGTTGGAGGTAGGGTACGGGACGTTCCCGTCGCCGGATTCGCGCACGAGCCGACGGATGCCCGCTCTGCGTGCATCGCGGGTATCGTCTGCCAAGAAAATCCGGCCGCGACCGTCAGCACCTACCGAGATTTCGGCGCCGCGGTGGTCTTTGCCCTGTACCGGGACAAGCTTCAGTGCTGGAGGCAGGGTGGTGACCGCCCGACTCTGTTGAAAACGCTTGGTAGCTCTGAGATCTCAAGCTTCTTCGAGCAACATTGCCGGGATCTGCACCCGGAGGCCGTTTTTCGTGCCAAGACCAGAGGTCGTTTTGATGCCGGCTATCAGATCTCCTTCGTTGACGCCGGGCTGATGCCCCTCGTGGAGGCCGAAATCGGTGCCATGCTCAGCGATCTCATGGAACGGACGGTCATCGAGCTCAAGCAGAATCTGGGGCGGCCGTCGGTCACCCCCGAGCTGGGACACTGGCTGTTCCGCTCCGCGTTCTGGCTGCTGGCGGCGAAGGTCCTGCATGACAAGCAGGTCCCGGAATTTCACTCGCTGAATCTGCTGGACGTCGATGACGTTCTTTCCCGGGTATCCGCGCACTACGGCTCGACTTTGAAATCTCCTGACCGGAGTCGTCCTGTTCAACGGGAAGCTCTGCGCGATGCCGCAGCAACAATCGACCGATTCGCGCACCTCGGTCACATTACCACCGAGTCATTGGCCACGGTCTACGAGAGTACTTTGATCTCAAAAGAAACGCGGGCACAGTTGGGCATTCACAGCACGCCCGCCTATCTGGTGAGCTACATTGTATGGCAGCTGGCGTCGTGGATCGATGAGATAGACTTTCAACAACGAAACGTATTCGAGCCGGCTTGTGGTCACGCGGCGTTTCTCGTCTCAGCCCTGCGTCTCCTGAAAGAGCTGGCGCCGGCTTCCATCGCTGCGGAGGCGCGCAAGAGATATCTGAGAGATCGGCTTCATGGCGTGGACGTCGACTCGTTTGCGCTGGAGATCGCCCGCCTTTCGCTGACCCTCGCCGACGTGCCGAATCCGGACGGTTGGGACCTGAAAAGCGTCGACATGTTTCTCAGTCAAGATCTCGAGCATATGACTAGGCAGGCGACCATCCTGCTGGTGAATCCGCCGTTTGAGAATTTCAAAGAAAAGGAAAAGGTCAAAATCACTGAATTCGACCTCGCCGTGCGGCATCACAACAAGACCACCGAAGTGCTGTGTCGAACGATTCCGCACCTCCGGCCGGGTTCGGTTTTTGGCGTCGTGGTTCCTCAGGGATTCCTTCATAACAAGGACAGCGCTGAGATTCGATCGTACATCGCCAAGAATTTTGAAATATCGGAGATATGTCTTTTTCCCGATAAAGTTTTCACTTTCTCGGACATGGAATCAGCGATCCTCATCGGCAGAAGATGCGAATCCGGACAAGGCAACAGGTCGATTCGTTACAAGCACGTTCGCGGGCCGGATATCGGAGCATTTCGAAAAACCTATGCAGTAACTGCCGAGCGCCGAATTCCCGCCGCAAGAATTTCTACTTCCCCGAATTCGCAAATGCGCTTCCCTGAGCTGGAGGAGATTTGGGACTGTTGCTCCACATTGAGAGTCCTCGATGACCTCGCGGTGGTGGGCAAGGGCCTGGAGTATCAAGGCAAGCAGCATTTGCCTGCCGGCGGCGTCACGTGGCTTGATCATTGGTTCACCGAAGCGTTCCGCGGTTTTGTTCACCTAAAGCGCGGATTGAACATCCACGAGCAGCCCGAAGAAGTGTGGATGAATCTCGACCCCGCGGTGATACGCCGAGCCGGCGCAGGAAGAAGACGCGGTATTCCTCAAGTGCTTGTTAATTATCTGCGGACGAGTCGCGGCCCCTGGCGATTGAAGGCGCTTATTGACTCCGAGGGTCACGCCGTCACCGCCAACTTCCTTACCGCTCGGCCGCGTGAGCACACCACCTCCCTCTTCTATTTGTGGGCATTGCTGAACTCTCCATTTGCCAATGGTTTCATGTTTGCGCACTCCTCCAGGCGACACAACTTAAAAAAAGACCTCAAGGCAATGCCGGTGCCGAAAGCGAGACCGTCGGAAATCGCCACGCTCGGCGAGCTTGCCAAATCGTATTTCGACGCAGTACGCTCAACCACGCCCTCGGCTCAACAGACGCCGGCCGCTCTTCTTTTACAGCTCGACGGGGAGATCTTGCGGCTTTATGAACTGCCACCACGGTTGGAGCGTCAACTCCTCGACCTGTTTGCCGGCTGGCCGCGAGGCGGTGTGCCTTTTGAGCAGATGCGGTACTTCCCCGAAGATTTTCGACCTTGTCTACCGTTGTACGACTACCTGTCGGAAGAGTCCCGCCGTTCCACCGCCGGGGAATTGCGCAAACGCTTTCGGTCCGTCACCGACCCCACGATATTGGCCGCACTCCGAGCTGCGGTAACCTCCTACCAGGATTGAGCACCTTGGAAGGTTACCTTCTCGATACGAATATCCTGGCGTATTGGTTCAATGCGAGTCTTAGAGAGCATGCTGCGGTAGCCCACCGCATCCGGGAACTACCCCGCGATACGCCACTTCGAGTCTCGGTGATCTCACTCGGCGAAATTGAATACGGACACCGCGTCGTTGCACCCAAAGACACACCGCGGCAAATCGAGTTTCTTGAATTCATCGACGATCGGATCCCTAAAGTTCTCGACGTCACAAAGCTGACGCGCATTCATTATGGCCAGCTCCGAGCCAATCTCTTCGAGAGATTTTCGCCAAGAGAAACACGGCAAAAACTGCGGATCGGGCAATTGATCGATCCGCTGACAGGTCTTGAATTGGGTGTTGATGAAAATGACGTCTGGATAGCCACTCAGGCCATGGATTATAACCTGGTACTGGTCACAAACGACAGAATGGCACGAATCAGGGAGGTGGCTGAAGATCTTCGAATTGAGAATTGGGCTCAAACCGAACGGGACGAGGACAATCGGCGCAAAGGTGAACTCTCCGGTGAGAATAAGAAGGAAGCCGGTCAGGGTGATCGCAAAAATGCCTATCAAGGAGGGTGACACCCTCGGAGGCAAACCTGCGAGGCCCGGGCAAGGACCTTAGATGATGATGGGATGCCTGAGGTACTTGAAGGACCAGCTGGCGATACGGCCCACCGTCCGCGTCGTTTGCCCTTGCCGCCGGAGGACGGGGATCCCGAGAGGCGTCAAGCCTGCGCGGTCTGGGCTGGTCTCGGGAGAGCTCAACAGGGCTGACGGTGGTAGCTTGAAATCCCACCACCCGCTGCGACGACCACGCCTTGCCCTTGTTTGCCTCTGGTCAGCAGGTGCCGGGTCGCTGTTTCGGGTCTGTGAGGGAATCCGGCCGGCCGACGCGCCCAAGCCGAGGGGCAGGCGGGGCTGCGGGCGCCACCGGCGGCGACGCATACGACGATCTCTACCGGGGCAGAGTGATGTTTTGGCAGGATTGATCGCTGCTGGCTCCGCGGCGAGTCGCCGTCCTGGTTGGCCGGAGGAAGGGAGGAGTCCGGTCTTGCCGGGGTCAGGGGTCGACGTCGATCTCGTCGAGGGAGTGGACGGCGATAGCCTGCTCCATGATTTCGTGGAGTCGGTCGAGTCTTCGGCCCCGCCCAGAGTCATGCCTTCGGTCTTGCCCAGGGCCATGCCTTGAGGACGTCGCCCACCCGGTAGCGCGACAAACAGCCCGGTGAGGCGCCCCATGGCCGCCGGTTGGTTGTATACTCGAACCTGTAGACAAGCCTGATGAAACCCAGGCCCCTCCCATGGGCCAGGCGCGTCGGCCGTGGGCCGTGAGAGGGTCAAGGAAACCGACCTCATGAGCCCGCACACCCCCTTTCCTTCGGATGCCAGGAGCGCAGGGCGGTGGCGGAGATCGGAGGGGACGTGGTCCGTCCGCAAGCGGCCGCGCCGGCGCCGGCGGGCTCTCATCTGCTGACTGGAAAAGGGGAACTGAATGAAACAGGGCGGAAGCTTCTTGCTGGAACCAGTTGTCGGAGCGATCTTCACCCGGGAGATGTTTTCCGAGGAGCAGCAAGAGATCGACCAGATGGTGCGGGAGTTCGCCCGGGATCAGATCCTCCCGCGCAAGGACGAGCTCGCAGCACCGAACGAGGAGCTCACCCGCGAGCTCATGCGCGAGGTCGGCGAGCTGGGGCTTTTGGGCGTCGACGTTCCGGAAAAGTACGGCGGCGTGGAGCTCGACAAGACCACCTCGGCACTCGTCGTCGAAGCGCTCAGCGACGGAGGAGCGGCGTCGTTCGTCGTCACCTTCTCGGCGCATTCGGGAATCGGCACCCTGCCGATCGTCTACTTCGGCGACGAGGCCCAGAAGCAGAAACACCTGCCCAAGCTGGCCTCGGGGGAGCACCTGGGGGCCTACGCCCTCACCGAGCCCGACGCCGGCTCCGATGCCTCGAACATCAAGACCACGGCCAAGCTCTCCGACGACGGCGACGAGTACATCCTCAACGGCGCCAAGCAGTACATCACCAACGGCGGCTGGGCCAACGTCTACATCGTCTTCGCGCAAGTCG
>JAAEPZ010000723.1 GCA_024231955.1 bacterium | reverse complement strand
TTCATCCCTTCTCTATTTATTGCATCCCCGCGCCCACCTGCTCTTTCATGGCACCTCAATTACCGCCGCTGGACCCATACCCAACGTCGGCCCTGCACGAGGCGGTACCCAACACCATGACATTCCTTCCGCAGGCAGGTACACCAGACCTGCCACTACCTGTCTGGCTCATCGCGTTCGATGGATGGCTCGTGCTGGCTGACGTCGAATTGAAGGGAATGCTCGTGGATGCCGACAGGAACCGCTTCCTGTTGGATTTGCTGGGCGCCGAAGCCGTACGACAGCTCGACTGGGACGCGATCGCAACGGAGACGGAAGTCAACAACGCGACACATGCCGACTTCCGTTCGACCATCCGGCTACGTCTGCAATGACCCAACGCCTCCACAACGACAGCCTCTACGTCTGGTAGGCCCCTGCAGGGGGAACTTTCTCCAGTGTTGTCGTGTGGGCGTTGTAAACGCAGGACCGCCGGTTGGGTCAGGGGGACGAATGGGAATAGCGGTGACGCATGCCTGCCTAGCAAGAGCACGGGTTGTGGGGAGGAGAGCCACAAGCCCGGGGGTGTCGCGTGTTCATCAGTAGACGAGTGGTGTTTGTTTTGCCACAGGTCGGGTCATACAAAAGGGGTGTGTCCCATGAAACATGCATCGCAGTTGCCCACGCCTTGCTCTTGTAGTGCTTC
>JAAEPZ010000722.1 GCA_024231955.1 bacterium | reverse complement strand
GGAGGGTGATAGCGACATGTCGTTCCTGACCGTGCTTTATGCACTTCTACTCTATGTGGCCGTGATCGTACTAATCGGCGGCCTCGCCTACAAAATTTGGCGGTACGCCGCTACTCCGGCACCGCTATCCATTCCCACGACACCGGCACCGACGACCCGAAGCGGTGCGGCCCTCAGGGTAGCTCGGGAAGTCGTTCTATTCGAGAGCCTGTTCAAGTCGGACAAATGGACCTGGCTGTTCGCGGTGATCTTCCACGCTTCGCTGGCAGCCGCGCTCGTCCCCCACTTGCGCTATTTCGTCGAACCGGCGTGGACTTGGGTGATTCTTCTCCAACCGTTCGCCCCCCTCGCGGGGCTCGGCATGGTTGTCGGCCTCGGCGGGCTTTGGGCCAGACGGCTGTTTCACGAGCGGGTCCGCTATGTTTCGCAGCCCTCGGATCATCTCATGCTGCTGCTCCTGCTGGCGATCGCGGCCGCGGGTCTATGGATGCGGTTTTTCGGGCACACCGACATCGTCGCGGTGAAGGCGTTCGCGCTGGGCCTGATGTACTTCCAGGACCTTCCCCAAAAATCGCCCCGTTAAACCTCGAAGTCGTTGAAGAGACTCACGAATCGTCTGTTTGGAAGTGAAACGGCGTATTTTTTGGGGAGACTCCTGGCGTTGCTCCGCCGCCGCCCGCGTGGGGTAGGATGGCGGTGCGAAGCATATGGAGCCCCACACCCAGCAACGGATGGCCAATGCCATGATAGCGCAAACGGCGGCCAAGATGCGCGCCCATTTGAATGAGTTTTCGGGGAGACTCTCCGCCGGTTTGTGCAAGCCGGCTCAGCGTTTCGTGGCGGAGGCGCTTTACGGGATCGCGGCGCGGGGCAGCGTGCACCTGAGCGAGATCGGGCGGGCGCTGGAGGAAACCGTGCCGCTGGCCAAGACGGAGACGCGACTATCGCGCAACCTGGGCCGTGAGGCGCTACGCGGTCATGTGGGTGACGCTGTCCTGCGCGAGGGAAGCGCCAGGATCGGCAAGCGGACGCTTCTTGTCCTGGACCTTTCGGACATCGCCAAGCCTTACGCCGAGAAGATGGAGTACTTGGCCCGGGTGCGCGACGGTAGCATCGGGGAGATCGCCGACGGCTACTGGCTGTGCCAGGTGATCGGGGTCGAGAACGAGGCCACGGCGATCACGCCACTTTACAGCGCGCTCTATTCCCAGAAGGCGCCGGACTTCCAATCGGAAAACGAGGAGATCAAAACCGCCATTTCCAAGGTGTCGGCGGCTTGTGGCAAGCGGGGCGTCTGGGTGATAGATCGGGGCGGCGACCGGGGTGAGCTTTACGCGCCGCTGTTGGCCGCGGAGCACGTCTTCATCATCCGCAACACAGGAAGGCGGAATGTCCTGGCGGGGCGGCACAAGGTGGAGACCGCCGAATTGGCCGCCCGATGCCCGATGATATACGCCACCCATGTGGTGCGCGAGGAAAAGGGCAAGGAGGTCTGCCACCGGCTGGACTACGGCTTTTGTTCCCTGCGCTTGCCGGACCGTCCGGGCGTTCCCCTTTGGCTGGTGGTGGTGCGGGGTCTGGGTAAGCAACCGATGATGCTGTTGACCAACCTGCCCATGCGCAGGAACCGCAAGGTCCTGTGGTGGGTAGTGTCGGCCTATCTCAGCCGTTGGCGCATTGAGGAGGCGATCCGTTTCATCAAGCAGAGCTACGACCTGGAGGACATCCGGGTGCTGACATATGAACGCCTGCGCAACATGGCCGTGCTGGTCAACGCCGTCGCCTTCTTCACTGCCGTGGTCTTGGGAACCCGGATCAAGCTCGATATCCTGGCCACCCACCTGCTCAGAGCATCCAAGCGTCTGTTCGGCATTCCCGACTTCCGTCTCTACGCCCTCGCCGATGGCATCCGCGAGGTCTGTGCAAGATCCCCACGGCGCTCAATACTCGGTGCCAACGCCCCGTCCCAGATGACACTCGCCTTCGGCTGAAATTATTGGGGAAAGTCCTGGTTAACAGCCCGTTGACGAAGTCGCCCTTCACTGATTCAATGGCATGATCGTGATATGGGGGACGGTTCGATGGCGATGGGGCGGCAGACGGAACGGCAAGGGGATTTGATGATTACGTGGTCGGATTTGCCGCGCTCTCCTGGTCACGTTTTCTACGATCGTCTTCAGCAGGTTCTGGTGGATGCCGGGTTTGATGGGTTTGTCGAGACGGCGTGCAAGCCGTACTACTCGAAGAATATGGGCACCAAGTCGGTTCCTCCTGGCCGATACTTCCGCATG
>JAAEPZ010000721.1 GCA_024231955.1 bacterium | reverse complement strand
TGCTGGTAAGGTGGAACACCGTCTGGCGATCGAGGATCGCCCAGATGTTCGACCGCTTGGCCATGTCGAGGAACATTCGCCCGAAATACCACGACACCAGCACGTCGCCCGTGGCCTCGTGGCGGTAGTCCACCGTGGCGTTGTCCAGCAGCCCGCCCACGGTGTAGCGCATGGCCTCGGGATCATCATAGGTCAGCACCGCCGCCCGCAGTTCTTCGAACAGGGGCTTGAGGCTTTCCTTGTCGTGGTGGGCCATGCCGTCGATGCTGCGGATGTCCGCAAGGCGCATCTGATGCTGCACCGGATCGGCCATGCGACCCGCCGCCGTGGCGATCATCAGATGCATCAGTTTGAGCGCCCGCAAACTGGGGGCGTTCCGCATGTAGACCCCCCGCGCCAACTCGGCGGGCAGGACGGTCTTGGTCTGGTCGAAGGCGCGATCCGCGGCCACGGTGAGTGTCTTTCCCATAGGTAGTTATTGAGAGTAGATAGGTTCTACCTGTCAACCTGTCTATTCGGCCCAATACCCTACTTTTGCGGCCCAATACCCTACTTTTGCGGCCCAATACCCTACCTATAGATCCGCAAATATTTGATTTTTAACAGTAATTTTTCCCTGAACTATAGAACTATAAGAACAAGAAGGGCGCAGAGCGCCATTTTGGAGATTCAGATTGTGGATAACTGCCCTGCTGGGGGCAGACCTCGGCCCAATTTGCTACCGATAGCCTCGGCCCAATTTCCCACTTTTCGCTCCGAAGCGTGAATCCGCCCAGATCAGGACTTTGCCGAGAAAGGCCACAAGCGCCGCTTGGGGGCCAGTTCCGCCTCCACGCTGGTCGGAGAGGCGGCAGGAGCCGCTTTCTGCGCCAAAGAGGCAACCTCCCCCCGCAATTCCCCGACTTCGGCCTGTAGCGCCGCACAGAGGGCTTCCAGTGCCTCTAGGCGGGCATGGGGTGCCAATCCGCCCTTTTGCCCGTCAGCGGCGCTCTCAGAGCCTCTCAGGGGCATGTAGGCGGGTTCTGGAGCCTCGCCCTTCTGGAAACGCCCTTCTGCGCTCCTGCCCGCCGTCATGGGCCGCTGCGCGGTCCACAGGTCGAGGTCCTCGACGGCAATGGCCCATCGGTTGCCATGCTTCGTGGCGGCAAGCTCTCCGGCAGCAATGGCGCGGATGATCGTGGTGCGGCTCTGGCCAGAGCGGTCGGCGGCGGCGTTCGGGGTCAATCTGGGCATGGTGAAACCATGGTCAGATTTGGATACTCATGCAAGGTTCTACCTTTGCATATATCCTGCCCCTGATCCCCCCAGCAAGGCCGAAGCAGGGCCGAAGCAGGATATATGCGCAGGTATAACCTTGGCGCGTATGGAGCCGAAGGGCGGGCGAAACCTGCAAGCTGCAAGTGAAGGTGGCAGGAAATGTGATTTGTCTTCTTCACCCCCCTGCGGGGCGCTCGAAAGCCCTTGTTTTCAGGCTTCCGGCCCTCTGGGGGTGTGAAGATGCGCGACACTGGAACAGCCCGCCCCCGCCGCCCTACAGCCCGCTCTGATCCGAGCGGGCGGGCGGGGGCTGCCGTGGGGCGCTAAGGCCCAACTATGAGGAATCGGGACTGGGCTGGATTGCGCTAAATTTCGCACGCCAGCAGTTGCGCAAAGTTGCATAAGTTTTCATTCGACTGCGTGGCAAGATGTGTTTTGTAGGCCCACAGTTGGGCCTGCAAACCGTCTTGGTCTTACTCGCCTTCGGCTCGACGGCAACGTCCGTTGCTGGGACGAAGCTGCCGGTCGTCCAGCCATCCGCCAATCGGATCATAGCTCAAGCTGTATCAAACCGGAGCCGCGCAGCGGCAAATACTATCAGCAGACCACAGACGGCGGCGGCAAGCAGATATGGCGCGTGAAGTGCATCGCTTCGCCCAATGACCGGAGTCAGCACTGCCACCAGCGCCCCCGCGCCCATGGCTCCGAAGGGCATCGCCCCCCAGCCAAAGAACCTGTAGACTGAGTTCACCCGGCCCAGCAGATCGTCGGGGATCAGACGCTGACGGTAACTGACCGTCACCACATTCCACAGCATTCCTGCCGCCGCTTCCAGAAACAGGGCAAGCCCCGCCACCGCTGGCGAACTGAACAGACCGAGCAGCAGATTAACGACGACAAAAATGCCGAGCGCGGTCAGAAGGCTTCCCCTCATACCAAAACGCGTAGCCAAAGCGGGGGCGAGCAGGCCTCCGGCCACCCCTCCCATCGCGCCGAAAGTCAACAGCACCCCGTATCCAGTCGCGGACAGCGCCAGAACCTCCTGCGCGTAAAGAACCAGAATCGTCATGCCTCCGATGAAAACAGCGTTGATCGCACCCAGCATGATCGCCAGACGCAGGATCAGCGGATTTCGCCGCATCCATCCCAGACCTTCCAGCAGTGCAGGAAGGAACCGAGCAGAGACTGTAGATTTCCGGGGCGGCAGGGCGATCATCCAGATCAGCGCGGCGGACAGCGCATAGATCGAGGCGTCCACTCCGAAGGGCAACGCCACTGAAGATGCTATCAGCAGCCCCGCTATCGGCGGCCCGATAAACTGCCCAGTGACTTGCTCGGCGCTCCACATCTGGCCGTTGGCGCGTTCCAGATCACTATGTGCGACGATAGAGGGAAGGACGGTTTGGGCAGCGTTGTCGCGGATCACCTCGGCTGAGCCGAACAGGAAGGCGATGAGCGCCAGCGACAGGATAGCAGCGTTGCCGGAGCCCTCCGGAACGGGCAACGCGGTATGAGATATGACCATCAGCAGTGTGAAAGCCATCAGAACCATCCGCATCAGATCCGCACGCGCCATCAGCAACCTTCGATCCGCGCGGTCGGTCCAGACCCCGGCGGGCAGCGCGAACAGAAGCCACGGAAGGCGTTGCGCCGTGGCGACCGCAGCGATCAGCAGCGGGTTACTAGTCAGCATGGTCGCCAGCCAAGGCAGCGCGACCATCGCAACTCCATCACCGAGATTCGAGACCGAACTGGCCGAGAGTAGCAGGCGATAGTTGCGATTGGTTCTGACCAGCGATCTGGACAAGGGAAGTCTCCGAATACGTTTCTCTTGTCGAGCATAGCGGTAGCGTCGAGCGGCAGGAAAGGGCTCCAAGCAGACGTTCTTAGAGGCCTATGACTTTCTCCATGGCCACCAGCTGCGGCGCGGACGATCAGCCAGCTTCTCAGCCATTGCTCGCCAACTGTCCCGGTCGGTTTCGGACGCGGCCAAAGCCTTGCGCTCATGAGCGAGGAGCGCTTCAGCCACATCTGCACGGGCGGTCTCTGCGGCCAGCTTTTCGCGAAGCTCAGCGAGAGTTTCTTGGGTGTGCGGGGTGTGCGGAATGAGGGGTGCGCGCACAGTGTGCGCCCTCCAAGCTTCAAGGGCGTCCGACGCGATCCGCCATTGATTGCGATTGTCTCTGCTCGCCTGCAAATCACGGGATTTTATGGCCCTCATGATGGTCCAACGTGAGACGTCCGCTACCTGTGCAGCCTGTGCAGGGGACATGTGCGAAAGGGTGTGCAGAGGGGTGTGCGGAGCTTCACTCATAGTGGCAGGTTCATTTGGCTGGCGTTCTCGAAAGTAAATCGCAGTCGAGCAATCTTACGGCCCCGACGGATAGGCTCAACCTCCGCCGTGATGTTCGTTTTGGCGGCCAGTTCCGAAATCGCTGGATCGATCACGAAGCGACGGGCATCGTTGAAGTTGCGCCGATAGCTTTTTGGGGTCTCCATGATCGTGTGGAAGCGATCCATGTCCACTTCCCAGACCCCGGTTTCCCGGAAGCGTTCAAGATTTTCGAACAGCCGCCAGGAGTAGGTCGATCGAAGCGCAGCGGCCTTCGAAAGTTGGTAGCTCGTGAAGTGCTTTTTGAGCTGCACGAGGAACTGCGTAATCTCCGGCGCAAAGGCCAACGAAACCTCCCCTGCCCCCTTTTCGTAATGGATAGATGAGACCCACCGCATTTTGCTCACCATGACGCGCTGGCCGTTCGCACCAAAGTGCTCGATGTGCGTGATGTAACGCTGAAACAGGTTTTCCTGAGCATCCCGAAGCTGCTCATAGGCCGTGTCCGTATCGACCCCATACTGCTCGGCGAAGTCCAAGGCTGAAACTTTGATCGGCTTGCCGGGTAGTGCCGCCGCCTTCGGGGACAGCTTTGCCACCGCCATCGCAACAAGCCGCTTCTCGCCAAGGTTCAGCCCATGGGACGCGCTCACCAGCGTGTTGTGCATCGTGACGTTGCCGCCTGCCGGCAGGTTCGAAACGGGGGTTTCCTTGCGAGGGCGGGCCATATTGCGAGGGGTTCCGGGCTATTGCGTGATCGCAAAACACTCTCGCATATACCCGGAACCCCTCGCAATAGGCTTAGCAGCCTGTGGATAGCACCGGGTTTTTCTCGCAGTTAACCGGGTTTTTCTCGCAGTTAACCGGGTTTTTCTCGCAATTCAGGCCGATTTACCAAATGAAATCAGTAACCTGCCAACACCAAAAACAAGAAAAAACAAGAAAAAAGGCAAACGGCGCTGGATGAGGGGTCAAAATCGCCCCCGGAAAGCGCCTGTGGCAGGCCATGAATTTGCTGAGAAATGGCAAGATGAGCGAAGGCGCGCCCTGCAAGACGCCCTCAGAGCGCCGCAGAGGCCCGTACAGGGCCAAGATGAGCTCTGAGGCGACAGAGGGACGGCAAAAGGCCGTGAGAGGCCTCTGCGGCGCTCTGAGGGCGTCTCAGCCTGCCAGTCCGAGAAACAGGGCCAGAGAACGGCTGACGCTGACCATGGCCACGTCATCGAGCGACCCGAAGGCAGGGCCGATCTTGTCGGCCTTCACGGTCATGGGCTTATCCAGCATGATTTGCGACGTGGCCCGCAGGCGGTTCCCGGCGTCGGGTTCGACTGTCAGGCGCAGCAGCGGCGCATCCATCAGCGTCGAGGTGACCGGCAGGACCACAACGGAGGCCGTGCCGGGAAACTGATCGGACTGGATCACAAGCGCCGGTCGCGGTTTGCCGTAATCGCCCTGCAAGGCGACCGTCACCAGATCCCCGCGCTTCACTGCCAGTCGTCCAGATCCGCCAGGGCGGCATCCATGAAATCCTGCATGTCGGTATCGGTCCGGTCAGCTTCGGCCACCAGAGCGGCCTGACGGCGGCACTCGGCGGCAAAGCCGGGGCGTCGGGTGTCAGGCACCCAGATCTGGACAGGGCGCAGTCCAGCGGCCCGCAGAGCCGCGCGGCGCTTCTGGACACGTTCGGAAACTGGGGTGGGCATGGCGGCCTCCATTCTCGTTACATGTAACATTTTCTGCGCCTTGCTTCAATCCGGCTCCGGAGGGAAGGAAAATGGCTAAGGGTGAGGATGGCAGGAAATGGAAGTGTAAGTTTTACACTCCCGAGGCGCGGCATCCGGAGGCGCTGCGGCGACCTCATTTGGCGCTGGTCGGAGGCGGTTCAAAACACAGCGCGGAGGCCAAAATGCAATTTTGGTAGACATCGGCCATATCCTGCAACTGCAACACCCCTCCCAAAGCCTCTCATCGGCCCTGGACGCTTGCCTGCTGCCGGAGGGGTGTGGGGGGCTGCGATGATGGCAGGAAATAGGGGCTCTATGTTCAGTCCCCTACCGGCAGCCTCATACCCCATGTTTTCACGGCTCAGGGACGGGTTTTGGGTGAAGAACCGGGATCTGCCCTGACGGGCAGGCAAACCCCCTCCTCCCCTGCTTTGGGACGGGCGATGTCGTCGGGGTTTGTGGGGCAGGCGGGCGGGAACAGGGCGACCCGCTTGGTATCGGACGCCGCTTCCTGAACCAGCACGAGGGCGATGATGGGTGCAGATGGCAGATGGCAGATGGCAGATGGCGGGAAATGTGGAATGTTAACTTCGCTACGTCGCCGCCCTGTTCCTGCTGGCCGGAACAGCTCCGGGGGCGAAGAACGGCGACGTTGGCGGCGTGTAAAAAATTACACTTCCATTTCTTGCCACAAAACTGACAGCGCAGCTGGCCCTTCACACAGCGCCGGGGCCAAAATGCAATTTTGGTTAACATTGGCCATATCCTGCAACTGCAACACCCCTTCAAGCCACGAGGTCATGGCAGGCCGATCAGCCAGCTCAGGTTCCGTTAGGACCATGCCCGCTTCGGGGCTACAGCAGAGAGGTGTTGCGGCGTTCCGGGTGGCCTTTTTGACAACCCCGGCGCGAGTGCCAACACCGGGGTTGTCGGCCGCATAAAACCGGATATCGCCGGATCAGCAGCCGGGGGTTGAAACGGGGGGCAGCAATGCGGGACGGAGCGGACAGTCAAATCTCTCGAAGGTGCGGCAAGAAAATCTCTGCATCCGCATGAACTAGTGCAGATGCGCGGCCATGCGGATGCGCAGTCAAGTAGCGCGACACGAGCTGATACCCCAAAGAGTAGCCCAGCCATCGCGGTAACGCGGCTGAACCGAAGAACCACTCTTCATGTCCATATCTGGCGTTATTCCATTCCTCCCGTGCCCTTGGGACATGTGGCCGCAAAACCGAGGTTTCCACACTCTCCCAAGGCTCGGGCTGCCAGTTGAACACTTCCTGTGCGAAGTGCCCCGCAAGACCTTCTGATATCAGCGTCTCACCTAACGTCGTGCCATATCCGGGGCCATCCCACCGCGAGCAATGATGCAATTCGTGAGCCAGCATTCTTTCGAGCGACTGGTCGGGGTTCGCCCGCAGGGACGCATGATCAGGGTCTACGGTGACATAGATCACTCCCTTTTCAGGCGCGTAGCCCAGATGTCCTTTCTCTGGGATAACGCGATTACCTCCGGTGATGATCACGTCTGTATCGCCTAACGGCAGCAGAGCAGCAGACGCCGCAAAAGCGGTGCCAAGGCTATCCGTCAGCCAGTCTTTTATGCCTGAAAGCTGATGACGGGCGTTGATGAAATGGAGGGTCATGTTCGGCATGGCACCAATTATCACATCTGACCGCCAAGGGCAGCAATGGGCTCGAAGCAGCACTGTAGCAGGAAATGCCATTTGGCAGCGTTACACTCGGGGACGCGCTGCATCCCCGAGAAAACACGGGCCTTTTGCGCGGAATCGTGTGGGCGGGCGACCGTTACACATTCCCGACTTTGCGGCAGTAATCGCTGAATAGCTTTTCGACGTTCGCGGCATCGAGGGAGATCCCGCGATCCGCCAGGAAGCGCCGGAAGTTCGAGGCGACCAGGGCGTTGTCCTGGTTGCAGCCGGCAGCGTGTTTGAGATCCAGCCAATGGGGGCTGTAGGCGATGGTCCCCGTGGCCGGAAAGGCCACTGCGGCCGCCTTGGCGGGACGAGCTGCACCGCCCGCCTTCCGCGCCGCCAGCTCCTGCGGGGGCGCTGCGGGTTCGGGCTTTTCTTCCCAAGCAATCTCGACGCTGGTGACCGTGCGGCCAACCTTGCGCGGTGTGGCGGTCAGCGTGAGCCGCGATAGCTGGTTTATTTCAGCAATAGCGAGATCGAGAACATCTTTTTTGAGATTGGCAAAACGCTGAATCTTCCCTTCTGGAATACCCAGAACGGCCCGCAATTCAGCAATGGTGAAGGTCTTTGAATGGACCCGCGTCTGCTTGGTCAGGCTGGAAATATGCTGGAACAGCAGCACGGAATACTTGCTGGTAAGGTGGAACACCGTCTGGCGATCGAGGATCGCCCAGATGTTCGACCGCTTGGCCATGTCGAGGAACATTCGCCCGAAATACCACGACACCAGCACGTCGCCCGTGGCCTCGTGGCGGTAGTCCACCGTGGCGT
>JAAEPZ010000720.1 GCA_024231955.1 bacterium | reverse complement strand
TCCTTTCCTGTCCATCCCCGCCACCGGTGGCGCCACTGACTGTCCCGGTGCCAGCCACAGATGCATCATCAGATCCGCGAGATTGGGACCAGCCAATTCGAACGAGGGAGGATCGGCTGACTGAATGTGCAGAATGAAGGACTCGTGGACAGACACCAGAGAATAAATGGAGAGGTGTGGACTGTTCTGCAGCAAACGAGTGTAATCGCCCATCCGCCCTAGCGAAACCTTCCCGGCTGCGACCCAAATCTGCAGGAAACAGTCCAGCGCCTCAAACAGCTGCTTGCGTGAACGAATCGGCAGTCGGCGAGACTGCAACCGAATGGATCCAGCGTCTGGAACCAGAACCTCCTCATCCTCCCATGCCGAGAGCAAATCGGCTGGGAGATAATCCTTGAGAGGAGGAGGCTCAATGCTCAAGGCCGACGTAAATAGTTTTGAGCTCTTGCGGGCTGGATGATTCGAGTTCAGTGACTGAATGAGAGCGCGGGTGGCTGCCGGCACATCATCAGACAACACAGGTTCAGACAGGGACGTACCGTTCTGAGTTGGTGGTGGAGGCACGCCCACAGTCTGCAATCGAACCTGTTTGTCAGTCCTTTCCAAATGTTTGAGCCGCCCTTCAAGTCGCGCGATCTCCTGTTCGAAGGTGTTCCCCATACGATTGACTTTGACCGCCAGGCCCTCTGTCTCCCCTGACAGAGTCGTAAGCTGAGCAGCAGCACGATCCTGGCCAGTCTGAAGAGCCGCGAGAGAGGCCGCTTGTCCCTGAAGCAATGCCAGCACCTGGGCCATCTGATCGCCTGCGGCTGGCTGAAGCACAGGGACTGGCGCCAGTTCGTCTGCAGCATTGTTCTGTGCGGCCAGCTCGTCTGGTGGCAGGGGACGGAGGACACCGCCGGCAGGAAAGAACAGACGAACGGGCGGATCCACTTCGAGTTGTAGGCCAAAAGCGATCGCTTTCGGATCGGCCGCGTCCCTGCAAGAAGAAGACAAACTAACGTTCGGCAGGTCAGCTGCGGCCCAGCCCTCAAGTGCCGCAAGTAGGCCAACAATCGTGGTGGCCATTTTCTGCTTTGATGTATTCGCAGACGTTGCTTGCACTTGGCCGAGGCGACGAACCAATTCAATAAAAGCATTCGTAGAAATAGCAGTCGTCCCTTTGATCGAGTCCAACGCTTCCAGCGCACGACCATTCAGGCATGCCCACTGGTCGTCGGTAGGC
>JAAEPZ010000719.1 GCA_024231955.1 bacterium | reverse complement strand
CCCGTCGCCAGGATAGTGGCGGCACGCTGGCTGCTTCATGAGACCACACCGGAACAGCGGATCCGGCGCAAGCTCGCGGCGTTCGACCTCTCTGTCGTGCGCTTGATCAACAGCGACGATCCGGACGACGTCCCGGTAGTGGCGGAGCTGTTCGAGTTTTTTCGCGCGCTTCCGCCGGATCTGCAGGAAGCCGTTCCCGATAGCACAGGCGCCGATCTGCCCCTATTGCTCAAGATCGAGCAGGTCCTCGACGACGGCACCTTGCCGATACCGCGCAAGGCCGTCTTGATCCATCAGCTACGGCTCGGAAAGACGCTCGCCGAACTTGCGGCGGCATGACCGCGCCTGAAACGGGAGACTACATGAAGAAACCGAATAGGAAGGGATCGACCACTCCCGCGGATATACAAGCCGCCGCGGCAAGGCAGCTGTCCGAGGTCCTCAAGCGTCTTCAGGAAAAGCTCCGGGAGCTGGGATTCACTCAAATCCAGGTAGCGACGGAGCTGGGCTGGAAGCCGGGACGCCTCACGTCCATACTAGGCGGCAAGATCGCGTTGCGGGTCGATCACCTGTTCGCCATCTGCGAGTTGATCGACGTCCCGCCGGGGGAGCTGTTGGGCCTGCAACTCTATACCCGGGTGGACGAAGCGCTGACGCAGCTGCTGCGCACCTACGCTCATCCCAGCGGGACCCTGGGAGAGATCCCGGAGGAGGATCTTCTTGCCGCGGCCGAGGAGAAGGTAAAGCGCGCCAGGGGCAGGAACCGCCAGTATCTCAAGGATGTAATCCAGTGGTGCAAGGCGAGTAAGGAAGCTGATGCCCGGGCGGCTCGGAGACGCGAGGGTAAGGAGTCCATGAGGTCATCCCCGAAAACCGTCTTCCCGGACTTCGGGAAGTATAAGAAGCCCGTCAAGAAGCCGAGCCGGAAGTCGAAGAGCGCCCGGTGCGGTTCCAAGGAGGTAGCCAAGTGAGCATCCGTATCATCGTCGCGGGGAGGTACCAGATGCTCTGCGAGAGCCTGGCAATAGCGCTCAACCAGGTCCAAGATTTCCAGGCGACCCATCTCCGCGAGTGGGCTACGGCCGAATGGATCCTCGGGAAGTCCCCTGACGTCTTGCTCGTCGACCTGGCAAACGCTCACGAGGAGCTGCCGGGCCTGATAGAGGAAGTGACCCGCGGGGGTCAGAAAGTGCTCGCCTTCGGTTTCGGGTACCGTAATGCGGTCGATGCCTCCGTTGAGTGGGCCAGTCCTGAGACGTCGCTTGCCGGGTTGGTGCAGATGATCCGATCGAGAGTCGCCCAAGGCGGCAAGGGCCGGCCTCAATGAGTCAGAAGGTGTACCCCTGGGTTGATTCCGTGCCGACCGGTAGCGGACTCTGTCAACAGGGCGACAAGTGGGCCGTGTGGTGGATCGATGGCGAAGGGGCGCGTCAAACGTCGGGCCCGATGCCCTACCCGCTGGCCCGTAAAGAGCTGACCGTGTGGCGCAATGGCGCAACGGCGGCAATCGATCCACCGTTCGGAGTGGAGACAACGAAGTGATGATCATGCGACCCTGCGGACGTTCACCGCCCGGAACCTGGTGAGCCCCCCATCTGCTGATTTCGCGATGGGTAGATATAAGTCTTATTGT
>JAAEPZ010000718.1 GCA_024231955.1 bacterium | reverse complement strand
GGAATACCATAATAGAGAAGCAGAGCTTCAAATGGCTCTGAACCTGGTTTAACGGCACAGAACCACAGGATTCAGGCAAGGCAGGCATTTAATTAGCAAACAAGCAATGAAAGAAACTGCCCTTGCACTACCCCCTCCTTCTAGTGCTGACCACCGGACGGCCACAAGAGAGGGTCGAACCCCGGCGCGGAGAGCAACTCGCTATGCTGGACTCTGCACAAACGAGGAGCTGCATTCTCCCGCGCCCCAGCAGTACTCGTACATGCCGCCAGGAAGAACCGCTGAAGGATACCAACTCCAGTACGTGAAAACAAAACTAATCAGTTTCGGCGGCTAAGCCTCCTCGAGCTCCACGTCCACTTTGTCGGCCTGGCCCTGCGCTCCGTCTCCGTCGCCCATCGAATCGTCGCCCATGACTTTCTCCGTCTCCGCTTGTTGCGTGTCCATGGCGACAACGGCGGTCAGATCGACGTTAGGTGGCGGCGTAACCTGCTGCATGGCTGCGGCATTCTGCGGCTGCAGCTGCGGCTGCGGCGGCGGCTGCTGCCCGGCGATCGTCCCCGC
>JAAEPZ010000717.1 GCA_024231955.1 bacterium | reverse complement strand
TCGCGGGCTGGGTCGTATCCACAATTTCCACCTGACAATTAACGCTATCGGCGTTGCCGCTAACATCTGTCGCGGTGCAATCGAAGGAATGGTTACCAAGTGCATACTCGGCCGCAGCCGTGCTGTCTGTCTGCACTTGAGGATCGCAGATGTCACTACCGCTGCAACTGGTGGTCACTGCGGTCATCACGCCTGTGCACTCCTGGTTGTCGCCTGTACAGCTTGGCTGCGGAGCCGTGGTGTCTAGCACCTCTACGACGCAGCTTGTGTTGCCGGTATTCCGGCTGTCGTCCGTCGCGGTGCAATCGAAAGAGTGGTTACCAATCACGTACTCGGCCGCCGCTGTGCTGTTGGCCTGCACTTGAGGGTCGCAGACGTCGCTACCGCTGCAACTGGTGGTCACTGCGGTCATCACGCCGGTGCACTCCTGGTTGTCGCCTGTGCAGCTGGGCTGCGGAGCTGTGGTGTCCGCCACTACCACCTGGCAGCTCGTGCTGGCGGCGTTCCCAGTGTCGTCCGTTGCAGTGCAATCGAAAGAGTGGTTACCAAGTGCATACTCGGCTGCCGCCGTGCTGTCTGCCTGCACTTGAGGATCGCAGATGTCGCTACCGCTGCAACTGGTCGTTACCGCGGTCGTCACGCCCGCGCACTCCTGGTTGTCGCCTGTGCAGCTGGGCTGCGGAGCTGTGGTGTCCGTCACTACCACATGGCAACTCGTGCTGCTGGTGTTCCCGCTTTCGTCCGTCGCAGTGCAATCGAAGGAATGGCTCCCAAGCGTGTACTCGGACGCAGCGTTGTCGCTGACCTGTACGTCGTCGTCGCAGATATCGCCACCGGTGCAGTCTGTTTCCACCGGTGTCTGTGGACCCGCGCACTCCTCAGCAACATTGTTGCAGACGGCGCTCGGCGACGTGGTGTCGACCACAGTGGCGACTGCCTCACAGTTTGCCTCGTTGTCGCAGTCGTCGACGCCCGTGAACGTCACCGTGGTGTCACCGAGTGCGAGCTGCTCCTCAGGTGCGTCGTTCGTCAGGGTTGCGTCGTGACAGACGTCGGAGACGCTCGACTGGGCCAGCCAGTCCTCCACATCCTCGGCGTCCGTTGCAATGCCGCCTGGCTCGCTGCATTCGAACTCGGCCGCCTCCGGACAAGTCACAGTTGGCGGCTCGGTGTCCACGACCGTGAGCACGGTCTGGCAGTTGTTCAGCTGGCCGTTGGCATTACCGACCGTGATGGACACAGTGGTTTCTGAGCCATCGGGACAGGCCGTCGGAAGCAAGACCGGCAGATCCGTGCTAATCAGCTGGGACGGCGCGCAGGCGTCCGCCGTCACGAGTGTTGAGAGGAAGCCCTGCACGTCTGCATCGTCGCCAGCGGTGCCGCCGGCCTCCTTGCACTCGAAGGTCGCCGACTGCGCGATTTCGCAGGTGGGCAGAATCGTGTCCACTATCTCCACAGAGCAAACGGCTTCGGCCTGGTTACCCGCGTCGTCCGTAGCCGTGCACGTGTAGTCCCAGATACCGAGCGGGTAGCTCTCGAGTGAATTTGTGGACATGTCCGGATCCGGGTCTACCAGGTCCGAGGAGAAGCATTCAGCTACAACCGGCGTCGTCTCGCCGATGCACTCATCTCCCAGAGGAGTGCAGCTGGGGACGGGCGGCGTGGTATCCACCACCGTGACATTGAATGAGACATGCGCCGAGTTGCCCGCATTGTCGGTTGTACCGCACACGACCGTCGTGGTCCCAAGTGGGAATAAGCTGCCGGTTGCGGGAACGCAGTTCACCAACGTAAAGCCGTCGATATTGTCCTCTGCCACTGGATCGGGATTGAAGTTCACCAGAGCACCTTCGCTGCTTATCGCCTCGACCACGATGTCGTCCGGAATAGACTCCGGATCGAAGACCGGGGGTTCCGTGTCTGGAACGATGGCAGTGATCAGCCGGGCGCGGGCCCGGTAGGTGCCGTAGGGAGGATCCGGATCGAGCCGCGTGTATGCGAGCAGCATCTGTCCGTCGAGCCCGGTAGCCAGCTCGGGGTTCCAGTGATAATGGGACAAGTCACTTATGAGGACAGGCTCCGGATCCACCAGCGTACCGTCCGGCAGGACGCCGGCGCCATACAGATGCCGCTCGGTCGTGATCGACCCGCTCGGCTGCTCGACCGGGCGTTGACTTACATACACGACGAAGTAGCCCGTACCATCAAACGTTACATCCGGGATATAGTCTTGGTAGGTGTCGTTGGCCAGGTTGAGAGCGGCCGCACCCGCAGTGCCGTCCGGCCCCGTGGTCCGTGCGACGATGTCACCGGCCTGATCGCGAAAGACAACCAGGTAGCCGCCATCGCCCGCCGCGACTCGCGGATAGTTGCCGTTGGACGCGTGAAGTGTCTGGTGATTGCCCACGACGTCATCGTCACCGATGAAGACAGAGTCAACGCTGTAGCTGTAGACGCTACTGTCGACATTGTAGTGTTGGGCTTGAAACGCGATCAGACACCCATCACCATCACAGTCTACGTCGGGGTAATCGAAATACTCACTGTTATTCGTACCGATGTAGGCCACCTGCGGCGCCGTGGAGCTGCCATCCGGGTTCACGCGGAACGTACCGATTCTGTATTGGGAGCAGCCAGTACCGGCGCAGCTCGAGTCGTACTCGCGATAGACCACCCGAAAGCTGCTGCCATCCCATGTAGCCCGTTGGTAGTAAGGATCGGACAAGGCGACCGACACTCCGGTGCCATCCGCGACAACACCGGCAGGACTTACACGGGCGTAGCGCAGATGGTAGTTGGGCGAGACGTAGTCCCGCCAGGTTACGAGATAGGTTCCCCCGCCAAAGGCGATGTGCGGCACGTTCATCGACCCTGTCCCCGAGTTGATGAAGATTGGCGTGGCATCCAGCGCCACACCTTCAGGCGTGATTCGGCCAAGGCCGATCTGCCACTGCATGTTGCGATAGGTGCGAAACGCCACCATGTAGTTGGTGCCGTCAAAGGCGACGGTTGTTGAATTCTCCTGATAGCCCGCCTGTCCGAGGGGCGTGCCTTCGCCGTCGAGGGCCGATCCTGTCGCCTGCACTCGGTTTGCCCAGACTTCCGAGGTACCTCGACGCGTGTCATAGTGGTTCACGCTGCAAGTACCCGAGGCGCAGGCGACCTCGGGCCAGTAAGCGTAAACTGCCGGACTGGTTGGAACCCAGCTACCGATCTGAAGCGTGGGGCTCAGCGTTGCGGTGTACGCGCCGCGGTTATACCCACTGCCAGAATGGTGGCGCCACGCGAGGCGGGAATTCTCACCGTCCGAGGCCAGGGCAGGCGTATAGTCGCGCGTCGATGATACAACGTGGAGACCCTCGCCATTCTGTGGGGCGGCGTCTTCTGTGCGCAGTCTGTTCGCAAGAATATGGTAGTAAGTGCCGTTGCTGGGGCTACAATAGCAGGTGTTATGGCAACAAGTGCTCCGGTAGCCGCACGGGTAGCAGTGGTGTTGATTATAGCAATCTCGGTAGCCGTAGTCATACCGCCAGGCGACCGAGAAGCCACCGGCGTTGTAAGCGACTGTCGGATTATAGCTGTACCGGCGGGAGTAGTTGGAGTAGCTGGAGCAGTTAGAGGACCAGCTACTATAATAGCCAGTGACCGAAACGCGCTGTGCTACGGCCGGGGCTGAACCGTCCGCCGGGATGCTGCGAGCCCAGATCTCGGGTCGCCCGTTCGGAGAGCCCATCCAGACGACCATAGAGTGCCCGCCGCCATGCTCGACCCGCGCTCGATACGCCGAACCGGCGCCGGATTGGATGGTCACGGGTGTACTGACCAGGGACCCGTCCTGTGCGACCAGCTGGTAGCTGAGCTGGTTGCTATTGCTTCTGTAGATGACAAAGAAGTTGGTGCCGTCGAACGCGACATCTGGTTCCCGGCCGTACACTGCCTCGAAGGTCACCTGAATCCGGTCACCGACCAGGCTGCCGTCGGGGGCCAGCCGTTGTCCGTAGATCTGATATTTTCCGTTTTCATAGAGGTACCATACGACGAAATAGTTGGACACGCCGAAGGCGACGCGTGGACTCTGTGGACTTGAGGTCGTGCTTCCAGAGATATTGATGCCCTCTTCGTCGAGGACGGCGCCTGTCGAAGTGGTGCGGACACCAATAATCGAGTACGAGCTGCGAAAGACAGTGAGAAAGCCTGAACCGTCGGTGGCAACATCGGGATAGCTACCTTGGAGGGGGCCATCTATGACTTGATCGACTTCAATCTCCGGAGAAATCTCCGGGTCGAGCACCGCGGGATAAGACGACGTACGCAGAAGCTCATCGGTCACTTCGATTGCGATGATTCCATCCTCGTAGGTCGGCACAATATCGGTGACTTTGCCTTCGGCATCGATCCAGTGCGCCAGCCCATAGCGAATGCCGAGATCACCGTTGGGGTCCTCGAAGTGCAGCCCGGTATCGGTGTTAGTGAGATGCTCGTACCCCTCGACCACGACACGTACGACCAGATTTCCCTCTCCTTCCGGCGCTTGCTCGAAGCGCCAGGACTGCTCCACGCCACGCTCAGTTTGGGCCAAGCGCTCATCGGCAAAGGCCCGTTGCATCACGATCGCTCCCTCTTCGTCGAGAGTGATCTGTTCGAGCTCTTCATCGAGAGGGCTTGCACCCCGCGTGCTGCCACGGGTCTCTAGTCTGACAGGACCTGCGCTACGTGGATCGTACGGCGGCTCGAGACCATCGGGGCCAGGCAGCGCCCGTACCCGGGGGTTGAGTTCGATGAGGCCGCCGCTATCGATGGTGGCGCGCAATATCGTCGGGCCACCCTCGAACCGGTCTTCCACCTGCAAAAAGGCGCGCTCGGCACCGTCCACGTACTTTTCAGCCGCCTTGGACACCGCCACCGGAACGTCTGCCGGCATGATCGCGGAGCGACGCGGCCCGCTGGTAGGTGGGGTCACAGTGGCGACGTCGCCGTCGGCAGCCGGTTCAGCGTCCGATGTGTCCGGAGCCTCTAGCGTGCCACAAGCGATAAGCACGATGGCACTCAGGAAAACCAAAAACAAATTAAATGTACGTTTCACATTAATCTCCTTGTGGGTTCAGGACCCTGTCATTAACAGTCCCTGCTTGGCCTACAATCCTTGTTTATTGAGAATATAAAAAACCGCACCCTCAGGGTGCGGTCAGAGACAGGAGGCTATGCCGATCTGTCGATAAGACCCATGTGATACTCCTAAGTAGAGTTGTCCCCACAACATAGACGAAGGAGAAACACATGAGTCGAT
>JAAEPZ010000716.1 GCA_024231955.1 bacterium | reverse complement strand
GGTCGCCGTTTATGATGAGCTGCGGCAGGGCAAAGAAAGGCTCGGTCTTGCCGAGGAGATTTCGATCGCCCTGCCCACGGAGCGCGAGGCGGCTCGAATGTGGATGTGAAATTTCCGTCCATTTTCATCAGATCCCGACAATGCCGGCGCCCTGAGAAATCCCAAGCCCGGAGGGCGACATCATGCCCGAACGTCCTCGCCCTGCCGTATGCCGCCCCTCTCGGGGCTTTGAAGTTTCGGGGGGGATGGTCTCATTCCTGGGGTTCGTAGACCACCGGGGCCGCCCAGGCCCAGGCTACCTCATGCCGCCCTCCGGGCTACGGGCCGATGGCGGTGGTCCATATTTCTATAAATTGGAACGACCCCGATCGTGATGGGAACGCCGGCTTCCAGCCGGCCCGCCGCGTCACAAAACTGCCTTGATCGTTCCATCGGATGGCGTGGTGAAGCCCCTGCCGAGTACCGGAATCAGAACCGCCAGCGCAGGCCGATCTGCACCGTCGAGTACTCGCGGGAGAGTCCATTCACGCGCCGGTAGTCATAGCGGCCCAGCAGGCTCAAGCGGTCCGTGAGGCAATACATGAGACCG
>JAAEPZ010000715.1 GCA_024231955.1 bacterium | reverse complement strand
TCTTCTTGGGAAGCATGCCCCAGCCTACGGTGGGGCGTGTGGAGGCGGGAGCCGTCGGTACGCGGCTACAGGCCGGCCATCTCAGGGAGGTGGCTCATTTTTGCCAAGCACAGGTGGCTCAATTCTGGCAAGCGCTGAAGCCGTAGGGCTCAGAGGGCTTTTCCAGGGGGTTGAGACCCCCTTTGGGCCCGGCATCGAGACACCTAACTAACTGTACTCAGGAGAGTTGATACAGTTATCGCCCGCGTGGCGCAATTGGTTTGCGAAACGTCAGGCACCTTAAAGGGGGTTGCTGCGGCCTAACTGCCGGCAGACCTCAATGAAGATTCGCTAGTTTTGCCGGTCCTGGCACCGCTCAGTCTTGCCGGTCCTGGCACGCCACTGGATGACCTTCAGAGCTGTCAACAACAGCAGCAGCGTCATGACGATCGCGCCCCACCCGGACACGGTCGGAATCGCCAGAATCGCCACCTCGCGTATCGGGCATCCGTCATCGACGCCGTCACCGTTGAAATCGCCGATGCACACGCTGGCTTCACCAAGAAACAACCCTCCGTTCAAGACGCATTCGTCCTCCATCGCAAACGTGCAGCTGCCATCATACCGATTGCAGCATGCACCGCCCAACTCTTCCCCACAGGGGATTTCGTTGCAGGAGAGTCCCAATCCCCAGTATCCGCCAAGAGCCGCACACTCCCCTTCAAAGACGTTGTTCACGCAGGCACGACCCGAATGGCAGCAGCAGCCGCGCGGCTTCCCACACCAAAAGCTCCCGCCTTCAATAAAGATATTCGAATCCCAGACGCGATCACCAGCGTCTGCAATGGCCAGCTCAACGTGGTGCCAACCTCCAGGCGACGATAGCTTATGGGTAACCGAGACGGCAATCGTCTTTCCGTCCATTTCGAACGCATACCAGCCCGCGCAGGGAAACCCACCGGCAGGGAGGTCATCGCAGTCGTTGTTCTGGTACATCCAACAATTCGGCCCGTTCGGTGGACTGAACGGGTCGCTGCAATTCACATTGTTGATGGCTACAGGCGCGCCGGGGTAAGGGTACGGAGCGCGAGCAACATTTTGGCCGTCGACCCAGAGTGCGAAAACGTCGTTATAGATACTGCTCACATATTCGTTATATTCATCCGAGGAGAAGACAAACCTAAAGTTGATCTGCTGCTTGTCAGGATCAGGGTCACTGCATTGCACATCGAACTCCAGTATAGCTGCGTCGTTAGTAGTGTAACCCGGAATCAGCGCGTTGAGACCAGGATGGCCTGGATTTCCATTGTCTGTCGATATGTTATCGCTCGTATTGCAGGGGGGAGCACCACTCCCTGCCGCAGAATAAACATCCCCTGAACTCAGCACGACGCCGTCGTTCAAGCCGACTGTCGTCAGTCCGTTCTCGAACCTACCGGCGGCGCGAGCAGCGCCCGTGTAAGTTGCGTTTTGGAATGTTGCGCCGCTTCCCATCAGGGTGCCGACGAGATCATCCGCGGTCAGCGGATTCAAATAATTGCCTATGATCCTCAAGGGGCAGGGCGGCGCCAGTCTTGTGGATGGGTCCCCGTACAGATTGAACACGACCCAGTTCGCCCACCACACGTTTGCGACACTCTGCTTGAGCACGTGCAATGCCAGACCAGCGCTTTGCCCAGGAACGATTCGGGAGGCGTACTCATAGGCCATGCCGGAGGAGCTACCCGAACCGGCAAAGTTGGTCTGCCCCACTGCGTAATAGCAGGATCGCGTTGCGCCGATCGTAGCGACACCTCCTTTCTTCAGGAGGCTATACGTCAGGTTGTCAGGGAACTCTGGATGGGAGTTTCCGCAGGACGCCTGGAAGGTAGCCGACGGGTACCCGTCGTCCAGCTCGCTGACGTCCCAGCTCGCAATCACGTGGTTGGCCTCCTTGCCCCAGCCGTGCGTCCACCAGACGACCAGCCCGAATGGGTTGCCGGCCCAGATATCGGTGACGTCGTCGTCCAACGGCCACGGGAAGGTCTCCGGCGGCGGGTTGAGACCGTATTGATTCTCATACACTCGGTGGTACGCCCATCCTCTTGGGGCGAGAATCTCGTCTTTGATCTGTTCACCGAGGTGATAACCCGGTGTGTGGTCATCGGAATTGTACATTGGCAGGAGCGCGTTCTCTCGCCAAACTGCTTGCGTGGCCGACTCGTTCTGATACTCGATCGTCTTGACAAGGATAGCATCGAGATCATCGAAGTCGCCATAGAACGGGATGCGGCCCACGAGTACTTCCCAGTGGACGTCGATGCCCCCTGGTCCAGCATCGTCGGCGTCGCCGTCAGGCCACCTTGGCTCGCCCTCCCCCGCGTACCCGTCGCCGTCGAGGTCCCAGTTCCCGGTCAGATCCGCGTAATAATAATCGGAGGGATGCGGGACATGGCCGATGCAGAGGTTGTTTCCCTCGCAATGGCAGTCCAGGGAAAAATACCAATGGTCCCAAGACGAGCACAACACTTCACACTCTTCTTTTGTTACATCACCATCGCTACAAGCACCACTCGGCCCACCTGGAGTGTTTCCGTCCCAACATTGACAGCAATTCGATGGGAGGGGAAAACCCGGTGTAATAGACCACGGGTACAAGAGCTTCATCGGAATCGAGTATTGAGGATCCGGTGCCCAGTTCGGTGGGTCCCATACAGGCGGACTCGGTCGAGGGTCGCCAACGAGCAACACGTACTCTATGTGATCAGCAAGGTAATGGGTCTCGAGCCAGTGGCGTATGTTGTCAACGCGCGCCTCCCCTTGCTCACTGCCGTAATCCGTTTCCGTGACGACCTGCACGGTGAAACCGCGCAATTGCTGATGAGTCACAAAATCTACAAGCACCGTCGAGCCTACTTCAATAGCGTTCGTCGTGACGATGATGTATGCCGGTGCCACTCGAGTAGCCGCCGGTTCGTAGGCCGAAACCTGCTCGGCATAGTTGATGCACAACTCGCGGACGAGCCGTTCACCGATGTCATCTGGCTGCACTCCCTTTGGCGCTCTTGCGCTGTCTGACTCGTAGCGCACGATCAGCTCTCCACCGCGGAGTAGCTGCAAGGCGTTGCGGACGGGGTTGAATAGTACGAGCGGAACGCCTACGCGGGCCAGTCGCCAGCCGCGCTGCGAGCCGGTATCGATCAGGACAGCGCTACGGTCCGGCCAAAGAGCGTCGCGCCCATAAATGTTCATATCCGCGCCGTCCAATAGCGTGCGGTCTGTGGGCCAGAGCAATTTGAGCTGTCCCTCAAACCATGTCGCCCGGGGTGGTGTCGGTGGGACGCGCCCCGTCTCGGCCACCCATTCGTACACGGCGCCAACAAGCTCAACGGAAACAGTCTCCATTCGAGCATCAGGTGGAAGCAGGACGATCGACGACATCCACGGGACTGTGGGTTCGCCGGTCCGGCTGAGCCACGCTGGCGCGTCGGTCGTGAAAGCGACTTGGTTGTCCGCTGCCACATCGATCGTGATGGCTGGCGGGGCAAGGGGGATGCTGAGCTCACCTGCGTGAGCCATCACGCGAGGTCCGCAAAGCACCGCGGTTGTGAGGAGCAGCCTAAGGGTTCTTGATTTCATGGTTTGAGATCTCCGTGCGCCGGGATAAACCGGCGAGGCGTTGCGAAAGAAAGTCATCCTGAGAAGGAGGCCCTGAAGAAAGTAACACGCCGTCGAACCATACTGTGCCTGCGCCGGACTCCCAGGGGAACCACCCGAAGTCATCTTCGTCGGCAGCGGCTGGGACTGTCTCCGTTGCCAGATTGACGCCGTTGAGCCAGTACTCGAAGCTGACTGTGGTCGGGCTGATTCTGCGGTATTCGATGCGGACCTCGTACCAGGTGTCAAGCGCGAGTGTGCCGATAATGGCTCCGCTGCCCCCTGCGGCGCCGAGAAGGGTGCCGTCATCGTTGACCGTGAACAGAACCCGTCCGGGCAAGGTCCAGTCCGGCCCCGTCTTCATCTGCAGCTGCCCGCGGATCAGGTGGCATCCGGAAAGAGCCTCGCTGCCGTTGCGAATGGCCAGCTCAAGGACGAAATGGTCGAGATAGACATGGTCCAGGGCAATCGGGGAACCGACTGTCGCCGCCCAACAGCCTCCGATTACGCCGGCCAATCTCAGGGAACGGGCGCTGCCATAGCCAACGGTCAGGTCGACCCCAAAGTCGTTATTCCCATTGGCATCAGCCCACCCGGCTGGGATCCCGCCGCCAGGCACGCTCTCGAAGCTCTCTTGCCATAACACGGAACCGCTCGCCGGCAAAGCGCCAACCAGGCACGCCACACAGAATACGCGAAAGAGACGTCGCATGGTACCTCCTATGCTCTCTTGCCTGCTCTACCCAACAGAGCGAATCCCTGCTTGGTGGGGCAGGCTCAACCTCTGAAGCCCAAGGATCCCATGATACGCACCTACCATCCGGGATGTCAAGTGGGCACGAGCTGCAGGGTGCGAGGAGGCGAGGGATCAGATGGTACCTCGCCCCCCTGAGAAAGCCTTTTGGCTGAAATCTGCCTTTATGGTGCCCGACGATTCTCAACTGCGGCGCCTACGTCGCTCTCGATCCGGAGTATCCGCCGGAGCGGCTGGCCTTCATGCTCGCGGATGCCGGGATCGGGGTGCTGGTGACCGAAGAGCGCCTGCTCCCCGCCCTGCGCGCGCCGGCGATCCCGACGCTTTGCCTCGACGGCGTCGGGGCGGCGATCCGCGGCGAGAGCACCGCGCGGCCGCAACCGCGGGCGGTTGCCGACGATCTTGCCTACGTGATCTACACCTCGGGCTCGACGGGGCGTCCCAAGGGCGTGGCGATCGCCCATCGCAGTGCGGTGGCGATGCTCGAGTGGGCGCACGAAGTCTTCTCCGCCGAGGAGCTCGCGGGGGTTCTGGCCGCGACCTCGATTTGCTTCGATCTCTCGGTCTTCGAGATCTTCGCCCCGCTGGCC
>JAAEPZ010000714.1 GCA_024231955.1 bacterium | reverse complement strand
CTGGAAGCCCACGCTTCGAGCCCCGCCGGTGCGTTGGTGAGCGACGCCGTGGAAACGGAGCTGACGGAGCAGAGTCCTACGGCGTCGGTTCGCATCGTCGTGCGCCGTGTGATCGAGTTGTCGGGGTCGGTCTTTTCGCTGGCGGGTCCGGTTCCGGGTGCGGCGATCGACTTCCGTGCTCCCAAATCTCATGCGTCGACCAACATGATCATCCCGAGTACTCAATCAGCCGGTGACGGAAGTTTCACCCTGGAGTTGCCGGCGGGATTCGAACGCGGCGATCTCATCGTGGAAGCACCCGGCTTCGTCCTCCACCGGCAGCGCCTCGTGATCGACGCTGGCAAGCCCCTCGACATTCCCCTCACTCAGGAAGGTGGCGGCACTCTGGTGATCCACCTGACCAATCCGCTCGATTGGTCGCGAATTGAGAAGCCGCTACCCTACGTCCTTCACGACGGCATTTTTCACTATGGCTTTGTTCGGCTACAACGCTGGTCGCAGCTGAACGGAGTGATGTGGGACGAGTTGCGGCTCGAGATCCCGAAGCTTCCACCGGGGAGCTATTCGGTTTGCTGGCATCTCGAGACCGCCACCGATAGCGATAGCGAAAGCCCTTCGCGCCGATGGACCTACCATGAGAAGTCTCGCCCGGGGGAAGGATCCCTGACGTCTGCGAACACCTCGTCCGGGTTGATGTCAACGGGGTCGCGTTCCTGCTTCGCGCGGAGCTCCAGGACTACGTCCCAGACGTCCTTCGGCTTGGGCAACGAGTCACCCTGGCG
>JAAEPZ010000713.1 GCA_024231955.1 bacterium | reverse complement strand
TTTTCAGATGGTGGACAAAGGGTGAACTGACCCTCAGTCCTCGTCTGTGGTCGCCAGTGATGATTGGGCCGTGGACGTTTCCACTGACGGCCGTGCCACCAGCCCCTGCCACGGCCACGCCGGTTCCCACAGCAGCAGCACCGGAGCCGGTGAGCGTGGCCTGGACGTCTGGTTCTGGCGCGATGCCGCCAGGGCTGAGGAGCGCGTCCCGTTTCTCGTACAGCGCGTTCAGCACCGTCTCGATCTGCGCGTCGTCCAGGATGCCGCGCAGTGTTTCCTGGGCCGCGATGGCCTGTTCGAGCTTGTCCAATGCGGTTTGTGGCTGGTGTTGTTCGTTCATCGTGTTGCTCCTGTTGTTTGGCGAGAGTGGTTTTGAAAATGACCTCGAAAAATCGCCGCTCGCGACCACGCAAGCGCGGTTCAATGCTGGGGAGGGGATTCCCCCTCCCCAGAGCACATAGTGGACGGGGACACCAGCACTACCCGAAACCCACGGTTCCTAAGACGGAGGCAGGGATCAGATGTACTGCGGAAGGCGCAACGGACGAGCATCACACGATTGTCAAACGTCCCACCCCGCAACACCCGAGGAACATCACCATCGGCTGTTAAGTCTTCCCGTCCGTCTGTCAGGTCGTAGGGATATTTTTCATAACGGCTTCGAGTCCATTCCCATACATTGCTGCTCATATCCTCCACCCCGTATGGACTGGTCCCACCAGGGAAACAACCCACTACACTCGTTGTTCTAATTCCTGTATCATGGTAATTTGCGCGGTTCGAATCGGCACCGTTCCCCCACGGGAAAACACGCCCGTCTGTTCCTCGCGCAGCTTTCTCCCATTCCGCTTCCGAGGGAAGCGTGATCGTCCAATGTTTTTCACGCAACAACGTTGCCAGTGGCTCTGGCGTCCCCTCCCACACTCGCAAGGTTTCCGTCAACCATTGGCAGTACCTCAGTGCCTTGTTCCAGTTCACCCGTCCCACTGGGTGGGTGTCCACATCCCGAAGACTATTGACGACTTCCGGTTGATAGCCACTGACTTCCACGAATGCTCGGAATTGGGCCACCGTCACTGGGTAGCGGGAGATGTAATACCTGGATAACACAAGTTGGTGCTGTGGAACCTCCCGTTTGTACCGTTCTCGATTGTCACCGAATCGCTCCAACAACGCAGGGATGTCATCTTCCCGCGTACCCATCAGGAACGGGCCTTCCGGCACCTCGACGAATCCCAAAAGACCCTCATCCGGCAACTGCCAGGCATCGGGCCGGAAGCGTGGATCGCCCAGGCGGGCCAGGGTGTTGCCGGACCGGGCGCGCAGCACGCCAGGGGCGTCCAGACCTGGGTCGGCCAACGCTGTCACGAGACGTCGCGCCTGCTCCCGGCGCAGTCCGGCGTCGGGCCGCTCCAACTCTAGCACCGCGGACCCGGCCAGTTCCAGGCCCGCCAGACGGGTCTCGCTGCCATCCTGCTCCCGGTCCAGGTCGGAGAGCCAATCCAGGTAGGCGCGGGCGGCCGGGGGATAGTCGGCCTGAGAAAATCCATAGGTGAGCAGAATCACCTCCCGCCACCACGGGTCCTTGACGTGGGACAACAAGCGCGGCCAGCCATCCTGCCGTTGTTTGGCTACCACGCGCGCCGCCAGGAATTCCTGAAAGGTGAGGTGGACGAACTGGAAGAACTCGGCCCGTTCCTCCAGCAATCCGCCCCGGTAGCGCACCGCCCGCACAAAGCGGTCTAGCGCATCCGGCGGGACGCGCGGGGCCAGGATCTCGCGCAGCCGTTCCTCGCGGATCGCGGCTCCATCCTGGCCTCCCTCGTGCATCTCTAGCGCCAGCAGCGAGAGCCACTCGCGCTGCGCGTCCCACGGCCCGCCCCATTCGATCACTTGCTTGCGGGCCGGGTCCTCCGGGACGTATTGTGCTTGCAGGATCACCTTGGCTCCGGCCTCGTACAGCTTGGCCCGCTCGCGGGGCAGTTCGGTCTCGCCCCACTTGACGCTGACGACCATCGTCGTCATCAGGGGGGTGCTGACCAGGGGCGGCAGGTCCCGGTGGGTGCGCAGTTCGTTGATGTCAACGATGTTCTGAGTCAATTCGCGCGTCCGCTCATCCACCTCTCCCGGGTACAACTGGCGGCACCAGTTGGCGACCAACGCCCGGATCTGTTCCTCCTCCAATCGCTGCACGTCGAGGCGGACG
>JAAEPZ010000712.1 GCA_024231955.1 bacterium | reverse complement strand
TTGGCCGATCTCAAGAAGGCTGAGCCCGAGTCGTCGATCTCCGATTTGTGCAGTAAGGTGAGGATCCGGGAGTATCGAACGGATTCAACCAGGATATTCTCCCTCAAAGAAATACTCGGTCAACTTGAGAAGATCAAGATGTCACCTATCCCCCCTCCGTACCTGATTGTGCACGGTGTACCCATTGATATCTGGATATGGTCGGGAATAGGAGAGGCTTGGTTCAGCTTCAGCGGTCTTGGGTGGCCCCTACCCGATGACCTGGAGCTAGGTCCAATGGAAAGGTGGGTTTATTCACTTTTTTCAGCGCTTGGTGTTCGCTGTGAAGGATCGGATGGTTTGTCATTCAAGAGTTTTTTGAATGCTACGGAGGGAGGTGCCGGTGAAGATTAGACCCCCTGGTTGCATTGGAAAATCCTTGCTTCATCGGTTGATCCCTCAGTTCCGGGGGTTGACTGACGATTCCGTGGTTTCTCCAAGATTCACCAGAAGTGGTCTCTACAACCTTCATGATAAAATTGGGTGCGGCTCTTTTGGAACGACGGCGGTGGGAGGTGGGTGCACGGGGTACGGGTACGGATAACGAAGGCTGGATCCGTTCCATCAGCGAGATCTGAGCCCGTCTGCGGGCGCCATGAGATAGCCTGGGGTGAGGGCTTCCGAACCCCAGGAAAGGCGGTTCACCTAGACCCGAAGCCCCGGAGATACTCCGTTGAGCTATTGCCCCCCTCGAACCCCGATTGTGCCGCGGTGCTCAGGGCTGTCAAGGCTCCCCTGCGGCGCCTACGGCGGCCTGGACAGCCCTTCCGCCCCGCAAGAGGGGGAGGCGTCGAGGGGGTCGAAAAAATGGGGTTCTCCCCTTCGGGGGGACATACAAGGGGCGACATCAATTCCCGAACGTCCCCGCCCTGCCGCAGCCGCCCCTCCGGGGCAACCAGGGATGTCGGTGGGTGGCCTTATTCCTCGAACAGACTGAGGATCTCGCCCGCCTCCAAGTAGGTTCTGACGTTGGAATGTTCATCCGCGAATGAGTTCTTCCCTATTCTTTTCCAGGTTTGCGAATACTGACCCAAGGATGGATCTACAGTCGAGAATCCCGTAACAAACAGAAGACTTCCCTCGCCAGTCCAACGCTTGATCTTTGCGATCCGCCGGCCGTTCGGCCACAAGGCCCTACCCCTCGTCCGATTCAATCCCGAGCTCGGCGAAGACATCGTCGAGCTC
>JAAEPZ010000711.1 GCA_024231955.1 bacterium | reverse complement strand
CTCCTAATGGTGCTTCGTGTCAAGGTTCTTCAGTCTTACTTCCCTAATTACCTCGCCGAACTGACTCTCGAGGAATTTGGCAAGCCGCCGTATCCTCGATACCTTCAGTCGCTGTTGCACCCGGATTTCCTGTGTTTGCTCACAGGTGAGGAAGCCGTTTCGACCGCTCCCGTTGAAAGTCCGCGTGCTCGCGTACCTGAAGAGTCGTCCGTTGTTATCGAATGGGACGATTTGCAACCGCCGATCAAACTTGTTTTGCCTTCGTCTGATCTGGCTCAATTATCCTCCGCCTTGCCGCCTGCCGAGGCCGCTTCGTCTTTTGTGCCTGCGCCACGCGCCGCACTTCGTCCAGCTCCGACGACTGAAAATGAGCATTGTCCAGCTCCGACGAATAGACTAACCGAGCAAAACTTCGTCCATCGTGTTCCGTCTGAGCCGTCGTCTGTTGTCCATTATCGCCTTGCTCCGTTCCGCTTACCGGAACGCCTACCAGATGTCGTGCCGACTGATCAGTCTGCCTCGCAGACTGCATTGATAATGGATAATCATTCTCCATTATACCATGCCTACGGATATTCTGTCCACCAAGTGACCACCACTTCTGCGCATCTGACTTTCACCTTGGTCCCTGAGCCTCAGTTCCGTTCACACCAAAACGCTCGCTTGATACACCGTTCGGAAATGGAAGGGATCCCTATGCGATTCCCGCTCAATATGATCTTCCAACTCGG
>JAAEPZ010000710.1 GCA_024231955.1 bacterium | reverse complement strand
GTCAGCTTATCGTCCTTGAACAATTCGCTCTTGACGAACGTGGCGTTTTTGATGGCGGCGTTCAAGTACCGCTCATCCCCGGTCAATTGATATCCCATGCACATTGCTTTGAGCGCCAGGCCGTTCCACGACGTAAGGATCTTGTCATCGGTCAGCGGGCGCACACGCTCTGAACGGGTGTCGAACAACTTCCGGCGTAAAGCGGCCATACGGCCGTCGAAGTCTTTCTTTTTGGATTCACTGGCCACGCGATCTGACAACGCGTTGAGATTCAGAATATTGTGACCCTCGAAATTCCCCCGCTCCGTCACGTTGTAATAACGACAGAACAAAGCGGCGTCTTCGCCGAGGATACTGTGTATCTCTTCTCTTGACCATACGTAGAATTTCCCCTCTTCCCCTTCGCTGTCGGCATCAAGCGCCGAGTAGAAACCGCCGGTCTTGTCGGTCATTTCGCGGAGGATGAAGTCCAGCGTGCCTTTCAGAGTCTGAAGGTATAGCTTCTCGCCGGTCATCTGGTAAGCCTCGGCATACAGCTGCGCCAGCATGCCGTTGTCGTAGAGCATCTTTTCGAAATGCGGCACGAGCCACTCTTCATCGACCGAATAGCGGGCGAAGCCGCCGCCGATCTGGTCGTAGATTCCTCCCCGG
>JAAEPZ010000709.1 GCA_024231955.1 bacterium | reverse complement strand
CTATCCACTGACTACCGTTGACAGAGTACGATTCGGTGTAGCTGTCTGTCCCACCACCGTCCACGAACAATCCGAAGACCTTTAGCATTCGCCGTCGGCCTTTGTCGGAGTTGCTGGCTCGGCCCAGCGTGACGCCGGACGTGGCGGTATACACATCGTTTCCGAAATGGTCATGAAAAATGCCGATGCCGTTGGCGTTGCCGCCGCCGAGCGAGAGGTTGGGAGCTTTGTAAGTGTCATCGCCTTCGCGCTCGTTAAGATATCCCAGGGAGAAGTCATGGCCGGCGCCCAGCGCCATATTGTGCGTAGCCGTATACTCGTCGTTACCGGTGAAGTCATCCAGATAGCCGACCGCGAAATGTGCTGCCGATCCCTGCACGTACCAGACGCCGTTGTATTTGTCGTCGCCATTCCGATCGAGCAACATGCCTGTGGCGTACCAATAGGCGCAGCCCTGGGCGAACAATCCGGCGGAATAGGTGTCGTTGCCGTCACCGTCGCAGAGAACCCCCACGCCCCCGGCCCAGCTATGACCGTCCAGGTAATCGGCTCTTCGCCCGAAACCCACCCCCTGGGCGAGGGAT
>JAAEPZ010000708.1 GCA_024231955.1 bacterium | reverse complement strand
GGCCTGTAGGTGCTCGACGATCTCCCGGCCGATGTGCCAGTAGGCGATCACCATCTCGCTGTTGACGGAGCGCACGACGCGGGCACGGTTTCCGGAATGAAGAAGAAATCTGTTCGAGCACCCTATCCCGGTCGCAACCACGATCCCATAGCCGATCCCAAAGGAACACTACTCGTATCTCAGACAGTTCAATGGGCTCTCCCGAATCACTTTGCGCGCCGGAAGGTAGCTGGCCGTCAGGGCGGTCCCAAGAACCAGGAGCGTTACCAAAATCCAAATCATGGAGTCAAAAATACGAATTTGAAAAAGTTCACTCTGAATTATTCGTACCAACCCAAGACCGCAGGCACCACCGATCACGAAACCGATGATCACCAAACGGGTTGCTCTGCTCATCATCACCTTCAGTATGCCAAACGGAGTGGCCCCAAGTGCCATCCTGATAGCGACCTCCCGGTATCGTTGACCAGCCGTGAATGTAGCGATCGCAAAGACCCCGGTCAGGGCCAAAGTTAGTGCCGTGATGGCAAAAATCGCAGTCACCATTGTGAGAAAACGTTCTGTCACCAGTGACCGAGCAAGAATCGTGTCCATTGATGCAACATGGGCAAGCGGAAGATCCGAATCAATGGCGCGGACTATTTTCCGAACACTTTCTGCCAGGATTTCTGGATCCAAGCTACTGCGAATCACGAGTGTTATGGACCACTGGGGGTCCTGTATATACGATTCAAACACCTCCGGCTGTGGATCGTGGCCGAGGCCCTTCATCCTCTCGTCGCCGACTACGCCGATGATGGTTAACCACCCAGTTTCTTCTCTTCCATGTCGACTGTATGCAATTCGTCTACCAACCACGCTCATCCCGTTGAAGTAGCGTCGAACAAGCGACTGGTTGACTAGAACAACTCCGGGAGTGGCGGAGCGGTCTTCTGGACCAAAAAGGCGGCCTTGAATAATCGGAACCCTCATCGTGGGAAAATATCCGGAACTAGCAACTCTCCGGTTGAATACACGAGTTGTATCGGCGGCGTTGTCCTCCCCTTCGACGGTGAAATGACTGCCCCACTGATAACCAAGAAGCGGGATGCCGTCGGTAGCGCCAACCGATTCAACTCCAGGAATTGATCGAACGCGCTTCGTAAGCTCTTCGTAAAACACTTCCTTTGCTCTGTCGTCTCGATAATCCATCACAGGCAGTGAAACACGTGCCGTCAAAATATTTCCAGGATCAAATCCAGGCTCTACTTGATTGATTAAATAAAAACTATGAGTAAAGAAGGCCGAACCGAGAAGAAGAATGGTTGCCAATGCCGTCTCCGAAACCAAGAGAGAATCCTGTAACCGTCTAAGGCGCAGAGATTTCATTCCCCGCCCTCGAAAGGCGCTCATCATAGTGTGACTATCTTTTGCTCCAATTACGGCCGGTTCAAGACCGAAGATCATGATCGTGAAGAGGCTAATTCCGATGGCGAAGAGAAATACGATAACATCTGGATGTATCTCCGTAGTTCGTGGAATATCACCGGAACTCAATCTCAATGCTATTTCAATGGCCCATGTTCCCAGAGCAAAGCCTAATGTCCCACTCAACAAGGCCAAAATGACGTTCTCGGTAAGAAGCTGGCGCACTAAACGCCCGGTTGACGCTCCAAGTGCGCCGCGTACCGCAAGCTCCTGCCTTCGGCCTATGCCGCGTGCGAGAAGAAGATTTGCGACATTCGCGCAGGAAATCAGTAATACCAGACTAACCGCAGCCATCAAAAACAATATCTTGCGGCGGTGGCTACCAACGAGCCAATCATGGAGCAGTCTCAGATCTACGCGCAAGTTTGCGTTGGTAGAGGGATATTCACTCTCGAGGCGTGAAGCAACCGTATTCAAATAGGCTTCGGCACTCCCCAGCGAAACGCCGGCCCGCAACCGGCCGATTACTCGTATGTTATGCGCCGCACGGAACCACGGCGCCTCGCGATCGGCCGGTTGCCAGTATGTGGGAATCCACAAATCGAGTTTCGGATAAGGATAATTAAAATCGGCCGGCATGACACCAACTACTGTTCGGCTTGTACCATGGATTTCTAAATTTTCCCCGATGATATTGGGATCAGCTCCCAATCGGCGCCACAGGCCATCACTCAAAACGACGACGAGGGAGCGTTCCCCCCACGATTCCTCGACCAAAAAACCTCGACCCAACTTCGGTTGCACTCGGAGAACCGAAAAGAAATTGCCGAAAACGTTGATTCCCCGAGTCATGAAGGGTCGATCGGCGGCAACCAATGGTAATTCTCGGATTTGTTCGTAGTGCGCTGTCATGTCAACAAAGGAATCATTCGGTGTACGCCAATTAAGGAAATTTGCTGGGGCAGAAAGAACGAAATCCCAGCCTTTCTCCGAGTTACTATCCCCGACGACGACAAGGCGATCAGGTTCAGGATATGGCAGTGATTTCAGCAATATTCCGTTAATCAAGGAAAAGATGGCGGTCGTTGCACCTATGCCGAGGACAAGGCTCAGGATTGCGCCCACCGTGAATGGCATGTTGCCTCTCAATAGCCTCAAAGAATAGAGAAGGTCCTTTTTGACGTGCAACATTCTACGCTCCCTGTTTTGTCGGTTCGCTCTTTTGGGTTAGGTAGTAGTTCCCCAAGGGCAGACTTTCCGGTTACGGTAGGAGCGCGGTCGGCGGTAATACGATAAAGATAGTCCATATCGAGCCGAGTATGGCGCCGATAGCGTTGCCGTGAAGCGAGCTGAAGCTTATTGACGGATCCGACGGTTCCAAGGGCGTATCCTGCGAAGAGGCCGAACGGCGTCGCTCGTGCGGTCATCCGGAACAAGTAACGTACCAGAGCCGCCTCGGTCCGGGAGCCCTTCCTGGATCGAGGGCAACGCCGCCAGTTCTCGATGGCGGCGAAGAGGGACGGCGAAACCGTCCGGGACCCGGTGCTGCCGCCGCGGTCCGGCCACCGCAAGGTGGCATACGGAAGCCGCCGGGCTCAGGTCCCCACCTGACCGAAGGCGCTGAACATCGGCAGGTAGATCGACACCAGGATTATCGCGATGATCATCCCCATGATGATCAGCATGATCGGCTCGACCAGCGACAGCAAGCGCTGCATCCGGGTCTCCACCTTCTCGTCGAAAAACTCGGAGACGCTGGCCAGCATCTCGTCGAGCGAACCGGTCGCTTCTCCGACCTTGACCATGTCGATCGCCAGGGCGGGAAAGATCTCGGTCGAGTCGATGGCCTCCCAGAATGCCTGCCCCTCGCGCACCTTGTCGATCGCCGGCTCGATGCGGTCTCCGATGAAGGCGTTGCCGATCGCCTTGACCGCGGTCTCGAACGCGGAAACCAGCGGGATGCCTCCGGC
>JAAEPZ010000707.1 GCA_024231955.1 bacterium | reverse complement strand
CTGGACGGTCGCACAAGAGAGGGCCGAACCCCGGCATGGAGGGCAACCACCTACATTGGACTCTGCACAAACGAAGGGTTGTCCCTACCCGTGGCCCAGCAGTACTCGTACATGCGCCAGTAAGAACACGATGAAGGGTACAACTCCCAAAATGTAACAAAAACCAAATGGCTTCGGCGGCTAGGTCTCCTTGGATGCTTCGGTTTCTGGGTCGTCTGCCTGCGCTCCATGGCCATCGCCCATCAAAAGGTCGCCCTGGCTCTGGTCTGGCTCCGTCGCACCCGTGTCCATGTGGTTATCCCCGGTCGGGTCGGCGGCAAGCGGCGGCATCGCTCCCTGCGGCTGCACCACGCCAGACAGAGGCAGACTGCTGTCCGGCCATCGAAATCATCAGTTCATCCACAGCGGTGGTCAGAGCGGCCGCAGGCTGTTGCTGTCTTCGTTCCTGATCTCTGTCCATGAAGATTTGGAGATTCTGGACCCGAGCCTGTTCCTGCAGGTGAATTCCAGTGTTGCGCACACGGAGCTGGTCTGGCCAGATACGTGGCACCATCGGCTCATCGGTTCTCCTGGTCGGCTGTGCCGGTTGCTGCAGCACCGCCTGCACTGTGCCCGCAATTCTGCCTTGGCGCGTGTACCATTCGGCACTGGCTCTGGCTTCCTTTTTGAGATGCTCTCTTTCGGCTGCGCCCAAAGCCAGACTCCTTTTGCTGGTCTGGAATGCTCTCGGTGCTCCCATCGGCGCCGACGGCAGGAAAACGTGCGCCGGCGGCGGCTGTAAGTCCTGTTGACTGAGCTGGTACTGGAGTTGGATCTGACGCGCCATTTTG
>JAAEPZ010000706.1 GCA_024231955.1 bacterium | reverse complement strand
GCGAGTTGGTCCATGACAGCCACGAGCGGCTTCGCCTGCTTCTGGCGTTCCTCTTCCCATTCCATGAACAGCTTGATATTCTGGACTTTCGCCTGGTCCCGAAAACGGATTCCGGCCTGGCGAATGCCAAATTCATCCGGTCGGATGCGCGGCACCAACGGTTTGTCGGTCCATCTGGTCAGCTGCACCGGCTGTTGCAGCATTGCCTGCTCTTCACCCGGTGCACCCCCTGGGATCGTGTACAGAGTGTCACTGTCACGAACCTCCCTGTCCAACAGTTCGCGTTCAGCGCGGGCCTGGTTTAGGCTTCACTGACTGGTCTCGGGTGCCCTCGGCGTGCCCATTGGTGCTGACGGCAGGAAGAGCCGCGTCGGTTGCGGTTGCAGATCCTCCTGACTGATCTGGTACTGGATGATTCGCTGTCGCTGGAATTTGGGTGACACCTTCGTCGGCGATTGGGACGGCGGCGCTGGACGCTTCTGCGGCGGCCGGAACCCTGCGTGGCTCGGCCCTGCCCTGTTGGCTCCCGGCTGCGGATGCGCATCAAATCCGCCTCTGCCCATCT
>JAAEPZ010000705.1 GCA_024231955.1 bacterium | reverse complement strand
GGCGGCTGCGGCTGCCCGGCGATCGTCCCCGCGAGTTGGTCCATGACTGACCCGAACGGCTTCCCTTCTTTCTGGCGCTGCTCTTCTCGTTCCATGAACATCTTCATGTTCTGGAGTCTCGCCTGGTCCCGAAAACGGATTCCGGCCTGGCGAACACCGAATTCGGCCGGTTGAATATGCGGCACCAGTGGTTCGTCGGTCCATCCGGTCGGTTGTACTGGTTGTTGCAGCACAGCCTGATCTTCTTGCGGCGTATTCCCTGGGATCGTGAACAGAGCGTCACTGTCCCGAACCTCCCTGTCCAACATTTCGCATTCAGCGCGGGCCTGATTCAGGCTTCGCTGTGTGTTCTTGGGCCGTCTCGGCGCGCCCATCGGTGCTGACAGCAAAAAGAGCCTCGTCGGCATCGGTTGCAGATCCTCCTGACTGAGCTGGTAGATGACGGCTCGCTGTCACTGAATTTTGGGCGACACCATCATCGGCGACTGCGACGGCAGTGCCGGACGCTTCTGCGGTGGTCAGAACCCTGCGTGGCTCGGCCCCGCCATGTCGGCTCCCGGTTGCGGATGCACATCGAAGCCGCCTCTGCCCGCCTTCTTGACCGGGGGAACGGCACCAGCTCATACCCAGTCGTCATCTGCGACACTTCCCCTGCCCACAGCCATCGAGGCCGGGGTCAGCTTCTTTGTTACATCCCTGCTCGCATGTTGATCCCGGGGCTCACCCTCGATCCCAGGGCTGAGGCTCTCAGTTCTCGCTCTTCTAGTGACGTCAACAGCAGTCTCCCCGGCTTGCACTGAGGACCTGCCAGACCCAGCTGGCGACGCGTCCCTTGACTGTCGCAGCACCTGTTTTGTCGGCGGGGCAGCCCCCGATTGATCGATATAAAATCGCTTCACTGGCAGGCGCGGTCGCTTGAAGAACCCGTCTCCGAACGTGGTCGCCAGTGTTGGTGGCACGACCTCGTCCATCGTCGTAGGAAGCTGCTGACGTGGCACCGGATCTCCCATTTCACTTCCGATAATGCTGCGGAAAGTGTCGATCTGATCCAGTGTCATCACCAGACCTCTGCGCCCCATTTGCAGCTCCGTTCGCTGGGCTCCCCGCTCTCGAGCTTGCAGCATCTGCCGACCCACCTTGGTCATATCCACCTGGGCTCCCT
>JAAEPZ010000704.1 GCA_024231955.1 bacterium | reverse complement strand
TTTGCGGAAAGGACTCTGCCTTCTTTAGTGAACAGCCAGAGGTTGGGATCAAGAGAATCGGAAATCATTGAGATGAATACAGGTCGGTCCGGAGAAGCTTCGAATGAGTAGACGTCGTAGAGCTGCCCTGAGCTGAATTGCGGGTCGTTCAAACTCAACTCACCGTTGATTCCCTGACCGATCGAAATCGAGAAAGGGTTATCGATTAAAGGAATTTCACTGAGAGTGAAGACGTATTCCCCGGTTTCCGAATCACTGTACGAGCTGACACGAACCGTGTACATTCCGGTTTCCGGAACCGTGAAATCGCTGATGACTGCTCCCAAAGCATCACCCGAGTCGTCATCGATGGTGAGAACATTGCCTTTTGCGTTGAGAAGCCAGAGAAACGGGTCGAAGTCGTAGGAAGCAAGGCTGATGAGAAGCTCTTGGCCCTCGGTGGCCTCAAAAGTGAATCTGTCAACAATCTGTCCCGATGACAAACGCCCGTCGATTGGCTCCAGGACTCCCTTAATCGTATCGCCGATCGCGATTTGGGAGTATTCGCCAAGCTCGGTTGATTCGCCGGGAAGCGCCACCAGAGCGCCGGTTGAAAACAACAGCGAAATCACGGCAACCAGGGCCGTGGTCAAGTTCGAGAATGCTGCACCCTCATGACCAGGGGCTGGCAGACTGTCTCTTCTGCTGAACTGTTTCATCTCTGTTTCCCTTCCATAAGTCGTTGCCGATTTAGCTGCCTGAGTAACACGCATGTTGTACGCCACTTCTCACCGGTGGCTCAAACGAATCCGTCGAGAGCTCGGGATGATGGGGAACCCGCGTCGAGCAAGGCACGTTTCGCGAAATGCTTTTCACGCTCAGACCGGCCGAGCGGCGCTGAAACGACCGCATCTCGGTTCTCTTCGACGGCCTCCTTCTTCGCCGTTGCAGGTTCTGCAAGGTGCGGAGTTTGATGGTTCTCGGCGCGAAGATCCGGCCAATGTGCCGACTCTTCGGCCGGGCCTAGCAGACCCCGTTTCGCCAAGGTAGCGAGGACGTCCACGACATCGCTCTCCACATCCAGCCCGGCATCGTCCGTGGCTTCGAAAGCCTCGGCCAGCCGGCCTGCGATCTCCTCGACGGAATGAGAGCCGTCGCAAAGCTCCCAGACGACGCCGGCGGTGGCGTTCAGGACATGGATCGCCTCCCGATCGGTATCGTAGAGAATCGTCTCGCCACCGACGTCCTTGGCGCGTACGCCGCTTCTTCGCCTTGGCCTGCTGG
>JAAEPZ010000703.1 GCA_024231955.1 bacterium | reverse complement strand
CCATCGGCGCGGAGAGGGAGGTCCCGCTGACGGTCGCCCAATCGTTTTCGTCAACTTCTTCGATTGGGATTCGGGGTTTCGGCATCTTGAACCCGGTCGTAATGATTTCGGCTCCCGGTGCCAGCAGATCTACCCTGTTCGGTCCATAATTGGAGAAAATCGCCCGTTGCCCATGCTCAGTGTTAGCGCCCACAGCGATTACATGGTCATAGACTGCCGGGTACGCATCATAAAAACCTGTAATCTCGTTGATGTTACCTGCGGATGCGACCAGGACGATACCGCGATCATAGTAAGCTACTTCCGTCAAGGCGCGCAACGTCGCGTTTTCCCTCTCAAATCCCCAACTCATATTGATCACGTCAATTTCTGTGTCAATATCATAAATCAGATAGGCGCACTGCTCCAGTACTCTGATGGAAGAGAACGGGTTGGGATGCCCCGTGTATATTGCCTTCAGCATCGGCGCGAGGCCGGTGATGCCGATGCCCACCGTGTTCGGATCGGCCGTTGCTGTCAGCACCTCGCGCTCATGTCTGTTGCCGGCAGCGGCGGAAACAACGCCGGAGACCCAGGAGCCGTGTGGCCGCCAGGGGACCGTATCCCACTCGATCCGGCTCTCGGGGTGCGCGTTTTCGTGCAGGTCAACGTGCAGCTGAGTCCCGAACGACCCGTCAATAACTGCCACTACCACCTCGGGCTGCGGATCTGCCGTCAGATCCTCCCACATACACCGCCAGGCCCCCTCTATATCGATACCGCCGGGATTGGCCGAGTCTGGAGCCCGCAGGTACCATTGCTCGTCCGAGAGCTGGTCGTGGTACGGGCCGCCGTACGAATCGTCCGGCGGATCGACATCGTGTAACACAGCGACCGGCCAATAGGCGGCGCTGTCTACGCAAGCCACCGTTTCAAGGTCCGCCAGTACGACATCCAGCTCAAGAGCTTCGTCGAAATGTACACGATAGAACACCGACAGGTCACAGGACCGGAAGGCGCCGTCGTGGATAACGTCAAAGGTCTCGCCGGGGACGGCCGGAGGCACGTTCCGGGCTACGTACTCAATCTCAT
>JAAEPZ010000702.1 GCA_024231955.1 bacterium | reverse complement strand
TTCGTGCGGTCTGTCGGAAAACAAGCTCTCTGCTGTTTTTCCGAAACCTGCTCAGCACTGTGCTGACTCCCAACGCTGAGTTTTCTCAACTCGCTCGTCTAGTTTAATACGGATTGTACGTACTTGCCAGTGATTTCAGCCTCTGCTATTTTACTGGAATTTTCGACAAGTATTAGCGCCTATTGCGCACAGCTGCTTTCTGGAAGGCAGCACTGGCCTGCAGAAGTTTACTGCAGTTTCTGCAAGCCCAAAGCGGTGTTGGCCCGCTCGACCGTTACTGTTTCTGTCAAACTTTATCAACGTTCCGACAAGAGGGCTACCTGAACAGGCCCGCTCAGCCCGACAGCAGTGCGCACCGATTTGCGCCATACTGTTTTTGTCCAAAGCTACCGGACTCAGCGGCATTGGACCAGATTACTACGTCCATTACCGCAGCAGAAATTTCGATCATGCCGAACCAGGATGGCAACAAATCGGCGACCGCCGCCGCCAATGCTTCGAATTCGACGCCGCCGCCGCAGCCCTTGACGCCGGCTGAGCAACAAGAGCAGCTGCTTAGAGCGCTGCAGCCGACGCTGACCTCCATGATGTCTTCCGACAGTTTCCTCGAATCGCTCTCGACTGCGCTGAGCAAGAAGGGCTGCTTTGCGCCACAGCGCCCGGTCCCAGATCCTCAGAATCGACCAGAGTCCACGCAGTCCACTCAGTCCAAGGAGAGCGCGAGTTCGGCCAGCTCCTCGTCCAGCGGTCAGCTGCTTAGCCTTCCACTCGCAGCGACCATTCCGCGCGTCGATCAGCAGCCGCAAACGTCAGCCGCAGCTTCTCAGCTTCTACCCATTCCGCTCGGCTCGGTCAGCGGCCATGACAGCCGCTCCATTCCGCTGCTTCAGTCCGACGAGAAGACACCGGACTCGGAGTGGGAAGAGTCGGACGGTTACTCTGACATCACTGATTCGGAAGACGACGACGATCAGCCCAGGAAGAAGAAAAGGAGAAGGCATCTGAAGTCGAAGCCGGTCTGGAAAGTGCCAAATTTCGCAGACACCAATGACTGTCAGTGGAAGGCCGGCCTGGAATCGATTAACCGGATGCGCTACGTTGCGCTGGCCAAAATCACCACGCAGGTCCACAATTTCCGCGTTGCGCACGTCGACTCCACTCAGAACAAGGAGGCCATGGCCAAGTACAACGAGATCCAAGAGGGGATCGAGTTGGAAATGAACTACATCAGACTGGCCGACTCTGACCCGGAGGGTTGGGGAATCGTTCGGGAGATCCAGAGAGGCGGCCCAAACATCAACAACAAGAAGTTGCTGCAGACGGCCGCCAGAGCCGGCAAGCGTCTGAGGAAGAGGAAAGCGGACGCGAAAGCGACCAAGCAGCCCTTTCGTGAGAGGTCCGGGGGCTATGGAGCTCCCAGAGGGGGCCGCCAGAACCGCGGCCGTCGGCAGGAAAGTGCACACTCGTCGCAGCAGCAAGACGATCCGCCGACCAAGCAGCAGCAGCTCTGCTATACCTGCGGCGCTCCCTCACATTTCTCGAGACACTGCCCCCAGCGGAAGAATAGCAGAGGGGGAGGTGGTGCAGGATCGTCAGCCTGAAATGCAAGAGCCGCGTAAGCTAAATTTCAAAGTGTTTGATGATGGTTCTTCCTTGGTAAAGGAGGACACGCTGTATGGGTGGTTGTGTGAGAATGGGCGAGCCCTTGACGTGTCAGAAGTCAAGGGATCCCTTGCCAGACATTCTCAGGCATGGTCCAGAGTGAC
>JAAEPZ010000701.1 GCA_024231955.1 bacterium | reverse complement strand
GACCATCTTTCTGCTTCCCTGCTTGCAGCGATGGGTTTGCCTGGCCGCCGCTAGCTGGCCCACCATACCGCATCGCTGGACTGAGAGGAAGCCCGGAAGCCAGATCACCCGGTCGATTGGATCGGTGGCCGCGGCTACGAAAAAGGCGGACGACTATCGGCACGTCCGGGAAACGCCTGCAAGTGGGAGTAGTCAGCTATTCTGTGAACCACAGCCCCCCCTGGGGAAGAGTAGGACACTGTTTATCTACGCCGGCCCCCCGATCCCGCCAGCCACCATGATGTTACGTTCCGCGCCCAATGGCGGTGTGGGGAGGGCCTTGTTTCAGGATCAATGGCGGAGAACGGTGGGTGTAGGCCTCGACTGACAGGGAGTTTCATCTTGTCTGAGGACCGATGTTCAAGCCGGATTTCAAGCCGTCGACAAGAACCGTGGCGCGGCCGTAGCGGCGGCCGTGGTGCGGCGTGGCGGTCGTGGACAGCGGCGTGGTGCTGCGTGCGGTCGTGGACAGCGGCGTGGTGCTGCGTGCGGTCGTGGCGACGGCGTGCGGCGTGGTGCGGTGTGCGGTCGTGGCGACGCCGTCCTGCGTCATCGGGCCTACCTCCGCCACAGCCCGGTTTCTTACGATGCGAATAGCATAATTTTCTCGGCGGCGAAATTAGCTATCATCCGTGGATGTTGATTCTGGAAAGTCTTCCGACCCGACCGGAACGGTGGGCGGAAGGAGGGTCTGGAGGGACGACTTCACCCCAACGAGATAGGGCATCCTCAACTAAACAGGCGACTTACAAACAATTCTTCTCGGGAACACCTTTTTCCGGTCGGGGCCAGGCGCGCCTTCGCCCGTCACGCCATAGGATTCCAGCCAACGCTTCTCGGCGGAAAGTAACTTTTGCCTGCCCAATGCTCTTCCTCCTCGTGCCCCACCCGGAAACCGAGGCGAGTAGAGGATGCGCAGGAAAGCCATACCGGGCCGTCACGTCGGCCGAGCGGATCGTTCCAACCCTAGGAGTTTGCTCGGAACGGAACGACTCAGGCACGGTGGCCTCAGGCCGGAGCAGAGGAAATTATCTCGGCGCAGGCACAGCCGTCCTATGTTGCGCCGCGCACCCAGGAGCGTGTAGTAGCAGCAAGTCTGACAGTAGATCTTATCCAAGCAAAAAAATTCGATGCCAGTGCCTGCTGCCAATTGTGCTTTACCGCGATATTTGCTATCATCCGTGGATGGGAATTAAGAGGATCAATGTTGGCAATCGATGTCGTGGGAGGCTAAGGCCGTTCCTCACAGCGCCGTACGTGTGGAATCCGGCACGTGGCCGGTTCGAGCCAGTGAGTGTTGAGAAGTGTCCGTTTGCAGGGGACCCAGGGGACTGCAAGCTTGAAGCGCATAGCTGGCGCCGACGGCCAACAGGCCCTGGCTTTTCAGTCAGGGTGATGGTTTGTCGTACGCATGACGAGCACTTCACCGTATATCCACCCGGATACGTACCCTTCTCGAGGCAGTCAGTAGCGAGAGTGGATATTGGAGGTAATGGGTTCGCGGTGGAGCAGGATCTTTCGCCTACGGAGCGCTGGGGTTCGGGTTCGTATTGGAAGGACCTTGTTGGCACCGGCGAGACTGATGGGAGCGCACCAGAGAAGCGGGTCGGAAGCCTGGCTTCGCGTGCTGAGGTGTTGGGTCTAGTCGGTGGGCTGGGGAGGCGGACAGTGGAGAGGGTTTCTTCGGCGCTCGATGTTCCCTTTCTCTACCACGATTCGGCAAGACAACAGTATGCCGCAGGGGGCCGGGACTCAGTATCGCGGTCAGTGTTGGGGATTCTGGAGAGTCTTCCTACGCAGGGAGAAGAGGTTCTGCCGCGGATTCTGGCTGCCGGATACCTCGTTGGGCGGTGGGGTCGGCCTTACATTTGTACTCCCTACGCTCAAGGGTTGGCGGACCGGCTGATCGGAACGGGGGGAGGAATGAAGGGGTCTGGAGGGACTTCACCCCAAAGAAGTAGGGCATCCTCGACTAAACAGGCGACTTGCAGGCAGGTTCTTCCTCCTCGCGGTCCACCCGGAAGCCCAGCGAGTAGAGGATGCGCAAGAAAACCATGCGGGGCTCCGTAGTGTGGAGTATTGCTCAATAAGCTCGCTGACCTCAGGTGGAGGCCGTGGTGGCCGCGTGGTGGTGGCCGCGTGGCGGCGGCCGTAGCTCACGGCGGCGGCCGTAGCTCACGGCGACCGCTGGCGGCGTAGCGGGCCGGTGCGGCGTGGCGACGGCGTGGCGGTCATGGCGACGGCCGTGGCGACGGGTGGCGGTAGCGGCGGCCGCCGAATCGGCTCAGGGGTAAGCCACCATATAGCCCACCATCATCGCTTACCCAGCCGCGTTCCAGGCTCCTGGGGTGCCGAGTCAAGGTCGCGCAGCGCCGGAGCGGAGCGGAGGGAAACCTTTACTCGGCGCCACAGGACCCATACTGAATCAAGCGATGATGGCTGCCATTGCGTTGCGTCATCGGGTACCTCAGCCACGGCTCCGCCACGGCCCGGCTCTAAACGAAGCGAATGGGCTTCAGTCCGTATGCAAGGAAGCTGTTCGCACCGATTGACATACGAGGCAACGTCGTCGAGGTTAGCCCGAGTTCGGCTGAGGCGAGAACGACGGACGGACGGCGTGGCAGCCGGGGGAGGCGGCGTGATCTGTGGCGAGCATCGAGGCTGTGACAGGCGCGGGGCGTGAGGTTCGGCGGCGAGCAGGTCGAGGCCTCGGACAAGCCGCTCACCAGAACGGCCCCTCGCTGCTCCGGGTCAACAACCCTCGGTGACGCTCTCGTTCTCCTCGCTAGCCCCGGAGGTGGTGGGTTGTTCGGCATAGCGGTCGTATCGTTCCGTTGCTCTCTAACTAAGGGTGCGGAACAGACCGCTGAGGACAGGCGCCAGCCATGAGTTGCGGGATGGCGCCGCTACTTGCACGGACGGCTGCCCGACTCTTTTCCCGTGAAGGAGAACATTGAACCAGACAATCGCTCCTGAAGGCTCGCCAGGCCTACCTCCGACACTCCCTCCCAGGCCCTGCAACTTCCGCCATTTTCAACGAAACAACTACCGCCAATGGGCGCGCAACGCAACATTGGCAGTCGCGGCTTCGCAGCTGGCGCCTGGCCGATCGAGCTGGTGGACGATGCCGTTCAGTTCAACATTGGCGACAGTGTTAGCTCAGAACAGACAGCCAAAAAAGGAAGAGACCTCCGGACCCTGACTCTGCGCGACCTAGATAGCGCTGCCAAATCGGAGGCTCCGCCTGCCCCGGCCAAAACCGGCTCCTCCTTTCCGTGCAACCCCTACAAGTACCACTACTCCGGGTACGGTCCCGGCTACCAGGGCTCGTCCGCTGTGCTGCACCTGCCCCCGGTTGACAACGATTGCGATGGCCAGTTTAACGAGGATCCGATCGACGGTCTGGATAATGACGGAGACGGCGACCTTGATGAGGATCCGGTATTCTGCGGCGACTCCATCCTCTCCTGGCTCTCCGACGATAGCCGTTTGGGTGAGATCGCCACCGGAGACACCGG
>JAAEPZ010000700.1 GCA_024231955.1 bacterium | reverse complement strand
CCCTGCCCGCGGACCCCGACAGCCCCGCCGAGATTTCCGCAGATTTCCGCCGTGGCCTGGTTGACCACCCGGCGCGACCACTCATACCAGTACTCCATCGACACCGCGGGAGCGCTCAACCCCCTCCCGCACCAACCCCAAGGAGGTTCCCCATGAGCAACGGATTCGAGTTTTTTGAAGGCACCCGCCGCGAGAGCAACACCGCCCCGAGGATCACGGTCCGCCGCGGCGGGCTGATGGTTCTGACCGGCGCCGCCGTCGAGATGCTGGGTGACGGTGCTACGCACGTCCGGATCGGCTTCAACCCGAAGACGAAGGCGGTCGGCATCTGCAGCGCGCCGGAGGAGGGCAACGGCCGCTACCGGCTGCGCAGCCAGAAGAACAGCGCCTCTCGTCTCGTCGACGGCAAGCGGTTCTTCGGGCATCACGGCCTGAGCTTCGAGAAGGCCCGGAGCTTCGACGCCGAGGACTTCGGCGACGGTCTCATCGGCTTCCGTCTGCCCGAAGCGAAGAAGTGAACCGGTCCTTCTTCCCCCACGACACCGGTACGAAAGGCGGCCCCCCGGGCCGCCTTCGCATATCTGGAGGACATCATGGCCAAGCTCAGCGCAAATCGTTCCGACATCGACCGTTTCCATCGCTACGTCCCGGCCCGAGACGATCCCGGCTTCGCGGCCGAGAACATCGATCTCTTGCTCGGGACCGACGACGACGCGCCGGAAAAGATCTTTGAGGAGGACATCATGGCCAAGCTCAGCGCACACGGACGGATACGAGATCGCCCGACTCCACCGCTACGCTTCGCGGGCGAGGAGGACGTCTACTTCTCCCTCCGGACCGACGGCTACGTCCTGGAGAAGCGGGCGCTTCACTGGAGGGACGGTGATTCGAACCGCGGCAACTGGAAGCTGCACAGCAAGATCAAGGCGGCGACCGCCGTCGAGCGCCGCAAGAGGATCCCCGTCATCTTCCCGAAGTTCATCCGCAATCTGATCGGGCAAGGCTTCACCCTGCGAGAGGGTCCCGCATTCTTCGAGGTCCGCGATCAGCTCAGAGAAGACGCCTGAAGGCGATCGAAGGCGGTCTGCTCGGGCCCGTCTCCACCACCTGGGTATCCCCGGCCGGCGCCCCGCGCTGGTGAACCGGTGAACCAGACCAAGAGCCAGTTTGCGAAACGGGGTGGCGACCCGCAATGTTGCGGCGGCATCTGAATCCTTCCACGGCCCTTCCAGGCCCTGTGGCCCGGCGATCCAGCCCTGGTCAGGATGTGAGCTCCCGCCCATTCAGGGTCGCGCCGCAGATTTTCGGCGGGCAGGTGACCGCGACACCGTGCGCGATCGTGGTCGGAGTCGAGGTGGAACCCCGACCAAGAGCCACTTGGCGAAACGGGGGGCGGTCCGCAATGTTGCTGGGAGCGAAGCGCCCGTCCCCGAGTTGGTGAACCCGAATTCTCGATGTCGCGGCAGCTACCGACGAGATCCCGTGCTCTCGAGCAGCCTTCGGTGTGCCTGAGGCGGTGATCCGCAACGTTGCGTGTGCTCATCGCAACGGGTTGATCCGCAACGTTGCGGCCCCTGATGCCGTTCCGGCCGATCTCCCTCTCGGGCTGGTGAAACCGACCAGGGGCGAAGAGCGAAACCGAGGCGACCCGTTCCGCCGCTCCGCTGATGATCCTCATTCTGCACCGCCCCGAGGGTCTTCAACTCCTTCTTCATAAATTGAGGCTTCCCAGGCCGCATTAAGTTTACATCCTTCGATCTCTTCGAATTTCGGCTCTTCCCCCGCCTGTCGGCGTCTCATGATCTCCTCGGCAGCCCTTCGAGAAGGGGGCCAGAAGCACCACTCACTTTGCACTCTAGGTACCTTTACCTTTGTGACTATGTTGAATCTAGATTCCCCAAGGAAAGTCCTCAATTCTTCCTCTGACTCAAATCGACGAAGCTGGCCAAGCCTGGTAACATTCCCAAACTGGGCATCAACGCGTACTTTCTCCACAGTTTGGGTCGCTGCGTCCCTAAGTACAGCGGCAGACGACGTCCCTGTTATGGCGTCTACATAAGCCACAACTTCATAGGTAAGCATCACAAGAGCGCGTGCCGCCGGGGCCTCATCCTTGCTAAAGCGAAAGTCTTGTGGCATTCTTATCGCCAAGAGGTGAGTGCCCATGGCTGTTGGAATCTCGTCCCGTTGCCAGAGCAGCGCGAAAAGAGTTATTATTGATGGCGTGCCTTGCCCTAGTTCTTCGGGAAAATCAACAACTGGCGCCGGCATATTGATGCTGACGTCTGGGTCAAGATCATCAAATCGACTTAACGAAATCCAGATTGCCAAATAGAATACAACTGAGCGCATAGCAGCATTCACTTCGAGCCTAATCCGTTCGCGATCTAGGCCCTCAAGTACTAAAGCGCGAATGCCTGATTCCTTTGCCAGTTTCAAAGCATCAGACCGATAACCCGTAGTCGTTACGTATATGCCGTTAACAGCAGGAATTCCTACGTCGGCCAACTTCCCGACAAAACCATCGATCTTTTCGCTCTTGATCTTGTTTCTATAATTTTTGCATTCGATTGCGATCCTGACCGGGTAACCCGCCACGCTCGATGTCAGCAGCACGTCGATTTCTCTCTTACGCGTAGAACCGGCACGGATCGACGGCAACCTTACTCTGGTCTCAACCTTAACGTCTGGCAAATCGTGAAGAAGTCTGACAATATCTTCCAGGATGTTACCTTTTTCTCGTGTGCTAGACATAGCTCTCTCCGGAAAGCTCAATGGGGCCGGTTTAGGCGGCCACGTTGCGTGAACTCGGATGCCAGTTCCGCACCTTCTTCTCATCTCTTGCCGCACAATATGGGACACGGGGGCGTACTACTCTGCTCCGCATGCGTCCGAGCTCCTGGGAGGGGCTAGTCCAATCTCTTAGCGGCGGTACGAGCCGTGAACGTCTCTATGACTCCTTCCTCTAAGCTACTCATGTCCTCTTCTATAACAACCAGTGTTACCCCCTTGCTGGCAGCAACGCGAATCGCCTCCGCAGAGAAACCCGAACTAGACACGAACACACCTTTGTCTGCACTGATGTCATCCAGAAGGCCTAATAATTGGTAGATCTCTGCCGCCCCCATCTTCCTCTTTATCCGCTTGATTTCGAAAATGATAAGGAGCCTTATTCCCGCTAATGTGATCTCCGCAGCGATGTCCACCTCCCGTCTCGTACCGGAGCGCCCGGGGTATAGGCGACCTTGATATACAGTGAAAGAACGCTCTCCGAGAGCGCGGGCGAGATCTTTCTTCACAATGCCAGCAACGAGCTCTTCATATTGCATCCCAAGACCCTGAGGTGTTCCATTTACTGTGCCCTTCTCGATATCCGAATATAACCTGCTTCGAGCCTCTCTTACGAAGCCCGGGGTCAGGCTCCTCTGGCTGTCTAACGCTTCATGATGCGCAAAACACAAGAATACAAGATTGTCCTCCTCATTGTTCGATGGGTCGTGATCTAGGTGGACTATGTTGCCTTCTTGGACAAGTCTGTTTCCCGTAGCATAGCAGACCGGGCATCTTCGCCTACTGCGAAGTAGCACATTCTCGACGACTCGGGCGGGAGCTCTTCCTCTGGTCACCGTCTTATCCCAGTGGTTCTTCGGCAAAAGTCACGTCCATGCTAGCTTTCCGAAGCATTGAATGCGCCTCGTCAACTGCCTTCTTAACAATTTCGTAACGGGAACGATTTGCTCGAACTACCAACGTCCATTCAACTTGATCATGTCCATGATGCCGATAGAGTTGATCTCTATAGAAGCGAACCTCTCCCGGGGTATATGCCAAGACGCGATTGCTTTTTAAGTCATAGATCTTGTGGCATTCAAGACACAAGTACGCCAAGTTGTCGATGTGTGCGTTGGTGCGATTGCGGTCGAGATGCGCTAGTTGGCCGTCCTTTATCTCTGTATCGCCGCGCAAACCGAAACACATACAACAAACCCGCTTGCAGCGGCGGAGTAGCTCATCCTTAATAGGGTCGGGGATGTCCACTCGCGCGTCTGCATTCGTAGCCCCATCTCCCTTCTTGTTCGGTTTCGGCATGTAATCCGCCTCGGTTCTATAGACAGCTAACATTCTAGGTCAGCGCCCTGGCAGCAAGCTCGGGGGGAAGCTCCGGAAAATGCGGCCAGGCTGGGAGCATATCACGGACGGCCCCCATTCCCAAAACGGCCGCTGGCGACTCGGGCGCCGTTGCCAACGCTCGGGCCGGCCCGGCGATACCAGGGAGACCTTCGGCCGCCGTCGCCGCATGGGGTCACTGAGCCCGCGGAAGTGGGTGGTAGAGGTCACAATGAATCCACCCTACCCCTCATTGGCCGCGCCGTCAATCCCCCGGGCTGGTTGGCGTCTCGGCCGCAAGCCGAGCCGGGCGAGACCGGTCCGGATGTGCAGACTGTCAATGATCGCCGTAATGGAGCCACCGATGATCGGCGTAATGGAGCCACCACAAATCGCCGATCGAGGTGCTCTGCGGGGGCGAAAAGGAGGTCAACCATCTTTCTTTGCGACCCCCTCGGCACCTCCGATCCTGGCGGCGCGCAGGGGCAGTCAAGGCCGCTGAGAGCCGCTCCCAGGGCGGCTCTCAGCGCCGAAGGGGAGCCTTGACGGCCCCGAGCACCGCCACACAATTCGAGGCCGAGGGGAGCGTGCTGGGTGGCTCCATGAGGGCGATCATCAAGTGGATCCACTAGGTGATCACGGAATGGATCCCTATGGGCGATGATTGACAGGGGGGCGGCCCGCTCCCCGCGGGCTGCGCGGTCTCTGATGCCGGTCCGGGGTCCCCACCTCGTGCTGGTGAACCCGACCAAGGGCTAAGGGCGAAACGGGGGGCGCCCCGATCCCCGCGGGCGCCGAGGTGAGCTCGCCCCCGGTGCGCCAGCTGGCGCAAGGATCGCGGGCTGGCGGCTCGTGTTGGTGAACCCGACCAAGGTCTGTTGTCGCGAACCCGCCATGTTGCGGCGGCGACCAGCGAGTCCCCGCGCTGTCGGGCAGTCTCGACGCGCCGGAGGCGGCGATCCGCAATGTTGCAGTGGGGCTCAGTGCGAGGGGGGCGATCCGCAACGTTGCGGCACTTGGCGCATGTCGGGCCGTCCGGTCTCCGCCTGCTGTGAACCCGACCAAGGGCTAAGGGCGAAACGGGGGCGCCCCGTTCCCCGCGGCGCGCGGCGCGCCCCGCTGGCTTTTGTCAGTTCTGTCAGTAGCTTGGCGGCGCGTTCTGGGGAAATTTCTTGGCAGACGGCTCGGGCCGCAGTGCGAATCGCCGAAGAGGTCGCCGCCATGACGCTCGACGACTTCGCTGCCACCGGGCTCACTGTGTGCGTCAGGTCAACCGTCCTCGGATCCCCCCCGAGCTGCGCCAAGCCGGGAAACCGGAAGGCGCGAGGGCGCTCAGGCATGCCCTGGGAGGCGCAGAAAGGTACCGTGAGCTGCGGGCTGAGTGTTTACGGCCGTAAACACTCGCCAACGCAGGCGGGCTTCGACCGCACGTCCTCCCCAGAATGGGCCTTCTAGGTAGAAGGCGGCAATGGGGCGTTATTCCGCTTCTGGAGGCGGCAACCAGGCGTGAATATCTCCCCGCGCCGCTTCCCTGGTCACCTCCGATCATCGCCGGGGTAGGCGCCCACAAGAACGTGGTAAGTAGTAATACGTAAGGAGTAAGGTCGCGGCCCGCTTGAGCGCGACTCTGATCCGGCACTGCTCTCGGCATTCATTGCCTTTCGTCGTCTGGTGGTGGTACATTCAGGCCGCTATGACGACCATAGCGCCGGATTCGGCGGATCAAGGGCGCTTGAACGGACGCAGATGTTCGGAAGAGAGGTGGACCCCCCGAGTGCGGATTCGGTGGCGGTTCAGGACTCGTCCCGCCAGCCACCTTCGCCACCAGACCATAGCGGTCTGCGGTGTGGTCGGCGACTAGACAGAGCCGGTCGGATGACCCGGTCTATGGAGAAGTCTGGGATCGGGCCGTCGCCTCGGAGTGCTATGTGGTATAGCTGGCCCCATCTGCTGACAAGAGGAGCGTTGATCCACCGGGAAACGAGGGAGACAGAATGGCAGTAATGCGAAATACCAGGGTCGGCACAACCGGTGCTATGTGGATTCCTTGGCGGCATTTGCCTTCGTCTGGTGGACGCATTTCCCAATACATAAAATGTTACACGGCACCTAAGGCCGTATAGCATACGAGGTTTGCCAGTATTCAGATTGTCGACTCTGTTGAGGTCCATAGGATGGTCGCGAAGCCCCAAATAGTAGAGTTTCTTGAAAAGTATCCCCTTTACCGGAAACTCCAAGGATCCCTTCCGGAATACGATATCAAAGCTAGTGACTTCAATGACGAAAACATAAAGTGGGTAGCCGAAGTTACCATAGAGCTGCCTTGCCCTGTTTGTAAAAAAGATCGAACCTTCGCCTCCCTTGAGCCAACGTCTCTGAGGCTAGAATGCAATGATTACGATCCTGAGTACTACTCTGATCCGTTTGTCGAATGCGCTGTCTATTCGATATCTTACTGCTGCACCCACTGCAAATCTTATCACGTAGATTTCATACTGCTCTTTGACTACGCTGCAAAGCATCTTCAAAAGATCGGACAGAATCCGCCATGGAGTATTGCAGTGCCAAAGGACGTGGAACGCTTCCTGGGTGACGATGTGGCTTTCTTGAAGCGTGGCAAAATCTGCGAGTCTCAAGGATACGGTATTGCAGCGTTCGTCTATTACCGGCGCGTTGTCGAGAACGTCATCAGCTCTCTCCTCAACAGACTTGAAAATCTTATTCCAGAGGCGAATCGCGAACGCTATTCTCTAGCGCTTCGACGGGTCCAGGAATCCAGAAAAGCGAGCGAGAAGATCCAAGTAATTAAGGATCTTCTGCCGTCTTCACTGCGGCCAGATAACCGAAATCCTCTCGGAATTCTCTATGATGCTGTGAGTCAAGGTCTTCACCAAGAGTCCGACGAAGAATGCCTTAGATCAGCGGCTCAGATCCACACCTGTCTCACCTACCTGATCCGGGAGGTCTCCACGCACGAAGAGACAGGGAGGGAGTTCACCGATAACATTCAAAAACTGCTGGATAAAACAGCCGCGACTAAATCGCCCGCTGCAATTTCCAGTGGTGGCGATGCTTAGGTTTAAGCCAACCTCAAATGGCCTTCCCGGCCATTCTCGATATGGGATAAATAGGTGCACAGGTACTTCCTGGAAGCATGATTCTGGCAAGAAGGCGCCTTCCGTCTCGTGTTTCTGATGGCGAATCATCACTACAGCTCTATGGGGTCATAACCGTCATTCAGAATGTAATAACTATACCTAGGAAACTTAGGGCAATCGATTTGCACTGCTAAACCCAGCGCCATCACAAGGTCATCGTGAGTTCCAACGCTAAACGCTCCGTACCGCTCGTTCGCATGCTCATCGACCTTGACTTCGTAGTCGAGTAATTCTTGCGCAAGCGCTTCCGCTTCGCTTGTCCGAGAAAGATGGAGTCGGTCGGTCTGAAGGAGAGTTTGGAGCCGGGTTACAAGATAAGCTTTCCCGAGCGTAACTTGGAGTTCGGACTCCCATTCCTCCTTTCGCCGGTCACCGTAGTTGAAGAACACCGGCCATATAATCTCACGGTCCCGGGCTTGTTCAGCGATGAGATCTATGACAGGCGCTCCGGTACCCGTGGCATTTACGAAAATTGTCGAGTAGAGATCGGTTCTCGCCTTGACCCGGGTCGCGATCTCACCAACACGAGCGGCTACTGCGGGATAGCTG
>JAAEPZ010000699.1 GCA_024231955.1 bacterium | reverse complement strand
GTCGAGCTTAGGATCGGGCAGTGCCATACACCGAGGTTAGCGGATCCGCAAGCTGGGGTGAAGGGACTCACGGGAGGAGTCTAGACTGAGAGCGCCGTTGGTGGGAGCCGGAATCGCGCAACCGCCGGCCGGGACCCTCGATGTCGGCCACCAGCCGGCATTGCCGGAAGCCGGAAGCGCCGGAGGCCCTCCTGAGCTTCGCAGGGCTCAGGGCCGGAGGCGACCCGTCCTACCGGCGCCTTGCCAGGCCTTCGGCGGGAGCCACCTCAGGCCGCAGAACGGACAAGGCTCAGAGGCCGGCAGACAGCGAAGCTGGCTGATCGGTCCTCTGCAGCCGGTGGATATGCGGCCGCTCGTCATGGTTGACCCGAGACCTGCTCTTCGCAGCAATCGGTCACTTGACGGATTAACGGATGCGAAAGCTTCCGACTTAGTTGAAGTTCGGCGAACTTCGTAGCGGGAAGAAACATCTCGCCTCGGACTGAATTTCAAAACTTCACCTCCCTTTCAGTCATGGATCGATCTCGATGTGCCTAATCCTGGCCAGCGGTATCGCGAACGCCCGCTTCCGCAGAGCTCTTGAGTCTTGCAACGCCTGTAAATCACTCGACGCCAAGTCCACATCTTCTGGCAGATCGGCTTTCGCAATATAGATAAACAGGAAGCGGCTTGTCGAGCCGATTATCTGAACCTTCTGCTCTCTCGATAAGGCAGCATACAGCCTGTCGGACTGCTCGATATCGAGATAGGCAGCATCACCCCCGCCATTTACTATTAGGTGGTAATCCTCGTTGGCAGTCCGAACGGGGAAAATGAAAATCCAGCATAGCGCAAGGGTCGCGGCTATAGGCGGGAATAGCCTCGCAGCGATGAGCGTCGGAGAGCTGTCTTTCTTTATATGCTTAAAGATGGAGAGAAAGACACCCGTGAGTAGACAGAAGGCTCCGGCAGTCACTGTGATGTATACAAATGTCTTCGGGATATAGAATGCGGCGAGGAAGAAATCACGAGCGTCAGCGAACTTCACAATATCTATTCCGAAGCGATCATAGAGATGTGTTGTGTATAAAATACCTATCAGTGAAGTGTACAGATAAAGCAGAGTGAGAAGAAGGGCTGGGTGATTTCGGAGAAACGAGACTACCCACCCGAAGAAATCGTCTTCGTTGAACGTTGCTTGCTTAGGTTCGCTCTTGGCCATCACAGATTCCTCAAGATTGCATACCGATCACTACTAGTCCCTCAAAGGCCGCATATCGGCATTGAGCTGAGCGGCGGTCCTCCGTCCGCTCAAGTGAATTGTTCTGCGGCGCCTCACATGAACGAGATCGTTCGCCGATGGGAGAGGCGGTTGGGCTATCGGAGCCCCGGAGGGGCTCAAGAGTAAAGCCCGGGGCTGGCGCCGCGGAGCCCCGGCGACGCGGTGCGAGCCCCGGGTCAGACGCCCCCAAATTCCCCCGCCCTGAAGGGGCGGAATCCGGTTGCCTGTGCTCCTCAATCCCACAGATACTCTTCATTGTACTCGATACCGTGCTTTTCCAGCAAAGCGAGAAGCTCTTCCTCGAATGATCTTGCTCGATGATGTTCCGCTGGCGTCTGTATGTACCGCCTGACTTTCCCAACC
>JAAEPZ010000698.1 GCA_024231955.1 bacterium | reverse complement strand
TTGGACGTGGGAATCCCTATCGCGACCCCCAGTTCCTCGGATGTGGGCTCGCGCCCTAATTCTTGCAATAGTTCGGTAGAGATCCGCCGCAATCTGTGTATCTTGCCGCTGGCGTGGACCGGCATGCGGATGATACGACTCTGATCGGCGATGGCGCGTGTGATCGCCTGCCGGATCCACCAGGTTGCGTAGGTCGAGAACTTGTTTCCGCGCCGGTAATTGAACTTGTCGGCGGTACGTATGAGCCCGATGTTACCCTCTTGGATCAGGTCGATGAAGGGCAAACCACGACCGGTGTACCTTTTGGCAATGCTGATCACCAACCGAAAGTTGGCGCAAATGAGGTGTTCGCGAGCCGCCAAACCGTCTGCCACGATTGTACCCAATCTGTCTCGATTGACGGGGTCGTGGCCGTTCCTATCCAATTCCTCCTGGGCAATCTGACCGGTCTCCATACGTTTGGCGAGCGATATCTCCTGCTCGCTCGTGAGCAGAGGTTCTCGCCCGATCTCTTTAAAGTAGAGAGCAACGGGGTCAATCGTCAGGATCGGGTCCAAATGCGTTTTCGGGTCAGTCGCCTTGCTGGATTCCTCGGTTGTTTTATCCGTGCTCGCTGCATCACTTATCTCGATACTGGCTTCTATCAGGGTAGTGAGAGTATCATCAATCGCTTCCAGGTTTTCCTCGGCACGGGGAAAGGCAGTGAGAATATCGTCGTATGTGACGCGACCTTGCTCGACCACCTTGGTCAGCAGGTATTCGCCACCGTTGACTTTGTCAGTTGTTGCCGGTTGATTCTCTCGATGTGGTTTCATCTTGTATCTGGCGATTTGACTTTTTTCTGCGTATCCAACCTGGAGTATAACGCAACTTGGTGCGGAAGACAATCACTCGTTAGAATAGTGCCAACTGCCCCACGGGAGGCGATAGGTTCTGCCCTGTTACTCCAAGCAACCGCACCGGTCGGTCACGTTGCCACGTCCGTCTCAGCAGCACCAGCGCTGCCCGGTAGATCATCCGCTCGTTATCCGTCGGCACCGATAGGCTCATTTGCCGGGTGAGTGTCTCAAAGTCCGAGTACCGTAGTTTGATAGCCACGGTCCCGGCTGCTAGCTCTGCCTTTTGGAGATGCCGTGCCACGCCCTGGCTCAATTTCCACAATTGCCCCTTCAACGACTTGGCGTCACGCAGGTCGCGTGCAAACGTCCGTTCCTGGCTCACTGACTTTCGTTCGTGTTCTGTGATTACCGACCGTTTGTCAACTCCCCGCGCCTGCAGGGCCATCTCGCTTCCACGTTTGCCAAAACGCGCTCTCAGTTCTTCCTTGGGTTGCTGCACCAGTTCGCTGACCGTCGTGATTCCTATCTTGGCCAGTTTCTCCGCTGTCTTTGGTCCCACACCCTACAGTGATCGCACCGGCAGCGGAGCACTTGTCCTGGACTGCCAAGTACAGGGCCAGGAAAGCGGCTTCTGCCCCAGGCTGCACCACAGTCAGTCCGCCTGGTTTGTCGTGGTCCGAGGCGACCTTTGCCACCAGCTTGTTCGTCGCCACACCCAATGAAGCTGACAACCCAACATCGTCGATGACTCGGGCTTGGAGACTTGAGGCGATCTCTACCGACTCCTCCCATGCAGTCACCTGGTCTGTCAGATCAAGGTACGCTTCGTCAATGCTGATCTGTTCTACCAGTGGCGATGCCTGGTGCAAAATCTCCATCACTTGGCGCGAATAATCCCGGTACAGGCTGAAGCGAGGAGGCAGAACGATTGCTTGTGGACAACGCTCCAGGGCCTTGAACATAGGCATCGCCGACCGAATGCCAAACGTGCGTGCCGGATACGATGCGGCGGCGACAACGCCTCTTCCTCGCCCGCCTATGAGCACCGGTTTGCCCGCAAGATCGGGGTTCTCCAGTACCTCGACGGCGGCGTAAAAGGCGTCCAGATCGATGTGGACGATGGCGCGGGGACGGTCAGGCACTGACCCTTACCTCTGCTTCCTCCATCCTCCGCGTCAGTTCGTCCAGGTCCGGTTCGGTGTAGACCATTGTCGTCTTGAGGTCTGCGTGGCCCAGGATGGCGGCCAGGTGACGGATGTCGCCAGGGTGGGCCTTCAAGTAGCCGGTCGCGAAAGAATGACGGAGGGTGTGTGGAGTTACCTCCTCCACATCCGCAAACCGAGCATACTTGTCCAGCAAGCGGTTGATGGACGATGGGTCTTTCAAAGGACCACGTTGCCCTACCCACAGAGGGTCTTCTCCTTCCAGAGCGGGGTGGGCGGCCAGGTACTCGCGCAGTACCTGGCGCACCTCTTTTGTCAGTGGGATCTCCCGATAGATGTGTCCCTTTCCTCGGCGTATGACGACCTTGCCCGACCGATCGTTGATGGTCACGTCGCTGACCTTTAGTGCCAGTGTCTCGGTTACGCGCAATCCGGCCCCGGCCAGCATCTCGAACAGAGCGATGTCCCGCAGGTTACCATTTGCGTGGATGTACCGACGCAGGCGGCGCAGTTCTTTCTGGGGAAGGGCGCGGGGTCGTCGTGGGTCTCGGCGCAGTGCCTTGATGCCGTGGGTAGGGTTATGGGACACGCGTTTCTGCTGGATGGCCCAACGGTAGAACCCGGAGAGAGCGGCCAGTCGTTGGTTGATGGTGGCGGGTTTGCTGCCTTCCACGGTCTGCTGGAAAGCCACCCAATCACGTACATCGCGTACAATCACGGCGGCAGAGTCGAAGGGTTCGCCACCGGACTGCTTGTACCAGGCTGCAAAGTGAAGCAATCCACGGCGGTAGCCCTTGCGGGTGTTGGCGCTTTTGCCCTCAAGGGCGAGGTAGGTTAGCCATTCGGATATGATGGGAGGGATATTATTGGTCATCAAATCGGCTCTTCAGAGTACGAGTACCACGGCGTTCGGCTGGGTCGTCCTGGGATTGTCTTGCGGGTTTTCAGGCTGTTACAAGGTCTTAAACTGGCTAAAGAATACCATAAAAGGTGGAATCTGTCAATACAATCCACCTTGTATTGGGACATTGTATAGTGACATTATATTGTGTAATTGTCTTGCTAAAGAGTATCAGGCTTTGCCGAATCGTCTTTATCCCTAACTCCCACCGATGCGGCAGCCAGACGTCAAACTGCCCCAACCCTAACAGATCAAGGTAGTTGTTTCGACGTTACTCGGCAAACTAGTTTTGGCAATCGGAAAAATTTCCCAAATCCCTTTATCCGAAACTGGTATATTTGTGCTGGCCGAAAAGCATCGCAGGCGTTGTTTGACAGCTTGAGAGAGAATGTTCAATTTATCGCAGAAAGTTTATCGTTCGCTTCGCGGATCAGGGCTGGCAAATCACCACTCCACCACAAAAGGGGAAATTTAGCCGGGCCGGCATCCCGCCGAGGACCAGCCGGCGCGCTCCTGGCTTGGCGGGTATGAATGAATCCGGTTCGGATGTGCTTTTTGTTGGCGCTGTCACAACCAGGCTGCCTCTATCGAGCTTTCACCACGAAGGATACAGCATGCAACCAGGGTAACACATTGTAGGAGTGAGGCGTTCGTCAGAACGTCTGTCCGAACGCCTCATATACCAGTTGTTCCCAGGCGCCAACCCCCTAGTTCTTTAGGACAAGCGGTAGATAGATGTAGAAATCACCCGCGACTGGCAGCCCTGCGCCGCCCCAAAAGCCCCCGGCCAGCGTGTAGCCGTTGCCCTCCCACGTCCCGGCGTCCGGTTGACCGGCGGCGCCGCCCAGCGAGTAAGCCCCGCCGGTGTTGAGCGTGTTCCCCCCACCGTCCACCGCCCACCAGGAGAGGTCATAGTTGCCCCCGGACTGGGCGTTGGCCGCAGCAGGGCCGATCAACACTACAAGCAGGCTCAACGCAAACGTCAATCCGCAGAGAAGAGCAGCCACCAGATGTCTATTTCGTCTTCTATTCATGGATAGACTCCTCTACCACAGTTGATCCAGGATCAGCTCGCTGTCCGAAACGGCGAGCCCGACGCGGCGTGTAGTGGATCTGAGGCCTAGCGACCAGTCATCCTGCAGGTAGTACATGTCCCCCGGCACCAGGCCGCTATGCACGTCTGATACGCCACTGATGATCACGGTGACTGTTTCGCCGCCGTCGGCAGAAGTCTTGGCCGTGCCTATCAGCTGTCGCCCAATGCGGCTGCCCATGGTCGCCACGCCCAACCCACCCATACCGATGTCTTGGTAGGCCACCACAAAGTCAGTGGAGGACACGGGGAAAATGGCAGCATAGTCGGTATCACCATTGTTAAAGACCGATGTATCTCCCCAGCTTATGCTCCCGCCGCTGAACGTGCCCACTCTCGCTGTGCCTACATTGGTGGTCGGGCCCCGGTAGGCGACCACAAAGTCGCTGGTAGACAGAGCGCTGACCGCGACTCGATCGGCAGGGCCATAATCGAACTGCGACTCAGTCACCCAGCTAAGGCCCCCCCCGCCGATTGTGCCCAGGCTCACCTTGCCGGTTGCGCCACTTCCCCCCCCGGTTGTGTAGGCTACCACAAAATGGGTGGCAGACAGAGGGCTGATAGCGATGTACTCGTCTATGGTACTGGCAAGGGCCAACCCGCTCCCCCAGCTCAGCCCTCCACCGCTAACCGTTCCTGTTAGCACTTTGCCGCTAGGGCCGGTGACAGCTATCACAAAGTCGGTGGAGGACAGGGGGTAGATGGCGTTGTAGCTTGTCCATGATATAGAACTATTATTAAACACTGATTCACTTCCCCAGCTTAGACTCCCCCCGCTGACCGTGCCCGTGATCGCTGTACCGTTGTAGGAATTGCCCTCGTCTTGGTAGATCACCACAAAATCGCTGCCGGACAGAGCGGTCATGTTGATGAAATTGTTGGGGCCTGAATCAAAGACAGATGCACTCCCCCAGCTCAGGCTCCCACCACTGATCGTTCCCGTGATAGCTGCACCTGTCGTGTCGGAGTCTTGGAAGGCCACCACAAAGTCGGTCGCAGACAGGGCGCTGGCGGCGATAAACGAGGTGCTGGCATTGTTAAAGACCGATTCACTCCCCCAGCTCAGGCTCCCGCCGCTGATCGTGCCCGTGATCGCCGTGCCCCACCCACCCATACCGGTGTCTCGGTAGACCACCACAAAGTCGGTGGCAGACAGGGGGATGATGTCGATATACTCGGTACTCTGATAGTTAAAGAGCGATTCATCCGTCCAGCCGTCATCCTGACCGCAGGCTTGGCCGTCAACGAACGAGACCAGGTCTCCGATAGAGACGCTTTCCCCGCTCGCTATGACAAAATCCTGCACCAGTTGCCTCACCGGGGCCGAAGTAGAGCCCTGCCAGGCAAAGCCTCCCCCTCCATCAGAGGCCAGCACCTGCCCGCTGGCACCGTTGTCGGCGATCCCGTTCAGATGCGTGGGCGTGATGGCACCCGTCTCGAGCGAGAGGCTGTCGTAGGCGCCCTGGACATCCCCACCAAAGGCTGTGGCGGTAGTCAGGTCGTCACTGGCATCCGTATCCACCTGCGTGTTTCCCCAGTAGAGGTCATCCGCCGCGCCAGCGGTGGCTACTGTGTCGATCACGTTGTTGGTATTGCTGCCATCGTCGAGGCGCAGTCGAAGGCACGTCTCGTCATCACACTGGGTATTGGTATCTGTATCCGGTTCGCAGGTGACCGAGCCGCCGGAGTCTATCGATCGGATGCTGCTGCCGACCGAGCAGTCTCCGCTCACTCGCGCCTGGTAGTAGGAGCCGTGCTGTCCATCCAGCAGGTCAGCGTCCAGGCCGGAGGTGTGGCCGTCGTTGCCGGCATGCCAGGCGGTGTTGCCGTCGATCTCGACGCCCGCGCCGCCAGTGGTAAAGGTCACCCCGCCCGAGGCGCGCACGACGAAGGAATCGGTGATGGATGAGGTGAAATCGGCGTTAGTCGAGTCGGCCCAGACAAAGGCGCCTTGGTGGAGGGCCTGAGCCCTCCGCCCGGCGGCGAAACTGTAATTCCCCTGGGCGGTGTTGTTGGTCCCGCCGGGAACGGTGGCATACTCGCCGCTGGCGGTGTTGTAGGTGCCCCCGCCGATGGTCGCGCGGTCGCCGAGAGCCAGGTTGGCGAGGCCACCGCCCACCGTGGCGTCTCCGCCGCCGGCGATGTTTTCCCTGCCACCGCCCACGGTGGCAGCGCCGCCGCTGGCGGTGTTGAGCCCGCCCCCGCCGATGGTCGCGAACCAGCTGCTGGTGGCATTGTAATGTCCCCCGTCGACGGTGGCGGCATAGCCGCTGACTACGTGGCCCTCGCCCCCGCCGATCGTGACGTTGATGCCATCCGCTATGTTAGCATAGCCGCCGCCCACCGTGGCCTGGGTGCCGCTGATGGTGATTGTGTTCGAGATCCCTCCGCTGAGGGTCGCCCAGGGGCTGTAGACGGTGTTGGTGATGCCGCCGCCCACGGTGGCGGCATATCCGTTGACCGTGTTGCCCGAGCCGCCATCGATCACGCCAAAGTTGGCCGTCACCTGGTTGGGCCAACCACTCCGCCCACCCCCGCCGATGGCGGCACCCACCACACCTGGCGTGACGCTGTTGCCGTTGTAGCCACCGATAAGGTTGGGCGTGCCCGCGGTCGGCGCCAGACGCAACGCTATGGTGTTATTAACAGCAAGGGTCAGGCTGGTTACGTCGGTGGTGCCCAGGAAGTGGCTGCCGGGGATCGTGCCACCGTTGCCGTTGAGGGACCAGAAATCGCCGCCGGCACCACTGTCATCGTCGCCGCACTGCCAGGCACTGCCGTCCCACTCGGCGATCTGGCCGTTGCTGCATCCGTCGGGCATCTCCAACTCGTTGGCTGGGTCAGCATCGGCATCATCCACGTCGTCGACGCCATCGGCAAAGCCGTCCGGGATGCTGGTCATGCCGGACCAGGGAGATTGAGTGGCAGAGAGGGCCAACGTGGCCGTGGGAACAGGCAAGACCAGCGTCAAGGTCACCGGGCCGGTTTCCCCGCCGCCATCCAGCCCATATCCCGCGTAAACGGCGGTGATGTCGCCTGCGCCTACAGCCACCGGCTCACAGGCCACCGTTCCGTCGGCGTGAATGACCCGGATGGCGTTGCCGCTGGCGCAGTCGCCGCTCACCCGTTGTTGGACGGTAGCGGTAACCACGCTAAAGGTGGAGTCGGTCAGAGCCAGCCCCGCCCCGGGAGTGTATGTTGTGTCGTCGTCGGTTCCGTCAACAAAGCCGGCCGGCACGCCGGTCAGGCCAGACCAGGGCGCTCCCAGCGCGTAGAGGGCGTAGGGGGTGGCTGTCAGCTCCTGGCGGCCCAGGTCGGCGTAGATGTCGTCGCCCGTACACTTGACCCTGATCCCCAGCCAGCGCGCGTCGCCGGTAAAGGTTCCATCCAAGATGGGATTGCCAAAGTTCAGGTTCACAGTGAAAAAACCACCACTGATGGGGACGGTGGCGGTGATGGCGCTGCCCACCCGGCTGCCTGCACCAGGATCGTCGTAGAGACGGAAGGCCATCGAACAGTCATCGCTGACCGGTCCGCCGTCCTGCTTGAGTTGTCCCTGATAAGTGAATCCGGCGCCCAGGGGAGTCTGAGGGGTACGTTCCTCTCCCGGCTCCGATTTCTGGGCAAAGGCAAGTCCTACGCCCAGAACCAACAAGAGGGCCAACACCATTATGTTCACAAGTATCCGTCGTCCTTTTATCTTGTATCTGTCATTCATCTTTTCACTCCTTTGCGTTTTGCTCCAAACTCCCGTTCTCTTCTAGTCTCGCGTACTTTTCGATACAGGCCACCTTTCTTGACCTGCCAACACCCTGCCGCGCGGGCTATCGTTTTCCACTACTCATCCAGGGCTGTCCAGTTCTCTAATCATTCTTAACCACCAGCGGCAAGTAGACGTAATAGTGCAATACTCCCCCCGTGCCGGTGAGAGCCACGTCCACCGTGGACTCGTCGGCGTCGTCCGAATGGATGCTCAGGGTGACGGTCTTGGCCCCCACGCTGGATGGGTCAAAGGAGACCTCTATCACGCGCGCGCTGCCGGACGTCAAGGTGATGGTGCCGTTACCGGCGATCCCGCTATCAGACAGGTTGAACTCACCCGTGTCGCCTGTGGGGACGACACCACTGATGTGCAGGTCGGCGCCGCCGTCGTTGGTGATGGTCACCGTCTGCGACACCGTCGCCCCCGCGTCCACGTCCTGATTGCCAAAGGCCAGGTCCAGCGGATGCACCGTGATCTCGGCAACAGTCAGCACTGTCACGCTCGCGCTGTCGCTATTGTTGGTGACGTCGCTATCTATTGCCGTGCTAGTGATGGTGGCGGTGTTGGTAAACGGGCCTGCAGACAGGCCGTGGCTGAGCACGCCGGTGATAGTGATGATGCCGCCCGCGCCGGGCGCGAGGTCAACCACCTCCCACACGTAACTGATGCTGCCTGTAGCGGTGATGATGACGTTGCTATCTACGTTGAGGCTGCTATGGGTTACGCTTACCGGGATAATATCCGTGATGACCACGCCTGTAGCCGTGATAATGCCGGCGTTGGAAAAGATGAGGGTGTAGGTGACGGGCTGTCCAGAGACAGCTTGGCCCGGTGTGACAACCTTGCTGATGCGCGCGTCTGCGGCCGGCCCGCGCAGAACAAAGGGTGAGAATGTACTCACACCCGTGACGCGCAGCGATTGCGGCTCTGGCCCGCACAATCGCCCGTCGCTGCCATACACGACGTCCCGCGCCAATGGCGTGTCCCACGCGCCGCTCCAGCGGTAAGCGTCCATCGCGGCGCAGGCGTGTCCGGGAAACCTCTCGCCGGTGCGGTAAAAGAACGTGATCGCCGCATTCCGTCCGCTGGCGTTGGTTGGCGTGATGACGTAGCAATGCCGCACCGCTTCGCCCGCCGGAACACCTGCGCAATCCGCCCCGGCGGTGAGCGCCACCTCGGTGTTGCCCAGATCCAGCCCGTTGGCGTCGAGGAGCGCGCCGCCCGCCTTGGGGAAACCGACGTCGCCGCTGCCGTTCACAAGCTGGGTCTGGTGGTAGGTACCGCCAGTGTGGGTAAAAGGACCACTGAGGACGAAATTGTCCGGCGCGTCGGGTGCATAAAAGTCACCTCCGGCCAGACTGAGCGATCCCTCGACGCGCAGGTCGTGGTTGCTGCCCGAAAAGCGCCCGCCCGCCTGGTAGACGTCTCCCGTGATCGTCAACGCGGTCGTGGGAGTGATCGCGCCCGCGCCCGCGATATACAGGGCGCTGCCGTCAGGTGCGTCGTTGGCGGTGATTTGCGTCCCGCTCAACGTCGCGCTGCCATTGTAGACGTACACCCCGCCGCCGTCGTTGTTGGCCGAATTGCTGACCACCTGCATCCCGCTCAACGTCGCGCTGCCCTCGCGGACGTACACCCCGCCACCTCTGTAAAAGGCCGAGTTGCTGACCACCTGTGTCTCGCTCAACATCGCGCTGCCCAGGAAGACGTACACCCCGCCGCCATTGTTGGCCGAGTTGCCGTCGATTCCCCCCCCACTCACGTTCAGCGTCGCGATGCCCTGGGAGACGTACAACCCGCCGCCTTCGACGGCCGAGTTGCTGACTACCTGCATCCCGCTCAGTGTCACGCTGCCAAAGTAAACATACACTCCGCCGCCATAGTTGGCTGAATTGCTGACCACCTGCGTCCCGCTCAACGTCACGCTGCCATAGACGACGTACACCCCGCCGCCCGAGCTGGAAGCCCAGTTGCCGTCGATCCCTCCCCCGCTCACGCTCAACGTCGCGCTGATCTGGTCGACGTATACCCCGCCGCCAAAGTGCAAGGCCGAGTTGCTGACCACCTGCGTCCCGCTCAACGTCGCGCCGCCCTGGAGGACGTATATCCCACCGCCCGAGCCGGCCGAGTTGCTGCCAATCTGCCCCCCGCTCATACTCAACGTCGCGCTGGCCTGGGAGACATACACACCGCCGCATTCGAACTGGGCCGAGTTGCTGAGCACCTGCGTCCCCGTCATCGTCGCGCTGCCCTGATCGACGTACATCCCGCCGCCATAGTTGGCCGAATTGCTGATCATCTGTGTTCCGCTAAACGTCACACTGCCATCGTGAACGTACACCCCGCCGCCCGAGTTGGAGGCCCAGTTGCCGTCGATCCCTCCCCCGCTCACGCTCAACGTCGCACTGCCCTGGGAGACACACACCCCGCCGCCGTAGTAGCCGGCCGAGTTGCTGACCACCTGCGTTCCGCTCAACGTCACGCTGCCTTGGTTGACGTACACCCCGCCGCCGGAAGTGATGACAGAGTTGCTACTTATTTCCCCCCCGCTCACGTCCAACGTCGCGCTGCCCTCGCGGATGTACACCCCGCCGCCATAGTTGGCCAAATTGCTGACCACCTGTGTCCCGCTCAACGTCACTCTGCCATCGTGGACGTACACCCCGCCGCCCGAGTTAGAGGCCGAGTTGCCGTCGATCCCTTCCCCGCTCACGTTCAACGTCGCGCTGATCTGATCGACGTACACCCCGCCGCCAAAGTGGAAGGCCGAGCTGCTGACCACCTGCGTTCCGCGCAACGCCACGCTGCCATAGAGGACGTACATCCCGCCGCCCGAGCCGGCCGAGTTGCTGCCAATCTGCCCCCCGCTCATGCTCAAC
>JAAEPZ010000697.1 GCA_024231955.1 bacterium | reverse complement strand
CTTGAAGTCGGAGTAGAGATACCTCTGAGCGACGCGATAGAGATAGAAATCCTCGGCCAGCTGCAATGCGGCGGCGTCCAGATCCCGCTCAGAAACCTCGATCTCGGCCTGCCGCTCGAACCGGGCCACCATTTCGGTGGTGTAAGCGCGGATCGCGTCCAGGGCCTCGATCAGCTCACGCTGGGCCTCATCCGCGTCCAGCTTGTCCTGGACGTCGACCAGGATACCCAGACCAATCTTCGTTCCCGGAATCGTGAGGGCCTTGCCAATCGCGCGGATATACGGCCAGGCTGGACTCGTTTCGGCCATGCAGATCTCCTTTCATCCCGTTTTCATCCCGCCGCCGGAGTGGGGCAGTTCCCACAGCTCCGGGAGGCATAGGCGATGAGCGCCGGCACGCCCCCCGAGGCCAGGTCGCCGGTATAGCGGCTGGTCGATATCACGGTGGCGTCCATTGGATGCGGTGGTTACGCGGCACCCTTCTGAATTTCGTCGCTTCGACTCGACGCATCCAAGACGGTGACGCCAACCAGACTCTCGCCACGGTAGCGCAAGAGTAGACCATCATCGGTCATCTCGGTGTCGGTGACCTTTTGTGGTCGCTCAAAGCTGATGTAGAGGACGTCAGCCTCTTTGTCGTAGTCAACCCAATACCGCCGAGCGGGAAGGCCAACCAGAGCCGGTACCGCATGAAAGATGGACCTGGCAGTCTCTTGACTCATTGCTTTTTCCATGTCACTCTCCGGATTGCCTGCCTGGCTGCATCATGCATCGACTCTACATCGTCCCGGACTGCCGATCAAGCCCCCACTCCGTCATAACAGGCGATCCGCCGGACTCCGACGGGGGCGCCCAGCCGCCTCCCGCGCCCCGGTTCTGCCGCCGATGTCTGCTCAGCCGCAGTGCACATCGACGAGCAGGGGCTTCCCAATGATTTTTCCCCCGATCCATGCTGTAAACCAACAGTTCATGCCCTAAAACGACATGATTTTTCGAAGTGCCGGCGGGTTGGGGGCCGCGGTCGCGGCGTTGGGCCCGGTCGATTCGGGCTCGACGGCAGGACCGTGGTGGAGAGGTTTCTCCACGACTTCGAGGTGACCGAGGTGGCCTACGGTGATCTGCATTGGCGGGAGGCGCTCGCCGCCTACCGCCGATTCGGCAAGGGCCGCCATCCGGCG
>JAAEPZ010000696.1 GCA_024231955.1 bacterium | reverse complement strand
TGGGAGCGCCGGCATCCTTGCCGGCTTGTGGGCGAAGCCCACGTATTCCTCTATAAGGCAACACCTTACCGAAATAGCTCCCGCAGCAAGCCACGCTGGGAGCGCCGGCATCCTTGCCGGCTTGTGGGCGAAGCCCACGTATTCCTCTATGGGCGCAACCGGTCGCCCGCGCTCCCAGCGCACGTGGGCTTCGCCCACGGGCCGGCAAGGATGCCGGCGCTCCCAGCGTGGGCTTCGCCCCCGAGCCGTAGACCGTACCGAAGAGGAAGAGTCGGTCAACTCGGGCCGCCGCGGCATCACCTCGACCACCACGAACGGGTGGATCGGACGGGGCACGGTTCGAGCGGCTATCGCTCGTGGCCACCACCTCGGACCACGAACGGGTGGTCGGACCGCAGGGACCGCGGTAGAGCTTTGCGAACGTGTCCCATACTGTTCACAGCTGGGGTAGGATCACCCCCTGAACGCGGTGCGAGCCCCCGTGGAAGCGCCTTCGCCGATGGGACTTTCGATCATCCCACTGCGCGGCCTTCGGCGTGGCAGGTGGAAGGAGCCCCTCACCAAGAAGCTCGGTAGAGGAGGGTCGGCAGCTGATGGAGAGTCCGTACGATGAGCGAGTCTGATCGTGAAACCCTGACCCAGCGGCAGTCGAAGCTCTCCCCGGCGAAGCGGGCTCTACTCGCCAGGTGGAAGCGGGGGGAGCCCACCTCTCGGGCGGCGGATAGCCGGATCCCCCACCGCCCCGACCCGGAATCCGCCCCCCGTCGGCTTTGCTCGGAGCCCTCCTCGTCGTTGGCCTCCGCGTCCGGGCGAAGAAGGTGGGCCGGACGCGGCCGACCCAGGGGATCGTCAGCCGCCGCGGGTCTTCTCTTCGCCGTCCCGGCGCTCTATCTGCCGCTATTGGGCCTGAGCTGGGAGGCGTGGCGCGAAGGGCTCGCCGCGATCCACCGCCTGGCGCCCGGACCGTTCGCCGCCCGGGGCCTTGCTGCGCGTTCGTCCGTCAGCAAACGCGTTCAAGGAACGAGTCATGACGTGATCTTCACCAATAGCGTGAGAGGAGCGCATGGTCCTCTGCCAGACCCATCTCAAGCTCATCCTGCTCTTCACGCGGCAGGGGGATCGCGATGTCGAACCACCGGCTCAGGTAGTGCTTCCGCTGACGGCTGAGACCGATCGCGGTTTCAAGGTGCTGAAAACACTCTTGCTTGTGCCGTAGGGGCGACCAGTCACCCGGATCCATGCAGGCCGCGATAGCCCAGGCGAACGGTTCCTCACGGGCCAGATATTCCCGCGCGTCGCACCCGCGAAGGCCGAAACGCATCCAACGAAAAGGACGCTCTTCTATGACGAGACCGGCACGGTCGCCGTGCAGGACCAGGACGATCGTCAAGATCTCACATTCATGGTAGCGCTCCATTGCCTCCCGGCACGGTTGCAGGCGTTCTCCAAGCCATGGCGAGCAGGCGTGCTCGATCTCCAGGTGGATCAGGGGAACGCTACGGTCGCGATTGTCGCGGCGGCGCAACGAAATCACGCCGTCGGCCCGGAACTCCACCAGATCACGCCAGAAAACCCTGCTGAGAGGGGTCACCTCAAGCTCGTCCTTGGCCGGTAGGCTCGGTAGCAGGTAGGGAGCGACGACACTCAGGAACCCGCTGGCGTCCTGGATGATCACCGTCTCGAGGAAGTGCTCCTCAGCGATTTTCACGATCAGCGGCCTCATGGCTTGCCGCCTTTCGGAGAGAGGCGGATCGAGGCAGCACGAATCATCCACGACGGCTCGATCTCACCACGAGCGTTGACTTCCTCGAGCGACTCGAGGAAATACTCGTCTCCACCCGGATCCTCAATGCGGCAGACCTCGAAGACGAGGGGCTCCTGCGGTAGATAGCGGATGCCCAGATAGGGGTCGTGGCCGTCGTTGAAGACCTCGGTTCGGACCTTGCCCTCGATCTCAACGGACACGTCGGGATCGCGGACCGCGATCCGGTAGACCGGTGCAGTGTCGTCGTCGGCGACGAGGATCAGCTCGCTGTCCTTGCCGTTGCCGAAGATCATGACTTCCCTGACGGTACGCCCTTCAAGGTGAAGCTTCATGTCACTCATCATACAGCTCCGTTGACGTTGCCCATACAATATAGCAGTGCTTCACGGAAAAGCAAGAGCTGAGCGGCACTCGGAGCGGCGCACGCTCACGAGCGTGCTCGGGCTTCCAGGCGCGTCGCGCGCCTCGCGGGTAAGCTCTCGCTGGGGCCGAGCCCATCTCGGTCATTTGGCTTCGCGTCGAATGTCGCCAACAGACCAGAAGGGGGCTCTGATGCGACACACGTTCATGCCGAGGATCATCCGGACCGGAGTCCTTGCCGCCGTGGCAACGGCTGCGGCCTGCGGGCTCTCCGACGCCGCAGGGTCTGCTCCCAACCTGATCGCCGATCCGCCGAGCACCCTGCTGGCGCCGGGCACGACCGAGCTCACGCTCACCGTGCGCTCCGCCACCGCCACCGAGTGCCGCTACGCCGTCGGCGAAGCGCTCGGCTTCGAGGCGATGACGCCCTTTGATCCGGGAAGGAGCACCATCGCCGGTCCCGGCTTGAGGATCCATGAAACCCGGGTGACGGGCATCGACGCCGATCCCAACACCCTCAACGAGATCTACGTTCGCTGCGCCGCCTATCCCGAGGAACTTCTGGAGCTGCGGTATCGGTGCCTTTCGGAGGTCAACCCCTCCTTTCCCCGCACCGGCAACCTCTGGGGCTCCTGGGAGTTCCTCGGCGAGGAGCCCTCCGCGGTGGCCCGCATCGACCTCTGGCTCGGCGCCGACGACTTCCGGCCCGCGGACATCCGCGAGCTCCGCCAGCTGAACCCGGACATCCGTATCCTCACGTCGATCAATGCGATCGAAAACGCAGGCCTGCCCGAGGAGTATTACCTGCACGATATCGACGGCGAGCGCATCGAGGTATGGCCCGGGTCGTACCGGCTCAATCTCACCCGACCGCAAGTCGCCGAATACCAGGCCCGCCTTGCCTACCAGAGCATCCTCGACGGCGAGCTGATGTTCGACGGCTGCTTCTTCGACAACGTCATGACCAGCCAGTCGTGGCAGACCGAGGATATCTACGGCAATCCTTTCCTGGTGGATGCGGACGAGGACGGCATCCAAGACGATCCCGCGACCTTCGACGCCGCCTGGAAGGCCGGGGTCTTTCACGAGCTCCGGGTCTTTCGCCGGCTCATGCCCCACGCCGTGATGAGCGGTCACGCGATGGACATCTTCGAGCCGGGGATCGCCGAGATCTTCAACGGCATCAGCATCGGATTCATGACCGCCGACGTGATCGAGCACGAGATGAGCTTCGCCGAGCTGTGGACGATTTATAACGCGTGGCAAGACCGGGCGCAGTCGCCGACGGCGATCATGTTCGAATCCTCGCCCATCGACCAGATCGCCTACGGCTACGACTATGCCCCCTGGGGCAGGATCCCGCCGTCGACGCTGGAGTTCGCCCGCACCTACTTTCCCTGGGTCCGCTTCGGACTGGCGCTCACCCTGCTAGGTGACGGCTACTTCGCCCACGAGCTCGGCGACACCTGGCACGGCAACGCCTGGTGGTACGACGAGCTGGATTACGATCTCGGCCATCCCCTGGGACCGGCCGAGACCGTGCCGGTGGGGGAGGTCTCGGAAGAGAATTTGGTCGACAACGGGGATTTCGAAGAGCCCCTCGACGGCACCTGGCGTCTGTGGGTCGCAACCGAGGAGGGCTGCGCCGCCAGCGTCTCCCGCGATACCACCGTCGCGGCCCGGGGCCTGGCCTCGGCGCGCATCGACGTCGCCGCGACCTCCGGGGTCGACTGGCATATCGAGTTCGCCCAGTTCGATCGTTCGCTGGTCGAAGGGACGGCCTACCAGCTCGTCTTCCGGGCCAGGGCCGAGACCGAGCGCCGGATCACCGTGAGCGCTCAGAAGGGCAGTCCCGACTGGCGCAACTACGGACTCCTGCGGACTGCGACGATCGGCACGCAGTGGGCCGAGTACACGCTGGCGTTCGAGGCCAACGAGAGCACCGAGGAATCGCGCATCCAGTTCCTGGTCGGCGAGGTGGCCCGGGAGGGTTCCCGCGTCGGCGCCTGGCCGTCGACGATCTGGCTCGACGACGTGCGCTTGGTCGAGCGCGCAGCGGATGTGCTACGCCGGGAGTTCACCCGCGGCCTGGTGCTCCTGAACGCCTCGCGCGAGGGGCAGGAGATCGCCGTCGGGGCCGGATACCGGCGTCTGAGCGGCGAGCAGGCTCCCCGCCACCAGTGGATCCTCGACGACGCGGGCGCCGGTTTCTCGACGGCCGGCGCGTGGACGGCGGTGAGCTATGACAGCGGTGAGTGGCAGGCGTCGGGCCCCTTCTACCATGACTGGGGCGAGGGCTGTCACCAGTCGAGCGGCAGCGGGGACGAGGCCCGCTGGGAGCTTGCGATCCCCGAGCAAGACTTCTATACCATCACCGCCTGGTGGCCCGCCGCCCCGAGCTCCGGGAGCTGGAGCCGTAGCGCCGTCTATGAGGTGGTGGCCGGCGGAGCGGTGGTGGGGTCGGCGACGCTCGATCAGAGCTCCGGCGGCGACGAATGGCACGAGGTGGCCGAGGTCCTCCTCGCCCCGGACGACGACGCCTTCGTCCGCCTGCGCTCCGGCGACGCCGCCCCGGCGATCGCCGACGCCCTCCACCTGCGCTCCGCCGCACGTTTCAACGACGGTTCTCCGGTCGATGGGGTGACCCTGCAACCGATGGACGGTATCGTGCTCGCGAGGATTCCGAGCGAGCACGGAACGGCGCAACGATGAGATACAGGGAAGGGGGAGCCCCCGTAGGAATCCCGCGGATTGCCGATTTTGACGGAGTGGGGCTTGATCGGGAGTCCGGGACGATGTAGAGTCGATGCATTATGCAGCCAGGTGGAGAGCTGAAGAACCGCGGTCGCGATGGAGCATCTTGTCCGGTGAGCAGAGCCGGAGGCTTGATGGCCTCGGCCGAGTACCGACTGCGGCTGTCGACAGGGGGTGGCTCTTCACTGGGGAAGCGCGGCCAGCACCAACCGCGCATGAGAGGACCTCGGGCGCAGCATACTGTGCGGCCGCCACTGCCCTCGGTTGCTGCTCATCGTGTTCGTACACTCATATGTTGGGAGGAGGTGCCGTGTTTGTAGCAAAGCTAGGAACACGACCCCTATACCCGCGAGCGCAGCAGGTTGCCTGCAAGCGTCACTAGTTCAAGAAAGGAGTCCATTATGCCTATTCATCCTGGCCATATGCCCGCGGCCTTCGCAATCCGAAACCAAAAGGTGCACGGACCGGCAGGCTGCACTTGCCATCCGCAGTCATTCATCACCTCGGGCTGCACATGCGGCGCAGCAACTCGAGATCGTTTTACTGTTGGAAGCACACCTGATCCTCTTCCTGGCACAAGCGTCCCCCCAATACCACGCTGGTGCAGCCTCTGCCAGAGAGTCCATTCAGGCTCTTGTGGCTGAAGAGTCTAGATTAGAGCCGCGAGCCTCTCACGAGTTGTGTCCTACAACTGTGTGTGCGAGCATTCGCAGATCTAGGTGCCGCCCAACAACGCGATCGAGAGTGATCGGGCAATCCGCTACGCAGGATCGCCCGGCACCTCATCGTTATCGCTCTGCGGCTTGGAGGATGATAACCTATTAACAGATCACTGAACGTCACGGTGGAGTGGGGTGCGTAGCGATAAGAGGCTGCAAGCCTGGAATCGGGTGATAACCAGAGGTGGGCGGAACTTCAAGCGGTAGTACTCATGGCATACGGTGGCTACTGGGACAAACTCGGCAACCGGTTCGAGGATCGCTGGACGCTCCATCAGCTGATTCTGATGACTGGGCATGAATCAGAGATCGAGAGCCTTGAGCACGAGCCTGTCGGAGAGGACGAGTTGGGTGTCGACCTGTGGGTTAACCGACGCGATGGGCGGCGTGAGTGTCATCAATGCAAACGCGCCAAGGAAGGCCAGGCGAGATGGTCGATGGGGGCGTTGGATCGAGAGGGAATCTTTGGCCACCTCAAATTCCAGCTTGATCGAGATCCTTCACATCTCTATCGCCTAATTTCAGGCACGCCCGCCATAGACTTCGAGAGCCTCCTCAGGGAGGCGCGAGACTCTCGGGACGCCGAAACACTCTGGCTGCACCAAGTGAAGCCCCACCATCGACTTCGCTTGGCCTTCACAAATCTATGCAAGTATCTCCAACTGGAATCGAATCACGATGCCGATCGCCTGCGCGCGTGGGACCTCCTACGGCGGTCGGGCTTCATCCTCTTCCGTGACGACGAGCATTCCGAATCATCTCTCGCGGACCGGCTGGGGTCAAGGCTGGAAGGTGATACGAAAAAGGCACTGGCTCTTCTCGATACGTGGTGCCGAAGCCAACTCAGGCGGAGGATCGACCTGAACTCTGTCTCCGCGCACCTGCGGGCCTATGGCTTCCGTCTCATTCGGGGTGATACAGACCGGTTCCGAGTCGCCGGTTCAGCTCTCGCGAGAAAACGCGCCCAGCAAGGAAAGCTGCCGAAGTTCGAGGCCGAACTTGCTGAACTCAAGCGTCAGGCTGCGGAACAGGGCAACGATCGCATTCAGGTTATCGGCGAGAAGTGGAGGCTCCTAAGGCCGCTTGGGAGAGGTGGCATCGCTGAAGTCTGGCTCGGTGAGGAAGCAGGACTAACCCACCCGATTCTAGTTGCAATCAAGATCCTCCGTGCAGACAAGTTGTACGACCGAGCCCTGCTACAGAGGTTTGTCCATGGCGCTGAGCGAATACAAGAGGTTACACACCATGCGATTACGCGCGTGCTGTACGGGCCGGCCCGTAGTGATGGTCGCCACTACTATGTGATGGAGTACGTGAAAAATGCACGGACTTTGGAGTATTGGACCGAGGAGAGGCGGTTGCCTTTCGCTGAAGGCGGTTCGATCATCGAGGAAAGCACCCCGTGTTACAGCGAAGCTCTGTGGAGAGTCATCTCTACCGCTGCGAACGGCCTCTCCGCCTTGCACAAGGCGGATCTTGTGCATGGCGATGTGAAGCCGGCCAACATCCTGGTCGACGAAGCAGGGAGAGTCAAGCTTTGCGACTTCGACCTCGTTCAACTTGAGTCACATAGAGAATTCCGGGGCGACCGAATTGGAACAATGCCATTTCTCGCACCTGAAGTTCGAGGCGGCAGGGCCGGCACTTCCTTGAGTGATCAATTTTCGTTTGCAATGACCCTGGGCGCCATCCTTTCGGGAGGAAGTCTAAGGCTGAACCGGATCGGCCTAGAGCCAGCGGAGCTCGTGAATTCGTTGAGCTGCTCCCTCCCTCTGAAGAGATGTCTGGAGAAGGCTCTCTCTCTCGATCCGCAGTTGCGCTATGAGTCGATCGAAGATCTCATGTCAGGCCTCCGGCCCGAGGACTTTGGTGTCCACGGCCGAGGGCGCATCTGATAGTGATAATGCTACGTGGAGTGCGACATGCCAGCAGGAATCACAAATACGAGCAAACGCTACGACGTATTCCTCTCCCACCACAGTGCTGAGAAACCGCTGGTAGAGGAACTAGCGCAACGCCTTGCGGAAGCCGGAGTCTTATACTTTCTCGACAGCGAGAGCATCTGTGTCGGGGAGAGCTGGGTCGCATTTTTGGAGGAGGCACTAGAAGCGAGCAATGCATTTGTGCCTTGTCTTGGATCTTCAGGCGTTGGACCTTGGATGGAAAAAGAGATCCATAGCGCTCTCTCACGCGCAGCCCAAGATAGCAGTTTTCGGATCGTTCCCGTTCTCCTACCGGGGAGTAGTCGCGAGCAGCTCAATTCGGTTTCGCTCTTCCTAAGACAGTATCACGCCTGCGATCTAAGGAAAGGCTTTGAGGGGAGTGCCTTTGAGGAACTACTTCAGGCTCTGGGAATAGGTAGATCCGGGAGCGCACTGTCGAGTGGTGGCACGCAAGCACAGCTCTCGGCTGAGATTCTAGCAACACTTGAGCGCCTCCAATCGCGCTTTTCAGCGTCGATACACCCGTTCCTCGCCGGTGATCAGTTGATCTCACGGAGGGAAACCCAGGAGGTCCTCTCTCTGCTTGACGACGACACATATCGTATCGTGGTAGTTCACGGCGCCGCAGGCTCTGGAAAGTCGGGAATCCTCCTCGAACTGGCTCAGGAGTTGGCCGAACTAGGCGATGTCGTCCTGCCGATTCGGTTGGACCGGGTAGAATTGAAAGGCGACCCGAGACGATTTGGTCGGGAAATCCTGAGTCTTCCAGATTCCCCCGGCAAATGTCTTGCGACCGTCAAGAGCGAGCAGAGGGTGTTGCTGCTCCTCGATCAGCTCGACGCCCTTCGCTGGACGGGAGCACATTCGAGTGCGGCGTGGGATGTGTGCAGGGAAACCATCCTAGACGCCTTAAACGCCTTGCCCACAACCAAGGTCGTGGTTTGCTGTCGCACTTTCGATCTTCAGCATGATCCCCAGTTACGGAGCTGGAAGGAGCGGTTGAGGAACCTCCGTGAGGTTCAGATCTGCGATCTTTCCGACGAGCAGGTCCGGGCCGCGGTGGATCGAGCCGTCTCCTCCCAGGGTGAGGCGCGGACGATCGACGATCGCGAGATGAAGCTCCTCCGGCATGTCCATCACCTCCAGATGTGGCTGGTTCTCTATCCCAAGCTAGGCCCGATGGGCTCCCTGGGTACCCGCCGAGCGTTGATGGGGGCCTTCTGGGAGGAACGGAGGACGAGGCTCGGGGAGCTCGGCATCTCCCCTGATCGTATTGAGGCGATCGAGGCGCGGTTAGTGGACGGAATGCACGAGGGTGCATGGCTCAGAACTCCTAAGAGTGAGCTGCAACTGAGCAGCAAAGAGATCGAGGCCTACCAATCTCTTCACATCTTCCAGGTCGATCCATCGGACGGGTGGCTCAGCTTTTGCCACCAGAGCTACCTCGACTACCTTGTCGCCCTCCGAATTGTCAGGGAGTTACCGCAGGGCAATAGGAGTCTGTTGAGCTGGCTTGGCCCCAGAGATGAGCAGAGCCTATTTCGTAGGGAGCAACTTCGCCTGGTCCTCGAAGAGCTAAGAGATCGTAACGCCGACGCATACATGGCGCAGATTCAAACGCTACTCGAGGCAGGCGAGACGGCACGCTTTCATCTTCGCCTACTTTGCCTCCAATTCCTCTCCCAGGTTAGTGAGCCTCTGCCGGCTGAGCGACAGTTCGTTCTCGAATTGCTCGCCGATCCCTACTGGCACGAGCACGTGCTCGGAGATGTCGTTCGCGGCCAGACAGTGTGGTTCGAGGTGCTCGACGATGTGGGGGTGTTCGAGCGGTGGTTGGCCGGCGACGACCAGAAGCTCCGGGATTCCGCTCTCGAGATGCTGCTTTACGTCGTCGAGACCTGTGGGAATCGAGTCGCACGACTTCTTCGGCCCTATCTGGGGAGAGAGGGAGACTGGACCCGTCGCATTCTCTGGGTGCTCCGGTTTGATCTTGCCAAGGACTCGGAGGCGCTCTTTGACCTCCGCCTTGAACTCACCAAGCAAGGAGCCGACACGGCGGAACACGTCGAATGGAGTGAGCTCGCAACGAAGCACCCCACCCGCTTCCTGAGCCTCGTTTGCCATCTCTTCCTGGCCCTCGCCAGAGACCTTCTCCAGGGTCAAGACCGACTGCGAGCCGGGCGGAGGTCCGAACTGGACTGGTACCACTTTGAGAAAGTTACTGCGACACTATTCCCTACGGAGCTCCGAAGTACGGCCTGGGAATTGCTCTTCAAGGCAGTCATGTCGGTAGCTCAGATCCGGCGATACAAAGTTGAGGAACACCACGTGCTCGAGTCCTATGCAGTCACGTTCGAGACTCTGGAGCCGGTAATAAATCTTCTCCGAGATCTGGGGCGTTCTTTGCTAGAGGAGGACTGGGCCGCGTTCGCTGCCCTGGGTGAGAGTCTCGTGCAGGGGGATCGCCGGAAAGAGATCGTCTTTCTCGACAGCCTGCGAGAGGGACCCGCGAACCCGGAACTTGCAGACTGGTTGCTTGGCTGGTTGATGGCAGATCCCTGGCGGGTACAGCTTCGGATGAAGCGAGATGCCGGAAAGTGGCTTCTTTCTAGCCTACTGATTGATCGCTACGCTTCCATATGCTCGGAGGAGACCTTTCGGCGCTTCGAGGAATGGTTGCTTGCCTACACCGAACCCGATCTTCTGGAGCGATATCAACGACGCCACGAGTGGATGCAGAAGAGCTGGGACCTGACTTTCCCGAGTCCCTTTGGCCGCACTCAACACGCACTGCTGCCGGAACTACCGCCCGATCGGGCGTCCGACATGGTGCCCAAACGCATCGTCGAGATGAACCGGAAGTTTGGTACTCCCGAAGCTTCAAGAGAACACGAGGGACCCATGGGAGGTTTGGTCAGCTCACCGCTGGGCCATCAGGTCCTTGAGCGGATGAGCGATCGTGCGCTGCTGAAGCTTGTTGCGAGTGGGAAGCTCACCAGCAGCACCAGGGCTGATCGGTGGAAGTGGAAAGGAGATCATCTCAAGGTGGCGTCGCCCGAGACGATCGCGTCTGACTTCCAAGTCGCCACTCAGCGAGAGCCAGAGCGCTTCGGGAGGCTCCTAGTTCTCTGGCCTTCGGATGGGCACCCCGCCTTCCTAAAAGCGGTTCTTTTTGGCTTGGCGTTTCCGGGAGACCGGAAGCCCGATGTGGAGACTCGGAAGCCTCCTTCCCATGCACTTCTCGAGGAAGTTCTCTCGCTCCCGATTGTGCAGAATCTAGCGCGGAACGAGGAAGACACCCAGGTAGGGGAGAATCTCTGCGACTTCCTTCAACGGTACACCAAATACCCCTGGACCGATTCGGCTCTGGATTTCGTCGTGTGGGCCGCGCGGCACCATCCGGACCCATCACCCGACCATTATCCGGTCGGTTCGGTCGGCCATGACTCTGACCACTTAAATCACCTCGAGATCAACGCGCTCAATGTGACTCGCGGCCGGGCCGGCTACGCGATTCAAAGCTTGCTTTTCGAGCACCCGGAGTTTTTCGCCAAACTCTGGCCGGCCATCGAGAGCCTGGTCCGCGACCCGCATCCCGCCGTGAGGGTGGCGGCGCTGGGGACGTGCCTGCCTGTCATCAATATCGACAAGGATCAGGCTGTCGCGCGGTTTCTGGAGGCGGCCGAGGGGCCAGATCAGTTGCTCGCGACGCGCGAGGCGGGGGAGTTCCTTCGGTACTCCTACCGAACCCACCTGAGCCGGCTTCTTCCCACGCTCGATCGTATGGTGGCCTCGACGGTCCATGGGGTCGCCACTGCCGGAGCCAAGTGGATGGCGGCTGCCTATCTGGTGGCGGGGGAGATAGAAGAGCGCTTCGAGCAGTGCGTCGCCGGCACCCCGGAGCAGCGCAAGGGCGTTGCCCAGGTGGCGGCGTCGCTGATCGGCGAAGGCGAGTACGCCGAGAAGGCGAAGGCCACCCTCCTGCGATTGGCTGATGACACGGACGAGAATGTGGCGCAAGAGGTAGCCAGGAGCTTTCGACAGCTCGACTTGCAGCACCTGAAGGCCGATCGTGAAGCCTGGAACCAGTTCGCGCGTTCCAAGGCTTTTCAGGCGGATCCGACCCCGCTGCTACAGGCTCTCGAAGAGCAGTCCGGAGACCTCCTGCCCTTCGCGGACTGCCTACTGGCGGTTGGAACGACCTTCGCCGAAGAACTGGCCGAGGCGGCCCGCAATCATGCTCGCGGTGTCGCCAGTGACGCCTCCCACTACCTTCTCCCCCTCCTCTTACGACTCTACGAGCAGGCCAAAGGCCCCGACCAGGTCGTTTACCGCCGGTGCCTGGACCTCTGGGATCGGCTTCTGGAGCGGAGAGTGGGGTCGGCGATGGGACTGTTGCAGGAAATGGATCGATTCTGAAGGGGAGATACATGGAAGCATTCGCCTTACGACCGAACAACATAAAGTGATCAAAAACTAACACAAGGGTGTTTGACTGCGGCGCCGCAAAACAACCCCACTTCAATAGACGCGCTACGCGCGCCGCTGAGCGGGATGCCGTTTGGCGGCAACGGCGTCTTGCTACGTGAGATGGTTGGGCAATGAATAGAATCATCGAAGGGCTTTACTGTAAGTTGAAAGAGCGGGATTTGAAAGGGAGGGCTGTGTCTATCCAGCGCCTTGAGGATTTGAAGGATGAGATCGAAGGCCGTCACGTTCAGGGTCTTTTCGATGAGAATTTCTACCAGGAGGGATTGTCGTTTTTTTCATTCCAGCCTCCAGATGATCTCCCATCAGCTGCATCTTTGATTGTGGTGGCGGTACCGCGGCCTCAAACAAAATGGACTCGGGGCGGCCTGTGGCGGCTGTTCCATTTGCGGGGATGGTGAGCAGAGCCCGGGCGACGGGGCAGGCGAGGGAGCGGGTTCCGTTTCCGCCAGAGCAGGGGGTCCCGAACGAGAAATCCCTCAGCTCATCCTTATGCGGAGCTGCGCATAAGCATGATTATGTGGAGCACCCAGTTATGTGGAGTTGGCAGCCAGCAAGCGCGTGAGATCTCGACGGGCGCAGCCGGTCGCCCGCGTGTTGAGTTGGTGAGATGCGAGCGGGCGCAACCGG
>JAAEPZ010000695.1 GCA_024231955.1 bacterium | reverse complement strand
GGCTTTCCAAGCGGGGACCGGTGTATCCCTCCCGAGCCTCTGTCGAGAGCATCCTGGATCAGAGCGGGCACCTCCTGAAGGCCATTCCCCCGCTCTTCGACGAGTGCCGGATCCGTGGCTACGAGCGGGCCTACGAGGCCCACCGGCGAGAGCTGCGAGCTCCTCTTGCCCGCGAAGATCCCCGGAGCTTCCGGTGACCGGGCGTCCTCGTCCAACGCGTTCCTGTCGCCGGCCGGTTCCTGGGGCGTGGCGGCGCACGAGGGGCTGCCGGGGCATGCCCTTCAGCTCGGGATGATGCTTGAGAACGGCGTGTCGCTGGCGCGCCGCATCTTCGGCTGGGACATGGCCACGACCGAGGGCTGGGCGGTCTATGCCGAGACCGAGCTGATGCCGTGGTTGCCGGACGAAGGACGGCTCATCTGCTTGCGCCGCCGCCTGCTGCGGGCCGCCCGCAGCTTCCTCGATCCCGGCCTGCAACAGGGCCGCTACACCCCCGAGCAGGTCTCGTGGATCCTTCGTCACAAGGTGGGAGTCCCGGCGGGGATGGCCGAGAGCGAAATCGCCCGTTGCACGGTCCTCATGCCCGGACAGGCCACCGCCTATTTCTGTGGCTACTGCCGCTACGCCGATCTACGTGCCGAGGTCGAGCTCGGTCTCGGCCCCGATTTCGACTGCCGGATGTACCACGATTTTCTCCTCGCCCAGGGTCTCCTTCCCGTGCGGCTGCTCCGCAAGCACGTCTTGGAGACCTTCGTGCCCTTAGCGCGCTGCGCTCGCGAACTTCCGAGGGGTGGCAAGGGCAAGGCTTGAGGAGGCTCATCAGGGCGCAGATGGTGGCTTCAATCCCACCAGCCGCTGTGACCAGCGCACCTTGCCCTTGCTGGCTGCCCGGGCAAACAAGGGCAAACTGTGATACGCTCCAAGCCCAAGACACCTGAATGAACGACTGGTTGTACGCGCCACCACCAGCCTCGTTTGCCCTTGCCACCCAAGCTGTAAGTCCTTTGTTTGCAACAGTTGTGCAAATTCCGAGACGTCGAAGTTATTCGGGTGCGGCGTTTTTTGGAACGGCGACGGTCGGAGACCGGGGCCGGGCACTGATTTGAACACATCGGGCCGCACCTGACCGTCGAGCTCAGCTCCCGTGGGCCTCCGGACTCCCTATGTCCGGGGCTCTGAAGTTGAGATGCGGCATCCTAACCCGAATTCTGAATACGATGTGTGGTACCATATTGGCTAGCTCAATCATGGCTAGGCATACCAACGTTGGCACAAAAATTGCAAGGCACATTAGTGACGAGAGGAATCGGGTAGGATGCAGACACTACGGACCTGCGACGTCCGCCCACGGTCACCAGGCCACGGTCACCAGGGCCTTGCGCAGTTTCTGCCAGAGAGGAGCGGAGGCGCAAAACACGACGAAGAGGTGAGGGTTTTGAGGGACGGATTGCGCGTTAGTAAGTAGAGTAGGAGATGGGCTGAAGCCCGCCGGGTGCCACATCGGTATTGGCACGAAGATTGCATAGACGCATCTGCAGCGAGAGGAATTGGGTAGGATGCAAACACTACGGCCGTGCGGGGCCCGCCCACGAGCACCGCCCCGCGACCACGGACTTGCAGCCTCCGATGGTGCAAAGTCCGGGACCAGGGGAATCCACCGGGAGGATGGGATGAGGAGCCTCTGGTGGTTCCCAAGCTTCGAGCTGATTTCGGCAAGGGGCGAATCGTACTAAAGTTTTGAAAGCTAACGAATCAGGAAAGGAGATGACAGGTGTACGAGAGAGAGGCAAAGACCATCGCAGCGAAGAAGCTCGGCATGCTGCTTGCCGGGCTTGTGATCCTGATGGCTTCTGTTGTAATGCCCGCAGGTGCAACTGAGGTCCAGGGAAAGGCTCAATTCGTGGGAAAGGAAGGCGAGATCATTCTCGCCCTGAAAATTGACACTCCGAAGGGGCGCTATTTCATCAATTTACTCGGTGGAAGTGACGGCCCCGTGGTGATTCCAGTCGAGAGCTCTATCACCGGGGCTATTCAAGTGGGCGCCAGATTGCAGGGAGAGGACATGGTTCGAGTCGTGCTCCATAGCGTCGTCGACGATATGACGATCCAGCCGATCGGCGCCTACGAGCTGGCTCTTCCGGACGACATGGATTTTGTGCATAATAACTGGGCCAACTGGTTCCAAGGAGTACCGCTCAAGGAAAACCCGCCGAAATTGGCGAGCCAACAGGGGACCCAGATAGATCTTGACGATTTGAAGGCTTTGGAGCTCGATGGATGGTCCATGGTGGTCACAACATTTCCGCAGTTCCTCAAGTCGGACTGTGGTTGCTGCTATTGCGGCGCCCTGAGTTGCTGTCCGAGAACTGGTGAGTGCCTGCAATGCGGAGGCTGTGGCACGTGCTGTTGTATCATCGACGAGCCGCCTGGAGGTCCGGAAAACCCGATGTGATCGGGCTCTGGATTCGAGAAAAATCCTACGAGGCGCCGATGATTTCGCGATAGCACGTGTCGCGGCCACATCGGCGCCTGGCTCCCCGAATGGCAGATTACCGAGTGGAGCTCAGTCAGCGGCCAAACCGCCGAGTGAAAGCAGCAGTTCGCCAGATGCAGGCAGGTAACCACTTACACATTCAGTCCCCGGCCGAGGCCCGCCTAGCAATGTAAAAAGCTTCGAGGGGTGAATCAGGCACGCGGAGTAATCTCCGGGCTCCATGTTGGGAACGACGAAGGAATTGTCGTCCTGCTGCACCTGCCCATGGAATCTTGCCCACGCCAATAGCAAACTGAGCGCTTGAATCCCGCCTTTATGGAGGAGGTAGGCTTTTGGGGAATCCCAGAGTTCCGGATTCGTCGAATCCGGCAGATCCACGACGAGAGTACCGCTCGCTCCAGTGACAGGTATGATCAGAGGTTGTTCAACATCGGCTCGCAGCCGCTGGAACTGGTACCCGAAGCCCGGAGCGGCTATCTCGAGAAAAAATTCCTGCGTGCTGGAAGGTAGATGAATCTCGAAGTAGCCCATGGCATCACTGGTTTCCGTTGGAACAAGAAGACTATGCATGCAGCAAGGTGTTGCCACGATTCGTGCTCCGGAGACTCCTTGGCTACCAGCAATAACCCGTCCTCGAATCTTCTTTTCGGGCTGGAGAACCAAGCGAACGTGCCTTGTCTTCGCACTATTCTCGAGTACGACGGTCGCCTCGTCTGAGTAGAGGAGATGTCCTGCCACCGAGTCCTCGGCAACGACCGTAACAACTCCGGGAGGTAGCCCATAGACCCGAAATTCTCCCTCTGCATTCGTTTGCGTCCGAACATCCCGTACGATTTTCTCCACGCTCTGAACTGTAACAATCGCACCCTGGACCGGCATGCCGTCCGAATCAACGACCACTCCCTCGATCCTCGTGTCAGGCACCCGAATTTCGACCTCCGCATATGGCTTGCCCGACTTTTTGACGACTTTGATCTGCTGAAAACTCCGGCGAACCTCTGTATCAACACCAACGACCGCAACTTCCCACATACCCGGCTGCGGCAGCAATCCCCCAAACCGACCTTCGGCATCGGAATGAAATGTCACCGAGGCAGACATTTTTCTGAACCGCACTTCAGCGCGCAGGGCGCCGTCGCCCCAAAAGATCACTCCGTTGATCTCGATAATTGGTAAATCAATAAAGAGCGGTGGGGGATTTGACTCTATCTTCAGCTCTTGCCCGAACCATTGCGCCCCATCAGCGGTTCTTACCACCAGTGAATAGCGCCCCGGAGGTAGGCCCATTCTGCTCCAGAAACCACTCGGCTCTACCGCAGTCTCATCAAAAACCGCCATCACCTTTGATCCGCGATCGAGCTGAACCATTTTGATCAACCACGGCTCGCCAGACGGATGCACCGCTGGTTCAACGTACATTTCGAACCGTTGCGGTTCGCGGAGGATCAGCGGTGGGTTTGAGATTAAGGTTTCTTGATCTTGAAGGACTCTCACTGTTGCCCGGGCGGGAGAAAATGGTTCTTTGCTTGCTTCGACCACATACTCACCGGGATTGACACCGGGGATGTGAAAGAATCCTCGATGATTCGTTTTGGCTGACATCCTCAGTCGTTTCAATCGTTCGCGGGCTGTAGAATCTCGATGATGATCCATCGAGCCGGGTCTCAATACAACCAGAGTGCCCTCCGCCGACTCGCCCGTTTCGGTCTCGATCCAGCCGAGCACCGAGGCACCGCGGCGGAACTCCAGGATTCCGAAGTCCAGCGGCCTGTCAACCAGCACGTCAACCCCCCACCGGTACTGGCTGATATAGCCCTCGGCGGCCAGACGGAGGTCCAGGTGTGCCGCTGGAACCTCGCAAGTCCAGCGGTCCTCTGCCATCGGGCAGACGACCGATCCGTTGGGTTCAGCAGCAGCCCGACCCGTGGTCGGTGCGGGTTCGAAATGTACCACGATCTTCGAGGGTGGCTCTTCGTTATTATAACCCGCAGCGAGCCGTGCCTGAAGGGTTCCAGCAGGCCACAGCTTGAATTGGACCTGATTCTCTCCTTCCGCGATTTGAGATAACTTCGGGGCGGCCCAAAATCCCTTCACCCTCACTTCGAAAATCCATGCGCCCGGTTCCATGTCCGCTGTCTTTGCTCCTGGAACCGGCAGCTCAAAGATCATCTCTGTGGGCGACTCGGCCGTGAGTGGCTCACTCCGGAGTCTCGCCGTCAATATGCCTGAGCCGACCTCGGCCTGAGACTGGGCGGCCGTAACCTCGGCCACTGAGAACCGTACAGAAGCAGCACCTGCCTCAATGGTACCCAAAAGAAATGAAATAAAAGTAACAATGGCATTACTGAAGTGTCTGCGATTGTTGCGTGACATTCAGCATCCTTTCTTTCTGGCGAAGCATGTTGCAGTCCTCGAGCAATCAGGTAAACCTCCCGGGAGATCACGCTTCTGCGCAAGGGCAAGCCTGTGTACGCGCCGCCGGCCAGGGATTTCAAAGGTCTCCGCAGCACGCGCCGATGCTCTCGTCTGCTTGCCCTTGCCACCCCGGCGCAGGCTGGAGCCCTCTACAACCCGATGACCTCCCCGGTCAAAAGATCGATGGTAAAGGTCACGGTGACGCCCGAGTCGGTGTAGCTGCCCTGGGCGTAGCGGGTGCCGTCGAACGTAACCGTCACCCCGATGT
>JAAEPZ010000694.1 GCA_024231955.1 bacterium | reverse complement strand
TCTTCTTTCTTCTCCTCTTCTTCATCCGAGTCTGCAGATATCATCACTGGGCGAAGGTCCAGCGCTGCCTTGCCCGCCTCGGCTATGCTGATATGCAGCAGGCCAGATCTATGCAACAACATTTGCTGCTTGCCATCTTTATATGGCGTCAGCTCTTCTCCTTCGGTGATCAGCGTCACCGGCACTAGACGCCGGGCCGATTTGTCAGCCAAGAAACAGCTCAGTATCCGCTCTAACCCTGGTGGCTCATCTTCCGAAGATGACAGCTCATGCGCCGGCTGTCGCCATTCGTGTGCCTGCTCGGCCTCAAAGGCCAGCGGCGACAAAGATGTCTCCTTTTCGCTAGGAAATGGATCAGGCGGCAGAAACTCATCTTCGCCAGCTCCATCATCAGTAGTGGGTGGCATTACCGGTCGGGGAGGGTGAGATGGCATTGATGCCAATACCTGCTCCATGCCCTCATCGCCCTCGGAGTCATAATCGGTGCTATACCCGTCATCCGAACGGCCGGGTATTTCACAAGTCCGCCCACGGTTGGTCTCCTCCAGCTGATTTTTACTCAGCGAGTGTGCGATACTCCCCGTGGCCACCGTTCGGTCCTGTTTGTA
>JAAEPZ010000693.1 GCA_024231955.1 bacterium | reverse complement strand
GCATCGCGCTCGCAGGTGGCGCCGACCAAAAACAAGGTGCGCATCCGCTGGGGAAAGACGGCTCGCTATCGCTATATGTCGCACCTGGAGAACCTTCGCATGATCGAGCGTGCCCTGCGCCGCTCCCGCCTGCCGGTGTCTTACAGCCAGGGTTTCAACCCGACTATGAGACTATCCCTGGGGCCGCCCCTGCAACTGGGGTTTACTTCGGGAGCCGAGTATCTCGATATCACGCTGGACTCCAACCTGATGCCTTACATGGTGGAGAACCTTCGCAAAACCATGCCGGAGGGGATAGACATACTTGATGCCCGGTCCATATTCGGTAAAAACGTCTCTATCAACGCCGCCATCAACCGGGCAGAGTATACCATACCGGTCAGTTTCTGGTCCGATCCTGAGGATCTGCGAAGCCAGGCCGAAGAGATCCTTGTTGCCGAGACGCTGGAGTGCGACCGGAAATCCAAGAACGAAATTAAGAAAATCGACATTCGACCAGCGTTGTACGATGTCCGGGTGACCGATACAGAATGTATACTGGAGTTGGGACTCGGTACCGGCGGTTATGCCAAACCGGCCGAGGTGAT
>JAAEPZ010000692.1 GCA_024231955.1 bacterium | reverse complement strand
TCCTTTGACGCAGAGCTCACCGAGGGTCTGGATGAGCGATTCCAGGAGTACTTCCGCCTCGCCAAGAGTGCGACCCGGCGCATGATCGAAACCGGGATGACGCCCGACGTGCTCGAAGATCTCCAGGAGATGCAAACACGCCGCAACGACCTCAGTAAGCTGATCGGACAGCAGGAGGAAGCCGAGGGCGAGCCAGGGGAGGGAGAAGAGCAAGAAGGCGAACGCCAGAAGGAACTCTCGGAGGTCAGCCGGGACCGTCTGGCGAGCGAGCTGGAGAGGCTGCAGACGAGGCAAGGCCTGGCCTACGTGTACATCATCCCGGGCATCAGCGTCGTGGCCATCGTGGCGTTGATCATCTTCAGCTATCTGGTCTTCTATTCGGTCAAGAAACCGGTCGAACAGGCCGTCTTCGTGGCCGATCAGCTCTCCCGGGGCAACATGGAGACCACGGTCCACAGCGAACGCCGGGACGAGATCGGCCAGCTGCTGCAATCGATGCAGCGCATGCTCGTCTACCTGCGCGAGATGGCCGGGGCCGCCGGATCGATGGC
>JAAEPZ010000691.1 GCA_024231955.1 bacterium | reverse complement strand
TCCGTTTACGTGCCCTCGGTCCGCCAGACCGGATTCACTTAGCTCCGCCAAGGTGCGTCGGGCGATGCCACCGAATGCACTTTGGGGTGGAGCAGAACAACCCTGGGCCATGAAGCGCAACCGGTCGTGTCGCGCCATCATTGTGATGACGCCGGCCGTATGGTCTTCTTGTCGGAGACGCGTAAGCGTCCGTTCCATCCATACTTGCCGGATCGATTAGTCTGGAGTGGTTGGATCAATGTAAGCGTCCGTTCCATCCATACTTGCCGGATCGATTAGTCTGGAGTGGTTGGATCAATCACTCGATTGGAGGCGACGTGAATGGAACGTCAACTGAGCGGCCGGGACGAGTTCCGGGAGTGGCAAGAGCGGCTGAAGCGCTTCGAAGCGAGTGAGTTGTCACTCGACGCGTTTTGCCGGCAAGAGGACGTCGGTCGATCCACGTTTATGGATTGGCTCAAGACCTTGAAGAAGGAGTCCCGTAGACAGGCGGCAATGGAGAGAGAAACTCGCTCCGAGGAAAGAGCGGCGTTCGTGCCAGTCACGGTGAACGCGAATATGATCGAGATCTTGTTGCCTGGCGGAGGGCGCGTGCGGCTATCGGCCGGCATCGACCGAGCTGTGCTGCTGGACGTCATCCGTATCGTCAGTACGGTCCTGGTGGAGTCGCCATCATGATCGACGTTGCTGACCTGCGGATCTTCGTATGCACCACGCCCACGAACATGAACTACAGCTTCGATTCTTTGATGGGTCGCGCTCAGGAGATCTTCGATCAGGATCCCACTTCGGGTCACCTCTTCCTGTTCTTCAACCGCCGCCGCGATCGCGTCAAGATTCTCTTCTGGGATCATGACGGGTTCGCGATTTTCTACAAACGCCTGGAAGCCGGCACGTTCCAGATGCTGACCACCACGAACGATCCCGAGGGCATCGAGATCGAGTACTGGCAACTTGTCCAGTTGCTCGATGGTCTCGACCTGAATACGGGACGCCAGCGGAAGCGGTATCGCCGCGTTCGCTGAAGTATTTTATCGTTCTGCGGTCTTTACACCTACTTGGTCTTGCGCCATCGGAACGAGTTGTTATAATAGGTAGTGACATGGATGGAAGCAACTCACTGCCGAACGATCTGACCGAATGCCACGAGCTTTTGCTGGCGGCCTACCGACAATCGATACAACTTGAGAAGCAGGCTGCCGCGTCGCAGCAAGAGGCCGCGGAACTGAACCGTGTGTTGAACGAAACGGCCGCCTCGTTTGAAGAACTCAAACAAGAGCACGCCACCGCGTTGGACGAACTGGCCTGGTACAAGCGTTGGGCCTTCGGCCGGCGTCGAGAGCGTTTCACCGAAGGCGAAGGGCAAGGCCATCTGTTCGATTTGGACCCACCGGCGGCCGACGAGCCGGAAGAATCCACAACTCCGGATGACGAAGCCGAGACAGAAGTCAAAGGTCATCGCCGCCGCAAGAAACGCAAGATCGATTGGGACAAGCTGCGGCAGATCCCTCACGAGCACGACTTGTCGGATGAAGAAAAAGCCTGCTCCTGCTGTGGCCGCACGATGGAGCGCATCGGCGAAGACGTCACTCGCGAACTGGAATACGAGCCGGCGACACTGGAAGCCCACATCCACACGCGGCCCAAGTACGCATGCCGTCATTGCAAGGACGGTGTTTCGGCGGCTCCGCTTCCGCCACGGACGATTCCCGGCGGCATCGCCGGTCCCGGTCTGATTACGGAAGTCTTCGTCGGCAAGTTCGGCGACCATCTTCCGTTGCATCGTTTAGAAGACATTCTGGCGCGTTATGGCGTATACATTTCACGAAGTACGATGTCCGGCTGGATGAAGGCTGTAGCCGAACTCCTTCGGCCGCTTTACGACCTGCAACGGAAACTGGCTCTTCAATCATCCCTAATGTGGACCGACGACACGTCGGTCACGGTGCTGGGAGGTCCGAAAGGAAGTTTCAGAGGTCACTTCTGGGTGTACATCGGAGATAACGAGCATCCTTACTCGGTCTACGATTTTACCAACAGTCACAGTCGCGATGGCCCGGCCCGTTTTCTGCAAAGTTATTCCGGCTACTTGCATGCAGATGCGTATACGGGTTACGACTCGATCTTTTCGGCCCCGGGATCGAGCATTATCGAAGTTGCCTGTTGGTCGCATACTCGCAGCCGGTTCTTCAAGGCCGTGAGAAGTAATCCACGTCAAGCGCATCAGGTGCTGGAGTGGGTTCGGCAGTTGTACGATATCGAAGACCGGGCACATGACTTGTCGGCCGATGCGCGCCGCGAGCTTCGCGTTAGTGAAGCCAATCCGGTACTGGACAAAATCGAAGCGTACTTGGCCGAGTTGTCTCCAACCGTGCTTCCCAAGAGCAGCTTGGCCAAAGCCGTAAACTACGCGCGCAACCAGTGGGAAGCACTGCGTCGGTACACCGATGACGGTCGTTTGAAAATAGATAACAACACGAGCGAACGGACACTTCGCCACCAAGCTATTGGTCGCAAGAATTGGCTCTTTTTGGGAAGTGAAACTGCCGGCCCACGAACCGCCGTGCTGTACACGATCTTGGCGGGTGCCAAGCGTCATCGGATCGAGCCCTGGGCGTACGTCCGCGACCTTCTTCTCCGTTTGCACGCCGATGACCCGTGTCTGGAAGAAATGCTTCCCGACCACTGGGCCGCGGCACATCCGGAGGCGATTCTCACTCATCGCTTGGAAGAATCCCGATCCCGAGCCGTCCGCACTCGTGCCCGCCGGGCTCACCGCCGTGCCCGCCAAAGCTAACGCACGTCCGGTGGCTCTTTATCCTCACGACCTATGGACGGGCCGCTGACTGGCCGAGAAACCCAGTTGGTGAATCGAGGCCGGCCCTCGTCCATCGAAACCGCCCCCCCTATCGTCACCTCCGCAGCCCTCAGCCCGATGCCTCTTCCACCCGGCCAAAACACCATGGGCATATATGCCGCTTACGCCCCGGTGGGATCTGTCGTCAATTCGATCACACCATCCCGTCGCATGGGGGGCATGGCCAGCTTGACGAAGCGACCCTCTAAGGCGCGTCGGACGCCAGACCGAAGGCAGTTGCGCATCGGACACATCGCGCTTAGTGGCCAGCACGAAGCGGGCTGGTCGGCGCAAACGTCTTTGAAAAACGACAGTTTGCGAACTCGATCCTCCCCGCCCGGCAGACGCCGTT
>JAAEPZ010000690.1 GCA_024231955.1 bacterium | reverse complement strand
CGCCCACTCTCCTCTCGGCTTGTCCTTGCCACCCTGATGAAATGATGGAGGTAATAAGACAAAACTGTCCTCTACGGGGTACAGTTACTCGGAAGCTGTACGTAGCCCAACCCCACCACGCCGAACGCTAAACAAGTACACCTTCATCAACAATCTGTGAATGGTAGGAGAGAAGAATAGTGCCGATGTCACCCCAGGAAGCCGCCACGATGCTCAGCCTTTCCATCGGCGCTTCGATCGACGAAGTGCGTGCACGGTACCAGGACCTCTACTCCGACTACCAGATCCGGCTTACCAACGCCCCCACGCCCAAGCTCAAGAGGACCTATCAAGAGAAGCTCCAGCAGCTACGTGAGGCGTGCCAGGCGCTGGCTCCCGACATCGTCATCGAAGCCGAGAAAGACCTACCCTCGCCCGAGCCGATCCATGACATAGCTTCCCCAGCAGAGCGCCGCCATTCGGAGCCGACCCGCAGCACCCAGGCAACGGTGACCGATCATAAAAAGAAGAGCGCAGGTCTGCCGCGAGCGACGATGGTGGCGTCTTTGCTGGCCGTGGTCTTGGCCGCTGCTGCTGCCTACGGTTTCATGGAGCGGTTCAAGTTCAAAAAGGAGATCACCCGGCTCGAACAGGAGGTCACGGGCCTCTCGGCTAGCCTTGATGAGGAGCGGAAAGCGCGGGAGCAGATTTCGGGCAAGGCCGAGGCCCTCGAAAGCTCCCTGACCCTGCTCATGAACGGCAAGCTCAAGAACTGCAAGCTGAAAGTCAAGAACGATGCCAGGGATACAATTACGATAATCTGGCTTGCCGCCACTTACATCGACAAGGACGGCGCCTACAAGACCGTAAACAGTGCTGACTACGGGTATCTAAAAGAGGAGATCAAAGCGAGGCGCGAGAGGCAAATCAAGATGTCCAAGCAGGATATGCCCAGCTGGGATGGTGAGACGATCTTCTATGCCATGCGCATCAAATACAAGGAGGACATACGTCCGTTCGCAGGAGCCTGGAACGCGCTTCAGGACGGCGTGTTCACCTTCCGTGAACCGTAAGACTGCAACCAACAAGGAGGAGAAGATCATGTGGTTTCGTTTTGCCTTTGCTACTTGCATGTTAGCGATCATTGGGATCGCAGGCGTTGTACCTGCGCAGGAGCTGCCGCCGCCGGAGCCGAAGCCGAAGCCCCGCCCCGAGCGGCCGGCCGAGCCAAAGCCAACGCCCCGCCCCGGGCAGCCGGGGGAGCCGACGGAGACACCAGCACCACCGGACACGCAGATACCACCGCCAGCGCCACCGGGCAGTTTACTGATCAAGGTTGACGCGCCATGCAAGATTGTCGTAGATGGTGAAGATGTTGCCACCTTAGCTGCGGGACGCGTCATAAAGGTACCACTCGATCTTGGCGAGCACTTGGTAGAGGCGAACAGCACGGAGCAAGAGGGAGTGCTCTGGGAGAAGTTAATCAACATTGAAGACAATGCCCAGAAATTCGTACGAGTGGGACTGGCGCAGCCGGTGGAAGAAGCTCGGCTCAGGCGGCCCTTCACCCATGAGGCTACGGGCCTGATGTGGACACCAACAGACAGCGGCGACGACAAATGGAATGATTCAGCCGGTGAATACTGCTCGGACCTGGTATTCGGCGGATTCACCGATTGGCGGCTGCCAACGATCGAGGAGCTTAAAAGTATCTACTTTCCTGATACAGAAAAACCTTTTAAAACCGTGAATGACGTTGATGTTTGCGGTACGATTCAGACAGGGTTCGAAGCGCCCCAGAAAGACGCCGCCTATGTTTGGAGTTCAGAGAGGAGTTGTATAGTGTTCGAGTTTGGCGCTGGCGCCGAAGTAAGGCCCTCCTGCTTTTCGGGCCACCGAGTTCTGTGTGTGCGCGGCCTGTCGAATCCAGATGGTTGATCCTCTTATACTTGATGCTTGGAACGTAAGACTATGAGCCAGCAGCAGGACCTTCTCCTCAGGATCAGGCGGCTCAACGAGGCTATCGGCCAACTTCGGGCCCAGGAGCAGGTGGGCAAGGGGATCCTCGAGGAGGGACTGGAGGACGCCAATCTGGCGATGGTCGGTGGATTCCTTCGCGCCATCAAAGGGGCATGCGACGCCTTCCTCGGGGTTGCGAGCCAGTTTACTCCGGGCACCGGACAATTGGTGAAGAGGCTTTACGACGGTGCCGACCTCGGGGTCAAGTACGTCTACGGCGCCGGTGCTGACAGCCTCGCGGAAGGCGGTGCAGACGCGGCCAAGGCCGCGGGCCTGATGGTAACTGGTACTGATCACGACCTCTTGAACGTGGCTGCAGGGGCCACAACGCTCGCTGAACGGGGTCACAACAGCCAGCTTGGGGCGGACCCCGACCGCGACCTGGGCGATGTAGCGAGCACGATGGGAGATGCCCTGACGTTCTTCGGCAAGGAAGTTCCGGGCAAGGGGCTTTCAGTAGCCGGATCGTTGGCTTCCGGAGTCGACCAGATTGCGGATGGATTCCGCGAGATCTCCGAGATGGATGATATAAAGGACCAACACCGTGAACCGTAAACTGCAACCAACAAGGAGAAGAACACTATGTGGTTTCGCTCTGTCCTTGCTACTTGCCTGTTAGCGATCCTTGGGGTTGCAGGCTTTGTATCTGCGCAGGAGCTGCCGCCGCCGGAGCCGAAGCCAAAGCCCCGCCCCGAGAGGCCGGCGGAGCCGAAGCCGAAGCCCCGTCCCGAGCAACCGGCGGAGCCGACGCAGACAACAGCACCCCCGGAGACGCCGACACCTCCGCCGGCGCTACCTGGCAGTTTACTGATCAAGGTTGACGCGCCCTGCAAGATTGTCGTTGATGGTGAAGATGTGGCCACCTTGGCCGCGGGACGCGTCATGAAGGTACCGATCGGTCTCGGCGAGCACTTGGTGGAGGCGAAGAGCATGGAGGAAGAGGGGGTGCTCTGGGAGAAGGTGATCAGCATTGAAGACAATGCCCAGAAATTCGTACCAGTGATGCTGGCGCAGACTGTGCGGGAGACGAAGGTTGCGAGAGCGGCTGCGAGAGCGGCGGAGGAAGCGTTAGCTGAGACGGCAGCAAAGGCGGCGAAGGCGGTAGTGAAGGTGGCGAAGGCGGTAGCGAAGGCGGCGATGGAAAAACTTCGGCTTAGCCAGCCCTTCACCCATGAGGCTACGGGTCTGATGTGGACCCCAACAGACAGCGGAGACAATCGCGATAGATTCGGTGCTGGTTTCTATTGCCGGAGACTTGTATTCGGCGGATTCGAGGGCTGGCGGCTGCCAACCATCGCCGAGCTTATAAGTATCTATGCTCCTGAGTCAGGAAAGCCTTTCAAGACTGTGGACGGCGTTGATGTCTGCGGCACGATAATGGTGGGGTTCAAATCACCCTGGCGTAACGCCGCCTATGTTTGGAGTTCAGATCAATTTTGTCGCAATTTGACGCCGGAGGAAATAAAGACCGAGCAAAGAAAGAAAAGACAGGAAAGAAAGCGACTGAAACGGGAGATAGAGCAGTTGAAAAAGGTTAGGAAAAATCCAAAAGCAGATCTTGATCGGTTGCTTCTTAAGATTACCAAGTCGAGCCTGAAAAGAGCAAAGGAGCCCCCACGAACAACTACTTGTTCTTATGGTGCGTTCGAGTTTTACGATGGCGATGTGCGAAAGACCTCCTACGATTCAGAGTACCGAGTTCTGTGTGTGCGTCCCGTCTCGAATCCTGATGAGTAATAATCTTATTACTTGATGCTTGGGAGGAAAGACTATGAGCCAGCAGCAGGACCTTCTCCTCAAGATCAGGCGGCTCAACGAAGCTATCGGCCAACTGCGGGCCCAGGAGCAGCTGAGCAAGGGGATCCTCGAGGAGGGGCTGGCGGACGCCAATCTGGCGATGGTCGGTGGATTCCTTCGGGCCATCAAAGGGGCATGCGACGCATTCCTCGGGGCGGCGAGCCAGTTTGCTCCGGGCGGCGGGCAAGTGGTGAAGAGGCTTTACGACGGTGCCGACATCGGGGTCAAGTATCTCTCCGGCGACGGTGCTGACAGCCTCGCGGAAGGCGGTGCGGACGCGGTCAAGGGGGCGGGCCTGGTGGCGACCGGTCGTGGCCACGACCTCTTGAACATGGCTGCGGGCGCTGAAACGCTTGTTGAACGAAGCTACAACGGCCAGCTTGGGACCGATCTCGACCGCGACCTCG
>JAAEPZ010000689.1 GCA_024231955.1 bacterium | reverse complement strand
GGGTCTCTGACTTCTTTACAGATGAGCCAGGTTTGGAATTGAACCGACAAAAACCCCTTTCCCCAAGCGCGATCTGGCCTGAAGCGGGACTGGCACAGCAAGCGACCATGGATTCGCGGCGCGGCAGTTGGTATGGAGTACTGGCGATCTTCGCCTCGTCACCCGAAGGTGCGGTCATTGGGCCGCGTCTGCCGGTCGACCGAGTTCGCCTGCCGACCCTCTTGGCGAAGCCCAGCCTAACATGCCTTGTCGGTCTGAGGCGGAGCCTCGTTAGGTCTAGGGGCGTGTACCGCGGCGCCGGGCGAGAGCTGCAACTCGGAATACTTCGAAATCGGCTTCGAAGTGGCGCCGCGCCGGATCTTCGCCGGCTTCGACTTCCTGGCGGTGCGCGACGCCGTGCGCCTCGGGGATTTGCTCTTCGGCGCCGCCGGGAATCAGGGACTGTGGGTCCTGGATGCCAAAGATCCCAAGCAGCTGACCAACTACCTCGAAGCCTATTTCGAGGCGCCGTTGGGAAAAGCCAATTCCTTTCGAGTGTGGATGCGGAGAAAATGGCACTTGACGCTGCGGCCTACGCAGACGAGGCGGGGCTGTGGGTGGGCAACAAAGCGAAGGTCTTCGTGAAAAACGGGCCCGTAGGTGCACTGGGGAACATCGGAAAACTGCCGAGCTGGATCACGGTGCATCGGACTAGAACAGGCTTTGTACATGCGCATCCGTCGACGGCTCCCTGAACACCGCCGGATGTAAGCATGACGGATATTACAATCCCGCTGATAGAAGCAAGATCTCGTGCTGATCAATCGTGGCGCACGAGAATGTACGAATGGCTCGTTAAGGTACTGGCCACCTGCTCGGGAGCGACCCTAGATTGGGATATCGGAGCAGGCGAGGAATGGGCGCGCGTACTG
>JAAEPZ010000688.1 GCA_024231955.1 bacterium | reverse complement strand
TCGCGAAGCTCATGACCCGCCATCGGGCAGCAATCGACCGAGATCGGGTGAGCCCCGACTCTTGTGCCGAAGGAAGCGGCGTCGGAAGGCCTGCCGGCCGGCGGCATAGCTCCGGGACCGGTGGCCGGGTTGCTGCCGGACACGACGGTTGCTGTCAGCTATTTGAGCGCACTCCGGCGACTGGCATGCGGAATCGGCGAGTAGCCACGGGCGGCAGCATGGACGGTCTTCGGCAAAGTACCGCGCTCCCGCAGAGAGGGGCGCCGAGATCTGCCAGCCGGTTCGTGGCGCAGGTGCCGATGCTCGTGGCCTGCGGTTTACGGCGAATCTTCGCCGGCCCGACCCAAGAGGGGTCCGCAAGAGCACGCCCCCCCCGACGAGGTTCCAGGAGGCTCCTCAGCCCTGATGGAGGCAGCCGGTAATGCACATTATCACCCGGAAACGGCTGAACGACTTCGCTGCAGCTCATCCAGAGACTCATTCCGCCCTCGAACGGTGGTATCGTCTTGCGAAGCGACGGAATTTTTCCTCCTTCGAGGATTTTCGGTCATCCTTCTCCAGTGTCGACAAGGTCGGAAAGTTGACCGTATTCAACATTGGTGGAAACAAAGCGAGACTCATAGTTGCTATGCACTACAACCGCCGCAAGATCTACATCCGTGCGGTATTGACTCACGACGAGTACGATCACGACACATGGAAGGAGTGAATGATGGAACCCCTTGAAGCTCAGGAAGCATTCCATCTATGGCCATCGATGGCGCCAGTGGTCTATGTTCCTCATACGGAGGACGAATACGAGCGTATCGTTGCCTTACTTGACCAGTTGATTGACGAGGTCGGGGAAGAGGAGAGCCATCCGCTAGCTTCGCTGATGGAAATTCTTGGAGTTCTGGTAGGAGCCTATGAGGCGGAGCACGTACCAGAGCTGTAAGTTCGCAGAACCACTCGCTTGAGCGGACGGAAGACCGCCGCTCAGCTCGGTCGTTCGTGCGGCTTGGCTCAGCGGCCGTTTGGGCTCGTCTGCGGGCGGCGAGATCTGAGCCCGTCTGCGGGCGGCGAGATCTGAGCCCGTCTGCGGGCGGCATGAGATAGCCTGGGGTGAGGTCCTCCGAACCCCAGGAAAGCCGGATGCCCAAGACCCCAAGCCCCGGCAGGGGCGACATCACTTTGCCCGAACGTCC
>JAAEPZ010000687.1 GCA_024231955.1 bacterium | reverse complement strand
GGATTGACCAGAAACGGAATAGGCGTGCCGGTAGCTGTCGGCTCCACTGGAGCAAACGTAGCTTCATCCTCCTTCAACTCGCGCTTGCCTCGCTCAATTTATCGGCGAGAGTCATGCTGCATCTGTGCGGTCATGCGATACCCCAGCACCGTAGGTATGGGCGGAGTCATTACTGATAGAGCACGTGGCGGTCTGCCGAGGTTAGGCTCCCCAACCCAATGACGGTCCCCTGCACGAGCTGATGGTCCCAGTCCCGGCTCCATGGCCTGCCGTTTAGCAGTACCTCCAATGGGCGGTTGACCAGGGGACACTGGAATCGAATCGTCAGGCTTCGCCTTAGCCCCTGGGCTATGCATCGACGCTGACTGCTGTGGATACTGGAAGGTATTGATACCCGGTGGTGCAAACATCATCGCTCTTGGTCCAGACAGACCACATTGTCTTTGATTGCGCAGTCTATGGCTACGACGACGGGAATCCCGCTTAGAAATAGATGCACTCTCCTGCTGACTGCTCGACTCACTACCTGAGCGGCGTCGCAGAGGTTC
>JAAEPZ010000686.1 GCA_024231955.1 bacterium | reverse complement strand
TAGGGCAGGCTTTGCCTGCCGATTCGATTCCTGGTGAGCTCCCTCAAGCCCTGTCCCGGGCCGCGCAGGCTTGCCCCCCCGTGATACAGGCAAGGACTTACGCGCCGTAGCACTAGACTAGAAGAACCAACTACAACCGCGCCGTCCGCGACCCGTTGGGACGGCCTCTCCGCAATCCCTCCAACGAGCACCATGCTCCCGTCCCGTTCTATGCCACCCCATGGCACAAAACGACAACTCATGACCCTAAACAGACTGTTCGTCCTCTAAAGTAGCAGTGCATGGACTGCGAGCTCCCGCCCACGGTATCGACCGCCATGGCCGCCGGCGCTCCCAGCAACAAGAGCCGGCGGGACGCCGGCGCTCCCAGCAATAAGAGCGCCGTCCGCGGTCTGCGTCCGTTTGCCCTTGCCACCCAGCTTTCCGGGCAGAGGCCCTGGTACCGTTCATGGGGCAACGCAGTCCTCAAGCGGCCACTTCGATCCTTTTTCCGATCTCGTACAAGAATTCCGGAGCAAAATCTGCTCCGTTCGGCCACTCGATGGTGTTTGTGTCACTGTTGACCACAGCACGCTTGAAATAGTCGGGATCCTTGAGCGGCTCAAAGACTTCGCCGTAGAGCTCCCCGGTCAGATCCACCTCTTTGACAACACCATCGTTGAACTTGACCCGGAGCTGGAACGGACCTATGTGGCTAACGTCTGTAACGTGCAGAAACATGTCGACCTCTCAGACTAATGGAGAAATCCACTCCAATGGCTTCCTTGCCCTGGCCAATTCCCAATTCTCCAACAGTTTGTCCTGGTGCTTCTCCGACCATTCAAAAACCATCCGCAACGCTCGTCGAGTCATCTTCCCCTGCACGAGCCCGGCTTCGATCTGGACCGTAACCTCCTGATCTTGATATCTGGCGTGGAAGTGCGGCGGGTTGTGGTCATTGTAGTTCATAAAAATGACGATTCCGTAGAACCTGCTAATCGTGGGCATGGGCTCTTCGCTTCACTCATTGAGAACCAGTGCTTAGGAGGCTTGGCATCGCGTAAACGGCCCTCGGAACCAGGCTAGAAAAACCCCAACTCCAGCCGCGCCGCCTCAGTCATCATCGACGGGTTCCACACCGGATCCCAGACCAGCTCCACCTCCGCCGACCCGACCCCCGCAACGCCCTTGACCTTCTCCTCCACCTCCCCCGGCAGGATCCCGGCCACCGGACAAGCCGGCGACGTGAGGGTCATC
>JAAEPZ010000685.1 GCA_024231955.1 bacterium | reverse complement strand
GGATCTACCCAACCGGGATTAAGGTATCCGATGAGGTCTTCGATGCCCTTTGCATTCAAAGAGATGAGTTTCACGGGGAATGGAACTACACGCTTTTCCCGTCGGATCAAATGGCCTAAATAATTACTTTACGGCGACTAACCGACTGAAAGTAGGCAACTTGACAAGGATGACGCTAATGAAAGAGTGAATGAGCCTATAATTTTCATTAACGAAATCTAACTCGCGGAAACCGTGTGACTTATAAAACAAATAGATATGGTCCCGTCTCATGATGTTATAAATATTTTCGGAAACGTATAATGCACTGCAATTTGGAGAGATTCGAATCGTCAGGCACCAAAAAAGGCGGGCACCAAAAAAGGCGGCACCAAAAAAGGCGGCACCAAAAAAGGCAGGGCACCATATAGGCGGGGGTGATGCGCCATGCGTGGGGCGCCACGAGACAGCACTTCGCGCATCAAGAGGGAGGTGAGTACGGCTCAAAGACACGCCAATGGCCCAACATATGGAGCTGAAGCTAACTTCAGACCCATGCAAAGCGCTCCCACTCATTGGACTCCATCTCGGTGTCGTACTTCCTGCAAAGCTCAGCGAAGACAGCAGGAAGCTCCTGCCGTAGCCAGTCGTAGGCGAGCGTCCTGAGGATTGAGGGGATGCTTGTGCCCGCCCACGAGGAGGAGGTCCCGTGGTCGTGGCCAAGATATTTGCCAGAATAAAGGATCCTATTGAGAGTCACGCTTCGCTGGCCGAGTACCCCAGCGCACGAGTCCTCTTCGATTCGGGTAAAACGTTGACCGTCCACCTCTATTTCAAATCGCCAAGAAGGGTCTCGCGTCGTTGATGTAAGGACTTCATAATCCGGCCTTGCAACTACGAGATTTGATGAGCCTGCCCCTTCACAGACATAGATAGTCGCACCACTCAACCAGCTCTGTTTCCCCCTCTCGACCCTTACTGCCAGCACTACGGCAATGGGTTGGCAGCGAATGCTTGGAAAACACTGGTGAAGCTCGAGGAAGTTCTGCTTCGCGATGGAGACGAACGCCTCAAACGCCATCGAGTATGCCTTCTCGAGAAACTGGCAGACGGATTCCATCCTTAATCCGCGGCGGACTAGGCTTTCGTGCTCGGGAAAGACCTCATCTTCAAGTACCTCGATGCCAGAGGTCGCTAGAGCGTCTAGCGCCTCATTGACTCGCTCATCGATTTCGCACAACCTACTATCTTGGATAGGCCCCACGAGTCGCCGGACTTCCGTCTCGTCGAGGTCCATGTGAGATGCAATATGCACATCCAAATCCTTCATATCTTGATAGCTTAGATCTGCTGAGTAGCTGATCCCCCCACTCTCATGCTCCGTAATCGGGATCTCGCCGTTGGCAAGCTTCTCAGCCAGTCGCTTCTCTCTGAAGTGCTGATAGAGCAGCCAGTACTTCAGCCACTGTCTTACATTTTTGGTCTCTAGCGGGAAAAGATTCGGCTTCTGTCTGGGGTACTTGGGTGGTCGATTCCGCAGTCGCGCTGGATGCGGCTCGCCAGAGTAGCCGCAGGTTGACCGCGAGATAATTCCCGCGAGAGTTTCTTGGACCATTCTCGGATCACTGGATTCTCGCAGTCTACCCTGTTCCACGATGTCGCGCAGTTGGTGTCCGATTGCGCGGTTGACTACCCAGTCAACAGGATTAGAATCACCAATCGCGGTTACACCGATGATGCCGTGCGCTCCATACAGGTGGGGCAGATTAGAGTCATATAGGCGCCTGTATGAAGCGGGTAGTAAAAGAACGTCATCGTCATCGCCTCCTAGCTTTCGGAAGTTGCAGAATCCGAGACGGTCTGTCCCGGGATTGAAAGTTCCTACATATCCGATTGGGCCGTCGGTATACGGCACAAAGCGGCTGCGAAGTGGACGGAGTTCAGTCGAGATAATAGTGCAGTATGCCCTCAAGATCTCTTCGGCGCGATGCCTCGCAGCGGAGTCCATTAGGCGCTTCTTGTCGTAACTAGCATAGCGATAAAAGAATGAGAGTGCTTCCTGATGCACTGGTCGGTCCAGAAGTGCATCCAACGACTCCTTAAAACTACTCGCGCCGGCGTCCTGCCATCGCTCCGAGTGAAAAGTGACGACATAGTCGCGAAGTAGCGAGAAATAGAATGAGATATGCATACCCGAATCTGCCGCCGCCATTTCAAGAATCTGGTACTCAATCAGCTCTCGCAGTACCCTCTCCGAGTAGGCGGCACCTGCGCGCCGAACGAGATCAGCGTGTGCCAACCTCTCCTCACCTCTGGCGAATAGGGAACCGGCGATGGAAATGAGAAGCAATCTTGCAGCCTCAGGCTGTTTCAGCCGGGCTATTGACTGATCGAGATAGTTTTCAAAGAAATTGATGGAGTCCAAGACGATGAACTCATCACCCTTATTCTGTGCCACCTCGAATAGCACCCGCATAAAGAATGGGCTCCTCTTGGCTGCATCGAGTGCCACGTCCTCCCATGCCCGGCCGACCCCGTAGAAATCCCTATATTTCTTCAGTGCCTCGCTGAACTCTCTCCTCGACATCGGCTGAAGCGCAAATCCCTTCGCTTCGCGAGAGCTGCTGCCGTAGAGGTACCCTTCGATCCCGGTAGCCTGTCCTCGGGCAACAGAGAATTTACCCCAGACGGTCGCTTTACAGCTAACTAGCAATCGGACGTTTGCTGTGGTGGAGAGTCTCCGGGCAGTGGTGAGTAGATCTTGTCGCCGACCTTCGAATTCCCACTCATCAATTCCGTCGATGACGATTAGGAGCCCACCATTCGAAGCGATTCTTTCGAGCCGTCGAATAAGATTGACTGCTGACAGCTCTTCGGAGAATGTCCATCCGAAGTCCGAAGCGACAGATTCAAGAATCGGCCCATTGAGGTTAATGCCTCTATAGAAGAGAACTGGCTGATGCTGCGCAACTCGCTTGCGAACGAGATCACAGATGCAACATGTCTTACCTTGACCGGAATCAGCTACGAGAACGAAGAGTGATTTAGGGTCGGCGAGGAAACGATCTATGGCTTCACTGAATCCACTACTTGCCACAAACAGCTCGGGGATAAACTTGCGATAGGGCTCGTCTTTTGAGCCAAGGAGCGGCCGAATCTCTTCATCGACCTGGCAACTTGAGAATGCTGCGAGATTAGCCTTTGAAAGGCCGAGGAAGTAATTTGCCGCCTCTTCGACAAGCGCGGTAGGCAAGGCTATCTCGAAATCCGAGTCAGGAGAGATGGAATCCTCCGATACCTCCTCCTTTGAGAGAGTGTCGTAAAGCTGGAAATCGTCACCGTTTGTCAAGAGCACGTAAGGAGCAATCGGACGAACCAGCGACGCATAGCTAATTCCTTGATCACGGTCGTCTGAGGTTAGTTCTTCACCCTCGCGTTTCGCTTCGACTATGAATAGGTTCTTATCACCACGCTTCACTAGAATGTCGAGGAAGCCGGTTGCCTGTGACGGACAGATGTTGCTCCTTCCGACGCGAACCGTAAACCGATCCTCGAACGATAGCTCGCTAAGATTGAAGCCTAGTCGCTGAAGGAAGGGAATAAGGTAGCGATTCTTGACAGTTTCTTCGTTCAGGGATCTCGACAAGCCGGGATTCTCCAAGTAGTGCCACCATTAACGCGGCGATCTAGACAAACGAGGGATGTTGTGACACCCGGGCGCCAACGCTCGAGAACGTTTCTCGTTGGACTGCCTGACGTGTAAGGATGCTGAACCACGAGTATCCCGCAGCAGGCCTTCTGCCACAACCTTGAGTCTAAACGCGGTGATCTCGACGGGCGGCCAGAGGAAAGACAGCACCCGCCGCCTTGAACCTTGGAAGGGTGATGGGGCCATCGGTTCGGCCCACCATGATTCCCGCCCTGTCCGTGCCACCTAACTCCTTCATTGCCAGTGTCTACCCGTCGTACCGTCGACGGAAACCAGGCTACCACAGCTCCCCCAGGAGGGTCAAGAGGGACTGGTGGGGCAGTCCGGGGCAACTGTTCTCGCCTCATGGCCACTGATGACTGCCTTGAGAGGTGCCACCCTCTTCGTAAGTCCTTTTTTTACAGCGGCTTACGGCCCGCCCGGCAGGGTCGAGGAATCTGCCAGGCGTCCTGGGCCGGGCCTCAGGAGCCCACCACGTGCTCGGACGTCGTGGATCCGGAGGATCTCGGCTACCAGATCGCGGCGGTCATAAACGGCCGGCCTCTCCAGGTCGACGGTGACCAGGTCGGGCAAGATCCTCGCAGCGGTACAGATCCGCAAGCAGCGGACGCCAAGCGACGCCGGGGCCGGTTAGCAGGTTCACGGACTGGCCGCGCTCGAGGAGGCGGCGGACATCGTCGCGGGCCCGCAGCCAGGCCGGGGCGGTGGTGCCGAGCTCGGCGCCGCAGGCGCGCCGCAGGCGGTCCCAGGGCTCGGCTGTGCTGCCTTGAGAGGTGCCTGCCTTGAGAGGTGCCCCGCCTTGAGAGGTGCCCGCTTGAAAGGTGCCCCGCTTGAAAGGTGCCCCGCTTGAAAGGTGCCACCCTCTTCGTAAATCCCTTGTTTTCAGAGACTTATGGCACGCCAGGCCGGGTCAAGGCGTCGGCCAGGCATCCTGGGCCGGGCCTCAGGAGCTCGTCGAGCGCTTGGACGTCGTGGATCCGCAAGAAATCGGTGTTCTGGGAGACGCTGCGGGCCGGGGATGGCCGAAAAGAGACAAAATGGCACGCGAGTAGGCACAGCTTTCCACGCCGAAGCGGGTAACCGCTCGACTTTGGCTGTGGTCCCTGTTTCAATGCCGTCGAGGTATCCCGATTACGGCGGATCGCGT
>JAAEPZ010000684.1 GCA_024231955.1 bacterium | reverse complement strand
GGATCTACCCAACCGGGATTAAGGTATCCGATGAGGTCTTCGATGCCCTTTGCATTCAAAGAGATGAGTTTCACGGGGAATGGAACTACACGCTTTTCCCGTCGGATCAAATGGCCTAAATAATTACTTTACGGCGACTAAGAGTAGAATGCCTAATTAGTCCATGGAGACGGCAGATCGAATCCACTGTTGCCCTAATTAGCGGTTTAATGTCAACCTTGTCGCCGATCTGCCTCAGATCTCTAATCAACCGAGCGTCGACGCCGGGATCCTCTTCGAGTCTTCGAAGTACGATCTCAGGCGTGGTTCTGAATCTGCTCTCAGCGTGACCTTTCGGTTGATGCCAACCGTGACTAATTGAGTGCAATGGGAAGTCGCGGTGCTGTGCATGAGACGAGCGTGGCTTGGCCCGGGAAATCGGTCTCGTAGTACTCGTTGAGCCTAGACGAACCCATCACTTACGTTGCCCTTGTCTGCACCAACGTCTGAGGAGCTAAGCGGCAAACTGGCTGCGATTCTCGCCAAGGGTTCTCCTTTCACCCCCTGCCGACGGCGGTGGAAACGGGCGAGATTGGTTTGCCGCTTCAGCGACGTGTTATACGGCACCCGCGCGAGATCGCCCCACACCACGGTTCGGCTATGGGGATTGTACGAGACGCGCCGGGCGGTGTCAACCGGGCAAGCGGTGGAAACACGGCCTCGGGAGCCGTTGCCGCGGCTTCGATCGCCGACCGCGGGCCTGAGATGGGGTGCTGGGCGAGGCCCGAGGTGACTGAGGTGGGCGATTTCCGCAGTGGCGGGCACAGCTCGGCCGGCGCCAGCGCGGCGGCGCTGGTTCGCAGGTCGCTCATGCCGGCCTCCCGTAGAGCTTCTCCGGCGGTGGCCGGGCGGTTC
>JAAEPZ010000683.1 GCA_024231955.1 bacterium | reverse complement strand
CCGGGGGGAAGCGGGGAACGACACTTATTTGTTCAACCCGGGGGACGGCCATGATGTCATCACCGAAACTGAAAATGCGGACGGCAGTCAAACCAATATCCTGACTTTCGGAGACGGCGTCGGCATGGATGATTTGGATCTGAGCGCTTACAGCCTTGACGCCGATAACCTGATCATTCAGTTTCACAGCGCTTCCGACGCGGATCAAATTACTGTCGAAAACTGGCGGAACCCCCAAAACGATACATATCGCATCGACAATTTCCGCTTCAGCGACGGCAGCGAATACAGCGGCTATGAACTGCTCGTCCATCACAATCTGTTGTCTCCCATTCCGAAAGGCACGCCGGGAGACGATATCCTGACCGGCGGATCGGGGGATGATCAAATCACGGGCGGCGACGGCAATGACGAAATACACGGCAGCGGCGGAAACGACGCCCTGGATGGCGAGAATGATGATGACACCTTGTATGGCGAGGCAGGCAACGACCTGCTCACAGGAGGGAAAGGCAATGATGCGCTTTCCGGCGGCCCCGGCGACGATGTGTTAGCCGGCGGGAGCGGCAATGATACCTATCTGTTCAACTCCGGCGACGGCCATGCGCGCATTATCGAGTTTTTCGGCTCCGCTTTCAATAATGATGATGTTGTGGTGTTCGGCCCCGGCATTTCCGCCGCGGATGTGGAAGTGAGCAGCGCGGGCAACGATCTGCTGCTGAATTTGCGGAATGCGGATGACCGGGTGACCCTGGAGAACTGGTTCGGGGGCACTGACAAAAAAGCCTATAATCCTGTTAAGCCTCTCCTCCGGTTTGACGACGGCACGGAACTCGGCAGCGCGGATTTGCTGGCCATGCACGGCGGGGAGCGTGCTGTGACCTTGGAGCAGACAGGCGCTTTGCACGGCACCGACAGCGCCGAAACGCTCAACGGCCTGGAGAACGATGATGTGCTGCGGGGTTACGGCGGGAATGACACGCTGCACGGCGAAGCGGGGGACGATAAACTGTACGGGGATTCCGAAAGAACCCGCCACGGCGATGCCGGCGAAGATGCTTTGCACGGCGGCGACGGGGACGACCTTCTCAGCGGCGGCAGGAAAAACGATGTCCTGCACGGCGGCGCGGGCAATGATATCCTTTCCGGCGGAGAGCATGAAGACGAGCTGGACGGCGGGCCGGGAGACGATATTCTGCGCGGCAATACGGGGAAAGACACGTATTATTTCGGACGCGGCGGCGGCAGCGATATCGTTGTCGACGATGTCCTGAGTCACGGCAGCGGCGCTTTTGACTGGATAAATTATGTTTATCATCGTGATACCGTGGTGCTGGGGCCGGATATCAGCCGGGATGATGTCAGCTTTACCCGGGAAAGGAACCGCTTGATGCTGCGCATCAACGGCAGCACCGATGAACTTGCCATACTCAATGATAAAGAGGGGCGCAGTTCAAACTGGACCTGGGATGTCTGGGATCATCGGTTTAACGTCGAGCGCATCCGTTTTGCCGACGGCAGCGAGATAAACACCGCGATTTTCCAGTCATTGCCCAACCATGTAACCGGCACGGAGGGGGATGACGGCCTGGCCGGCACAAGCAATGCCAACGCCTCCCCCGCGGGCGGCGATGTTATTTCCGGTCTGGGAGGGAACGACACTCTCTATTCCGGGAACAACGACGACCAATTGGATGGCGGCGGCGGCGATGACGCGCTCCATGCCAGAGACGGCGATGACGCTTTGACCGGCGGAGCGGGAAATGATTTGATGAATGGCGGGAGCGGCAATGACACCTACTATTTTAATGCGGGGGACGGCGAGGACCGTATCGAAGACGCTGCCGGCGATGACGCCCTGGTCTTCGGTCCCGGCATCGACATCGCCGGCGCGACCGCCGCCCGGACGGGAGATAATCTCGTACTCAGCGTCGGCGCCGGCGAACAGGTCAGCTTTGAGGGCTGGTATAACGGCAATCAGGTGGAAGCGGTTCAATTTGCCGGCGGGCGCAGCGTGGATGCCGCCGCCCTGGAAACCGCCGCGCTGACCGGCGGCTCTTTTATCCCGGACAATCAGCCGCCTGTCGTGAGCAACCCCCTTGTTGACCAACAGGTGCAAACGGGAAGCGCGTTTGCGTTCCAAATTCCGGAAAACGCTTTTAGCGACCCGAATCCGGGAGACACTCTGCGTTATTCGGCGGATAGCAAGCTCGGACTGCCGGCGTGGCTGCACTTTGACCCGGAAACCGGAGTTTTCAGCGGCACTCATCCGGGCACAAATCTCTATGATATAAAAGTCACCGTGACGGCAGCCGACAGCGGCGGATTAACGGCAAGGGACTCTTTCTTAATCGATATCACGGAACCGCCGCCGGCCAACCATGCCCCAAGCCTGGATAACCCGCTTGCCGACCGGCAGGCACAGGCCGGAACCGCGTTCGGGTTTCAAATCCCGGCGGATGCTTTCAGTGAACCCGATGCAGCCGATCTTCTCAGCTACAGCGCCGCCCTGGCCAATGGCGACGCACTGCCGGACTGGCTGAGTTTCGACCCGGCCGCGAGGACTTTTGGCGGCACACCCGCCGAAGCCGGCGGGCTGGAAATTCTGGTGCGGGCAACAGACAGCGGCGGTCTGGTCGCGGAGGATGTTTTTGTGCTGAATGTGGCGGAAGCACCGCCAGTCAACCATGCCCCGAATCTGGATAATCCGCTTGCCGACCGGCAGGCACAGGCCGG
>JAAEPZ010000682.1 GCA_024231955.1 bacterium | reverse complement strand
GCCCTTGCTTTGCCCGCACGAGCCCGGGCAAAGCAAGGGCAAGGTGTGCTGATCACAGCGGATGGTGGGATTTCAGGCCGCCATCATCGCCTTGATGAGCGCCTCCAAGCCCTTGCCCTTGCCACCCCTCGTGATTCCGCGGATTGCTCGCCGATACAGGCAAGGACTTATGCGCCGCAGCACTAGTGCCCGTTATCTTGCTCTTGAGCACGGTTCCCGCATTGGCAGGGCCGCCCCGGGCGGACGGGCCGCATCACGGGAGATTCTTTCTTGTGCCATGAAAGCCCCCTCGCACTCCCTGAAGTCGGATCGAAAGTCGTCGGACCGGTGGTGACCCCCTCCCCAGACCATGTTCCGCAGGATCAAGATACCCGCAACTGACCGTCGCCGGAATATAGCACACTGCCATCGGGATTCGGATGCGATGGGATAAGTTGCGGCGCTACGGTGCTGACAGGCGCTCGTATGATGACGAATTCATCAGCGTAGGCCCTTCCTCAACTGCTGCGCTCACGTCGTCGTTTGGTGCCTACCGCCGCTTGGCGCGCACCAACTCTGCGTGGTTTTCCTTGCCGAGTGCCGGCAGAGGATCTTATAATCCTTCAGAGGTGGGTCGCTTCCGGATGGACGTCCGAGCCCGGCAGAGCTTTCCATTCTGCGCAAGGCACCCACGGTGCGCTCCACCTGTAGCTCGGGACCCTTCGTCTG
>JAAEPZ010000681.1 GCA_024231955.1 bacterium | reverse complement strand
GAAACCCGGCCCAATGCCCCACATGAGCGCGATAACGGGGAAATCGTCGACAAAGGCTATCTGCCACGTGCTTTCCCAATGCAGCAAATAGACTGGCCCCATAATGCCCACAAACATGCTAACGCTCAACGCAAACCCGATGCCCAGTTCTTCAAGACCCTGCTGCCACCACGCACCCCCGGCGAGGCGTGCCCGCAGCACCGCCCACATTCCCGCCATCCCGGCGAGCACGAACCATCCGTTGCCCATAACCGCAGGGATGACGTTCCCCGCCAGTCGCCAAAGCAGAAACAGGATCGCAAAACCCCACAGCCACGCCTCGACGATGGCGCGGACCGGATGTGCAGACCACAAAAAGCGTCGCAATGCTTGCTTTGATGATTTGTTCATAGCGCCTTGCTCAACCTGTACCCGATTCCCCATACGGTCTCGATAGCTTCCCCGAGAGGGCCGAGCTTTTTGCGGAGCCGGAGAATGGCATTATCAACCGAGCGGTCGCCGGTGATATAGTGCTCACCCCAGACGGTATCCAGCAGGTATGTGCGGTTGAATGCCCGGCCCGGATTGCGCAGCAGCAGGTGCATCAGGTCAAACTCGATGCGCGTAAGATCCAGGGGCGCGCCATCGAGCGTGGCGTGATAGTTTTGCGGATCGAGGGTCAGTGTCTCGTAGCGCAACACGTCGCGCTCCGGCTGGCGGTCGGCCACGAGGATTTGCTGCGCGTGCGCGATGCGGCGCAGCAATGCCCGCACCCGCGCGATGAGTTCACGCATCCCAAAGGGTTTGGTGAGGTAATCGTCGGCGCCGACCTCCAGGCCCACCACGCGGTCGGTTTCCTCTGTGCGG
>JAAEPZ010000680.1 GCA_024231955.1 bacterium | reverse complement strand
TTGGTTCGACGGCGTTGGCGCAGACCGGGGGGGGATCTGAAGCGACCTGGGGGCCGGTGCTCAACGTACCGGAGGATACCACCATTGTCTGGTGTGAAGCCGACTCGATCTGTTTCGAGGTCAGCGCTGAGGATCCCGATGAGGCCGACAGCCTGCGGCTCACGCTCGTAAGCGGCCCCGTCGATTATCCCGTGCAGATGTTTGGCCACACTTTCACCACCGAGGTATGTTTCTTACCCGGTGAGTCCGGTGTGTATACTTTCATCTGGGAGTTAGTGGACACTCAAGGACACGGTGTTCGTGATACCACCGTGTTTACACTCGAGTTGGGTTTGCCGCCGGTTATCGAGGATCAGCAGTTCTTTTCGGAGCTCTGCGACCTTCGCGTAGACCGGGTCTTGCCGATCGTGGTAAACTCCGGCAGCGGTCTGACGTTCGAACTCGTTTCGGGCTCGGGCACGATAGATCCGCTGACAGGCGTGATCACTTATCGTCCGGATACTTCCGGGACGTTCTCTTTTGAGATCGCGATCTCCAACAACTGCGGCTATGACACTGCCACCGTTACCGACGAAGTTGTCCTGAATCTGCCGCCGTACTGTTCGCCGTTTGATTCGACCGTCTACCTCTGTGATCCGGAAGAGATATGCTTCGACATTCTGGCTTTTGATCCCGAGGGAGATCCGATTGAGATCACTCAGGTCGAAGGGATAGGCACCTTCACGCAGACCTCGGATACCTCCGGTACAACCTGCTTCATGCCCCCGCAAGTTGACTCGGCGACCTATAGCTTCATCTATCGCGTGGCCGACAGCTGCATCCTCTCTCTTGGCGATCTTGACGCTATCACCTCCACGTCGCCTGAATGCTGCGTGGATACTTTCCATATTACGGTTATCATAACGCCTCCGGGCGATCTGGCCTGCCCGCCGGATACCACGCTCAAGTTCTGCGTGCCTCCGGACGAGATGCCCCAGAGCATCTGTATCCCCGGTTTTACCAGTACCTGGTCCACGACGACCATCTCAGCCGGCACGCTGAACGGCGATACGCTCTGTTTTGAGCCTGAGGGTTTCGGCGACTACACGTTCACTTACATAGGCTCCGACACCTGCGGTCATGCTGACACCTGCGTCACTACCGTGACCGTCAAGGGCAACAACACGCCTTACGTGAACAGCGCCGATGACTTCGCGATTGACCTCTGCAATCCAGAGGAAATCTGCTTCGCGGCCACGGCCGATGATCTTGATTTCGATATTGCCGGTGTTACCACGAACTTTGGTTATTACGACGACGCCACCGACCGGGTCTGTTTTCAGGCCGATACGGCGGGAGTTTATACTCTTATAGTCACCGCTACCGATGAGTGCGGCGCCGCTGATTCGGACACGACGGTAGTGACCGTCGCTATGACCGAGGTCCCCACTGTCGACCTGGGCGATGACCTTCAGTTCTCGCTCTGTGAGCTCCAGGAAATCTGTATTGACGCGGCCGTCACCGGCAACCGCTTCAACTATATCGGCACCAGCTTCGGTACTTACGATTCTACCACCGGTCAGCTCTGCTTCACTCCGACGGCTTCCGGCAGCTACGAACTGACTCTCGAAGTTCACGATGACTGTGACCGCGTGGTCGCCGATACGGTTATCATTGATGTGGATCTTAGCAGCGCGCCGGTCATTGCCGGCCTGGCTGACACCAGCGTCTATCTCTGCTTCCCGCAGGAGATCTGTCTGCCGGTA
>JAAEPZ010000679.1 GCA_024231955.1 bacterium | reverse complement strand
GGCTACCCAGTACAGTGCGATGACGGTATCTCTTGTACAGATGATATCTGTAATGAGTCCACTGACTCATGCGGCTACACCCCAGACAACTCGGAATGCGACGATGGAGCATTCTGCAACGGCGCAGAGACCTGTCATGCGACTCAAGGCTGCCAGGGCGGTAGCGACCCGTGTTCAGGCGAGAGCTGTGATGAAGGTGGCGATACTTGCGCCAGCTGCCTGGTGGACGGGGATTGCGATGACGGACAGCACTGCAACGGGCAAGAGACCTGCTCGGGCGGAAATTGCCAGGCCGGTACCGCTGTTAGCTGCAATGACGGCGTGGCTTGCACGGACGATTCCTGCAATGAGGGCACTGACTCTTGCGACAACACCCCGAACAACGGTGGCTGCGACGACGGAGCATACTGCAATGGTTCAGAGACCTGTCATGCCACTCAGGGCTGCCAGAGCGGAAGCGACCCGTGTTCAGGCGAGGAGTGCAACGAGAGCACTGACAGCTGTGTCGATTGCTTAGACAACGGTGACTGCGACGACGGAGTATTCTGCAACGGTTCAGAGACCTGTTCGGGTGGAAGTTGCCAGGCAGGCAGCGACCCATGTTCGGGACAGACCTGCGTCGAAGCCAGCGACAGCTGCATCGATTGCACAGTAGACGGAGATTGCGATGATGGACTGTTCTGCAACGGCGACGAGACCTGTTCGGGCGGAAGCTGCCAGGCTGGTAGCGATCCTTGCGGAGGACAGGCGTGCATCGAGTCTACCGACACGTGCTCCTCTGGACCGGCTGCCAAGTATTCCTGGAACATGGATACTGACCCAGGCTGGACCACAGACGGAGAATGGGCATTTGGCCAACCCACGGGCAGCGGCGGATCAGATGGAAATCCAGACCCATCCGCCGGTTTCACAGGCAGCAATGTCTATGGATACAACCTTAGCGGTGACTACGGTGAGGATATTCCCGAAGAGCACCTCACCACCACGGCGATCAATTGCACGGGATTAACCGAAGTAACATTGAAATTCCAGAGATGGTTGGGCGTAGAGAAGGGTCAGTACGACGATGCCTTCCTCAAGGTCAGCAACGACGGAACCAACTGGACCACACTATTTCAGAACGAATCTTCTACCAACATGGACGGCGGTGCATGGGAAGCCATGGAGTACGACATCTCGGCAGTGGCAAACGATCAGGCGACTGTATACATTCGTTGGACCATGGGTGCTTCAGACGGTGGAGTCGAGTTCTGCGGATGGAACATCGACGACGTTGAGATATTTGCTTCAGGCGGATGCGCAGTGGATGCGGATTGCAACAACGGCGATTTCTGTGACGGCGTAGAGACCTGCTCGAATGATATCTGCCAGGCCGGCAGCAACCCATGTCCGGGACAGGCATGCGACGAAGGCAACGACCAGTGTCTTGCAGAGGCCTGTTACTACGACGAGGACAGCGATGGTGACAACGATGTCATGTGGGAAGACGGAACATCTCCGCCGGTCTGCTGGCGCCGATGCCTCCTGCCCCAGGAATGGGACGGAACCCAATGCACAGGATCAGCTTCAGATTACAGCCGCAACACAGCAGTTCCCGCTTGCGAAGCAGAAGGTGACTACCACCTGGTTCTGCTCGAAGACTTCCAGCGAATACTGGATCCTTGTTCTGAAAGTGGAAATGACCATTACTGCGACGCATGTGATGAAACTACTG
>JAAEPZ010000678.1 GCA_024231955.1 bacterium | reverse complement strand
GCCCAGTGCAGGGCATCGAAAACCAGGCGTCCATAGTACGGGCCGGTGGGATCGACCGCCCGCAGCATCGCCAAAAAACGTTGCCGGAGCCGCTGCTGCTCCACGATCTCATCGGCCTCCCCGGCCATTTGACTCCGCGTCACCAGCACAGACGCGGCGTAGTAGACAGCGCCGGCTTGCGAAAAAAGATCCGCCGCCGCGGATAGCAGCACCCACGCGCTCCTGAGCTGGTTCCTGTGCCGCCGCCAAGCCCCGTTGCCCTTTATGGTGCCCGACGCTTCTCAAGTCAGGGTGATATGGGTTAGCGCCATACTCTGAAGATCAGGAGCCCATTCTATCGAAGTTGGTAGCCCGATTACGCTACGGATCTCTGATTATCAGTAGTGATCTCAGCCAATCTCTGCTTTTGCCGGAATGAAGCCGCTCCAATTCGCAGAAATATGGCCCAGCGACAATGTTACCGCTTTATTACCGCCATTATTCCTGCGTATCCGTGCGCGGGCGACCGGTTGCGCCCGGGGAAAACACGAGGTGCGAAGAAATCTCGATTCTCGATGAGGGGTTTTCCCCGCGAATCTCGCTTGGTTGATTAGAGAGAGCATGAACTTCCCGCAACCGGCGGGGGAGCTCCGGTCGACGGAATTCCGTGGACCACCAGTCAAACCATGAACAGGTCCGCCGCGCGGACCAAGGAGTGTTCTATGAGCAGACGGATGATCGTGACCATTCTCGCCATCGCCCTGGCGATGACCGCGGGCATCAACGCAGCGAGTGCGTTCACCACGCCGCGGTCGACGCCCTTCAGCCTGAACCCGAATCCCGACAGCTGGTCGCACATCGATTGGCCCTTCGCCAGCACCACCACCGGCTGGAACCTGTGGTACAGCACCTCCGGTTCTTCGTGCCACACCCACGACGACTACTATGCCGAGGACTGGCTGTGGGGGGGCGGCGGCCCCGAGAACGGCTTGGGCAAGACCGTCTACGCTCCCGGACCCGGTACCGTGATGTACGCCGCCGACCGCGGGGACGGTTACGGCAACCAGGTGATCATCGAGCTCGCCGACCAGACCTCGATGGCGGTGCGTTACGCCCATCTGGAAACCATCGCGGTCAATGACGGCGACTACGTCCACTTCGGCTCTGAGATCGGTACCCTGGGAGACTCCGGGGGGCAGAGTGCCGTCCACCTGCACCTGGTGGTATATCGCGCCATCGACACGGTGGTGGGCGGCTACAGCGGGCGCCAGCGTCTGGAGGATGGGCTGCCGCCCGGCGGCGGTCCGCTGTGCAACAACCCGGGCGGACCGAGTGTCTTCGCCGCCTGGTTCGATGCCGCCGGCATCCCCTACTCGACCCATCCGGGCGGCGAGGATCTGCCCTGCAACATGTGGAACGGCAACGTGACCGGCTGCGACGCGCACTCGATCCCCTGGGGTGGAAAATACACCCAGGACTGCGCCTACTACTGGGGCAGCGGCCTCTGCCTGCCACGCGGCACCTCCAACTGCCGGGCCTACATCCACGGCGACTGCTGGGACAACAGCTTCTGGAACGACGCCGACGAGTCGCTGCCGTGCCACCACTGGAACGGTGATCAGTTCGCCTGCGATCTACATCGCGGCGGCCAGACCCGTGACTGCGCCTACTACTGGGGCACCCAAACATGCCGTCCGCGCGGTACCGCCAACTGCCTGGTCGGGATCGAGTACTACTGCTACCACTGACCCCCGGCCCGAGCGGAACCGATGACCACGACGCCCCGCCGCCGCGGTGGGGCGGGGCGTTTTCCCAGGACCGGCGGCGTGCATGCGCCGCCGGCATTCGGGATCGCCCGGCAGTGCATGCATTGCAGTTTTGGAACAGGAGGTGCGAAGTCATCTCGTTCTCGGTGAGGGGTTTTTCCCGCCAATCTCGCCTCTCTTGATTGAGGGAGGGACGATGAGCTCTCCCCGCAACCGGTGGAGGGAGCTCCGGTCCACGAAATTCCGTGGACCACCCGTCAAACCATGAAACGGTCCGCCGCGCGGACCAAAGGAGATGTGCTATGGACAGAACTACGTTTGTGACCATTCTCGCCATCGCCCTGGCGACGACCGTGGGCATCCACGCAGCGAATGCGTACATCACGCCGCGGTCGACGCCCTACAGCCTGGACCCGACCGACGACGCCTGGTCCCACATCGATTTTCCCTTCGCCAGCACCACTACCGGCTGGGGCCATTGGATCATGTCTACCACTTCGTGGTGCCACAACTACGACGACAAGTGGGCCGAGGACTGGGAGTGGACGGGTGGCGGCCCCGAGGCGGGCCTGGGCAAGACCATCTACGCTCCCGGACCCGGTACCGTGATCTACGCCGGCTACACCAGCACCGCGCATGGTTACGGCAATCAGGTGGTCGTCCAGCTGTTCGACCACATGTCAATGGCGGTGCGTTACGCCCATCTCGAAACCATCGCGGTCGAGGTCGGCGATCAGGTCAACTTCGGCTCCGAGATCGGTTCCCTGGGAGACTCCGGGGATCAGGCCGTGGTCCACCTGCACTTGGTGGTATATCGCAACATCTACTCGCATTATAACGGCATAAGCGGGCGCGATCGGCTGGCGGACGGGCTGGCGCCCAGCGGCATTAAAATGTGCGGCAACCCGGGCGGAGCGACGCAATACTCCGCAAAGTTCGATGCCGCCGGCATCCCCTACTCGATCCATCCGAACGAGGAGGATCTGCCCTGCAACATGTGGAACGGCGACATCGTCGGCTGCGTCGCCCACTCGATCGCGAACGGACAATACACCCAGGACTGCGCTTACTACTCCGGAAGCGACCTCTGCCTGCCGCGCGGCACCTCCTTCTGCCGGGGCTACATCCACGAGTACTGCACGGACGGCAGCTTCTGGAACGACTCCGACGAGTCGCTGCCGTGCCATCACTGGGACGGTGATCAGTTCGCCTGCGACGTACATGGCTACGACGAGACCCGTAGCTGCGCCTTCTACTGGGGTCCCAATAAATGCCGTCCGCGCGGGACGTCCAACTGCCTGGTCGGGATCTGGTACTACTGCTACAACTGACCCCTGGCTCGAGTCGGAACCGATGACCACGACGCCCCGCCGCCCAGGGGAGGCGGGGCGTTTTCCCAGAACAGCCACGGTTCCAGACCCACTGGCAGCACCTCACGCTGGGAGCGCCCCGGCGCCCCCGGCCGACGGGCAGCGGTCCAGCCTTCGCTTTTGCTCCATTCCTATATGGTGCCTGTCGTTTCACAACTCGAGGTCGTTTCACAACTCGAGTAAATTCAGCTGGTTAGGTGATCAAAAATCGTTTTGGAAGACATCCATTGTCTTGCTAATAGATTCTTTTTCTAAGTCCCGCATTACCAGTGAGAAAAAGCTCGCTAATTAGAGCCATTGAGCCCTAGTGTCCGCTGGAATGTGATACATGCCAAATCCCCTGTTTTCAGTGGCTTAAGTCCCAAGTTGAGAGAGCAGAGTGGTCCTAGCCCCCCGTGAAAGGGCCTCCGGACCGGTCGGGCGAGGGAAAGAGCGGCGCGACCGGGGAAAGAGGGGCCGGCGGGGGGTGCTGGAGCGGGAAGAGCACCTCGCGGGCCTTCGAGCAGACACAAATCACCCACGGGCGCTTCGTCGAGCGCCGCGAGGGCGATTTCG
>JAAEPZ010000677.1 GCA_024231955.1 bacterium | reverse complement strand
TGGGAGGCCGTAGATCAGCTTGAGATGCTCGCAGAACAGGGGGAGCGTCCGCAGGCCGGAGAGCTGCTCGGGGGCGAGGCCCGGGGGGCTGAGCTCGGGCAGCGGGAGGTGGAGCAGGTTGATGAGCTGCTCTCGCGTCAGTGGATCTGGCTGCGCGGCCAGCGGGTGGCAATCGGTGCCCGGAGCACTCTTGCGGGTTCGAGGCCCGACCATGGCCTTGGACACCGCTTGGCACTTGAAGCTGTTCATCTCGGATCCCCCTTGGTCGACGGTCCCTGTTCTTCGCCGCGTGATGGCGCCGTCTCCGACGTGGTAAGCGGCCGACGTGGGAATAGTGTGCCCTAGTTGGCGCTGCGCAGTTCTTCCGTTTATCCGAAAACGGTACTGGCTACCGGGCATTTTGCCCGTTCGGCCCCCGAGGCTTCTAGGTGCGAGGCTTCTGCTGCTTGCGCTGAGGGCCTGGACATCGTGTCCGTGAGGGCATCGAAACTAGTCCGTTTACCCGAAAATCTCCAGAAACACTGGCCAATTCCCCCGTAACGGCGCTAGGGTTATGGGGGGATGGGTGCGGTTCAGCACTGAAGCTGAACCTCTGGCCCAGTCCCTGAAAGGAGCTACGGCATGCCTCGAGGAATCCTGCTAGTCTTAACCGTCGGAATCTTTGGGTACCTGACCCTGGGGGGCGCAGCAACAGCCGATACCGAGCCTGGTGGACTCGGGGTGGTACTTGGCCCGGACACCTGTGCGTCTGACTTAAACGGCTCGGCTCTTCCGGCTCTGAAATACCGACCCGTGTCCGGATCCATGCTTGATCCATCTGGGATTGGGATTGGGTTTTGGATTGATCCAACAGGGATCGGACCTTGGCTTGATCCAAGAGGGTTTTGGATTGATCCAACAGGGATCGGACCTTGGCTTGATCCAAGAGGGTTTTGGATTGATCCAACAGGGATCGGACCTTGGCTTGATCCAACAGGGATCGGACCTTGGCTTGATCCAAGAGGGATTGGATTTTTCATTGATCCGCATGGGTTGGATTGACCCGACAGGGATTGATCCAACAGGGAACGGACCTTAGCTTGATCCCAGTGGATAGTTGTCGATCGGCGGGTGGGCTGTACCCACCCGCCTTACTTTGTGTGGTTATCCCCCAACTTCTTAGCTGGGTCCTGTCGATACTCTTCCAGGTGCTCTTTTGCCTGACGCAGAATCCCCAACGGGAACTCATTACGCTCAAGGGTACCACGAAGAAGGATAAGAGCAGCATTAATCTCTCTGTGAACCTGAAATGGTTCAAGTATGGCCACCACTTCTACCAAAGTGTCGGCGACTTCAACGCTCCGGTTCTGCTCAACAAGAAGAATGCAAAGTTCGAGAGAAACACAGGCATAGTGGTCAGCGGCAGCGAGATCAGAGAAACCGAGCCGCGAGCGATGAAAGAGACTCTCCGCCTCCCCCGAATTCCCTAGACCAGCCGCGATTGATCCTTCAGTCCATTCAAGCTGGTGGTGCGCCAGCTGATTATTCGTCTTCATGGCGAGAAGTTTCGCATCCATTAGGTACTCACTGGCGGTGCGATAATCCTCAAGCTCAACATGAGCGTTCGCGAGGTTGCCCACTACGAAAAGTCTTAGGTAATCGTCGGCCAACTCATTGGTCAGCTCTTCAGCCTCGCGGAGTGTTGCAATGGCTGTAGTGATGCCGCACGCGTAGCACTCGACAGTTCCGCGCAGTATAAGTGTTTCGACTAGCAGGGTCATATCAGAGCAATCGGCTAAATAACGAAAGGCGCTGGTGATGAGGTCATTCGCCTCTCCAAAGCGACGTTGAAACAGCCTCAATGCGGCCTTGTTTCGAATTATATCGGCCAGCACTGCGGGATCGCGATTTCGCTCATCAGATATTCTCCATTCGGTATCAGCGCGATTAAGAGCCTCTTCGGCTTCAGGGTAGTTTAGAGCAAACCGATGCGCGCTCCCTAACCAGGACAGGCCCCTTGCCCGATAATGAGGTAGATGCAGTGTGAGGGGACCAGTTAACGCATCTAGGCTATCGAGGGCAAGATAAGCTATTTCCACGCCTAACGATCGATCCGCTCGGCCTTCCTCGCGGCTCTTCCTCAGCATTAGCTCGAACAGAGCAGGAGTACTGAAGCAAAACTGGCTCTTGACAAGGGTCCGCTGTTCGTTCCATGGCTTGGACCTGATTCTTTCCCACAGACGCTCCGCCATCACCTCCTCCATGAACTCAGCGCCGGCCACCGGACGGACCGACACCTCCGGTTGGCGGAGATTGGGGTAAAGGACCCGTAGCCGAGAGTCGATCGCTCGGAGCCTGTGGGCCAGGCTTTCAGCATCAGCGGGATCGAGGTTGCCTGCGAGAGCCTCCTCCAGCTCGTCAGCGGTGAGGAGTTCCGCCAAGGCTGGTGTGTCGGCTGGAACGTCGCCTTTGGCGGCTTTGCGATAATCCCGCGGACCCATCCCATACCGGCTTTTGAAGACGCGACTGAAAGAGTTGAGTCCGGCGTAGCCGACGCTCATGCCGATCCGCCAGACAGGGAGGTCGGAAGAGCGTAGCATCCGGGCTGCCACCTCGAGGCGGCAATCAATGACGAAGTCCCGAGGCGCTAGCCCCATCTGGGTAGCGAACTGGGTCGGGATCGTGTGATCGCGTACACTGCACTCTGCTAGCATCCTCTTGACCTGGAAGTCGACGTCGAAGAGATGGTCCGCGATGTAGCCGATGAGGGGCTTCAGATGAGGCGAGATCCTGACGCGATCTTCCCGGATCCGCTTCATCGTCTCCTCGGCTGCTTTGATGAGAAGGGCTTCGGCTTGATCTTGGAACATGGTTTGGTCCTCCCTGTTACCTGTGGACGCGATTATACCCCCCGAGTGGACTTCTGTGGAGCAGTGAGCTCACCGAGAAACAGAGATTTGCAGCGTCATCGAGAGACTGTTTCGGGCGGATGGTTATACCGA
>JAAEPZ010000676.1 GCA_024231955.1 bacterium | reverse complement strand
CTGAAGGAGCTCCAGAAGCGCATCATTGAGCGCGCCCTGGAAGCCGAGATGACCGACCATCTGGGTTATCCCAAAGATTCACCCGATGGGAAAAACACGGGAAACAGCCGCAATGGCAGGTCGAAGAAGCGGATCACCGGTACCGAAGGTGACTTCGATATCGAAACACCCCGTGACAGAAATGGGTCCTTTGAGCCCCAACTCATCCGCAAGCGCCAAGTTCGTCTGGAGGGTGAATCGCCCCGGGTTCTCCGGAGACATGTTTACTTGAGTCCGACCACCATGGCCGGTACCTCCTGCTCCTGATAGTACATCTCTTCATACTCCACTGGCGGAACATATCCGATCGGCCCAAGCAGCCGCCTGTTGTTGAACCAGTCCACCCACTTCAGTGTCTCGAACTCTACATGATCAGCGGTTCGCCACGGACCATCTTTGCCTATCACCTCTGTCTTGTACAGGCCGATAACCGTCTCGGCCAATGCATTGTCGTACGAGTCGCCGACACTGCCAACCGATGGCTCGATGCCCGCCTCGGCCAGTCGCTCCGTATAGCGGATTGACAGGTACTGAACCCCTCGGTCGCTGTGATGCACCAGATCCTTAGATTTGGGTCGTGCCCAGAGCGCCTGCTCCAACGCATCAAGGGCAAGGTCGCTGCGCAAGGAGCGCGATACGCGCCAACCGACGATCATCCGCGAGAACACGTCGATGACGAAGGCGACATAGACGAACCCGCTCCAGGTCGCGACGTAAGTCAAATCCGCCACCCAAAGCTGATTCGGATGCGTGGCGGTGAAGTCCCGATCCACGAGGTCCAGCGGACGTGTGGTCACGTTGTCGGGGATCGTCGTCCTGACCCTCTTGCCGCGAACGGTGCCTCTAAGCCCCATCTTCCGCATCAGACGCTCCACCGTGCAGCGCGCTACGGCGACATCCTCTCGCTTCAGTTGCTTCCACACCTTGTGGGCACCGTAGACCAGGCGGTTCTCCTTCCAGACCCGATCAATCTCGGGCTCCAATGCGGCATCGCTGCGAGCACGTGCCGGCAACCGGGAAGGATCGGCCTGCCGAGCTTTCTGCTCGTAGTAGGACGACGGGGCGATCGGCAAGACTGAGCAGATCGGCTCGACCCCGTAGACCTCGCGATGGTCGTCGATGAACGTGGTCATCACTTCGGTTTGCGGTCGAGCTCCGCCTGGGCAAAATACGCTGACGCTTTGCGGAGGATCTCGTTCGCTCGCCGCAGCTCGCGGTTCTCACGCTCGAGCTCTTTCATCCGGGCGCGCTCTTCGGTCGTTACGCCGTCGCGCAGGCCCGTGTCGACCTCCGTTCGGCGAATCCATTTGCGGAGCGTCTCGGGCGTGCAGCCGATTTTGGTCGCGATCGACGTCACCGCCTGCCACTGAGATGCGTACTCGTGTTGGTGATCGAGAACCATGCGGACGGCCCGCTCACGGACCTCTGGGGAATACCTGATTGATTTTGACATGACTCCATCCTCTCAAACTATGGAGCCTCCGTCAAACCCGGGGCGATTCAGGGCTTCGACGAAAAGGTGATCGCATTTTACTCTCGCGGCATGACCACTCGTGAAATCCAGGGTCAGCTGAAAGAGATCTACGGCACCGAGGTTTCACCGTCACTGATATCCAAGGTCACAGACGCTGTTCTGGATGAGGTCAAGGAGTGG
>JAAEPZ010000675.1 GCA_024231955.1 bacterium | reverse complement strand
CGTCGACGTTGAGGGGGAATGACCCTGAGCCCCTCCCATTTGTCTGACACCCAAAACTAGAAAACTCCGACCTCAAGGTGCTGGTCCCGAAACTCCGCTGGAGTAACATCGCCAAGGGAGCTGTGGGGGCGAAATTGATTTTAGTCGATACGCCAGCGCTCGATCTTATCACGGGCATCTTCAAGGGACAAGAGCCAGTGAACATTCAAACACTCATCTCGGAAACTACCGTTGAAAAGGTATAGTAAAAAGTAGAACCCATTCCCATATTCGACACACCATCATACCACACCGAACCAACCCCAACAATCACCCGCGATGTGTCAGCCACCAATGTCCAGTCCTTTCCTGACCGGGAATCCCGCATTCCGACCCAAATCCAGACTCACCAATCCATCCGAACCGCTCACATCACCAGCCGATCCCCGATTCGATACTCAGCCTGTTCATTTGATCTACTGCCAGCAGTCGTCAGCCTGATCTGCCGTCTGATCCATCTCAGGCCACGTATCCTGTGCCGTGTCCTGATCAAAACCGAGTTCCCCCTGAGGCGGCCCACGAGCAGGCATAATGCGCGGCGATTCGACCGGCTCACCGATGTGCGATAGGATTCTCTCGATCACCGGCGGATCCAGAATGAATGCGATGATCTTCATCGGCTTGCCGCACCTACGACACAGCAGCGGCAAACACTCATAGATCCTCGCCAGCAACAAGGCCCACCCTCGGGACACGGCGGATTTGATGCGGCCAGGGCCGCTGTTGTTTCCGTCGTCGTCGCCATCGGCAGTAGTCAGGTCCATCTTCCTGGCCGCCTCTTCGAGCAACTGCAATGTCGCCCCGGCAGGCCCGGCACTCGCAATCACAGCCCGGCGCAACTTTGCCCTGGGCGCCAGCACTCCGCAGTAT
>JAAEPZ010000674.1 GCA_024231955.1 bacterium | reverse complement strand
GACGACAACGGTCCCTGCACGCCAACCGATTGCGCCCTGCGTGAGGCCGTGATGGCCGCCAACACCTTGTCCGGCGCCGATCGTATCGAGCTTGAAGCCGGGATTTATACCCTTACTATTTCCAGTGGGGTTGAACACTACTATGTCGAGGAGAGCGGTGATCTCGACATCTTGGATGACCTTGAAATGGTTGGGGCCGGCAGCGGATCGGTGATCATGGGGCAGAACGGAGATCGCATAATCGATGTAGAAGGTAATACCTCAACTTTCACGGGCATCGAGCTGACGGGCGGCCGTGTGAGCATATACAGATTTGGAGGCTGCGCGAGGCTTGTATTGAGCGAGGTCACGCTGATCAACGTTTCAATCAAAAACTGCTTCTGCGAGGATGGAGGAGGAGGACTTGCATTGGAACTCGCATCTGCGACCTTGATCAACACGACAGTGAGTGAAAACGAAAGCGGCTGGGTGGGGGGAGGTATTGTTCAACTCGGGATCGAACCGGAACACAGCCTTACCATCATCAATTCCACGATCAGTGGTAACTCTGCCCGGGTAGTGGGAGGTGGCATTGCGCGCCTCGCCGATGGTGAGGCTCTCATTATACATTCTACCATTGCCCAGAATGAAGCGAATTACGGCGATGCAATCTTTCTTGACACAATTCGGCGCACACCGATCATGAACTCGATTATTGAGGGTACATGCACGGGATTTTACCCAGATTCACTTGGAGGAAACCTGGTGGGGCCCGATATTGAATATAACTGCATATTTAGCCACATGCCCTACGACATCGCCGTGGAAGATCTCGGCCTGGGCCCTTTGGCCGATAACGGCGGTCCGACGATGACGCATGCGCTACTGCGCGGAAGCGCGGCCATCAACGCGGCCGATCCCGCGAGCTGCGAGGCCACCGACCAGCGAGGTGTACCGCGGCCGGTGGGCACCGGATGCGATATTGGGGCCTATGAAGCGCTGATCTCGGCGGTGGACATACCCGTGCTAGGTTACGCCGGGTTGCTGGCCCTTGGGGGTCTCCTCCTGGTGGCGGGCATGGCGGCCATGCGCCGATGAG
>JAAEPZ010000673.1 GCA_024231955.1 bacterium | reverse complement strand
CCGCCCTGTAGGGACAGGCTCCGCCTGCCGATCCGCCGCCCGCACGATTCAGGCAAGGAATCATGCGCCGCAGCACTAGACCGATCGCAGGCTGCAGCTTGGGTCGACTCTACTGAGGGTCCGAGCTGGGAGATAGCAGGAGAGGAAAGCCGCCACGAGAGTCATCGCCGGAACGACGCTGAACACGAGAAAGTCGAGTGTTTCGATTCCGTAGACCATGATTGCCATGACCTTCCCGGCGCCGATCGCAATACCGATCCCGATGGCCGTACCCGCCAGGCTCAAGGTCAGGCCATGCTTGACGATAAGGCCGAAGACTTGCTTCGGTTCGGCGCCCAGTGCCATTCGGATTCCGGCTTCCTGTTGGCGCTGTTTGGCGAGAAAGTTTATCACGCCGTAGGTCCCGACCTGCGCCAGGAAGAGTGCCACCCCCGCAAAGACGCTTATGAGCAGCAAGCTGAATCGCTGGGGCGCTATCGCGCTCCGATATTCGTCCTCCAAAGTGGAGACGTTCGAGATCGGCAGTTCCTT
>JAAEPZ010000672.1 GCA_024231955.1 bacterium | reverse complement strand
TTGAGCATCTCTTCCGGTGTGGTATCCTCGCTCAGTGCGTCGAGGACTGCATCATACTTGTCAGGTTTCTTCTTTGCCATGGGATCCTCCTCGTTGGAGATTCTACACCATGGCTGCTTACACAGTTAGGAATACACACTCAACCGCCCGGGTCTCCGAAGACATTGTTATTTGAACTCGGCCACCATAGCATGCACTTCCTGCTCCTGATAGTATTACTCTTCGTACTATACAGGTGGAAGATATCCGATCTGCTCAAGCAGCCGTCTGTTGCTAAACCAGTTCACTCATTTCGGTGTCTCGAACTCGACATGATCAACGGTCCGCCACGGCACATCCATGCCGATTACCTCCGCCTTGTACAAGCCGATACCGTTTCGACCATTGGATTGTCGTACGAGTCGCCGACGCTGACGAGGGAATACCAGTCTGGTCAGACAACATGCAACTGCTTTATTTGCGGATGAACGCAGGCATGTGTGAAATTGGTAGCTTCTCAATGATGTCATCTCTTCCTGAAAGGAATTCATCAATTGCCTTTGTTTCTCCGGCAACACTTCCATAATCATCGAACACGACAAGGCCACCAGTCACAACTCTATCAAAGAGGTGGTTCAGTATGGAAACTGTCGGTTTGTATACATCAACATCAATGTGCAGCAGGGCTATCTTCAATTCAAGGTGATTTGAAACGTAACTTGGAATTGTATCTGAAACATCACCTTGAATAAGCTCATAATTCCGAAAACCCTTGTGGGAGAGCACGGTCTTTAATTCATCAACAGAAATCCCATCTCCTGCAGATTCTTCAAATCTCTCAACAAATGCTTGATCATTGCTATCATCCTGCATTGGGAATTTGCCGAAAGCGTCAAATCCTATGATCTTTCTGGAATATGGGCTTTCCAGTATCTCCCGAAATGTGCAAAACCTGATGAAGGATGCCCCTTTGAAGACACCGCATTCAATGACATGACCAGGCAGGTCAACAATAGACTTGTATAGTTCATAGTGTGCGAGCATTTTGGGGAGTCTTGATAGATGGCTTGTTAGATAGAAACCATTTTCATAATCCCACTGTTTGTCGATCTCAAAACCGAATAGTTTCCCGCTCATAGACGTCTCCTATTCATGACGTGACAGTTAAGAATTAATGAAGGGACTGGTCATTCAAGCTGCCCATTCACCATATACTGCCGAACCCGCGAAGTGCGCAAGAGCTTTTATGTCATCTATGATATTCACAGGTTCCGTAAACACTTCTTTGGTCGCAATAGAGGTGGTCCCAGAAAATCGGGCAGTGTGTTAATGTGATCCGAATCTCCGAACGGAGGATAAAAATCTATGCAAACCGCTGCAAAATCTGTTCTCCGGGAAAACGGACCGCAGCCAAGCCGCCGGTGAAGCTGAGTTCAAGGATCTGCACGCCAAGATCGGTCCGTTGACCTTGGAGCGGGAAAACAAAAAAGAAATCCTTAGGACGTTGAGCCAGGGACGGAGAACAGAGATGATCGATCCGCATCATCGGAGGCTCAGTATCAGCAGTCAGTGCGCGCTGGTGAGCAGTAGAGTGAAACTTCAACTGAGATGGCTTACTTCAGGAACATGGCTTTGACTTCACCGGTCGTCGTATCGGATACAAATATGATGCCTGCCAAAACCTCAGTTGTCAGCGATCTCGATAGTTTCCCTCTCTCTGCTGTCCTTGACGACGCCACCGTCGCGGTGGGGCACGCCACCGTCGCGGTGGGGCACGCCACCGTCGCGGTGGGGCACGCCACCGTCGCGGTGGGGCACGATGTCCTCAGTGACGTCAGACGCCTGTTCGCCGGCGGCGCCCTGTTCCGGGAGCCTCTTCTCGAGCATCGCCGCCAGCTCCAACATGACGATCGGCTTGGCCAGGTAATCGTCCATGCCCGCTTCAAGGCACCTCTCCCTGTCGCCCTGCATGGCATTGGCGGTCAGGGCGATGATCGGGATATCTGGATTTGGGAACGCATTCCGCGGATCACGAATCAACCTGGTGGCCTCCATACCGTCCATCTCAGGCATCATGACATCCATCAGAATCAGATCGTAGGGGATGGCCCTCAGCGCCTTCACCGTCTCCGCACCATTGGCTACTGCGTCGGCAGTCAACCCCAGTTTCTTCAAAATGCCCTGCACGACTTTCTGATTGATCCTGTTGTCCTCCGCCAGCAGGATGCGGACATTGTCACGCTCAATGGCCTTGAGTGTTTGGTGATTCGTCGAACTCGAGGCAGCATGACTTGTTTCCCCGGCCAGAACAGCGGTTAGACAATCGGCCAATTCGAGACAACGGATGGGCTTGGACAGATTGCCGTTGACCCCGTTATCACTCAACACCTCGGATTCAATGGTATAGCCCGGAGGGGGCATCAGCACCAGGCGGGCTCCATCAAACCTTCTGTCCGCCCTGATGGCCATGGCCAGTGCCGTACCGCTCATGCCCGGCATTTGCAGATCCATGATCACAACCCGATAGGGGGCGTCGGTCATGGCTGCCTCCTGCATTATCCGCAGTCCGGTCTCGCCATCCGTTGCGGCCTCCGTTTGAGCACCCCAGGCCTTGAGTTGCTGCAGTAGATACTCGCGGAGGGATCTATTGTGGGCTACGACAAGGATCCGCTCATCGCGGACACTCGCCGGGTTCTCATGGGTGAGGGGGCGTCCGGGCTGCAATGGGAAGCGGGCTGTAAACCAAAAGTCGGAGCCCTGATCATTGTTGCCATCCACGCCGATGTCTCCACCCATCGCCTCTGACAGATTCTTGGAGATTGCCAAACCCAGCCCTGTGCCCCCGTACTTGCGTGTCGTCGAGGCATCAACCTGGGTGAACTGCTGGAAGAGGGAATCCCTTCTGTCGGCCGGGATGCCGATGCCGGTGTCGCTGATGGTGAAGCGCAACAAAACATCTTCATCGGTTTTGGATTCGAGATTGACCCGCACGACGATTTCACCGGACTCGGTGAACTTGACCGCGTTTCCGGTCAAGTTCACCAGTATCTGCCGCAGGCGCCCGGGATCCCCCTGGAGGAACACAGGCATGCCCGGTTCAATCTGACACAGAAAATCCAGATCCTTGTCGTGGGCCTTGTAGGCCATCATTTCGGCGAATTCATCCATCACTGAATACAGGTCGAAGTCCAGCGACTCCAGATCAAGTTTGCCGGCCTCGACCTTGGAGAAGTCCAGGATATCGTTGATCAAGCCCAGCAGGGAGTCGGCACTGGTTCTGACCGTCTCGGCATATCGACGTTGCTCATCGTCGAGGTCGGTCTCCATGAGCAGGCCTGTCATGCCGATTACGCCGTTCATTGGTGTCCGAATCTCGTGACTCATGTTGGCCAGGAACTCGCTTTTGGCCAGGTTGGCGCTCTCGGCCTCCTTCGCCATGGCTTTGGTGGTGAGGATGGCCTTTTCGAGCAGCTCGTTGGCATTTTCGAGATTCTTGGCGGATTGAATGCGATCGGTGATGTCGGTGTTGATCAACACAACCGAGATGGATTTGCCATCCAGCATGACCGGGTTGAGGCGAGTGAGGTAGGAGCGATATCCGTCCGGAAGTATGGCGTCCGTTTCCACCGTTTGCTGTTCATCTGTCTCAAGGGCTCGTCGGAAAGCATCCGTGAACTCCGCCTTGTTGTGGGGGGCGACAAACTCCACAGCCTTTCGACCGATGACATCACTCTCTGAATGATCGGGATGAATCCTGTTTGCCTTTTTGACGATCCCATTCTTGTCGAGGATGAAGATGAAGTCGGGCAGTGTTTCAATCAGGGTGCGCTGGAACGCCTCCGACTGCTGCAGCTCCAATTCCACCTGCTTGCGTTCGGTGATGTCGGAATCGACACCCCTATAGCCGCAATAGGCGCCGTCATCATCGAAGATAGGCACGCCGCTCGTTATCAGACAGATACGGCGTCCGTCTTTGGCGATATTCCAGTTCTCCAGATCCTTGAAGGGCCGAGCATCTTTGACATATTCGAGAAAGATCGCTCCCACCCGTTTAGCCTCTTCGACCTCCATGAAGTCGAAAGGTGTCTTGCCCAATATCTCCTCAGGTTGATAACCGAGGATATTAATCCCTCTTTCAGAGCAGTCGTTGTAACGTCCTCCACTATCGACCTCCCAGGTCCAGTCCGCCATGCTTGTGACTATATCGCGGAAGCGGTTCTGGGAGATGCTCAACTCCTTGAGTGCCTTGACATGGGAGGTGGTATCAAGTGCGATGCTGAGCACCCCTGTTGCCCTCTGGGCCTCATCGTATATCGCGGTTGTGGTCATACTCACGATGAGGTGAGTTCCGTCCTTCCTGACCAGTGTGCATTGTCGCTCCTCATACTCATCACGTATGGCTTTGCTCGATAGAATATCGAACCCCATAATGGGGCGACCGAACTCCTTACTCAATGTCCGGCCATGAGCGACAACCTCCTCATCCAGATGAAGGGGGACAGGCGTTTGCATACCGATCATTTCCGCAGCCGTGTAACCGAGCATGTACTCGGCTCCAGTATTGAAAATGGTGATGGTCCCCTCAAGGTCCGTTGCGATAATCGCAACCTGGCTGGAGGCATTGAGGAGATTCGTCATCTCCCGATGGGCGGCGGCAATATCCCTCTGGGATTCTATCCTGCTCGTGATGTCGATACAGAACACGCTGACACCGACGATCTTTCCCGTATCATCGGCAATCGGGTTCAGGGAGGATTCCAGTACTCTACCCCGGGCATCAGGCGGCAGCTCAGTCGTGAAAGCCGTATTCGCCAGAGCCTTGTCATACAGCCTTTTCCAGATCTCGATCGTTTTGGCGGGGCTTACGTCCGGATCCAACATCTGCGTGCCTGGCACCGGGGCATGTCCCAGAGTGGCAACCATCTCCATCTGGAACACAGAATTTGATGTGAGCAGGCAGTAGTTACGATCCACGGACCAGATCAGGTGGTCGGTGTTTTCGAAAACAGAGTTAAGATTTGCCCTGCTCTGCTCAAGCTCCATTTCGGACATCACCTGTTTGGTGATATCACTATGAGTACCAACGAAGCGGGTGGGCTTGCCCTCATCATCCCAGGCTACGTATCTCCCCTTCGACTTGAGCCACATGTAGCCGCAGTCTTTGCGCAGGAACCGGAAATCGACTTCATATGCATTGCACTCCCCATCCAGGTATCTCCTGAGAGCTGATTGAACCTTGGACTGATCTTCAGGGTGAATCCGCTTTTCCCATTCGTCGAACGTAGCCGGAAATTCATCAGGCGAGTAGCCGGCCATCATGTACCAGCGGAAATCGAAAAGAATACTGCCGCTTTCAAGCTGCCAATCCCAGACGCCATCGTTCGCCACGGTCAGAGCCAGGTCGAGGCGCTCTTCACTCTGAAGCAACTGAAGCTGTTGAGCATGAATACTGCGATCCGTACGTCTCAAGAGCATATGCAGGATGCTCATCAAACTGGCCAGCAACGCCAGGCTCGCGGCCAGAATAATGAACAGCAAATTGGTGAACGCAGCCTTTTCGACCGTTATGTCGTTAAGGATTACGAGGTGTCCCACCTCATTACCCTTTACGTCCGCAAGCGGGGATGTCGTAACTGCCCAGTATTTACTGTCGAAAGCCACTTCATGAACATTGTGGCCCTGGGACGTATCATCCATAAAGGTGATGCATTCCGCCGGGAATACTGACAGGGATGAGTAGACCTGGACGACATTGTTGAATTGATGCCAGTTGGGTTCTCGACCCAGCATCGCCATCCCCTGCTCCCAGGCCGTCTGCTCAAGGGATCTCTTATAGATGGCTACCGCAAGCTCCACATCATCCCTGTGATGGATGTCGGCGAGGACGCCCTCGATCTCCTTGCCCAGTTCCAGGTAACCGACAACCTCCTCACCGGTGTATATCGGTTGCACAACCCGCAGTGTGATGGTCCCCAGGGGCCCGAGTTCGATACCTGAGGCGGTTTGTCCGGTACGTTGAGCAGTGTATGCGGTGAACCGTTCGATCTTGTCACCGGAAACGTCCGGCTTGTGCACGCGCAGGAGATTTGTCAGATCCGCCTGGTGGAGGTAGAAATGTGTAACCTGGTACTGGTCCCGTAACAGATTGAATATCGGTGAATAGGTCGCCAACAGCTGCTCCCTGTCCCCGGCCCTCAAAGCGTCGCCCAGATGGGGATCCCTTTTCAGGAGCTCTTGAAGCATGGTCAGCGACTGAGTCTGCTCGTTGAACCTGTGGGACAGATCCTCCGTGACATCAATCAACACATCTCTTCCCAGATGATCCAATTGCCTTAGATGGGTCAGGACGATCGAGGTGACAAGGACTCCGATGAGAAGGAGTATTATCATGGACATTGGGATCATCAAGCGATGATGGATCGGCTTGCCGGTGGTGATCGTTGCGGATCTGGTCATATATACGGCAAAACCGATGGTGGTCAACAGCACCAACATGAGGATGACCGGCAGCATGGCTCTGGCCATGACGCTTCTTCTCCAGTCGCTGGCATCGACGTCCATTCCGAGGACGGCGATCAGTTCCCCAGACTGTTGATCGATAATGGGAACCAGGGCCGTGATCCATGTTCCCCAACGATCGGTAACGGGACCGGCTATTGTTGAGGATCGCGTTTGGAAAACAGACAGGAAATCGGAGGAGATCTCCCCATAGATTTGCCCAAGCGGTGATTCATCTTCGGAGCCGGGCAATTCGGAATCTGCGTAGAAGAAAATTCTGCCATCGGGTTTGCAGCCCATGAGATAAAGGAAACGGCAATCGTCATTGATCAGCCTGGTGTGATTGAGCTGCACTTTCAACCGCAGGTAATCCTGTGAGTCCAGGTCTGCATCTGATCTGGAAAGGTTCTTGATCCGCTCGGTGTTGATTGCCTCTGCGATCAATCGGGCCTGCTGCATAAGATTGTTGCGCAGGTCCCAATCGGCCTGTTGCATTACTCGCCAGGTGAACAGACCTCCAATCGCGATGATTATCGTAAAGGCGATGACAGCCCAACTGATAATCTTGAGCGATTGATTCCGTTTTATGCTCGCACCCATGAACTGGTCGCCTCCCGGGAGGTTGCCTGGAACAGACCTTCACAACGGGCGACACCTCTTGATTACATAAAGAGGTGTGGATCCGCCCCGTCTCTCAGCTTGTTCCGTAATCGTCACATATGCAGGCAGTCTTAAAGGATATTGAGAGGAGGTGACCCTGTGACGATTCATGTCACGCCGTTCGTACTCAATGCCGAACGGGAGTCATATTGGGTAAGATATTGTCTGCCGCTCCAGACCGGAAAACATGGAAATAAATCCCCCTAACGAATTGAGGGAACCGAAAAGGGGGAGCGCATGACCTGTATGTCATCTGCACCAAGATCTGATACTGCAGGATCAAGGCAGCTCGATATGCATCTGATCGAGCTGCGGCTTACTTCAGGAGGATGATCTTCTTGCCGACAGCGCCGCCGGGGGTCGTCAGGCGGGCCAGGTAGATGCCGGATACCGCGGGATCACCGTAACTGTCCGCCGCATCCCAGGAGATTGTCTGCTCGCCTGCGGCAAGATGACCCCTGAAGACGGTGCTTATCAACGCACCGGAGATATCGAAGATCTCAAGCGTGGCTGCACCAGCGGCGGGCATCGTGCAGACGAAGGTGGTGGTCGGATTGAAGGGGTTGGGGTAGTTGCTGAAATCGGGGGTGAAAGCCGCAGGCGAATCGGAGAGTCCCGTAGTCACCTGAGCATAGAAGACTTTGACGCAGGGTTCGCCGGAATTGCCGACGACCAGATCGGGCCAGTTGTCGCCGTTGATGTCCCCGAAGGCGATGGCTGTGCCGACGCTGGGAGAGTCGTAGGTCCAGGAGGGGTTGGCCTGCAGCACACCGGCGTCGTTCAGGTAGATGTGGACCTTGCCGTCGGAGAAGTGGGTTTCGGCCAGATCCGGATCGCCGTCTCGATCAACATCGCAGAAGGTGATGTCGCTGTGTCCGAAGTAGGTCGCCGAGGAGGCCCACTCCAGAGACAGAGAGCCCAGGTCGTTCGTCCAGAGCTGTGTCGGATCATGACCGAGGGCGAGATCGGGCCAGGTGTCGCCGTCGACATCGGCCCAGGCCACACCCTTGTCAGAGTCCGTATCGCCCGTCGTCCAGATGGGCGTCGTTTCGAAGACACCCATGTTGTTGCTGTAGATCCCGCTCTCATATCCTGACCACTTGGAGACGGCCAGATCCTCCCAGCCATTGTGATCGAAATCGGCTACGGCCAGATAACCCTGGAGTGACGACTCGGCCGACTGCCAGGTGGGGGTAGTGCCCAGGGCGCCGTCGATGTTGCTGAAGATGTAGATGGGGCGGGAAGGATCGTACTGCGAATTGCCCTGATTGGCGGTGATGATGTCGATGTCGCCGTCATGGTCGAAGTCGCAGGGTAGCGCGTAGTTGTTCCACGCACCGCCAGGTTCGGTGCTGTGCCAGCCGGGGGATTGCGACGGACCGTCCGGGCCGCCCCAGTAGATGACCGACGCGGACATGGAGGAGCCGCCGTTGGCTGCGAAAACGTCGGGGTATTCGTCATCGTTGATCAGCGCCACCTTGACATCGCCGGTGGAGACCATGTCGGTGGAGACCCAGGAGGGGTCCGCCTCCAGTTCGGTACCGGTGTTGAAGTAGATGAGGTTGTGCCAATCGGTATAGGGGGGATAGCTGCCGGACTGATAACAACCGACGACAACATCCTGCCGACCATCGTTGTCGACATCCGCCACATACAGACCGCCCACCTGCATGCGAAGACTGTTCTGCCAGTCGGGGCTTGTGTTGAATAGCACATCCCGGTCACTCCGGCTTTGCTCGTCTCCGCTGAATGTTCGGGGGGTGGCCGACTCAAGGCCATCGTCGGAGATCTCACGAATCTCCTCGGCCGCAACGGAGGCCATCATCGAAAACAGCGACAAAATGAGCAGAACAAGTATGAGGCGGATATTCATGAGCGGTCTCCCTGAATCTGATTGGGGTATCTCCGGACCTGCAGTCTCAGGAATTATACCTTATCCGACCGTGAATTGTGATAACGATCGTTCTGCAATGCAGAAAGAATCGGCAGCTATTTTAGGAGACACAACCTGCGCATGCGGCTTTCACCGGCGGTGGTCAACCTGTAGAGGTATACGCCCGACGCCAGCCGCCGGCCGTCAGGGCCGCATCCGTCCCAGTTAACTTCGTGCCGACCCGCCGTCTTGACACCCTCCGCGAGGGTGGCCACATGTCGTCCGGAGGGGGCGAAGACCTCAAGTAGCACGGAGCCCCGGCTGGCCAGGAAGTAATTAATCCGGGTGACGGGGTTGAAGGGGTTGGGGAAATTGGCGTCCAGCCTGAGCCGATCACAGGGGGGGATGGGAGCCAGGAGCAACGTCTCGTTGACGAGATTGCGGGCGGTGATCTGAATGGCGGCGGATTGAACATCCCCCGCAATCCGCAGCAGCTCCCCCTCGCCGGCTATCCAGGTGGCGGGTCCCAGGATTACACATCCGGCGTCAAAGCTCTGTTGATCACCGCTTAGCAGGCACACCGGAGCGGATTGATCCGCAAGCAGTGCTCCCTCACTGATAGAAATGGAGCCGGAGGAGGGGGACGTTCGCAAACGGAGGCCTTTCAATCCGGGGCAGGGTGCACGCAGAAGCAGCGCCTGTGTTTCATCGTCGACCGGTTCCCAGACCAGCGCAATCTCATCCGCCAACATGTTCAGCGGCGGAATTGCAGATCCATGATCGAAGTTGAGGGCGCAGATCATCAGATCTTCGAAGTCGATCCTGCTATCCGGTTCCGGTACGCCGGTCGGGGATCGGTCATGGGTCGGGGCGATGTCGCAGTCATGGTTGAAGGCGGCGGAGGTGACGGGCAGACCCCAGGCTGCAGATAGAGCCGTCAGGTCGTCGACGGCAACAAGGCCATCCCATATCTCGCCGACATCACCGAGGAGATAGTTGATGGAGCGCGCCTCCGCCACTGCCGGCGGGCCGTAGGTGAGATTCGCCAGACGGGGGAAGAGTTCGTAGTGGTAGACGCCCCGCTCTCCGATCGGATCACTGAACTGCTCGACCCCACCGGCGGCTTCACCGATGTATTGCCACATTTCACTGAGTGCCGCGGCCGTCCGGTCAGCCGGCCGCTCGGGGATGTTCCCCGCCGGGTGATTGCCGTAAGTGGGGTAGAGCGAGTGCCCGTCCGCATCAGCCCACAATGCGCGCCAGATCTCCACACTCTCGCAGACGATGGGCGGGTCAACCCAGGCAAGCTGCACGGCAGCGGGAGCTGGTGTGGCCACCGGGTTGTCGGCAGGTGGTAGCGGTGTCTCATCAGGCGTATCCATTGCCGTGAACATGAGCAGAGAGCGCTCCGCACGCGCCGCCTGATAGGCGGCAATCCGCCCAATGGCGGGGAAGCTCATGCGCCAATTGTCGAGACGCGCCGCAGTCGCGTCAAGAGCCTCCTGCTCAATCTGCAGACTGTAACGCTGGATGCCCCCCAGCCCATCGTTGCCGACCAGGGCATTAGTGTTGATGGTCGTGTCGAAGTTGAGCGTATCGTAGCAGTACAGCTCCTGCTCCAGGATCGCCAGATTGAGAGGGGCCTGCAGCCCGGGAGAGAAGAGCTCGAGCGGGGGGCTCCCCGCGCAGGGCCAGAGTGGGACGCTGACGCCGCAACTCGGTTCGCCCAGCGTGCACCAGTAGGTGGCCAAGCGGGGATCCTCACCGATTCGTACGCCGTGTACGACAACGGAGGAGCGGGTGTTGTGACGATTGAGTGCGGGTTCGAGGGCAGGCCATTGCCCACAGGGCATGGAGGGTGTCTCGCCCAGATCTCTGGCCACGCTCCGGAGCATGAATTCCACGTCCAGCAGGTCGACGGAAACGGCGGCATCAATCAGTGCTGCGGCACGGTGATAGCGGGACCCCAGGTCGCCGCCGCCCCAGAGGGAGTTGTTGGCGCGGACGATGAAGCCACCGGCGTCAATAGCATCGTAACGGCGATAGTCGGTATCGTTGACCTCGAATAGCGATGCGCCCCCCTGACCGTCAATTACACCGAAATTGGACCAGATGTGCCCGCGTCGGGCGGAGGTCGCTATCAGCAGAGCCTCGAAGTCAGCGACGGAGCCGCACTCCCGCAGCGCCAGCTTCATGAAGGTGCCGTGCCCGGTTGGCGATCCTGTGGAGAGATCGCGCGAGAAGGCGTTCATGATGGCGAAACCAGTTTCGTTGAGCCCCATGTAGCTGGTGGTGGTCGGGCTGGCGTTGGGGGTCACCAGGGCCAGGTAGCCGCCATGATTGCCATCGTCGAAGTAGCGCACCTCCTGCCGGTTGTAGTTGATGTCGCGATTCTTCCAGAGCAGGGGGCGTCCATCACAAGTCGCCTCTCCGCTGATAATGGCGATGGTGCAGGCGGTGGGGGGGGGATTCACCGGGAGTAGAAGAAGCAGCAACCCGATGGGCACAGATGCCAAGTGTCTCCGCATGGATACTCCCGGGGATAATGGGCGGGGAATGGTGCTGCAAAGGTGGATCAGAGCCGCGCTTTCAATGAGAGTGTCGCACAACCTGCGCAGTGTCGCAAGCACGGTGCAGATAGGTGAACCTGCTTGATCTGCTGCATTCGACAGATCATTCCGGGTTGAAACGGACAGGGTGAGCCGTTTGGCGACATGTGTTGCGGATCTCCTAACAGTTGCATAAACATAGGGATAGAGCGATTACCTCGTCGGTGAATCGAGAAATAGTGAGAAAACTCTCAATTTGGTCTTGTCAAATACCGACAGGTGTATATATACTGCATACACAGAAGGTACGATATGTACGAGTATGACACTTCTGGCACTTACCGAAAGAGGAGCCGATGAAAATCTCAAACTTCATAAAACGACTCGGTCAGGCTCAACGACACCCCCTGATGAGGAATGTGGTGCCTCTCCTGATGATGCTGGCCGTGGCCGTGACCCAGTTCGCCTGCACCAGCTTCAATCACTCGGCGGAAACCCGTCAGCTGGATGAGAGCGAACGGGCTCTCAATGTGGAGTCGTTTGAGCAGGTCTGGCGGACGATACGCGATAAGCACTGGGACGCCGAACTGGGTGGGATGGACTGGCAGAGGGTTCATGACGATTACCTGCCCCGGATCAAAGAGGCGCTGACCATGGTCGACTCCCGTCAGATTATGGGTGAGATGATCGAACTTCTCGGCAAGTCGCATTTCTACATAATCCCAGCGGGATTATACGACAGCAGGGAGGGTGACGGGCCCATGGATGGCAACACCGGTCTGTCTGTCCGCGTGATCGATATGCACGCGCTGGTTATTGCGGTGGAGGACGACTCGCCGGCCGCGGCCCTGGGCATCAGGCCGGGGTGGGAGCTCCTGGCGATCGGCGAGGAGAAGATCGACACCCTCATTGCCGACCTCGCGAGGGAATACAGGGACATGTTGACACTTGAGAGCAAACTGTCCCTGGCGATCATGCCGCGTCTGCGGGGGACATGTGGAGACACCTTCCCCGTTACGATGCTCGATGGTGACGGGCATAAGGTGGATCTGGACATCATCCTGACGCAGCCGCGTGGCGAGCAGTTCACGTTCTCCAATCTCCCGCCCGAGTGGGTGTGGTACGAGTCCGAACGTCTGCCCGGCGACATGGGTTACATTGCGTTCAATGTCTTCATGGATCCTGCCCGCCTGACCGGTAATTTCCGGAAGTCGATGGCCGGTTTCAACGATTGCCGGGGTGTCATCATAGACCTGCGGGGCAACACCGGCGGCATTGCGGGCATGGCGCCCGGGATGGCCGGCTGGTTCATCAGCGAGAAGGGGCAGTACCTGGGCACGATGAGCTATCGCACATCGGACCTCAAGTTCATCGTCAATCCCAGGCCCGGTGTCTTCAAGGGCAAAGTGGCCGTACTGATCGATGGCCTGTCGGCTTCAACATCGGAATTCCTGGCCGGTGGCTTGCAGGATCTTGGAGTGGCTCGGGTTTTCGGTCAGCGCTCTGCGGGGGCCGCGCTGCTGGCCAACATGGACCGTCTGCCCAATGGTGACGGCTTCGAATTCGCGATCGCCAACTACACCTCGGCTGCGGGGAGTGAGCTCGAAGGCGATGGCATCACGCCCGACGAAATCGTAATCCCGACCAGGCAGGCGCTGCTGGCCGGAGGGGATCCCATACTTGACGCAGCCCTGATCTGGCTGAATAGGTAAACACTGAACTTCTATCGAATTGCTCACTGAATCTGAAACGAATGAGGAGAGACCATGAACTGCATGACCATCAAGAATACCGAATCAAAACGGATCGCACGCATCTGGCGGATCATACCGCTGCTGCTGATACTGCTGGTCGCGGCGCAGGCCTGGGCCGATTCGCTGCCCTCGGGTGAGAAGGTGATTGAGGATTATCTCAAGGCGATCGGTGGCCGCAAGGCGCTGGCCAAACAGCATAACAGCATAACCAAGGGGAGCATGGTGATGTCCGGCATGACCTTGCCGTTAACATCCTACAGCGCCGAACCCAATCTGGCCTATTTCCTGATGGAATCGGCGATGACGGGCAAAATGGAATCCGGCTGCAACGGCGAACTCGCCTGGGATCTGTCGGTGATGCAGGGGGGCAGCATCAAGGAGGGTGAGGAGCTGGAGATCGCCCTGCTCGACGCCACCTTCAATGCGCCGCTGTTCTGGAAAGAGCACAACGTCGGGGCCGAGACGATGAGTATCGAGGAGATCGACGGCAAGAGCTGTTACAAGGTGGTCCTCACTCCGAAACTGGGTGAACCCAAAACCAACTTCTATGATGTCGAATCGCATCTGTTGCTGAAGACGGAGGCGGTCAGGAAATCCGCCATGGGCGAGATCTCCGTCGTGACCTATCTCAGCGACTATCGCGAATTGGCTGGAACTCTGACCCCGTTCGTCACCCGGTCGATCTTCATGGGCACGCAGGAGATGACCATGACCATTGAGAGTCTCGAATACAACACCGAGATACCCGAGGGAATCTTCGATCTTCCGGCCGATATCCAGGCCCTGCTGGGTGACTAGCGCGGCTGAGAACCGCGCGCGCGGTTATCCCGCTCGGTGACCGGGATCCTGACGACAGGATCCCGGAGCCGGCAAACGAGGGTCAGGGAAACAGGGGGAGACAATGAGGATTATCATTTCGAACGCATCGCCGGATCCCATCTACATGCAGATTGTGGGTGAGATCAAAAACCAGATCATCGGCGGGAATCTCGATGAGGGTGAAATTCTCCCCTCCATCCGCAAGCTGGCCAAGGAGCTGCAGATATCGGTGATCACAACCAAGAGAGCTTACGAAGTGCTTGAGGGTGAAGGATTCATCGACACCGTCAGCGGCAAGGGGACGTTCGTCGCCGCCCAGAACAAGGAGTTCTTGAGGGAGAAGAAGATGCGCATAGTTGAGGAGAAACTGGCGGAGGCCGTGGCGGAGGCGAAGATTCTGGGCATAGAGGAGACAAGACTCCGGGAGATGCTCGCTCTGCTTTTCCAGGAGGATGAGTAATGGAGACCGCTTTCGCAATCAGGGGCCTGTGCAAAAGCTACAAGGGGTTCGCCCTGGAGGATGTCAATTTCGAGTTGCCGCGCGGTTATGTCATGGGACTGATCGGACCCAACGGTGCGGGCAAGACGACGATCATCAAGGCGATGATGAATCTGGTACGCAAGGATGCCGGTGCGATCGATATCTTCGGTCTGGACAATGTCGCCGAAGAGGCCGCAATCAAAGCCCGAATCGGTTTCGTCTACGATGCCCCCTGTTTTCATGGGGACTGCTCGCTCGGAAACATCAAGAGATCCATAGCGCCGTTCTACGCGCGCTGGGACGATGCTCTCTTCAATCGCCTGGCTGGAGAATTCGACCTGCCGCTGAAGAAGAGGTTCAAGACTTTGTCGCAAGGGATGAAGATGAAATTCGCACTCAGCCTGGCGCTGTCGCACGATGCGGATCTCATCATCATGGATGAACCGACCGCCGGACTCGATCCGGTATTTCGACGGGAGCTGCTCGGTCTGCTGGCGGGGCTGCTGCAGGATGAGCGCAAGTCGATTCTCTTCTCCACCCATATCACATCCGACCTGGAGCGGATAGCCGACTTCATCACCTTCGTGCGCAATGGTCGTGTCGTATTCTCGCAGGAGAAGGATTCCATCCTGGAGAACTGGGGGGTCGTGAAGGGGGACCACGAGCAGATGAGAGGGGAGGCCGCCAAATACTTCAAGGGCTTTAGGGAGGGGCGCTTCGGCTGCGAAGCGATCACGGACAACATCCAGGAGGTCAGGCGACTTCTCGGCTCCGGCATCGTCAGTGATGCGGTGACACTGGATGACATTATGTTCTTCCTCGGCAGGAAGGGGGCTCCCCGTGCGTGAGTTGATAGCGAGGGATTTGCGCATGAACGTGAATCTCATCATCTTCTTTTGGATTCTGCTGGGTGCCGCGCTCGTCTATTTCGCCACCTCATTCGATGAACCTCTCCCCCTGATAGTTCTGATTGCCGGGTATGCCAGTATGATTCCCCACGCCATCGTCGCCAGGGATGACAAATTCAAGACCGTACCCTATCTATGCAGTCTGCCCGTGACCCGGCGGCAGATAGTGCGGGCGAAGTACGTTCTCAGCTGGGGAACATCCCTGATCAGCGGACTCTGGTTCCTGCTGATCATCATGCCCATGCTGCGTCAGATCGAAATCGGTGAGCTGCTCACATTCAGGAATGTGCTCCTCATACCCACGCTCATCACCCTCTTCCTCTCGCTGACGATGCCGTTCCTGCTTCGGTTCGGATTGATCGGTTTCTTCGTGATGATCTTCGGGACAATGGCTCTGGGCAACATCACCTTGTTGCTGACGAAGTATTTTGGAGGCAAGGAGACGCTGAAACGGATATTCGAGAGCATGGCCGGGATAACATCCGATCTTTTCCTCAGATTCGGATATTTACTTTTCACTCTGGTGCTGGCGGTGATATTGGCGCTGTGCGCCTGGCTCTCCCTGCGATTGGCCATGGCCTGGTTTGCCGGAAAGGAACTGTAGGCATGGAGCACTGTCTCTCCGTCAGCGGGTTAGCCAAGAGCTATGAAAAATTCCGGTTGCGGGACATATCGTTCGACCTGCCGCAGGGATTCATAATGGGGCTGGTCGGCAACAACGGTTCCGGCAAGACGACGATCATCAAGATGATCCTGAAACTCATCAGGCAGGATGAGGGGGAGATCAGATACTTCGGCCTGCCCGCAGACACGCAATTTACGGCAGTGCTGCAGCGGATGGGGTTCGTCCAGGATGTACCGACCTTGTATGGCCACCTGAATCTCCATCAGATGAAGGAGGCCGTCGCAGGATTCTACCGGAAATGGAACGAGGGGCGTTTCCTCGAGCTGTCCAGCCACTTCGGTCTGCCCCTGACAAAAAAGGTCAACTCGTTATCGCGAGGCATGACCATGAAGTACAGTATCTGCCTGGCCCTGAGTCATGATCCCGAACTGCTGATTCTGGATGAACCCTCCGCCGGCCTGGACCCGGTCGCGCGCCGGGATCTGCTGGATCTGCTGTCCGATTGCATCCAGGACGGCTGCAGTTCCGTTCTCTTCTCGACGCACCTGATGTCAGATCTGGAGCGAACGGCTGATTACGTCACCTGCATTCACGACGGCAGGTTGATCTGTGCCGACACCAAGGACGGGTTGCTGGAGAGGTGGGGTCTGGTCAAGGGGGGGGAGGAGTTGCTCACTCCCGAGACGCGGAGGATCTTTACGGGACTTCGTTTGGGCGAGTACGGCTTCGAAGGGCTGACCGAGCGCATTGACCTGGCCAGAGACATGTTCGGCGCTGCCGTAGTGATAGACAATCCGACCTTGGAGGACATCATGATTCATCTTGGTAAAGGGGGCGCCGATGACTGAAATCCGCAATCTGTTGGTCCGGGACCTTATCGTCCTGCGATTCTACATGCTGATAGGGATCCCGTTGGCGGTTCTATTCCTCTTCCCCTTCGCCGATGAACCGCTGCCGCACTTCTTCGGCGGAGTGGCGCTGACCACTCTCCTGGCGCTGACGGCTTGCATACTGGATGATAAGTACCAGACCCATGGTTTCTTCTGTTGTCTGCCGGTCAGTCGCGCCCGGCAGGTATGGTGCCGTTATCTGTCCTCCCTCATCGCCATCGTGATAGGTCTTCTCGTCGTCATGGGTCAGGGCCTAGTCATAGACAAAATCAACGGCGGCCCCGGTCTGACCTATTTCCATTCCGGCGGCAATTGCCTGATCTTCGTGATTATCCCTCTGGTGATGATCTCCCTGTTCTATCCGATCTATTATCGGATTGGGGTCGGCGCAGCCATGATTGCAGTCTGGATGATAGTCATCACTTTCATGGTCGGGATCATCGACTCGGCCAGCATACGATTGATTCTGAATCGGGCCCCCGCCGTGGATGCCGGACAGGATGTTGGCCGCGCCCCCGGGATGGCGCTGATCGAGGGATTCTCCCAACTGGCGAACGATTTCGGAGAGATGCGGATCATATCGATAACGGGCCTGGTCGTATTGGGAGTGCTTTCGCTTTCGGCCCTCCTGTCCACTCACATATTGGTCAAACGTGAATTCTAGACGGACTGCTCAAGGGGGCACCGCCTGCCGATTTCCTGCATACAGGTCAGTCCCGATCTGGTATAGGTGGACTTTACCTCAGAAAAGGACAGGCGATGAGTAAGGTCAGCAAAGAGACGATAGCAATCCTCAAGAGTGCCGGCACTGCGGTGATTGGTGATGTTGCGGACAACCTGGGTTTGAAGCCTGAACCCCTGGCCAATGATCTATGGCCGACCCGCGGCTCGGAGTCCGAACCCTTCGCCGGGCCCGCCTATACCGTCGGTGGAGTTCCCTGCACCGACGGGGCCAAGGGGGATCGCCCCAAGCTCAAGGCGATTGATGAGATGCCGGAAGACTGTGTAGCGCTCTGGGCCGGTAACGGCATGCAGGGCATCTGCTGTTTTGGCGATCTGCTGGCCTCGGCGATGAAATGCCGAGGTGTGGCTGGTGTTGTCGTCGATGGCGGCATACGCGATCTGGGTTTTTTGCGCACGCTTGAATTGTCGATGATGGTGCAGTACGCGAGCCCGGCGCAGGCGATCGGTCGCTGGCGGGTAACGGATTGCCAGGTGCCGGTTGAGGTGCGGGGCGCCATCGCAGAGCGGGTAACGATTCACCCGGGAGACATAATTGTTGCCGATGAGGATGGTGTCATCGTTGTGCCGGCCGGAAGAGCCGACGAGTTTGCACGACTGGCTGCGGATTGGGAATCGAAGGACCAGGCGGCGCGTGAAGATATTATGAACGGAATGAAACTTCTTGATGCCATCGAGAAATACGGAGCCCTCTGACCGGGATATAACACCCTCTCCCTGCATAGATGTCAGATTATTGAGATACCGCAACAGAAAATGGTGCCTCCTGTGTGAGCTGCCAGCATCTGTAGGACCGGTATGATTGTCGATGAACATGACGGCAGACCGTTACTGGCTGTGTGTCCACAAGTAAAATCGACACCTGTATATGTCGGTTGATGCCTGTTTGTCTTGATAATATGGCGAAAAATGTTGGGCTGTCGAAAAAGGAATGCTGTATTAAAACATAACTAAATATTGCCGCAAACCAGCCGATCAAATCACTTAGAGAATGTATAGGGATTCGGATCGATTGGAGCCTGGAAGGCCGGCATGGACGACAACCACTGGTGCGAAAATAACGAAGACAATTGGGAGACCCACGCGAGTGAGCTGGTTGCGTTTGCCGACAACAGTTCCGATCTCTTTTTCGCTCTGAATGAGTATGGTGAGATAATCACCGCCAACTCCGGTATCTGTATGCGTCTTGAGTACTGTATCGAAGAGCTGAAGGGTCGCTCTGCGCTGCTGTTGAATCCACCCGAATACCGTGATGAGGCGCGGGAGGTCCTTGGCGCCATGCTCAGGGGCGAGTGTGCAGTCGCAAAAATGCCCCTGATGACCAAGTTCAAAGAGTCTGTTGCTGTGGATACGCGGGCACTGTTGATCACATGGCGCGGACGCAAGGTACTTATCTGCACCAGCCGGGAACTGAAATCGATGCAGGGGACGGGGGGGACCGACATAGCGGTTGATGCAGTCTATCTGGCCATGATCAATCATGCTCCATATGGAATCTCTATCTTCTCCAGGTCGGGGGAATGCGTTCTGATCAACCAGTCTTTTGCCGGGTTATGCAATGAGCCGTATGAACAGCTGAAAGATCGAAATCTCAAGGAATATGCGATGTTGAGGGGGACGGGGGTTTTTGAACTCGTTGATGAGTGTATGAATTCGAACGAACAGCAGGATCAGGTACTTGAGATCCCTACGGGCGACAGTAAACGGATGCTGCATTGCATCGCCGCTCCCTGTTCGCTTGGGAGTCAATCCAATATCATCCTGATGATCATTGATGGTGATGAGGGAGAGACGACCGGGGATGTTCTCGGAGACATCGAGCAGGGTTATCTGACGCAGATGGAGAGCTCTCGGGAGCCTATCCTGATCTTCGGGGAGGGGATGTTCCTTGAATGCAATGAGGCCGCGGTGCAGTTATTGGGTGCGGCAAACAGGGAGAGTGTGCTGGAGCTCAACCTATCCGATATCTCCCCCCGGAATCAACCCGATGGTGATGGATCGGATGCAATGGCCGCCAGAATCGCTGAAATGGTCGATCAGGAGGGGTTCCACTGTTTCGAGTGGACCTGCAAACGCCTGGATGGCAGTGAATTCCCCGCAGATATTACGCTGTCCCCGGTGATCTACCGGGGCAACAGGGTCCTCCATGTTCATGTGAAGGATATTACTGAGCGCAAGCGGACGGAGTTGGAGCTGGTTCGGATCAAGCAGGCAATTGATTCCGCCTCCAACGCTATAGGGATGGCGACATCTGACGGTGAGCACTTCTACCACAATGATGCCTTTGCGGAGTTGTTTGGAGCCAGAATGCCGGCTGATCTGATAGCTGCAGGGGGCGCGCCCGCATTATATGAGACGCCGGAGACCGGTTGTGAAGTCTTCAAGGCGATAATGAGTGGCAAGCCCTGGGCGGGTGAATTGAAGATGCGCAATCTCGCGACGGATAAGGTCATGGATATCAATCTGCGGGCTGATGCCGTGATCGATGAGGGGGGGGAGGTCATCGCCCTCATCGGCATTCACACCGATGTTACGGAGTCCAAACGGATTCTGATGGAGCTCGAACGTGCGCGGGACGAAGCGAACGCGGCCAACAAAGCCAAGGGTCAATTCCTGGCGAACATGAGCCATGAGATCCGGACGCCTCTCAACGCCATCCTCGGTTTCGCCGATCTTCTGGAGGAGGGGGCGGCAAGTGAGGCGGAGCAGAGGAAATACTTCCAGATTATTCATCAGAACGGCGACCATCTGCTGGCGCTGATCAAGGACATTCTCGATCTGTCGAGCATAGAGTCGAACCGACTGTCGATCCGAATCGGTGCGGTGTCGATCTTCTCGGCGATTGAAAATACAACCGGCGTCATGAAAGCTCGGGCGGAGGAGGAGGGTGTGAACCTCGGCATCGAATATGAGTACCCATTGCCCGAGACGATCATAACGGACAATGATCGTTTGAGCCAGATCCTGATGAATCTGATCAGCAATGGCGTCAAGTTCACACCGAACGGCACCGTGCGTATCAAGGTCAGCTATGAAAGCGATGGGCTCGGATGCGGACGTATTCACTATGAAGTCGAGGATACCGGAGTAGGTCTTGATCCTGAAGAGTTCGAGATGATCTTTTCGGCCTTTGCCCAGTCGGATGCCTCCCTGACGCGCACTGTCGGCGGCACAGGTCTGGGGCTGATGATATCACGTCGTCTGGCAAAACTCCTGGGTGGGGATATCACCGTCCAGAGCGCCAAAGGTGTAGGGAGTACCTTTTCTCTGAGTATTGCGGTGGAGGTTCCCCCTGATGTCAAGATGATCGACGATGAGGAGCACGGTCGCAGGATCCGGGAGATCAATGCCGTGAAGAGCACTCAATCAATCGCCCTGCAGGGGCATATCCTGCTGGTCGAAGACGTGCCGACCAATCGGAAGTTGGCCTCGCACATCCTGCGTCGCGTCGGGTTGACGGTGGATGTGGCGGAGAATGGCGCCGTGGCCTGCGAGATGGTCGAGACTGCTGCGGCCGGGGGCAAACCCTATGATCTCGTTCTCATGGATATCATGATGCCGGTCATGGATGGATTTGAGGCAACCCGCAAGCTGTGCGCAAGCGGCTTCAGGCAACCCATAATCGCTTTGACGGCATCAGCCCTGAAAGAGGATCGTGATCGCTGCCTGGCGGCCGGGTGCAGGGATTATTCAACCAAGCCCTACCGGCGCGACAAGTTGATCGCCCTGGTCGCCAAATATCTCAAAACTGCCCCCGAGCCCATTTCGGCCTGACACATCTCATCGTCATTTGAGGAGCGTCATCCTCGTCGTGGCTGTGAAACTCCCCAGCTTCAACCGACACAGGTAATTGCCCGAAGCCGCAAGCCGTCCTGCGTCGTCCCGTCCATCCCAGACCTGTTCATGCCAACCGGCAGTTCGCCGGGCGGCTACCAGTTGTCGCACAACGCGTCCATCGGAGGCGATGATGCGCAGGAGGACATCGCCTTCGTTCTCCAGGTGATAGCGAATGGTCGTTTCCGGGTTGAACGGATTGGGGAAACAGGGTGCGAGGTACCCATGCGCGGGCGGCATCTCCGGCGGCACATCGGTATTCGCGGTGATGGAGTCGATGATGCCGGCGCTCAGGTTGAGGAATGTCCCGCTGGCGGACTGCTGCAGTTTAAGTGCGCGCACCATGTAGATGTTGTCCTCCGGCAGCGGCGCCGGATCCCTGAAGTTCGTGGCGGCGATGGGCGTTGTCGTCAGGCGGATGAACTCACCATACAACTCCGGTGCGCGATAAACGTGATAGCCCTCGGTCGCATCGGATGAGGATGTCCAGCTCAGATCGATCGCACCCTCCTCCGCTTCCGACAAGGTGAGGGCGGAGGGTGGCTTGACGATGAACATGCGTAGGGTCGGATCGCCCATCAGTGCTATGCGGATTTGACGACTTCCGTCCGATGGTGTGTAAAGATGCGTGTTGTTCTGGGTGACCACCGTGCTGTAGCCGATGGGGAAACCGAGCGACATGTGGTGCAGAGACCAGGTCGGACACCCTGCCCAGAAGCACACCAGCGGTTGACCCTCGGCAGCCAGAGGGGAGCGGAGCACGCAATCGGGGTAATGCCAGTCGCCGAAGTAGCTGCCGTACAGAGGCGAAAAAACGGCGTTGATGGTCTTGGTGGCGAAGTCCTGAGTGCCGGCCACACCTCCGCAATAGGTGTAGCTGCTCCCGCCGCAGCCGTAAGCCCACAGATAACTCGACGTCTCGAGTGTCGGCAGGTAATTCATGGCGAATACCTGATCCGCACCGAACATGGTGGCGAAGTTGCGCCAGCCGGTGGCCGCAAATGCCAGACCAAGCGCGTCGCCGACATTGTCGTCAATCAATCCGCGCTCAACTACGGTCAGTTCGCCGCGGCGGAAGGCGTGATCCTTGTCGAGATAGCGTCTGAGCAGCTCATACTGATTTTCGCTGAAAGCGGGCAGGCGGCTGAGATCGACCCGCCCGACCTGCAGATCCATGTCGGAGAGGAGGAACGTCTGGTCGAACTTGCCGTCGCCGGGGACATTGTGATTTTCGGGACGGGACGCACTGGTGTTGTTGACGAGATAGTCGGTCCACTCGCCATCCAGCTCACCGTAGTAGACATCGGCAGGCCAGGCACCACGATGGTCTGCGTGGGACCCGCCGATGTTGCCCGAGTAAGGCACGGGCAGCGCCCCGAGCAGAAACAGGGTAGTGATGGATGGATCATCAGCCACAGCCTCCAGAATCCGCTCTTTGACATAGGTGACGGAATAGCCGCCCAGCCCCGATATCCGCTGAACGCGGTAGCCATCGGCTATCAGGTCCAGCTCCAGACGCTTGATCTCCTCCGGCAGATTCATGAGGACCGAAGAGTCAAGGAGAAGCAGCACCGTCCCCCGATCCTCCGGCGGGGTGTAACGGATGCCGGCGCAGATGTGACCGAAATGCGGCGCATCGTAGGGTCCGCCCTGGGCCAGTGTCGCTCCGGTCGTGCCGTGCTTGAGCACCCAGGAGGTTTCCATCCCGTAAACGTCCAGCACCAGATCGATGTCCAGTTGACTGGCGCTGCCGGTGTTGAATGAGGTGGTTTCGGAGGTGCCGAACTGCCCCCCCGAGGCGAAAACGGTCTCCCCCGCACTCACACTGTAGGATCCGATACCGTGGTGGCAGCACATCCCATCATTCCAGGAGTCGCTGATCACGAATGTGAGTTGGGTCCCCGCAGGAACCGATACGCTTTCGCTGTGATAACTCAGGGTCTTCCGGAATGAGTACTCGAAAGCCTCGCCGATGGCGATATCGTTGTCGACGAACTGTGTCTGATCACCGTCAATAACCGCGATGGGAGCTCCCCAGAGCGTGTCGGAGATCTCCTTCTTGAACACGTAGTACTGAGCGGCGGAGGGATCGGCTGGCCAGACGAATACCAGACGCGGATAGGATTCCTGGGCAATGGCGCTGACTTCGACGGCATAGTCGCGAGGGTCGGCTTGGGTGTTGCCGGGGCCAAGTAGGGTACAAATGATCAGGATGAGCGACAGGATCGTGGCTTGGCGCATGAGCTGACACCTTTCGGGATATCGGTCTGGAGAGAGTTCGCCATGGCATGGGGAGACCATCGCCTCCCAAACATAACCGCTCTCTTGCTCGGCAACCTGAGTGTTGTCTAAGGGAAATCTAATGAATAGGAAATGATGAAGGAATCGGACGTAAAACGCGCCCGATTAATACATTACGATCCCCTGAGTCGCATCGGAATGAATCGCGTCCTGTGTATCCATTCATCGTGTCGGTAGAGATGCCTATCGTTTGACCCTCTATTTGACCAGCACAGCTTTGCGACAGATGGTGCCGCCGGGGGTCTGCAGCCTGATCAGATACACCCCGCCCGGAACCTCCCGGCCCATCCGATCGCGTCCGTGCCATTCGACCGAGTGGAAGCCGGCCGGATGACGTTCTCGATCCTCCAGGATGCGGACAAGTCGCCCCTGAATATCGTAGATGGCCAACTGCAGCGGACCCTCGGCATCCAGACCGAATGTGATCGAGGTGGTCGGGTTGAAGGGGTTGGGCCAGGGTGCGGCCAGGTGAAGGGGGGTGGGTATCTCCACCGCAGCCGCGGTACTGTTGTAGACGCTGTTGATCGCACCCGGAGTTCCGTAGGGGGCTTCCGCAATGGATGCGCTCCAGTTCACCGCCAGGCTGTTGTCCCGCAGGGGGTGGATGAGTTCGAGAGTCGGGCCGTTGCCGTCCGGTTGGGGGGGCCAGGGGGCGCTGTCGCCGTACTCGACCGAGTCGTGCAGCTGACCCAGATGGTCGAATAACCGGAGCAATTCGCCGCCACCACTGAAACCGAAACCGAGATCTCCGATGGCATTGGACACCGTCGGGAAGAGCGATGCAAACGAGGCGATATCGCCGCAGAGCACCAGGCCGGAATTGCCTGCCAGGGTAGTGCCTGTCGGAATGGTGAAACTGTGCGCGTCATTCTCATCCCGGAGAATCCAGCCCGAGATGTTGAGCGACTCGGAACTCCGATTCCACAGCTCGATCCAATCGCCGGAGTCGTGCGCGTCGGCGGAATTGTAGTTGACCTCGTTGATCGCCACACTGGCAACGCTGCTGCTGGCCTCAAACAGGGCGGTAATGTGAAGCGCGTCTATGGGGTTGATTATGATATCGGGCTGTCTGGGCAGATCGGGATCCGACCAGCCCATGAATTCGAAACCGGGAGCGGCCTGAGCATGGAGGGGAATTGGATTACCTGTAAAGTATGTGCCGCTCCAGGCCTCGTCGATTGTAATTGCGGTCAGGGTGATCGCTCCGCTGCCGGGAGGTTCGATACCAAGGGACAGCGTCAGCGTGTCGGGGAGTGCGAATTTCTGCCGAATATGCGCGCGCGCATATGCGGGCCGGGCTGCCAGATACTCCTGCACATCCTCCATGGCGAACTCCCAGCGCTCCGGGGCATACTCCCAACGGGTCATGTGACGGACGATGTCGGGTGACAGCGTTTCCCGGGAATCCTGCAGGCGGCCCAGTAATCTCTCCGACGAGAGGGCGGTGTTGAGGAGGTCTGCATAGCTGTTGATGAAGTCGCGACGGAACCCCTCATTCTCAAGCAGCCGCCTGATCATCAACGTGGCCCAGGGGGGATTCTGGGAACTGGTGCCGGTCGGATGAGTCGCGTAGGCCAGGTTGTCGAAGGTGGCATCCTCCTGGATCCCCATCGAATAATCCAGATCCAGCATGAACCAGCGCCAGCGACCATCCGGCGTTCGTGGACGCCAGTAGCGACGGTTGTTGCGCGGCCAGTCTATGTTGCCGAAGTAGATCTCGGCGATGTTGTAGAGGGTGAAATTCACGACCTCCATCTGCGTACACACGTAGGCGTAGTTGGCGGCGTCGGCCAGGGAGTTCGCCTCCAGAAAGTCGACGAGGGCCTCGTAATGAATATTGTCGCCGACCATTACCATGTTGTCGGTGCCATCACCCTCGAGGACATCTACCTCCTCCTCTTCGAGACCGTAGTGGCTGGCCAGATATTGCTGCTTCTCATGCTCACGCAGATTGTGAATGCCCCAGTATTCACCGTTGAGAAATACCTGTACCGGACGATAAGCCTGGCAATCAAGATCCAGGTGACGGACTGCAGTCTGCGCGAAGCCGTCGCGGAGATGTGCGCGGCACCAGTCATTGGCGGCGTTGCGCAAGATCAGGCGCTCGAAATTGTCCAGATCAAGGTCCGGAAACACCTGCTCTCCGATCGTCCCCTGGCCATAGCCTGCACGCATCACCAGACGGAGCGATTTCATCGGCAACGCGCGGGACATGTTGCCGTGTATCTTGATCCCGAGATCGAGATCAAAATCCGAGATCCCCGCTGAGGAGAAGAATTCCAGATGGGCGGGTTTCTCCCAGTTTTCCCAGAAGTTGGCGCCGTGGTGCGGCGAGGAGGGTTCGTAGTCATCTCCGAGAACATAGATGCCGGTATCGATGTCCCACAGGTTGTCGGGATCGGTCACCATCGACACGACCGGCAGCGAACTGCTCTCCTGGAAAAGGTAGGTGCGAGTTGCTATGGAGCTGGGCAATTTGCCGGGTTCAAAATTGCGTGCGCGGAGGATGCTGTTTGTCGTGATCTGGACAGGCTCCGTATAAGCGGTCGAGGATTCCGTCGGATCCCAGCCGTCGAGCGTCCAGGTCGTCAGAGTGGCCTGGCCCAGGGGGTCGGTGATCGTGGCGGTGATCGTGCCTGAAGTGGGTTGGACGATCCCCTCCGGCAGGATGAGCGGCGCCGAAGCGATCCCGTTGTAGGGGGGGGAGTCGTTGATCGCACCGGGAGTCGGGGCGTCGAAGTAGAAGAGGCCGGCTTCATCCCCCGGCACCTTGCCCAGCGCAATGGATGTAGGCAGAGAGCGGGCGGGAACCAGATCGATCAACAGACCGCCGGGTTCGGTCAGAAACAGGGAATCACCATTGGCACTCAGCCGGAAGTTCGTGTGCAGTATTGATCCCGTGCGATCCTTGGCGGAGGCGAACACGACAAGGTAATCGCCTGCCGACAATGTGAGCGGCGGGAAGATCCACTGGAAGGGGGCGGCGCCGTCATCGCTCAGACCATAGCCGCCCAACTCAACATCCTCGGGACCGGTGTTGTACAATTCGATCCAGTCCTTGAACTCCTCATCCTCGTCCATATAAGGACCGACATTGGATGACAACAGCTCATTGAGCATGACTACCGCCATGACAGGCGGTGGGCAGAGCACAGAGAGCAGCAAGAGCAGTACTCCAACTGCTGCGCCAACCCTGTAGTGATGTATGCGCGACAGGAGAATCAAGATGACCCCTTCAAAATTGAGGAGCCAGTATTATAGCACAAATGGACGAGCGGAGAAGGCCCGAAAGAGTGGGGAACATGCAGGTGCCGCAGGGGCACATTATCGGGGCTCCGCTTTGCCGATGAGATGTCGTCGGAAGTGATCGGTCGCGACTGTGACCGGATCGGTGCAGGTGGATAACGCCGGGAAAACCGGCTTCGCAACTTTGACACATCATCTGCAATCAAAGGGAGCGTCAGATCAAAAGAACCACTCGGAGATATTTTGCCGCAAGCAGCATGGGGGAGGATGAATAACCCAATGTCGTCGGAGACACATTGCGGCACAACCGTGAAGGTGGAGGAGGCACTCCGACTTCGGGGGGACTCGAGGGTGCCGGGTTGCGGGGATGGACTTGGGCGCCGACTACACGGTATAATTCAGAGTGAATCTCCATCCTAATCCGGACAGGTCCGTATGCGCTCTCCAATCTATCTGTGTTGCCTGCTTCTGTCTCTTACCGCACTTCCGATTTTGGGGCAGGAGGTCTGGCCGGCCGGTGTAGGTGTGGAGATCGGTTTGATGGGGGAGCCCTCTCACCTGCCCCCCGGTTTTGAACCGAGTGGAGCGGTCTGGCACAATGGACGGCAACGGCTGCTGGTCGTCAGTGACGATGGCTATCTGGCCGAGATGCGGACAGATGGAGGCGATCTCGTTGTTTGGGAGATCGATGAGGATCTGGAGGCCGTAGCCGTGGCGGATCACAACTCCGATCTGGTCTACCTTGGCGTTGAGCATCCGGATGGGGTTATCGAGTTCGATCTGGCGACCGGCGCACCGACCGGGGAGACCTGGGATCTGCGCGACTGGTTGGACGGCCCTCACAACATGGGGCTGGAGGCGTTGACTGTCTTGGGCACCGTATTCCTGGCCGGTCTGCAGGACACCGGTGAGATATTCTCCTTCCGTTTGAGCCCCGGCGGAGAGGTTATCCATCTGGATACTCACGCGCCGCCGTTGCCGGATATTAAAATATCCGGCCTCCACTATGCCCCCGATATCCATACGCTATTCGCCATCTACGATGGAGATGATCTCCTGCTCGAATTGGCTCCTGACGGCAGTCTCCTGCGCTCATACGAGTTGGCGGGCCACGACCAGGAGGGGATCGCCATGCTGCCTGCGTCCGCCGACGAGACAGTGGTGTTCATAACTCAGGATACCGGCGAGATCTGGCGCTATGCAGGCTACCCGGTTACCTTCAACCATACTGGCGCTCCTGCAGCAATGTCCCCATCTGCCGGGATATTGACCTGTCAGCCCAACCCTTTCAATCCCGTCACTACGTTTCACTTCACACTTGTGGAACCGGGGTATGCGTCCCTGAGCATCTTTGATGTCGAGGGACGTCTCGTCCGAGAACATTTGAAGCAGCACCTGCCCGCCGGTTCTCACGCCATCACCTGGTGGGGGGGCGACAATGCTGACCGGGAGCTGCCCAACGGCGTCTATCTGGCCCGCCTTCAAGTCGCGCAAAAAGTATCGACAGCTCGGCTGGTTCTCCTGAAGTAGCCTGCCGTATCTGGCCTGCTTCACGGGAATATATCGTCTCTAAATCTCGCCCTCCCCTGCTGCCTCATCGTCCGTTACCGAAGCGTGGAGCACTGCAATGCCGCGTATGCGTATAATAAATAAAGATGCCGTGGAATGTCCGTGAGACAATGTGAACGATTAAGGGTACTGTTGCCCCCGGGGATGGCCCGGGGGCTTTTTGGCTGTCACGGTGCTCCGATCCCGCGATTGGACTTCAGGGAAAACTCCTCAAATCCACGGTCCGGGGTCAGTTCCCTTTGCCTCAATGGCGATTTGAGTGTAGATTGTGTCCGACCGCAACGAAGTCGTTGTATGGCGGAGGCCCACTCGGGTCGAATCGCCTGGTGACCTTGCTTCAGGAAACACCCCCCGCCACATTTGCCTGGAAAGGACCCCCCCGTGTTTGGAAATAATCTGAGCGGACGCCCTGCCACAGCGTGCGTCCTGTATCTTCTGACGATCCTGATTCTTGTCTCGGGTACGGCTCTGGCCGACCTGGACCAAAGTGTCGTTCAGGAGCATGAGTTGAGCAACGGAATGAAAGTTCTCCTGTGGGAGGATGATACCATTCCCAGTCTGGCCATCTACACATTCTGGAAAGTCGGCAGCCGCAATGAAACGGTGGGCAACACCGGTCTGGCGCACTTCTTCGAGCACATGATGTTCAACGGATCGGCAAATTACGCTCCCGGTGAATTCGATCGTGTGATGGAGGACGCCGGCGGATCGAACAATGCCTATACCAGCCGCAATATCACCGCCTATCAGGATTGGGTACCTGCGGATGCTCTCGAGGTGACTCTGGAGCTGGAGGCGGATCGTATCCGCTCACTCGCAGTCGATCCCGAAGTGGTCGAGAGCGAGCGTGGTGTGGTCATCAGCGAGCGCAAGCAGCGCATCGGCAATGACAACTTCGGCCGCTTGTGGGAGATCCTCGATTCGACCGCCTACCTCGCCCACCCCTACTCCTGGCCGGTACTCGGTTGGGAAAGCGATATCGAGAACTGGCGTCAGAGGGATGTGGAGGAATTCTTCCAGTCCTGGTACGCCCCTAACAATGCGGTGATGGTGATCTGTGGGGCATTTGACGAAGATAACCTCCTTGCCCTGCTTGAGGAGAAAATCGGCAGCATACCGGCCCGGGATGTTCCCCGAGGCGTGGTTACCGTCGAACCGCCTCAGAGTGGGGAGCGTCGCGCGATTCTCCGCAAGGAGGCCTCTCTGGGTTGCGTGCTGGCCGCCTGGCATATTCCCGAATATGCCCATGAGGATTTGCGGGTTTTCGAACTCATTGATCTGATCCTGAACCAGGGGGAGAGCAGTCGTCTCTACCGCAGACTCGTCGATCAGGAGCAAACGGCTCTCTGGTCATATATCCGCATGGATGATGGCTTCGATCCCGGCCTGTTCCAGATCCTGGTGCAGAGTCGCGCCGGTGTCGCCGGAGAGGTCATCGAAGCCGCTCTGTACGAGGAGCTGGAGCTGCTGAAGTCGGAACCGGTTTCCGAACGGGAACTGGCCAAGGCGAAGAACATGCTGATCGCGGATTTCTACCGCGAGATGGCCTCCATCAGCGGGCGCGCGGACGCACTGGGTGCTTTCCAGTTATTCCATGGCGACTGGCGCAATCTCTTCAATGTCGTTGAACGTTATCAGGCGATCACGGTCGAGGACCTGATGCGCGTCGCGCAACTTTATCTGGTTGAGGACAACCGCACGGTCGTCACACTCATCCCCATTCAGGCAACCGCCGAGGAGGGTCGCAATGCGAACTAAACCAGTTATCCTCCTGCTCTGCTCCCTTCTGTTCTGGGCGACGATGGCCTCTGCGGCCCAGTTGAAAATACCGGAGTACAAGAGCTTCAAACTGCGAAACGGTCTGCAGGTCAATGTCCTCAAGCAATCCACCGTGCCGCTGATCAATTTCGAGATGTGGATCGAAGCGGGTGCGGCGATGGATTCGCCGGCGACGGTCGGTCTGGCTTCGCTGACAGCCGATGCGTTGCGCAAGGGCGCCGGTGAGAGAAGCGCCGGCGAATTCGCCGAGGAGTTGGATTTCCTGGGCGCCGAATTCGGAACTTCCGTCAACGTTGACCGGGTGCGCATCTCGCTGGAGTTGCTGGCCAAGGACTTCGACAAGGGGCTGGAGCTCTTTGCCGATGCCGTTCTCGCACCGCAATTCCCGGAGGAGGAGATTGCCAAGCTGGTGGCTCAGGGTGCCGATGCCGTGCGTCAGAGCAAGGACAGTCCGGGCAGTGTTCTCCGCTCCTATCATTACGCCCACCAGTGTGGCGCCCACCCTTACGGCAATCCCGTCTCGGGTACGGAGACGAGTCTGGAGGGGCTTGACAGCGCGGCCGTCCGCAAGTTCTTCAGCGATCATTACGGTGCGGACCGTGCGGTGTTGACTGTTGCCGGCGATATCGATCCGAGGAAAGTGGAGAGAGCCTTGAAGAGGGTTTTCAAGAAGATGAAGAGGGCTGAGGTCCGGCGGATCGAAGTGACCCCGCTGGAGTTGCCGGCCGACAACAGCGTGCTGCTGATCGACAAGCCGGATACGCCTCAGACCTGGTTCTGCATCGGAGGACTCGGACAGGCATGGGGGGCGGATGATTCACCCGCGGTCATGCTGGTCCGAACCGTTTTCGGGGGACGCTTCACCAGTTGGCTCAATACCAAGCTGCGGATCGAGAGTGGTCTCACCTACGGCGCCAGCTTCCGTCTGGACAACAAGAGGGTGGGTGGGCCCGCCTACATCAGCAGTTCGACACCCACCGCCTCAACCAAAGAGGCTATTGATCTGGCACTGGCTCAATTGACCCGTCTGAACGAAGATGGCTTGAGTGATGCGGAGCTGGCCTCAGCCAAAGCGTATCTGATCGGGCAGTTGCCCTACGGCTACGAGACCGCGTCGGATCACGCCAGCACGATCAACGCAATGCAGTTCTACGGCGTCGACAGAGAGTATGTCGATGGCCTGCTGGATGCGATTGCAGCTGTGACCCAGGATGACTGTCGCCGGGTGATCGGGGAGTATTTCCGCCGTGATCGCCTGACGTTGACGGCGATCGGCGTGGCCTCCGAAATCGAGGAGATCATGAGTGGCTACGGTGCGGTTCGTGTGCGGGACAATGCCGAGGTCGGCTTCCGTTAGATCGAACGCGACAAGGTGACTTGATTGACAGGCGCTACCCGTTTGGGCGGCGCCTGTTTGCGTTTCATCTTGGCCGATAGGGATACAGGTGATAAGCTGGTCCCGCTTCCGGACGGGATCATGAACAGCATCTTGAGGCGACGAGCGAATTCAACTCAAGCCAGCAGGGGGAGTGCCGTGCAGCCCAAACTCCGTTTCCTCACCGATGAACTCATCGAGAGGATCATCTCCGAAGCCCGTGAGGTTCTCTGTCGTCTGGGTATGGAGATTCACAACCCTGAACTCGTCTCTCTTCTGCTGGAGCACGGGGCTAAGGTCGAGGGGGAGCGGATTCTCTTCGATGAGAATCTGATCGACAATGCCCTGCGGACCGCGCCTGCGGAATTCAACCTGTATGACACCGCCGGCGAGATGACCCATCTCCTGGGCGGCGACCGGGTGCACTTCACACCCGCTTCCGCGGCCATCAGTATCCTCGATCACGGGGCGCAAACGGCGCGCAAGCCCGTCACCGCCGACTATGTCCGTTATGCCAAGTTGATGCGCGGACTGCCCAACATCGCCTCACAGAGTACGGCTTTCGTAACGGCCGATGTGCCGGAACTGATCTCCGACAGCTATCGGCTCTACCTCAATCTCCTTCATTGCGAAAAGCCGGTGGTGACCGGCGCCTTCACGAGCGAGGGATTTAGGATCATGCACGATCTGCAGATTGCCGTGCGTGGCTCTGCTCGGGCGGTGGCCGCCAAGCCGTTGACAATCTTCTCGGTCTGCCCCACGGCTCCACTCAAGTGGAGCCGCACCACTTCGCAAAATCTTGCCGATTGCGCGGTCAACTCGATTCCCGTCGAGTACATATCGATGCCCTTGGCCGGATTTGTCGGGCCGGTGACGCTGGTCGGCAGCCTCGTGCAGCACACGGCGGAAACGTTGAGCGGCATCGTGATGACCCAACTGATCAATCCTGGCGCCCCGGCACTCTATGGTGGGTGTCCCGCCGTCTTTGACGTCCGCTATGAGACGACCTCTCTGGGGGCCGTGGAGACGATGATGCTCGATTGCGCCTATGTCGAAATCGGCAAGTATCTCGGATTGCCGACGCAGGCCTATATCGCCCTCAGCGATGCGAAACGACTCGATGCGCAGGCGGGGCTGGAAAGCTCACAGGGCGCAACGCTGGCGGCTCTGGCCGGGATCAACAACATCTCCGGCCCCGGCGTGCTCGATTTCATCACCTGCATGAGCTTCGAAAAGCTGGTCCTGGACAACGAACTCGCCGGGATGGCACTGCGTTTGACGCGCGGCATCGAACCGCGTGATGACTTCCCTGCGCTTGATCGCTTTCGCGAGTTGATCGCCGAGGGACATCTGCTGATCTCCAAACACACGCGACGTCATCTGCGCAGCGAACACCTCTTCCCCGGACCTGTGATCGATCGCGCCAACCGCTCCCGCTGGAGCGAGGAGGGCAGTACCACTCTCGGCGCAAGGGCCCACGCCGAGGTGGAGCGTCTTCTCGCAGCCTGGGAGCCGACCTCATTGGCTGCTGATGTGAAAAGTGAACTGACCGGATTGATGCGGGCCGAAGCGGAACGCCATGGGCTGACGACTCTCCCCGAGCTGGAGCGGGAATCATGAAAGTACGATTGGTGATGGAGTCGAATGAGATCATCCCCGACCCCGTTGATGTTCTGATGGGGCAGGGGCTGCCGGCTGATGCCGTACCGGCTGTCCGCGTCAAGGAATTGATGTCGCGGGCTCTGGAGATGCTCTCGCTTTTCGCGGCGCCCCGGGGAATCATCCGCTCGATCTCCAGGAGCGAATTCGAGCGGATCTATCGGGACTCGGGCAACAGCGAGGGGGCGACACCGCTGGAGGGCATCTATCCGCAAGCGGAGCAGTTGGCGGTGTATGTGGTGACGTTGGGCGATTTGATCACTCAGACGGTGGAATCGCTGTTCCGCAATAACGAATACCCCCTGGGAGCGATGCTCGACTTTGCCGCTTCCGCGGCGATCGAAAAGGCGGCTGATATCATGGAGAGCAAATGGCGCGGGGAGCAGTGCGCTGGAGGCGGCAATTATGCCTCCCTCCGCTACAGCCCCGGTTACTGCGGTTGGAATATTGAGGGTCAGCGACCGTTGCTGAAGTTCATCGATTCCGCCGCCATCGGCGTGCAACTAGGCGAGAACTGCCTGATGCTGCCGTTGAAAACCACCTCCGGTCTGGTGGTTGGCGGTGAACCTGAGATCCATGTATTCGACAATGATTACGGATTCTGCGAGCGGTGCAATACACTGGAATGTCGCACAAGAATCGCCGAATTGCCGAAAACCTGATCATGCACCTGTGCAATGTGGACGACTGTTCCCTGTGCACGAACCTACGGTAAAGGATAAGTCATGGAGATATTGACGCGGATTGCGGAGGAGCTGGAACTGGGCGACGATGAGCGAGTCGTGTCTCTGACGGAGGAGGCTCTGGCCGCTGGTATCAAGGCTCAGGAGATACTGAACGGGGGATTGCTGGTCGGGATGGAGGCGGTCGGCGTGAAATTCCGCGCTCACGAGGTGTTCCTGCCCGATGTTCTGCTGACGGCCAAAGCTATGAACCTTGCTCTGAAGCTCATCGAGCCGACCCTGATCACGGAGGGTGCTCCCGAACTCGACAAGGTCATCATCGGCACAGTGCGGGGTGACCTGCATGACATCGGCAAGAATCTGGTGGGGATAATGCTCCGCGGGGCCGGTTTCAAAGTGATCGATCTGGGCAAGGATGTCTCCCCCGAGCGGTTCATAAAAACGGCTCGGGAGGAGGGTGCGCGGATCATCGGCATGTCCGCCCTTCTGACCACAACCATGGTGGGCATGAAGGATGTCATCGATCTGATCAACGCCGAGGGTCTGTCCGGGAAATTGCTGACCGTTGTCGGCGGTGCACCGGTATCAGAAGAATACGCCCGGAAAATAGGTGCGGATGCCTACGCCTTCGATGCCTCGCGGGCAATCGACTGCGTACGCGATCTGCTCGCGCAATCGGCATGAAGGTCGGCTTAACGGATAGCCGCAAGAGGCGGGAGTTGAGATGAATCTGCTGGAGCGTTTGGCGAACGGGGAGGTCGTGGTGGGCGATGGCGGGCTCGGCACGATGTTGATGGAGCGGTTGGGGGGGGAACCGGGAGCGTGCCCCGAAACCGTCAACCTCAGTCAACCGGAGATCCTGACAGGGATTGCCCGTCTCTATGTTGAAGCCGGCGCCGAGATTATTACCACCAATACTTTTGGCGCCTCTCCGGCAAAGCTGGCGCAGTATGGGCATGCGGGAGATGCTGAAGCGATCAATCGCGCCGGTGTTGCAGCGGCGCGTCAGGCTGCCGAAGATTCCGCTGCGCTGGTGGCGGCGTCAATTGGACCCACCGGTCTTATGCTGCAACCCTACGGAGATACGCCGCCTGATGAGCTGCTGGAGGGATTCCTGGCGCAGGCTCGCTCTCTGACGGAGGCCGGCGCCGATATGATCCTGGTCGAGACCATGCTGGATCTGCACGAGGCGCGTCTGGCCGTGCGGGCCGCGCGACAGGCCGCGCCTCATCTGCCGCTTGCGGCAACAATGACCTTCCAGCAAACTCCGCGCGGTTTCTTCACCATCATGGGCGTCGATATCAAGGCTGCGGCGATGGGTTTGACCGAGGAGGGGGCCGATATCGTGGGCTCAAATTGCGGCAACGGCAGCGAGCTCATGAGGGAGGTCGCAAGGGAGTTCCGCATGCACACCCAGCTGCCGCTGCTTATTCAGGCCAATGCCGGTATGCCCGCAGTCTCTGAGGGCGATGTCAGCTACAGTGAAACTCCGGAACAGTGGGTTGCTGATGCTTCGGCGATTGCGGCTCTGCACCCATGCATCATCGGTGGGTGTTGCGGGACCGGACCGGAACACATCAGGCAACTGCGCGATAAAATCAGAGATCGTCGGTAAGCATCCCGTAAAGCAGAAGGTGCGGCGTGGCGCGTAAGTGCCGGTGACGACAGAGGATAGGGTCTGAGTCGATGTTCGCCCCAGCCGAAATGGTTTAGGTATCTCCCCGCTTGTGATATAATACGAGATAGTATACCGGACCTTGGGGGGAACATGAAAAAGCTGTTGGGCGCGATCGCGCTCCTGGGCGTATTCTGCACATGCTCAAATGCGGGTCTTGTCGGCATCGACCAGGCTCAATCGGTCGGCCTCAATTTTATCCACGAAAGAATCGAGCGCGGCGACGCCGATCGGGCGGTGACCGCCGGACGATGTAGCCCCCTGTACAGCGATGGCCATCTGATAGGCTACCACCTGCCGCTCCGACCGCGCGGGCATCTGATCCTCTCGCCTCTCACGGAGATGCCGCCCATCAAGGCTTACTCTTTCGAATGCGATTTCGATCCGGATCTGGAGGTGGGTTACACCGCTCTGATCCGCGATGTCCTGAGGACGACCCTGACGTTCCTGACAGAGAACTATGGAGATCTGAATGATCTGCCCGCCGAGGTCGATCAAGCCGGTAACAGGTCGGGCTGGGCGCGCCTGCTGACGGGGGAGCGCAGCTTACGGGAGGAGATCACCGTTGGTCCGATACTCACCTCCTCCTGGCATCAGAGCGGTCCCTACAACGACGATTGTCCCACCGGCGATGGGGGAACATGCGTTGTCGGTTGCGTCGCCACCTCGGGAGCTCAGATTCTCCACTACTGGAAGTATCCGCCGAACGGCGAGGGGCAGCACTCCTACACCTGGGCGGGCGATACATCGTGTGGCGGGCATACCGGTGGTGGGGTGTTGACCGCAGTATTTGCGGATGATTACAGCTGGGAGAGTATCCTCGACAGCTACAATGCAGGTTATACCGAGGCGCAGGCCAGGGCTGTCGCGGAATTGAATTACGAGATGGGCGTGGCCTGCAACATGGACTACGGTGTTTGCGGGTCCGGTGCATCCGGGTCGATCATCGACACCATCTACACGGACTACTTCAGGTTTGCAGGTACGGTGGAGCACATCGATCGCGGTCTGCACTCCGCGGAGGAGTGGTTCGCACGTATTCGCGGTGAGATGGATGCCCTGCCGCCCCGACCGATGCACTATCTGATCCATACTCATTCGATCATCTGCGATGGCTACCGTATTCAGGATGGACTGCCTTACTACCACATGAACTATGGGTGGGGCGGCAGCCAGAACGTCTGGTTCGCGCTGGACAACGTGTACTGTCCGTGGACCGGATGCAACTACATGTCAGAATCGATGGCCGTAGGGTTGGAGCCTCTCGGCTATTTCCAGGTGCCAGCGCCGGCGGTGGATGTTCTGAACCATGGCGAGCCGTTGCCCGAAGTCCACTGGATAGCGGCACCGGGCGATAGCGTCACAATTGCGCTCTATCGCGGCAATGAGCTGGTGACGCTGTTGACCGGCAAGACTCTCAACGATGGCAGCGAGCAGCCTCTGGGCGTCGTTCAGAGCGCCTGGGGGACGGGAGCCCGGTATCGGATCAAGGTCGTCAGCGACAACGGATTCGCGTTCGGCTGGTCGGCCGACTTCGGCATCTATGGTGTCGGTGCGTGGGTGGATGTGGCGGAGGGTGCGCTGGCTGACGACGGCAATGGCCAGAGCGTTGCCTGGGGCGATTTCGACGGCGACGGTCTTGTGGATCTTTATCTCGCCAACTCGGAGCAGAGCAATCATCTTCTCCGCAATCTCGGTGATGGCGAATTTGACGATGTCACCACGGCGCCACTGGCGGTTGTCGCGCACAGTCGCGGGGCGGCCTGGGCCGATATTGACAATGATGACGATCTGGACCTCTACCTGGCCTGCACGGCAAATGATGCCAATCATCTGTTCCGCAACGACGGTACCGCTTTTGTGGATATCGGCACCGGGTTGCTGAGCGATACCGCCTTCAGTATGGATCCCGCCTGGGGCGATTATGATGGTGATGGTCTGGTGGATCTGTACTGCACCAATGTCTACGCCGCGGATTGGCTTCTTCACAACGATGGTGAGGGCCTCTTCAGTGACGCGACCACCGCTCCACTGGGCGACGGCGGCTACTGCCGCTCGGCAAACTGGTGTGACTACGATGACGATGGCCATCTCGATCTTCTCCTCATCACCTCAGCCGGAGGCACCCTGTATCACAATCTGGGCGATGGTTTCCAGGTGCCTGCCGGCTTGCCGCTGGGAGCGGGTTACAATGCCTTTGGCGGAGCCTGGGCGGATATGGACAACGATGGCGACCAGGATCTCTACCTCGGCGTGAACGGTTCCAACCGCCTGCTGCGCAACGATGGCGAGGGCAATTTCGTCGATATCTCCTCAGGGATCCTGGGGGATGCCGGCAACTGTCGTGGTGTGGCCTGGGGCGATTTCGACAACGATGGTCTCCTGGATCTCTACGTCGTGAATCAGGGTGAGAATATTCTGCTTCGCAACGGAGGGGCTGGTGTCTTCACCAACAGCACCGACATGCTGCTCGGTGATCCGGGTGACGGCAACGCCGCCGCCTGGGCCGACATGGACAACGATGGTGATCTCGATCTCTATCTTGTCAACGGGGACGGTCCCAATCGCCTCTTCCGCAATGACCTGCAGAACGGCCATCACTGGCTGCAGCTCAATCTGCGGGGAAACGGCAGCAATCACGCAGCTATAGGTGCACGGGTAACCCTGTGGAGTGGAGGTGTCATGCAGAACCGCCAGGTGGGTGGAGACGCCGGTTATGCCTCATTCAATTCATTGCGTGTCGAATTCGGACTGGGCGGCGCGGCGGTAGTCGACAGCGTCAGGGTGGAGTGGCCTGGCGGTGGCATCCAGTTGATCACAAACCCGGAGATCGACCGGTGTCACGAGATCGAAGAGGGGGAGATGACCGCTGTCGCCGAGATGAGCGATCCACCGTTCCGGTTGGCGGCCAACTATCCCAACCCCTTCAATCCCGCAACCGAGATCCGTTTCAATCTGCCCCGTAATGCGGTGGTGAGACTCGCGATCTATGACTTGCAGGGCGGGTTGGTATCCACTCTGATCGATGGAGTTGATTTTGAGAATGGAGATCACAGTTGCATGTGGACCGGCAGGGATGATTCGGGGCATCCAGTCGCCTCCGGCGTCTATTTCTGCCATCTCAGTGCAGGAGGGGGCGAGGAGAGCCGAAAAATGACCCTGCTCAAGTGATGGGTCAGGTCAGGTGTGCTCCGTAACGGTAAGTAACGAAGTGTGTTAGGGTATTACGGCTGACTGGCCGCCGGCTGGCATCTGAAAGAAAAGGTACCCCAATTCAGGCATGAATATGCTATAATTACTGTTCTCTAGTCTAAAGAGAACACCCTAGAAGCGATAGAGGTCAAATCCATGAGAAAAGTAATATGTTTACTGGCAGCAATCTCGCTGCTTCTGATCGGCTTGCAGGCCGGTGCGGAGGTTGTGGGGTTGGATGATGCTCGGCAAGTAGCCGACAATTTCCTACGCCACACTTTGGCGGAAGAGGGCGCATGGGGCGAGCGGGCGACGGCCGAGATTGCCGATTGCCATGAGATTGTCCGCGACGGACAACTGCTCGGATATTGGGCGCCTATTGAACCGCGCGGATTTATCGTTGTATCCCTGCTCAGGGAGCTGCCGGCGATCAAGGCCTGGTCGACGGAAACCGATTTTGATCCCATGGCCGAAGATGGCTTGTGTGATCTGCTCATGGATACAATGACCAATTCACTCGTCATGTTGGAGGATAACTACGGTAGCCTTCAGTACCTGCCGAAAGAGGTTGCCCCTGACATCAACCGCGATTCCTGGACGTGGCTGCTGGAGAACGGCGTCATGCCCGGCGGCGATCGTGGAGATCGTGCAGTCGTGGGCCCGCTGGTCTATGAGCCCTGGCACCAGAGCAGCCCCTTCAACGGCGATTGCCCGATGGGTGACGGTGGGCGGACCATCGTCGGTTGCGTAGCCACCTCCGGCTCCCAGATCATGAAGTATTGGGAATATCCTCCTGTCGGCATCGGCAGTCACACTTACGCCTGGGATGGCGATGACTCCTGTGATGGCCTGGTTGGAGGCGGCAGTATCTCGGCGTTCTTCAACGACCCGTACGACTGGGACAATATCCTGACCAGTTACAACGGATCCTATACCACCGAGCAGGCTGCGGCCGTGGCGGAATTGAGTTTCGAGGTCGCTGTGGCCTTTGAGATGGATTTCGGCCGTTGCGGATCCGGCTCATACGTCGGCACTTTCTCCCACATATATCATGACTTCTTCGACTATGCCGAGGGTGCCCACTATGTGGAGCGGAACGATTATTCTCAGGACGGCTGGTGGGACATCATCGTTGACGAACTGACCCAGCAGCCGCCAAGGCCAATGCAGTATCGCATCTACTCACATGCGATAGTCTGCGATGGTTATCGTGACGACACGGGCCGTTACTACCACATGAACTACGGTTGGGGTGGTGGACAGAACGCCTGGTACGCCCTGGACAATGTGCATTGTCCCTGGGCCGGCTGCGACATCAACGAAGAGGGGATTACCCGGGGGATCGAACCGAGGACCTATTTCGGCGTCAGCGAACCCACCACGGAAACCGTCTGGCGTCATGGTGAGGAGCCTGCGGCAGTTACCTGGTCCGGCTGCGATGCCTCTTCGGTCAAGATCAACCTGTACAAGGGTGATGAACTGATGAGCACCATTGTCGACTGGGTTGCGAACACAGGCAGCGTTTCCGTTGGAACGGTACCGTCCACCTGGGGCACCGGTCCCGACTTCCGTCTCAAGGTTATCGGTAACGACAACAAGTTCGGCTGGAGCGAGACCTTCGGCATCTTCGGCGCGGGCGGCTGGGCCGATGCGACCGACGGTCTGCCTCTTGGCGACGCGGGCAACAGCCAGGGCGTCGCCTGGGGCGACTACGACGGCAATGGCGATCTGGACATCTACCTGACGACGAACATGGAGGGCAACAAGCTCTTCGGCAACGTCGCCGGTGTGTTCAGCGACGTGACCGTCTCCCCTCTCG
>JAAEPZ010000671.1 GCA_024231955.1 bacterium | reverse complement strand
CATCCACGGTGCTCTCTGGGACCGACCACTCGAACTGGCTGTTGCCGACAAAACTGCGGCCGGCAACATCCACTAGCTGCTCATCAAGAGTCAACCGGTAGGTACTCGCTCTTTGCCATCCTGAAAGCGCCATGATGACCAGTTGCTCTGGGTGACCAGCAGCAGGTGCAAGGACGTACTCGCCATCCAGGACGATTTGCCAATCGCCGGACGCCGTTGGTCTCTCCCACAGTTCGATCCCTGCGGCGAATGAGGCTTGCTCCAGTGGAAACGACATGGTCACCAGGAACGCGCCAGGGGCGGCAGTTTGCTGGTCTGTGATTACCTGATCCACCGTGCCAGATTCGGTTTCGATCGAGGTCAGGGCGGTGTCGAACTGGGCCTGGCGGAGTTCGGGCCCGAGTTCTATGTGAAACTCTCCGTACGGTGCGTAGTTGTAGCGAGCCAGTAACGGAAGCTCGACGCCAGGAAGCCCTTCCGTCTCCTCAATGATGGCGATTACCGTGCCCATCTCGTCACGGACGTAGCTATACACCGTGTCTGCCATTGCGGGATCTCCGAAGAAGATCTCCACTCGGACCTGCACGGCATCGTCAAGTCCTGTCGGACCCGGAATGTAGGTCTTGCGCCAACGCATATTGATGTCGCGCTCGGGATCTCCGTAAGCCGTCTCGGTCAAAAGGGTGTTGCCCTCCCAAACAAAAACCCGGCGCTCGATGAACGGACGTTCGTCGTCGTCGTCGAGCGGGGCCCAGTGGATCCTTTCCAAAAGGCGCCCGAATGTGTCGTACTTGTAGCAGATCTGATGACCCGCATAGATCGGTACGATTGGCGCAGCACCAGGATCAAGAGGATCGCCGGCCGGCCATTCATCCTTGACCGTGACCTCACGGAGTCGGCCACGCCAGTCCCATCGGTAGGTGAAACGATCGTCATCAACCCGGCGGCCAGTGCGGTCATAGGCGAATTCGCCGTCGTACCCCTCCCTGGTCTTGACTCGGCCGGACTCACCGGACGTGAAGCCGGTTCGGCCTGACGACCCCTGGGTCATCCAATCCAATTGGTCACCGTTGCCGTATCCAAAGCCAAATTCCTCAAACGAGCCGGTTGGATCGTCTTCCTCAAGGCTGCCCACTCCGACAAAGGCAGAGGTGAGACGTTGGGCCGTGTCCAGGCCCCATGACCAGCCCATGCTGGCAACCAAGCCGCTACCTCCTCCGGTGACTCGGCCGATCTTGGCTCCGTCATCGTCCCGCCTGCCAAAGGTGAAGCGACCCCACAGAGCCTCGTCCTGGATGGGGATATCGTTCAGGTCCGAACCGTAGCTGAT
>JAAEPZ010000670.1 GCA_024231955.1 bacterium | reverse complement strand
TCGCGGTGGTTTTCCCTTCGGCAGGCTCAGGGCGGGGGGAGGAGCAGGAACTGACCTACAGTACCCTGAATCGCCGGGCCAATCAGGTTGCGCATTATCTGCGGACGCTGGGTGTCGGATCGGATGTTTTAGTCGGCATCTGCGTTGAGCGTTCTTTGGAAATGGTGATTGGCCTGCTGGGTATTCTCAAGGCGGGCGGTGCCTATGTACCTGTTGATCCGGGATATCCGCAGGTGCGGATCGCGTATATGCTGGAAGACAGCGCGGTGCCGGTGCTGCTGACTCAGAGTCACTTGAAAAAACAACTACCTGAGCTGCGGCATGAGTGTGTCACAGTCTGCCTGGATGAGGTGGATTTTACGGCTCAGGAGACAGAGAATCCGGTAGTCGGTCGCAGTGCAGGGGATCTGGCGTATGTTATTTATACTTCCGGTTCTACCGGGAAACCCAAGGGGGTGATGGTTGAGTACTGTAACGTCATGAATACTCTGTACTCCTATGAAGAAGCGACATCGCATCCTGACCCGTTCAAAGGTATAGCGGTTTCTCCGTTCAGTTTTGATGTTGCGGTATGGGA
>JAAEPZ010000669.1 GCA_024231955.1 bacterium | reverse complement strand
GTACTGCTAAGCATCCACACCAGAGTGGTACTGGCTCTGCCAGCGCTGAGCTGTGAACTGACGTGGCAATCTCGGGCGCCCGGTGCCCGCCCCCAACGACCAAACAGCCGCCCAACCTTCGATCCCGAAGACGCTTTTCTTAAACACTTCCCCCCACCTTAACCCAAGTTCCACAGTTCTGGCCGGGATTTCATTTTTCCGGAAATATTTTTCCCCAAAACCGGGTCGCTAGCCGGGTGCGGTTTGCCTGGATTCGCGCCGAGGCGACCGTTTTCGGCGTGATGCAAGTTGAATCGCGATGTAGTGTAGACTTTTGGCGTTGAGCGTGCCTGCCGGCCGGGTAAAATCAGGGCATGTTCATTCGCCCATGTCGCCGAAAGAAAAACGGAAAACAACACGCCTACTGGGCGCTCGTCGAATCAGTCCGCACCGATCGCGGTCCCAGACAGCGAACCGTGGCCTATCTCGGCCGACTCGACGAGGCCGGGCGGCTGGGCGTGAAGCGAGCGGCGGAAGGCGGCAAGCGATCCGGCCAGCGGCAGTTGCTGCTTTGGGAAGACGACTCGCCCGCGCCCGAGTGGGTTGAAGTCGACACGGCCAACGTGCGCGTCGAAAACCAACTCGACTTCGGCGGTCCGTGGCTGGCGATGGAACTGATGCGAACACTTCAACTCGACAAGCTGTTTGAAAACGTCATGCCGCGCGGCAAGGAAGACATTCCGTGGGCCAAGATGGCACAGGTGCTCACGATTAGCCGGTTGTGCAATCCGTCGAGCGAACTGCACATCGCCGAGCATTATTACGAAAGCACGGCGATGCCCGACCTGTTGGGCATTCCGGGCGACAAGGTGTATGACGAACGCTTGTACCGAGCGCTGGACAAACTACTGCCGCACAAGGAAACGCTCGAAAAACACCTGAAAAACAGGCTCGGCGAACTGTTCGAGCTTGAGTACGACCTGCTTCTGTACGACGTGACCAGCACGTATTTCGAGGGCCAATGCGAGGGCAACCCGATGGCCCAACGCGGTTACTCGCGCGACAAACGTGGTGACTGCAAGCAAGTTTGCATCGGGCTGGTGGTGTCGAAGCGCGGCATGCCGTTGGGCTACGAAGTCTTCGAGGGCAACCGCAACGACGTGCGGACTTGGCGGGAAATCGTTACCACGATGGAAGCCCGATACGGCAAGGCGGATCGCATCTGGTGCGGTGATCGCGGCATGATGTCGAAAGAGAATATCGAATTCATGGAGTCGGGCAACCGGCGTTACATCATCGGCGCGTCGAAGGGCACGCTGAAGAAGTTTGAACGCGAACTACTCGAGGAAGACTGGCGGATGATCCGCGACGGCTTGGAAGTCAAGCTGTGCCAATCGCCGGACGGCGGCAAGGAGATGTACATCCTGTGTCGCAGTCGAGACCGTCGCGATAAAGAGAAGGCGATGCACGATCGATTTGAAAAGCGAATCGACGAGGCGCTCGAAAAGGTTCGCGCAAGCTGCGAGAAACGCAACTGGAAGAAGGAAGTCATCGATCGTCGGGTCGGCAAGATCATGGCCAGGAACTCCCGAGCCGCCGGACTGTTCGAGGTCGAGGTGAAGCAGGTCGCCAAGCGGGCTGTCGTCTCGTGGACGAAGAACGAAAAGTGGCGAGATTGGGCAACGCTCAACGAGGGCTGTTACCTGCTGCGCACGAATGTGACCGACTGGTCGGCCGAGGATTTATGGCGGGCGTACATCCAGTTGACCGAGGCGGAGGCGGCGTTTCGGATTCACAAGTCCGACTTACGGATCCGTCCGGTGTGGCATCAGCGCGAGGACCGGGTTCTGGCCCACATCCTGGTCTGCTTCCTGGCCTACGTGTTGTGGAAGACGCTGAGCCAGATGACGCGGGCGGCCGGCTTGGGCGACGAGCCTCGCCGCGTCTTCGAGGAGTTGGGCAAGATCAGCCTGGTCGACGTGGTGCTGCCGACGCGTGATGGCCCGGAGATCCGTCGCCGCTGCGTGCGTCGTCCGACGGACCATCAAGCCATCCTGCTGGAGCGGCTGTCGCTGACGCTGCCCCGGCGGATGAAAAGTTGAAACCGAAATGTAGTGAAGACTTCTACCCGTCCACTCCGGAAAAACAAGGTTCACACGCCATCAACTGTGGAACTTGGGCTAGTGTACCGATGCTGTATGTGCCGAAAGCGCCACTTCAGAGAGCGTGAGCGACAGACGTCTTCGACGGTAACTATGGGGATGATTGTTCCGTTACTCTGTCCACGATCCCCGAACCCTCCACCCTCGTCGGCCTCGCGGGCATGGGCATCCTAGCCCAAGTTCCACAGTTGATGGCGTGTGAACCTTGTTTTTCCGGAGTGGACGGG
>JAAEPZ010000668.1 GCA_024231955.1 bacterium | reverse complement strand
TGGTTCGTTTCGACGCCGGACGTCGGCCTCGTCAACCACTTGCGCATCGGCGAGGCGATCCTGTTGGGTTGCGACACGTTAACCCGAGAGCGGATTCCCGACCTGTATACGGACGCCTTTACACTGGTCGCCGAGGTGGTCGAACTAAAGACAAAGCCCTCGCGGCCCTATGGCGAAATTGCCCAGGATGCGTTCGGCCACGTTCCGGTATTCGCGGATGGGTACATCCATGAGGAGGGCAAAGGAGATATGGAAAGGGCGATCCTGGCCCTCGGAAGGCAGGACGTTGACGGTTCGGCAATCAAGCCCAGGATAAAGGCGGACATTCTGGGGATAAGCAGCGATTATCTGGTTCTGGACGTCAGTGGCCTGGACCTGGAGGTCGGAGCAAAAGTGCAGTTCGACGTCGGGTACAGCGCGCTGCTCCGGGCGATGACGTCGCCCTACGTGGAAAAAGTGTATCTACCCCAATCGCACCTGACAGCACGAGGGTCTTGTTCGTGTTGACTATCTACTCGCCTGTGCAGCGCACCCACCGGCCCGCTTACGTCGTCAAGCAAGGTGAGCGTTCCGCATCG
>JAAEPZ010000667.1 GCA_024231955.1 bacterium | reverse complement strand
CAGGAACTGGTTGTCGATCAGGACAGATATATCGGTGATATCGACACCGCCGGATTGATCCACATCACCTACCGTCGGCGGCAGGCAGCAGCCGTCACAGACATCGCCAATGTCGTTATGGTTGGCATCTTCCTGATCGGGATTATAAGTATCGGGGCAATTATCACACCAGTTTCCGACACTGTCCAGGTCATTGTCTTCCTGCAGAGGATTGAACCACAGGATGCAGTTGTCGCAGGAATCGCCGAAGCTATCGCCGTCGGTGTCGGCCTGGTCGGGATCAAAATGCCCCGGGCAGACATCGGCAATATCGATATAGCCGTCGAGATCAGTATCCACGAAATACTCGGCCGGTATTTTTGTCAGAAACAGGTCTCCTCCCCACTGGTCTATTTCTCCGCCGTTATAGCTTGTATCGTAGGCGCCGCTGGTGAATGGAAAGTTGCTGGAGTTGGTTGTACCGCCCAAATACAGATCCCCTTCAGCATCAAACATGGCGCATTTGCCCATCTCCTGTCCACTGCCGCCAAGATATGAGGACGCTATAAGGCGGGTCAGATTGTGATCGAAACAGCCAAAAATGACGTCGCCTCCGTGCTGGAAGACGCCCCCGTT
>JAAEPZ010000666.1 GCA_024231955.1 bacterium | reverse complement strand
GCGTTGAACCGGGGCCTGGACGTGGGCGACCAGGTCGGGCAGCCGGTGAACGAGAATGACACCGGCATACCTACCGAGATGGTGGTGGTAGGCATTCTCTCCCGGCCATCATCGGGCCGGGGAGAAAGCGACTTGTGGTTGGGCTTTGCCTCGTATGACTATCTGAGCAGCCACGAGATGTACGACTCTCACGCGGTACACCTGCTCACCATCCCGAACGAGGGACAAAAGGCCGCTATGGATACCTGGCTGCGGGAAGAGGTGAACCCGGAATTGGTGGAGGCGTTCACGTTTGAATGGATGAAGATGAACTATCGAATGCTGGCGTTGGTCTTTTTGGGCATATTTGGCGTGGTCGAGATCATCATCGCCATCGTGGCGGCGGTGGCGCTGGCGGTGTTGAATTATGTCTTTTTCGCCCAGCGCCGGGAAGAGTTTGGCGTCCTGCACGCCATCGGGCGCAGCCGTCCGTGGTTAGTGTTGCGAACCGTGCGAGAGACGGCCAGCACCATTGGCCTGGCCTGGATATTGAGCGCGGTGGTATGTGGAATCGCCCTGGCCGGTGTGCAGTTTGGCCTCTACGCGCCAAGGGGCTTGAGCTTGAACTTTTTTAATCCGCTGCCTTGGTTGTTCACGCTGCCGATCCCGGTGGCCGTCATCGCCGCCAGCGGCGGGCTGGTCGCCCGCATGCTGCGCAAGCTCGATCCGGTGGCCGTTATCGAGAGGCGATAATGGGACACGGACAAACACGGACTGCGCACACGGTTTTATCTCTGATCTTGCCGTGTCCTTCCGTGTTTGTCCGTGTCCGAAATCTTTCTACTCGACCCTGTGGCCGTCATTGAGAGGCGATAATGGGACACTATGACAGTGTCATGGCGCGACGTGATGGCCGTAATAG
>JAAEPZ010000665.1 GCA_024231955.1 bacterium | reverse complement strand
CTCGTGCTGGGAGCGCCGGCTTCCAGCCGGCCCGGGGGACGCAGTCCCCCTGAAGACGCGAAGCGTCCATGCGAGGGCGGCGCCCACGAGCCGGCTGGAAGCCGGCGCTCCCAGCACGAGCGAGGGCGCGGGGACCGGTTGCGCCCGATGGCAACCCGGGGGATGAGGACCTGTCCCACTTCGGAGCCGTTTCGCACGTCTTGAAGTAGGCGCCTCGCAGTCGTTGCAGGTGCGGCTCCCAGCTACCGAGGAGCGTGTGACCCGTGATCTGCCCTATCCCGATATCGGTTCCCCGCCTTACGGCACCACCCGCGCCGGACAGTCGCGACAGTCGCGACTGTCCGACGGCACCGTCCGAGATTGATCGGCGCAGGTCCGGCTATCCCACCAACACGACGTCTGGGGCTTGTCGAGGGCACGATACCTTCTGGCATCCCCTTTGCTACAGGCATATCTTGCCCTGGAAACGCGATTGATCAAACCAGGTGAAGATCGACCATGGAGAACAAAGCCGTGACCAAAGACAGGAACATCCCGGCAGCCAAGCCCGGAGGGCGACATAGGGTAGCATCGCGTACGTTCGAGGAGATATTTCACCCCTCCTGGGCTCGGGTCTTTCAGCGCTACTTTCCGCCTACTGGGAGCGAACCGGGGACCTCACGACACGCGCCAACCACACCGCGACGCTCCTTCCATCGGGGAAGGTTCTCGTTGCAGGTAGCCGCGACGGCTCGACGGCTCGTGGTGTACGACGAAGGGAGAGGGAAACATCTCGGACGAGGTGAACTTGCTGCCGGGAGGGATGGTGCTTTACCTCGCCATGGCGAGGGTGTCCGCGGACGCGGTGGGGTCCATCGAGAATGCTGCCACCGTCAGCTTGCCTACGGCGATGAGCGACTATGTGCCCGGTAACAATGCTGCGGCGGTCATGACCCCGATCGGCATCTTTGCCGATGGTTTCGAGTCGGGGGATCTCTCGGTGTGGTCTAGCATAGTCTCGGGACCCCCCAGCGAAGCCCGGGAGGAGCCACCTGCCGATAAGTTTCACTAGCACGAGCCAGGTCCGAGAGAAAGTGGCAAGGAACCAAATCATTCATAATTGGAGGACAGCAAATGAAGAACCACGCCACAATTCTAGTATTGGCTTTGTATGCTGCCGTAGCTTCAGCCGCTGAAGAGCAGTTGGTCACCCAATGGGCTTCGACTTCTTCGATGAGCTTTACGAGAGAACGGCACACGGCGACGCTCCTGCTTTCCGGAGACGTGCTGGTCGTGGGTGGCTGTCATCTGGAGCCACAAAAAACAGCTGAGATATACCGTCCCTCAACCGGCGAGTGGTATCAGGCCGACTCGCTTTCGGCTGCACGGTGTGGGCATACGGCCACGCTTTTACCATCCGGAGAGGTACTGGTGGCAGGTGGCTATTACATCGACAAAGCAGAGTTATTCGATCCGATAGCAGGAAAGTGGAAACAGACCGGATCCCTTATCACCGCCCGTGGCGGTCATACCGCTACCCTTCTCCCATCAGGAGAGGTGCTGGTGGCAGGTGGCTATCCCGCCGGCACGGATATCGAGCTCTATGACCCGGTCAACGGCATATGGAAGGAAGTCAGTCCAGCCGCAAATCCCCGAACTCATCACACGGCTATCCTTCTTCTGTCAGGGCAAGTACTGGTGGCCGGTGGATGGAACGATTGGGACTCCAGCTATGTGGGCAGCACCGAGATCTACGACCGTTCCACCGACAGCTGGAGGGCTGTCGGATCTCTCATAACTCCTCGATCTCGACATACCGGCACACTCCTTCCATCAGGAGAGGTCCTCATCGCCAGTGGCGGCTATCCAACTGTTGAGGTATACAATCCGAATATTGAAACTTGGAGACAAGTTCAAGCGTTGACCGATGGGCGGCGTTACCATACGGCAACACTACTGCCGTCCGGAAAAGTGTTAATAGCCGGCGGCGAGAGCTATTCTCCAATTGGTTATGCGGAGTTATATGATCCTATTTCCGAAACGTGGACCCACGGAGGGTCTCTTATCATTCCGCGATTCAATCACACCGCGACGCTATTGCCTTCGGGGAATGTGCTGATTACCGGTGGATACAATGACGGTTTTTTGGCAGGTGCCGAGATATTTCAAGCGGTTGCCGTGACCGCGCAACCGATCGCGAACCTCACGGTTGAGAGGTCTCTACACTCGGCGACATTGTTGAGCTCGGGGGAGCTCTTGGTGGCTGGCGGGCGGAATGCTGCCAGTCAGCGCTTATCGAGCGTTGAGGTATTCGATTCGGCCACTGGCATCTGGCGGCCAGTTGAACCGTTGATCTATGCTCGCGATTCGCACGCAGCACTTCCGATGACTAGTGGAAAGGTGATGGTCGCCGGCGGATCAGGCAATGATGGTGTCTTATCCAGCGTCGAATCCTACGATCCGGCAACGGAGGAATGGCAAGAAATAGGGTTCTCCTCAAGGAGCTGTTGCTGACCAAGTCCGCAAGAAATCTCTTATGAGCGGCTTAAGCATCTGAGAATCCAAAGGCTTAGAGGCAGTAGGGACGCCAGAACGGCAGCGGGTAGAAGTCGCACAAGTCTCTTACCT
>JAAEPZ010000664.1 GCA_024231955.1 bacterium | reverse complement strand
AGGTAAGAGACTTGTGCGACTTCTACCCGCTGCCGTTCTGGCGTCCCTACTGCCTCTAAGCCTTTGGATTCTCAGATGCTTAAGCCGCTCATAAGAGATTTCTTGCGGACTTGGTCAGCAACAGCTCCTTGAGGAGAACCTGTTTTTCAGCCAAACTCTTTGAATCTAGCAGCAGGCATTGGACCGGAGAGCTCGATCAGCGTAACGAAAACGCCAACGCCGAACAGCGTTCCGGAACCTGGGGCACCGGTGAGTTTTATGGTGCGGATCGGTAACATCGGTGATACCAGCGTCGACATTATGAGCCTCACCGACGACGTTCACGGCGATCTGAACGGCCAGGGAAGCTGTTCAGTGCCACAGACGATCGCGATCGGCGAGTTCTATGAGTGCAGCTTTAGTGCAACTGTCAGCGGCAACGCTGATAGCGGTGAAACCGATACGGTTACCGCCGCGGGCAGCGGACCAGCGGGCACGGTCAACGCCAACGGCGTGACCACGGTCATGGTGACCGACGTTTTGCCAACGATTTCGTTGACGAAGCTCCCTTCGCCGATGTTCGTAGCAGAACCGAGCGGTTTGGTGACGTTCACAATACGTGTCAGAAACACCGGAACCGCAGAGTCGGTGACGCTGACGACTCTCATGGACGACATACACGGCGACCTTGACGGCCAGGGCGACTGCTCGGTGCCGCAGACGATTCCCGCGGATTTGTCCTACTACTGCAGCTTTACCGCTACCGTCGCCGGCACCGCGGGAGACAGCGAAACTGATACAGTCACGGCCGCTGCCACGGACGACGAATTGAACGAAACTTACGCGCAGGGCACCGCTACGGTGTCGGTAGTCGCCGCGATTATCTTCGCCGATGGTTTCGAATCCGGAGATACGTCCTCTTGGTCTTCGACCATTCCTTAACAGGCGGATCGCCGCTTTCCCTTTTGGTACCCACTTCTACGGCCATCAAAGGGTATACCGGCCGGAATCGATCGCCACAAGCCACTCTGAACAAAAGGGTGGGACCCATGCTTCCCCCGGGCGCCACCGGTCAGATTTGTAAACCGTGTACCCGGTCTGTACCCCCCCGTGTGCCTCCCCCGATCTGGAGATTTACCTACTTAATACAAGTAAGTTGACATAGATGACGCAACCATGGAGACGGACGAATCGTTGGTCTCTAATATGCGAATCTAAGTCGCAGAAAATGCGCGACTTGAAAAACAAATACCTTAACCCGCTTTCAATCAACCTTGGATCTCAACCTGTCCGCATCTAGCTCTGATCGAACAATTTGCCGTCCAACAGTCGATATGCTCAGCAGATAGCATCCACTTGGTGTTGCCCGGAAAACGCCGACTTCGGCAGCCAAAGACCGGTCCTGTCTGGCCTCCAATCCCCCAGCCATCGAAGGATATCTTGCCTATCCCTTAACTCGATTCCCAAGAGTGACAACTTCTCACGGCTCAGTTTCCTCGTTTTTTTGAAACCACCGAGGGATACGATCATGCCGACATGCCACCCAAATTTTGGTCGTTCGATCAAAATCGAGCCATGCACCTGGTTAATCACGTCAATACCGATGCTCCGCCTCGTTCTTTTGACTTCTATATAGAACCGTATTGCTTGGCCGACTGAATCGAGAATATGGACGGCACACAGATCGGCGGAAGTCCATCGCTCTCTGCCCACAAGCTTTACATCCTTGAACCCGCGCGCTGCTAAAATTTCTCCAATTAAGTGTTCGAACACAGAGGGCGGTATAACAGATAGATCCTCATGTCTCGTCTGGAGGTGTGAGATAAGTTGCGGAGTGAGTTCTTCCACCGACGCTATAACCTGGTTTAGAAGAATGTGAGGCGTCGAGTTCGTCGGGTCGAAAGTACCCTGTTCGAACTGATCAGTTAATCGTCTTGCCTCTTCGTCTTCGCTGATCAGTCGTTGGGTGCTCTCATCCCAGTCAAACGTCCGGGCGTCTCCCTTGCTATGCCGAGCAGAGCTGGCGTATCCGCCCGGATTACGAGCGTATTCGTATCCAAGCTTTTCTGCCGATTCAATTTCATGCTTATACTTGTAGTAAAAAACAGTGTTCTTTCTGTGTGATCGTTCTAGGTTTTGCATATATCGCATGCGCTCCAAGATAAAGCGACCCACGAAGTCACGTTGCTCCGGTGTCTCTTCATTTCTGCGTTGCATGAGTCACTCCGCCGCTCTTGGAACCGCTAAGATGAACAAAATCACATACATTGCCGCACTACCACGGATCGCACAACTATAGGCCGACGACGCCTCGATCTGCCGCGGCGCAAGAAGTTAGCGAACACCTGATCTAAGGTCGTGGAAATCCCGGTCGCCACTTGCCAGACGATTTCGAAGTCCACATTCAAGTAGTCATGCACAATCTTATGGCGCATTCCGACGATCTGCTTCCAGGGAATCTCCGGATGGGCCTCTCTTGTCTCCTCAGAGACGCGCCGAGCAGCCTCGCCGATGGTTCGTACTCGATAGGCGAGCGACAGTCGGAAGTCTTCGTCCTCGTCGAAGGTTTCTCTGCCCTTCTCGGCGACTCTCGCGATCGCTCCTTTCGCCGTGTCCAACATATGACCCAGGAAGAGGAGGTCACGTTCTCCCATACTGTACCTCCGCTTGCCGCAGAACCTTCTTGCGGATCCGATGGTTGAGGAACTGCCGGGTTACCAAATCAACCCTGCGTCCGCCGAACAGGTTGGAGAGCTCTTCCTGGAGCTCGATGAAGCGAAGCCCGGGGACATGCCCCGGCTCGAACTCGACGAGGACGTCGACGTCGCTGTCGGGCCGGAAGTCCTCGGTCAGAACGGATCCGAAGAACGCCAGCTCACGGATGTGGTTCCGCTGGCAGAACCCGGCGAGCTTCCGCTTGGGTATGTCAATTCTCAGTTGGCTCATGGGATGTCCTCACTGCCGCCTGGATCGGTGCTTTGCTCCTCCGGCCGCCAATATTCTACCCTCGGCCTGTGCAACAGAGCAAAGGGGCAGGCCGGCGGCCTGCCCCCACGCAGCTCACTCCTCTTCCGACGCCACCGCCCAAGCCTCCGGCAACGCCCTCTCGTGCTGACGCTTCTCCACCATGAAGTGGACCAGCGGCACCACCACCAGGGTCAGCAACGTCGACGCGAACGCCCCGGTCATCAACGCGATCGCCAGTCCCTCGAAGATCGGATCGAAGAGGATCACGAACGCCCCGACGACCACGGTACCGGCGGTCAGCATAATCGGACGCAGCCGTACCGCGCCCGCCTCGATCACTGCCTCGCCCAGGGTCTTGCCGCCCTCCTCCAGCGACAGGTTGACGAAGTCGATCAGGAGCACCGAGTTGCGCACCATGATCCCCGCCAAGGCGATGAATCTCCACATCGGCAGAGCCGTGTGGAGATGTGTTCTCCCCCCT
>JAAEPZ010000663.1 GCA_024231955.1 bacterium | reverse complement strand
TCGGGGCAATCAGCCGGCAGGTCATCCTGTTTGTAGGCGCTGATGATGCATATGGATGTATGGCGTATATCCGCGCCGCTGGCTTCCTGCATGTCATCCAGTTTTCTGATCACGCCGGGGCCGTCGAATTTCCCGGGCATTTTCCAGTCCAGTAGAATACAATCAAAGGATTCACCGGCGCGATCAGCGGCCTTTACAGCTTCAATCGCCGCGGCTCCGCTCTCGGCTTCCGCCACCACAACCTGTTTGCTTTCCAGAATATCCCGAAGGATGAGGCGCGCCTCGGGATGATCGTCAACCACCAGGACGGTGTGAAGGTCCAGTGTAGACCAATCCGCTTTTGATAACCCCGGCGTCCCCGCGGGAAGAGTCAGTTCGAAGTAAAACGTGCTCCCTTCTCCAAGTGTGGATTCAACCTCAAGAACGCCGCCCATGCGTTCTATCAGTCTGCTGCTGATGACCAGTCCCAGACCGGTGCCGCCGTATTTTCGAGTAGTGGACGCATCGGCTTGAGTAAATGCGTGAAACAGAGTGTCGACCTGCTCCTCACTCAGACCGATGCCGGTGTCCCGCACCTCGAAACGGACTCGGACCTCCTCGCCCCGCTCCAAGGCGCCGGGGTCCGGTGACTCGTTGTGCGCCCGTTCATCAGATGCGTCGACCCGGGTCACGGACAGTTCGACGAGTCCTTCTTCCGTAAACTTGATCGCATTACCCAAAAGATTGGCAAGCACCTGCCCCAGGCGGAGGGCGTCGCCGACCAGGGCGTGGGGAAGAGCGGGAGATACATGGAAAAACAGATCAATGTGTTGATCCCCGACAGCCGTTCCAAACATGGATTTCATCTGACCGAGCAGTTCATCCGTGTGAAAATTGTGCGGGTCCAATTCAAGCTTGCCGGCCTCGATCTT
>JAAEPZ010000662.1 GCA_024231955.1 bacterium | reverse complement strand
AGCTTTTCCCGCCACAGTTCGGGGATCTCGCCGTGAAGCGCCCAGGCACCGCCGATGAGCTTCACTGCTTCAGCGTCAAGATGGAGATTCTGCCAGATCGGCTCGCGCTGCTGCAGCTTTTCTGGGGAAAGCTGCAGCCGGCCAAGTCGTACTGCACTGGTCAGGTCCTGCTCGACTTGATTCCGGACGACCTGATCGAGGACGTCTCGCAGCCTCATCGTCTCGTTGTTAGGCTCAGCGATGGCTTCAACTCGGCGAAAGGTCTCCTCGGCTCCGAGTTGCTCCAGGATCATCGCGAATCCCAGCGGGGCATGAGGCTCCCAAGCGGCGAGAATGAGTTGAATTCGAGGTTCCGGAGCGTTCTCTAGGCCCTTTAGCACACCGGCCAGAGCATTCAGCGACCGATCCTGCATGACCAGTCCCATGGCCGTATCGAGTGAGGATCCGGTACCAGCGAGAACGGCACTCGCAAGGGCTGTGGCAACCGACTGTGGGAAAACCGTCGGTGGAAGATGAAGCAGAGATGAAGTTGCAGGAGCCGCCAAAGCCTCGGCCAGGGCCTTCGCGGAGCATAGAGCTGGGCGCCATAGGAGAACCTCGTACTGTGCTTCGGGGCCAAGATCCGCAAGCTTTT
>JAAEPZ010000661.1 GCA_024231955.1 bacterium | reverse complement strand
GTTCGAGCCGGGCGCTCAGGTAGTTGAAGTACTGGCGGCCGGCTTCCAGCCACTCCAGGGGATCGGCGTACCGGCCTTCCGGGTGCAGTCCCTGAGCCACCTTCCGGATCGACTCCAGGCTCGGCGACGTCTGCTGTTTCAGCCAGCTGCGGATGGTCGCCTCCCCGAGACCGGCCCGGCTGCCGATTTGCCGCACCTTGAGCTTCGGGTCGTTGTGCAGCTCCCACTGGATCGAGCACGCGACTTCCGTGGAGCGATGCTCGCGGAGCCACCGGATCGTCGCCCGCAGCCGGTCGATCTCGCTGCCTGCCGCTTCCGGCCTCGATCCCGTTGATCCCGCTTGAGCTTTCATGGGCGGAATTGTACGTTGTCAACGATCGTGTGTCAACGCTTCCACTTCGTGATGCTTGTTACTGTGGGTCCAATCCGCGTAGGCTTGCTAAATGTTGCGCCAGTCCGTCATCCCCTCGGCTCGTCGTCCCTGAGCCGGGCTTCGAGCCGGCGCACGAGCTCGCCGAGGAGCTCATCGGGCAGGTCCTCCTCGATGACCTCCCGGACGACGTCGACCGCCGCGGTCGCGGCGCGCCGGCCGCGCGCGGCCTGGCGCCGCTCCCAGCGTTCCAGCTGGTCAAGCCGTGAGATCAGCTGGTTGAGGAACTGGCGGCCGGCCTTGAGCCACTCGACGGGATCGGCGTAACGGCCGTCCGGGTGCAGCCCCCGGGCCACCTTGCGGACCGATTCCAGGGTCGGTGAGGAGTCGTGCTCGAGCCAGGAACGGATGCTCGACTCCCCCATGCCGGCGCGGTGGGCGATCCGGCGCACACTCAGCTCCGGGTCGTTGTGCAACTCCCACTGGATCGAGCACATGACCTCCCGGGCGTGATGCTCCTGCATGGCCCGGATCATGGCGCGCAGCTTGTCGGTCTCGTTGCTCATCGTTTCCGGCCTTGATCCCGTCGGATGACGCACTGCCGGGCAGCCCGGCGATCGACGCGGCCCTGGACGCCGACTGCCCGACCGAGGACCAGCGCGGCTTCCCCCGTCCGGTCGACGGCGACGGAAATGGCGGCGCCGCCTGCGACATCGGAGCGTTCGAGGCCGGTCGTCAGCCGTTGCCGGAGATTCCCACCCTCCACGGGTGGGGGGTCTCCTCGCACTGGTCGTGGCACTGAGCGCGGGGGGAGCTCTTCTCTTGCATAGGCGGCGAGCCGGCGCTCCCAGCACTGCCCGTGTTAAATGGGTGGCACTAATGCAGATGATTGCATTGGCGTGGCCAAACGCGCCAGTGTGCCTTTTTGGCGTCCCAGACATATCGAAAACCAGGCTTCCTGCCACCGGAGCAGCAACACACGATGCCGTCGTTTTTGCTGCCGTCTAACTCCAATCCGGATCCTCTTGCCCAGGAGCCGACGACATTTCGCGATAATCACCTCTTTGATATATTATTAGAGATGATAGGGCAATTAAATTGTATACTCGCATGTTATGCTAACGCTCCTTTCGCCAATGGAAACCTCGACATCTTTAGAGTCACTGGCGCCGTAATGCCGGCCTGTCTGCGAGCAGTAAATACAGATAGGCGCTAAGAATTTCCTTGTATGGGCGATTTCCCGAGAATGCTGCGATCTGCCATATAGGTCACTAGAGAACCCATGAAGGTTTATACGGAAGCCAGGCAAGCAAAGATCTTTCTTGTTGGTATGTGCCTTGCTTGTAGTCGATTTTTATCTGAGTCGGCTCGATCGTGACTCTGGTGAGGGTCACGAGAAAAGGGAGTCCGCATGGAACGAACTGAAGGAGCAAGCCAATGATTGTACGAGGAGCATTACTTGTCGCATTTTCTGCTTTTGTTACGGTGAGCGCGTTTGCGCAGATTCACTCGCCGAGTTTCGACAACCCACTAGGCTACGTTTATCAACCCGGTCCGGAAGGTGAAGAGCAGAAACCTCCCATGGGCATACTGAAATCCGCTGGGATTGGATGGGTTCGGCTTGATGCAAAATGGAGATTCATGGAGCCTCAACAAGGTCAGTACTACTGGGATGAAATGGACTGGCAGATCGATTGGGCGGAAGAGTTGGGCATGAGAGTTCTCATGGAGATCGGGATCTTCATCCCTTCGTGGGCGAATGGCACAGATCCGGATTGCGATCTTTGGGGGGGTGAATGCTCGCTACCACCCACGGATCCATCTTATTATACAGATTGGGTGACGCAGGTGGTAAGTCGGTATGCGGGGCGTGTGGACGCATGGTCCAACTGGCGGGAAGCCAATTACGACATATTCTGGGGTGGAACGGGAACCGAATTTATCAACCAGATCGTCTGCCCCGGCTACAACGCGATCAAAGCGATCGATCCCAATACACCTGTTGTTGCAGCGAACACTCTCAATGCTAGCAGTCTTTTCGAGCGTGTGATGAACGAAGCCTGCAACTGCCTGGACATCGCGGGTGTTCATTACTACGAAGAACCGACAACGACCCAGATGGCGGAGAACATGTTCGCCTCTATGGAGCAGACGTACCTTCCGTTAGTTCGATCTCATTGCCCAAAAGCTGAACCCCTGTGGATTACTGAAACCGGTGTCCGAAGCAATGAGATCGGGAGTGAAGAACTCCATGGCTTTGAGGTCATTGAAACCTTCTCCGGGGCGCTCGATCGCGACTGGGTTGATAAGGTATTCCATTATCGCCTGCACGACCACGAAATGCAACCTCACGAATGGGGATTAGTCAAGAACCGAAATTTCGACTATGCTGTGAAAGAAGCATACTTCGTTGTGCGAGACTGGGCTCTATCCCTCTATCAAGAGTTGATCGTCACCATCGATGCCGATTTCCCGAATTTCCTTGTGCTTATGCAAGGCCCAGGATCGGTGGGCTATTCACCTTCCGAGGTTGTCGTCACGGGGATTCCGTGGGGCTTTCCCGGTTCCTCCCCTGCCGATAACAAGTGGAATGCCGAGAACGACGCCGTGAACGGAAACTTGGAGGGTTTTAATATATTTTCATCCCACTCGCATTATGAAGACGCACCGGAGATCGGAGTTACGGTGAGCGGACTCCAAAGTGGTGCGACCTACGAGGTGTTCGTCCGCTACGGCACGACGGTATCCGATCCTGACTCACGGGGTGTCGTAGCCAGAATAGGTGCCAACCCACCACAGACATTTGACCAAAACACGACGACCAAGGAAGTCCTCCGGGCCTGGGGGAATTGGCAAGAGTGGGAAGCTCTTCTTGGCGAAGGTGTGGTCAGTAACGGTGAGCTTACAGTTTACCTCGACGATGACGATGTCGAGAGCGCGGTGTGGAGCGGTCTGAGGCTGAAGAGCACCTTGAACTCCGATCTCGCTTTTGTTTTCGCCGACGGATTCGAGTCCGGCGATGTGAGTGCGTGGGCTGAGATCGTACAGTAATCTGCAAGTGTTATTCAATCCGAGACGCATCAAGTGCGGTGTTGGTATCCTCAAACCATCCCGCCAAGAGAAGGAAGGAGAGCGTCCTCTCGTCATTCGACGAGGAGTAGTCGGCAGGACGCCAGGTGTCGTGCTCGACCATCACGACCGGTCGCTGATTCGCAGCTCGGAGTTGAACCGGAAACCGAAGGTGAAAGGCACCACCGGGAACCGGTTCCTCGAAGGAGTTCGTCGCGTCGTCAAGCGATACACGCATCATAAGGGGTTCATGCGGGTAAGGCGAGCGGTATCCTGTGAGGTGGAGGATGTAATCCCCCGCCGCGAGGGCCTGATCAAAGACCACGGGCGTCGCCTGCGCCGTCGACCAGCGCGAGGTCTCAAGCTCCGGCCGGATCTCTAAAAATGACCAGTGCGCCCCAGCTATCTGGTATTCCGGGAGCGCTCTCGAAGCCGCTCCGGCCAGGGTCCGATCCGCTTTGGATAAAACGCCGTCTTCGCATAACCCGCCCATGACATCGGGATGAATTTCCTCGAGGCGATACATAGTGTAGTCTTTCTGCCGCTCCGGAAATCCTTTCCTGACAACGTGTTTGGCGACCGTCGAGGTCTCGATCAAGTGCCGCAGCAGATGGTCCCGAGGCCGATCGAGGCCCGACCAGAAGTTGACGTTGACCACCGTGGCAGTTTTCAGGGTTTTACCGTCGCAGGGGAGGTCGTCGATTCTTCGTAGCGCGTACTTCGAGAGCGACCGCCGATAGAAGGGAATCAGTTCAGACGGCATCACGTAAATGGCGGCCCCTGGTTGCGGGAAGAGCCCGCCGAGTCGCCCCTCCCAACTGGCGAGACCCCATTGCGCTTCACGTCCGGCGAGGATCCATTGGCCGAGGGCCGAGCAGATGAGCCAGGGGGCGACCAGAGCGACCGCAAGCCCTCTTTTCGCTCGCAGTCGGCCTGCGGAAAATACCGCCAGCAGCCCGAGACCCGCGGCCCAGAGGTTGGCGGTGAGCGCCGGATAGCGCGGTCCGTGGAACGTGTAGGTGATACCGAGTCGATGCAAGCCCCACAGCACGGTTACGAATCCGAAGGCGACGGCCGTCGCCAGTATTGCGGCACGCGCGGTGAAGGATCCGGCGCCCTGCTCGGAGCGGAGACATGCCGCCCATAAGGCTGCCGCCAACGGCAAACCAACCGCAACGACGCCCAGCGGCACCAGCACCCCGTTACCCTCCGAGGTGGGATCCCCGATGCGGCTGAATGGGTACCAGAACGTGAACACCCGAAAGAGGTTTGCCACCGTGGGGGGCGTCATCCAATCCGGAGCACTGCGCTCCAGATAGCCCAGCTGGCGTCCGATTCTCGCCAGCCAAGGGAGAAATCCCAGGACCACCACCAGATGGGCCCCCAGACCTCCCCAGGCAAAGGCCGGGATCATATGGCGCCTACGAACGAAGAACCCAATCCAGAGTAGAAACAGGAGCCCCAGGGCGATCGTACTCAGTAGGTGAGTCCACAGAGCAACGCTGGCGGCGCCGGCATAGGCCGCCCAGAGCAGCAGGATTCGGGTGCTGTCGGCCGTATCGTCATCGCGTCTTCTGACGAGTAGCAGCAGAACCAGGAAGCATACGAGAAGCGCCACCGTGGCAACGCCGTAGCTGCGTAGATCGCGTGCCACCAGCGCCGGGTAGGCACTCCCGGCGACCGTCCAGGCAAAGAGGGTGCCGCCACGCGAACCAAAAAGGCGCCTTCCACCGAGCCAGGCAGCGATGGCCAGAAACCCCCAGCAGCCCACGTTGAGCGCCCGGGCCCACCGAATGCCGGGCTCGAATCCCAGCAGCCGGCCGGTTTTGAGCCACACCTTGAGCGCCAGGTAGTAGCCCGGCGGGTGGGCGTCGGCCGCCGTCATCTCGATCAACCGCGACGCCGGGTAGGTCGTCAACATGACCGAGTAGGTCTCATCGATCCAGAAATTGCTCTCCAGTTGAGCGCGCCAGGCGGTCAGCGGCAGCCACAGGGCCAGCAGAAGCACCAAACCCGAGCAGGCCGGGGCCCGCAGGCGTGGTGGTAGCTTTCTTCGGTCGTCAGACATACCAAGTCCTCGCGACCGGCCATCTTACCAGCCAGCAGCTCCTGTTGACCGTGACCATGACGCGCGAAGCACTATGCCGGAGGCCAACGCGCCCACAACGATGCAGCCGTATCGCCGATCTCGATCCAGTAACCTACTTCCTCAACGGCGAATGGGAACGCCTCGATCGTGCTGGAAGCCGGCGCTCCCAGCGCTTCCGAGGGCTCGGGCGAATCCCGGCTGGGGACCGTCGCCGGAGAATGCGGCGCGGGCGCGGCTGCCGATTTGCCGCACCTTGAGCTTCGGATCGTTGTGCAGTTCCCACTGGATCGAGCACGCGACTTCCGTGGAGCGATGCTCTCGGAGCCACCGGATCGTCGCCCGCAGTCGGTCGATCTCGCTGCCTGCCGCTTCCGGCCTTGATCCCGTTGATCCCGCTTGAGCTTTCATGGGCGGAATTGTACGTGGTCAACGATCGTGTGTCAACGCTTCCACTTCGCGATGCTTGTTACTGTGGGTCCAGTCAGCGTAGGCTTGCTAAATATAGCGCCCGGCCGTCATCACTTCGGCTCGTCGTCCCTGAGCCGGGCTTCGAGCCGGCGCACGAGCTCGCCGAGGAGCTCATCGGGCAGGTCCTCCTCGATGACCTCCTGGACGACGTCGACCGCCGCGGTCGCGGCGCGCCGGTCGCGCGCGGCCTGGCGCCGCTCCCAGCGTTCCAGCTGGTCAAGGCGTGAGATCAGCTGGTTGAGGAACTGGCGGCCGGCCTTGAGCCACTCGACGGGATCGGAGTAACGGCCGTCCGGGTGCAGCCCCCGGGCCACCTTGCGGACCGATTCCAGGGTCGGTGAGGAGTCGTGCTCGAGCCAGGAACGGATGCTCGATTCCCCCATGCCGGCGCGGTGGGCGATCCGGCGCACACTCAGCTCCGGGTCGTTGTGCAACTCCCACTGGATCGAGCACATGACCTCCCG
>JAAEPZ010000660.1 GCA_024231955.1 bacterium | reverse complement strand
GAAGCCAGCCGGTGCAGTAGCGTAGGTGTGTGAACTAGCCTCGCTGCTGGCGACGGTATGCCATCCGTCGGCTTGTATAAAGGCGTGCGTTCGGCGCTCAGCGGCCATGGGTCGAGGACGCTGCTGCGAAGTAGCATCACTACCCTAGAAATCTGTGCGACGATTCCAGCCAACGGCCCGCCTAGCCGTTTGATGAGCATAGGCCGGCGGAGTCGTGTCGGATTGCGGGTTAACCAGATATGGGATGGGCATGCCATTGCCTGCTTGCTCCGTTGAGGCAAACGTGGCCGCATCCTCTTTCAACTCGCGTTTTCCTCGCTCGATTTCTCGGCAAGATTCGCGTCGTGTCTGTTCAGTCGAGCGATGCCCCAGCATCGTAGGCATGGGCGGGGTCATCACAACTCTGGTGTCCCTGCGCCAGGGCCTGCCGTTTGGCAGTGCCTCCAGTGGGCGGTTGACTAGGAGAGACTGGGATCGGGACGTCAGTCTTCGACTTAGACCCCGGACTACGCGTCGGTTGCGGATATACAAAAGAAGGAATGCCTGGTGGCGCAAATCCTGTCGCTGGTGGCCCAAACAAACCGCCTCGTTTTAGACTACGCGCCCGATGACTTCGACGGCGCGGATTTCGTCTGGCGGTTGAACCACTCTCCTGCTGACTGCTCGACTCACTATTGGAGCGGCGTCGCGGAGGACCAAAGGCTTTCGCCTGCCAACCACTGAAAGGTGGTTGCGGCCATTTCGTATGGCGGCAGTCACTTCCAGCTGATCCAGCCATTGATTCAGCTTCCGACACCGGTGGAGCCGGCGCTCTCGGTCTTTGAGCGGCCCAACCATGTACGGCAGGCGGGCTCTGCTTCAAGACCGGAGGCGATGTCTGTGGGCCGGGTGAAACCTTGTCGAAGGACATTGCTTTAGCCAAGTGTCCTGCTGACCCGCTCGATCTGGGCGGTTGACTCGGCCCTCATGCTCGGAGACGGGATGGCAACT
>JAAEPZ010000659.1 GCA_024231955.1 bacterium | reverse complement strand
CGAACGGGCTTCGAGATACTGCGCCCGCGAGAGGTGATGCCACTTGAGGAAGTTGTCCGGAAGGTCCTGCCCGTAAGCCTCCAGAGAATCGTAACCGTTGAGACGGGCCTTGGTCTCGGGCGAATAGAAAGACTTGACCATGGTGGCCGTGGCCATGCGCGGCATGTGCGAGAAGTAATACTTATCCGTGTCGGCCAGACCTTTTTTGTAGAACGCCGCCAGGTAAGCCCCGGCTTTCGAAGCCACCACGGGAAGCGTAGGGTAGAGGCGCTTGAGGATCGAAGGTCTCCAGGTGGAGTCGGGGTCTTTGGCCCAGAACGACCGGATCAGGGTCTCTTTGAAAATGTCGTAGCCGCCGAGGATTTCGTCGGAGCCTTCGCCCGTCAGTACAACCTTGAAATTGTTCTCCCGCACCAGCCGTGAGAGCATAAACAGCGGCGTGGGGGCGGTGCGGACTATCGGGCGTTCGGTGTGCCAGATGACGCTTGGGAAATTCTCCGCGATATCGCTATACCCACAGTCCACCTTATGATGGTTGGTGCCCAGATGATCGGCCATCTGTTGCTGGTAGGCGGATTCATCGTAGGCTTTGTCGTGGAAAGCGATTGAGAACGTCTCGACTTTTGTATCCGTGAAATGCTTGATAAGCGCCGTGGTTGCCGAAGAGTCCAGGCCGCCGGAAAGATAGGCGCCTACGGGGACATCGGCGCGGAGGCGAAGCCGGACGGAATCAATTAGCAGTTCACGTAACTCTTCAGTCCACGAGGCGGCCGACCTTTGCCTGTCAAACTCCTCGGGGTAGATCATG
>JAAEPZ010000658.1 GCA_024231955.1 bacterium | reverse complement strand
GCAGCATCGCAATGTTCTCGACTATCTCGTTGAAGCCTGTGACGCAGCAAATTGGGGTAGGCAAGCTCCATCCCTACTCCCAGGAGACACTGTGATTGTTGGATAAGTCATCGGGGGCGTTATACCCCCTGAACGGTTACAGCTTTATTACTAGAGTACAGCATTTGCTGCTCAATGCGCAAGAAACAAAGTGAGAAACGATTGAAACTCTGGATCGAGCACGCGCACCAAAGCCTAACCCAAACAGGCGATCAAGTGTGCGGCGACATAGTGAGAACCTTTCAAACTGAAGAGCAATTTTTCGTCATTCTCGCCAGCGCCCCGCGCGATGTCGTGGACAGCGCGGCCGAGATGCTGGAACGCGGCACGCCGCTGGATGCAGTCGTGGAAACGGTACTGTCTGCCCTGCCCGATGGCGAACGTATATCATTCACCATTCTTCAAGTGCTGTATGGCCCGTCGGGAGAGTGCCAAGCGTGGTTAGCCGAGTGCGACGTGCCGCCCTTGTTCCTGATCCGTGACTGCCAGGTGGTCACGCTGCCCACGGTGGAGCATACTTTTGGCGGGCGGCAGGTTCGTATGAGCCGCTTTTCTTTGCAAGAAGAGGATTACGCGGCGATGGTCAGCCGGGGCTACCTACATCCCCAGGGATGGGGCTGGGATTGGAACGACGTCGCTGTCGCCGTGCGGCGTTTGTGCGCCGTCTGCTGCGACCCCGGCGAATTGATGGGCGCGATGGTGCGCACCTTTCGGCGGCTGAACCCGGAGGCTCCCCGCGAGAGCGTGTGCGTCGTCACCGTCTACGTCCGCCCAATACAGACCGCCACCGTCTGGAGCGGCCCGCCCGCGGACCCGGCGTTGGACGCGGCGGCGCTGGACAAGTTGATGGCCGAAGCGGGCACGCGCATCATCTGCGGCGGCACTACGGGCCAGATCGCCACCCGCTTGCTGGGAGCCGAATTGAAATTGGAGCCGCGCCCGGCGGACGCTTGGGAAGAGGTACCGCCCACCTCGCGTATGGAGGGGGTGAGCTTGGTCACGGAGGGCACCGTGACGTTGAGCAAAGCAAGGGAACGTATGGCAGGGGATGTATCCAGGGGAATGGACGGCGCGACGCGCCTGGCCCGCGCGCTGCTGACCGCCGACAAGATTCGGTTTATCGTCGGCACAGCCGCCAACCCGGACCAGGCGAGCACCGACGCCGCCAGCGCGATCCCCCGGCGTCGTATTGTGATCGAGGATCTGGTGCAAGAGTTAATAACACGCAATAAAATTGTATTCGTAGAGTATCTGTAAACCAGATCCACTACCGGACATTTACACTTTTCGCCACGAATTGCACGAATTTTCATAAATTTTTGTTGCTTGGTCCACATTCGTGAAATTCACGACAGAACCGTAGCCGCGATTTCCATATCGCGCTAATCTTACGAGGTATGGAAACCTCGGCTACATATCCTAGCTGCATTCGTGTTAATTCGGTGCAACCTACAGTTGCCTTAATTCGTGGCAGAGAAAAAATGTCTGGTAGCAGAAAGCCAGAGAGGAGGAGACTATTACACAAATCACGCATCACTCATCACTGTTCACGTTTTACACTGCACGTATCAAATCTTATGGAGGTGAAAACTAATGGAGCAACCTAAAATCGGTGTCTACATTTGCGATTGTGGTATCAACATTGCTGCCACGATCAATGTAACCGAAGTGGTCAACTATGCCATGCGGTTGCCGAACGTGTTCGTCGCTCGCGAGAACAAGTACATGTGCTCCGAGCCGGGCCAGAACATGATCCAGGACGATATCCGGGAGTTGGGCATTAACCGCGTGGTGGTCGCTTCCTGCACACCGCGCATGCACGAGGTGACTTTCCAGAACGCCGTCGCCGAGGCGGGCCTCAACCCCTACTATTTTGCTATGGCAAACATCCGTGAGCACGTCTCGTGGGTGGTCCAGGACATTGGCTTGGCCACGGCCAAGGCAAAGCGATTGGTCAGTTCGGCCGTCTACCGGGCAGCGCTGCAAAGCCCGTTGGAACCGCGCACGGAACCGGTCACCAAGGCAGCCCTGATCGTCGGTGGCGGCATCGCCGGTATCCAGACCGCCCTCACGATCGCCGAGGCGGGCTATCCCGTCTACCTGGTCGAGCGCGAACCGTCCATCGGCGGACACATGGCGGACTTGGACAAGACCTTCCCAACCCTTGATTGTAGTACCTGAATTCTCGGACCCAAAATGATGGATGCCGGTCGGCATCCCAACATCACGCTCTTGACCTACAGCGAGGTCGAAGATGTCTCTGGGTACGTGGGTAATTTCAAAGTCAAGGTGCGCAAAAAGGCCCGTTACGTGGACGAGAACAAGTGCAACGGCTGTGGCCTGTGTTGGACCGAGTGTATGACGCGCCGCATCCCGCACGACAAGCTCATCAAGATGGGCGAGATCAGCGTCGGTGAGAGAAGAGTGGGGGAGAAATAGCGATGGAACAGACAAAGCTAGAACGAGTCGACGAGATCATTGATTGCTACGGCGCTGACAAGGCGCTCAGTCTGGCCGTCTTGCAAGAGATCCAGACCGAGTACAATTATTTGCCGCGCGAACTGCTGGAACGGGTGGCCGAGCGACTGGGCCTCCCCGAGGGCGAGGTCTACCGTATGGCGACCTTTTATCACAGCTTTAGCACAAAGCCCCGGGGCGATTTCTGCATCCGCGTGTGCATGGGCACCGCCTGCCACGTCAACGGCGGCCCGCGTGTCTTGGAAGCTTTCGAGCGAGAGCTGGGAATCAAAGCTGGCGAGAGCACGCCCGACGGGGCTTACTCGCTGGAAGCGACCGCCTGCCTAGGAGCCTGCGCTCAGGCCCCCTACGTGACGATCAACGAGGAGCCGCACGCCAAAGTGACCACCGATCGCGTCAGCGACGTGGTGGCGACGTGCAACTGCGCGCTCCCGGAGGCGGAATAGGAGGATCACAATGCCCAAATTGAAAAGCTTGGACGAACTGAAAAAGCTGCGCGAACAACTGCAAGGCGACATCAAGGCCCGCACCGACAGCAGCACCACCATCACCGTCGGGATGGGCACTTGCGGCATCGCGGCTGGCGCGCGTGAGACGATGCACGCCATCCTGGCCGAGTTGGAATCGCGCGGTATGGACACCCACGTGACCACCGTCGGCTGCATCGGCATGTGCTCGAAAGAGCCCCTGGTGGACATCCAACAGGGCGACGAACCCCGCGTCACCTATGGCAACGTCAACACAGAAATGGTGCCGCGTATGATCGAAGAACACTTGGTCCAGGGCAACATGGTGGACGAGTGGGTTGTCGGTCGGGTGGAAGGGTAGGAGGCCGATGGCGATGAATACATCGAAAACACAAAAACATCGAGCCGATCTATTGGTCAGCTGCGTGCACGACCGCGCCCCTGACCTGATACCGGCCCTCGAAGCAGAGGTCAAACGACGCGGCCTAGAAGGTGAGGTCAAGGTCGTTGAGGCTGGCTGCCGGGGCTTTTGCTCCATGGGACCGGTACTCCTAATCCAACCCGACGGTACATTCTACGTCAACGTACAGCCCGCCGACGTGCCCGAAATGGTCGAAGAGACGCTGGTCAAGGGCCGCGTCGTCGAGCGGATGACGTACCAAGAGCCTTCGAGCCACGCCTGCGCCCTGTACGAAGACATTTCCTTTTACAGCAAACAACATCGCATCGTGCTGCGCAATTGCGGCATGCTCAACCCCGCCTCCGTCGAGGAATACATCGCCGTCGGCGGCTACGAGGCTGTGGGCAAGGCACTGTTCGATATGACGCCCGAGGGCGTCATCGAAGAAGTCAAAAAAGCGGGGTTGCGAGGTCGCGGTGGCGCTGGTTTTGCCGCCGCTCGCAAGTGGGAGACTGGCCGCAAGGCCGAGGGCGACATCAAGTACGTGCTCGCCAACGGCGACGAGGGCGACCCCAACTGCTTTATGGACCGCGCCCTGATGGAAGCGGACCCGCACTCGATCCTGGAAGGGATGATCATCGGCGCGTACGCGATGGACGCCCACCAGGGATACATCTATATCCCCTACGAGCACACCCTGTCGGTCAAGACGATGCGGAACGCCATCGAATCGGCGCGCGCGTACGGACTGATCGGCGAGGACATCCTGGGTTCGGGTTTCGACTTTGAGGTCGAGGTCCGGGTTGGCGCGCACTCTTTCGTGGGTGGCGAGTCGACCGCGCTGATGCACGCCATCGAGGGCACCGTCAGCGAGCCGCGCCCCAAGCACATCCACACCACCGAGGTGGGATTGTGGGGCAAGCCGACCTGCCTGAACAACGTCAAGACCTGGAACCTGGTGCCAGAGATCATTGGCAAGGGCGCCGAGTGGTTTGCCAGCATTGGCACCGAAAAGAGCACCGGCACGCAGGTATTCTCGCTGGCTGGCAAGATCAACAACGTCGGGTTGGCCGAGGTGCCGATGGGCACCACCATCCGCGAGCTGATCTTTGACGTCGGCGGCGGCATCCCTAATGGCCGCGAGTTCAAGGCGATCCAGATCGGTGGGCCGTCGGGTGGAGCCGTCCCCGCCAGCCTGCTGGACATGCCGATGGATTACGAGACACTGGAAGAGGCCGGATCGATGATGGGCACCGGCGGCGTGGTCGTCCTGGACGACCGCTCCTGCGTGATCGACGTGGCCCGCTATTTCCTCGATTTCCTCAAGGACCAGTCGTGCGGCAAGTGCTCCTCCTGCCGGGAGGGCATCCGCTACATGCTCGAAATGCTGACCAACATCACCGAGGGCAAGGGCAAAATGTCTGACCTGGAGGTGCTAGAGAGGATGGGCAAGTCGGTCAAAATCTCCTCTATGTGCGGTCTGGGCAAGTCGGTCCCCAACCCTGTGCTGAGCACGCTGCGCCATTTCCGCGACGAATACGTGGCACACATTGAGGATCACAAATGCCCGGCGGGCGTCTGCAAGGCGTTGATCGAACATTACATCAACGACCAGTGCAACGGCTGCGGCCTGTGCCTCCGCAAGTGCCCGCAAGATGCGATCACCGGCGAAAAGAAAGAACTTCACACCATAGACGCGGAAAAGTGCATCCAGTGTGGTGTCTGTTTCGACGTCTGCCGGTTCGACGCGGTCGGTGTGAGATAGGAGGAACGCGATATGGCAACATTAACTATAGACGGAGTTCAAGTAACCGCAGAAGAAGGGCAGACCATCTTAGACGTCGCCCTAGAAAACGGGATCGAGATCCCGACGTTGTGCAGCCACCCGCTCCTAGAGCCTTACGGCGCTTGCCGCCTCTGTGTGGTCGAGATCATCCGCCGGGGCTGGCCCAGAATCGAGACGGCCTGCACCTACCCCGCGTGGGACGGGATCGAGGTCAACACCAAGGCCCCGCAAGTGATGGAAGCCCGCAAGGTCATCTTGGAGATGATGCTCTCCCGCACCCCCAACGTGCCCATCATCCAGGACCTGGCGCGGGAATACGGCATCACCGAGCCGCCCTTCCCGGCGGAGGCCCCGGACGAAAAGTGCATCCTGTGTGGTCTGTGCGTGCGTACGTGCCACGAGTTGGTCAAGGCCGACGTGCTGAACTATTCGGCACAGGGCATCGAGCGCCGCGTAGGGCCGCCCTTTTTGGAAAAGACCCGCCAGTGCATCGGCTGCGGGGCTTGCAGCATCATGTGCCCCACCGGCGCCATCGAGATCGTGTTGGAACAAGAGGCGGTCTATCAGGAAAAACCGCTTGGTCCCACCAGCGCCGTATGGGTTCCCTCGTTGCAGGCGATCCCCCGCGTGCCGGTGATTGACAAAGACTCTTGCATCCACTTTCGGCAGCAGGATCGAAGCGAAGGCAAGATTGACGATGCCTGCATGGCGTGCCAGATGTTGTGTGAGGTCGACGCCATCAACTTTGAACAAGAGGACGAGATCATCGAGCTGGATGTGGGCGCTATCATTGTAGCCACCGGCTTTGAGATGTGGGACGCGACCAAACTTTCGCAATATTCCTACGGCCAGTCCCCGAACATTCTCACAGGTCTAGAGTTTGAGCGGTTGTCCAACTCGGCCGGCATCACCGGCGGAGAGATCGTGACCGCAGAAGGGAAAGAGCCGGAGCGCGTGGCCATCATCCACTGCGTCGGCAGCCGTGACCACAACGCCCACGAGTACTGCTCCCGCTTTTGCTGCATGTACTCGCTCAAGCAGGCGCACCTGGTGCGCGACAAGACCGATGCCTCGGTCTACGAGTTCTACATGGACATGCGGGCTTTTGGCAGCGGATACGAAGAGTTTTACGAACGAGTTCAGAAAGAAGAAGGCATCACCATGGTGCGCGGTCGGGGGGCCTCTGTCGAGGTGCTCTCTAACGGCAAGCTGCGTGTCAAGGGTGATGACGCCGACCTGGGCGAACTGGTCCACGTGGACGTCGACATGGTGCTGCTCAGCACGGCCGTTGAGGCCCCGCACGATTCCAGTGAGGTCGCTTCGATGTTTGGCCTGAGCCGCAAGCCGGACGGTTTCTTTGCCGAGGCGCACCCCAAACTGCGCCCGGTGGAGACGAACACCGACGGCGTGTTCCTGGCTGGCTCTATCCAAGGCCCCAAGGACGTGCCCGATACGGTCGGTCACGCAGGCGCGGCGGCATCAATGGCGCTGGCGCTGCTGGACAAGGGCGAGGTCGTCATCTCGCCGCAGGTGGCGATTGTGGACGAAAAGCTCTGCTCGGCCTGCAAGACCTGCATCTCGCTCTGCCCCTACACGGCCATCGCTTTCGTCGACGAGGACAACGTGGCCCGCATCAACGAGGCGCTGTGCAAGGGCTGTGGCACTTGCGTGGCCGCCTGCCCGGCTGGAGCGATCACGGCGCAGCACTTTACCACCGAGCAGATCATGGCTCAGATCGAAGGTCTGTTCCGCGTGCCCGCAGAGGTTGAGGAAGGAGTAAAAGCATGAGCGGCAATGGTAAAGACTTTGAACCGAGAATTGTCGGCTTTTTGTGCAACTGGTGCACCTACTCTGCCGCCGACACGGCTGGCGTCAGCCGGATGAAGCAGCCGCCCAACGTGGACGTCATTCGCGTGATGTGCACGGGACGCGTGGACCCGACCTTTGTGCTCAAGGCATTCGTCGAGGGCGCAGACGGGGTCATCGTTTCCGGCTGCCACCCGCCTGGCGACTGTCACTATAACAACGGCAACTTTAAGACTTTTCGACGTATGCCGTTGGTGGAAGCGCTGTTGGCGCAGTACGGCGTCGATGAAGGGCGCTTTCACTGGGGCTGGATATCGGGCGCAGAGGCCCCCAAGTGGGCCAAACTGGTGCACGATTTCACCGAGCAGGTGCGCGAACTCGGCCCGCTCGACTGGAAGCAACAACTAGAGAGCAAGGAGGAATAGGCTATGGCGGATAAACTCAAATTAGGACTCTACTGGGCCGCCTCCTGCGGTGGATGCGAGAGCGCCATCGTAGAGTTACGTGAAAAGATTCTCGACCTGGACGCGGCAGCGGACATTCTGTTCTGGCCGG
>JAAEPZ010000657.1 GCA_024231955.1 bacterium | reverse complement strand
TCGTTATCCGTGCCCGGACCCCGCTCACCCACCTCCCACCTTCGTCGTTCCAAAAGAGCCGCACCCTATCCATTTGGGGATCCTTATGCAACGCTAGGGTCTACTAATGATCCGTTTGTCAACTTTAGAAGTCTTGATATATTCACGGCCGGTTACAACCAAAAAGTGTAGCCTGATTTATGGCCCCCTCAGGCAACGCAACCGCTTCTCGGAGGAGTCAGCGGAGCCAGGCTCATCGCTCCATCGAGATCTGGTGTTCGTATGGTCACCGCTCTTCAGCTCTTCGGATACGACAGTTCGAGTTAGTCGCGTATCAACATTACCGGGTAGTCGCTGACCACGCTTCAGCATTGCCAGACTCAAAATCGTCAGCGAAGATTGTGAGCGGGCCAAAGAAAGCATCGTCGAAATTTGCAGAGAAAGAATCTGCTTCCGCTGACTTTTCCACCGCAAGCGCAAATCTCCCCGCAATCGCGCCTGGCGGTACCTGAGCAGATCCAGAAACCTGGACCCACTCCTCGACAGTCGTCGCGAAAGTCGTCTGACTGACATCTACAAAATCCGTGCAGAGGGTATCGCTATACCAGTTTAGATGCACCAACCCAAGACCGCTATCAGTCTGGCCCTGCATTATATAGACGTCACTACTGAGCTCATACCACCAACCTTCATTCACCGGTATGCATTGCACTAAGACTTGCGTCCGGGATGTCCCTACGCCTTCGCCAACAATAAACGCTGAGCCAGAAAACTGAGAACCATCTGAGTCTAGCGGATCCCACTGCGCCGCACCAGCCAGGGGTGACCATTCACTTAGATCAGAGTCGAATCGGGGGTTCGCCAGGAGATTTCTCTGTGCCGATACAATTGCCGCAAAACTGACGAGGAACACTACATACACGAGCAACGTTTTCCTTGGACGCCTCATTACTCTTTCTCCTTTGATCAGTTCTTCAATTCAGCTGCTATACATCCTCAACATCTGCAGCCGCAGAACATTCTGAGTAGTATGTGGACCGCCAACGGAGGAATGGGCGAATGGGGCGAGAGTTGCCACCTAGCACCCTGTTTCTCCGTGGGGGGATAGATGTCAACCTCCTGAAAACAAAGGTCTTGGAGGAGTTTCTCAGCTCGATCGAGCTGGTGCTATGGCGCAGCAGATTGCCACCTGGCACGCTGAAGCCGGACCGGCCAGGGTAATAGGTGGCAAGTGGTTGCCACCTAGCACCCGAGGCGGGATTTAGTGAAATCCCGGAATTCGTGGATAATAAAGGACCTAAAAGCACGCCATACATCCTTCCCAACTGGCAAACGGGGCAAGGGCTTGCCACCTAGCACGGAGCCTGTTCAGCGCCGAGGACTGCAGGTCCATCCCAGGCCCGTGCGGGAGGGGATACCGGATCGCCTTGAGCTGCCTTCTCCGGTCTGTAGGGAGCGGTACACGGCTCGCGGAACGGTTGGCCGGCCGGAGCGGACCATAGCCGTGTGTACCTCGGGCGTTGGACTCTGAAGCCCAAAGCAGCTCCAGCTCCCGATGCTCGAATCGCCTCAGAGTCGCTTCCGGCGACCGGTTGGCAGTCATCACCGTTGAAGTATAGCCGGTTCCGCCGATCGCGGCAAGTGCTCCGCAGGGCCGCAGGGCTGCAGGACGGGCATACGTCAAAGGCGATCGGCTTGGCTCGGGACACCTGCCGGGCCGCGGTTCAGGACGTGAGTGTAGAAATGGGTAGCACCATAGATGGGGAACTGGTCTTGATCCCGAACATGAGCCTTCATCGATCGAAGGCGGCGACCGCCGGTCGCCGCTGCCTTCGTGCATACACGATCGCCGCGGGATCGGCCTATTCCAGACGGACCTTGCGCGCGAGCTTGCCCGCCTTCAGGCTGTCGTAGCGAACCACGACCTCCCCCCCGCCTGCGAGCAGGAACATCAGCGTGCGCGAGGAGAGCCCGTCGACGCCGGGGACCATCAGCCGTTCCGGACGGTGCTTCTGGAGGTCCACCTGATCGAGCCAGCGGTCCTCGACCAGGCCGCTCGCCACCACCCGCGCGCCCTCGACCGTGGCGATGTCCGGCCGGTGGAGCTTGGCCTCCCGGGCCATGGCCAACATGCTGGGGATCGCCCGCTCATTGACGACCGGGATCTCCAACCGGTAAAGCCCCTTCTCCAGCCGCTCGATCCGCGGCTCGCCGAAGCGGAGCTTGGGCAGCTGGTGGGCGTGGTAAAGCACGAAGGCGCTGTTGCGGTGGGTCTCCTCCTCGATCATCCACCCTTCCGGTACCCGCCCCACGTCGAAACGGAAGCCGCCCACCTCGACCGTGCCGTACTGCGGATGCTCGACCTCGGTCCAGTTCACGAACTGCCGGCCCAGGGTCACCAAGTCGTTGAACTCCATCTCCTCTTCGGGCGTGATCTTGCCGTCGCCGTCGAGGTCGGACGGGGGATCGTAAAGCTCGTTGGTGTAGGTGACGGCGCCGTGGACGCGGAAGAAGTGATCGTCGGTGGCGCCGCGGGTGGTGTAGAGATCCCTCCAGGCCAGCATGTAGTCGTAGCCGGGCAGGATCCGTTCGCCCTGCTCGCCGATCAGGTCGTAGGAGAGGAGGTCGAAGGGCGTGAACTTCGGCTCGCTCTTCGCTCCCGGGCCGCGCAAGATCATCTTGCCGGAGTTGTGGAAGCTCTGGGCGGCGACGATGTTGGGCCGGGTCAAGGCCCAAGTGGCGATCGCACGGGTCTCCGGGATCGACAGCGGATAGGGACCCGCACCGCCCTCGACGTACTCCGGCTGCCAGTCGTAACCCCAGGTCCGGTTCGGGTCGACGTAGCCGATCCCGTCCTCGTTGACGCGTCCGTCGCCGTCGTTGTCGTAGCCCTCCATGCCGAGCCGGACGTAGTCGCCCTGCTCGTCGTCC
>JAAEPZ010000656.1 GCA_024231955.1 bacterium | reverse complement strand
TGAATCATAGCTGAAAGACTCGGTGTTGGAAGAGCCGGGAGCCAGGTTGTAAGAGGTGATTTTCTGGTGGGTGATTTGAATCAACCGGTCCAGGTCATCGAATTTATACATGGTGGTGTTGTCATTGGGGTCCGTTTCAATGATCTTGCGGCCGCGAACGTCGTGATCCAAATCCGTTACGCTGTCCAGGGGGCCGGTGATTATATCCGGATTGCCGAGGGCGTCGTAGGTATAGCTGGTCGCATACCCCCTCGGCGTTGTGCTGCCGATTCGTTCGCCATATCCGTTGTAGCTGTAGGAATGCTTGTTGCCGTCGCCATCCGTGTGGCTCCGAAGGTTGCCGTTGGCCTGGTCGTACACCCAGCTTTGGGTGACGCCGTTACGGTCGGTGCGGGTGAGGGGCTGGCTGAACTTCAGGTCCCATTCGGTCGTGATCGTGTTGTTGTTCGGGCCGGTCTCTTGGGTAATGTTGCCCTGTTCGTCGTATTGGTACGTGGTGGAGAAGCCCCGGCCGTCGGTTTTGGAGGTCACCACGTTGTCGTCGAGGCCCTGGTCGATGGACCACTTCATGAGGGTCGTCTTGCCCAGGGGCTCGACGATGCGCATCGGGTTGCCATGGTAGTTCAGATAGTAGACGGCGTCGTTCCCTCGTAAATCGGTGATCGTGCGCATGTTGTCCGTGGAGGCGTCAT
>JAAEPZ010000655.1 GCA_024231955.1 bacterium | reverse complement strand
TCAGGCGCCGGTCGCTGCTCAACGCGCGCCGCTTCTCGACCCGCACAAGGGTCTCCTCGGTCTGCTTCCCCAGTTCGACGGGATGCCCGGTGCCGACTTCCGGGAGTGGATCACTACCTTCGAGAAAGTGTCGGCCGCCATGAAGCTCACAGCAGAGGAGAAAATGATGCTCATTCCGATCCTCTTGACCGACCACGCCGCTGACGTCTTCTCTTCGCTCACTGCCGCCGAAAAGGCCGATTTCGAGACACTTAAAACGACCCTAGCGGACAAATTCATCACGCCACAGCACCTCACAAATTCGCTCTTCCAGCTTTTCGATCGCAAACAAAAGGTGTACGAGACGGTTAGCGAATATGGGGTAGCACTCCGGAAGCTGGGCAGGAAGGCGTACCCTGACAAATCCGAAGCTGAGCTAGGCACTTCCCTAACGGAACTTTTCGTCCGCGGCGTACTGCCCACTCTGCAGGCATCGCTTGTGTCCGCAAATCCGGCGTCACTCACGGAGGCGATCTCCGTCGCTCAACGGTTAGAATCGCTGCAGGGTGCTTCTGCAAGTGCATCCGAAGGTCAGAAGTCGACCATTTCCGCGTCCGTTTCCACTTCACCCAGCGCTCAGCCATCCTTGGAGCTGCTCGGCCAGTGCCTCAAGCTTTTGACGGCGAACCAAGGCGCTGCACAGGCCGCCATCCCATCAACGCCAGGGAACTGGAATCAACGGTCAACGAACGGGAGACCGACCTGTTACTACTGCCAGAAGGTCGGCCACATTATGGCCGAATGTAGGAAGAGAATCGCAGACCAGAATCCTAGGTCAGAAATTAGAAATCAGGAATCCT
>JAAEPZ010000654.1 GCA_024231955.1 bacterium | reverse complement strand
TTGGAGAACGACGGCTCGGGTCAGCAAGCCGATGTCTGAGTACGGTTCGTGCCGCAAGGCCCGGTCAACCAACTCCGACGCGGCCTCCGGCTCACCTCGCTCCAGATGAAACCGGGCCAGTGCCAGGAGGTTGTCGACCTCATCGCCCACCTGATCCGTTGCCTTGCGCAGCGCCGCCAGCGCGCCCGTCTCGTCGCCCAGACGCCAGAGCGCCTGACCGCGTACGCGATCGGCCCAGCTATCGCCGCGGAGTCGCTGCCCGAAACGATCCAGGACCGCCAGCGCGCCGGCGGGATCGAGGTGGATCAAGGCCTCCAGGTACGCCGCATCCGGCTGAGCGGTGGCGGCCAGGAGAGGCACGGCCTCCGTAGCTCCCAGACGGCTCAGGGCCCGGGCTATCGCGGGGCGACTGGCGGGGGCATCGACCAGCATGGCCATGAGGGGTTGAATGGCTGCGCCGTCGCCGATGCGGCCCAAGGCGCGCGCGGTCTCGTCGCGGCTGTCGCCGCGGTCGGCGCTGAGGGTCATCATCAGAGCCTCAACGGCCTCCGTAGCCCGAAGGTGACCCAGGGTCTCGGCTGCTGAAGCGCGTACCTCGCCGGCGTCATCGTTGAGCGCACCTATGAGCGGTTGGATCGTAGGGGTGCCTTGGAAATTTCTCAAGGCAGTGGCAGCTTGCAGACGCATTCCGACGGATTCATCGTTGAGTGCAGCGATGAGAGGCTCAAGAGCAGCCGGATCTCGCAGTTCTGCAAGGGAATAGGCAGCGAAATGCCGCACAATGAAGTCGTCTTCCGTGAGAGCAGCGATGAGTGGCTCAAGAGCAACCGGCTGTTTGAGTTGGCCCAGGACGCAAGCGATGAAATGGCGTCGGGAGCCAGTCTCATGGTCGAGTGCTGTGATCAGGGGCTGGACTACACTACGATTGCCGATCCTGGCCAAGGCAAAGGCAACGGCGCTGCGATTTTTGTTGCTTCTCTCGTCCGCAAGCATAGCCATGAGCCGTTGTGCAAGTGTCGGAGAACGGAGTTTTGCCAAGGTAAATGCTGCTTCCTTGCGTACGTTAAAGTTGTCATGGGAAAGCGTGTTAAGAAGAGGTTCGATAGCGGTGCGAGTCCGGAATTTTCCTAAAGCATAAGCTGCTCCACAGCATACATTACTGTCATCGTCGCCAAGGGCGTCGATGAGGGGTTGGCCAACGGCTGCTGCAACTCGCAATCGCCCCAGAGCCCAGACGGCCTCGACACGTACCTCCTCGGCCCTATCGGTGAGTGCCGCGATGAGGGGCCGGACGGCAGCCGAATTTCGGAGTCGACCCAAAGCCCGGGTACCTTCGCGGCGTACCCTGAGGGATCGGTCTCCGAGTGTTGTGAGGAGAGGTCTGAGAGCAGCCGGCGCGCGTAGTTGCCCCAGGGCGCTGGTGGCTGCTCGCCGAACAGCCCTGATTGGGTCGTGGAGTGCTGCCGTGAGGGGTTGAAGGGCAGCCGGATCTCGCAGTTGACCGAGCGCATCTGCGGCAGCGCTCCGAAGTTCGCTGTCTTCATCGCCAAGTGCGATGGTGAGATGTTGAAGAGCAGTACCGGCTTCAATATTGCCAAGGGCTCGAGCGGCTGCAACCCGCAGATGGCTCCCTGGGTCCTGCAGGGTGTCGATCAGAAACTCCGTTGAAGCAAAATCAAAAGTTGGAGATGCCAGAAGCAAGGTTTCCCGGAAAACCGGCGCGGATACATTCACGCTGAATCCATCAAAGCCCTCCGTCAATGCCTGCCTAGCCTGATCAACGTGTCCTGTTCGCAGTGCGAACAGAGCAATGTTCAGGTTGACTGCGGGCCATGGGCTCATCGCCAAATCCTCGATCTCGCGAACCTGTCCGGAGAGTTGATCGGATCCGGTCAAATACTCCAGACTGAGGAGCGCGAGAAATCGAGCCGCCTGGATTCGGTTATCGGTCGATTCGAGCTCTTTCAAAACTGCCTTCCCAGCTTCATGAAAATCCCGGAGGGCAGACTTATAAGCCTCGGTTCGTCCACTGAGGGTCGCTGCTGTTTTAAGGCTGAATCGATGGCTTTCGACTGCGTCAGTCGACGGCAAGTGGTGAGCCAGCGCCAAAGAGAAGGATACTTCATAGCGAAGTTCCGGAGTGTCCTTTGTCGCGATTTTGACCAACGCGGGAATCACGTGCTCAGCTCCGCCGAGAAGTTGAAGCTCCCGGTACGCACGCAGACGGACCTCTCCGTGACACTCATGGGCAAGGTACTCGAGGAGGCGCCGCGCTTCTTCGCGCCGCTCCGCATTCAATAAAATCTCGCATGCTTCGAATCGATATTCGAAGCCGGGGCGCATCGCCAACCAACGCGCCGCAGCGAGCCCCAGCGCAGTCTGTTCCGCTTCCATGAGATCTCTCACGACGGAGAGCAAGTCAAAGTGATCTCCTCGCCAGGTAGCCAGAAAATGCAATGCCGCCGGCACCGCAGTATCCGATCGATCGCCCCGTAACAGAACGCGGATCGCCTCGGGTGCGTCGGGGTTGTTCGCGAGCAAAGAGATTTCTCGTAGCAACACCCAGTCCAGCTTACTTTTCTCATCGGCTTCCAAGAGGGCAATGGCCGCATATGCCGCCACGCTGGGCTCGTTTGCGCAAAGATCCTGCAGGACCGCAATGGCATGACTGCGGTGGCCCTCGTTTAGCATATGCACTGCGGCCAGTTTCCGAATGAACGGCGGTGTATCTGCCGCAGTCAGCTTCGTGATCATTTCAATCGAAGGCGGTTGCGCCGAAAGCGCAGCCAGCCAGCGCAGCGCGGAGTGCAGTTCCCGTTCTTCCTCCTGCACCATTTCCAGAAGCTTCGCAACGAGGCTTTGTAGGCCGTCCCTTCCCAGAAGCCGCTGGATCAATCCGAGATCGACCGGACCCAAGCGGCAGCTGGTGAGATCAGAGCCTACAGTGATCGGAAGTCGGTCTTCCTCATGCATTTCCTGTATGATTTTTGACCCCTCTTCAGGCCAGCCTTCGAAGCGAAGGCGGAGTAGCTCGTCTTTTTGAAATCCCTTGCGCAGCGACAGGATTTGCGCAGCCGCGTCTCTTTCATGCACATGCAGCAGAGCTCTTGCCAAGCTCAGCAAGTGTCCTGCCGCCATACTGTGCAGTCGATCGCTCGGAAGGGCCAGCTGAGTAATAAATTTCGCAGCCGCTTCCCGGTGACGCGTCACGGCGAGCCGTTGATGACATTCCACGGCTTTCTCGCGTACCTGAGCCGCCGGGTCGGCGAGAAGGGCTGCAAGCTTTCCCAGGACCTTCTCGCGCAAGGCCGGCATGACCTGGACGTCGTCCGCGAGACAATCCGCCGCCAGCATGACGTTG
>JAAEPZ010000653.1 GCA_024231955.1 bacterium | reverse complement strand
TGGATCAGATGGACGAGAAGCTCTATCTGGAACTCTTCACTGTTCCCCCTGCGACGGGGAGAGCGCCGAATCGGGCCAAAGCCTGAAGGCGTGTGAACATGCCGCCTTCATGCTGGAATGGTGGGAGGCCGCCGGCATTGCACAGGCCGATTTAGCGGTCAGAAGGCCGGACGGCGCCATGATCTGGCATCACGGGCTTTCTGTTTCCCGCCTTCCCCTGGCATGGGCCAGAGCGGAAAACGTCAGACGGGCAGAGGTTTATATCCGGCCTGCCCGGGGACATGCCTGGCCCCTGCTGTTCCTGGACGATGTCGATGCCACAATGGCCCTGCGCATCGCAGGGAAGTATGACGCTTTGCTCATCCGCACCTCCCCTTCCGGCGGCTGTCATGTCTGGCTGCGCCTTGCCAGGCCCCTGAACGAAGCTCAGCGCTGTCAGGCGCAACGCCGGCTGGCCCGGCTGATCGATGCCGATCCCGGCTCTGTCTCCGGAGAGCATCTCGGTCGCCTTGCCGGCACCAAAAACTGGAAACGCAACGGCGTCTGGGTGAACGTGGTCAGCACCCGCCAGGAAAACCGCCCTCCATGGGAGCCGTCCTGCATCCCCCGTTGCCGCACGGAAAACACCCCTTCCCCATCTCCTGCCTGCCAAAAATCGCCTGCCGGCGTGGATTGTTCCGAGTCGGGCAAAGAATGGGGATGGGTCTGCGGCGCTCTTGAAGCCGGCCTCAGTCCCGATGCCATATATCAAAGCCTCGTTGAAAAAGCCGGATTGCGGCGCGGCCGCGACGCAGAGCGTTACGCGCGCTTCACCATTAACC
>JAAEPZ010000652.1 GCA_024231955.1 bacterium | reverse complement strand
TGTATCCCTCATACGTGTAGGTCGTCTCTTCGGTGTTGGCTCCGGAGACCCTGAAATGGATGAGCCGATCCAGGTCGTCATATTGGTACGTGGTAGTTTCGCCAATCCCGTCCTGAACCTCAATCTGCCGGGTGCGATTGCCGTTGCGGTCATAGGTGTATGTGTACGATGAAATCACACTTTGGTCGGACGTCCGGGTGTGGGTGATGGACTCGATGCGGTTGGCGGCCGTGTAATCGTAGTCCGCCATGGTGTTGTTGGGATAGGCGACCGTGTCCTTTTTGCCATCTTTGTAATAGGTGTAGGTGGTGGTCCCGGAATCGGTCGCCGCGGTTTCCAAGCGGTTGCGGACGTCATAGGTGTAATTAGTGGTCCCGGCCGGGGTGGACACGCTGGTTCGGTTGCCGTTGTCGTCATAGGCGTAGTCGACTCTCAAGCCGCGCTGGGTTGAATCAACCAGACGATCGAAATTGTCGTAGTTGTTGATGGTTGTATCCTCCAGGCTCCCAGCCCACCGCGTCGGTAACGGTTTCAAGCTGGCCCACGCCATTGTACGTAAATGTAATTTCGTTGTCGTTGCGGTCCACGATCCGCTTGACGTACGTGGGGCCGGGCATGGGCGTGACGGGCTTGCGCTGAATCGTCTCCGTTCCGACGATAAGGTTGCCGGGATCCAGCTCCGCGCTGGTGATCAGCCCGTCGCCCGCGTGCATGTACACCGGCGTCACCACGTCCTCGGGATCTTTCTCCTCCCAGCGGGGCGCGTCGTAATAATACCGCGTTCCGTCCTTGGCCGTGTAGATGAACTCTTCGCCGTCCTCGGTCAGACGACCGTGGCGGCCCCGCTCGGCATGCCACGCGCCGCCGTTCTTTTTGAAAAGCGTGCCGTTGACGGAGACGCCGTCCCACTCGTTCACCGGTTCAGGCGCCTCATCGGGGCGGTAAAAGCGACCCTTGAGGGCCTGCACCCAGCCGGGAATGCTCTGGTTGCCGTGGGAGGGAGTGCTGACCCCTTGCAACGACATCTGGTAATTGTGACGCCA
>JAAEPZ010000651.1 GCA_024231955.1 bacterium | reverse complement strand
TGCCGTCCGGATCAAGAAGCTCTGGCTCGAATTCTTCGGCCCGTTGTTCTACAACGAGGAGAAGAAACGGCGCAGCGAGCGGCGCAGGCTGTTCGCGGATCACATCGAGAGCGAGCTTCGGCGGTTGAACAACCTCGAGGAATGGAGCGATTACCGCTTCGCCGAGCTCGAAGCGGAGGTCGAGGCCGAGGGCGGACGCCGGCGTTTCGGAATTTTGCCCTGGGCGAGGGAAGTCTCGGGGCTGCGGCGTGAGCGTTCGCTATCGCGGGCGCTGCGGGCGAGCACGGAACGCCTGATCCTGGTCGAGGGGGAGCCCGGAGCGGGCAAGAGCGTCGCGTTGCGGCACGTGGCGAGCGAGTTGGCGCGCCGGGCGATGCGGGCGCGGCGCGCCGGCAGCCTGGTGCCGATCTACGTCAATTTGAAGGAGCTCCACCGGCCGTCCGGACGGTCGATCGACCGCAGTCTGATCGAGGATTTCGTTCTCGCTTCGCTCAATCGGGTCAACAGCCGCGACGTCGACGAGTTCCTCGAGGACGAGTTCACCCGCGGCTTGCACGAGGGGACCTGGATTTTTCTCTTCGATTCGTTCGACGAGCTCCCGGAGGTGTTGAGCGCCACCGAGGCCGGCGGCACGGTGCGGGAATATGCGGACGCGATCGCGGATTTCTTGTCGGGGTTCAATCAATGTCGCGGGATCGTCGCTTCGCGGGCGTACCGCGGACCGCGGCACGTGACCTGGGCGAAGTTTCGGATCTTGCCGCTGACCGAGAATCGCCGTCGCGAGCTCATCCGGCGTTCGGGGATCGCGGTACACCAGGAGAAGGAGCTGCTCGGTAAGCTCGCGACGGCGACGGACGACCTGCGCTCGATGACGAACAATCCGATGTTTCTGAGCCTGGTTTGTCATCGTGTGCGGGACGGCATCGAGTTTCCCGAGAACGCGCACAGCGTTTTTGAGACCTATGTGAGCAATCGTCTGACGCGGGATCGGCAGCGTTTGGAGCTTCGTTTCAAGACGGGCCCGGAGCGTTTGCGCGAGGTGGCGGAGGCGGCGGCGTTCACGATGGCGGCCGATCGCGCTTTGGGGTTGAGCCCGCGGCGCGAGAAGCTTGAGAGGGCGATTCCCCAGCAGGGGCTTGCGGTGGGGGCGGATCTTCGGGTGGCACTCGACGCACTGGAGTATATCAAGTTGGCGCGTTCGGAGACCGCGACCGGGCCGCAGGAGGAGCGTTCGTTCACCTTCGCGCATCGGCGGTTTCAGGAGTATTTCGCGACCTGTGTGGTGCTGCGGGAGGCCGAACGCGTCGAGCCGCGGGCCCTGCTGCGCGACGCACGCTGGCGGGAGACGGCGGTGGTGATTTGTCAGACCCAGCCGGTGGAGAGACTGGAGCCGTTGTTGGGGGTGGTGGCTGCGGAGCTGGCGGCGATGGAGAGGGAGCTGGAGGGGTTTGTGGACGAGGCGGAGGCGTCGGAGGAGCGACGGGCGTTTCCCTGGCCCGACGGGACGTTGCATTTGTTGGGGGTGTTGCAGGACGGGTTTGGGCGGCGGTTGGCGGATTTGCCGGAAGGGGCTCGGATGCAAGTGGGGCGGATCGTGGAGGCGGCGAGCCGCTCGGGGACGCTGCTCGATCGGAAGTGGGCTCTCGAGGTCGCGGGGACATTGCCGGATCGGACCCTGCGCGGGCTTTTGCAGGCCGCGTTCGAGAGCTCGAGCGAGTGGTTGAAGGAGGTCGCTTTTCGGCAGACGGCGCGCTTGACGAGGATTCCGGTCGATATCGCGTTGGGGATCCGGCGCTCGTTGATGCGGTTGGCGGCGGCGGGGCGGTTGCGGCGTGAACGCTATGCGACGGAGGCGCATTTGCGGCGACTTGACGGGGCTTCCGGGTATCTTGGCGTTGTTCAGTTGTTGCTTTGGGTTCGGCGGGTGGACCGAGCCTTACTCTTGCTGATTTTCGCGCATGTTGTTTTTCTCATGACGTACAAGGATGCGGTACGCTTGCGCAGCGAGGTGGCTTCGTGTGTTTCACAGAACATCGCTGCTGCCGTTCCCGGAGAGAAACTTCCAACTTTCGAAGATTATACCCGCGAGCGACTTCGATTGAATGTGTATTTATATCTATTGAAAGGCGACGCACTTCCCGAAAAGGTGCCCGATCTTGCGGAAATATTGGAGCCGCTGGGCTTCTCGGAGCTGGCCGGCAGACTGCATAAGCTCGGGATTGCCGGTGAGGTTGTTTTTTCGCGACCTGTCAGGCAATTTTACTATTTGCATTCCCTGAATGAATCGGAACGTCTTGAGGGATTTGGGGGCTTGGGACAACCTGTGATCTCAGAGCACCTGGAGGCTCTTGCACGCCTTGGCCTTATGGGTCGCTCAGAACAACAGGCACTCCAGGAGCGCGTAGAGAGACTGGACTTCGCAGGCTTTTTGAAAGTGGTAGAGCGCACCAAGATCCTCGTGGACCTGCATCGGTTGGACAATTCGCACCTCAATGTTACCGCAGCCTTGAGTCCCGAGGGAATTGCGGATCATCTGAAGAATATCATGAGGAATTCCGCTGACCGTGATTTCCGGAGCCTTACGGAGATCACGAAAAACTCAGACATGTTAACGCGCCTGGTCGCGCTGCGTGCGGCGGATTTGTATCGTTTGTATCGTTTGTATCTTTTGGATTTTTCGGATCGTTTGGATCTTTTGGATCGTTTGGATCGTTTGGATCGTTTGGATCGTTTGGATCTTTTGGATCTTTTGGATCCTTTGGATCGTTTGGATCGTTTGGATCGTTTGGATCTTTTGGATCTTTTGGATCTTTTGGATCGTTTGGATCTTTTGTATCTTTTGGATCGTTTGGATCGTTTGGATCTTTTGGATCGTTTGGATCGTTTGGATCTTTTGGATCGTTTGGATCGTTTGGATCTTTTGGATGCAATCTTCGAAAGGTTGCAAGAAGACTCGGCCAAGGGGCTTGCTGACCCGGATGATGGGGCTTTAGCACTCTTGGGTGCAGCTCCTCTCAGACCGCTCCGTCCTCTTGTTGCGGAGCTTGCAGCGACCAGCTCTTATCCATATGGAGAGTATCTTCAATTAGAGAGTTGGCTATGGGATCCGGCGAATGATTGGTGCCGGAGTGCCCTTTGCAGGGGTCGGCTTGTCAGCTATATCTGTGCGAAAGATTCTCGGACCTCTCTGCTAGAGGTCGTCTCGTTAGAATCCTTGCATTCATTGCTTCTGCAAAGCTTTGCCGGGCGCGTACAGTGCAACTCGGACGGAGTTGGCGAGCACTGGGTGCGTCAAGAGATTCTTCGCGTGGGCGCCCTGCCCCTGCGTCAACATCTTGGGTCGGCGGAGAGCAGGCAAAGAGCGGTGCAGGAATGGCCATACCAGTTTTCTGGATACGGTCAACAGGTTACAGATCGTCTTCGTAGGATTCCGTTTCTTCGGTTTCTCTTGTTCGAACATACTGATCTGTATTTTTACGCCATGATGCTGATTGCCCTTGGTATTGCAGCCATGCTCGCTCTGCGCGCTTTTCGGAAAGAAGTCGGATCTCTTGTGTTGAGCTCGCTTTTGCGTCCTGCGGTTTCCCTTATTCCATTTCTACTTCCGATCGCCCCCCACGTAGAATCTGCGAAGGTAGTTGAGCGTCTGCGCGGCGATGAAGTTATTCCCATATTTCCATGGGACACGGAAATTCTTCTGCCAACTTTCGGCTTCTTCTACTTGTACCTGCTCCTCTGGGCGCCGGCGATGGCGGTCTTGGCTCGTTCCGGCCATCTGACCCGCCCGTATTGGTGGCCGTTCGCGCCAGTGCTCGCCCCGGCTGTCGTGGTCTACATCTCCCTCCGAGGCGGTCAAGAGGGTCCGATGTCGGGAAAGTGGAAAGAGGTGCTCCAGAAATTTATCTTGTTCTTCGGCCTAAGTACCATCTTGATCTGGCTGTTGTGGGAGATGGCGCTCAGGGACACATTCGGAGATCTATATTTAAAGCTCTCCAAACTTGCGATTGTCGCCATCCTCTGCTTGCTTGGCACGGTGACGCTGGCAGAAGCTCTTCTGGTCTTCAAAGACAAAGTACGGACGTTTCGCCTCACCAAACGCCGCTCCGCCTTGCCCGTAACCGACTTCCTCGCTATCGTCGCCGCGCTCCACCATTCAACCTCGACCCTCCGTTTCGTCCGTCACATCCGCAGTGCCGGCCTTCTCGATGCCACCCACCAAGGAGAGCTGGCTCTCCAAGAGCTCCTCGCCGCCGCCGAGATCGATCGTCGCCACTGGCTCGAAACCCCTCCCGAGCGCCTCGGAAGCCACCATGGCATCGCCGCCACCCTCGAACGAATGCTGATAAGCGCCCGCGTTTTCAGGGAGGTCCCAAAACGCCTCGCCGCCCTGATCGACCGCTGGGCGCCCCATCCCTCCGCCTCGACACTCGATCGGCCATGGCGGTCGGAGCTCTTCCACTACTGGTATCGGAGTTACGTCAGCCCGCAGCGCTTCCGGCTGGCGTTGTGGTCGGCCGAGCTGATCGACGAAACCACCCAACTCCTCGAGCAGATCCGCAATCGGCGGAGCGCTTGACGTTCAACGTTCAACGTCAGTCACGATCCGCGGAGAGTCGATTCGCCTCCCGCCGCTCCCTGAGGCTCAGGTCTCCGAGCAGCAGGTTTCGGGCGGCTCGAAATTCGAGCAGGGGGTGGTCGTCGGTGTTGACCGCCACCCCCTCGATGCCCAGTTTCTCCGCGATTTCGAGATTCTCCAGGCCGTTCGCCGCCAGAAGGACGATCGATGATCGCTGGGCTAAACGAACTGAGCAACTTCGGCCGCTAGCCAGTTTTTTCAATACTGGCTTTTCTTCTGACGAGAGAACTATCTTTGGCGTATGGTGGCCTGAGCTCGATACGTCGGTGTTTTCTTGCCCTACGCAGCCTTGACCCGGGCTGGGGAACGGAGGCTCGGACCTTGCCGTAGCGAGATCTGAGCCCGTCTGCGGGCGGCATGAGATAGCCTGGGGTGAG
>JAAEPZ010000650.1 GCA_024231955.1 bacterium | reverse complement strand
CGCCCCTTGCGCGTTACCGAACGAGGAGGTGGGAACGCTCGAAGCGTTTCCCAACGGCGATGTGGTTCCCTACGTCGATTTGCTGGGGATGGAGCCATCGCAACTGCGCGCCATGGGGCGCTACGTCCTGCGCTGGCCCGGGCACGGCGCGCTGTGGAAAACCCTGGTGGACCTCCATCTTCTCGACGACGAGCCGGTGATGATAGATGGCGGTCGACCGGAGGCGCTTCTTCGCAGACGCGATAGGACCCCATCTCCAGAATGGTGTCCAAGAGCGGGATGTGGTGGTTCGAGTCGAGGTAAAGGGCCGGCGAGGTGGAAAAACCTACGAGCGGAGCACACCCGGACGACTCTTTTGCGGAACACAGCGGGCTCACAACGCCAGATCCCTGACTGACTCCACAGCACGCCAGCCGCACTCGCCGTCGAGTCTAATGCAGTTGGATAACGTGATCCCCTCTGACTTCGATATGGTGTCCCTCCAGCCTACCGTGGCCTCGACAAAGGTGCACTCCAGAAACCGGATTTCTTCGCAGACATCGGCTATGAGATCACTCCCTTCAAAGCGACATCGTTCGAAGACGACGTCATGAAGCTCCATGCCTGACGTGGTGGAAAGCTGATCGAATGTGCAATTCTGGAACCGTGACCGCTCGATTCGAACGTCCTGGAACCTAGTCCTCTTGAATTCGCAACCAAAAAACGTCGCCTCCGCGCTCGACCCGCCGATACGCGCGCCACTAAAGTCCGTATCCCGAAAGCTGCATTCCTGAAACGGACAGTCCTGAATCGTGGTCTCGAAGAGCAGGTAGTCACGGAAATCCATCTCCTGAAAATACATTTGCCGCCACGTCAGACCAGTCAGAGATTGCCGCAACAGGCCGGCTAGAGGCTCGAGTCCGGTGTCCGAAGCCAGAAATGTCTGAATTTCTCCCAGGTATCGCGGAAAGGCTTCTGAATACTCCCCGGATGCATCGCTCAGATACAAGTCGGACAGAAAACCCAGAAGGCAAAGATTCGCCACGATCATGCAAGTGTCTGGAACGTAGTTCCGAGATTCGACCTCGGCACCGATCCGCCGGAAGGCGCGATAGCCCTTCATTCTGTCCGGAATCTTCTGAGCAAGCTGGCGGAGGACCACCGGCCAATGATGGGAATTCCGGTGCCGTTCGGCTAACGTTTGCCGCTCCTCGACGGGTCGAGATTCGATCAGACCCCGGAAGAATCGCACTGTTTCCAGGGCAAATGACTTGTCAGGGAGTAGTTTCTCGTCGGGGACGCCTGGTATCGGAGAATCCCGATCTTCGGGATTCTTCCCCAAGGTGCCGAGAATTCCCTCCGCCAGCAAGTACTCAAGCAAAGATTGATGTATGAATCCGATGCAGCTGGATTCTTCTTCGTGGAAAGCGTGACCTACGATCAATTGCTCATAGTACTCTTGATCGTGACCGGGGTGTCTTTCCCGAATCTCGGCCAGCAAGAGCTCATGGTTCATCAATCCGCCTCTGGCTTCGGGATGAGCGAAGAGAATCCAAGCTATTTCCGGAAGGATCTCTCGATATTTCTCGGGCATCAGGCGCTTGGGGGTGTTACCTTCCCCAGTCAGGCCGCCGGTCTTGGCGGTCCAGTCGAAAAACGTCTTGTAAATCATACTGCGCGTATAGGTTTCGTTCCCATTCACGAGCTCTTGGTGATAAATCATTGCGATCATCAGCAGGGCGACCGGCGTCTGTGCCACCTCTAGCAGGTTCCGATCCTCAAGGTCTTCTGCCCGAATCACGGGATGGCAGATACTCCATTTTTCAAGCCATGCCCTGATTTGATCTTTGTCGAAAGGAAGCAACTCCAACCGATCGAACCGGCCGATCGTACGTTGTTTCCGATCCGGCTCGAGGAATAGAGTCGGACGGGTGGTCAGGATGACCTGGACATTGTGGCGCTCCGCTTCCCTTAGAAGCATCGTAAAACGTAAGAAGACTCGATCTTCTCTGTCGTGATGCAAGATATCCATCTCATCGAAGCCGTCGCAAAGAAGAAGCCAGCGTTTCTCGTTCCAGACCTTTCCAGTCAACGGGAAGTGTTTCCTCAGCTGTATCTCGACCACCTGCCGCATGGAGATATCAGGCTGAAATTCCCGCAAAGGAATGTAGACGGGAATCGGCGAGTCTGGGTCATGGATACCGGATAGACTTGCTGCAAGGTACTTCAGAAGAGTGGTCTTGCCGTGGCCGAAATCGCCGAGAATTAGGAGGAAATTACGTTTCGATTCCATGATCTCTTGTCGAATTCGGAGCAGCAGGTCGGGGATGAGGTGGCGGCCAACGTCGGCCATCGGTTCTTTGTAGGTATCCCGAATCGGTGGCAAAAAGTGGGTCGAATCGTGTTTGACCAGGCGGGCGTGAGGACGAACGAACAGCTGACCGAGCTCGATCGATTGGGAGTAAACTTGGCTCTTGAGGATCTCAACATTCGAGGCGAGAAAACTCATGAGACCTTGATCGACTTGATCTTTAGGTGCCTCGACGGAGCTGCCGGACGCAGTTGCTAGGAGGGTCGCGACGACGGTGCCGAACGCCACAGACTGGCCGCGACAGGAGCGCAATAGGGTCAATGCAGGACCTGCGTAGTGGCTGTAGGCCGCTTCATTGCTCACCCCGCTCATTACCTGTATGTCGAGAATCTCTTCGAGTAGACGGAGGGTGCGGATCTTGAGACCGGCAAAATCATATCCTTGAAGATAGAACCGGTCGAGCACGGAGGAATTCCCAGCTGATGAATCCACCGCAACGGATCCAGGGAGAAGAGCTTCCACGAACCCTCGCATCGGCCTGAGGTGACTTGCCTCCTCCGACAGCTGTTCGGCCACATCCGGCTGTAGATCCAGACTCAGTAGAGTCTGTTCGAAGAGAATTGCAGCACGGCTCGATGGCGGGTCCAGAGGAGCGGCTTGGATGGAACCGAAAGAATTGCGCCGCGCCTCTCCGGAACGCCGCTGCCTCAGCCTCTGCAAAGCGCCGAGATGGAGCTCCAGCTGCCGGGACTCCGCTGTCGTGATCCATACTTCCCGTTCGCCCCCGATTTCGAACACCACCTCCAGGTCCTCGCGCTGAGGGGGATCCGCCGGCCATTCCGCAATGCGAACCGTTCCTGCTCGAAGGTCCCGACGCAGCTCGAGGAGGCGGAGAAGGGCGAAGCATTCCTGGAAGAAGAGCTCCCGGTCGATTCCCTTTTCTTCACGGCTCTCGTCACAGGTCGCCAGGGGATGCGCAAAGACCGCAAACGCGAGCCAGCTCGGATCTCCCGGATACTTCTCTCGGACAGTCAAGCGAGATACTCGGACTGCTTCCCCGATCGGGGTACCTCTCAAGAAACTGCTGTAGAATCCCTTGGCGAACTCCAGTGCAGCGTCGTCGGTCGTGGCCCAGGAAGCGCCGAGGAAGGCCCCAACGCCGGCATCGAGGAGCTTCTGCGCCCAGCCCCCACGACCGGAGAGGGAGAGGACGGTTCGGGCGGTGTGACAGGCGTTGAAGAAAAAGAGTGGCGCTGCCTTCCCGACGCCCGATGCCCTCCCGCTAAAGTCTTCCGGGGTGAGAGCCTCATATCCATCAAGGCGCGCCTGCTGCCAGCGGTGCCGTCTACGGGGCTCGGAGCCGTGACCGCAGAAGTGCCAACCGTCAAGCTTGCCAGAGCCAAGAGCCGGCCTCAGGCTCGCCATGCGTGCGGGAAGGACCTTCACCTTGCGGCCGGTCTCCCGGAGGCTCTCCAGGAACGCCCGTTCCTCGCCCGTTCTGGTTAGATCCGAGTCGTCAAGAACCACCACGGCGATATGATGGAGCGGCAAACGGCGATGCTCCCGGAGTCCGCGGTGCCAGCGAGTCAGAGCAAATGCTTCGCCGAGAAAGACTCCTTCCTCACCCGGCCCCGGCGAGATCCTGAGCACCTCCCAGGGGATCCAGCACTCGTTGGACTGAATCTGGACGGTCTTAACAGTTTCTCTCAAATCGCAGAGTATCTCCTGCAAGTCGCAGGGAAACAACTTCTCGGCGAGGTCAGATCCCAGGGCCGCAAGCCGCGCTTCGGCTCCGGAGGCAGTTTTATATTTAGTGGGCAGCTCTCCGATCTCTTGAAAAAGCAGTTCAAGGTGCTCTTCCGGGAGCTGGTCCAATTCTCGGACTTCGCTCAATCCCCGGAAGTTCAGTGCGATCCGCGGCTCCCGGGCCTTGAGCTCGAAGCTGAGGACAGGTGGCCGCCCCCGACGGCTGTCGTCATTGACCAGGATCTGCAGATCAGGCGGCATCGCCGCGGCCAACGATCGATCGGACTCCGGCTGGTCGAAGCCTTCGTGGCGACCATGTCTTCTCCAGGATGGCCATGATACCAAGGTACTCTCTCCTACTGTCGGCGTTTTGTGAACTTGTCATTCTACATTTGGTCCAGAGCTCCGCTTTCCTCGGCGAGACGTCGAGCCTCTGAGCGAAGCTCCCATGCCCGCCGCGGACACCCGCTCAGCGCACAGGCGACGGCGAGTTTCTTCTTTGCCCGGATGAGGAATCCGGAGTTACCGGGAGGGAATTTCGTGACCGCGTCCTCGATGATCTGCCGACCTTTCAGGACTCTTCCCTGCCGTACGTAGGCGAAACCGAGCTCTGCAAGGGCCTCCCCCAGCGATGCATCCCCCTTCCGCTTTCGGAGCTTCACCACCTCATTGTAGTCCTTGACCGCTGAGTTGATCTGCCACTGACGCAGATAGATACTTCCTCGAATTGCCAACAGACCGTCCCGGGCCCCCGGGTCTTCGTCGAGAGCCTCTTCCACCTTTTCTCTCGCCTTTGTGAAGTACTTCCGGCGATCGCTCCCGAATGGCAGCCGCTTGGCGATCGAGTAGTACTCGGTAGCCAGTGCGCCCGATGGTGGGCTCAAAGGCTCGCCTGGGTAGTGCTTTCCGGAATTGCGGAGTTCATCGCGTACCTCGCCGAGGCTGTTGAGGGAAGCCAACGGGCCCAACAAGAAATGACCATGCAATCCGAACCAGGAACTCGTCCTTGTCCACCGGCCGAGAAGAGTGCTCCAATGCGGCAGGTAGTCCAGATACTTCTTCTTGTTGTAGGGTGCACGTAGAATCTCGAGCATCGCCGGCCACAGCCGGGCAATTCGCTCCTCTTCGTTCTTCAACGTGGCTTCCTCCCGGAGAAGTCGATCGATTTTCCCGATGTCCGGTTCGCCGCCGGTGTCTTCAAGAAATTTATGGTCGAGAAAGTAGATGGCAGGAAGATCGGGATCGTACGCCAAGATGCGGGATCGTTCCTTTGCCAGACCCTGGATCAACTGTGCGGCGCTCTTCGACCGCCGGCGCATCCACCAGGCTCTGCCCCGGGAGTACCTACGGACAAGCTCCCGAACGGATGAATAGAGCTCCGCATCCGTCGACCAAGCATGGACCGTTCCGAGAAGGTAAATCAATAGCCGTAGACCCGGATCGGGCTCGAAATCCTTGCGAATGAAGAGGTAAATCGGCTTCTCGTGCAACCTCGCCTGGAGCATTTCGATCTCCAGATTGGCGGCTCGGAGCGGAATGCCAGTGGGCTCCTGCATGGACTCCGGCCGCTCGGATCCGAGGATACAAAGTACCAGATCGGCAAGTGGCAGCCGCTGCTTGACCATGCCCAGGCTGTCCGGCCCAACATGGCCGGCGAGCCACACCGGAACCCGATGCTCAAGGGCCATGGCGCGGATCTGTTGCTCCGGGTGAGAGAGGGTCTTGAAGTCCGGTGGCATCGTCTCCAATCCGGAATCGGATTGAGAGGTCATCAAGTCGGGGCTGGACATCGCCTCCTCCGGGTCTCGCCACCGGCCGCCCATCGGCGGTCCGGATCCGGTGACCTGGGGGCGCCTGAGGCTGCCGGCGGGTAGTGCTGGAACGACGGCTTGTTCCCATCGCCACGGAGAATGCACCGCATCGCGCCGGGGTCGAAGGCGATGCCCTTCGGGTCCCCGAACGCTCGCTCCTATTCCGGAAACCGTATCACATGGGCTGCCCTGCTGTCACTTCATCCTGGCCGGCTTCTGGGATCTCTCGGCCTCCTCGTTGTGCCCTGCGGCGAGAACCCGTCCCAGACTGTTGCAGCGATCGCCGACGCTGTCCCCCCGCTCGACTGCCGGGCGTGAGGGTCTGGTTGGCGTCGTGACGCTTGCCCGTCGGCTCGCGACCGTTGAGCCGAAGAGAAGTCGCCCCACCCGGTCAGACGTCCGAGTGCCGGCGGGCGGGAGCGAAAGTGTTGCCGCAACCACCAAAGACTCTCGGCCCCCACATTGAGGGTCGATCAGATCGTTCCCCGGGGCGATCGCTTACCATTCAGTCGGTTCGCCCGGAGACATTGGTTGACCACCCGGAGACATCTCCCGATTCGAAGCCATCGGCAAAGAGCAGCCCCAGGAACTCTGACGGATTGTAGTAGTTCTGCTCGATGAACGAAAGACCATTGTCCGCGGTTCCAGTGGCAGGCCACATGCTTGCACTATACTCGAGCTGGAGCGTTTGCGGGTCAAGCATCGACGGCTTCCGAATCTCGAAGTGAAGGTGTGCGCCTACCACCCCGGAGCAGGAGCCGCCGCTTGTCGTACCGACGTAACCAACGACCTGACCCTTGTTCACGGAATCACCCTCCTGGAACGGACTGGGGCTTGCCATATGGCCGTAGAACGAAGAGATCAGCTCCCCGGCCTCCGTTTTATGGACCAGTACGACCGTCTGACCGTATGCACAGCCCCTGAACGTCACCACCCCGTCGGCAATAGCATAGATCTCCTCATTTTCGTCGCTGTCGCCACCGGTGGTCAGATTCCAATCTTCCCCGGGATGATAGTCCGGCAGCTCGTCAGCGTTGAAGTCATCGTAGTCACCCACCTGATCGCTATTAAAGCCACCACTCAGATATCGGTTCTCCTTGAATGCCGTTGCGACGTACCATTCATTGGCGTCGGGGCTGGCATCGCCGTCATCGTTGAATCGGATCTTCGGATATTGTGTCTGGGAGAATCTGGAGCAACTAAGCCGCCGGAGGTCGGCCCCCAACGTTCCCCCAATCGGCATCCTGAATGACGTTGCAGTCCTCAGATCCAGAGTCATGAGGGTATTGGCCTTGTCATTGGACTCGTCACTCTGACCGATGGCGTTGTCGACATCGAGGATTACCCACACGAAGTACTGCCCAGGTCCGGTCAAGGGAATCTTTACGGACTCGTTGTGAGCTACCGAGGAATTTGCGGCGAGAGCCGGCGTCGTTACCGTCTTCAGCAAGATATCGGAAGATTCGACGCTGGTAGATGAAGTGTTCAATCGGATGTTTGTGGTTGACGAACCTGCCGCGGAGTCACCTTGATTGTACACCGTGAAGTTCACGGTTACCGTTTCCCCAATGTACGCAGAGTTCGGAGTCGCGGTCAAACTCTGAATCAGAAGATCGGCTTGACCGGCCGCACCGACGGTGATCGAGGTATTGGCGTAATCATTGTCCTCGTTAGTCTGACCGACGGCGCTGTCGACGTCGAGGATGACCCATACGTACCAGGTTCCCGGACTGACGCTGGGGATGGTGACCGATTCGTTGTGGTCATAGAAGTCCCCAGGCCCGATCGACGGTGTGGTCACCGTCTTCAGCAGGGGATCCGAGGTGGTAACGTTGGTAGATGAAGAGCTGAGTCGGATGTTCGTAGTCGACGCAGCAGCCGTCGCCGTGCCCTGGTTGTTTACTCTGAAGTTAACGGTCGCACTGGCGCCTGCATTTACCGTCGTCGGGCTCACCGTCAGGTTCTGGGGTATCAGATCGGGTACATTCTGATTGATCGTAATCGAGGTATTGGCCTTGTCATTGTTCTCGTTACTCTGACCGACGGTGCTGTAGACGTCGAGGATGACCCACACATACCAGGTTCCCGGACTGACGCTGGGGATGGTGACCGATTCGGTGTGGTCATAGAAGCCCCCAGGTCCGATCGACGGCGTGGTCACCGTCTTCAGCAGGGGATCCGAGGTGGTAACGTTGGTAGATGAAGAGCTCAGTCGGATGTTCGTGGTCGACGCAGCAGCCGTCGCCGTGCCCTGGTTGTATACTCGGAAACTCACGGTCGCAGGATCGCCAACGTTCACCGTCAGCGGGGTCACTGTCAGGTTCTGCGGCACGAGATCCGGAACACTCACATCGTAATAGATCCTTATCCACCATTCATCCACATAGCCGCCGTCCCCGGCCTCCGTATCTCTGCCCCACAGGTGCCATGTTCCGTTGACTGGGAGCCCGTTGAATGCATTTACTCCGTAAACGGTCCGCGACGGGTTATCCATCGCTCCGCCCTCATTGGCCCAGAGATCGTAGTTCCCTACAAGTCCCTGGTCGTTGATATCGATATTCAGGTCACCGGCATACGGGTGTATTGCGGAGAAGTGCACATCGATTGCGGTAACCGTGGCGCCGGCAGGAGCTCCCGAGATAACGATCGTGCTGGCCACCCAGCCGTCATTGTCGGGGATATAGAGATTCGTCTGATTCGAGCCATAAATATTCTCTGCCAGGATCGGCCTTGCCAAGAGAGCAAGAAAGAGAAGGACGAAAATCGGCAGCATCGGACTGTTTTGGCTTCCGGAATGAAGGGGACGATCAAGTGTGGCGTTCATTTTCTACTCCTCTGCAAGTTAGTATGTGTCATGAGAATAAGACCGCCCATGGCGCGAGAGACCTCCCTGTCCACTCGCTCTGGCCCGACTGCTGACGTACCCCTCTTGGAGGGTCTCCGCTGGCGACGAGGGGCGACCGCCGGCAGCCCTTACTCCGGGTCGGTCACTGAGTCGCCTGAGCTCCGATGGCGACTCCACAGCCCTGGATCCGGACCGTGCGGCGCCCGGCTTCACCCCATAAACGCGAAAACGAGGGCCCGAACGGCGCATTGAGCGAACAGAATCTGTGGTAGGGCGATGCGCTGGGACCCGCGGGGCGTACCAATCGGTGAACGCGACTGGAAATCAGGGAGAACCATCCTGGCTACCCCGTGTTTGCCCACCCTCTTGCCAGCTGGGCGGAAGCGGCCCGGCCAGCGGCCGAGGTTACCGCTCCAAGCGATCCTGCGGTCGAGCGCCCGCCGGTGGGGGCCGGACCGAAAACGAGCGGGAACGGGCCACCGCCTACGCAGCCAAAGGAAGCGGCGCCGGCTCAACTCCAAGCATGGAGAGCGCCGAAGTAAACGAGCATTGGCGGAGCCAGGCCGAGGAGCACGAACCGCGTCGTTCTCCTGGCTGCCCTGATCGGCGCGGTGGTCGCCCTCGTCGCCGGGCTGCTGAGCAGCCCCTGTTGTGGGAGGCTCGGACGCTCGGTGGCAAAGAGGGGTGTTGCTACTAAGCGTCGCCGTGGTATCCGGACGGCTTCGTAGGGGCGTGCTCCGTGCCCGCCCCTACGAAGAGATGAACCGACCCGCCCGCCGACGGCCGTCAGGCCCCTGAGTCCCGGACCTGCGCCGTCGCGTTCATGGAACCGGTTTCGAGAGCCAGGAAGTCTTCGAGACCCGCCGGGAACTTTTCGAGGAGCTCATGGCCTTCCGCGAAGAACGCGCCGCCTGCCGTGAGGCTCCGGTCGGAAAGCACACGCCAACGGCGCTCTACGTCCATCAATCCGCTCTCACCAGACTCCCTCCTGCGCTTCGGATCTACGAGGGCTGCGCCCGTGCCTTTGTCGGCGTCCTGGTGCTCAAGCCGCTGGCCGAGGCCCGGCGCGACGGCGCCCCCGTGTTCGCCGTGATCCGCGGCTCGGCGGTCAACCAGGACGGTCCCTCGAGCGGCTTCACCGTGCCCAACGCCGCGGCGCAGTGCGATCTGATCCGTCAGGCCCTGGCCAACGCCGGGCTGAGGGCCGACGAGATCGACGTCCTGTCCGACGCCGAGATCCGGCAACGGCTGACCGCGTCTTCCCGGTGATCTGCTTCGGACGGATGCCGCCTGTGGCAAGAGTCATCTTGATCCGGTACCAGCGGCTGCCGGCGGATCGATCTGGTTCGGGAGCTCGGCCGAGAAGATGGTGAGCAGCAGCTCGGTGTCGTCGATCAGCCGGAAGATCGGGTCGCGGCCGGAGAGTTCGCGGCTTTCGCGGCCGTCGTCGTCGGTCAGGATCTTGAGCTTGTTCAGCGTCAGGCGCGGGTCCTCGGTGTGGGAGCCGAGCAGGGGCTGCCAGAGCGTGCTGCTCAAATCGTCCAGGGACGTGCCGGGGACGGCCTGCTCTTCGAATCGGACGATCCGCGCCTGGCTGCGCTGCTGGAACAGCCGCGCCAGCACCTCGGGCCGCAGCTCGCGCTTCGAGCTGCCGACGCGGTGGAAGTAGCCGCCGGGGCTCTTGGTCCTGGAGCCTTTGCCAATACAGGATCTGGTGGAGAGAATTTCCTGATCGACGAGCAGGTCGATCGCTTCCGCTTCCAGGAGGAGAACGAGCGGGTGATCGCCGCGGGCGGCCGTCCGGCGATCGGCCGGCCGTTGCTCCTCGGTATTACCAAGGCGTCGCTTTCGACCGAGAGCTTCATCTCCGCGGCCTCCTTCCAGGAGACCACCCGGGTGCTGACCGAGGCGGCGATCAGCGGCAAGGTCGACCAGCTGCGCGGGCTCAAGGAGAACGTCATCGTCGGTCGTCTGATCCCGGCCGGCACGGGTCTTCCGCACTACCACGAGTTCCACATGGAAGAGGAGACCTACGCCGACGTCGGGCCGGACGACGAAGAGGTCTACTTCCAGTTCGAGGACGAGGAGGACATCCGCTCCCTGCCCCGCGATCGCGAGGTTGCGGAAGCGGAGTAGGGCTTACCTCGCCCTTCTCGACCATCCCCTCTGGTGAACTGATGTAGGGGCG
>JAAEPZ010000649.1 GCA_024231955.1 bacterium | reverse complement strand
ATGAGGCAATCGAGACGGATGTCACTGGTTGAATCCTTGAGCAACGTGGCGATTGGCTACGGTATTGCGGTGGTTACCCAGATACTTGTGTTTCCGTTGTTTGATCTGAAGGTGCGACTGGCGGACAATCTTGCAATCGGGGCCATTTTTACGGTGGTCAGCATTGGCAGGAGTTATGCGTTGCGCCGTTTGTTTGAGTTTGTTCGGGTCAGGCTGATCTGATCACAGGCCCTCTTCGTGGCCGTAAAAAAATGCCACCCGGTCCTTTAAGACACACCCTGGATTTGCAATGTCGGTAAAACTGCTAACGACTGCTGTCCTGGCGCACCTGCTCGATATCAGCGAGCGGCGCGTACAGGTTTTATCGAAGACCGGCGTGATCTCGAGGGCTTCGCGTGGCCATTATGAGCTTGTCAGTTCGGTTCGCGGTTATATCGGCTACTTGCGTGACCGGAACGATAATGAAGGGAATGAGAGCCCCGATTTACAAGCTGAGCGCGCCCGCCTTACGAAGGCCAAGGCTGACATGGCGGAGATGGATGCCGAACTGCAGCATGGCAATACTCTTCTTGCCGACGACGTTGCGGCGGCCTGGATTGAGGTTGTCTCGTTGATGCGCACGCGGCTTCTGGCGTTGCCTGACAAAATGGCACCGGTGATAAATGAAACAACGAGCATCGCGCAAGCCAAAGACGTCATCAAGAAAGCGCTCCACGAAGTCCTCGCGGAAATCGCCGCCACAAGGATCGAGATTGTGCATCGAGGTGGCGGGGACGGCGGCCCTGAAGAAGACACTGGGGCGGGTTCTCAAGATAGCGGCTCCGCCGCCTGACCTGAGCGTAAGCCAGTGGTCTGATGGCAACCGCAGGCTCTCGTCGGAGGCCAGCGCCGAGCCTGGACAATGGGTGACGGAGCGCGCCGAGTACCAGCGTGGTATCATGGACACGATTTCCGATCCGGTAGTCGAGCAGGTGGTAGTCAAGACCTCGGCCCAGGTCGGCAAGACGGAGTGTATTCTGAACGCCGTGGGCTACCATATCGACCAGGACCCGGCCCCTGTCCTGGTGGTAATGCCGACGGAGCGCGACGCGGAGTCATGGTCCAAGGACCGTTTTGCCACCATGGCACGCGACACGCCGTGTCTGCGCGGCAAGGTTGGCGATCCGAAGTCGCGTGACGGGTCGAACAAGATACTGCACAAGAAGTTCCATGGCGGTCACCTGACCATTGTCGGCGCCAACGCGCCTTCGGGTCTGGCCATGCGCCCGATCCGCATTCTGCTTTGTGACGAGGTTGACAGGTATCCGGCCAGCGCCGGTACCGAGGGTGATCCGGTCAATCTTGCGAAGAAGCGCACGGTGACCTTCTGGAACAGCAAGATCGTTCTTGTATCGACCCCGACCATCAAGGGTGCGAGCCGGATTGACGCGGCCTGGGAGGAAAGCGACAAGCGCCGCTATTGGGTGCCGTGTCCTGATTGCGGCGAACAACAGGTGCTTAAGTGGGAGCATGTTCACTGGGAGAAGGACGAAAACGCGGAGCATCTTCCCGAAACCGCATATTACGGCTGTGAGCATTGCGGTTCGGTCTGGAACGATCCCAAACGGCATGCGGCGATCCGTCTTGGAGAGTGGCGGGCGGAGAACCCGTTTGCCGGTACGGCCGGTTTCCATCTGAACGAGATTTACTCGCCCTGGAAGAAACTCCGGGACATGGCCGGTGATTTTATCTCCGCCAAACGGCATGGCGAGGAGGCGCTCAAGGTGTTCGTCAATACCTCGCTTGGTGAAGTGTTCGAGATTCGCGGTGAAGCGCCTGAATGGGATGTGCTTTACGCCCGCCGCGAGGACTATCCGATCGGCGAGGTGCCGCGAGGCGGTCTGTTCCTGAAAGCCGGCGCCGATGTGCATCCGGACCGTATCGAGGTTGAGGTGGTGGCCTGGGGGCGCAACAGGGAAAGCTGGTCGGTCGACTACCGTGTCCTGGAAGGCGATATTAATTTGCCCGACGTGTGGAACAAGCTGGCGGCCCTGCTTGATGAGCGTTTTGCGCACGCCGACGGTGGCTCGATGGTTATTGAACACCTGGCAATTGATACGGGTTACGCGGCGCAGCTTGTCTATGCATGGTCAAGGACGATGCCTGTCGGGCGGGTCATGCCGGTCAAGGGAATGTCGAGGAAAAGCCCCTATCCGATTGTCGGCCCGTCAAGGGTTGACGTCACCATCAGGGGCCGCAAGCGCAAGGCGGGTGCAAAGCTGTGGCAGGTCAATGGTGATCTGTTCAAGGCCGAGTTGCACGCCAATCTCCATAAGGAGCCGCCAGGGGAAGGCGAGGAGTTTCCGCCCGGTTACTGTCACTTTCCCAAATACGAGCCTGAGTATTTCAGGCAACTGACGGCGGAACAGGCGGTTACGAAGGTGAAGAAAAACGGTTTCGCCCATATCGAGTGGGAGAAAACCCGTGAGCGCAACGAGGCCCTTGATTGCCGCGTTTACGCCCGTGCGGCGGCTGAACATGAGCTGACCGGTTTTTCGGAACGCAAGGCGCGCAACATGGAGAAGCGAATAGCCGAGGTGGTCCAGCCCGAAACGCCGGTGCAGGAAGAAACAAAAACCCGACAGAGCATTTACGACAGGCTGCCCGGCCCCATCCTGTCGGATGATGAATGGCTTTAGATCAAACACGAGTTGCCCCGAAACGGAATAAAAACCAGATGACCGATCTTGCAACATTGAAGGAACGGCTGGTACAGGCCGAGACGGCCCTGCACCTTCTTGTCACCGGCGGTCAGCGCCAGAGCGTGGATGTCGGTGTTGACGGGCGCGTTACCTATACGGCGGCCAATGTCGGCGAACTTCGCAGCTATATTGCCGGTCTTCAAAACACGATCGCCCGGCTTGACGGCTCTTCGCGCCGCGGCCCGCTTTATCTGGAGGTCTGATGTCAAAACTCGTGCGTCCGCGCTCAATGCCAAGCCGCCCCCGTGCCATGGCCGGGGCCTATGAAGGCGCGTCGAGCACCATTGAGGGGCTCTCCACGTGGTTGCCGTCGTTCGGGTCCGCCGATGAGGATCTGCTGGGCGATCTGGCTATGCTGCGGGCACGCAACCGCGATCTGTCCAACAACAACGGTATCGCCTCAAGCGCCATCCAGACCATCACCGATAATGTGGTCGGTACTGGCATGCGGCTGTCCGCGAAGCCCGATTATCAGGCGCTGGGCCGTGACAAGGCGTGGGCCGACGTTACCGGCAGGCGTATTGAGGCGTTGTGGCGGAGCTGGGCCGACGGGACGGACTGTGACGCGGGCCGCACACTTAATTTTGCCGGGCTTACGCAATTGGCGTTCCGATCGGGTTTGTTGAATGGGGAGGCGCTGGCGTTGCCCTTGTGGCTACCCGGCAGGGGGGCATTTGCCACCCGCATTCAGTTGATTGAGGCCGATCGGCTCACGAAGCCACCGCATATCATGGACGGCGCGAGCATGCGTGACGGCATCGAGATTGATAGACATGGCGCGCCGCGGGCCTATTGGATCAGGAAGACCCACCCCGGAGACAGTTATGTGTATGGGGCGAGCCCTGACGAGTGGCGGCGCATTCGCGCCGAGACCAGGTGGGGTCGTCGTCGT